>NZ_CP043567.1:1045000-1352500 GCF_014109845.1 Stenotrophomonas acidaminiphila | reverse complement strand
GCGCCGTCGGCATCGACCAGGCGGTAGAAGCGCACGTCCGGATGCCAGACCGGCGCCCGGTCCGGCTGCACCCGCAGGCCGTACAGGCGCTCGATCACCGCGAACAGGCCCGCCAGTACCGTGGGCTCGGTGAAGTACTGCTTCACCTCCTGCTCGGAGTAGCTGTAGCGCGCCTGCTTGAGCTTTTCGCTGGCATAGGCAAGGTCCCAGGCCTGCAGCCGGCCGATGCCCAGCTCCGCGGCGGCGAAGGCTTCCAGCTCGATGCGGTCACGCTGCGCATGGGGCCTGGCGCGCACGGCCAGGTCGCGCAGGAAATCCAGCACCTGCGCCGGGGCCGTCGCCATCTTGGTGGCGATGGAGTACCCGGCGTAATTGTCGTACCCCAGCAGCGCGGCCAGTTCGGTGCGCAGGGCCAGGATGCGCTCGATGTTGGCGCCATTGTCGAGGGCGGCGTCGCCGAACTCGGAAGCACGCACCGCATGGGCGCGGTAGAGCGCCTCGCGCAGCGCGCGGCTGTCGGCATAGGTCTGCACCGGCAGGTAGCAGGGCATGTGCAGGGTCAACTTCCAGCCCTGGCGGCCATCCCGGGTGGCCGCGGCACGGGCGTTGGCAAGCACGTCGGCCGGCAGCCCGGACACTTCCGCTTCGTCTTCGACATATAGGGCGAACGCGTCGGTGGCGTCGAGCACGTTCTGCGAGAACCTGGCCGACAGCGCGGACAGCTCCTGCTGGATCTGCGCGAAACGCGCCTTGCCGGCGTCGTCGAGCTCGGCGCCCCCCAGGCGGAAATCACGCAGCGCGTTGTCCAGCACCTTGCGCCGGGCCGGGTCGAACGCCGCGGCCTCCGGCGAGGCCGCCAATGCCTTGTATTGCGCATACAGCGCCGGGTTCTGCGCCATCGCGCTGCCGAAACGGCTGATCCTGGGCAGGTTGGCGTTGTAGGCCTCGCGCAGTTCCGGCGTGTCGGCCACCGCCTGCAGGTGGGCGACCTGGCCCCACGCGCGGTACAGGCGCTCGGTGGCGTCGTCCAGCGGGGTCACGAAGGTCTCCCAGCTCACCGGCGCCACGGTTTCGGCGTTCTTCACCGCGGCTTCGGCCTCGGCCAGCAGGGCGTCGATGGCCGGGGTGACGTGGCCGGGACGGATCTCGTCGAAACGCGGCAGGCCGGAAAAGTCGAGCAGGGGGTTGGAATTCATGAGACGGTCCTGGAAACGGGTCCGGCGGGGCCGGCATCAGTTCCGATATGGCGACGGCTCCAGCCACGCACAAGGCAGCGCCGGCAGCCCCCGCCCGTCCACCGCCGCGGCGATGGCGGCGTCGGCGGCGGCCACGTCGATGCCCTGGCGTTCGTACCAGGCCGGGTCGTAATAGCTGTGCGCGTAGCGCTCGCCGGCATCGCACAGGATGGTGACGATGGACCCGTCGCGGCCGGCATCGCGCATCAGCTGTGCCGCCTGCAGCACGCCGATGAAATTGGTGCCGGTGGAACCGCCGACGCGGCGCCCGAGGGTGGCGCTGACATGGCGCATGGCGGCCAGGCTCAGGGCGTCGGGCACCTTGACCATCGCATCGACACAGGTGGGGATGAAACTGCGTTCCACGCGCGGGCGGCCGATGCCCTCCACGCGCGAGCCCCCCTCGCAGGCCAGGTCGCGCCAGTCGGCGCCGGCCAGCGCCGCGCAGTAGCCGTCGTAGAACACCGATACCTCCGGGTCCGCGCACATGATCAGGGTGTCGTGGCGGCGGTAGCTGACGTAGCGCCCCAGTGTGGCCGCCGTGCCGCCGGTCCCCGGGCTGCAGACGATCCACTCCGGCACCGGGTGCGGCTCCTCGGCCATCTGCTTGAAGATCGATTCGGCGATGTTGTTGTTGGCGCGCCAGTCGGTGGCGCGCTCGGCGTAGGTGAACTGGTCCATGAAGTGGCCGCCGGTTTCGCGCGCCAGCCGCTCCGATTCGCAGTTCAGGTCGCAGGCACGCTGCACCAGGTGGCAGCGGCCGCCCTGGAACTCGATGGCGGCGATCTTCTCCGGGGACGTGCTGGCCGGGATCACGGCGATGAACGGCAGCCCCAGCAGGCGGGCGAAGTAGGCCTCGGACACCGCGGTCGAGCCACTGGATGCCTCGATCACCGGGCAGCCCTCGCGCAGCCAGCCATTGGCCAGCGCGTACAGGAACAGCGAACGCGCCAGGCGATGCTTCAGGCTGCCGGTCGGGTGGCTGGACTCGTCCTTCAGGTAGACGTCGATGCCGGGGAAACCGGGCAGGTCCACCGGAATCAGGTGGGTATCGGCCGAGCGGTTGTAATCGGCTTCGATCTTGCGGATGGCCGCCGCCACCCAGGCACGCTGCGACATGGATCACACACTCTGATGAAAGCTGAAGCCGATTCTACTGCGGACGGGAACGGCCGCCGCCGCCAGCGGCGCTGCACGCCGCACGATGGTATGGTGCGCGCAGGTTTCCATCCCGACCCCGCGTGCCGCGCATCCTGCTGCCCCTGCTGCTGTGCCTGTCCCTGATCGCCGGTGCGATCGGGTCGGTGTGGTCGGCCACGGCGATGGCGATGCCGGCCACTGCGGCCGCGGTCGCCGAGGCCGTGGGCATGGACAGGGGCGTGGACCACGCCTGCTGCCACGACGGCGGCGGCATGCACGATACCGACAGGCAGCCGCAGCCGCCGGCCGCGTCCTGCGACGACGGCAAGCACTGCGACTGCACCCAGCACTGCAACATGCTGCCCACGCCACTGGCGTCGCCGGCCGGTGCCATCGCGCGCTCAGCCGAACCCGCCGACCCTGCGCCGGGGCGCTACGACGTGCGCCCGCGCCAGCTGCACCGGCCACCCATCGCCTGATCCGGCTATCGGCGCCGCGCGGCCTGCCCGCGCGTGGCGGCCATCCCCCAGGCCCGCAGCGCGCTGCGCGGGTGACCTCGATCGTCGCCATGCGCCAGTGCCTCCCGGCAATCCGCAGTTGCCGTCCGCCTTCGCCGGTGGTCGGCCGATGGAGTTCCCATGAAAAACGATTTCCTTTCCGACCCGCGCTCGGTGCTGTCGCGGCGCCGCTTCGTGCAGGGCCTGGCCCTGGGCGGCGTCGTCGCCGGCAGCGGGCTGTGGCGCGCATCCGGCGCATTGGCCGCCGTTCCCCGCACGCTGGCCGCCAATGAGCTGCGCGGCACCGACCTGAGCCTGGCCATCGGCCGCTCCACGGTCGATTTCACCGGCCGCGCGCGCAGCGCGGTCACCGTCAACGGTTCGCTGCCGGCCCCGATCCTGCGCTGGCGCGAGGGCGATACGGTCAGCATCCGCGTGGCCAACACACTCGCCGACGAGATGACCTCGATCCACTGGCACGGCATCCTGCTGCCGTCCAACATGGACGGCGTACCGGGGCTGAGCTTCGACGGCATCGCCCCCGGCGAGGCCTTCCAGTACCGCTTCCAGCTGCGCCAGTCCGGCACCTACTGGTACCACAGCCATTCGATGTTCCAGGAGCAGGCGGGCCTGTACGGCGCGCTGGTGATCGACCCGCTGGAGCCGCCGCCGTACCGCTTCGACCGCGAGCACGTGGTACTGCTGTCGGACTGGACCGACCTGGACCCGGCCGCGCTGTACCGGCGGATGAAGAAGATGCCGATGCACGACAACACCTACCAGCGCACGGTAGGCGACTTCATGCGCGACGCCCGCCGCGACGGCCTGCGCGCCACCCTCGCCGACCGCGGCATGTGGGGGCGGATGCGGATGACGCCGTCGGACCTGTCCGACATCAATGCCCACACCTATACCTACCTGATGAACGGGACCGCGCCGGCCGGCAACTGGACCGGGCTGTTCCGCAGCGGCGAGAAAGTACTGCTGCGTTTCATCAACGGCTCGGCGATGACCTACTTCGACGTGCGCATCCCGGGGCTGAAGATGACCGTGGTGGCGGCCGATGGCCAGTACATCCACCCGGTGAGCGTGGACGAGTTCCGCATCGCGGTGGCCGAGACCTTCGACGTCATCGTCGAGCCCAGCGGCCAGGACGCGTTCACGATCTTCGCCCAGGACATGGGCCGCACCGGCCACGCCTGCGGCACCCTGGCGGTGCGCCACGGCCTGCAGGCGCCGGTGCCGGCACTGGATCCGCGGCCGCTGCTGACCATGGCCGACATGGCCCACGACCACGGTGGCGGCCACGGCAAGATGCCGATGGCCCAGGGCGACCATGGCGGACATGCAGGGCATGGCGCCCACGGCGGGCATGGCCTGGGCGGCAGCGCGCCCGAACACCCCCCCAGCGAGCGCGGCAATCCGCTGGTGGACATGCAGAGCTCGGCCAGTTCGCCGCGGCTGGACGACCCCGGCATCGGCCTGCGCGACAACGGCCGCAAGGTGCTCGCCTACGCCGACCTGCGCTCGCTGTTCGAGGACCCGGACGGGCGCGAACCCGGCCGCGAGATCGAGCTGCACCTGACCGGGCACATGGAGAAGTTCGCCTGGAACTTCGACGGCGTCCCGTTCGCCGGTGCCGAGCCGCTGCGCCTGAACTACGGCGAGCGCATGCGCATCGTGCTGGTCAACGACACGATGATGACCCACCCCATCCACCTGCATGGCGTATGGAGCGACCTGGAGGATGCCGACGGCCGCTTCCAGGTGCGCAAACACACCATCGACATGCCGCCCGGGACCCGGCGCAGCTATCGCGTGCGCGCCGATGCGCTGGGCCGCTGGGCGTTCCACTGCCACCTGCTGTACCACATGGAAGCGGGCATGATGCGCGAAGTGAGGATCGAGGCATGAAGACGACGACCCGATCCCTGCTGTTCATCGCCCTGGCCGCGGCCACCGGCAGCGCCGCCGCACAGGATGCGCATGCCGGCCATCACGGCCATGGAACCACCGCGAAGCCGGATCCGCATGCGGGTCATGCATCAGCGGCTCCCGCCGCACCCGCGGGGAGCGACCCGCATGCCGGCCATGCCGCGCACATGCCGACGGCGAAGCCAGTCGAACCAGCGCCCGACCCGCATGCCGGCCACGGGACACCGGCCAGCATGTCCGGTCAAGCTGGCATGCATGCAGGCCACGCCATGCCGATGGATCATGCGTCCCACGCGATGCCGCCACAGCCGGCCGCGGACCCGCATGCCGGTCACGCGATGGAGCCGCCCGCCGGAAAATCCGCGGACGGCCATGACGCCCATGCCGGGCACGACATGCATGGCGATCATGCGCAGCCTGCTACGGTCGATGCCCATGCCCGCCCCATGCCCGCCACCTCTTCGGACTCGGGCATGCACGCGGGCCATGGCGATCACGCCGGCCATGGCGCCGCGGCCATGCAGGTGCCGCGCGAGCCCATTGCCACGCCGACCGCCGCGGACCTGGCGGCGGCGTTCCCCACGCTCGCGCCGCATGCGATGCAGCATGCGCCCGGCATCAACAGCCTGGTGCTGTTCGACCACCTGGAGGCCTGGGACAACGCCCGCGGCAGCGGCCAGTCGTGGGCGGCCAAGGGCTGGGTCGGCAGCGACATCGACCGCCTGTGGCTGCGCAGCGAAGGCCAGCGCAGCGAGGGCCGGCTCGGCGAGTGGTCGCTGGACGCGCTCTATGGCCATTCCATCTCACCGTGGTGGGACCTGGTCGGCGGCGTCCGCCATGATGGCGGCAATGCCCCCGGGCTGACCCGCGCCGCCATCGGCGTGCAGGGGCTGGCGCCCTACAAGTTCGAGTTCGCCGCCACCGCCTACCTGGGCGGGCCGCGCCGGGCCGAACTGGCGGTGGAGGCGGAGTACTCGCTGCTGCTGACCAACAGGCTGATCCTGCAACCGTCGCTGGAGGCCAGCGTGGCCGCCGACGACGACCCGCGCCGCGGCGTCGGCAGCGGACTGGGCCACGTCGGCGCCGGCCTGCGCCTGCGCTACGAGATCACCCGCCGCTTCGCGCCGTACGTCGGCTTCGTGCACGAGCGCCGTTTCGGCCGCAGCGCCGACCTGCATCGCGATGCCGGGGAAGCCACCCGGGAATCGCGCTGGGTGGCCGGCGTGCGGTTCTGGTTCTGACCCCGCTCCCACGGCGGAACGCCGCGCGGCGTTCCGCCCCCTTCAGAAGGAGAATCACATGAACACACTGCTGCACAGGACGCTAGCCCTGCTGATCGTCGCCAGCTCCATCTTCGCCGTCGCCGCCTGCGATGCCGCCCCGCCAGCGGCGGCGGGCACGCCGCCAGCAGCCGGGCACGCCGCCCGGACGGCGCAGGTCGTGCACGTCCACAAGGACGCCAACTGCGGCTGCTGCAACGGCTGGATCGAGCACATGCGCGCGGCCGGCTTCACCGTGGTGGCCCATGACAGCACCGACATGGCGGCGGTGAAGCAGCGCCTGGGCATTCCGCTGTCGCAGGCGTCGTGCCATACCGCCGAAGTCGGCGGCTACGTGCTGGAAGGCCACGTCCCGGCCGCGGACGTGCAGCGCCTGCTGCGCGAGAAGCCGGCCGCACGCGGGCTGGTGCTGCCGGGCATGCCCATCGGTTCGCCGGGCATGGAGTCGCCCGATGGCCTCCGCGACGCGTTCACGGTCGCCCTGCTCGGCAAGGACGGCACCCTGCAGCTCTACGCCCGGCACCCCTGACCGGCGCGCAACGGCGGCGGCATCCGCGAACGCGGCCCGCCGCGTTCCCGATGCGTTGCCGCGCGCCGCTCTAGAATCGTCCCCCCCCTCACCAGGAACAACGCCATGAGCCTGAACGCTCTCCGCCAGCAGCCCGGCGTGGCTGCGCAGCCGCCGGCCGAGACCACCGGCTTCGTCTTCAACCACACCATGCTGCGGGTCAAGGACATCACCGCCTCGCTGGATTTCTACACCCGCGTGCTCGGCTTCCGCCTGGTCGACCGGCGCGATTTCCCCGAGGCCGCGTTCAGCCTGTACTTCCTGGCCTACGTGCCGGAAGGCATGCAGGTGCCCGAGGACGACACCGCGCGCCGGCTGTGGATGGCCGGCATGCCCGGCGTGCTGGAGCTGACCCACAACCATGGCACCGAGCACCAGGACGGCCCGGTCTACCACGACGGCAACAGCGAACCGCGCGGCTTCGGCCACATCTGCGTGTCGGTGCCGGAGCTTGAAGCGGCCTGCGCGCGCTTCGAACAGCTGGGCGTGCCGTTCCAGAAGCGCCTGCAGGACGGGCGCATGAAGAACCTGGCCTTCATCAGGGACCCGGACGGCTACTGGGTGGAAATCATCGGCAACCGCTGAGGTTGTCGGTCGCCGCGGCCGGTGCATGGGCCGCGGCGACCGCGGCGTTGCGTTACATGCCGGGCCGGCGCGTCAGCCGCGGCCCGGCGCCGGGGTCATGACGTCGCCTGCTCGCGCTCGATGCGCTCGGTCTCCGCCGCCAGCAGTTCCGGGTGCAGGTCGAACTGGTCGGACAGCAGCAGGGTACGTGCGGCCTCGGTGACCTCGATGCGTTCGGCCTGCAGCAGGTCGCCGTCGCGGAACAGTTCGATGTAGCTGTCCAGCACGCCGGACAGCGTGCCCTGGGCGGTATCCGGTGCCGCCAGCACCAGCTGCAGGCCCAGCGAGCGCAGGTAATTGGTGGTGGCGCGTGCGTTCTGCGCGTCGATCTTGTCGCCGAACTCGTCGAGTAGGATCAGCCCCAACCCGCCCGGCTGCGCCTCGCTCTTGCCGTAGGCCGCGGCCAGCGCGGCACCGGCGATCACATACAGCGGCGCGCGGTGTTCGCCACCGGAGCCCGAGCGCATGCGTTCGCTGAGGCTGCCGATCACCCGGTCCTCCTGGCGGATCTGCACCTCGAAGCGGAAGAAGCGGCGGTAGTCGTCCAGCGGCGAATTGGCCACGTGGGTGGCGGCCTTGTCCTCGACCAGCGCGCGGAACGCCTCGGGCACCTGGCCGGCGCTCTCGAACAGCGTGTCCTCGCCACCGATGTCGGCGGCACGCTGGATGAAGCGGTGCAGGTCGCGGAACTCCGGCACCACCTCGTAATGGAACTGGTAGCGCTCGTTGTTGGAGAACGCCGGGCTGGCACGCAGGGTGCGGTTGAGCTTGGCGATCTGGGTCCTGAGCCGGGTGAAGTTGTCGTACAGGGTGGACGCCACGCCGGTGCGGAAGGTGTCCACCGCGGTGGCATAGGCCTGGCGCGCCTCTTCCTCGTACTGCACCAGCTCGGTGTCGCGCAGCTGGGTGAGTTCGCGCTGCAGCACGATGCGCGCCGGGCGCCAGGCGCTGGCGTCGAAATCCAGTTCCAGCCCATGGTCGCGGGCGTACTGCGCCAGTCCGCTCCAGGCCTCCGGCAGCAACCGCGCCAGCTGCGCGTCGCTGTCCCTGGCGCGCTCTTCGCAGCGGCGTGCGCGTTCTTCCAGCGACGGGTGCTTTTCGTCCAGTTCCTCGCGCTGGCGCTCGACCCGGTTGGGGTCGACGTCCGGATCGGCGAAGGCTTCCACCGCGCGCCGCGCGACCAGCTCTTCCTGCTGGCGCAGGCCCTCGAGCAGGCCATGGGTGCGTTCGAGATTGGCCGCCGCCACGGCCTCCTGGCCGACCAGCGCGTCGGCGCGCTGCTCGCAGCCGGCGAGCTGGGCATTCAGGTCGCGCAGCTGTTCGGACAGGCGCAGCAGGTCCGGGTCCAGCGCCGCCAGGCGGCTTTCCTGCGCACTGCGGTAACGCTCGGCCACCTGGCGATGCTCGAGCACGCGCTCGTGCAGCGCCTGGGCGACGGCGTCGGCATCGGCCAGCCGTGCCAGGCCGCGCTGGCAGTCGTCGGCCCGGCGCAGGCGCGGTTCGATCTGGCGCAGCGCCTGTTCGGCCTTCTCGATTTCCTCGTGCAGCACCCGCAGCCGTGCGCGGTTGTCGGACGCGCCGATGCGCAGGTCGCCCGCGACCGGCAGGCGCAGGCGTTCGATGCTGCCGCCGCGCGCGAGCAGGCCGTCGCGGGTCAGGCCCTGGCGGCTGCGCACCAGTTCGGCCTCGGTCTCCACGCAGCGCAGCTCGCCGAGCTGGCGGCGCAGGAATGCCAATGCGTCGGCATTGACGCCTTCCAGCAGCGCGGCGACGCTGCCGCTCTCCGGCTCGTCGGCGCCACGCGACCTGCGTGCATGGCTGGACAGCGCCAGCTTGACGCCATACACCGAGCGCCCGCCGGACAGGCCGCGGTACAGCTTGACCGCGCGTTCCTCGTCCTTGTCCGGGATCAGCAGCGCCTCGACGTTGCTGCGCAGGTACCCCTCGATGGCGTGCTGCCAGGTCGCGTCGGTGACCCGCACCAGGTCGCACACCGGGCGCGCGTCGATGCCGGCATCGCGCAGGTAGCTCATCAACCGCACGGTATCCGGGTTCAGCTCGGCCTGGCCGGCAGCCAGCCGCTTCTGGTTCTGGCGCGCGGTTTCCAGCGCGTCGCGCGCCTTGTCGTGCGCGGCATGCAGCTGGCGCGCATGGCGGTCGACACGCTCGCGCAGCGGCGCGGCCGCGTGCAGCGCCTGGCGGGCGCGCGCGAACAGGTCTTGCGGAGCCCAGGGCAGCGCGTCCTCGGCGGCCAGCGCCGACAGTTCGGCGTGCCAGACATCCCACGCTTCGCGCGCGGCGGCCAGCGCGGTGCTGTCGACGTCGTCGAGCGCGAGCGCATCGAGCTGGCGGAACTGCTCGCGCACGAAGCCGACTTCGCGCGCCAGGTCCTTCTTCAGCTGGGCAAGGCGGTCGCGGTCGCGGCCGGCCAGTTCGTCCAGCTGCGCCTGCTCGCCGTAGCCGGTACTGCCCTGCAGGCGTGCGTTGGCGCGGGCCTGTTCCTCGCGCAGGGTGTCGCGTTCGACACGGGTATCGGCAAGGCGGCGGCGGGTGTCGGCCAGCGTGTTCTCCGCGGCGGCGAGCGCGCCTTCGGCCTGGTCCAGTTGCTCGCTGTACAGGTCGCGGGCGTACTCGGCGGCCAGTGCGCGCGCCGAGGCGGCGCGGGTGGCCTGCGCGGCGATCTTCTCGTACTGGCGCTCGGCGCCTTCGGCGGCGTCGATGCGCTGGCGGACCTGCTCGATCTTCTCCTTGATCTGGCGGAAGCTGTCCAGCAGCGCGCGGAAGCGGGCGATGTCGGTAGGCCGGTCCTCGGCCACCAGGGTGCGCACGAACAGGTCCACGTCCTCGACGCGCTGCAGGTTCAGTGCGTTGAGGAAGGCCTTGCGGTAGGCATTGAGGTCGGGGTTGGCCGCCGGACTGGCGCGCAGGCGCAGCAGCAGGTCGCGCAGGAAGCGCTCGGCATTGGGATGCAGCTGCGGCGTTTCGCCCACGTCCTTGCAGCGGCGGGCGATGTGCTCGCGGAAGGTGTTCCAGGCCAACGGCAGTTCCTTGCCCTTGACCTGCTCCAGGTGTTCGTCCAGCTCCAGCGCCACCCCGGGCAGCAGGTACAGCCCGTGCGTGCGGTGTTCGGGTTCATCGACCGAGGCGCCGAGCGCGATGCCGGCGGTCAGCGGCACGCCGGTCTCGGTGTCGCGGAACACCAGCGAGATGTAGGTGGTGGCGGTGCGCCGCTTGCGCCCTTCCTCGCCGCTGCGGAACACGCCCAGGCAGTAGTCGCGGATGGTGCGCGCGCGGTGGCTGCCGCCGGCCTGCGCGTTGAAGCGGATGCGGCTGCGGTCGCCGCCCAGCAGGACGATCTGCAGGGCGTCGAGCAGCGCGCTCTTGCCGGCGCCGTTGGGCGCGATGATGGCGCTGGTCGCGTCCAGCTGCAGGCTCTGCGCCTCGAACAGGAAGAACTGGACCAGGTGGATGCGTTCAAGCTGCTGCATCGTCGTCCTCCACGCCCGCCTCGCCCGCCTCGTCGCGGTTGTGCTGGTCCAGGCGCTGCAGCCATTGCTCGCCGACGATCTCGACGATGGCCGGGCGCACGCGCAGGTGGAACGGTTGCGGGTCGTCGCCTTCGGACTCCACCAGCCGGCACACGCCCCAGCGCCTGAGCGTGCGCGCCAGCGCGCGCAGCGCGCCCACGTCCGGCATCGCGCGGCCGGTCAGCGCCTGCCAGCTTTCCTGCAGGTCCGGCAGTTCCACCACCACTTCGCCGTGGTCCTCGATCAGGCCCTGGCGCATGGCCTCGTCGTAGCGCTGGCGCAGCACCAGCAGGGCCAGGGTTTCGTCCAGCGTCACCGGCGCGCCTTCGCCATGGGCCGGCAGCGCCACCACGTAGCGGTAGTGGGCGTTGCGCTCCAGGCGGATGCCCAACGGCTCCAGCGCGGCGACGAAATCGGGGTAATGGTCTTCCACCAGGTGGTAGGCCACGCGCGAACGCGTGTCGGCGGCGTACAGCACCTGCTCGGTGGCCAGGCGGTAGGCGGCGCGCTCGAAGTCCTGCACGGCGTAGGTGCCGTTGGACATCTGGCTCAGGGTGTTCCAGCTGCGTTTCATGCGGTTTCCGGGAGTTTTGCGCCGACCCGCAGGATGCGGAAGCGCGGGCCGCGCAGGTAATCGTTGTCGTCGCCATCGCCGGCATCGAGCAGCTCGACGCGGAAGCCGCGCAGCAGCCGGCCGAGCGGATCCTCGCGGCGCAGGCCGCCGCTGCGGTTGCCGCGCAGGGCGAGCGTGAGCAGGGTCTGGTAGGCGCGCAGGTCCTCGATGCCGGCGATGTCCAGCCGTGCCGAGTCGATCGCCGCGCCCTGCTGCAGGTGGCGGCCGACGTAGCGCGCCATGTCCTCGGCGTTGACCAGGCGCGCGCGCTTCATCCGCCGCAGCAGCGACAGCCGCGCCAGCTGCTCGGGGGTGGGCGGCGTGGTGGCGTTGGCGCTGCGCGGGATCGGCGCCGGCTTGCGGTGCGGCGGGCGCAGGCGCGCCTCGTCCATCAGCGGACCCGGCGCCACCGGCAGCCGCAGCGCGTCCTCCGGGGCCGACAGCACGCCGCGGCAGGCGCGGCGCAGCAGCACGTCGAGCCGGTCCGGTGCGCGCAGGCGATAGTCGAGGAATGCCAGCGCGCGGCGGTTGGCCTGGCGGATGTCCTCGTCCAGGCGGGCCAGGTATTCGTCGATGCGTTCGAGCTCGCGCAGCCGCCCCAGGCTGCGCGACAGCCGCTGCTGGGCGCGCGCGGCGTCGCCGCCGGTCACGTGCTCGCCGTACCAGGCCACCAGCGCTTCGCGCTGCGCGCCGGACTCGAGCTGCTGCACCATCGCCAGGATCGAGCTGCGCCGCGCCATCGGATGGTCGGCGCGGTGCAGCTCGGCGTAGTCGCCGATGAACAGCTGGCCGACGTAGCGCTCGAACCACTGGCGGGCGAACTGCGCGGTGGTCTCGGCCTTGCTCAGTTCCGGCATCAGGTCGCGTACCTGCAGGCTCATCGAGGCCAGCGACACCAGCAGGCGCCGCGCCTGGTCGGCGGCCTCGTCGAGGATGCCGCCATCCAGGCGGCCTTCGGCGACCTGCTGCAGCTGCAGCTCCACCGATCGCATCTTGGCCGAGACGAAGGTCGGGCCATGCTCGCTGAACTCCACCAGGGTGGACAGCAGCTGCGCCACCATCGGCGGCATGGTCACCATCTCGCGTGCGCCGATGCGCTCCTGGCGCAGCCAGCCGGCGGCGCGGAAGCGGTCATGGATGGCGCCGGCACGCATGTTCAGCGGCGCGTCCGGGGCCTGGCCGTCCTCGTCTTCCCACGGGTCGTCGGTGAGCAGGTAGCGCTCGATCGCGGCGGTGATCTCGCGGCGCGGAAAGCCGTGGCTGGGCGGCACCGGCGCGTCCGGGCCGAAGAACTCGTCGAACATCCGGCACAGCAGCGACCAGTAGTTCTGGCGGTTGGCCGAGGCCAGCGGGCCGAAGATGCCGGCGGGTACGACCGAGAACAGCGGCGGGGTGGTCGTGGCGGTGGTGGTGGTCAAAACGTCGGGGTCCTGCAGCTTCCTGCCGTGCGGCGGCGATTGTGGCATATCGCCGCCGCCGGCGGCCCCCGGGGCGGGGGCTTGCCGGGGCCGCAACGACGACGGGCGCCACAGGGGCGCCCGTCGCGGGAAACGGCCCGGGCGGCGGCTCAGAACTTCTGCGTGTAGCGCAGGTAGAGGATGCGGCCGTAGGCGTTGTACAGGTTGAAGTTCCAGGGCCGGCCGTCGGTTTCGACCAGCTGCGGGTAGCGGTTGCCCACGTTGTTGGCGCCCAGGGTGATGCCGGCGTTCCACGGCGCCTTGTAGGTCAGCGCCAGGTCATGGGTGACATAGCTGCCCACGTGCGTGCCCGGGTCGCCGGCCAGGAAGCCGAAGGTCGGCTTGACCCCGGGGTTGCGCTGGTCGCCGATGTAGTTGACGTTCCAGTTGACGCTCCAGTCCCCGTGGCTCCAGATGTTGCGCAGGCTGCCCCGCATCTGCGGGGCGGCCGCCCAGCCCAGCCGGTCCTTGACCGTGGTGCCGTCGGTCACCTTGAACTCCAGCACGCGCGCCACCTGCAGCCAGCTCTCCAACCGGCCCCAGCCGCCGCCGTCGAAGCGGCCGCGCAGGTTCAGGTCCAGGCCGCGGGTGCTGAGGTCGCCCTCGTTGGCATAGGCGGTGGTGATCTCGCGGATGGAGCCGTTGGCGCGGCGCTCCACCGCGGTCCCGGCCGGCAGCGGCAGCCCATGGTTGTCGAATTCGACCAGCTCCTGGTACTCGATCCGGCGGATACGGTCGTCGATCCTGATGTGGTAGTAGTCCAGGGTCAGGTTCAACCAGTCCAGCGGATCCCAGGCCAGGCCCAGGCTGTACTGGCGGGAATGCTCGGATTCGAGCGCGGGGTTGCCGCTGGACCAGGTATCGACCTGGTAGCTGACATCCTTGCTGACCGGGCCATCGGCGATGCCGTCGTTGTTGGCGTCGCCGCCGCACTCGGCGGACGAATAGCCCACCGCCAGGCAGCTGCGGTAGTCCTGCACGTGCTCGGCCGAGAACGAGCGCTTGGCATGGATGTTGTTCAGATTGGGCGCGCGGAAGCCCTTGCCGGCCGAGCCGCGCAGGGTCAGGTTGGCCAGCGGCTGCCAGCGCAGCGAAAGCTTGGGCGACAGGTCGCCGCCGTAGTCGCTGTAGCGGTCGTAGCGGGCGGCCAGGGTGAAATCGAACCCGTCCATCACCGGCAGCAGCCATTCGGCGAAGGCCGCCTGCACGCGGCGGCTGCCGGCGGCCGAGTTGCCGGACGAGCCGGCCACGGCACCGGCTTCGGACAGCGAATCGTAGGTGTCGGCGTAATCCTCGCTGCGCGACTCCAGGCCGAACGCCACCGCCGAGCGCCCGCCGGCCATGTCGAACAGGTCCAGGCTGGCGTTGGCATAGAGCTCGTCGATGACGAACTTGCCCTCGCGGCTGGTGGTGGTGGTGAAGCCCTTGATGACCTCGTCCGGGTTGCCGAACGGATCGCGCAGGTTGTAGCGGCCGTCGGCCGCGGCCGCCTCGGCCAGGGCGGTGACGATGTAGCCGCGTCCCTGGTCGCGCATGCGGGCGTCGCTGCGGCGCACGCCGGCATCGATGCTGAGCCGGTCGTTGACCTGCCAGTCCATGCCGACGTTGAGGTCGAGCACGGTGTTGTCGATGTAATTGTCGCGGTTGCCGGCCGCCGCATAGCGGTGATAGATGAAGGCGCCCAGGCCGTCGCCGGGCACCGGGTCGTTGGGCGAGTTCTCCGCCACGTAGAGCACGCCGGGCGTCGGTGCGTAGCGGCCGAAGCTGCTGGCGTGGCTGTAGCTGGCGGTGGAGTACAGCGACACCGCGTCGTTGACCTGCAGGGTGCCACGCGCGAACAGCGCCTTGTTCTTGACCGAGGCCTCGTTGGCGGCCACCGCGTTGTAGTCGTAGACGCAGTTGTCCCGGTTCATCCAGAAGTTCGGATCGTTGCAGGCATAGCCCGGCAGCGCACCACCGGCATCGCCCTCCTCGCCCGGGCTGGTCGCGCTCTCGAAGTAGAAGTTGTTGCCATAGGGCGAGCTGCCGCGCGTGCCGCCGCCGAGCTGGTCGCGGGTGAACACGATGCCGCGCGCGTTGTAGGACGCACCGAACATCAGGTTGCCGCGCTCGCCGGAGGTGCCGAACAGGATCGACCCTTCCTCGGTGTCGCCGCCGGCCACGTCGGGCGAACCCCTGCCGATGCGCAGTTCGGCACCATCGAAATCCTTGCGCAGGATGATGTTGACCACGCCGCCGATGGCATCCGAGCCGTACAGCGCGGAGGCACCATCGGACAGGACTTCGATGCGCTCCACCGCCGCCATCGGGATGGTGTTGAGGTCGGCGTTGCTGCCCAGCGACGGGGCGTACGGCGCGCGGCGGCCGTCGACCAGCACCAGGGTGCGGTCGGAGCCGATGCCGCGCAGGTTGACGTCGGACACGCCCTGGGCGCTGCTGCCCGAGCGCGGGCTGAAGTTGCCGAACGAAGCGAAGGTGGTGTCGCGCAGGACGTCGGCCACCGAGACATGGCCACTGGCGTCGATCGCGGCGCGGTCGATCACGGTGACCGGCACCGCGCCCTCGACGTCGGCGCGCTTGATGCGCGAGCCGGTGACCTCGATCCGGTCCAGGCTGCGCACGTCCGGCTGCGACTGCGCCAGGGAAGCGAACGGGACCAGTGCGGCGGCGATTCCCAGCGGGAGCACGGCCAGCCGGACGGCCGGCTTGGAACAGCGATGTTTCACGGATTTCTCTCCTGGTGATGTTAGTGAGGCGTTAACGCCACACGACGTTAATGAGCCGCTCACGCCACTGCGCCGCATGCCCTGTCCATTGGGTTTGCAGGGTCTGTCGACAGCGGCTGCGCGCCACTGCGGTACAGCGACGGCGACACGCCGAAATGGGTGCGGAACGCACGCGAGAAGCTGCAGTTGTTCTCGAAGCCGCTGGCCGCGCCGACCTCGGTGATGGACAGCGGCGTGTCGCGGATCAGGCGCGCGCTGCTGGCCAGCCGCAGCCGCACCGACGTGGCCTGTGGGCACTCGCCGTAGACCGCACGGAAGGTCTTGGTGAAGTACCAGACCGACATGCTGCTGAGTTCGGCCAGCTCGCCGATCCTGACCACCCGGTGGGTATGCCCTTCGATGTACTGCAGCGCGCGCTGCATGCGTGCATAGACCTGGCGCCGGTGCGACAGCGAACGCCCCGGGCAACGCGCGATCAGCGCCTGCTGGCCCTGCTGCAGCCCGGCCAGCGCGCGCAGCAGCCGCTCCACCTGCCAGCGGTCGGCAAGCGTGGCCTGCATGCCCCGGGCCGGCCGCCCCAGCACCGCGCGCCAGCGGCGCGCCAGCAACCGCCGCGCCAGCGCCGGTGCGGTGCCACGGCCCGGGAACAGCGCCAGCTGCGGCGAGCGCAGCAGTTGCATCTGCAACGCGGCCGGCACCACCAGTCCGACGGCGATGGTGCGCTCGCCGGCGTGCAGCAGCGGGTGGGCGCCACGGTCGAAGTGGATCCACTGGCCGGCGTCGAGCCGGAATGTCCCGGCGCGCGCGACGATGTCCAGGCCCCCCCTGAGCACCAGCCAGAACGACGCCTCGGCGCCGCCGAGCGCCAGGCTGGCGCCGCGTGCGAGCGTCGCCAGCAACGGCACGTCGGCATCGCCTCCACGCTCCAGTTCCCGCGTATCACCGCGGTCGAGCCACATCACCTGCACTTGCACCTGCATGACCACTCCTTTGTCGGAACTGGCCATCTGTTTGCGCGTTCGCGCCCTGAAATGCCGGAAATGTGGCCGAAATCTTTCCGAAATCCGGGGGTTTCGGTGGCAGCACGGCGGGCAGTGCGTCCGCACGGCGGACAGGCGGACACCGCGGACACCCGCACCGGCGCTGGATCGACACCGCTTCCGGCGTCCGCGGCGGACACACGAACGCGCAGGCCCGCACCAGGACGGTGCGGGCCTGCGCCTGCGGCAAGCGATGCGGGATCAGTTGCGCCGGCGCGCGTGGCGCTTGTACTCGGCCTCGTCGATCGCACGCATCCCGCGCACCGGACAGCGGCCGGACCTGGAAGTCACCACGCTGCCTTCGGTGCAGACCACGTTCTCGCGGCCATCGGTGGCGATCACGATGTTCGAGCTTTTCATGATCGCATCGCAGTAACCGCCGAAATCGAGGCGGAGATGCTTGCCGTCATCGGCGATGACCATGCCCTCGCCGCCCGCACGCGCGGCCTTGTGCTGGCCGGACAGGGTGACGCAGGACGGGGGCGCGGCATTGCCGCTCCTGCCAGCCGCCACGGCGTCCGCGGGCAGCATGGCGGTGGCGGCCAGGCCCAGGACGATCATCAGATATCGGTACATGGTGCTTTCCTTCTTCATGCCGTGCCCGGCATGGGCACGGATGCAAGGCTAGACAGCGCGCACCGCCGCCGAATCTGCTTTAAGTCGCGATGACCAAGGGCCGGGGATGACGCCAAGGCATGCAAACAGTGCGGCCGCGGACGCACCTGGCGGCGGGCGAAGGCATCGCCTGGCTGAACGCATGTGCCCGACCTGACCAAAGGCACATGCCGCTGTGCCGGTGGCGACAGCATCCTCGGGCCGTGATGGAACCGGCGCCACGGCGCGGCATCGCATCGGACGGACGCGGAACGCGTGCCGCGCATGTGCGGCGCGCGCCATCTCCATGATCAGGGCGGGGCATGCTGGCCAAGCCTGCACGCGGGCAGACCGGCAGAATGGAAGAGCAGGCAGTGAGTGGCGTAGGTGATACCGGCAACGCGGCGCGAGCGCGGATGCCCGCGCGTGCGATCCTGCGCGTGGGTGACCACGACATCGACCTGGACCGCCGCAACGTGGTCTCGCGCATCGACGGCGGATCGCGGCGGGTGACGCGCAAATCGCTGCAGGTGTTGCGGGTACTCGTGGATGAGGCAGGCAACGTGGTGAGCCGCGAAACGCTGCTGGCGCGCGTATGGCCGGACACGCTGCCCACCGACGACGTGCTGACCCAGGCCATCGCCCTGCTGCGCAAGGCGTTCGGCGATGATCGCGGCGCCCCGCGCTACATCGAGACCATCGCCAGGGGCGGCTACCGCCTGCTGGCGGCGCATGCCTGGCTGGCGGCTCCGGCCGCGGTCGCCGACCCGGCACCCGACGTCGTCCCGGATACCCCTGTAGCCGCCGCGGCGGACCCCGCGCCGGCAGCACCTGCCACCGTCCGGCGCGCATGGCGGCGATGGTGGCCGCTGGCCGCGGCAGTCGCCCTGCTGGCGGTGGCGCTGGCGCTGCTGCTGCCTGCACGATTCGCACGCAACGGCGTACCTGCGGCCGCGGCGGCGGGCCCCGCGCGCGAGGCATCGCTGCAGTACCGCGCCATCGTTTCCTCGCCCGAGCAGGAAACCGCGCCGCGGCTGTCGCCGGACGGCACGCAACTGGTGTTCGCACGCCAGGACCCGCCCGCTGGCGGGCAACGCCTGTACCTCCAGCGCACGTCGCAGGCCAGCGCGCAGCCGTTCACCTTCCCCGCCGGCGGGGAACAGGACAGCCTGCCGGCATGGTCGCGCGATGGCCGCCAGATCGCGTTCGTGCGCAGGTCCGGCCACGGCTGCCACTTCATGCTGGCCGCGGCCGACGGCGGCAACGCACGCGTGGCAGGCCCCTGCGCGGGGCGCGACACGCAGCCGTTCGACTGGACACCCGATGGCAGCGCGCTGGTGGCCGGCGGCATGCGCGCGGACAACGGCAGCGCCCTGCACCGGCTCGACCTGGCCAGCGCACGCTGGCACGCGCTGGCCTACGACGTCGACCGCGATGCCATCGATTCGCTGCCACGCCACTCGCCCGATGGCCGCTGGCTCGGCTTCCGGCGCGGCACCACGCTGGGCGACCTGTGGCTCATGCCCGCGGCCGGCGGCACGCCACGCCGCGTCACCTCGCTGCGCGGCGACATCCGCGGCTGGGCCTGGCTGCCCGACAGCAGCGGCATCGTCTTCAGCCTGGTCAAGGAAGAAGTCCGGCTGTTCCGCGTCGACCTGGCCGGCGGCGCGCCGGTGCCGTTGCCGGTACTGGCCGGCGGCAACCCGACCTACCCCGACATCGCCGCCGGGCATTGGTCGATGGTGTTCGAGATCGACCGCCTGCGCAGCGGCATGTTCCGCTTCCGCACCGATGGCAGCGGCGGCGGCGAGCCGGTGTTCGCGTCCAGCGGCGTGGACCTCACCCCCGGCATCTCGGCCGACGGCAGTACCCTGGCCTTCGTTTCCGACCGCAGCCTGCATGCGCAGCTGTGGATCGGCCAGCCGGCGCATCCGCAGACGCTGCGCGCGGTCGCCGGCCTGGTGCCGGTACCGCGCCATCCGCCGGTATGGTCCGGCGACGGCCGCAGGCTGCTGGTGATCGGCCGCGGCGACGGCGGCGACCGCCTGTTCGAGGTCGAGGTCGGCAGCGACACGGTGAAGCCGTTGCCGGTACCGGCACCGTCGCCGGCCTTCGCTGCCTACACCGACCGCGCCGATCGCCTGCTGGTGGGCACCGACGCCGGCCAGGGCCGCCTGCAGCTCATGCTCTATTCGCTGCCGGACTGGCGCCGCATCGCATCGCTGGACGACGTGGCCGTCGCCCGCCATGACCCGGTCGGGCGCCGGCTCTGCTTCACCCGGCCGGCCCGGACCGGCCTGTGGTGCACCGACCTGCAGCTGCAGTCGGTCGTCCAGTACGACACCCGCCTCCCGGACGCGGCCCATTACCGCGAGTGGAGCATCGTCGCCGGAACGCCGTACTACACCGGGCCGACCGATGGCTGCAGGACCGCCTGGCTGCCGCTCGGCGGCAACCGTGCAGCAGCGGGCAGTCCGCGGCGCTGCCTGATCGCCACACAGGCCACGCTGCCCGGTTCCAGCAGCATCGATGGCGAGGGTCGCTGGTTCTACGCGTCGTTGTCGCTGGAGCACAACATCGACGTCGGCTGGACCTCGCTGCAGGCGTGGGCCACGACCGCACGCTAGCGGCATGCGACCGCCGCCCGGGAGCCGGGCGGACCGGCCGGTGGACGCGGGCCGGTCGGCGGACACGCCTGTCACCTGCCTGCGCTAAGGTCGGGCACCGCCTTGCCACCGCGTCCCGCCATGCCCGCCATCGGTTCCGCCGCCGCCACCTGCCGGTCCCCGTCGCATCGCCGCCGCACCGGCGGCACGGCGGCGTCGCCGCGGAACCGCCATGGCGCCTGAGGCCGGTATGCCAGCCGCCGATGCCCGCGAAAGCGCCTGGGGCGTGTTCCTGGTGTTCCTGCGCCTGGGCCTGACCGCATTCGGCGGGCCGGTCGCGCACCTGGGGTACTTCCACGCCGAATTCGTGACCCGACGGCGCTGGCTGGACCCGCGCGGCTACGCCGACCTCGTCGCGCTGTGCCAGTTCCTGCCGGGGCCGGCCAGCAGCCAGGTGGGCATGGCGCTGGGCCTGTCGCGGTGCGGGTACCGGGGCGCATTCGCTGCCTGGGCCGGCTTCACCCTGCCGTCGGCCATCGCCCTGATCGTGCTCGCGCGGTTCGTGGCCGGATATCCGGGGGTGATTCCGTCCGGCGTACTGCACGGGCTCAAGATCGTGGCGGTCGCGGTGGTGGCGCAGGCGGTCTGGAACATGGGCCGGAACCTGTACGCCGGCGTTGCATGGGCGGCGCTCGTGCTGGCGGCGGCCGCGATCGCCCTGCGCGTCCCTTCGGCCTGGGTGCAGCCGGGCCTGATCGCCGCTGCCGCGCTGGCCGGGGTGCTGCTGTTCAAGCCGACACCGGCGCGCGGATCCGGCGCGTGGACGATCCCCGTGGGGCGCCGCGCCGGTGCGCTGTGGCTGGCGCTGTTCTTCGTCCTGCTGGGGGCATTGCCACTGCTCGCCGCGCTGCTGCCCGGCCAGGCCGTCGCCGAGGCCAGCGCGTTCTTCCGCGCCGGCGCACTGGTGTTCGGCGGTGGCCACGTGGTGCTGCCGCTGCTGCAGACGGCGGTGGTGGCGCCAGGCTGGGTCGACAACGACGCCTTCCTCGCCGGCTACGGCGCGGCCCAGGCGATGCCCGGGCCGCTGTTCGCGTTCGCGGCCTTCCTCGGCGCGTCCATGCAGGCGCCACCGTCGGGCTGGAGCGGCGGCGCGCTGTGCCTGCTGGCGATCTTCGCCCCGTCCTTCCTGCTGGTCGCAGGCGCGCTGCCGTTCTGGAACCGGCTGCGCGGCAACGCACGCATGCGCGCCGCGCTGAGCGGCATCAACGCGGCGGTGGTCGGCCTGCTGCTGGCCGCGCTCTACGACCCGGTGTGGACCGGCGCCATCCATGCGCCGCGGGATATCGCGCTGGCGCTGGCCGCCCTCGCCGCACTGGCATGGTGGAAGCTGCCGCCGTGGCTGGTGGTGACCGGCTGCGGCGTCGCGGGCGCGATGCTGGGCCTGTAACCGCCTGGTGGCCGCAGGCGGGGTCCCGCCGCGGCCACCGCGTCGCCGGGCACCCGGCCGCGCTTATTCCACGGTGACGCTCTTGGCCAGGTTGCGCGGCTTGTCCACGTCGGTCCCGCGCGCCAGGGCGGTGTGGTAGGCCAGCAGCTGCACCGGGATGGTGTGCACCACCGGGCTGAGCACGCCGGCATTGCGCGGGGTGCGGATCACGTGCACGCCATCGGAGGCGGTGAAGTTGCTGTCCTGGTCGGCGAACACGAACAGTTCGCCGCCGCGCGCGCGCACTTCCTGCATGTTGGATTTCACTTTCTCCAGCAGGCTGTCGTTGGGGGCGATCACCACCACCGGCATCTCCGCGTCCACCAGTGCCAGCGGCCCGTGCTTGAGCTCGCCGGCCGGGTACGCCTCGGCATGGATGTAGGAGATTTCCTTGAGCTTGAGCGCGCCTTCCAGCGCGATCGGGTAGTGCAGGCCGCGACCGAGGAACAGCGCGTTGGCCTTGCCGGCGAAGCGCTCGGCCCAGGCGACGATCTGCGGCTCCAGGTTCAGTACGTGCTGCACGCTGCCCGGCAGGTGCCGCAACTGCTCCAGGTAGTCGGCTTCCTGTGCGGCGTCGACCCGGCCGTGCAGCCGGCCCAGCACCACCGCCAGCTGGAACAGCGCCGCCAGCTGGGTGGTGAAGGCCTTGGTCGAGGCCACGCCGATCTCGGCACCGGCACGGGTATAGCAGACCAGTTCGCTGGCGCGCGGGATCGCGCTCTCGGGCACGTTGCAGATCGACAGCGTGTGCAGATGCCCCAGCGACTTGGCGTACTTCAGCGCCTCCATCGTGTCCAGGGTTTCGCCGGACTGGGAAATCGTGACCACCAGGTGCTTCGGGTTGGCGTAGGCGGCGCGGTAGCGGTACTCGCTGGCGATCTCCACGCTGCACGGCAACCCGGCGATGGCCTCGATCCAGTAGCGCGCGGTCAGCCCGGCGTAATAACTGGTGCCGCAGGCGAGGATCTGCACGCCCTCGATCCCGGCCAGCACCGTTCCGGCGTTGCGGCCGAACAGCGTGGCGGGGAAACCGCCGGCGTCGATCGCCGCCTCGATGGTGTCGCCCAGCGCGCGCGGCTGCTCGTGGATTTCCTTCTGCATGAAGTGGCGGTAGGGGCCCAGCTCCAGCGATGCCAGCGACACGTCGGACAGGTGCTCCTCGCGCCGCACCGGCATGTCGTCGGGACCGAACACGCGCACCCCGGTGCGGGTCAGCTCGGCGGTGTCGCCCTCTTCCAGGAACATCACCCGGCGGGTCGCCTGGAGCACCGCCGACACGTCCGAAGCGACGAAGTTCTCGCCCTCGCCCAGGCCCACCAGCAACGGGCAGCCCATGCGCGCGACCACCATCCGCTCCGGCTCCTTGCGGCTGATCACCGCCAGCGCATAGGCCCCGGTCAACTCCTTCACCGCCCGCTGCAGGGCGCCCAGCAGGTCGTCGTGGTCGGCCTGCAGGTGGTGGTGGATCAGGTGCGCGATGACCTCGGTATCGGTCTGCGACTCGAACGTGTAGCCCAGTGCGCGCAGGCGCTCGCGCTGGGCCTCGTGGTTCTCGATGATGCCGTTGTGCACCAGCGCCACGCCGTGGCTGATGTGCGGGTGGGCGTTGGATTCGGTGACGCCGCCATGGGTGGCCCAGCGGGTGTGGCCGATGCCCAGCGTCGCGCTGAAGCCTTCGGCCGCGGCCGCGCTTTCCATCTCGGCCACGCGGCCGGTCCGGCGCACGCGGCGGATATCACGATCATTGAGCACGGCGATGCCGGAGGAATCGTAGCCCCGGTATTCCAGCCGCTTCAGTCCTTCGATCAGTACCGGTACCACATCGCGATCCGCGATCGCTCCCACAATGCCGCACATAGTCCACCCGCCTGGAATCACAGGCGGACATTCTAGGTCAGCCGCTTCGGACATCCACGGGACAACTGCCGGACACGCGGCCGCGGACACTGTCCGCGCCGGTGTCCGCGGACACCCGGACACCACATCGTGCGGAAATTAACCTTTGTTTTTCATACACATGGGTGTTGGCACGGGACCTGCTTAATGGATACCAACTCTTCCAGCGAAGCCGACGATGATCCGCGACACCTCCGCACAGGACCAGACAATCTCCCAGCGCTCCCAGCCGCAGTGGCGCCGCTGGCTGTGGCCGGCCGTGGCCACGGTCGTGGTGCTGGCGGGCATCGGCTTCGTCGCCAAGGGCTGGCTGGGCGGCTCGCGCTCGTTCGATGGCGCGCGCCTGCGCATCGCCACCGTCGGCCGCGGCGACCTGGTACGCGACATCGCCGCCGACGGCCGCGTGATCGCCGCCAACAGCCCGGTGCTGTACGCGATCTCCGCCGGCACCGTGACCCTGAAGGTGGTGGCCGGCGACGTGGTCAAGCAGGGCCAGGAGCTGGCGGTGATCGACAGCCCGGAACTGCGCAGCAAGCTGGCGCAGGAACAGGCCACCCTGGCCGGCCTGGAAGCCGAGGCCGGGCGCGCCGCGCTCGACGCCACCCTGGCCCGCGCCACCGCCAGCAAGGTCACCGACCAGGCCGCCATCGACCGCCAGGCCGCCGCCCGCGACCTGGAGCGCTACCAGCGCGGCTTCGACGGCGGCGCGGTGCCGCAGGTCAACCTGGCCAAGGCGCAGGACGACCTGAAGAAGGCCGAGATCACCCTGCAGCACGCGCGCAGCGATGCCGCGCTGCAGAGCCAGGGCGCGGATCTGGACGCGCGCAACAAGCGCCTGCTCGCCAACCGCCAGCAGGCGGTGGTGGACGAAGTGCAGCGCCAGGTCGACGCGCTCACCCTGCGCGCGCCGTTCGACGGCCAGGTCGGCCAGGTGCAGGCCACCCAGCACACCCAGGTCGCGACCAACGCGCCGATCCTGGGCGTGGTCGACCTGTCGCGCTTCGAGATCGAGATCAAGGTGCCCGAGAGCTTCGCCCGCGACCTGGCGATCGGCATGCCGGCCCAGCTCACCAGCGGCTCCGGCCAGCCGTTCCCGGGCGAGATCTCCGCGGTCTCGCCGGAAGTGGTCAACGGCGAGGTCGTGGCCCGCATCCGCTTCTCCGACAAGCAGCCCGAAGGCCTGCGCCAGAGCCAGCGCATGAGCGCGCGCATCCTGCTCGACACCCGCAAGAACGTGGTCAAGGTCGAGCGCGGCCCGTTCGTCGAGCAGTCCGGCGGCCGCTACGCCTGGGTGGTCAACGGCAGCACCGCCAGCCGCCGCCCCGTGCAGTTCGGCGTCAGCAGCCTGGGCGAGGTCGAAATCGTCTCCGGCCTGCAGCCGGGCGAGAAGGTCGTCGTTTCCGGTACCGACCTGTTCGGCGACGCCGAACGCGTTTCCATCAACTGATTCCCCCGCCCTTTCACGCATTCCCTTCCCAGCGCAGGAACTTCCCATGCTCCAGATGCAATCCGTCTCCAAGGTCTTCCGCACCGAACAGGTCGAAACCCACGCGTTGCGCTCGCTCGATCTGCACGTGCGCGAAGGCGAGTTCGTCGCCGTCACCGGCCCGTCCGGCTCGGGCAAGACCACCTTCCTCAACATCGCCGGCCTGCTGGAGACCTTCACCAGCGGCAAGTACCTGCTCGACGGTCAGGACGTCAGCCACCTGGGCGACGACGCCCGCTCGCGCCTGCGCAACCAGAAGATCGGCTTCATCTTCCAGGGCTTCAACCTGATCCCCGACCTGAACCTGTTCGACAACGTCGACGTGCCGCTGCGCTACCGCGGCATGCCGTCGGCCGAGCGCCGCGAGCGGATCGAGAAAGCGCTGAGCAGCGTCGGCCTGGGCTCGCGCATGAAGCACTACCCGGCCGAACTGTCCGGCGGCCAGCAGCAGCGCGCCGCCATCGCCCGCGCCCTGGCCGGCAGCCCGCGCCTGCTGCTGGCCGACGAACCGACCGGCAACCTCGACACGCAGATGGCACGCGGCGTCATGGAGCTGCTGGAGGAGATCAACAGCCAGGGCACCACCATCGTCATGGTGACCCACGATCCGGAACTGGCCGCGCGCGCGCAGCGCAACGTGCATATCGTCGACGGCCAGGCCACCGACCTGCTGCGCGAACCGTCGCTGGGCCGCGCCGTGTCCGCGGTCGAAACGGCCATCCAGGACTGAGGCACGGACATGCTGTCGCTGCTCCCCTACTACCTCGGACAGGGCCTGCGCAGCCTTCGCCGCACGCCGGTGCTCACCGGGCTGATGGTGCTGTCCATCGCCATGGGCATCGGCGCGGCGATGACGACCCTGACCGTGCGGCACCTGCTTTCCGGTGATCCGCTGCCCGGGCGCAGCCAGCACATCTACTACCCGCAGATCGATGCGACGCCCAGCGAGGAACCGCGTCCCAACCCGCTGGACATGCTCGACTACACCACGGCCGTGGACCTGTGGCGCGCCGCCAGGGCCGACCGCCAGGCACTGGTGGTGGACAGTCCGGTCAAGCTGCAGGCACCGGACAGCGGCGAGCCGGCGAGCATGGCGACCATGCTTTCCACCACCGCCGATTTCTTCCCGATGTTCCAGGTGCCGATGGCCTGGGGCAGCGGCTGGTCGGCCGAGGACGACGAACGCCGCGCGCGCGTGGCGGTGATCTCCTGGGACCTCAACCAGCACCTGTTCGGCGGCACCGACAGCACCGGGAAGATGCTGCGCATCCGTGGCAGCGACGTGCGCATCGTCGGCGTGCTCGCACCGTGGCGGCCGTCGCCGCAGTTCTACACGGTGGCCGGCGGCCGCTTCGCCCAGGGCGACACCGCGTCGTACTACGCCAAGCCCGAGGACGTGATGGTGCCGTTCTTCACCGGCCTGCAGCTCAACGCCGGCAACTTCCGCCAGTTCACCTGCTGGGCGCTGCCCGAGCGTCCGGGCCACCTGGAGAACTCGCCCTGCGTGTGGCTGCAGCTGTGGGTGCAGCTGGACGACAGCGCCAAGGTCGCCGGCTACCGCCGGTTCATGGACGGCTACGTGCGCCAGCAGCACCAGCTGGGCCGCATCCGCCAGATCGACAACGTGCGCCTGCCGAGCCTGATGCAGTGGCTGGACTACAACGGCGCGGTGCCGCGCGATGCGCGCCTGCAGTCGTGGCTGGCGCTGGCCTTCCTCGGCATCTGCCTGTTCAACACCGTCGGCCTGCTGCTGGCCAAGTTCCTGCGCCGCAGCGGCGAGATCGGCGTGCTGCGCGCGCTGGGCGCCACCCGCGGCATGGTGTTCATGCAGTGCCTGGTCGAAGCGGCGCTGATCGGCCTGGCCGGCGGCCTGGCCGGGCTGGGCCTGACCCTGCTGGGGCTGTGGAACGTGCGCCAGCAACCGCTGGAGTACGCCGACATGGTGCACCTGGACCTGCCGATGCTGGCCCTCACCTTCGCCCTGGCCGTGGCCGCCACGCTGCTTGCCGGCGTGCTGCCGGCGCTGCGCGCCAGCCGGATCGATCCCGCCCTGCAGGTCAAGTCGCTGTGAGCATGAGCATGGACATCAAACCCATCCTGGCGACCCTGACCCGGCACCGCGTCTCGGCGCTGCTGATCACGCTCGAGATCGCCCTGGCCTGCGCGGTGCTGTGCAACGCCCTGTTCATGGCGGTGTCGCGCATCGACCTGATCGGCCTGGACAGCGGCGTGGACGAAGCATCGCTGGCCACGCTGTCGCTGAACGACTGCGAAGGCTGCAACCCCGCCGATATCAACGGCCGCTGGCTCGACCTGCTGCGCCGCCAGCCGGGCGTGCAGGCCGCCGGCGTGGTCAACAGCCTGCCGTTCGCGCAGCGCGCCGGCGCCGCCGGCGTCACCCTGGACCCGGAAGGCAAGCGCTTCGGCGGCGTGCCGCACTTCTACACCTTCGACCCCGGCGCGATCCAGGCGCTGGGGCTGGTGCCGGTACAGGGCCGTGCCTTCACCGCCGCCGACTACCAGCCGGTCGAGAACTTCCTGCCGGCCAACGCGCAGGTGTGGATCACCCGCGATTTCGCCGAACACCTGTGGCCCGGCGAGAATCCGCTCGGCCGCGAGTTCTGGATGAGCACCTTCCACCTGACCGTGGCCGGCATCGTCGACCACTTCGCGGTGCCCAATCCCGGCCGCAGCGAAGGCGGCGTCGCCGCGGCGCAGTGGTCGGTGATCGTGCCGGTGGCCACCGATGCGCAGAGCGGCACCTACGTGGTGCGTGCCGATCCGCGCGACCTGCCCGGGATCGTGCAGGCCGCGGTGGCCGCCGCGCCGACCCTGGTGCCCGAAGCCATCCTCAACCGCGAGTACAGCGCCACCCTGGCCGAACTGCGCCACCGCTATTTCACCCAGGACCGCGCCATGACCCGGCTGCTGCTGGGCGTGTGCGTGGCGATGCTGCTGGTGACCGCGCTGGGCATCGTCGGCCTGGCCAGCTTCTGGGTGCAGCAGCGCACCCGGCAGATCGGCATCCGCCGCGCGCTCGGCGCCACCCGGCGCCAGGTGGTGGCCTATTTCCAGACCGAGAACCTGCTGCTGAGCTGCGCCGGCATCGTGCTGGGCATGCTGCTGGCCTATGCCGGCAACCAGGTGCTGATGCACTACTTCGAGACCGCGCGGCTGCCGCTGCTGTACCTGCCGCTCGGCGCCATTGCCCTGTTCGCGCTCGGCCAGGCCGCCGTCATCGGCCCGGCACTGCGCGCCGCCACCGTTCCGCCCATCGTCGCCACCCGCGGTCAGTGACCGCCCGCAAGGACCCGTCCATGTTCGCCTACTACTTCAAACTGGCGCTGCGCAGCTTCCGTCGCAACAAGGTGCTCACCGCGTTGATGGTGCTGGCCATCGCGCTCGGCATCGGCGCGGCGATGACCACCCTGACCGTGTTCAAGGTGCTGTCCGGCGACCCCATCCCGCACAAGAGCGAGCGCCTGTTCTATGTGCAGCTCGATCCCTACACCAAGGAAGGCTACAAGCCGGGCGAAGAGCCGGAGCAGCAGCTGACCCGCTTCGATGCCGAGGAACTGCTGCGGCAGAAGAAGGCCACGCGGCAGGCGATGATGACCGGCGGCGACGGCATCGTCGATCCACGCGTGGATGCGCTCAAGCCGTTCAGCGTGGGCGCGCGCTTCACCTCGGCCGACTTCTTCCCGATGTTCGACACGCCGTTCCTGTACGGGCAGGGCTGGAGCGGCGCCGAGGACAACGGCCACGCCCGGGTGGCGGTGATCAGCCGCAACCTCAACGAGAAGCTGTTCAAGGGCGGGAACAGCGTCGGCCGCGAGGTGCTGTTCGAAGGCCATCCGCTGCGCATCGTCGGCGTGCTCGACACCTGGTCGCCGCAGCCGCTGTTCTACGACGTGTTCGTCGGCAAGTACGACCGCAAGGAAGAAGTGCTGCTGCCGTTCTCCACCTCGCGCGACCTGAAGCTGGACCGCAGCGGCAACATGAACTGCTTCGGCCGCGAGATCGTCAACGACGCCACCGCGCTGAACGTGCCCTGCGCCTGGATCCAGTACTGGGTGGAACTGGACTCGGCCGGCGATGCCGGCACGTTCAAGACCTACCTGGACAACTACTCCGACCAGCAGCGCGCCGCCGGCCGCTTCGAGCGCCCGGCCAATACCCGCCTGCGCAACGTGATGCAGTGGATGGACTACCGCGGCGTGGTGCCCGGCGACGTGCGCCTGCAGATGTGGCTGGCGTTCGGCTTCCTGCTGGTGTGCCTGGTCAACACCGTGGGCCTGCTGCTGGCCAAGTTCCTGCGCCGCAGCGGCGAGATCGGCGTGCGCCGGGCGCTCGGCGCCAGCCGCGGGGAAATCTTCAAGCAGTGCCTGGTCGAAGCCGGCACCGTCGGCCTGGCCGGCGGCCTGCTCGGCCTGCTGTTCGCGCTCGCCGGACTGTGGGCGGTGCGGCAGCGCCCGGCCGAGTACGCGTCGCTGGCGCACCTGGACGGCTCGATGCTGCTGCTGACCTTCGCCATGGCCATCTTCGCCAGCCTGCTGGCCGGCATCCTGCCGGCATGGCGGGCGATGCAGGTGACCCCGGCGCTGCAGCTCAAGAGCCAATAAGGCTGGAACGACTGGAGGGGTGGCGAGCAGGTCCGACCGGCTCTCCGCCCGCTTCCCACCCCTCGTTTTTTTTCTTCCGCTTCCGGAGAACCCCATGGAAATCCGCCCCATTCTCTCCACGCTGGCGCGCCACAAGATGGCGGCTGCGCTGATCGTGCTGGAGATCGCGCTGAGCTGCGCCATCATCTGCAACGCACTGTTCATCGTCACCCAGCGCCTGGAGACGCTGAACCTGGCCAGTGGCATGGATGATGACCGTCTGGTCGAGGTCGCCCTGAGCGGCATCGGCCAGCAGACCGACGCCGATGCCCGTACCGCCGAGGACCTGGCGTCGCTGCGTGCCGTCGCCGGCGTGGAGCGCGTGGCCATCTCCAACCAGCTGCCATTCCAGAACGGCAGCTGGAACACCTCGCTCTCGCTCAGCGCCGAGCAGGAAGTCCCCACCCTCAACGCCACCCAGTACATGTTCGGGGAAGGCACGCTGGCGACCATGGGGCTGAAGCTGCTCGCCGGCCGCGACTTCAACGCCGACGAGTACAAGAGCAACGACGAGCTGAGCAAGATCGAGGACGTCAGCACCCTGTCCTCGGCCATCATCCTGAGCAAGGCCGCCGCCGACAAGATGTTCCCGGAAGGCGACGCGATCGGGAAAACCGTGTACATGGCCAACATCCCGCTGACCATCGTCGGCGTGGTCGACACCCTGCTGCGGCCGAACATGATGGGTGGCAACCGCACGTTCTCGGTGATCTTCCCGATCCGCATGAACTTCTCCAACGGCGGCCGCTACCTGATCCGGGTCAGCGACCCGGCACGCCGCGCCGAGGTGCTCGAACAGGCGCTGGCCGCGCTGGACAGGAACGATCCCAACCGCCTGGTCTGGCGCAAGCAGACCTACGAAGAGGGCCGCGCCAAGTACTTCGCCAACGACCGCGACATGATCGGCCTGCTGCTGATCGTCAGCGCCCTGCTGCTGCTGGTGACCGCACTGGGCATCGTCGGCCTGGCCAGCTTCTGGGTACAGCAGCGCACCAAGCAGATCGGCATCCGCCGCGCGCTCGGTGCGACCAAGGGCCAGATCCTGCGCTACTTCCAGACCGAAAATTTCCTGCTCGCCACGATCGGCATCATCGTCGGCATGCTGCTGGCCTACCTGCTGAACCAGTGGCTGATGGGGCGCTACGAACTGCCGCGCCTGCCGCTGCTGTACCTGCCGGTCGGCGCCGCCGCGCTGTGGCTGCTGGGCCAGCTGGCCGTGTTCGGCCCGGCACGCCGCGCCGCGGCGATTCCGCCGGCCGTCGCCACCCGCAGCACCTGATCACGGACGTCCCTGCCCGCACGGGCAGGGGACGGACGCATCAGGAGCGCACCCACGGCACGTCCAGACCATCTGGGAATACCGCAATACAGGAGCCTGCATGCTCGGTTACTACCTGCAGCTCGCGCTGCGAAGCTTTGGCCGCAACAAGGTGCTGACCACGCTGATGGTGGTGACGATCGGCATCGGCATCGGCGCGGCGATGACCACGCTCACGCTGTACAAGGTGCTGTCCGGCGACCCGATACCGGAAAAGAGCGCGCGCCTGTTCTACCCGCGGCTGGAGCCACGCACGCTCGGCCGCGACGTCAGCGTGGACCCGGAACCGATGGAACAGCTGACCCGCTTCGACGCCGAGGAACTGCTGCGGCAGAAGCGCGGCGTGCGCCAGGCGATGATGAGCGCCGGCTCGGTGACGGTCCTGCCAGAGGGCACCGCGGCGCAGCCGTTCCGCGCCTCATCGCGCTACACCTCGGCCGATTTCTTCACCATGTTCAACGCGCCGCTGCGCGCCGGCCGTGGGTGGAGCGCGGACGATGACGGTGCCCGCGCGCGGGTCGCGGTGATCGGCTCCAGGCTCGCCGAGAAGCTGTTCGGCGACGCCGATCCGGTCGGACGCGAGATCCACCTGTCGCAGGGCGTGCTGCGCGTCATCGGGGTGATGGACGAGTGGACGCTCAACCCGCGCTTCTACGACCTGAGCAACCGCCGCTTCGGTGGCGGCGAGCAGGTGTTCCTGCCGTTCTCCACCTCGCGCGACATGCGCCTGCCGACCCAGGGCAGCATGAACTGCTGGGGCAGCAGCAACACGGACGCGGAGGGTGCGCGCGGACTCAACGCACCGTGTGCCTGGGTACAGTACTGGGTGGAACTGGAATCGCCCGGACAGGCCGCCGACTACCGCAAGTACCTGGCCGACTATTCGGACCAGCAGCGCGCCGCCGGCCGTTTCGAGCGCCCGGCCAACGTACGCCTGGACGACGTCATGGGCTGGCTCGACTACAACCGCGTGGTGCCCAACGACGTACGCATGCAGATGTGGCTGGCGTTCGGCTTCCTGCTGGTGTGCCTGCTCAACACCGTCGGCCTGCTGCTGGCCAAGTTCCTGCGCCGCAGCGGCGAGATCGGCGTGCGCTGGGCACTCGGCGCCGCGCGTGGCGACATCTTCCGCCAATGCCTGGCCGAGGCCGGCGCGATCGGCCTGGCCGGCGGCCTGCTCGGCCTGGGCTTCGCCGCGCTGGGACTGTGGCTGATCCGCCAGCAGCCGGACGATTACGCGCGGCTGGCGCAGATGGACACCGCCACGCTGCTGTTGACCGTCGCCCTGGCGCTGGGCGCCAGCCTGCTTGCCGGCCTGCTGCCGGCGTGGCGCGCGATGCAGGTGCCGCCGGCGCTGCAGCTCAAGAGCCAATAGGGAGAGCAAGACCCATGGAAATCCGTCCCATCCTCTCGATCCTGATGCGGCACAAGACCGCCGCGGCGCTGATCGTGCTGGAGATCGCGCTGAGCTGCGCGATCATCTGCAACGCGATCTTCGTGATCGGCCACCGCACCGGGGAGATGCGCCGCGACAGCGGCATCGTCGAGGACGAGCTGGTCTACCTCAGCGTCAGCAGCCTGCAACCGGACCGCAACCGCGATGCGATGCGGCGCGAGGACACCGCCACCCTGGCCGCCGTGCCCGGGGTCCGCTCGGTCGCCAGCGTCAACCAGCTGCCCTACGGCGACAACGTCTGGGCATCGGGCATCAACCTGCGCCCGGGCCAGGCCGACGCCATCCTCACCGCCTCCAACTACATGGACGACGGCGGCCTGCTGCCCACCCTGGGCCTGCGCGTGGTCGAGGGCCGCGGCTTCAACCCGGACGAGTACCAGGGCCAGGACGCGCTGGACGTACCGGGCCAGACGCCGCAGGTGCCCGCCGTGCTGCTGAGCCGCGCGCTGGCGGCGCGGCTGTTCCCGGGGCGGAGCGCGGTCGGCCAGGACATCTATGTATGGGGCGACGCGCCCAGCCGCGTGGTCGGCGTGGTCGACCGGCTGATCGCACCCGGGCGCGGGCGCATGTTCGAGGACAGCTTCCACACCATGATCTTCCCGTTGTGGGTGTCCAACGGCGGTTATGTGCTGCGCACCGATCCGGCGCGCCGCGACGAGGTGCTGAAGGCCGCGGTGGCCGCGCTCAACCGCGCCGATCCGAACCGGATCATCGACACCCGGACAACGGTCAGCGAGATGCGCCGCGATTTCTACAGCCGCGACCGCGCTGTGATCTGGCTGCTGGTGAGCGTGTGCGTCGCGCTGCTGGCGGTCACCGCCTTCGGCATCGTCGGCCTGGCCAGTTTCTGGGTACAGCAGCGCACCCGCCAGATCGGCATCCGCCGCGCGCTGGGCGCCACCCGCACCCAGATCCTGCGCTACTTCCAGGCCGAGAACTTCGTGCTCACCAGCACCGGCATCGTGCTTGGCGTGCTGCTGGCCTACACCTTGAACCTCACCCTGATGCGCCAGTACGAGCTGCCGCGCCTGCCGCTGGCCTACATCCCGGCCAGCGCGCTGGTGCTGTGGCTGCTGGGCCAGGTCGCCGTGTTCGGCCCGGCGCGCCGCGCCGCGGCGATCCCGCCGGCCGTCGCCACCCGCAGCGCCTGACCGGCGCAGGAGAACCACCATGAAGCCCCTGCTGTACCTGTTGCCCCTGCTGCTGGCGGCGCCCGCCGCCCCGGCGCTGGCGGACGATGACCTGGCCACCACCATCGCCGCGCTCGACCACGCCGTGTTCGACAGCTTCAACCATTGCCAGGATCCGGCGCAGCTGGAGCGGCACGCCGCTTATTTCGACCCGGCGGTCGAGTTCTACCACGACACCGGCGGCGTCACCTGGACCCGCGAGGCCATGCTCGACAACACCCGCAGGCACGCCTGCGGCCGCTACACCCGCGAACTGATCGACGGCAGCCTGCAGGTGTTCCCGATCAAGGACTTCGGCGCCATCGCCCAGGGCAGCCACCGGTTCTGCGACACCGCCAGCGGCACGTGCGAGGGGCTGGCCGACTTCGTCATGCTCTGGCATCTGCACGATGGCCGGTGGTCGATCACCCGCGTGCTGAGCTATGGCCACCGCGCGGCCCACCCACCTGCCGCGCAACCATGAATTACACGCTGGAGACCGGCATGCGCGGCTGCCTGCGGCATCCGCGGACGATGCTGCTGGCGGTCCTGACCCTGGCGCTGGGACTGGCGTCGGTGATGACCATGCTGACCCTGTTGTCGGTACTGTCGGCCGATCCGCTGCCCGGCATCAGCCACACGCTGCACATCGCCTGGGCCGATTCGCGACCGGCGCCCCGCAGCGGCGAGGACGCCAGCACCGACGGCGCTGGCGCAAGCGTGCCGCCGTTATGGAAACTGGACGACGTGCAGGCCATGCGCAGCCAGCGGGCAGATATCCGCCAGGCGGGGCTGCTGACCGCACCGCTGTCGGTGACCAATGCCGACGGCAGCACCACCCGTACGGCATCGGCAGTGCTGGCAGTGGGACCGATGCTGCAGATGTTCGGGGTGCCCCTGCGCCACGGCCGTACCTGGACCCCGGCCGAGGAACAGGCGCGCGCGCCGGTGGTGGTGATCAGCCGCGCGTTGAGCCTGCGCCTGCTCGGCCGCGAGGACGGCACCGGCGCCGCCATTCGTCTTGGCCGCCATACGTTCCGGGTGATCGGAATCAGCGAGCGCTGGGCGCCACGCCCACGGCCGCACTTCCTGCCCGGCAACGATCCCGGCTGGAAGGGGGACGGCGACGAGATCTTCGTGCCCGCGATGGCCGCGGTTGAAGCGGGGGTGGAGATCACCAGCACCCGGCAATGCGATGGCGGTGGCTTCGATGGCTTCCGCTTCGACGAGATCAACGTCGGCAACTGCCGTTGGCTGGTGCTGTGGGCCGAGCTGCAGGACGACGCGCAACGCGAGGCATACGCCCACAGCCTGCAGGCATTCGCGGCGCAGCGTCGTGCCAGCGGTGCCTTTGAACGCGCTGCGTACACGAGTCTGCGGCCAATGGCCGAATGGCTGCGCTCCAATCGCGTGGTACCCGATAGCGTGCGCCTGAACCTGTGGCTTGCCGCCGGCCTGCTGATGCTGTGCCTGGTCAACGTCGCCGGGCTGCTGGCTGCGCGCTTCCTGCGGCGTGCCGGCGAGCACGGCGTGCGCCGCGTACTCGGTGCGCCACGCCGCTCGATCATCGCCGCCTGTCTGGTGGAAGCCGGCCTGGCCGGGCTGCTGGGTGGCGTATGCGCCCTGCCGCTGACACTGGCGGGCCTGTGGCTGATGCGCCAACAAGGAGAGGCGTACGCGCCACTGGCGCGCTTCAGTCCCGCACTGTTCATCGTCCTGCTGGCCCTGGCACTGCTCACCGGCCTGCTGGTGGGATTGCTGCCTGCGGTGCGCGCGGCCCGGCAGGAGCCGGCGCTGCAGGTCAAGACGCTCTAAGGAGGACCGGCATGTTCCCTCTGTTGTCCGCGCTGCGTCGCAACCCGCTGATGCCACGCCTGATCGTGCTGCAGGTCATGGTGGCCTGCGCGATTCTCTGCAACACGCTGTTCCTGCTCGGCCAGCAAGCGGCCCCGCTGCTGGTCGACGATGGACTGGCCGGAGACGAACTGGTGATCGTCGACCAGGTGGTCAGCCGCGGCGCCCCCTGGACACCTGCGCAGGTCCGCGCCGGCCGCGATGCACTTGCATCCATTCCCGGCGTACATGCCGCCAGCGCCGCGTCGGGCGTACCAATGCGCCAGACCCTGACCCTGACGTTCGACCTCAAGCCTGCCGGCGGCCCGACACTGACGACCACCGGCTACATCGGCGAGCGCCTGCTGGATACCTTCGGCCTGCGCCTGACCCGGGGCCGCGACTTCCTGGACACCGAATACCGCGACATCAACATGTCCGCCGACATGCACACCCCGATCATCATCACCGAAGCGCTCGCACGGGAACTCCTGGGGGACGGCGACCCCGTCGGTGCGACGCTGAGCTCGGGCGACGGCAGCGGCAGCTACACCGTGGTCGGCGTCGTCGCCCACCTCATGCGCTACCAGTTGTCGGAGCTTGGCGACGGCAAGGCCGAATACTCGATCATCATTCCCGGCATCCTTGCCGGCATGCCCATCGCCAGCTATGTGCTGCGTACCGCTCCGGAGAACCGCGAAGCGGTGCGTGCACAGGTGGCGCAGGTGCTTGACCAGAGCTTTGCCGGGCAACTGGTGCCGGGTATCGAGCCGGTCGTGGCCGACTACGAACGCCTGCGGGACGACGGGCTGCGTACCCGCCGCGCCGCGGTCTGGCTGCTGTCCACGGTCAATGCGGTGGTCGCCACGATCACGCTGATCGGCATCGCCAGCCTGAGTGGCTACTGGATCCAGCAACGGACGCGGCAGATAGGCATACGCCGCGCGCTGGGAGCCACCCGTGGGCAGATCCTGCGTCATTTCCTGGCTGAGAACCTGGTACTGGTCGGTGCGGGGTTGGCGCTGGGGCTACTCCTGGCACTGGGCATCAACCACTGGCTGATGCAGCATTACGAGCTGGCACGGCTGCCGTTACCCTACCTGCCGGCGGCGGCGGCGCTGCTGCTGGCGCTGGGGCAGCTGGCGGTCGCCGGTCCGGCGCACCGCGCCGCGGGGCTGCCACCTGCCAGCGCGGCCCGCAGTGTGTAAGGCCGCCGCTTCCCCACCCCTTTCTTTCCTGCAAGGCCCCGAATGCCGCAGATACTGATCATCGACGACAACGCCGCCGTGGCCACCGCGCTGGACGTGCTGTTCTCGCTGCACGACATCGAGACGCGCCACGCGTGCTCGCCCGAGCAGGGGTTGGCGATGCTCGCCGAACAGGAGTTCGACCTGGTCATCCAGGACATGAACTTCACCGCCGACACCACCTCCGGCGAGGAGGGGCAGGTGCTGTTCCGGCAGATCCGCGACAGCTGGCCGGACCTGCCGGTGATCCTGCTTACCGCCTGGACCCACCTGGACAGCGCGGTAGAACTGGTCAAGGCCGGTGCCGCCGACTACCTGGCCAAGCCCTGGGACGACGGGCGCCTGCTGACCACGGTCAACAACCTGCTGGAACTGGCCGAGACCCGCCGCGAACTGAGCCGCCGCCGCCAGCGCGAGCTGAAGCAGCGCCAGAGCCTGCACGAACGCTACGACCTGGCCGGGGTGGTGTTCGCCGACCCGGCCAGCGAGCGCGTGATCAGCCTGGCCTGCCAGGTCGCGCGCTCGGACCTGCCGGTGCTGATCACCGGCCCCAACGGCGCCGGCAAGGAGAAGATCGCCGAGATCATCCAGGCCAACTCCGGCAAGCGCGGCGGCGCGTTCGTCGCGCTCAACTGCGGCGCGATCCCGGCCGAGCTGATCGAGGCCGAGCTGTTCGGCGCCGAGGCCGGCGCCTACACCGGCGCCAACAAGGCGCGCGAGGGCAAGTTCGAGGCCGCCGACGGCGGCACCCTGTTCCTGGACGAGATCGGCAACCTGTCGCTGGCCGGGCAGATGAAGCTGCTGCGCGTGCTCGAGACCGGTCGCTTCGAGCGCCTGGGTTCCAACCGCGAGCGCCAGGTGAAGGTGCGCGTGGTCAGCGCCACCAACGCCGACCTGCCGGCGATGATCCGCGACGGCAGCTTCCGCGAGGACCTCTATTACCGCCTCAATACGGTGGAACTGGCATTGCCGGCACTGGCCGAGCGCCGCGAGGACATCCTGCCGCTGGCCCGCCATTTCCTCGGCGACGAGGGCAAGCCGCTGTCGCCGCAGGCCGCGCAGGCGCTGCAGCGGCACACCTGGCCCGGCAACGTGCGCGAGCTGCGCAACGTGATCCAGCGCGCCTGCCTGCTCGCGCAGGGGCCGCGGATCGAAGTGGCCGACCTCAACCTGCCGCGCGCGCCGCAACGGCCCATCGCGCAGGCCGACGAGCCGGACCGCGCGCGCATCATCGGCGCCCTGGAACGTGCCGGCGGGGTCATCGCCCAGGCCGCGGCGGACCTGGGCCTGAGCCGCCAGGCGCTGTACCGGCGCATGGACCGCCATGGCATTCCGCGCGAATGACACGCCCATGTTGAAAACCCGCTCCTTCACCTTCCGTCTGTTCCTGCGCCTGTTGCCGGTGCTGGCGCTGGCCGCGGCGCTGCCGTGGCTGCTGGCCTACTGGATGGACCGCGGCTGGGTGGTCACCGTGGTTTCCACGGTGCTGCTGCTGTCGCTGATGTGGTGGACGCTGCGCCGCGCCACCGCGCCGATCCGTTCGCTGCTGCGATCGCTGGCAGGCATCACCAGCAGCTACCGGGACGGCGAATACAACTTCGGCGTGCACTGGCGTGGCGACGACGAACTCGCGCAGCTGGTGAAGGCGCATGCCGAACTCGGCGACGTGCTGCGCGAACAGCGCCAGTCGCTGGTGCAGCGCGAGCTGCTGCTCGACACCATGGTGCAGAACACGCCGGTGGCAATGCTGCTGCTGGCCGACGGCGGCGATGGCGTCCAGCGCGTGGCGTTCTCCAACATCTCCGCGCGCAAGCTGCTGCACGGCGGCTGGAAGCTGGAAGGCAAGCGCATGCACGAGCTGCTGGAGAACATGCCGGTGGAACTGCGCAATGCCATCGCCCGCGGCGGCGACAGCCTGTTCGCGGTGCGCGAGGCCGACGGCGACGAGGACGACGAGCAGATCTACCACCTGTCGCGCCGCAGCTTCCACCTCAACGGCCGTCCGCACGACCTGCTGTTGCTGCGCCTGCTCACCGCCGAGCTGCGGCGGCAGGAAGTACAGACCTGGAAGAAGGTCATCCGGGTCATCAGCCACGAGCTCAACAACTCGCTGGCGCCGATCGCCTCGCTCGCCCATTCCGGCGCCGAGCTGGTGCGGCGCGGGCGCATCGACCGGCTGGAGGACATCTTCGGCACGGTCGAGGAGCGCGCCCGCCACCTGGAGGGCTTCATCCGTGGCTACGCACGCTTCGCCAAGCTGCCGCAGCCGCAGCTGCAGACCATCGCGTGGGCGCCGTTCCTGCGCGGGCTGCAGCAGCAGATCCCGTTCCGCATGGTGCCGCCGCCCGATGACCTGTGCAGCCGCATCGATCCGGCGCAGTTCTCGCAGGCGCTGCTCAACCTGCTCAAGAACGCGCACGAGGCCAGCAGCGACAACGGCGTGACCGACGACACGGTCGAGGTCCGGATCGCGCGGTTGCCGCATTGGCTGCGCATCGAGGTGCTGGACCGCGGCACCGGCATGAACGAAGCGGTGCTGCAGAACGCGCTGATGCCGTTCTATTCGACCAAGCGCAACGGCACCGGCCTGGGCCTGGCGCTGACCCGCGAGATCATCGAGGCGCATGACGGCCGCATCTCGCTGCAGAACCGCAACGATGGCGGCCTGTGCGTGACCCTCCTGCTGCCCACCAGCGGCTGAGCCGCGCGCGGCGCCAGGCCGTGGCGCGCGGTTCGATGCGCGCCACCGCCGTCATCGGCGCCCTGCCCGCTCCCCTGCCTGGCGGTACGCCGGGCAACCGCGGCGGCGTCTGCGCACGCAGCGCATCCCGGGGCCCGGCGCGCCGACCGCGCTGCCACGGTGGCGGCGATCAGACCTTCTTCTGCGGACGCTTCCAGCCTTCGATGGTCTGCTGGCGGCTGCGCGCCACCGTCAACCGGTCCGCCGGCGCGTCGCGGGTGACCACCGAGCCGGCGGCGATGGTGGCGCCGTCGCCCAGCGTCACCGGTGCGACCAGCGCGCTGTTGGAACCGACGAACACGCGGTCGCCGATGCGGGTCTGGAACTTGTTCACGCCATCGTAGTTGCAGGTGATGGTGCCCGCGCCGATGTTGCTGCCGCTGCCGATCACCGCGTCGCCCAGGTAGGTCAGGTGATTGGCCTTGCTGCCCTTGCCCAGGGTCGCGTTCTTGGTCTCGACGAAGTTGCCCACGTGCACGCCGTCGGCCAGCACCGTGCCGGGGCGCAGCCGCGCGAACGGACCGATCTGCGCGGCGCCCTCGCTGACCACGCCGTCCAGGTCGCAGTGCGGGCGCACCTGGGTGCCGGCGCCGAGGCGGACGTCCTTCAGCCGCACGAAGGCGCCGATGGTGACGCCATCGCCCAGCTCGACCTCGCCCTCAAGCACCACGTTGGCATCGATCTGCACGTCGCGCCCGGCCTTGACCGTGCCGCGCTGGTCCAGGCGTGCCGGGTCCAGGAGGCGCACGCCCTGCTCGCACAGCGCACGCGCCGCGCGCAGCTGCCAGGCGCGCTCGAGCTGCGCCAGCTGCCAGGGATCGTTGGCGCCTTCGGCTTCCTGCGGGTCGGCCACGTGCACCAGCAGCGCCGGCGTGTACTCGGCCGCGGCCGCGGCGAACACGTCGGTCAGGTAGTACTCGCCCTGCGCGTTGGCGTTGGACAGGCCGGACAGCCAGCGCCGCAGCGCAGTGGATTCGGCGGTGATGATGCCGGTGTTCACGGTGCGGATGCGCTTGTGCGCGTCGTCGGCATCCTTCTGCTCGACGATGGCCGCGACCTTGCCTTCGGCATCGCGCACGACGCGGCCGTAGCCGCTGGGGTCGTCGAGTTCGGCCACCAGCACCGCGAGCCGCGGCGCGTCGTGCAGCAGCGCATGCAGGGTATCGGCACGGATCAGCGGCACGTCGCCGTACAGCACCAGCACCTGCGCGGTGTCCGGCACGGCCGGCATCGCCTGCAGCACGGCATGGCCGGTGCCCAGCTGCTGCACCTGCTCGGCCCAGGCCAGGTCGTCCTGGCCGGCAAAGGCGGCACGCACGGCCTCGCCGCCGTGGCCATGCACCACGTGGATGCCGGCAGGCTGCAGCTGTCGCGCGGTCTCGATCACGTGCGCCAGCATCGGCCGCCCCGCCACCGGCTGCAGCACCTTGGGCAGGGCCGACTTCATGCGCTTGCCGGCGCCGGCAGCGAGGATGATGACGTGCAACGGTTGGCTCATCGGCGGACTTCCGGTAATCGATGCAGGGATTCTAAGAATGCGCCGGCAGGCCGTCGAGCGCGATGCCGCGGCATGGCCCGGATGTGCGTGGCAGGCAGGCGCCGCCACTGCACGATCACGGCGGAAGAGACGCCGGGCGGATACCGTTCCAATCGCGATGGGCAGCCGCTGCCGACGTCGCGATCGGCGCATGCCACGTGCCCCGCTGCTCCGCCCCGGACATGCGGCCGCCGCCAGCGGGTAGCATGGGCGCCTTTCCCTACCCGCGTTCATCCCGATGACCCTGTTGCGACAAGGCGGCCGCTATATCGCCGCCGGCCTGATGCAGTTGCTGCTGGACTGGCTGGTGTTCGTGGCGGCCACCGCCGCCGGCCTGCCTCCCGTGCCGGGCAACCTGCTCGGGCGCGGCAGCGGCGCATTGCTGGGCTTCTGGCTCAACGGCCGCTACACCTTCCCGCGCGACGACGGACGCCGCCACGGGTGGAGCCACTTCGCCCGGTTCCTCGCGCTGTGGCTGCTGATGACCGCCGCCAGCAGCGGGCTGCTGGCGTGGACCACGGATACGCTGGGGCTGCAGATGGCGTGGCTGGCCAAGCCGCTGGTGGAAGGCGGGCTGGCGGTGCTGAACTTCTTCCTGCTGCGCCACGTGGTCTACCGCTGAGCCGGCCGATGCAGGCAGGCGGGCGCTTCGACGGCATGCCGGTCGCGCGTGCCCGCGACGGCCGGTGCACGGGGTGCGCAAATGAAAAACGCCGGGCAAAGCCCGGCGTTCCTCGTTACCTTGACCGCAGCGCGCTCAGTGCTTGAGGTTGCGGCGCAGGCGTTCCAGCGCCTGCAGCTGGGCGGTGATTTCGGCCAGGCGCTGCTGCGCCTCGGCCAGCTCCATGGCTTCGCCACGGTTGGCCAGCACGCGCTCGGCTTCTTCCTTGGCCTTGCGTACCGCGGCCTCGTCGATGTCGGTGGCGCGGATGGCGGTGTCGGCCAGCACGGTCACGACCTGCGGCTGCACTTCCAGGATGCCGCCGGAGATGGCGAAGTCCAGGTGCTCGCCGGCGGCGGTGGTGACCACGACCTTGCCCGGCTTCAGGCGGGTGATCAGCGGCGCATGCTTGGGCGCGATGCCCAGCTCGCCCAGTTCACCGGTGGCCACGACCAGGGTGGCTTCGCCGCTGAAGATCTGCTGCTCGGCACTGACGATGTCGCAACGGATGGTGCTCATGGAACTCTCTTCGCCTGGTTGGGTGGGCCTGCGCCCACCGCAGGATGCCGCAGAGGCGGAGCGGACTCCGCCTCACGCCGGAATTAGGCCTTTTCGGCCATCTTCTTGGCCTTCTCGACCGCTTCTTCGATGCCGCCGACCATGTAGAACGCCTGCTCCGGCAGGTGGTCGTACTCGCCGTCGACGATGCCCTTGAAGCCGCGGATGGTTTCCTTCAGCGGCACGTACTTGCCCGGCGAGCCGGTGAACACTTCGGCCACGTGGAACGGCTGGCTGAAGAAGCGCTCGATCTTGCGCGCGCGCGACACGGCCTGCTTGTCTTCCTCGGACAGTTCGTCCATGCCCAGGATGGCGATGATGTCCTTCAGTTCCTTGTACTTCTGCAGGGTCTGCTGGACACGCTGGGCGGTGTCGTAGTGCTCGGAACCGATGACCTGCGGGTCCATCTGGCGCGAGGTCGAGTCCAGCGGGTCCACCGCCGGGTAGATGCCCAGCGAAGCGATCGAACGCGACAGGGTCACGGTCGAGTCCAGGTGGGCGAAGGTGGTGGCCGGCGACGGGTCGGTCAGGTCGTCCGCGGGCACGTACACGGCCTGGATCGAGGTGATCGAACCGGTCTTGGTCGAGGTGATGCGCTCCTGCAGGACGCCCATTTCCTCGGCCAGGGTCGGCTGGTAACCCACCGCCGACGGCATGCGGCCCAGCAGCGCCGACACTTCGGTACCGGCCAGCGTGTAGCGGTAGATGTTGTCGACGAACAGCAGCACGTCCTTGCCCTTGCCGTTGGCGTCCTTCTCGTCGCGGAAGTACTCGGCCATGGTCAGGCCGGTCAGGGCGACGCGCAGGCGGTTGCCCGGCGGCTCGTTCATCTGGCCGTACACCATCGCCACCTTGTCAAGGACGTTGGAGTCCTTCATCTCGTGGTAGAAGTCGTTGCCCTCGCGGGTACGCTCGCCCACGCCGGCGAACACGGACAGACCCGAGTGCGCCTTGGCGATGTTGTTGATCAGTTCCATCATGTTGACGGTCTTGCCGACGCCGGCGCCGCCGAACAGGCCGACCTTGCCGCCCTTGGCGAACGGGCACATCAGGTCGATGACCTTGATGCCGGTTTCCAGCAGCTCGGTCGAGGAGGACTGGTCTTCGTACGACGGCGCGGCGCGGTGGATTTCCCACGAATCGGACGCGGCGACCGGGCCGGCTTCGTCGATCGGGCGGCCCAGCACGTCCATGATGCGGCCCAGGGTGCCGGCGCCGACCGGCACCGAGATGGCGCGACCGGTGTTGTTGGCGATCAGGCCACGCTTCAGGCCGTCGGTGGAACCCAGCGCGATGGCGCGGACGATGCCGTCGCCCAGCTGCTGCTGGACTTCCAAGGTGATGTCGGTGTTGTCGACCTTCAGCGCGTCGTACACCTTCGGCACGTCGCTGCGCGGGAATTCGACGTCGACGACGGCGCCGATGATCTGAACGATCTTGCCCTGACTCATTGCTGCATCCTCTAATTAAATGCTTTGACTGTGCGCGTCAGACTGCTGCCGCGCCGCCGACGATTTCGGAGATTTCCTGGGTGATCGCTGCCTGGCGGGCCTTGTTGTAGACCAGCTGCAGGGTTCCGATCAGCTTGTTCGCGTTGTCGCTTGCCGCCTTCATCGCCACCATGCGTGCCGCGTGCTCGGAAGCAACGTTCTCCAGCACGGCCTGGTACACCAGCGACTCGATGTAGCGCGTGATCACGTGCTCGAGCACGGTCGCGGCATCGGGTTCGTACAGGTAGTCCCAGTCGTGCGAGGCGACCTGCGTCTCGCTGGCCGGCAACGGCAGCAGCTGGTCGAAGGACGCCTTCTGCGTCATCGTGTTGATGAAGCGGTTGTAGACCAGGTACACGCGGTCGACCTTGCCTTCGGTGAAGGCGTCGAGCATCACCTTGATCACGCCGATCAGCGTCTCCAGCTTCGGCTGGTCGCCGATGTGGGTGACGCTGCCGACCATGTTCACGTTGACCCGGCGGAAGAACACGCTGGCCTTCTGGCCGACGGTCACCATGTCGATCTCGGCGCCCTTTTCCTGCCAGCCGCGCATTTCGGCCACGGCCTTGCGGAACAGGTTGTTGTTCAGGCCGCCGGCCAGGCCGCGATCGGAGGAGATCACGATGTAGCCCACGCGCTTGACGTCTTCGCGCTCGACCAGGAACGGATGCTGGAAGTCGGTGCTGGCCTGGGCCAGGTGGCCGATCACCTGCTTCATCGCCTGCGCGTACGGACGCGAGGTCTTCATCCGATCCTGCGCCTTGCGGATCTTGGAGGCGGAGACCATCTCGAGCGCGCGCGTCACCTTGCGGGTGTTCTGCACGCTCTTGATCTTGGTTTTGATTTCGCGTCCGCTTGCCATCTCTTATTCCCATGGAGCGGGGGCCTTCCCCCGCTGTGTCACAGTGAAGCGGGGCCAGGGCCCCGCTCTACGTGCGGCTTACCAGCTGCCGGTGGTCTTGAACTCGGAGATGCCCTTCTTGAAAGCGGCTTCGATCTCGTCGTTCCAGGCGCCGCTGGCGTTGATCTTGGCGGTCAGCTCGCCGGCGGTGTTGGCGAAGTGGGCGTGCAGGCCCTCTTCGAACGCCAGCAGCTTGTTGACCGGCACGTCGTCCAGGTAACCCTCGTTGACGGCGTAGATCGACAGCGCCTGGTTGGCGATGGACATCGGCGCGTACTGCTTCTGCTTCATCAGCTCGGTGACGCGCTGGCCGCGCTCGAGCTGCTTGCGGGTGGCTTCGTCCAGGTCCGAGGCGAACTGCGCGAACGCCGCCAGCTCGCGGTACTGCGCCAGCGAGATGCGGATGCCGCCGGACAGCTTCTTGATGATCTTGGTCTGGGCCGAGCCACCGACGCGCGACACCGAGATACCGGCGTTCACGGCCGGGCGGATGCCGGCGTTGAACAGGTCGGTTTCCAGGAAGATCTGGCCGTCGGTGATCGAGATCACGTTGGTCGGGACGAACGCGGACACGTCGCCGGCCTGGGTCTCGATGATCGGCAGCGCGGTCAGCGAACCGGTCTTGCCGGTGACCTTGCCTTCGGTGAACTTCTCGACGTACTCCTCGGACACGCGGGCAGCGCGTTCGAGCAGGCGCGAGTGCAGGTAGAACACGTCGCCCGGGTAGGCTTCGCGGCCCGGCGGACGCTTCAGCAGCAGCGAGATCTGGCGGTAGGCCACGGCCTGCTTGGACAGGTCGTCGTACACGATCAGGGCGTCTTCGCCGCGATCCATGAAGTACTCGCCCATGGTGCAGCCGGAGTAGGCGCTGATGTACTGCATCGCGGCCGACTCGGAAGCGGTGGCGGCCACGACCACGGTGTGGGCCAGCGCGCCGTTCTCTTCCAGCTTGCGCACGATGTTGGCCACGGTCGAGGCCTTCTGGCCGATCGCGACGTACACGCACTTGATGCCGGTGCCCTTCTGGTTGATCACCGCGTCGATCGCCATGGCGGTCTTGCCGGTCTGGCGGTCACCGATGATCAGCTCGCGCTGACCGCGGCCGATCGGGATCATCGAGTCGACCGACTTGTAGCCGGTCTGCACCGGCTGGTCGACCGACTTGCGCCAGATCACGCCCGGGGCAACGCGCTCCACCGGCGCGGTCAGCGAGGTGCCCAGCGGGCCCTTGCCGTCGATCGGCTCGCCCAGCGCGTTGACCACGCGGCCGAGCATTTCCGGACCCACCGGCACTTCCAGGATGCGGCCGGTGGTCTTGGCCACGTCGCCTTCGCGCAGGTGCTCGTAGTCGCCCAGCACCACGGCGCCGACCGAGTCGCGCTCCAGGTTCAGCGCCAGCGCGTAGGTGTTGTTCGGCAGCTCGATCATTTCGCCCTGCATCACGTCGGCCAGGCCGTAGATGCGCACGATGCCGTCGGACACCGAGGTCACGGTGCCTTCGTTGCGCGATTCCGCGGACAGCGCGACCTTCTCGATGCGGTTCTTGATCAGTTCGCTGATTTCGGAGGGGTTGAGCGTGGTAGCCATCGTCAAGTCCTAGTGCCGGCGATCAAGCCGGACGATAAGTGAATTCAGTTTGCGAGCGCGGTCTGCAGGCGCGACAGCTTGCCCTTGAGCGAACCATCGATGACCACGTCGCCGGCATCGATCACGGCGCCGCCGATCAGCGAAGCGTCCACCGCGGTCGAGACCTCGACGTCGCGGCCGAAACGCCTGCGCAGCGCGAGCTTGATCTTTTCCAGTTCGTCGGCCGAAAGCGCGGCCGCCGAGGTGACGGTGGCCTTGACCACGTTCTCGGCTTCGGCGCGCAGCTGGTCGAACAGGCCGGCGATTTCCGGCAGCTGCTGCAGGCGATGCGACTCGGCCAGCAGGGTCAGGAAGCGGCCGTAGGTTTCACCCGCCGCTTCCGGGGCCAACAGGGCCACGGCGTCGCCGCGGGCCAGCTCCGGATTGGACAGCAGGGCCGACACGCGCGGATCGGCGGCAACGCGGGCGGAAAACGCAAGCGCTTCCGACCACGGCGCGAACTTGCCTTCCTCGCGCGCAATCGCGAACGCGGCGCGGGCATACGGGCGGGCAAGCGTGAGGGCCTGGCTCATCTATCAGATCTCCGCGGCCAGCTCGTCGAGCAGCGCCTTGTGGGCGTTGGCGTCGATTTCGCGCTTGAGCAGCTTCTCGGCACCGGTCACGGCCAGTGCGGACACCTGCTTGCGCAGGTCTTCGCGGGCGCGGTTGGCGGCGGCGTCGATTTCAGCCTGGGCCAGTTCTTTCTGGCGGTTGGCTTCGGCGATGGCTTCGTTCTTGGCGGCCTCGACGATCTGGTTGGCGCGGGCGTGGGCCTGGTCGATGATCTCGTTGGCCTTGCCACGGGCTTCCTTCAGCGCCTCGTTGACCTTCACTTCCGCCTGGGCCAGGTCTTTCTGGCTGCGGTCGGCAGCGGCGAGGCCTTCAGCGATCTTCTGCTGGCGCTCTTCGATGGCCTTCATCAGCGGCGGCCAGATCTTGGTCGCGATGATCCAGATCAGCGCGGCAAAGGCCAGTGCCTGTGCAAAGAGGGTGAGATTGATATTCATGGGTTAGCTCGATCGCTGGTGTCGGGGTGGTTGCGCCGCCGTGGCGGCGCAACCGGACCTTCATCCGAAGCCGGATGCCGTCAGGCACCCGGCCGTCTCACTTCAGCTGGATCAGCCCGCCAGCTTGGCGGCTTCGGCCAGCAGGGCAGCGGCCAGCGGGTTGGCGAAGGCCAGCAGCAGGCCGACGGCGACCGAGATGATGAACGCGGCGTCGATCAGGCCGGCGGTGATGAACATGCGGACCTGCAGGACCGGGATCAGTTCCGGCTGGCGGGCAGCCGATTCCAGGAACTTACCAGCCATGATGGCCAGACCCAGACCGGCGCCCAGCGCGGCCAGGCCGATCATGATGCCGACGGCAAGGGCGGTGGAGCTCTGAACTTGGGCGAGATTGGTCAGGACGGCGAAGTACATGGTTTTCTCCGAGAACTATGGGTAGCTAAGGGTGATGAAACGGATGAAGGTTGGAACTGGTTGAAGCTTGTAGCTTAGTGGCTGTCTTCCGACAGGCTCAGGTACACGATCGACAGCATCATGAAGATGAAGGCCTGCAGCGGAATCACCAACAGGTGGAACAGCATCCAGCCCAGGCCGAATACGCCACCGGCAACAGCACCGAACACGCCGGCGCCGCCCAGCACCCAGATCAGCAGGAAGACGATCTCGCCGCCGAACATGTTGCCGAACAGTCGCATCGCCAGGGAGATCGGCTTGCTCAGCCACTCGACGATGTTGAGGATCAGGTTGAACGGCATCATCCACTTGCCGAACGGGGCGGTCAGGAACTCCTTGACGAAGCCGACCAGGCCCTTGGAACTGAGCGAGAAGAAAACCATCAGGAAGAACACGCTGATCGACATGCCCAGGGTGGCATTGACGTCGGCGGTCGGCACCGGCTTCCAGTAGTGGACGCCCGCCCATTCCAGCGGCTTGGCGATGAAGTCGGCCGGGATCATCTTGATGAGGTTCATCAACAGGATCCAGAAGAAGATGGTGATCGCGATCGGCGTCACCAGCTTGCTCTTGCCGTGGTAGGTGTCCTTGGCCTGGCGGTCAACGAACTCCAGGCAGATCTCGACGAACGCCTGCCACTTGCCCGGCACGCCGGCGGTGGCCTTGCGGGTGGCCATCCAGAAGGCGAACACCATCAGCAGGCCCATCAGCACCGCGGTGACGACGGTATCGACGTGGATGGTCCAGAAGCTGCCGCCGTCCCCGACCTTGGCGGTCAGGTTCTGCAGGTGATGCTGGATATAGGTGGTAGGGGTTAGAGCCTCGCCCGCCATGAGTCCGGATACCTTTTATGAATTCGATCAACGCCTGGCCAGAGCCAGAACCTGGAACATCAGCGCCACTGGAATCGCCGCCAGCAGCGCCAAGGGAGGAAGCCGCCACCAGACGAACGCCATTGCCAGCACGGCGACAATCAGCACGATCTTCAGCGCGAACCCCAGGAACATGCGGATCATCGCCGAACCGGCGGCCTGAACGCCGCCGCCGAGCCCCACCCATGCCGCCAGCACCGTCCCCGCCACCACCGCCGCGCCTGAAACCAGCGCACCGAGGGCGTACTTCGGCCCCACCAGCAGGAAGGCCAGCGCCAGGACAACCACCGCGACCAGCGGGTACACCGCGGCACGCAGCATCAGCCGCCGACCCGCATCAACGGAGTTCAGCACGTGGAATGTCCTGCTTCATGGAACAAGGAGATCTGGGCGGCGCCAGGGGGCGCCTCGTCGAGCCGCGAAAGTATAGCAGCGGGACATTTTGCGAGACAACCGCCACAAGCCGCCCCCTGCGGATCGCAAGTTGTGGCATTTACTGGATTTTTCGGCCGGGCCGGGTTAGGACGGGCAAATCCCGATTTTGCGCTGCAACATGCGGAACTTCGGCGTCGCCGCCGGGTCACACCTGCACGTCCGCCGCCATAACCTCGTCGATGTGCGCGACGGACGCACCGGGCGAGGTGGCCCGCTTCCGGGCCACCTCGCCGCATTTTGCACATCCCGTACACCCTGCGGTCACGCAGGTGGCACATCGCTTCGGCCACGGTAGCCGCTCCCTGATCCACCCCATGGAGCGAACCGAACGATGCGTCTTCCCCCGCACCTCACGACCTGCGCGTCCTGCGCGCTTGCCCTGGCCCTGCTGCAGGCCGCGCCTGCCCATGCCGCCGACGGCGATCCACGCTTCACCCTGCGCCTGGGCGCGATGAACATCGATTCGTCCAACACCCTGCGCGGCAGCACCAGCATCGCCGGCCAGGACCTGGCGTTCGACGAGGATTTCGACCTCGGCGGCACGCAATGGGAGCCGCGCGTGGACGGCCTGTTCCGCATCAGCGAACGGCAGCGGCTGATCTTCGATTACTTCCGCTACGACAAGGACCGCCGCCAGGCGCTGGGGGAGAGCATCCGCTTCGACGGCACCACGGTGCCGGCCGGCAGCTTCGTCAAGGGCAACCTGAAATACCAGGTCGCCAGCCTGGTCTACGATTACGCGGTGATCGACGGCGAGCGCGTCGACCTCGGCCTGCAGCTGGGCGCCGAGTACGCCAAGGTCGGCAGCCGCGCGTATGCCGATCTGGGCGACCTGTACCAGGGCCAGGTGCTCGACGAGAAGACCGACGGCATCGCCCCGGTGGTCGGCGCGCGCCTGACCTTCACCCCGTCCGAGCACTGGCTGATCAACCTGCAGGGCCAGTACCTCAACACCCGCTGGGGCAGCTTCGATGACTACGAAGGCGACCTGAGCCGCGCCAACGCCATCGTGCAGTACAACGTCAACCCGAACTTCGGCATCTTCGCCGGCTACGACTGGTTCAAGCTCGACGTAGACCGCAAGGGAAGCGATGGGCTCATCGGCCTGAAGCAGGAATTCAAGGGGCCGCTGGCGGGCGTGAGCCTGTCGTTCTGACCCACCTGCGCGCGCCGCCACCGGTGGCGCGCTTTCCGCCGGGGCCGGAAACAACGACGCCCCGGTGAAGGGGCGTCGTGACGATCGCGTCGTATGCCGCTTACTTCTTCTTCGGGATGTACAGGTCGGTGATGGTGCCGTCGTAGATCTCCGAAGCCATCGCCACCGATTCGCTCAGGGTCGGGTGGGCGTGGATGGTGTGGCCGATGTCCTCGGCCTCGGCCCCCATCTCGATGGCCAGCCCGATCTCGGCCAGCAGTTCGCCGGCATGCACGCCGACGATGGCGCCGCCGATCACGCGGTGGGTTTCCTCGTCGAACACCAGCTTGGTGAAGCCCTCGGTGCGGCCGATGCCGATGGCGCGGCCGCTGGCCGCCCACGGGAACCTGGCCACGCCGACCTTCAGCCCCTTGGCCTTGGCCTCGGTCTCGGTGACGCCGACCCAGGCGATCTCCGGGTTGGTGTAGGCCACCGACGGAATCACCCGCGCCACCCACTCCTTCTTCTCGCCGAAGGCCACTTCCGCGGCCAGCTTGCCCTCGTGCGTTGCCTTGTGCGCCAGCATCGGGTTACCGACGATGTCGCCGATGGCGAAGATGTGCGGGACGTTGGTGCGCATCTGCCGGTCGACCGGGATGAAGCCACGCTCGGTCACTTCCACGCCGGCCTTGTCGGCATCGATCTTCTTGCCGTTCGGCGCGCGGCCCACGGCCACCAGCACGCGGTCGAAGGTGCCGCTCTGCATCGCCGGCTTCTCGCCCTCGGTGGCGGCCTCGAAGGTCACGGTGATGCCCTTCTTGTCGGCGGTGACGCCCGACGCCTTTGTCTTCAGGTGCACTTCGATGCCCTGCTTCTTCAGGCGCTCGGCCAGCGGCTTGACCAGGTCCTTGTCGGCGCCCGGCATCAGCTGGTCCATGAACTCGACCACGGTGACCTGGGCGCCCAGCGCGCTGTACACGGTGGCCATTTCCAGGCCGATGATGCCGCCGCCGACGACCAGCAGCGACTTCGGCACTTCGGCCAGTTCCAGCGCGTCGGTGGAATCCATCACGCGCTTGTCGTCCCACGGGAAGTTCGGCAGCTTCACCGCCTGCGAGCCGGCGGCGATGATGCACTGCTCGAAGCGCAGCAACTGGGTCTTGCCGTCGTCGCCGGTGATCTCCAGCTCGTTGGCCGAAACGAACTTGGCCACGCCCTGCACGGTGCGCACCTTGCGCTGCCTGGCCATGCCGGCCAGGCCCTTGGTCAGCTGGCCAACGACCTTTTCCTTGTACTCGCGCAGCTTGTCCAGGGTGATCTTCGGCTTGCCGAAGGCGATGCCCAGCTCATCGGCATGCGCGGCATGGTCGATGATCTCGGCCGCATGCAGCAGCGCCTTGGACGGGATGCAGCCGACGTTGAGGCAGACGCCGCCGAGGCTGGCGTAGCGCTCGACCAGCACCGTGTCCATGCCCAGGTCGGCCGAACGGAACGCGGCGGTGTAGCCGCCCGGGCCGGCGCCCAGCACCACCATCCGGCATTCGATGTCGGCGGCGCGGCCGGTCGACGGCAGCGCGCGGGCGGCCACGGCCGGGTCCGGCGCGCGGTGCGACGGGGTCACCGGCGGCCTGCTGCCCGGCGCCACGTTGCCGGCGCCGGCCGCGGGCGCTGCGCCCTGCGCCTCCAGCACCACCACCACGTCGCCCTCGGACAGCTTGTCGCCGAGCTTGACCTTGATCTCCTTGACCACGCCGACGGCGGTGGACGGCACTTCCAGCGTGGCCTTGTCCGATTCCAGCGTCACCAGCCCCTGGTCCTTGGCCACCGTATCGCCCACGGCCACCAGGATCTCGATCACCGGCACGCCGCTGTAGTCGCCGATGTCCGGCACCTTGACCTCGACCGGGCCGGTTGCGGCCGCGGTGGCCGGCGCACTGACCGCCGCCGGAGCGGCTGCGGCGGCCGGCTGCGCGGCCGGCGCGGGGGTCGCGGCCGGGGCAGCGGCGGGCGCCGGCGCGGCAGCCGCGCCTTCGGCCTCCAGCACCACCACCACGTCGCCCTCGGACAGCTTGTCGTCGAGCTTGACCTTGATCTCCCGGACCACGCCGGCAGCGGTGGACGGCACTTCCAGCGTCGCCTTGTCCGACTCCAGCGTCACCAGGCCCTGGTCCTTGGCCACCGTGTCGCCCACGGCCACCAGGATCTCGATCACCGGCACGTTGCTGTAATCGCCGATATCGGGGACTTTGACTTCAATCGTGTTCGCCATCTTTCAAGTCCTCGGGATCAGAGCAGCACGCGGCGCATGTCGGCCAGCACCTGCGACAGGTACGTGGTGAAGCGCGCGGCCAGCGCGCCGTCGATGACGCGGTGGTCATAGCTCAGCGACAGCGGCAGCAGCAGCTTCGGTGCGAATTCCCTGCCGTTCCAGACCGGCTGGATGGACGACTTGGAGACACCCAGGATGGCCACTTCCGGGGCGTTGACGATCGGGGTGAACGCGGTGCCGCCGATGCCGCCCAGCGAGCTGATCGAGAAGCAGCCGCCGCTCATGTCGGCCGGGCCGAGCTTGCCGTCGCGCGCCTTCCTGGCCAGTTCGCCGGTTTCCTGCGCGATCTGCACCACGCCCTTCTTGTCCACGTCGCGGATGACCGGCACGACCAGGCCGTTCGGCGTGTCGGCGGCAAAGCCGATGTGGAAGTACTTCTTCAGGGTCAGGTTCTCGCCGCTGGCATCCAGCGAGGCGTTGAACTCGGGGAACTTCTTCAGCGCCGCGGCGCTGGCCTTGATCAGGAACGCGAGCATGGTCAGCTTGATGCCGGCCTTCTCGTTTTCCTTGTTCAGCGCCACGCGCAGCGCTTCCAGATCGGTGATGTCGGCCTGGTCGAACTGGGTGACGTGCGGGATCATCGCCCAGTTGCGCGCCAGGTTGGCGCCGGAGATCTTCTTGATCCGCGACAGCGGCTGCACTTCGGTCTCGCCGAACTTGGCGAAGTCCACCTTCGGCCACGGCAGCAGGTTCAGGCCACCGCCGGCGGCGGCCGCGGAACCGGCCACGGCTGCCCCACTGCCGGTCAATGCGCCCTTGACGAACTTCTGCACGTCGGCCTTGGTGATGCGGCCGCCCTTCTCGGTGCCGGCCACCTGGGCCAGGTCCACGCCCAGCTCGCGGGCGAACACGCGCACCGCCGGGCTGGCATAGGGCACGTTGGACGGCAGCACGCCTTCGGCATTGAACTGCACCGGCGGGCTGGCCGGCCGGGTCGCAGCCAGCACGGATTCCTGGGCGATCTCGCGCTGGGCCAGCTTATCCGCCACCGGGGCCACGGCCACCGGCTCGACCCTGGCGCCGGTCTCGGCGGCCGGCTCGACCTTGGCAGGCGCAGCCGGCGCGGTGGCGGCGGCAGGCTTTGCGTCCTCCTCGGCCACTTCGATCAGCGCCACGACCTTGCCCTCGGACAGGGTGTCGCCGACCTTGACCTTGATTTCCCTGACCACGCCGGCCACGGCCGACGGCACTTCCATCGTGGCCTTGTCCGATTCCAGCGTCACCAGCCCCTGGTCCTTCATGACCGTATCACCGACGGCGACCAGCACTTCGATCACCGGGATGTCGCTGTAGTCACCGATATCGGGGACAACTGCTTCCTTGATTTCGGCCATGAAACTACTCCAGCAACAGTGAGGGAAACTCCTATTGTGGCGCCAGTGCGCCGCAGCGCCAACCGCCGCCCTTGGATTCGCCTACGTATGTCCGCGGACAAGGACGGGCCATGGCATGCCGGCCGCGGACGCAGCCGCCCGCCACGCGGGCATCGCCGGGCTACCGTTGTCCCGGCCTGTCCCGGCGGCCAGGCGCCGGGGAAATGGACTGTTCCGCCACCGGCAACCACGGCGCCAGCCGGCGCCATTCATCCAGCAGCCGCGCGAACGACCAGGCGGCGTTGGCCGGGCTGGTGGACGGCAGCGCCAGCACGGTCAATCCATGTCCGGCCGGCAGCGCGGGCGCGACGTGGCGCTCGAACGCCTGCGCCGCCGCGGCGCCGTTGCAGGCGATGGCCTGCAGCCGCGGCAGCTCCCGCACCAGCGCCGGCACCGCGTTGGCGACCTCACTGCCGCGGACGATGGCCGCATCCAGGCTGCCGCGTCGCCGGCAACGGCCGATCACGTCCCACAGCCCGACGCCGGCCTGCTGCAGCCGGGCCAGCCGCTGCGCAGGGTCCAGCTGCGGGTCGAAGCCGCACAGCGCACCCATCAGCGGCCAGAAACGATTGCGCGGATGCGCGTAGTAACGCGCCGCCTGCAGCGAGGCCATGCCGGGCATCGAGCCGAGCACGAGCACGCGGCAGCGCGCATTCACCTGCGCGGGCAGCCCCTGCAGCACCGTTTCGTTCGTCACGCGCGATCCAACTCCATGAATGGTTTTCCGGCGCCCGCCACCGGCGCTCCGGACCTTGCGCCATTTTCGCTGAACGTCATCGCGCACGCGCCACCACGCGTACGCATCGATTCATGCGGCCTTGGCGAGGATGGGCGCGCCCCGAACGAGGGCCTCGATAACAACGCAATCCCGAGAGCACTACGAGGAGTCACCCCATGCGTACCATCAAGATCATGAGCTTCGCCGTCCTCGGCGCCCTGGCGCTGTCGCCGGCCGCGTTCGCGCAGGATGCCGGCGCCGACACCGCGTCCGGCAAGCGCTTCGCCGTCGTCGGCGGCGTGACCCTGCTGCAGCCCAGGAGCGGCCCGGCCACCGGCATCGACAAGGTCGACGGCGGCCCGGCGCCGACGCTGAGCGCCAGCTATTACTTCAACGACAACGTCGCCGTCGAGCTGTGGGGCGCGGCCGACAAGTTCGACCATCGCGTGCGCACCAGCGGCGGCGCCAAGGCCGGCACCGTCGAGCAGCAGCCGCTGGCGCTGAGCGCCCAGTACCACTTCGGCGCCGCCGACAACGTGTTCCGTCCGTTCGTGGGCGCGGGCTACTACCAGTCCAATTTCAGCAACGAGAAGATCGACGGCCTGGCCGCCAGCGGCGACCATGTCGGCCTGCGCACCGCCAAGGGCGCGATCGGCACGGTCGGCGTGGACATGAACATCAACTCCACCTGGTTCGCCCGTGCCGACGCACGCTACATGCATGCGCGCCCGGAACTGAGCGTGGCCGGTGCCGGCACCGGCGAGAAGCTGAAGCTGGACCCGTGGACCGTGGGCTTCGGTATCGGCGCCCGCTTCTGACCCGGGCCAGGACCCGCGTTGCCGGCAGGCACGGATCGTCCGCGGCCCGTGCCTGCCGCGTTCATGGCGCCCGGCCGGGCGCCGGTGGCCTCACGGGGTGCCGTCCTCGCCCCATTGCAGGGTGCGGTAGTCGAAGCCCATCTGCAGGCGCGGCTTGACGATCTCGAAGAACGGCGACACGTCGAAGTCGCGCGGCGTGTAGAGGCTGTAGTTGCGGATATGCAGTATCTCGCGCTGCTGCTGGCGCCCGCCGGCATGGCCGAGCACGGTCTCGATCTCGGGCAGGATCGGGTAGCGGATCGACTCGAATGCCTGGGCCAGCAGGGTCGAGCAGATCGCCTTGGTCGGCTCGCCGCTGCCCAGCGCGATCATCCGCCGGCGCATGTGCCCGGGCACCGGCGGCAGGATCAGGTAGCGCGCCAGGTCGAAGACGTTCTTCAGGTCGTAGCTGTAGCCGATGCGCGCGCGCATGAAGCCGATCAGCTGGTCGATCACCGGCGGCGGCAGTCCGTGCGGACGGCAGATGCGGGTATGGCCGTCGGTGAAGGCGTCCAGCGGCACGCGCCGCACCCCCGCTTCCACGTCCACGTCGATCAGCATCGGTCGCCGCGGCCCGCCCGGTTCCAGCGCTTCCTCGCCGATATACAGCGCGGCATGCGACCAGGTGGACTGGGTGAGGTACTTGATCACGGTGGAAAAGCGGCTGTTGCCTTCCACCAGCAGCACGTCGCCACGCCGCAGGGTGCGCGCCAGCAGCTGCGGGCCGCTGGTGGGCGGGTGCGCCTGGCGGCGCCGCGGCTGGGCCAGGAAATGCGCCATGCGACGCCCGGCGAAACGCAGCAACCCCATCGGCAAGCTCCCCTGGAACGGAGCATGAGCCTAACGGCAGCGGCGCGATGCCGCCAAATCGGGCGCGCCGGCACAATGCGCCCGCGCCGGGGCGGGCGCAGCGGCCATCCTCAGAACGCCGGCAACACCGCGCCCTGGTACTTGCTTTCGATGAAGGCCTTCACTTCCGGGCCGGTCAGCGCCTTGGCCAGCTTCTGCACGCGCGGGTCGTCGCGGTTGTCCGGGCGCGCGACCAGGAAGTTCACGTACGGCGAATCCTTGCTCTCGATCGCCAGCGCGTCGCGGGTCGGGTCGAGCCCGGCGTCGAGCGCGTAGTTGGTGTTGATCAGCGCCAGGTCGACCTGGTCGAGCACGCGCGGCAGCATCGCCGAGTCCAGCTCGCGGAACCTGAGCTGCTTCGGGTTGTCGATGATGTCGCGCTGGGTGGACAGCGCGTTGGACGGATCCTTCAGCTTGATGACGCCGGCCTTGTCCAGCAGGATCAGCGCGCGGCTGTTGTTGCTCGGGTCATTGGGGATGACCACGTCGGCGCCGGCCGGCAGCTCGGCCAGCGACTTGACCCGGCGCGAGTACGCACCGAACGGCTCGATGTGCACGCCGACCACGGTCACCAGCTGGGTCTTGCGGTCGCGGTTGTAGGCATCCAGGTACGGCTCGGTCTGGAAATAGTTGGCGTCGACCTGCTTCTGCACCAGCTGGTCGTTGGGCTGCACGTAGTCGTTGAACACGCGCACGTCCAGGGTGACGCCCTGCTTTTCCAGGATCGGCTTGACCACTTGCAGGATCTCGGCATGCGGCACCGCGGTGGCGGCCACCACCAGCCTGGACTCGTCGGTGGCGGGCTTGCCGCAGGCCGCCAGCGCCAACACGGCGGCAGCGGCGAGCAACGGGCGGAACAGGGAAGTCTTCATCGGGATTCCAGTGCGGGAAGGGGGCCGCTCAACGGCGAGTGTAGTGGCGCACCAGCCGGTCGCCCAGCATCTGCAGCAGCTGTACCAGCACCAGCAGCAGCACCACCGTGACCAGCGCCACGTCGGTGTGCGAACGCTGGTAGCCGTCGCGGAAGGCCAGGTCGCCGAGTCCGCCCGAGCCGATGGCGCCGCCCATCGCGGTGAAGCCGATAAGAGCGATGGTGGTGACCGTGGCGCCGGCGATCAGGCCCGGCCGCGCCTCGGGCAGCAGCACCTTGAACACCAGTTGCGCGGTGGTGGCGCCCATGGCCTGGCTGGCCTCGATCACGCCGCGGTCCACTTCGCGCAGCGCGGTCTCGACCAGCCGCGCGTAGAACGGCGCGGCGCCGACCACCAGGGGCAGGATCGCGCCACGCACGCCCAGCGAGGTACCCATCAGCGCCAGCGTCAGCGGGATCAGCACGATCATCAGGATGATGAAGGGCACCGAGCGCAGCACGTTCACCAGCAGCGCGGTGACGCCGTACAGCAGCGGGCGGCGGCGCAGCTGCGGCGAGCCGGTGAGGAACAGCAGCACGCCCAGCGGCAGGCCGATGGCAATGGTCAGCGGCAGCGAGCCGGCCAGCATCAGCAGCGTATCGATGGTGGCCTGGCCGATGTCGGCCCATTTGCCGGCATCCAGGTGGCGGAAGAAACCGCCGGCGGTGGCGACGATCATCGACGCAGTTCCTCCACATGCACGCCGGCCTCGACGAAGCCGGCCTGGGCCGCATTCTGGTCGCCGCCCACCAGGGCCACGGTCAGCTGCCCGTAGGGCGTGTCCTTGATCCGGTCGATGCGGCCGGACAGGATGTTGTAGTCCACCCCGGTCTGCCGCGCGATGCGGCCCAGCAGCGGTTCGTAGGTCCCGTCGCCGAGGAAGGTCAGGCGCACGATGCGCCCGCCCACGGCGGCGAAATCGCGGTGCAGCTCACCTTCGTCCACGTGCTCGGATTCGGAGACGAAACGGCGCGTGGTGGGGTGCTGCGGGTGCAGGAACACCGCGCTGACCGGCCCGCTCTCGACCAGGTGGCCGGCATCGAGCACCGCCACGCGGTCGCAGACCCGGCGGATCACGTCCATCTCGTGGGTGATCAGCACGATGGTCAGGCCCAGCTCGCGGTTGATCCTGGACAGCAGCGCCAGCACCGAGGCGGTGGTCTGCGGGTCGAGCGCGCTGGTGGCCTCGTCGCACAGCAGGATCTTCGGCCCGGTGGCCAGCGCGCGGGCGATGCCCACCCGCTGCTTCTGCCCGCCGGACAGCTGCGCCGGATACTTGGCCGCATGCGCCTCCAGGCCGACGGTATGCAGCAGCTCGGCCACGCGCGCGTCGATCCGCGCCTTCGGCATGCCGGCCAGCTCCAGCGGAAACGCGACGTTGCCGGCCACGGTGCGCGCCGACAGCAGGTTGAAGTGCTGGAAGATCATGCCGATGCGCCGGCGCAGCGCGCGCAGGCCATCGGCATCGAGCGCGGTAGCGTCCTGGCCGTCGATCAGCACGCGGCCGCCACTGGGTTCCTCGAGGCGGTTGATCAGGCGGATCAGGGTCGACTTGCCGGCGCCGGAGTGGCCGATGATGCCGAACACCTCGCCGGCGCCGATGGTCAGGTCGAGCGGATGCAGCGCGGTGATCGCGCGGCCGTCCACGGCATAGGATTTGTGCAGGTTCTGGAACTCGATCACGGCCAGGGCGGGTGGACGGACGGAAGGGCGGCAAGCCTAGCAGCGCCGCGGCCGCGGCGCCCGCACGGGCAGCGGGAATCTTATTCCTTTTGCTTCTATGCGGAGCGGCCGGCGTTCAGGGATGGTCCACCTGCCCGGCCCGCCGCGCATGCTGGACCCGCTCGCGGTGCAGCAGGTACAGGCCGCTGGCGACGATGATCGCCGCACCGATCCAGGTCATCCGGTCCGGCAGCACGCCCCACAGCAGCAGGTCCCAGCCGATCACCCAGACCAGGCCGGTGTACTCCAGCGGCGCGATCATCGACGCCTGGCCCAGCTGGAAGGCGCGGGTCAGCGCGATCTGGCCCAGCGCGCCGGCCAGGCCCATGCCGGCGATCAGCCCGGCGTGCCGCCACTGCAGCGGCTGCCACTGCGGCCAGGCCAGCAGCCCGGCGCCGACCGCCATGATCAGCAGGAACCACACCACCATCGCCTGCGGGGTGTCGGTACGGGTCAGCAGGCTCACCGTCACCGCCGCGATCGCGTAGGCGGTGGCCGCCAGCAGCACCATCAGCCCCGGCAGCGAGATGAAGCCGTCCATGCCCGGGCGCAGCACCACCAGTACCCCGATCAGGCCGACGCCGATCGCGACCCAGCGCCGCGGCCCCACCCGCTCGCCCAGCAGCGGCACCGACAGCGCGGCCACCAGCAGCGGCGCGACGAAATAGATCGAATAGGCGGTGGACAGCGGCAGGCTGCGCAGCGCGTAGACGAAGCAGCCGATCATGGCCATGCCCAGCGCGCCGCGCAGCAGGTGCAGACCCCAGCGCACCGGGATCAGCGAGCGCGGCCCGGCGGTGGCCAGCACCCACACCAGCACGAACGGCAGCGAGGCGGCGCCGCGCAGCATGGTCACCTGCAGGGTCGGATAGCCGGCCGACAGCAGCTTCATGCCGGCATCCATCAGCGAGAAGAAGGCGACAGCCGACAGCATCCACGCCACGGCGGCGGCGGGCGAGCGCGAGACAGGGGGGGAAGAAACGGACATGGCGCGATTATCGCAGGCCGTGCCGGTACCCGCCGCGCTGCCGCCATGCTCGCCCCATCTTCCGCCGGAGCCGGACGCATGCCTGCCACTTCCATCCCGCTTCGCCCGCTGGCCGCACCGGCCCTGTCCCTGGCCTGCACGACGGTGGCCGCGCAGGCGCCTTCGGCCACCGACCTGGCGCGGCTGGACGGCTTCGTCCTCGGGCTGGAGAGCGCAGGACGCTTCTCCGGCGTGGTGCGGGTCGCGCAGGACGGCGAGGTGGTGTTCGAGAAGGCCTACGGTCCGCGCGACGAGAATGGCGGGGCGCCGCTGCGTGTCGACGACCGCCTGAACCTGGCCCCGGCCGGCAAGATGTTCACTCGCGTGGCGACCTGCAGCAGGTCGCCGCCGGCCGCCTCACCCTGGACAGCCACGCCGGCGGGGTGCTGCCGGACTGCCCCAACCGCGCCTTCGCCGACACCGTGACGGTGCGCCGGCTGCTCACCCATACCGCCGGCGCGGGCGACGTCGATGAACTGCTCGGCGCCCCGCATGCGGCCGAACGCGCGCGGCTGCGCACGCCGGCCGACGTCATCGCCCTGCACGGCAACCGGCCGCCGGAGTTCGCGCCGGGTACGCAGCAGAAATACGGCAACTACCGCTACGTGGTACCGGGGCGCATGGTCGAGGTGCTGTCCGGGCAGGATTTCGAGTCCTGCATCCGCACGCATGTGCTGGCACCGGCTGCAATGGCCCGCACCGGCTTCGTCGACTGCGACGATCCGGCACCGGACCTGGCGGCGGGCCATGCAGAAGTCGAAGGCAAGCGCGTGCGCAACTGCGCCACGCTGCCGATGCGCGGTTTCGCCGCCGGCGGGCAGGTGGCGCCGGCCGCCGACCTGCTGCGCTTCGTGCAGGCGCTGGTCGCCGGCCGGCTGCTGCCCCTGCCGCTGTTCAGGCAGGCGACCACGCCGCAGCGCGCGTTCATGGCCCTGGGCTTCTTCGCCACCGGCTACGGCGAGGGCGTGCCCGAACGCGATTTCCGCCGGGGCCACGGCGGCAGCGCCGACGGCATCTGCACCGACGTGCGCACCGACCCGCACACCGGCAAAACGGTGATCGTGCTGTCCAACAGGGACGCCCCGGCCTGCTACGCGGCAGCCAACCTGCTGCATGCGCAGTGGAAGCAGGCGCGCTGACCACGGCGCTCCCGGGCGATGGCCTAGAATGGCCGCTGTTTTTCCGCCAGGAGCTTCCCCATGCCTTCCTTCGACGTCGTGTCCGAAGTCGACAAGCACGAACTGACCAACGCCATCGACCAGGCCAACCGCGAGCTGTCCACGCGCTTCGATTTCAAGGGCGTGGACGCGAAGTTCGAGCAGGACGGCGACACGCTGATCAAGCTGGCCGCGCCCAGCGACTTCCAGCTCAGGCAGATGGCCGACATCCTCAAGCAGCGCCTGGCCGCGCGCGGCATCGACTTCCGCTGCATGGAGTTCGGCGACATCGAGACCAACCTCGGTGGCGCGCGCCAGCAGGTCACCGTCAAGCAGGGCATCGAGCAGAAGCTGGCCAAGCAGATCGCGGCGAAGATCAAGGAATCCAAGATCAAGGTCGACACCCAGATCAACGGCGACAAGCTGCGCGTGAACGGCAAGAAGCGCGACGACCTGCAGGAGACGATCGCGCTGCTGAAGAAGAGCGAGTTCGAGCAGCCGCTGCAGTTCGACAACTTCCGCGACTGAGTGCCGCCGCCGGTCCACGCGCCCGGCGCGATGCCCGCCATCCCCTAGAATGGCCGCCCCCCGTTTGCCGCCCGATGCCATGAACGAGACCGCCCACGACCCGATCGCCGACACCCGCCGCTGGCTGGAGAGGGCCGTGATCGGGCTGAACCTGTGCCCCTTCGCCAAGGCGGTATACGTCAAGGAGCAGGTGCGCTTCGTGCTCAGCGACGCGACCACGCCCGAGGCGCTGCTGGAACAGCTGGCCGAGGAACTGCTGCTGCTGCGCGATACGCCGGCCGAGCAGACCGATACCACGCTGATCGTGCACCCGCAGGTGCTCACCGATTTCCTCGACTACAACGACTTCCTGGACAACGCCGACGCGGCGGTGGAAGCGCTGGACCTGCAGGGCGTGCTGCAGGTGGCAAGCTTCCACCCGCAGTACCAGTTCGCCGGTACCGCGGCGGACGATGCCAGCAATTACACCAACCGCGCGCCGTGGCCCACCCTGCACCTGCTGCGCGAGGACAGCGTGGAACGCGCGGTGGCCGCGTTCCCGGACCCGGACGTGATCGTCGAGCGCAACATCGCCACGCTGGACAAGCTGGGCGTGGAAGGCTGGAACAGGTTGCTGGCCGGGGAATGATGCCGTCCCGCTGAAAGGTGCCGCAGCTGGCCCCCAGCGCGCCGGCATGACCGGCGCAGCCGCGCGCGCCGCCGCCTATCCGGCCGCGTGTTGCCCGGCGACGGGCGCCCCGAGCAGCGGCAGCAGCAAGCCGCGCACATCATGCAGCGAGCCGGCGATGGCATGGCCCAGCGCGCGCACGTCCGCGTCCGGCTGCAGCAGGTCCGGCACCTGGATCACGGTCATGCCGGCGGCCAGTGCGGCGCGCACCCCGGTGGGTGAATCCTCCAGCGCCAGGCAGTGCCGCGGCTCGACCCCCAGCCGGGCCGCGGCCAGCAGGTAGATGTCCGGTGCCGGCTTGGGCCGGGCGACGTCGCTGCTGGTCGCCACGTGTTCGAAGTAGCGCAGCAGCCCGGCGCTTTCGAGCTTGCGCAGCGCCAGCGGGCGCCGCGTGGACGTCGCCACCGCGCGCGGCACGCCATGCACGACCAGGGTGTCGAGCAGGTCGATGATGCCGGGACGGTGCGGCACCCCGGCCGCCACCAGGCGCTCGTAGCGCGCATACGAATCCTGCAGCAGGGCATCGACCGCGTCGGCCCCGACCTGCTCGGCGATAAGCTGGCGGGTGAGCGCGTCGCTGGAGCCGATCAGCGAGAGCAGGAACGCCTCGGGCAGCGCATGCCCGGCCTCGGCGCCAGCCTGCGCCAGGCAGCCCAGCAGCGCGCGCTCGCTGTCGAGCATCAGCCCGTCCATGTCGAAGATCACCGCCTGCGGCGGCGCTGCCAGTTCCACCAGCAGGGTCATGGCCGGTCCCCGAACAGGACCTGCAGGTCATCCGCCGACAGCACCCGCCACTGTCCTTCGGCCAGGTCATCCAGCGCCAGCCCACCGATGCGGCTGCGGTGCAGGGCGTCGACGTGGTTGCCGACCGCGGCGAACATGCGCCGCACCTGGTGGTAGCGGCCCTCGTGCAGGGTCAGCCGCGCATGGCGCGGGCCGAGCACCTCGAGTTCGGCCGGCAGCAGCGGCTTGTCGTCCGATTCCAGCAACAGCGTGCCGCTGGCGAAGCGTGCCGCCTCGTCGCCGCGCAGGTCCTGGGACAACCGCGCCTCGTAGACCTTGTCCAGCTTCGACTTCGGCGACACGATCCGGTGCAGCAGGGCGCCGTCGTCGGTCATCAACAACAGCCCGCTGGTGTCGCGGTCCAGGCGCCCGACGGTGGACAGCAGCGGCGAGCGGTCGCGGAAGCGCGGCGGCAGCAGGTCGTAGACCAGCCGGCCCTGGTCCTTGGTCGAGCAGGTGTAGCCGGCCGGCTTGTGCAGCACCAGGGTCAATCCCGGCGGCGGGTCCAGCGGCTCGCCATCGACGCGGATGGCGTCGTGCCCGACCTTGTCGTCGGCGTACAGCACCTGCCCGTCGGCATCGGTGACGCGGCCCTCGCGGAACAGCCACTGCACCTGCTTGCGGCTGCCGTAACCAAGGTTGGCGATGTGCTTGACCAGCTTCATGCGCGGCCCCCGCGGGTACCGACGATGACCTTGAAGCCATCGCGCTCGGCCGCCACGTGCACCTGCCCGAAACTGTCGTTGAGGATCTGTTCGTAGGGCAGGTGCCGGTTGGCGACCATGAACAGGCGCCCGCCCGGGCGCAGCGCCTGCGCGGCCACGGCGATGAAGCGCTGGCCGATGTCCGGCCGGTCCTCGCGCGCGGGGGTATGGAACGGCGGGTTGGAGACGATGAAATCGTAGCGGCCGTCGATGCCGGCGGTGACGTCGTGCCAGCGGAAATCCAGCTGCGCGCGGCTGCCGGCCAGGTTGTGGCGGGCCAGCGCCAGCGCCCGCGACTCGGCCTCGTACAGGTCCAGCGCGGTCACCTTGGGGCAACGCGCCAGCACTTCGGCCGACAGATAGCCCCAGCCGGCACCGAGATCGGCGCCACGGCCGGCCAGATCCGGCGGCAACTGTTCGACCAGCAGCGCCGAGGCGCGATCGATGCGGTCCCAGGCAAACACGCCCGGCCGGCTGAGGAAGCGCCCGTCCATGATCGGCCGCGGTGCATCCAGCGCGGCCCAGCGCGCGCGCAGGGCGTCGTCGTGGTGGCCATCGAGCGGCGCGCTCCAGTACACACGGCAGTGGTTCTTGGTCAGCTTGCCGCCAAGGCCGGCCAGCAACTGCAGGTCGCTCTCGCCGGAACGCGCGCCTTCGCTGTTGGCCTGGCAGGCGACCAGCACCGCACCCGGCGCCATATGCGCCACCGCCCGCGCCAGCAGTGCGCGGGCTTCGTCGCGCTGGCGCGGCGGCAGCACCAGCACCAGCGGGTAACGCGCATCCGCTGCGTCCAGTCCGGCTTCGTCGCGCACCTCCCAGCCACCGCGCTCCAGCGCCTGCGCGAACGGGCGGAAACTCTGCACGCACACCAGTTGCCCGGGCGCGGCATGCTCGCGCAGCGGCCAGCCCTCGCGGGCGCGCAGGAACAGCACCGGCCCCTGTGGCCATGGCAGGGCGCCATTGGCGAACGGGAGGAACAGGGTCTGCAGCGGGGCGTCTTGGGCGGCGGCCATCGCGGATATCCAGCGGAACTAGCCGGCCATTCTAGCGGCCCGCCCGCGCCGGGGCCGGTCATGCGCGGCGGGGGTTCAGCGGCGAGTACAGGCCTCGCGGATCGCTCCCACCAGCTGCGCCACGCTGTAGGGCTTGGCCACATGCATCTGGAACCCGGCCGCCAGCGCGCGGCGGCGGTCGTCGCCCCGCGCCAGCGCGGTCACCGCGACCGCCGGCAGTTCCCCCGCGGAGATGCCCATGGTCTCGCGCAGCGTGCGCACCAGCCCGTAGCCGTCCATGCCGGGCATGCCGACGTCGCTGACCAGCACGTCGAAGGCGGCATGGCCGCGCAGGTCCAGCAGTCCCAGCGCCTCGGCGGCGGACGCCGCCGCCACCACGCTGGCGCCCTGCTCTTCCAGCACCCGCCGCAGATAGGCCAGCACCTCCGGCTGGTCCTCCACCGCGAGGATGCGGGTCCCGGCCAGCGCATGGCCGGCCACCATCTGTTCGCCGGCCGCGACCCGCTGCACGGTGCGCCGCGGCCGTCCGGCATTCTCCACGCGGTATACCGGCAGGCGCACGCTGAACGTGGCCCCCTGGCCGGCGCCCGCGCTCTGCGCGTGGACCGATCCGCCATGCAGTTCGGTCAACTGCCTTGCGATGGCCAGCCCCAGCCCCAGCCCGCCATGGCGGCGGGTGGTGGTGGTATCGGCCTGGCTGAAGCGGCTGAACAGGTGCGCCAGGAATTCCGGCGCGATGCCGTCGCCGGTGTCGCGCACGTCCACCGCGTAATGCCCGTCCTCCTGCCGCAGCGCGACCTCGATCCGGCCCTCGACCGGGGTGAACTTGATGGCGTTGGCCAACAGGTTCCACAGCACCTGCTGCAGCCGCGTGGCATCGCCCAGCACCGGGCACGGTACCTGCGGCACGTCGACCACCAGGGTCTGCGCCTTGTCCCGTGCCGCCAGTTCCTGCAGTCGCGCCGCTTCGCGCACCTGCTCGGCCAGGTCGAGCACCTCGACCTCCAGCTGCACCTTGCCCAGCAACATGCTGCTCAGGTCCAGCATGTCCGACATCAGCCGCTTCTGCGCCATCGCGCTGCTGGCGATCACCTCCACCCCGCGACGCATGGGATGGTCGGCCTCCATGCGCTGCAGCAGCAGCTCGCTCCAGCCCAGGATGGTGGTGAGCGGGGTCCGCAGTTCGTGCGACAAGGTGGCGAGGAACTCGTCCTTCACCCGTGCCATGCCTTCGGCCGCGTTGCGCGCGGCGCGCTCGGCCCCCAGCAGTTCCTCGCGCGCCATCTCGACCTCGCGGCGCTCGGTGATGTCCGGGCTGTTGCCTGCCAGGCCGATGAAGCGGCCATCGGCCGAGAAGCGCGGCGCGGCGTTCATCTCCAACCACCGCCACTGCCCGTCGTGGCGGCGCAGGCGGGCGCTCAGGCGCAGCTCGCGCTCGTTGCACAGCGCGTCCTCCAGCGCGTACTCGAAGACCTTCAGGTCTTCCGGGTGCAACAGCCCCTCCCACCAGCGCGGCCCGAAGGCGTGATGGGCCTCCAGCCCGAAGAAGCTGCCGAAGGCATTGTTGACGAAGCGCACGTGGCCGAGGTCGTCGAGCACCCAGACCGGCATCGGCAGGCCGTCGGCCAGCGCGCTGAAGCGCGCTTCGCTCTCGGCCAGTTCGGTCTCGATCTGCTTGCGCCGCGAGATGTCCACGAACAACACCGCGATGCGCCGTGTCGCCGCCGGCCCCAGCCTTACCGCCTCGACCGAATACCAGCGCCCGAGCTGCGGCAGATAGCGCTCGAACTGCGCCGGCACGCCATCGTGGACCACCCGGCCGAACACCCGGAACCAGTACTCGTCCAGCCCCGGCAGCACCTCGGTGGCACGGCGCCCGGCGACGCCGGCCAGGCCGGTGATGCGCTCGAATGCCGCGTTCACCCTGCAGTGCAGGAAGTCGACCGCGCGGGCCTCGTCGAACAGCACCTCGATCACGCAGAAACCGGTACCGGCGGCCTCGAACACCTCCTGGTACAGCGAGGCGCTGTCCAGCCCCACCGCGACCGGCGGCGGGACGAACGGTTCCAGTTCGGGCGGATGCATGCTCAAGGCGGGCGTCGGGTCCTCGCGGCGGTGCCGCAACCGGGAAAAGTCTGGGCGCGCAACTATCCACGGCATGTGATGATGAACCGTCCGCAACCCGGGGCCAACCGCCGGGCCGCTGGCGATTGCCCGGGGCGGTGATCGCCCCCACACTGCAGGAACACCCGTTTCCGGAGGTTCGTCATGAAAACCCCGACCGTTGCCGCCCTCGCGCTGGCCTGCCTGCTCGCAGCGGGCGCCGCCGATGCCCGGCCCGCCAGTGTCACCGACCCGCAGGCGCCGCGCGCCCTGGCCGTGGAAGGCCCGGTGCAGGTGCAGTGGAACGATCCGTCCGGGTTCACCAAACTGCGCCAGAGCCGCAACCGCTGGGATGCCGAGCGCGGCGACTGGGTGGTGGACCTGGCCGAGTACCTGCGCAAGCAGGCGTCCAGCAAGTTGCCCGAAGGGCAGCAGATGGCCGTCACCATCACCGACATCAAGCGCGCCGGCGATTACGAGCCCTGGCACGGCCCGCGCCTGGACGACGTGCGCATCATGCGCAACATCTACCCGCCGCGGATCAACCTGCAGTTCACCGTCACCGACGCCCAGGGCCAGGTGATCGACCAGGGCGAGCGCAAGCTGGTGGACAACGCCTACCTGTACGGCCCCACCCGCCTGTCGGACACCGATCCGCTGCGCTACGAGAAGCGCCTGCTCGACGACTGGCTGCGCCGCGAACTGCGCGAGGACCGCGCCACCGCCGGGCTCTGACCGCGGCCGCGAGGTATCGCAGTGCATGTACGGAAAGGGCCGCGGACGCGGCCCTTTCCTGTTGCCGCTACTGCGACAGATAGACGCGCGGGGTGCGCTTGAGGCTGCAGGGCAGCCGGTAGGCGCTGGTGTTGCAGCGCGGCGCCAGTTCGGAAATGGTCGGCGCGGTACCCCACAACTGCACGATGCTGCCCAGCCCCGCCTGCGGGTGGTCGGTCAGGTCGATGGTGAGCATGTCCATCGATACCCGCCCGATCAGCTGGCCGGGTACGCCGTCGATCTGCACCGGGGTGCCGTTGGGCGCGAACTGCGGATAGCCGTCGGCGTAGCCCATGGCCACCACGCCCACGCGCGTGGGCCGTTGCGCGACGAAGCGCGCGCCATAGCCCAGCGGCTCGCCGACGCCGATCTCGCGCACCGCGATCACCCGCGACTGCAGGGTCATCACCGGGCGCAGCCGCGCCGCGTGCGCGCTCGGCTGCGGGTACAGCGGGTCGGCGCCGTACAGCATCAGGCCCGGGCGCACCCAGTCGCTGCGCACCTGTGGCCAGCCCAGCAGCGCCGGCGAGTTGCACAGGCTGGTCTCGCCCGGCAGGCCGTCGATGGCGCGGTTGAAGGTCTGCAGCTGTTCCAGCGTTCGCGGGCTGTCCAGCTCGTCGGCGCGCGCCATGTGGCTCATCAGCACCATCGGCGCGATGTGCGGCAACGCCGACAGCCGCGCGTGCGCGGCGCGGAATTCGTCCACCGACAGCCCCAGCCGGTGCATGCCGCTGTCCAGCTTCAGCCAGACCTGCAGTCTGGCATCGGTGCTGAACGCCGCCAGCGCCTCGACCTGCCACGGCGAGGCTGCCGCGGTCCACAGGTCGTGCTCGACGATCAGCGGCAGTTCGGCGGCGTCGAAGAATCCCTCCAGCAGCAGCACCGGCTTGCGGATGCCGGCCTGGCGCAGTTCCAGCGCCTCCTCGATGCAGGCCACGCCGAAGCCGTCGGCCTCGGCCTCCAGCGCGCGCGCGCAGGCGACCGCGCCGTGGCCATAGGCATCGGCCTTGATCACCGCCAGTGCCTTGCCGCCACCCAGCTGGCGCGCCAGGCGGTAATTGCCGCGCAGCGCTTCCAGGTCGATCAGGGCCTGTGCCGGGCGCATCAGCCCGCCCTCTGGCCGCCGTAGCGGAAGATATCCAGGCCTTCGCTGCTGATCTGCGGGGTCCTGCCGTCCATCAGGTCGGCCAGGTAACGCCCGGAACCGGCGGCCATGGTCCAGCCCAGCGTGCCGTGGCCGGTATTGAGGAACAGGTTGCGGTACGGCGTGGCGCCCACCACCGGGGTGCCGTCGGGCGTGGCCGGGCGCAGGCCGGTCCAGAACTCGGCGCGCGACAGGTCGCCGCCATGCGGATAGAGGTCGCGCACGACCTTTTCCAGGGTGGCGCGGCGGCGCGGATCCAGCGACAGGTCGAAGCCGGCCACCTCGGCCATGCCCCCCACCCGGATGCGGTCCTCGAAGCGGGTGACCGCCACCTTGTAGCTTTCGTCCAGGATGGTCGAGGTCGGCGCCATCGCCGCGTCGGTGATCGGCAGGGTCAGCGAATAGCCCTTGAGCGGATATACCGGCAGGCGCATGCCCAGCGGCGCCAGCAGCTGCGGCGAGTAACTGCCCAGCGCGACCACGTAGTGGTCGGCGGTCTCGAGCCTGCCGCCGATGCGTACGCCGGTGATGCGGTCGCCGTCGCGCTGCAGCCCCGCAACGTCCTGGTCAAAGCGGAACTCGACGCCCGCCGCGGCGGCCAGCGCGGCCAGCTTGCGGGTGAACAGCTGGCAATCGCCGGTCTGGTCCTCGGGCAGGCGCAGCGCGCCGACCAGGGTGTCGGCCTTGCCGGCCAGCGCCGGCTCCACGCGGACGATGCCCTGGCGGTCCAGCACCTCGTAGGGCACCCCGTACTGGCGCAGCACTTCGATGTCCTGGGCGGCGGCATCCAGCTGCTGCTGGGTGCGGAACAGCTGGGTGGTGCCGAGCTGGCGGCCCTCGTAGTCGATGCCGGTGGCCGCGCGCAGCTCGTTGATGCAGTCGCGGCTGTAGTCGGACATGCGCACCATGCGCGCCTTGTTGATCGCGTAGCGGCCGGCGGTGCAGTTGCGCAGCATCTGCCACAGCCAGCGGTACTGGGCCATGTCGGCGGTGGGGCGGATCGCCAGCGGGGCATGTTCCTGGAACAGCCACTTGACCGCCTTCAGCGGCACCCCGGGGGCGGCCCACGGCGAGGTGTAGCCGAAGGAGAGCTGGCCGGCGTTGGCAAAGCTGGTTTCCAGCGCCGGGCCGGGCTGCCGGTCCACCACCGTCACCTCGTGGCCCGCTTGTCGCAGGTACCAGGCACTGGTCGTGCCGATCACACCACTGCCGAGTATCAGAACCCGCATCGTCGTCTCCTGGGAACCTGCACGCGCCCGGCGCAGGCGCGGCGGGGGTGGCGGCAGGCCCTGACCCTGTCAATTCCCTGCGCCGGATCGGGCAGGGGCCATGAACGGCGCAGTATATTCAGCCCATACCAGTGTTTTTCCCTATATTGAATGATAAAACAGGGTAATTTCCCGCTTCTTTCACACAAAGCAGAGCGCCATGGCCGCCCGCAGCCGCGAACTGGACAAGATCGACCGCCGGATCCTGCGCATCCTGCAGGCCGAGGGCCGCATTTCCTTCACCGAACTGGGCGAGCGGGTCGGCCTGTCCACCACCCCCTGCACCGAGCGCGTGCGCCGGCTCGAACGCGAGGGCGTGATCACCGGCTACTACGCGCGGCTGGACCCGCAGTACGTGAAGGCCGGGCTGCTGGTGTTCGTCGAGATTTCGCTGGCCTACAAGTCGGGCGACATCTTCGAGGAGTTCCGCCGCGCCGCGCTGAAGCTGCCCAACGTGCTGGAGTGCCACCTGGTCTCGGGCGACTTCGACTACCTGCTCAAGGCGCGCATCAACGAGATGGCCTCCTACCGCAAGCTGCTCGGCAGCACCCTGCTGACCCTGCCGCACGTGCGCGAGTCCAAGAGCTACATCGTGATGGAGGAAGTAAAGGAAACCCTCAGCCTGCCCATCGCCGACTGAGCCTGCGACGGCAAAGCGGCGGGACAGGCCCGCCGCTTGCTCAACCCGCAACGCCCGTCGCGTTGTCAGCGACGGTCCCGCTCCGGCGCCTTGTGCGCCTGTTTGTCCGCCTTGCCCGCGGCTTCGCTGCCGCTGGCCATCTTCGACGGCCGCGACGGTTCCTGCGGCGCCGGCTGGCCGGCGTTGCGCTGCGGGGCATGCCCCGGGTTCGGATGGTGGTGATGCATGTTGGACATTTCGGTACTCCGGTACGGCAGTGGCGCGCATCGACTGCGCATGCGCACAGTGCGCCCGGGAAGGGTTAAGCAGGCGCCAAGGCACGGTGATTCCGGCCGTCGCATGGATGACTGCGCGGCGCGCGTTGCCGGTGGTTAAGCCCGCCGCCGCTCAGCGCACGATGCGCACGCCGTCGCCGCTGGGCACGGTGTCGTGGTAGCGCCCGGTACGGGTGTCCATCACCCGCCCCGGGCCGGCCGGGCGCATGCCGTTGAGCCGTCGCCCTTCCTGGTCGTACACCGGCACCTCGGCCGTCTGCGGCCTGGCAGCCGGTTTCGGCCTGGCGGTTGCGGCGTTGCCCGATCCCGACTGCTCCAGCTGCTCGCGCAGGCGCGCGTTGTCGGCCGCCTGGCCGGAGGCGTCGCTGGCCGGCTTCGAGGGCGGCGGCAGGCTGACCGGCCGGGTCTCGGTCGGCGCCGGCGTGGGCTTGAGCTGGGCCATGGCCGGGGTGGCCGCCAGCATCGCAATCGACAGCAGGGCAATCCGTCTCATCGGGTACTCCCACAGGTCCATGTCCGGTGATGATGCACCTTCGTCGCTGCAGGCGGGTTAACCGCGCCGGTTGGAGCGGCGCCGGCCGCCGCCTACCATGAGGCTCCCCCCATGGAGGCGCGGCCATGACCGCTTTCGACCTGACTCCCCCCGATGCCGCCCAGCGCGACACCCTGGTCGCCGGCCTGGGCGACGACGAACGGCGCGTCCTGCTGCACCACGGCACCGAGGCGCCGTTCTGCGGCGTGTTCCTGGACAACAAGCGCGAAGGCACCTACTGCTGCCGGCTGTGTGGCCTGCCGCTGTTCCGTTCCAGCACCAAGTTCGACTCCGGCACCGGCTGGCCGAGCTTCTTCGCCCCGTTCGACCCGGCCCATGTCGGCCGCATCCGCGACGCCAGCCACGGGATGGTGCGCACGGAAATCGTCTGCGCCCGCTGCGGCAGCCACCTGGGCCACGTGTTCCCGGACGGCCCGCCGCCGACCTTCGAAAGGCATTGCCTGAACTCGGTTTCGCTGTCTTTCGTCGGCCGCGGCGAGCGCTGGCCGGACCCGTTGCGGCGTGGCGGGGCCGAAGCGACACCCGCCGACTGAGTTCACACTTTCCCCCTTCAGTTCCGGCCGGTGCGGCCGACAACGGGATATCCCCTCCCGTGTCCCGCGCCCATGCTCATCATCGTCGGTCTGCTTGTCGTCATCCTCAGCGTGCTCGGCGGCTATGTCGGCGCGCACGGAAAGCTCGGCGCGCTGTGGCAGCCCTACGAACTGGTGATCATCGGCGGCGCGGCGCTGGGCGCGTTCCTGGTCGGCACCCCGGCCAAGACGGTCAAGAAGACCCTGCAGGCCGTGGTCGGCGTGTTCAAGGGCCCGCGCTACAAGCAGCAGGACTACCTGGACGTGCTGAGCCTGCTGTACGAACTGCTCAACAAGGCGCGCCGCGAGGGCTTCATGTCGCTCGAGGAACATGTCGAGAACGCCGCCGAGAGCCCGATCTTCGCCAATTACCCGAAGATCCAGGCCGATCACCACCTGATCGACTTCATCACCGACTGCCTGCGGCTGATGATCGGCTCCAACATCGAGCCGCACGAGCTGGAACCGCTACTGGAGCTGGAGCTGGAAAAGCACCACCACGAAGCCATGGAACCGGCGCACGTGCTGACCAAGGTGGCCGACGGCCTGCCGGGGTTCGGCATCGTCGCGGCGGTGCTGGGCATCGTCATCACCATGGGCTCGATCGGCGGCGACATCAAGGAAGTCGGTGCGCACGTGGCCGGCGCCCTGGTCGGCACCTTCCTCGGCATCCTGCTCGGCTACGGCTTCATCGGCCCGGTCGCGGCCGCGGTGGAGGCCCGCGCCGAACAGGACTCGCGCATCTACGAATCGGTCAAGACCGCACTGCTGGCCTGCCTGCGCGGCTACAACCCGAAGATCGCCCTGGAGTTCGCGCGCAAGACCGTGCCGTCGGCACTGCGCCCGGGCTTCACCGAGTTCGAGCAGCACCTGAAGTCGGTCAAATAAGCCATGGCCAGCAACGATGCCAAGCCCACGGTGATCGTGCGGCGCGTGAAGAAGATCCAGGGCGGCGGCCATCACGGCGGTTCGTGGAAGGTGGCCTACGCCGACTTCGTCACCGCGATGATGGCGTTCTTCCTGGTGATGTGGCTGCTGGCCTCCACCAGCAAGCCCGACCGCGCGGCCATTTCCGAGTACTTCCGCAACCCGAGCCCGCTGAGCGGCACCAGCAGCACCCCGGCGCCGGGCATGGCCGGTCCCGGCGGCGCCAGCACGTCGATGATCAAGCTCGGCGGCGCCACCGACATTTCCCGCGGCAACAGCAACGACCCCTTCCAGAACCAGCGCGAGTCGATCCCCGCGCCGGTGGACGAACGCGAGCGCGAGAAAAAGCAGCTGGAGGTGCTGAAGCAGGAGCTGGAGGAAGCCATCGGCAAGAGCCAGGCGCTGGAGCCGTTCAAGGACCAGCTGCTGCTGGACATCACCTCCGAAGGGCTGCGCATCCAGATCGTGGACAAGCAGAACCGGCCGATGTTCGACATGGGCAGCGCCAAGCTGATGCCGTACACGCGCGGGATCCTGCGCGAGCTGTCGCACTTCATCAACCAGGTGCCCAACCACATCAGCATCAGCGGCCACACCGACATCACCGCCTATTCCACGCAGTTGGGCTACAGCAACTGGGAGCTGAGCGCGGACCGCGCCAACGCCGCGCGCCGCGCCCTGCTGGAAGGCGGCATGGGCGAGGACAAGGTGGCGCGGGTGGTCGGGCTGTCCTCGTCGGTGCTGTTCGACAAGACCGACCCGCAGAACCCGATCAACCGCCGCATCAGCATCGTGGTGATGACCAGGGAAGCCGAGGCGGCCGCGCTGTCGGCGATCGCCGCGCTGCCTGCCCCGGCCGTGGCCGCGCCCGCTGCCGGCGATGGCGAGGCCGGCGCGGCGGCGGGCCCCGGCGTCGACTGAACCACCGAGGCCACGGCGCCGGTTCGGCATCGACACCAGCGGCCGCCTACAATGGCGGCCGTTTCCTTTTGTCGAACGATCATGTCCAAGCAGTCCAAAGCCAAGCGCGACAAGCGCAAGAAGCAGCAGCCCCGCCGCCCGTTCCTGCGCCTGGACGCGCAGCAGCAGGTGCAGAACCATGCCGTGCTGGTGAACGAAGAAGGCCAGGTGGTCGCCGCCATCGGCCTGCAGGGGCGGCAGTGGCTGCTGTCCGTCGGCGGCCAGACCATGGGCAACGCCGACAACCCGGTGCCGATGCTGGCCATGCTCAAGCACCTGGCCAACGTGCAGGAGAAGGAAGGCCGCAAGGTCGCGCTGGAGTACTCGGAGCAGCTGCAGCAGCTGATCGACGCCAGCGCCGCGGCCGAAGGCAAGAGCGCCGACGACTACCTGGCCGGCCTGGTCGCCGAGTTCGAGGGCGTCGAAGGCGAGGAAGCCGCGGCCGTGGGCGGCGGCGATGACGCGCAGGACGCCGGTGCCGGCGACGCTGCGGCCGACGCCGGCGACAAGCCGCAGGCCTGAACGATGGCGCCGCGGTGACGGTCTATATCGACGATGCGGTACACCCCTGGCGCGGCGAGCGCTGGGCGCATCTGCTGGCCGACACCCTGCCCGAGCTGCACGCCATGGCGCAGCAGCTCGGGATTCCGCGGCGGGCGTTCCAGAACCGCCGCAGCGGCGCGCACTACGACGTGCCGGCGGCGCTGCGCGACACCGCCATCGCGCTGGGCGCGGTGGCGATCTCGCGGCATGCCGACCGCGCCCTGGTGCGGCGGGTCATCGCCAACGCGCGCACCCAGTACCAACCACCGTGAGCGCACCCGCCGTGCCCGCGGCCAGACTCAGAACGGATCGCTGCCCGGCCGCACTTCCACGCCCAGCAGCGAGCACAGCGCCAGCATCGCCTCGTCGTCGCGGCTGAGCGCGATCCAGCCGGCGTAACCGTCGCCCCCCGTGTTCCAGTTCCACACCGTATAGCCGTGCTCGCGCAGGCGGTCGTGCGCGGTGGTCATCAGTGCCGGCACGTCGAGGTCCTGGGCGAAATCCTCGTCGTCCAGGTCGCCGCCCCAGTCGATGCGCAGGTTCCAGCGCGCGGCCAGTTCGTCGATCGCGGCCACGAACGAATCGATGTCCTTCCAGTCCACGTAGAAGCCGGCGCGCCAGTCGATCGCGTCCTTCAGGTCCCACAGCCACTGCTCGTCGCCGCTGTCGTGCTCGGCGCCGGCACGCGCTTCGCGCCAGGCGTCGAACTGCTGCAGCGCGGCCTCCTCGTCGCCGGGATTGAGCAGCCACAACAGGTTCCACACCCGCGCCGGATGGTCGTCCTCGTCGAAGGTCGGCAGCAGTTCGTCGGAATCTTCGTAATCGGCACTGTTGTCGGGCATGGCGGCTCTCCACTGCGTGATGGCGCGCATTCTGCCGCCACGCGCACGGCAGCGGAAGCGGCAGCGGTTATCCTTGTGCCCCTGAAGAGGGCCACGGTGGCCGTCAACGAACACAGACATGAGCGATACCCCTCCCGACCGCCTGGCGGTCAACCCCACCAGCCCGTTCCACGACCCGGCCGCGCTCGAACGCGGCGTCGGCGTGCGCTTCAACGGCATCGAGCGCGATGACGTGGAGGAGTACTCGGTCAGCGAAGGCTGGATCCGGGTGCAGGCCGGCAAGGCCCGCGACCGCCGCGGCAACCCGATGACGCTGAAGATCACCGGCTCGGTCGAGCCGTACTTCCTCGAACTGAACAAGTAACGCGGGCGGCGCCCCGCGCGGGCGCTTCCACCGTGTCCACCGCCGCACGCCGCCGGCGGCGCCGGCTCAGTCCCGCTGCCGGCTTTCCAGCAGGTCCAGGTTGCGGATCAGCTTGCGCGCGACCTCGTCGGGTATCTGGCCATGCCGGGTCAGGCGGAACAGCTCCTCGCGCTCGGCCGTGAGCCCGGCCGTGCGCAGGCTGCGGTAGGCCTGCTCCATGCGCCGCACCTTCTCCGGGTCCTCGTCCGGGCCCTGCCCTTTCTCCAGGTTGCGCTGGTACAGCAGGCTGACCCGCGCGGCAGCATCGTTGTAGAGCTGCACGTTGGTGGTGGTCTGGCCTTCCACCAGCTGCTGCCGGGTCTTCTCCACCGCGGCCAGCGCGGCCTTGGACGAGAGCTTGCGGGCCAGGTCCTCCACCCGCCGGCTGTCGTCGTCCCTGGGCAGCTCCAGCCCGCGCAGCAGCCGCGGCAGCAGCAGGCTGGCCCCGAGCAGCGATACCAGGATCACCGACGCGGCCAGGAAGATCACCAGGTCGCGTGCCGGGAACGGCTCGCCGCCGGGCACCATCAGCGGCAGGGTCAGCACGCCGGCCAGGGTGATGGCGCCGCGCACGCCGGCCACCGACATCGCCAGCACCACCCGCCACGAGGTCTGGTTCGCACGCTCCTCGCCGCGCCAGCGCGCGCGCAGCAGGTTCCAGCGCAGCGACAGCCATACCCATACCAGGCGCAGCACCACCAGCATCGCGTTGATCGCCACCACGTAGATCGCCAGCCACCACCAGTCGCTGTGCCCGGTGACCGCGATGGTGTCCATCGCACGCTGGACGATGCCCGGCAGCTGTTCGCCGAGCAGCACGAAGATGATGCCGTTGAAGCTGAACTGCACGGTGCTCCACACCGCCGTGCGCTGCACGCGCATGCTGCCGCTGATGCGGCCGGTCAGCTCGACGTAGCTCATGGTGATGCCGGCGGCCACCGCGGCGAGGATGCCGGAGGCGTTGAACTCTTCGGCCAGCAGGTAGGCGGCGAAGGGGATCAGCAGGTTGACCAGCAGCGCCGCGCCCGGCTCCTCGCCGAAACTGCGCCACAGCCAGCGCTGGAAGGTGGACACGCCCAGGGTCACCGCCACGCCGATGCCCAGGCCGGCGAAGGCCACCCACAGGAAGGTCAGCGAGGCCTGCGCCAGCGAGAAACTGCCGGTCATCACCGCGGCCACCGCGAAGCGGAAGCAGACCAGGCCGGACGCGTCGTTGAGCAGCGACTCGCCTTCCAGGATGTGCATCAGCCGCTTGGGAATCGGCACCCGCGAGGCGATGGCGCCCACCGCGACCGGATCGGTGGGCGAGACGATCGCCGCCAGCGCGAATGCCACCGCCAGCGGCATGGCCGGGATCAGCCAGTGGATCAGCAGGCCGGCGCCGACCACGGTGAACACCACCAGGCCGAATGCCAGCTCCAGGATCGCGCCCTTGTCGCGGAACAGGCCCTGCTTGGGAATGCGCCAGCCGTCGAGGAACAGCAGCGGCGGCAGGAACAGCAGGAAGAACATGTCCGGCTCGAGCGCATGGCCGCGCTTGAACACGCCGGCGATCAGGGCGCCCAGGCCGATCTGCACCAATGGCAGCGGCAGCGAGAACGGCAGGATCCTCACCAGGTAGCCGCTGGCGACCACCGCCACCAGCATCGCCAGAACGACTTCGATCGTGTGCATGCCTCTCCACGAAGTCGCCACGATGGCAGCGACGGGTTGAACAACGCGGAAAAACTATCACAGGCACGCGCCGCCGCCGATGGGGGCGGCGGGTATCCGCGCAGGAAGGTCCGGACCTACGCCGCGCCGTCGAAGCGGTAGATGTCCATCGCCAGGAAGCCCATGTCGATGCCGGCATCGATGCGGCGTGCGCCGAGCCGGTCCGTGCCGGCCGCGCCCATGGCGAAATGCAGCGGCAGCAGGTGCTCGTCGGTGGGGTGCGCCTGTTCGGCGAACGGCGCCTGCCGGCGGTAGTCCAGCAGCGCCGGCACGTCGTCGGCGTGCAGTTTCTGCTCCACCCACTGGGTGAACGGGGCCACGTACGGCGCCTGTCCGCCCTGCGCGTAGTGGTGCCAGTCGTGCAGGTTGTGGGTGATGCTGCCCGAACCGACCAGCAGCACGCCGTCGTCGCGCAGCGGCGCCAGCGCGCGGCCCATCGCCCACTGGTGCGCGGGCCCCAGCGCCGGCTGGATCGACAGCTGCAGCACCGGGATGTCGGCCTGCGGGTAGAGGAAGCGCAGGGGCACCCAGGCGCCGTGGTCGAGCCCGCGCTGCGGGTCGATCACCGGCGACAGCCCGGCCGCGGCCAGCCGCGCCGCCACGTCCTGCGCCAGTTCCGGCGCGCCCGGCGCCGGGTACTGCAACTGGTACAGCGCCTCGGGAAAGCCGCCGAAATCGTGGATGGTCCGCGGCCGCTCCGCCGCCGATACCGTGGGCGTGCGCCCCAGCCAGTGCGCCGAGGCCATCACGATGGCCCGCGGGCGCGGCAGCGCGGCGGCCAGTTCGGCCAGCCGCGGACCGACCGCGCCGGGCTGCAGCGCGGTCATCGGCGATCCATGGGAGATGTACAGGGACGGCAGCGATGTCGATGGCATGGGGGACTCCAGGGGGAGGATGCGATGCCCTACAGGTTATTGCCGTGGCACCCGGCAACAAATAACCTCGGCATCAACGTTTTATTGCCGAAGCGGAAACAATGGACACCATCGATGCCATGCGGGTGTTCGTCGCGGTGGTCGAGCGCAATGGTTTCAGCGCTGCCGCCCAGGCCCTGGACCTGTCCACCGCCGCCGTCACCCGGCAGGTCGCCGCGCTGGAAAAGCGCCTGTCCGCGCGCCTGCTCAACCGCACCACGCGGCGGGTCAGCCCGACCAGCATCGGCGCCGCCTACTACCAGCGCTGCGTACAGCTGCTGGCCGAGTTCGACGCGCTGGAGGCCTCGGTCGGCGCGCAGGCGCTGCAGCCCTCGGGCCGGCTGCGGATCAATGCGCCGGTCAGCTACGGCATCGCCCGCCTGGCGCCGTTGCTGCCCGGCTATGCCGAGCGCTACCCGCAGGTGGAACTGGACCTGTCGCTGTCCGACCGGCAGGTGGACATGGTCGAGGAAGGCTTCGACCTGGCGATCCGCATCACCCGCCAGCCGGCGCCTTCGCTGATCGCCCGCCGCCTGGCCGAAGCGGCGATCGTGCTGTGCGCTGCGCCGGCCTACCTGGCGCGGCATGGCACGCCGGCACGCCCGGACGACCTGTCGCGGCATGCGTGCCTGGCCTACAGCTACTGGGCCGGGGGCGACAGCTGGCAACTGCAGGGGCCGCAGGGCGAGGTAAGCGTGCCGGTGGCCGCGCGCATGCGCGCCAACAACGGCGAGGTGCTGCGCGAAGCCGCCATCGCCGGCATGGGCATCATCGCGCAGCCGGATTTCATCGTCGCCCAGGCCCTGGCCGATGGCCGCCTGGTGCCGGTGCTGGCGGACTGGCGGCTGCCGCCGGTCGGCATCCATGCGCTCTACGCCAGCCGCAGCCACCTGGCGCCGAAGGTGCGCAGCTTCATCGACTACCTGGTGGAACGGCTCGGCGCGGACGCGGCCGGCCCCGGCTCAGGCTGAGTCGGGCGCCAGGGCCAGCAGCGCCAGCAGTTCGCGCAGCGGCATCGGCCGGCCCAGCAGGTAGCCCTGCACCTGGTCGCAGCCGTGCGCCACCAGCCAGTCGAGCTGGCCTTCGGTCTCCACGCCCTCGGCGATCACCACCAACCCCATGCTGTGCCCCAGCGACAACAGCGCGCGGCAGATGGCCGCGTTGCGCGGGTTGCGTTCCACGTCGGCGACGAACGCACGGTCGATCTTCAGCGAATCCAGCGCCAGGTGCTGCAGGTAGGACATGCTGGAAAAACCGGTACCGAAGTCGTCCAGGGCCACCGCGATGCCATTGGCGCTCAGGCTCTCGAGCACCTGCATCGCCTGCGCCGGGTTGCGCATCAGGCTGCTCTCGGTCAGCTCCATCTGCAGCGCGCCCGGCGGCAGCCCGTACTCGGCGGCGGCGTGGGTGAATTCGCCGACCAGGTCGCTGTTGAACAACTGCACCGCCGAGACGTTGACCGCGACCGGCAGCCCGGCCCAGCCATTGTCGGCCAGCACGCGGCCGGCGCGCGCGGCCGCGCGGATCACCCAGCGGCCCAGCGCGATGATCTGGCCGGTGTCCTCGCACAACTGGATGAAGTCCGACGGCGGGATGAAGCTGCCGTCGGGCTGAGGCCAGCGCAGCAGTGCCTCCAGCAGCGCCGGCGAGCCATCGGCGGCATGCCGGATCGGCTGGAAATACAGTTCGAATTCGTCGCGCTCGATGGCCAGGTGGATGCGTCCGGCCAGTTGCAGGCGGTCGGCGTGGCGCTGTGCCAGCGCGTGATCGAAACGCAGCACGACCACCCCGTTCTCGCGGGCGGCATGGGCCGCCTGCGCCGCGCGCCCGAGCACCAGGTCGGCGCTCGCGCCGTCGCCGGGGTTGCCGGCCACGCCGATGCGCGGCTCCAGCTGGTGGAAGGAATCGGGGCCGCGCACCGGTTCGGACACCGCCTCGCGCAGCGCCTCCAGCGCGCGTTGCGGATCGTGCCCGTCGGCCACCGCCAGCACGAAATCCTCGGCCGGCTGGTAGGCCAGCAGGCCGTAGCGCGCGCCCAGCGCATCGAGCCGGGCAACCATCGCCTGCAGGACCTCGTCGCCGGCTTCGCGGCCCAGCGTGTCGGTGACCATCTGCAGCCCGCGCAGTTGCGCATGCAGGATGGTGTAGCCGGCGCCTCCGGCGTCCAGCCGCTCGGCCAGCGCTTCGATCGTCAGCAGGCCGGTGCCGGGGTGGTGGCTGGCACGCCAGGCCAGGTCGCGCTCGTAGGCCAGCCGCTGACTGACGTCCTCGGCCAGCGCCAGGCAGGCCGGGCGACCATCGAACTCCAGCCGCGCCAGGTGCGCCAGTACCTCGAACCGACTGCCGTCGCGACGCCGGTGCACGCGTACCCGCGGCGGCGGCGAACTGCCGTCCCGGGACTCCTCCAGCGTGCGCTGGATTTCTTCCCTGGCTTCCTCCGGGCGTATGTCGAGGATGGTCATGGCGAGGAACTCCTCGCGGCTGTAGCCGTACTGCTCGATCGCGGCCTGGTTCACTTCCAGGAACTGCAGCGTGTCCAGGTCGAAGATCCAGAACGGCGCGGGATTGCGGTCGAACACCAGGCGGAACTGGTGCTCGGCACGCTGTACCCGGGCTTCGCTGCGGACCCGCTCGGTGATGTCGGTGACCGCGCCGGTCATGCGCGGATGCGGCCCCAGCCCCTGCACGCGCTCGCCACGCGCCGACAGCCAGCGCACCGAGCCGTCGTGCAGCACCAGGCGGAACAGCGCGTTCACCGCACGCCCGGCCTCCGTCGCCTGCTGGACCTGCTGGCGCAGCCACGGGCGGTCTTCCTCGTGCACGTGGTCGTAGAACTCTTCCAGCCGCGCCTGCCGTACCGGCAGCGCGAACATCCGCCGGGTCAGCGCCGACCAGTGCAGGGTGCCGTCCTTGCGGTCGATCGACCACGTCCCCACCCTGCCGACCTGGTGCGCCAACGCCAGCTCCGCCGCGCCGGCGCGTAGTTCGTCGGCCAGCCGCGCCTGGCGCAGCGCCCCCCGGCGCATGCTGGCGTACAGGTACGCGAACCCGCACAGGTACAGCAGGTAGATGCCGGAGGCGACGTAGAAATAGGTGCGCCACGGCGCCATGACCTCGTCGTAGGACAGGCCGGCGAACAGGATCAGCGGGTAATCGTGCGGCACGCTCACCGCGACGACCCGGCGCACGCCGTCCATCGGACTGGTCGCCACCCCCAGCGCCTGCACCTGGTCGGCGCCGGGCAGCGGGCGCAGCGGCCGTGGCAGCGGCCGCTCCACCGCCGACGGATCCAGGCTGTGCGCCAGCAGCGCGCCCTGGCGGCTGCTGATCGAGACAACGCCGCTGCGGCCGGTATCCAGGCCACTGACCACCCGCTGGAACACCGCCAGGCGCACCCGCGCCAGCAGCCACTGGCCGGGCTGCACCGGCACCGCGGTCAACAGCACCATGCCGCCGCCGGGTAGCGCCTCCAGTCCCCCTACGTACAGCTCGCCGGCCAGCACGCGGTTCTCCGGCACCACCCACTGCGCGAGCGTCGGATCGCCGCGGCCTTCGCCGACCGGCATGCCGGCGTCGTCGACAACGGTGATCGCGGCCAGGTCGGTATTGCGTTCGAGCGTGCCGCGCACGCTGGCCGCCAGCAGCGCCGGCGCCCGCTCCGGCACCTGCCGGTAGTACTCGCGGCCGTCGCGGGCGGCGCCACGCAGCGCACGTTCCATCGTGGTCAGTTCCGCCCGCAGCAGGCGGTCGCTGCCGGTCGCCAGTGCCATGCTCTGGCGCTGCGCGGCCTGCAGGCGGCTGCCGCGGTCGTTCCACAACATGATCGCCAGGGTCGCCGCCAGCAGCAGCGCGATCACGGCGCCGAACACGGCGACCTGGCGCAGGGGCTGGCTCATGCCCCGGGGCACCGGCATCTTCCCTGCGTCAGCATTCGCTCTGCGTGCATGGTCTCGTTCGTTGTCCGCCGTGCCATCGGAAACCGCCGGCCGCCCGCGGCCAGCCGCTTCACTGGCGCAGCGCCGCACGCACGCAATGCGACGACCGTCCTCCCACGGAAGCCGCTATCGATGTCCGTTCGACAGCATGCAGTACAAACGCCCCCGACGGGAAGACTTGGCATGCGACAAGTGCCGGAATCGGCAAGGCGCCACCGCAGGCGTGGCACTAGACTGCGCACTCCATCCCAGAATCCGGAGCCAACATGGCCCTGCAACGTTCGATCCTCGCACTCGCTCTCGGGTCCGCGCTGTCGCTGAGCGGCTGCGGCGGCGACAAGGCTCCCGCCGGACAGGCCACCAGCGCCGCCGCGCCGGCTGCCGTGGCCAAGGCGCAGTTGGGCAGCTTCGGCTTCGACGTCTCCGGCATGGACCGCAGCGTGGCCGCCGGCGACAACTTCTTCGACTTCGCCAACGGCCAGTGGGTGCAGCGCACCGAAATCCCCGCCGACCGTTCCAGCTTCGGCAGCTTCAACATCATCTACGAGAAGACCCTGGGCGATACCCGCGCGATCCTGGAAGAGGCGACCCGCGCCAGCGACGGCGAGGCGCGCAAGATCGGCGACTACTACGCCGCGTTCATGGACGAGGCCGGCATCGAAGCGCGTGGCGTGGCACCGCTGCAGCCGCAGCTGCAGGCCATCGCCGGCATCGCCGACCGGCAGGCGCTGGCGCGGACCCTGGGCGCCAGCCTGCGTGCCGACGTCGACCTGCTCAATGCCACCAATTTCTACACCCCGCACCTGTTCGGCGTCTGGGTGTCGGTGGACCTGCTGCAGCCGGACCGCAACGTGCCCTACCTGGTGCAGGGCGGACTGGGCATGCCCGACCGCGACTTCTACCTGGAAGGCGGGCGCATGGCCGCACTGCGCACGGCCTATGAGGGCTATGTCGCCCGGCTGCTGGAGTTGTCCGGCGACAGCGCCGCGGCGGCCAAGGCCGCGCGCATCGTCGCGCTGGAAACCAGGATCGCGCGCGCGCATGCCACCCAGGAAGAGACCAACGACGTGGAGAAGGGCGCCAATGCCTGGAAACAGTCCGACCTGGCGGCGAAGGCGCCGGGCATGGACTGGACGGCATTCCTGGACGCGGCCGGGCTGTCGGCGCAGCAGGACTTCATCGTCTGGCAGCCCCGGGCAGTGGCCGGGTTGTCGAAGCTGGTCGCCAGCGAGCCGCTGGACACGTGGAAGGAATACCTGGCGTTCCGCGCCCTGGACGAGGCCGCGCCGTACCTGCCCAAGGCGTTCGCCGATGCGCACTTCGCCTTCCACGGCACCGCCATGAGCGGCACCCCGCAGCAGAGCGAGCGCTGGAAGCGCGCGGTCAGCGAGACCAACACCGCCATCGGCGAGGCGGTCGGCAAGCTCTACGTCGAGCGCCATTTCGACGCTGCCACCAAGGCACGCGCGGACGAGATGGCCCGGAACATCATCGCCGCCTTCGCCAAGCGCATCGACGCGCTGGAATGGATGTCGCCGCAGACCAAGGCGCACGCCCAGGCCAAGGTGGCCGGGCTCAAGGTGGGCATGGGCTACCCGGACAAATGGCGCGACTACGGCGCGCTTGAGGTGAAGCGCGACGACGCGCTGGGCAACGCGCAGCGCGCGGCGCTGTTCGAGTACCGGCGCAACATCGCCAAGCTCGGCCAGCCGGTCGACCGCGGCGAATGGGCGATGCTGCCGCAGACCATCAATGCCATGAACGTGCCGCTGGAAAACCGCCTGGTGTTCCCGGCCGCGATCCTGCAGCCGCCGTTCTTCGACGCCGCGGCCGACGATGCGGTGAACTACGGCGCCATCGGCGCGGTGATCGGCCATGAGATCAGCCATGGCTTCGACAACGCCGGCGCGCTGTTCGACGAGACCGGCAGGCTGCACAACTGGTGGACGGCCGAAGACCTGAAGCAGTTCAACGCCGCCGGCGACGCGCTGGCCGCGCAGTTCAGCAGCTACGCGCCGTTCCCGGGCGTGCACGTCAATGGCCGCCTGACCCTGGGCGAGAACATCGCCGACGTGGCCGGGCTGGCGACCGCCCATGATGCCTACCGCATGGCGCAGCAGGGCAAGCCGGCGCAGGACCTGGAAGGCTTCACCCCGGACCAGCGCTTCTTCCTCGGCTTCGCCCAGGCCTGGCGCAGCAAGATGCGCGAGCAGGCGCTGCGCAATTCGCTGCTGACCAACGTGCATGCGCCGGGCCAGTTCCGCACGCTGACCGTGCGCAATCTCGATGCGTGGTATCCGGCATTCGGGGTCAAGGAAGGCCAGGCCCTGTACCTGGCGCCGGACAAGCGGGTCAAGGTCTGGTAACGCCACGCCGGTTGGCGGGCGCAGCGCGGGGTCGGAGCCGGGTCGTGCGGGTGGCGATCCGACCCTGACCCCGGTCTTCGCCGGTCACGCTGGCCAATGCAGCAGCGACTGCGGGTCGCGCCCCATGCGCTGGCAGGCGCGCGCGGCGATGCCGTCGCCCAGCGCGGCGCGGAACAAGGGCGCCGACCCGCGCAGCAGGCGTGCGGCGAGCGCCGCACGTACACGCCGGCCGCGGCGGTCACGGCCGAGCAGCGGCGCTGCCCAGTCCGGCAACAATGCCGCGCCGGCGGCCAGGAACAGGTCGCGCGAGACCCCGGGCAGCGGTACCGGCAGGCGCACGCCCTCGAGCACCGCCAGCACCTCGCGCGAACGCGCGTCCATGTGCAGTTGCGGCTGCCGTGCGGCGAAGTACGCGCGCACCTGTGCCTGGCTCGCCGGTACCGCGCGCGCGCCCAGCGCCTCGGCCACGCGCCGGTATTCGTCGTAGTAGCGGTCGGCGATGGCCTCGGGCACGTCGCGGCAATAGCGGCGGCAGCCCTCGAGGAAGCCATGGGCTTCGGTGACATGCACCCAGGTGAGCAGTTCCGGATCGTCGGCGGCATAGGCGCGGCCATCGGGCAGGGTGCCGGCCACGCGCGCGTGGATCCGCCGCACCCGCTCGACCAGTGCTTCCACCTCCGCCGCCGGCGCGTAGCTGGTGCCGGCCACGAACGCGGTGGTGCGGCGCAGGCGCCCGACCAGGTCCTGGCGGAAATTGGAATGGTCGTAGACGCCGGCCAGCGCGCGCGGGTGCAGCAGCTGCAGCATCAGCGCGCACAGGCCGCCGGCGAGCATGCCCGGGAATTCGGAGTGGATGCGCCAGGTCACGCTGTCGGGGCCGAACCAACCCGGGTCGCCCGGCGGCGCGTCGTAATCGATGCCGCTGCGGTCGCGCGGGAAGGCATCGAGCACCCAGCGCCGGATCTGCGCGGTGGCGGCCGATGCCACGGGGGCGGACAGGAACGACATGCGGACATCGTAGTGGAACGGCCGCGCACGCCGGCCGCGGCCGCGGCGGCGCGCAGCCGGGCACGGCGCCCCCGGGTTGGCCGTCGGCCACCGCGCAAGCCATGTGCACCCGCAGCATGCCGATGCGCTTTCGATTTCCGATTCCGCCACTTGCACGATGACGCGCCGCAAAAAGCCGGGGCCGCGCAGGCGCCCGGCCGCACCGCCGCCCGGCGTCATCGCATCGCGCCCATTGCCAAGCCGCATGAAAGTGCTAGAACTGGAACCGCCAGATCGTTCCACGCCGTATCCGTCGCTCGTTCCAGCCAGTATCTGCAAGGAGCTCCACATGATCGCGTTGTTCAAAGGTTTGGGTTTGTTGCTGCAGGACAATGAGCTGTACCGCAGTCCGTTCGAGAAGCAGGTCGCGCACTGGAAGAATCTCAGCGACGAACAGATACGCGACGAGGTGGCGGTACTGGCCAAGGCCAAGTGCCAGTGGCTGATGGCGTCCATCGTGCTCTGGCAGGCGGCGTCGCTGCTGATCCTCGGGCTGATCACCAACTACCTGTGGCGCGACGATTTCCATATCACCTTCACCCGCGTGGTGATCGTGTTCGGCTCGTGGGTGTCGATCCTGTTCGTGATCTGGTTCATGGCCAACATGTTCGACCATACCGCCGGCTTCGAGCGCTGGATGAAGGCTTTCAACAGCCGCGCGCGGATCAGCTCCGACGCCGACAGCGTGGAAACCGTGGCCGAAGCGCTGGAGATGGCCCGGCACTACCCCGAAGTGCTCGACTACAAGCAGGCGGTGGCGTCCCGGCGCGAACTGCGCCACGAGGACATCCGCATCATGCGCGAGCTGGGCCGCATGCGGCAGCATTCGGAACTGGTCGGCAAGCTCAACCACATCGGCGACGACGGGCTGCGCCTGCAACCGGCGTTCTGATCCCGCTGCCGCCGCATCGCTCCCGCAACGCCGCGCTCAGTCGCGGCGTTGCGCATTGCGCGCGCGCACCTGCTGGCCGAAGCCGGCCGGCAACCCCTGCACGTCGCGCACGCCGCCGACCACCAGGCTGAAATCGTCCAGCGCCTGGCGCTGGCATAGTTCGCCGCCGGGCTGGTCGCGGCAGTGCTCGCGGTAAAGCCGGTAGAAGCAGTTGCCGCTCTCGCTCTGCAGGCACTGGAAGCGGGCGCGGTCGCCGGACACCGTGGTGCGGCTGAGCACCGCCTGTTCGCCGCTGACGCGCACGATCGACGTCTGCCCCTGCGGTTCGCGGTAGCCCAGCATCGCCATCAGGCTGCCGAGCAGGAAAGTCAGGTACTGCATGGCACTTCTCCTTGTACGCCCGCAGGCAGGGACTCACATGCCGCGGAACAGGCTCATGAACGGTTGGCTGACCACCAGCGTCTCGCTGCGGTTCTTCAGCCGCAGTACGCCGCGGCCGCTGTCGTCGCGGCTCACCGCCGCGACCGCTTTCATGTTGACGATGCTGGAACGGTGCACCTGGCGGAAACACTGCGGGTCCAGCACCTGTGCCAGCTCGCGCAGCGAGCTGCGCAGCAGCAGCTCCTCGTCGGCGGTGACCACCGCGGTGTATTTGCTGTCGGCGCGGAAATACAGCACGTCCTCCAGCATCACCAGCCGGGTCTCGCGGCCGTTGCTGGCGGTGATCCAGGCCGGCGGCGGCGCGGCGCCGGCAACGGCCGGGCGCCGCGCCAGCTGGTCCAGCAGCTGGTCCAGCAACTGCCGGTCCGGCACCCCGGCCTGCAACCGCGCGAGCACGCGCTGGCGCGTGGCCAGCAGGCGTTCGTCGGCCACCGGCTTGAGCAGGTAATCGACCGCGCCGCGCTCGAACGCATCGATCGCGTACTGGTCGTAGGCGGTGATGAACACCACCTGGGTGCGCGGACTGAGCGTCTCCAGCGCGCGGGCGACATCGATACCGGTGACGCCGGGCATGCGGATGTCGAGGAAGGCCAGGTCCGGCCGCAGCGTTTCCAGCATCTCCAGCGCGGCGGCGCCATCCTCGCACTCGGCGACGATGCGCAGTTCCGGCCACAGCCGCTGCAACTGCGCGACCAGCGCCTGGCGCAGCAGCGGTTCGTCCTCGGCGACCAGGGCATCAAGTTGCATGGGGCAGCTCCGGTACCTGGGTGGTGGCCGCCGGCACGGCCTGCGCCACGGGCGGCGTGCGCGGCAGGGTGATCGTGGCCGCCGCGCCACTGGGGAAGTTGGAGACCAGGGCGAAGCCGGCCTGCGGCCCGCAGCTCAGGCGCAGGCGTTCGCGCAGGTTCTTCAGGCCGATGCCGGTACCGCCGCCGCTGCTGCCGCCCACGCCCTGGCCGTCGTCGGCGACGGTGAGGTGGACCTGGCCATCGCTCTCGCGCGCCAGCACCCAGATCGTGCCGCCGCCGGGCTTGGGCTCCAGCCCGTGCTTGATCGCGTTCTCCACCAGGGTCTGCAGCGCCATCGACGGCAGCGCGACGTCCTGCAGGGAGTCGGGCACGTCGATCCGCACCACCAGCCGCGCGCCCATGCGGATGCGCAGGATCTCCAGGTAGGCCTGCACCCGTTCCAGCTCCTGCCCGAGGGTCGACAACGACTGGTCGATGCCCGGCAGCGAGCTGCGCAGGTACTGGATGAGATGGCCGAGCATGCGCTCGGCGCGTTCGGGGTCGGTGCGGGTCAGCACCTGGGCGTTGGCCAGGGTGTTGTACAGGAAGTGCGGCTCGACCTGCGCGTGCAGCAGGTTCAGGCGCGCCACGCTCAGCGCCTTCTCGGCCTCGGCGCGCACGGCCGATTCGCGCTCGTCGCGGCGCTGCTGGGCCACGCGCTGGCTCATCGCGCGGCTGACCGCTTCGGCGTTCTCGCGGTTGCTGCCCTCGTCGGCCAGCAGCAGGTCCACCCAGGCACCGGCATCGGGCTCGAACAACAGCGTCACGCTGCTGGTGCCCTGCCCCGGGGTGACCGTGGCCGAGACCCGGTCGTGCCGCACCGCCAGCCATGCCAGCGGGTTCCAGCGCGACGGCGGCGGCGCCTTGCCCGGGTCCGAGCGCGCGATCCGGGCCCGCACCTGCAGGCTGGCGGGCGAGCTTTCCACGTCCACCACCCGCGGCAGCCCGGCGACCACCGATTCGACCAGGGCGAAGGCCTGCGCGGCATCGAACGGCAGTTCGATCCGGCGCTGCAGGCGGCTGGACAGGTTGTCGTGGTCCAGCCGCCCGGCCACCAGCTTGACCCGGCGCAGGTGGCTGGCGATGTTGACCGCGGCCATCGCCAGCGCGCCGATCACCAGCAGCGCGAACACCGTGCCCGGGCCACCGAACAGATGCCCCCAGACGATGGCCAGCGCCACCAGCGCCAGCACCCAGGCCAGCAGGATGCGGAGGCAGAACCACAGGCTGGCGATCATCGCGGCGTTCCCGGCTGGACAGTGCTGGCGAGCATAGGCGCTGGGCCGCGGCAGACAAGCGGCATGCGACGAAACCCGCGATCCGGGCGACGAAGGCCGCCGGCCGCGGCCGGAAACGGGCGCCGCAAACGACGGACGCCGCCCATCATGGGCGGCGTCCGCGGAGCCTCCGCGCCGTTCCCGGCACGAAGGGCGCTGCCGGCGATGCTCAGCGACGCTGGTCGGCGCTGGCGTCGCGGGTGGCGCGGAACGGCTCGCCCGCGCTCCAGTTCGGCCAGGCACGGGAGTTGGCCAGCTGTTCGCCGAGCGTGTACACCACTTCCAGGTCGCGCGCGGCGCCGGCGAAGGTCCAGTCGGGCTGCCATTCGTCGCCCTGCTGGTGGTAGCGCCTGGCGGTGTAGTCGTCGGCGGCCTTCTTGCCGGCCGCCACGCCGCCGTCGATCCAGTCCTGCCCGGCCGAATACGACAGCGCCGGCACGCCGCGCTTGGCGAACGGGAAGTGGTCGGAGCGGAAGAACAGCCCGGCCTCGGGCTTCGGGTCCGGGGTGTAGCGGATGTCCCAGCCCCTGGCCACGTCCTTGAGCTGGTCAAGCAGCTCGAAACGCGCCGAGCCGTAGATGCCGAAATCGCGCGACGGCCCGAACGGCGCCATGCCGTCCATGTTGATCAGCGCGACGGTCTTGCCCAGCGGATACAGCGGGTGGCTGGCGTAGTACTCGGAGCCCAGCAGGCCCTTCTCCTCGGCGGTGACCGCCAGGAACACCACCGAACGCTGCGGGCGCGGCGCCTTGGCGAAGCCGCGGGCCAGTTCCAGCAGCGCCGCGGTGCCGCTGGCGTTGTCCAGCGCGCCGTTGAAGATGCGGTCGCCGCGCGCGTCCGGCTCGCCGACGCCGATATGGTCCCAGTGCGCCGAATAGAGCACGGTCTCGTCCGGGTGGCTGCTGCCTTCCAGGCGCGCGACCACGTTGTGCGAGGTGATGACCTCGGTCTTGACCGCGTAGTCGGCCGAGAACGTCTCGCCCTTCAGTTCCACCGGGCGGAAGTCGCGCGACTGCGCCTGCTTCTTCAGCGCCTCGAAGTCCAGGCCGGCGCGCTTGAACAGGTCCACCGCCAGGTCGCGCTGGATCCAGCCTTCCAGCGGCGGGTGCGCCGCGGCCGGGTTGTCGCGCACCACGTCGAACATGGTGTTGGTGTTGGAACCGGCCACCGTCGCCCAGCCATAGGAGGCCGGTGCGGTCTCGTGCACGATCAGCACGCCCGCCGCACCCTGGCGCGCGCCTTCCTCGTACTTGTAGGTCCAGCGGCCGTAGTAGGTCATGCCCTTGCCATCGAAGTCGCCGGCGCCGCTCTCGAAGTCCGGGTCGTTGATCAGCACCACCGCGATCTTGCCCTTCAGGTCCACGCCCTTGAAGTCGTCCCAGTTGCGCTCCGGAGCCTTGACGCCATAGCCGACGAACACCAGCGGCGCGTCCTTGATCGCCACCGCGCTGTCGCCGTTCATGGCCGCGCGCACGGCGATCTCCCGGCCCTGGGCCAGCACCTGCGGCGTGCCCTTGCTGGACAGCGCCAGCTGCGGGGTACCGACGATGTCGCCCTTGAGCAGCGGCACCGCCTGGGTCCACAGGCGCTTGCCGTCCTTCAGGTCGCCGCCGGGCTGCAGGCCGGCGGCGGCGAACTGGCGGCTCAGGTAGGCGATGGTCTTCTCCTCGCCGGCGGTGGCCGGCGAACGGCCCTCATAGGCGTCGGAGGCCAGCTCCTTCACATCGGCGGAAATCCGCGCGCCGTCGAACTTGGGCGGGGCGGCCATCAATGCGGTGGATACCGACATCGCCAGCAGGCTGATCACGATTCGCTTCACATCCATCTCCAATGGGTCGAACAACCGGTGGAGTGTAGCCAGCGCCGCCGCCCCCCGGGCAGTGCCGTAACGCACGGGCAACGGCCGGTTCCGGCACAGCCGGCCACCGGTGGGCGCGGCACCGCACGGCGGCTACAGGTCTGCCGCGCGGGCGCGCAGCGCCTGGCGTTCGCGGGCGTTGCCGCTCAGCTCGGCGGCACGCTCGAATGCGCTGCGCGCCTCGTCGCGCCGGCCCAGGTGCTCGAGCAGGTCGCCGCGTACCGCCTGCAGCGGTGCATAGTCATCCAGCCTGCGGTCCTGCAGCAGGGCCTCGAGCAGCGGCCAGGCGGCCTGCGGCCCCTGCGCGCGGGCCACCGCCACGGCGCGGTTGAGCTCGACCACCGGCGACGGCATGACCCGCGCCAGCCGCGCATACAGCTGCGCGATGCCGGCCCAGTCGGTCCGGTCGGCGCGCCGCGCCCGCGCATGGCAGGCGGCAATGGCCGCCTGCAGCACATAGGCATCGTCTCCGCCGCCGAGCGCCTGGGCCTTCTCCAGCAACGCCTGGCCACGGTCGATCTGCAGCCAGTCCCAGCGGCTGCGGTCCTGCTCCATCAACAGCACCGCCGCGCCCTGCGCATCGGTGCGCGCCCCCATCCGCGACGCCTGCAGTTCCATCAGCGCCAGCAACCCCAGCACCGGCGCCGAGGCCGGCAGCAGTGCCGCCAGCACCCGGCCCAGGCGCAGCGCTTCCTCGCACAGCGCCGGGCGCATCCAGTCCTCGCCATGGCTGGCGGCGTAGCCTTCGTTGAAGACCAGGTAGACCACTTCCAGCACCGACCGCAGCCGCTGCGGCAGCGCCCGTCGCCGCGGCACCTCGAACGGGATGCCGCGCCCAGCCAGGGTGCGCTTGGCGCGGACGATGCGCTGGGCGATGGTCGGTTCCGGCAGCAGGAACGCACGCGCGATCTCGGCCGTGCTCAGGCCGCACAGCAGGCGCAGGGTCAGCGCCACCCGCGCATCGGCCGGCAGTACCGGGTGACAGGCGACGAACAACAGCCGCAGCAGGTCGTCGCCGATGGCATCTTCCGCTTCGCGCTCGTGGTCGCGCACGACGCTCCCCTGGTGGTCCGGCTCGCAGGCCAGCGCCGCCTGCTTGCCCGCGTGCAGGCGGCGCTGGCGCAGCAGGTCGATCGCCCGGCGCTGGGCGGTGGTCATCAGCCACGCGCCGGGGTTGTCGGGCACGCCCTGCCGCGGCCAGTGCTCGAGCGCGGCGACCAGTGCGTCCTGGGCCAGTTCCTCGGCACTGTCCAGGTCGCCCAGCATCCGCGCCAGGCGCGCGATCAGGCGCGGCGACTCCATGCGCCACACCGTATCGAGCCTGCGCTGGATCTCGCGGGTGTCCATCCGCCCGCGATCACACCATCGCGTCGGCGGGGGCGCAAGCGCGCCGCCCGTCACGCGTCGACGAAGGCCTTGAACCCGCCCCAGAACATGCGCTTGCCGTCGAACGGGACATTGCCGGCGTTCATGCCGGCCAGGCGCGGATCGGCCATCGCCCTGGCGTTGACCCGGTCGCGGTGCGCGCGCGAGCGGTAGACGATGCAGGCGAAGACCACCACTTCGCCGGGCTTGAGCCTGACCGCCTGCGGGAACGAGGTGTGCCTGCCCGGCTTGACGTCATCGGCCACCGCTTCCAGATAGGCCAGCGCGCCGTGCTCCTTCCACACCTTGCTGCCCAGGCGCGCCATGCGCCGGTATTCGGCGAGCCGCTCCTGCGGCACCGGCACCACGAAACCATCGACATAACGCATCGCTGTCTCCTGCATGCAATGAACGGGGGCGGGCGGCCGCGGGCCCGCGGCCGCCCCGGGTTCAGCCGGGTTCGCCGTCCATGTGGGCGATTTCCCACAGGTGGCCATCCAGGTCCTGGAAGCCGCGCTGGTACATGAAGCCGTAGTCGCGCGCCGGCATCGGCTCGTCCGCGCCGGCGGCCAGCGCCTTGTCCAGCAGCGCGTCCACCGCGGCGCGGCTGGGTGCCGACAGGCAGGTGATGACCTCGGTGTGGCTGCGCGCATCGCACAGCGGCCTGGGCGTGAAGCCGCGGAAGAACGGCTCCACCAGCAACATCACGTAGATGGTGTCGCTGATGACCATGCACGCCGCATCCTGGTTGGTGAAGCGCGGTTTGAAGGCATAGCCGAGCGCGGTGAAGAACGCCTTGGACGCGTCCAGGTCGCGTACCGGCAGGTTGACGAAGATCATCTGCGGCGCCGCCATCGTCAGTGGCCTCCGTCCATCGGCTTCATGCAGTTGACCATCCACGGCTTGCCGTAGCGGTCCACCAGCATGCCCCAGCGCCGGGCCCAGAACGTCTCGGCCAACGGCATCTGCACCTGGCCTCCTTCGGCCAGCGCGGCGAACACGCGCTCGGCTTCCTCGACGCTGTCCACGTCGACGTTGATGGTGGTGGCGCACGGCCCCTGGGCAGGCGGGCCGTCGGCGGCCATCAGGATCGCGCCACCGGCCTCCACCTGGCAGTGGGCGACGTGCTCCGGCCGCGGGCTGCATCCGCCGCAGGCGTCGCCCTCCATGTCGGGACCGGGGGGCATGTCGGCGTACTTCATCTCCGATACCACCTTGCCGCCCAGTGCCCTGGCGTAGAACGCCATCGCCTCGTGGGTGTCGCCGTTGAAGCCCAGGAAAGGAATCAGTTTCATCGCATGTGTCCTCGGGGTCGAATCAGTCGTTGCGTTCGATGCGGTCGCGCAGACGTTGCTCCTGCGCGCGCAGTTCCGGAGTGAAGGCCTCGCCGAAGTCCTCGGCCTCGAAGACGGGGCGGATCTCCACCTCCACCGGTGCGGTGCCGTCGGCATCGAACGGTGCGCGTGCGAGCCACTCCACCGCCTCGTCCATGGAACGGACCTGCCACAGCCAGAAGCCGGCGATCAGCTCCCTGGTTTCGGCGAACGGGCCATCGATGAGCTGGCGCCGCGCGCCGTCGAAGCGCACCCGCGCGCCGCGCCGGCTGGGGTGAAGGCCCTCGCCCGCCAGCATGATCCCGGCCTCCACCAGTCGCTCGTTGTAGGCGCCCATCGCCGCCAGCTCGACCTCGGTGGGCATCACCCCGGCCTCGGTATCCGCCGTCGCCTTCACGATCACCATCACTTTCATCGCACTGCCTTCCACGGTTGCGGACCGGACGATCCGCTTCACACCTGGTACGACGAACCGGCGCCGGCAGGATCGACGACGCCGCCGGCCTTTTTTATGAACGCGTTAATGATTGCCGCACCACCGCCCTGCGCCATCATGGGCCCTCATTCCATCCGGCCCCTTCCATGAAATTCCTGCTGCTGATCTACATCGACCCGGAGCTGCTGCAGTCGCTGCCGCAACAGGAGTACGACGCACAGATGCGCCACTGCCTGGTGCACGCCGACGCCCTGCAGGCGCAGGGCACCTTGCTGATGTCGCAGAAGCTGCAGCCACCGGCCAGCGCACGCACCCTGCGCACCCGCGGCGGCCAGGCGCGGGTCACCGACGGCCCCTTCGCCGAGACCCGCGAGATCCTGGCCGGCTTCAACCTGATCGAAGCCGCCGACGCCGGGGAGGCCATGCGCATCGCCCGGCAGTTCCCGTGGGCGGCCTACGGCAGCATCGAGGTGCGCGAAGTGGAGGACCTGCAGGCCGAGCGGGTACGGCTGGGGTAGCCGGGGCCAGAGGCCGCCGCCGACGGATGCCGGACACTGCCGGCGGCTCCCCGTCCTGACCTTCTGTCAAGCCTTTTGGGCAGGATTTCGAGAAAATGAACAGTGACGAAAGTCACATAAATTAAGATCGATACAAATTCAAGTAATTGAAAAACAAAGGAAAATTTTTACTTGCATTCGAAACGACTTCCAAGCCGTTAACTTTTGACCAACCGAGGGTTATTGTCAGTTCACTTGGCATTCGGCTCTTGTTCATCTTCTGGTTTCCCGCCAAGGACTTCCACTGGAGAGAGAAATGGTCAAACGCAAGACGATCCAACGCGCTGCATTGAGCGCGGCACTGAGTGTGTGCATTGCCGGCGGCGCCTATGCACAGAGCACCACCGGCAGTATCCACGGCACGGTTCCCTCGGCTTCGACGGGAACCACGATCGTTCAGATCACCAACAACAGCGGCTTCAACCGCACGGTGACGGCCGACGCCAACGGGCGCTACAACTTCAACGCCCTGCCGGTTGGCAACTACAAGGTCACCGTCCAGCACGACGGGCAGGTGGTCGGCACCCGTGAGGTGACCGTCATCGTCGGTGCCGGTACCGATGCCTCCTTCGCTGGCGCCGGCGGCACCACCTCCACCCTGGAGACGGTCAACGTCACCGCCACTGCGGCTTCCGCCATCGACCTGACCTCCGTCGATACGCGCACCGTGTTCACCGCCGAACAACTGCAGCGCCTGCCGATCAACCGTTCAGCCGAAGCCATCGCCCTGCTCGCGCCCGGCGCGGTAGCCGGTGCAGGCGGCTTCTCGGCACTGTCCGGCCTGGTGTCCTTCGGCGGCTCGGGCGTTTCGGAAAACGCCTATTACATCAACGGTTACTTCACCGGCGAACCGCTCTCCAACCTCGGTGGCTCGGGTCTTCCGTTCTTCGCGATCGCCCAGCAGGAAACCTACACCGGCGGCTACAGCGCCAAGTACGGTCGCTCGGACGGCGGCGTCATCAGCCAGATCGGCAAGCGCGGCACCAACGACTGGGAGTTTGGCGGCGAGATCCGCTGGGCACCCAAGGGGCTCCGCGAGAAGCGCAAGGACCTCTACCTGCCCAATCTCGATCTTCCGGATGGATACGACTACGAGGATCCGGAAATGGCCGGGACGATCTACTCCCGCGGCAAGGGCGAGGAGTCAAGTTCCACCACCTACAGCGCTTACGCCGGTGGCCCGATCGTACGTGACCGCCTGTTCTTCTTCGCCGGCGCGGAAGTCGAGGACAGCAAGACCCTCACCAACCCTGACGCACTGAGTTCGCCGCGATCCACGCATGGCAAGAGCGACGACCACAACATCTACGTCAAGCTGGACTGGAACATCAATGACAACCATATGCTGGAAGCCACCTGGCTGAAGCAGAAGGACGACTACAGCGGCAGCTATTACTCGTACGACATCGATACCGGTACAGAAGGCAACAGGCTGGCCATCGTGCCTACGCCCATCGTCAAGGAAAACGATTACCGCATCTTCAAGTACATCGGCTACCTGAGCGACAACCTGACCCTCAGCGCCACCTATGGCAACAACGAGTTCACCAACCAGCAGATCAATCCGGGCATCCTGCCGGGCATTCCGTATGTAGCCGGCGCCACCAACCAGGATCCGTCGATCACCGGCGGCACGCCGATCCCGAACCGGCAGGGTGGCTACCAGAGCCGTGATGGCAAGAACAAGACCAATGGCCTGCGCGCCGATCTGGAATGGGTGGTCGGCGATCACACCCTCAGCCTGGGCCTGGACAACATCAAGTTCGAAGCCTCCAACGAAGGCACCGCGCAGGTAGCCGATTACTGGGAATACGGTCGCACCAGCAATCCGAACGGCAACCTGTCCGCCGCGCTTGGCGTCGGCGCACCCGGCGGCAACGGTTACTTCGTACGCCAGCTGAAGTACTTCAACAACACCAGCATGTCGCTGGATCAGAAGGCCTGGTACCTCGAGGACCGCTGGCAGATCACCGACAACCTGCTGCTGTCGCTGGGCGTGCGCAACGACCAGTTCACCAACAAGAACGACGCCGGCGAAGTCTACATGGACGCCAAGAACCAGTGGGCCCCACGCCTGGGCTTCAGCTGGGACGTGTTTGGCGACTCCACGCTCAAGGTGTTCGGCAACGCTGGCCGCTACTTCCTGGCGATGCCCAACAACGTGGCCATCCGGGGTGCCTCGGCCTCGACCTACACCTGGGAGTACTTCACCTATACCGGCATCAACAGCGACGGCCTGCCCACCGGCCTGACCGCCGTGCCGGGGGTGAACGGCGGACCGGCGCCGGGTCCCGTATCGTCCAACGGCGAATACGGCACTCCGGTGGACGTGCTGGCGTTCGCGCCGAAGGATCTGAAGAACATGTACCAGGACGAGTACATCCTGGGCTTCGAAAAGCAGATCAGCGAGCGCTGGTTTGCCGGTGCCAAGTTCACCTACCGCGACCTGAAATCGTCGATCGACGACATCTGCGACCCGTACACCCTGCTCGACCACATCGGTGCGGTGGACTATGAAGGCCAGGGCTCGGGCTACAACGCCGAACTGGCCGACGGCCGCCGCGTGTTCGTGAACTACTGCTACATGTTCAACCCGGGTGGCAGCAACACGTTCAGCCTGGCATACCTTGACGCCAACGGCCTGCCGACCGGCGAGCGCACCGACGTCAGGATGACCAGCAAGGACTGGGGCTTCAGCGAAGGTGTCAAACGTACCTACAAGGCCATCGACCTGTTCATCGAGCATCCGTTCGACGGAACCTGGGAAGGCCGCGCGACCTACACCTACTCCAAGAGCCAGGGCAACAACGAAGGCCAGGTGAAGTCCGAATTCGGCCAGACCAACATCTCCAAGACCCAGGATTGGGATGCGTGGCAGATGATGGAGTTCGCCAATGGCTACCTCGCCAACGATCGACGCCATTCGTTGAAGCTGTACGGCAGCTACGCGCTTACCCCGGAGTGGACGGTCGCGGCCAACATGCGCGTGCAGTCGGGTACGCCGATCAGCTGCCTGGGGTGGTACAACCCGGATGGCACGATCGACGAGAATTCCGACGAAGCCGATCCGATCGGCTACGAGGCGGCTTATCACACCTGCTTCGGCAAGGTCGCCACGCCGGGCTCGCAGCGCACGCCGTGGACCCGCAACGTGGACATGAGCGTCACCTGGCGCCCAGAGTTCATGGACAAGCGGCTGGCGCTCAGTCTGCAGGTGTTCAACGTGCTCAACAGCCAGGACCCGACCCAGGTGGACGTGACCTCGGAAACCGGTCCCTACACCGTGTCCAACACCTACCTGCTGCCGATCGCCCGGCAGACGCCGCGCTACGTGATGTTCTCGGCGTCGTACAACTTCTGACGGCGCAGCCGTTGTAAAAGCGCTCTGCAACGTGGAGACGCACTGGACCCCGGCCCCATGGCCGGGGTCTTTTTTTGCCGCGGGCCGGCACCACGCCCGGACGGGAAACCGCCCGCCCGGGCGCGAGCCGGGGCAGGACCCACGCCCAGGACCGTCCTGCCCTATTCCGCGGCCGTTGCGCCGGGAAGAAGGCGCACGTGCAGGTCCCTGCCCGTGGTGGCCTCGTTGCCACTGTGGTCACGCGCCAGGATCCGCACGATGTAGTCGCCATCGGGCAGGTCGCCGACCTGCAGCCGGCCACGGGCAAGGCTGCCATCGCGCACCGTGTTGGTGAGCACGTAGCGGAACCGCGTCGTCGCGCTGCCGTGGACGGTGATGCCGCTGTCTTCGGCATAGGCGACCTTCACCGCCTCGGACTGCGGCGGCATGCGGTTGAACTCGATGTTCATGCGCGGCTGTTCGTGGCCGGGCAGCGGCCGGCCCGCGGCGTCCAGGATCTGGTAGCCCAGCGCATACAGGCCGAGGCGGCGGCGCGGCAGGTTGTCGTCCACCTGGTCCCAGGCCTCGACCACCAGGTGCAGATCGCCGCCGTCGCGCGGCACCAGCAGGCGACCGTCGCGGCGCTCACGCAGCCGCTGGCCCCCGGCATCGACCAGGGCGATGTCGTCGATGCGCGGCGGCACGTGGTCGGCGTAGTTGGCGAAACCCAGCCGCACGGCGTTGCGCTCGTAACCGGAAGGGCCGACCACCAGGTGCACGTGCGCCTGGCTGTTGATGCTGCCCAGCGCATCACCGGGATCGAAGCGGGTACCGCGGCGCACGCGCACCCGCACCAGCCGCCCGTCGTCGTCGCGCACCTGCTGGAAGCGCACCGGGTCCAGCGGGCGGTTGGACGGATCGCGGCCGACCTTCATGTGGATGTAGTCCACGGTATCCAGCGACAGGCCCTCGGCCTGCCCGCCCGGGCTCCAGCTCGCGGCCGGACTGCTGACCTTGGCCGCGGCGATCGCGAGCACGGTCTGGCCGACATCGCCGCGCACGTCGAAGCCTCCATGCAGGTGGTGGCGGCTCTCGCCGCTGAAGTTGCCGCGCACTTCGCCCAGCGTGCCCACGACTTCGTGCCAGCCGTGCTGCGGCGCCAGCGGCCAGCGCCCCTGGTTGCGCGGCAACGGGTTGTCCATGGACGGCCCGACCGGCGCGTCCGCCACCGCCGCGCCCGCCACCGGTGGCCGCAGGTGGTGGATGCGGTAGCCATCGGCATCGCCGAGCAGCAGGCTGCCATCGGGCGCCAGTGCGATGCCCGCCGGGCGCGCGAAACGCTGCGCGTCGCCGGCCACCGCCACCACATGCCCCGCCGGCGACACCTGCACCACGCGGCCGGTGATGCGCTCGCCGACGTAGGCCACGCCGTCGTGGGTGAGCGCCAGCGTCATCGGCCCCCACAGCACGCGCTGGCCATCGGGGCCGCCGATGCGGGTGGCGACCCGGCCCGAGGCATCCACGGTGCGCAGCGCATCGTTGTACAGGTCCGCCACCCACAGCGTGCCGTCGGCGGCCAGCTGGACGTCGGTCGGGGTGTCGAACCGCGCCGCGCCGCCCTGGCCGTCGGTCCAGCCGGGGCGGTCGCCGCCGGCCAGCGTCCACACCCGTCCGTCGGGCTCGATCACGCGGATGCGGTCGTTCCAGGTATCGGCCACGTAGACGCGCCCGGCCGCATCCACCGCCACCCCCATCGGCCCGTCGAAGCGCGCCTGGCGCCCGACCCCGTCGGCGAAGCCGGCCACGCCGTCGCCGGCCAGCGTGCTGACCTCGCCGCGCGGCGTGACCCTGCGGATCGCATGATTGCCGGTGTCGGCGACATACAGGTTGCCGTGCCGGTCCAGCGCCAGCCCGGAAGGCGTATGAAACGCGGCAGCCGCACCGCGGCCGTCGGCGAAGCCCTCACGGCCACCGGCCAACACATGGAAGTCACCGTCCAGCCAGCGATACAGGATGCGGTTGTTGGCGCCCGCGTCGGCCACGTACAGCGTGCCGCCGGTATCCAGTGCCACGCCCCAGGGATCGCTGAAGCGGGTGCGCCGGTCCGGGCCCATCGCATCGCCCTCGACGCCATCGCCCCCCAGCAGGTCGACCTGCGCGCGCCAACCCAGCGGCGTCGGCGTCGGCGCCTGCGCATCCGGCGCGCCGGGCGCCCACAGGTAGCTGGCCGCCAACGCGCCGCCCGTCAGTGCCGCCACGACCATCACCCAATGCCTGCGTTCCATGTATATCCCACCCGCTGCGGACCCGGCACCATAGACGCTCACCGGCCCGCGCGTAACCACCCGTTGCCGGCCATGCCACCCCGGGAGCAGCGCATGAACCTGCAACTGCATCTGCAAGAAGCGGCGATCCGCCTGCAGGCACCCCACGCCGCGGCGGTGCTGCTGCCGTTGTCGCTGGACGATCTGCTGGCTGCGGGACTGTCGCGCTTTCCACCGGGCGAGGTCGCACTGGAGCAGACGATCCAGCGGGTCGAGGACGCGCTGATGCCGGCCATTCCCGCCCTGCGCCAGCCCCGGGCGACAGGGCTGGAATGCGCGGACCCGGTGCTGGCGCCGCTGCTGGCGGCCAGCGGGCGCGCGCCGGGGACGGCGGCCACGGTGTCCATCGACGACGTCGAGGAGGTGTTCAACCGCCTGGCGCGGGTGGCGGCCGGCGTGCCCGCGCACAGCCTCGGCCTGCCCGCGCACCCCGGCTTCGCCGCGGCACTGGTGGTGGTGCGCGAACTGCTGCACCACGTCGGCCTGGCGGCGCTGCGGCTGCTGCCCGCGACGGCCTGAGGCCAAGACACCCCGACCCCAGGTGCCGCGGCGCACCCCCGGTCATTGCCCTGCGCGTGCCTGGCGCAGGTGGGTGCCGACGGGCACCGAGAACGCGCCCTGGTCGGCCACGTCCCAGTTGATCGACCAGGCCATCACGCCCCGGAAGTCCGGGTATGGCCGCGCCGGCTTCAGCGCATCGCAGCCGGTGGCGCGGGTCAGGCAGTCGAAGGCGCGGATGATGGCCGCCGGCGGGGCATGGCCGCTGCCGGCCGCGCGCGGACCCGAAGGCAGGGCCAGCGCCACCTGGTCCGGTCGCAAACCGTGGAAGCGGCCCTTGCCGCCCGCCAGCTCGAAGCCTTCGATCAGCATTCTGGCCGAGCCCACCATCATGTCCACGCTGCCGGCCGGCAGCGGGTCCGCGTGGTAGGGCGTAGGCAGGCCGCCGTTGTTGTAGAGCTGCACGTGCAGCAGGTCCAGTTCGTCGCGCAGCCCGTCGATCAACGGCAGGTAGGCACCCCAGATGCCCTCCATCGACACCCAGCCGCCCTGCACGTAGGGGTGCTCAGGCGCCATCGACACGTACAGGTTCGGATACATGGCGTGCAGGCGCTTGACCGCCGAGACCAGGCGCGCGGCGACCGGCGCGCCGTGCACGACGCCGGCGATCTTCTCCAGGTCGATGTCGATGCCGTCCAGCCCGTACGCATCAATGGCCTGCGCGGTGGTGCGCACGAAGTTGTCCTCGTCGCGCTGGGTGCGCAGCGTCACCGTCCCCAGTTCGCCGCCAAAGGACAGCACCACGATGCCGCCGGCGGCGCGGCGCGCGGCGATGTCGGCGACCAGCCGCGCCCGCTCCAGTCCCGGCGCCGGGTTGAACGCGATCCTGCCCTCGCCCATGTCGTCGGCGAACGCCAGCACGATCACGTCCCAGCTCCCGTCCACCTGCCCCAGCGGCAGCACCCCGGACCCGTTGTCGAAGTTGTGCAGGTAGCCGACCAGTGCATGCCGCGGCAGCGGGTGGCTGTAGCCGGGCGCCACCCCGACCCGCGGCGCGGCCGCCTGCCCGGGCTGCGCCTGGCAGCCGAACGTGGTGAAAAGGGCGAGGGCATACGACAACAGGCTGACCGGCTTCATCGCGATCCCATGCGGTGGTGGAACCCGATTCTAGGCAGCCCCCGGCACGGAAGAACCTTTCAGGAACATCATCCTGCACAGGTTGTCCGCTGATGGCCGGGGAAGTCCTGGCGGTGGCCGGTACAGGCGTGGAACAGGTCTCCGGCAGCTGTCCCGGGGTGGCCGTGGCGGTGGGGGCCGCGACAATGCGCGCCCGCCACCGGCGCCATGCACCGCGCAGCGTTGCCTGCCGCTGGCGCCACCGCTCAGCCGCAGGTCTTCATGCGTCGCTCCGCATCCCACAGCGCGCGACGTGCCAGGTCATAGGCGCTGTCGGCCGCCGACGGCAGCGTGTGTTCGGCTTCGACCGGGTCGGCGCCATGCCGGTAGCGGTACTCCAGCCGCTCCAGCGCGTCCAGGTGCTGCAGCGCGTTGCCGAACCAGCGGCGGCGCACCTCGTCGCCGCAGCGCGGGTAGCGCCGTTCCAGCTCGCCGATGGCGGTCCGGATGCGACGGCTGGCCTCGCCGTCCAGGCCGGGCAGCGGCTCATGGCGGATCGGCGCGGCCTTGTAGGCATCACCGGTGGCCTCGCTGCCGAGGTCGGCGGCGCGTGCGTGCAGCGACGGGTTGAACGCCACGTCCGGCGCGCGCCGTGCCTGTGCCGGCTGGATGTCCTCACCGTAGACCCACTTCTCCCTGCGTGACTGCCGGGTCCCGGCTGCACGCTTCGAGAACAGGCCGGCGGTGGCGCGCTCGCCGACGCCCGTCGCCAGTTCATCACGGTGCTCGAACACCCGCTCGTCGGTGCCGCGCGTGCGGCCGTCGCCGGCAAGTTCGCCGGGCAGGGTGATCCCGCCCTGGCCGTCGTACAGCCGCCGCGACCAGTCCGCGGCAGGGCCCGCAGTGGCCGGTGCGGCGGCGGCAGGCCGGGGCTCCGATGCGTGCGGCGGCGGCAGCGCGGCATGCGCCTGCCCTGCCGGCACCTCGGGTGTGTCCGCCGCCGCCGGCGGCAGCGCCGGCGCCTCGCCGTGGCGCGGCAGCCAGCGCACCTGCAACCGCTGCGCGCGGCCCTTCGGATCGGGCTCGGGCACCTGCCATAGCACGCGCGCGAACAGGCACAGGATCGCCGCGGTCGCCAGGCCGGCACCGACGCGGTGGGACAACGGTTCTCGACCACGTGAATCCTGCATGCCTCTCCATCGCCGGGTATCTGCGCAGGGCCACGCGCGGACCCGCGGTGGTGCGACCATGCCAGCAACAGACCGGTGGCGGCGCGGCAAGTTCCGTGCTCCGGTCCGGGCGCGGCGCCGGCGCGCGACCGGACCGGGTTACGATGGCGCCCCCTTCCGTCACCGGCGCTCGTTCGCGGGCCCGCTCCGCGCATGCCCCACTACTCCGGCCCCCTGCTTACCCGCCCGTTGCTGGACGCCATGCGCGAGGCGCAGCGCGGCGGCAGCGTGGTCTGGAACGGCTCGCTCGACCTGGGCCGCGGCACCGACGAGGTGCGGCTGGAGGCCGATCGCTGGCAGTGGCGCGGCCACGATTATCCCTGGCCGGAACGGCTCAAGGACCGCACCGTGTACTACTGGGACGGTGGGGATTTCGCGCCGGCCTCGCGCTTCGGCAATGGCCTGTACAAGCTGGTGCCGACCGACTGGGGCGTGCCCACCTTCGAGATCGACGGCATCAAGATGCTGGTCAGCGCGCAGTTGTCGCCGATGGAGGACGCGCGCCGCAAGGTCGCCCTGGTCGCGCCGCGCGGCAAGCAGGTGCTCGACACCTGCGGCGGCATGGGCTACTTCGCCGCCTGCTGCCTGGAGGCCGGGGTGACGGCGGTGCGTTCGTTCGAGAAGAGTCCGGAAGTGCTGTGGCTGCGCACCCTCAACCCCTGGTCGCCGGACCCCGGGTCGGACGCAGCGGGCGGACGCCTGACGCTGACGCACGGCGATATCTCGCTGGCCATCGCGTCCATCGCCGATGCCTCGGTGGACGCCGTGCTGCACGATCCGCCGCGCTTCGGCATCGCCGGCGAACTGTATTCGCAGGCGTTCTACGACCACCTGGCGCGGGTGCTGCGTCGTGGCGGCCAGCTGTTCCACTACACCGGCACGCCCAACAGGCTCACCAGCGGCCGCGATGTGCCGCGCGAGGTCGCCACCCGCCTGGCCAGGGCCGGCTTCCGCGCGCGCCCGGAACTGGACGGGGTGTTCGCGGTCCGCAACTGAGCGGCGCGCGTCACCGCACCGGCGGCTGCCCGGCGTTGTCGCGCTGGAACAGCACCCGCTCGGGGCGATGCAGGGCGAAACCCTGCGCGCTGTCCACGCCCAGCTCGCGCAGCAGGTCCAGCGCGCCCAGGTCGTCCACCCACTCGGCCACCACCTTGGCCCCGCGCTGGTGGCCGATGCGGGTGACGGCATCGATGATGGTCCGGCTCATCGGGTCGTGGCCCAGGTCGCGCACGAAACTGCCGTCGATCTTGATCACGTCCACCGGCAGGTTCTTCAGGTAGCCGAACGAGGCCATGCCGGCGCCGAAATCGTCCAGCGCGATGCGGCAGCCGGCCGCGCGCAGGCGCTCGATCACCCGCACCACGCGCAGCAGGTCGCGTACCGCCACGGTCTCGGTGATCTCCAGGCACAGGCGCTGCGGCGGCACGCCATTGCGGGCGATCGCGTCGAGGATGAAATCGGCCAGCCCTTCATCCTCGAGGCTGGCACCGGAAAGGTTGATGGCGCAGCTCTGCAGGCGCTCGCCGCAGGGGTGCAGGGCGTTGAAATTGGCCAGGGCGGTACGGATCACCCAGCGGTCCACCGCCGGCATCAGGCCATAGCGCTCGGCCGCCACCATGAACACGCCCGGCGCGATCACGCTGCCATCGTCGGCGCGCATGCGCAGCAGCAGCTCCACCCGCGTGACCGGCTCGGCGCCGGCCGACAGCGGCACGATCTCCTGGTAGTCCAGCAGCAGGCGGTCCTGCTCCAGCGCACGGCGCAGCTGGCTGGCCCATTCCATCTCGCCCATGCGCCGGGTGGCGTCGGCATCGTCGCGATACACCCGCACGCGGTTGCGGCCGTCTTCCTTGGCCTGGTAACAGGCGGTGTCGGCCCAGGCCAGCAGGTCCTTGAGGGTGCATCCGGGCTGGTCGACCAGCACCAGGCCGATGCTCGCGCTTACCGTGTAGCTGCGCCCCAGCCAGCAGAACGTCGAGCGCTCGATGCAGGCGCGCACCTGCTCGGCCAGCCGGTCGGCCTGCGCCTGGTCCACGCCGAACGCCAGCAGGCCGAACTCGTCGCCCCCCAGGCGCGCCAGCAGGTCGCCATCGCGGATGTGGCGCCGCATCGCCTGCGACAGCTGCACCAGCAACTGGTCGCCGGCGGTGTGCCCGGACAGGTCGTTGATCAGTTTGAACTGGTCCAGGTCGATGTACATCAATGCGAACGACGCGACGCCGGCGGCATCGCGGTCGAGCAGCGCCTGGCGCAGGCAGCGTTCGAACTCGCGGCGGTTGCACAGTCCGGTGAGCTCGTCGTGCGCGGCCTGGTAGCGCAGTCGCTCGGTCATCTCGCGCTGCGTGCTGGTATCGCTGGCCACCATGAGCAGGTGGGGCACATGGTCCATCTCCAGCATCGCGAGCGAGGCGTTTACCCACAGCGCCGCATCGGCGCCGCACACCACGAACGCCTCCTGGCTGCTCCACGTCCCCACCCCGAGCGTGGCAGCGACCGCCTCCCTGCCCTGCACGACATCGGCAAACAGGTCCTCCAGCGGCACCCCGGCGACATTGCCCAGTTGTGACCTGGCCGCGCGGTTGGCATAGGTGATGCGCCCGTCGCGGGCGTCGGCCACCAGCACCAGCGCCGGCAGCATTTCGTTCAGGGCCTGGAAACGGGCTTCGCTCTCGCCGAAGCGGGTACTCATCCGCCGCGCGAGTTCGAGCGCGCGGCGGTGCACGCTCGCCTGCGACCACAGGAACAGGGCCAGCAATACGCTGATCGAGCTGCCACCGATCACGATCAGGCGCAGTTGCGCCCATTCCCCCATCGCCGCACGCGGCCACAGCCGCAGCTCCCACGTGCGTCCGCCGAACTCCATGCGCCGCACCTGCAGCGCCGCCGGATCGGCCGGCAACGGCGCGCTGGCGAACACCCGCGCATGCGCGGGCAGGGCGCCAAGGTCGCGGATCTCCACGTCCATGTGGTCGAGGATGCGGCCGTACAGGGCCTGGCGGACCATCGGCTCCAGGCGCACGCTGACCGCCAGCGCACCCAGTTCGCGCGCACGCCGTTCCTCGACCGTGGTCGGCATGGCACCCGGCGTGTACGCCGGAAGGCGCACGGTGAGGCCCATGTCGCCGGCCTGGCGCTGCCCACGGAACTGCAGCAGCGGGAACGGCGCGGACATGGCCGCCGTGTCGGCGTCGCGCGCGCGCCGCAGTGCCTCCATGTTCTCCGGTTGCCGGGCCACGTCGAAGCCCACCAGGACCTCGTTGCCCTGCAGCGGCGCGACGTACTGGTAGCGGTAGGTGACCTGGCCGTCGACGCCGACTCCCCGCTGCGCGAACGCGATCAGCACGTAGCCATGGATCCACTCCTGCGAACGCAGGTTGCGCTGGTAGCTGTCGAAGGTGTGCTGGTCCAGCTGCGCGGTGCCGGCCAGCAGCACGGTCTGCATCGCCCGCAGGCCCAGCGCGGCACCGGCCAGCGGTTCGCGCAGGCGCGCAGGCGCGGCATCGGCCAGCGAGCGCTGCAGGGCCTGCACCCGGTCGCGCTCGCCCCTCCACTCGCCAAGCGCCATCCAGGCCGTCAGCGCCAGGCCCGTGACCAGCACCAGCAACGCCCACAGCGGCGTGGCGAAGATGTAGCGCGGCAGGTCGCCGCCAGGCGCTACCGGCGCGTCATCGCGCATGTGCGCCCCTGCCGGGAACCGCAAGGGCGCCGCACCGGCGGCCGGTGTCCACCGCACTGCCGTGGACCGTCATCGTCCCGCTGTCGTCCATATGCCCTGCCCCATGTCCGGACCGAATCCCAGTTCGCCGGCGGCAGCAAGCGCCCCCGGCAACGCGCACCACGAACGGCCTTCCCGCCGCACCGCCGGGCGCCAACGCCACCGGCAGGATCCTGAACAACACCCGGGCGATTCTACGCGTCACGGCGTGCACGCGGCCGTCATCGCGCACGCCGCTGGCGGCGAAGGAAAGCCCCATGGCCGCAACCGCGCCCGTGCACATCACTCCGGTACCTTCCGCTTGATGCAACGGCTCGCCGGGCCGTCCCTTTCTCTTAACACCGGCCCCTGTATATCTCGACGCCGGATCACCCCTCCCCACGACCGGCGCCGCCGCACAGGCAGGCCACCGGCCCTACATCCACTGCCGTTGCGGCATGCTGCAGCGCACGGCCGTCCACCTGCAGCGCATGGTCCCGCGCAAGGCAGGCACGTCCCACCAGAACCGAGGCAAGCCCCGTTCCCGTCGCCGGGATCCGGGAGCGTCGCCGCGCGCCCGCGCGACGGCCGAGCACTGCATCGCCACCCAGACCCGGGGCCCGTCGCCCCCAGGAGAGTGCCCTTGAAAGAAGTGAAAACGTTCCTGCTCGGACCGGGGGCGGAATGCCGCCCGGTCACCGTGCTGGCCACCGAGAAAGTGGCGCTGGATACGCTGCTGTGCCATGCCCCCAACGCGGGGGCCGGCGTGCTGGTCGACCTGCATGTGCTGGTGGACACCCAGGGCAACATCGCGCGCCAGATCGACCATGAGGGCCTGCGCTACCGGTTCAGCGGGTCGAACACGACGTGGGTGCTGGTGGTCAGCTGAAGTAGGCCGCAGCGGGCGTGAAATCGCCCTGGCAGCCGTCGACGTCCGGCTAACGAAGGGCATCGGTACCCTGACCCGTGGCGGCAACCGGCCGGCCCCTGCGATGGCGTCAGAGGCCCGGAACAACGTCGGGGGGCGGCGCCCGGGAGGTCCACGTCACCGGGCAGCGCACCGTCCCCCGCGCGATGGATGCCTGCACCTGGCACCGCACCCGTCCGGCCGGGCCGCCGCAAACGCCACGCCAGGACCCTGCCCATGACCAAAGCCGTTCCGAGCCGCCTGCCGCCCCCGTTCCACTGGGTCGAGGAACCCGACCGCAAACGCCTGTGCCTGGGCGGCATCAAGGTGCTTGAAATCTGCAGGCGCAACCTCTGCTGGATCGTCGAGGTATACCTGCACGAGCCCTCGCGCCCGTTGCCGATCATCGCCGTGCGCTCGGCCAGCGCCGGCATGCGCTGGGGCGCGCGCTGGGCCAAGCAGCACCTGCGCATGCTTACCCGGCTGGCGCGCGACCTGGGCGAGCCGGGTCATCCGGCCGGCTGAGCGACGGAAGCGGCGCGGGTCAGGACCTGACCGCGTTGCGGCCCTGGCGCTTTGCGCGGTACATCGCCAGGTCCGCACGCCGCAGCAACTCCGATGCGCTCTCGCCAGCGGCCATTTCGGCAACGCCTGCCGAGACCGAAAGCGAGAACAGGCCCATCTCGTTCACCCGTGCCGCGCCGACCTTCGAGCGCAGGCGCTCGGCAAGCTCCATCGCCTGGGCCAGCGCGACGCCGGGCAGGACGACCAGGAACTCCTCGCCGCCCCAGCGGATGGCGCGGTCCCCGGCGCGCACGCAGGATTTCAGTACCCGGCCCACGCACACCAGCGCATCGTCCCCGGCCTTGTGCCCGTGCACGTCGTTGATGGCCTTGAAATGATCGATGTCGGCCATGATCACGCTCAGCGGCCGCGCCGATGCCTGCGCCTGCCCGACCAGCCGGTAGAGCTGCTCGGCACCGGCGTGGCGGTTGAGCAGGCCGGTCAGCGAGTCGACGGTCGCCATCTCCATCAGCCTGGATTCGCGCTCGACCCGTTCGCTGACATCCTTGCCGGTGCTGATGTAATGCGAAATGCGGCCGCGGCCGTCGCCTACCGGCGCGATGCTCTGTTCGACGTGGATCGGGCGGCCGCTCTTGTGACGATAGGTGAAGGTGGCGCGGAACGGCTTGCCCTCGCGCAGGCACACGCGCAGGTTGCGGTAGAACAGCGGGTCCTGGTGCGACGGGTACAGCATCCGCGCCGACTGGCCGAGGATTTCCTCCTGGGTGTAGCCGGTAAGCCGGGCAAATGCCTCATTGACGAACACGACCCGGGTATCGCGCCCGGTGATCAGGATCGGATCGATCGCGGCATCCAGCGCCTGCAGCAACAGCCGGCGCTCCTGCTCGGCGGCGATCCGCGCGGTGATGTCGTTCTGTACCGAGACGAAATACTCGATCACCCCGGCGGCGTCGCGCACCGGCGAGATGCTCCACTCCACCGTGTAGGCGCGGCCATCGGCCGCATAGTTGACCGTGCTGCCGGTAAACGGCAGCCCCTGGCGCAGGTGCTCGCGCAGCTCACCGATCAGCGCGCGGTCGGTGAGCGGCCCCTGCAGCAGGCGCGGACTGCGGCCGACCAGCTGCTCCGGCCGGTAACCGCTCATCCGGCAGAACGCCGGGTTGGCATAGACGATCAGTGGGCCGCCGTCCTCGACATTGGCGTCGGTGATGAGCACCGCGCTGGTGCTCTGGCTGACCGCATGGACAAGCACCGCCGGACGGGTGGGGCCCAGCAGGTCCAGCATCGGACCGGCATCACTCACGCTGCCCACGGGATCTCGTCCTCATGCGTGATCCGCTCGAACTGCGGCCGTGCGAACCAGTAGCCCTGCATCAGCCCGATGCCCAGATCGGCCAGGCAGCGTGCCTCGTCCGCGGTCTCGATGCCTTCGGCGATCACCTCGATGTCCAGTTGCCGGCACATCGCCACCACACCGGCGACGATCGCGCGCCGCGGCCGGCTCTGGTCGATCGCGCGGATCAGCGCCATGTCCAGCTTGACGATGTCCGGCTGGAAATCGGCCAGCAGGTTGAGCCCGGCAAAGCCGGCGCCGAAGTCGTCGATGGCGGTCTTGAAGCCGATCCGCCGGTACTCGCTCAGGATCTCGGCCAGCCAGTTGCCATCGCTGACCTGCTCGCCCTCGACGGTCTCGAAGATGATCCGCTCGACCGGAAAGCCGTGGCGGCGCGCGGCGCGCAGCGTGGAACGGATGCACAGCTCGGGCCGGTAGATGGCGTTGGGCATGAAGTTGATCGACAGGTGCGAGGGCATCCGCAGCCGCGAAGCGGTCTGGATGACCTTGTCGCGGCAGGCCTGGTCGAACGCATAGCGGTTGGCCGGGGTGATCCGCGACAACACCGAGCCGGCCGGTTCGCCCGCGGTGCCCCGCACCAGGCCTTCATGCGCGAATATCCGCCGCGCATGCACATCCACGATCGGCTGGAACGCGTAGCTGAACTCGAAATCCAGCGGCGGGGCGTCGATGCACAGGGCGCAACCGGCGCGCTTGTCGGTGGAGTTCATGCAGGGTGTTCTTGGCGCCGGTAATCGGGGGAAAAGGATAGCGGCTGCGCGCGAAGCACGGCCAGCGGCGGCGGCAGGCGCCGGTCAGCCGCCACCCGCAGCGATGTCGGCATTGTCGATCACCGCCGGCCGCGGGCCAGTGGCCTGAACCAGGCGCAGCAGGCAATGGCCGATCGCCGCGGTGGTGGTGAATACCCGCGGGCCGGTGCCGCCCAGCAGCGCCAGCAGCGGGTCGCACAGCGCATACAGCCCACGCCGCAGCCGATGCGGCGACACCTCGCCAAGCACCGGGCGGACGATGCCCGGGCGCACGCAGGTGAAAGCCAGCCCACAGCGGGCCACCACCTGCTCGGCCTCGCCCTTGACCCGCAACGGCATCAGCGCGCTGCCGGGATCGGCGCCCTTGCCGGAAATGTAGGCCACGAAGCCGTCGGGATTGGCGCCGGCGTATGCCGCCAGCACCCGCTGCAGCGTGGCCACGGTCGCCTCGCGGTAAGCCGCCTCCGACATGCCCACGGGCAGCGGGCCGGCGCAGTACAGGCAGGCGTCGTGCCGGCGCAGATCGAGCGCGGCCAGCGCCTGCGTGGAAAAGCCGTCGGCCAGCAGCACCTGCACGCGGGGATCGGGCGCTGCCGGCGGGCGCCTGGCCAGCACGCTCACCGCTCCGACCAGGTCCGAGTCCAGCAGCACGCGCTGCACGCCCTGGCCGACCAGGCCGGTGGCGCCCACCAGCAGAATCCGCTTGCCCATGATTTCGTTCCTCAGTTGCGCCCGCGGCAACGCCGCGAACAGTAGCGCACGCTTTCCCAGTCGCGCGCCCACTTGCGCCGCCAGGCGAACGCACGCCCGCAGGTCGCGCACGTGCGCTGCGGCAGGTCGGCCTTCCTGCGCATCCGCGGCATCAGCGCCCCCTCGCTGGCAACGGCGGCCGGGCGGCTGGCGGCGCAGGATCGACCGTCGGTTCAACGACGGGCGGATGCGTGGACATGGAGGTTCACCCGGGGGCGGCGTGGCAGTCACGGTGTTGTACGCAGGCGGCCGGCACCTGGATGCATCCATGGCGGACGCTGCTGCGTAAACCATGGCATCTCCCCGATCGCAGATGCCCACCATGCGCCTTGCCCGGCCCTTCGTCCTGCCGCTGCTGATGGCCGCCCTGCTCGGCGGCTGCGCCCAGGCCAAGCCCGCCCCGATCACGCCGGTGACCTCCGTGGACCTGCCACGCTTCATGGGCCGCTGGTACGTGATCGGGATCATTCCCACGCGCCTGGAGCGCGACAGCCACAACCCGGTGGAAACCTACCGCCTGGACAGCAAGGGGCGGGTATGCACCTGGTACCGCTACCGCCCCGGCGGGTTCCAGGCACCGGTGAAGCTGCTGGCATCCACCGGGCTGGTGCAGCCGGGCACCGGCAATGCCGAATGGAAGGTGCGCTTCTTCGGGCTGTTCAAGGCGCAGTACCTGATCGGCTGGCTGGCGCCCGATTACAGCCAGGTCATGGTGGTGCGCGATGCGCGTGACTACCTGTGGTACATGGCGCGCACGCCCAGCGTGCCGGAGGCCGACTACCAGGCCATGCTGCAGCGCGCGGCGGCACTCGGCTACGACACCACGCGGATCGAACGGGTGCCGCAGCGCTGGCCCGAGACCGGCCAGGACAAGGACACCTTCCACGGAGAATGCCGATGAAATGGCTGGTACTGCTGCTGGCGCTGTCGATGCCGCTGGTGGGATGGCTGTCCAACAGCGGCCTGTTCGGCCCCACCAACGGCGAGATCTCCGCACGCTACCCGACCCTGATCGTCGCCGCCGGCTACGCGTTCGCGATCTGGGGCCCGATCTTCGCCCTGGACGTGGTGTTCGGGCTGGGGCAACTGGTCAGCGCCGAGGACAGCCGGCGCCTGCGCCTCATCCGCCGGTTCACCGCCGCCGGCTTCGCCCTGACCTCGCTGTGGATGGTGGTGTTCACGCGGCAATGGTTCTGGCTGGCGCTGGCGGTCATCTGGCTGAGCCTGGGCTGCCTGCTGGCGGCGGCATGGCTGGCCTCGCACACCCGCCGCCACGTCCGCCAGCCATGGTGGCAGTGGCTGCCGCTGTCGTTGCATGCGGGCTGGGTTTCACTGGCCGTGTTCCTCAACGTCGCCCAGGTGATCGTGGCGTTCGAACTGCTGCCGGTCGAGGACATGCTGCCGTGGACGCTGGCGCTGTTCGGCCTGGCCGCGGTGCTGCTGCTCGGCATGCTGGCCACCCTGCGCGGCAATCCGTGGTACGCCCTGCCCGCGGTGTGGGGGCTGATGGGCGTGTACGTGCGCCAGATCCAGTCGCCCCTGGCCGGTGCCACCGTGGCGGCGCTGGTCGCGCTGGCGCTGGCGGTGCTGCTGGTCGGCGTCGCATTGAAGTACGCACTCTCCGCGCCACTGCCACGGGACCCGGCGTGACCTGCGTGCGGCTGCTGCTGGGCGACCAGCTCAACCCGCGGCATCCGTGGTTCGCCCGCACCGATGCCGACGTGCTGTACGTGCTGATGGAGGTCCGCCAGGAAACCGACTACGTGCTGCACCACGCGCAGAAGATCCTGGCGATCTTCGCGGCGATGCGGCGCTTTGCCGCACAGCTGCGCGCGGCAGGCCACCGGGTCCGCTACCTGGCCATCGACGACGCCGCCAACCTCCAGTCCCTGACCGGCAACCTGGACCGGCTGCTGGCCGTGCACGCGGCCACCACGCTGGAGTACCAGCAACCCGACGAGTGGCGGCTGGATGCGCAGCTGCGCCACTACGCGGCCCGGCAGTCGATCCCGGTGCGCTGCGTGGACAGCGGCCATTTCCTGGCTGGACGCGAGGAGGCGGCATGCTTCTTCGGCAGCCGCGAACGCTGGACCATGGAGCCGTTCTACCGGCACATGCGGCGGCGCCACCACGTACTGCTGGAACCCGACGGCCGGCCCCTGGGAGGACGCTGGAACTTCGATGCGGAGAACCGCAAGCCCTGGCGCGGCGATCCGCCGGAACCGGCGGACACGCGCCCGCGGCACGACCTGCGCGCACTCTGGCAGTGCATCCAGTCCGCCGGCGTCGCCAGTTTCGGCGACCCGCAGGCGCAGGCGCTGCGCTGGCCGCTGGACCGCACCGAAGCGCTGCAGCAGCTGCAGGCCTTCCTCGACCACGGGCTGGCGCATTTCGGCGACTACCAGGATGCGATCAGCGCCCACGCGCCGCGGCTGTTCCATTCGCTGCTGTCGTTCGCGCTGAACGTGAAGATGCTCGACCCGGCCGAAGTGATCGCGGGCGCCGAAGCCGCCGCACGCGACGGCCGCGCGCCGCTGCCCGCGGTGGAAGGCTTCATCCGCCAGATCCTGGGCTGGCGCGAGTACGTGCGCGGGGTGTACTGGGCGCAGATGCCCGGGTACGCGCAGCGCAATGCCTTCGGCCACGACCTGCCGCTGCCGGCCTGGTTCTGGACCGGCGATACGCACATGGCCTGCGTGCGCGGCGCCATCGGCCAGTCGCTGGCCAACGCCCATGCCCACCACATCCAGCGGCTGATGGTGATCGGCAACTTCGCGCTGCTCGCCGGGCTCGACCCGCAGGCGCTGCACCGCTGGTACCTGGGGATCTACATCGACGCCTTCGAATGGGTCGAGCTGCCCAACACCCTGGGCATGAGCCAGTTCGCCGACGGCGGGCTGCTGGCCACCAAGCCGTACGTATCGGCGGCCGCCTACCTGCACCGGATGAGCGACCACTGCGGCCAATGCCGCTACCGGCGGGATCTGCGCACCGGCGCCCGCGCGTGTCCGTTCAACGCGCTGTACTGGGACTTCCTTGCCCGGCATGCGCCGCGCCTGCAGTACAACCCGCGCCTGGCCCTGCCCTACCGGCAACTGGCGCGGATGCCGGCCGGCGAGCGCCAGGCGCTGGCGATGCACGCCGGGCAACTGCGGGCGCGGCTGGACGCGCTGTGATCATCCGCACATCCAAAGCGCCGGCGCCCGCGTAAGCACGACCATGCCCCGGCCCCGGCGGTGTCTGCCGGACCGGGTCTCCCCCGCCCCGTTACCGAGCGCTCCCCATGTCCCAGCAACCGAACACCCCTGCCCTGCTCGACACGCTGCGGCCGCTGCCGGCGTCCGAGCGCGTCCGCCAGCGCCTGCTGCTAGCGGGCCAGCGCTTCCATGCCAACGACAACATCGCCGACTACCTGCATGACGGCGAGCTGGCCGCGATCGAGGACGAAGTCGCCGGCAGGGCGCAGGCGCTTCTGCGCGCGCTGGTGATCGATACCGACAACGACCACAACACCCGCGACACCGGCCGCCGGCTGGCGAAGATGTTCGTGCGCGAACTGTTCGCCGGCCGCTACCAGCCGGCACCGGCGGTGACCGAGTTCCCCAACGCCGAACGCCTGAACGAGCTGCTGATCGTCGGGCCGCTGCGGGTGCGCAGCGCCTGTTCGCATCACCTGTGCCCGATCATCGGCCACGTCTGGATCGGCGTGCTGCCCGATGCCGGCTCCAACCTGATCGGCCTGTCCAAGTACGCGCGGTTGATCGAGTGGATCATGAGCCGGCCGCAGATCCAGGAAGAGGCGGTGAGCCAGATCGCGCATCTGCTCGAACAGCGGCTCAAGCCCGACGGCCTGGCGGTGGTGATGGAAGCCGACCACTACTGCATGCACTGGCGCGGAGTGAAGGACGACGGCTCGAAGATGACCAACAGCGTGATGCGCGGCCGGTTCCTCGACGACCCGGCGCTGCGCCGCGAGTTCCTCTCGCTGCGCCACCGCGGCTGACGCTGCCCAGGGCGCACGCGATGCCGGGCCGGGCGCGGCCCGGCATCCACCCGGCTGCCCGGTTACAGGCCGACCATCGGCTGCATCTTGCGCGCCAGCCAGCCACGGAACCGCAGCGGGCCGTCGAGTGCCGCCACGCAGATGCACGGCACCCCCGGCGAGGTGATCGGCCGGTGCTCGATGTCGCTGTCCAGGTCGGCCATGTCGCCCGGGCCGAAATGACCCAGTTCATCGTCGTAGGCGCCCTGCAGGATCTGGGTCAGCTCGCTGCCGTGATGGCTGTGCAGGGGAATGCTCTTGCCCGGCGCGATCTTGAGCATGACCAGGGTGTCGCCGCTGCTTCCGGCGGCCCGGATCAGATGCACGCCGGGGGCGACCCAGCGCCAGCGCAGCGCTTTCCAGGTCCGCCCGAAGTAGGGGTGCAGTGCCCGCGGCAACAGTTCGGCAGGGCGATGCAGCGGCGTCGGTGCCGGTTCGGCCGCAGCCGCCGGCAGCGGCTGCTGCAGCCGGGCCAGGATGTCCCCGCGCAGCTGCGCCTCGCGCGCCGAGGCCACGGCCGGCTGCTGCTGCTGCAGCAGCGCGCCGCCGACGTGCTCGGCCTGCGCCAGTTGCCGCCGGCAGTGCGGGCAGGCTTCCAGGTGGGTGGCCGCCACCGCCGCCATGGCCGGCGACAGGGCGCCGGCGGCATGGCTGACCAGGGTCGCCGGGTCCAGGTGATGGCGCGGGCTCATGCGGCCCCCTGCACGCTGGACTGCAGTTGCTGGAAGGCACGCCGGATGTACGACTTGACCGTTCCCAGCGGCATGCCCAGCTCGTCGGAGATCTGCTGGTGGGACTTGGCTTCGAAGTAGGACATGCGGATCAGGCGTGCTTGGATGGCGGACAGGCGTTCGATGCGTTCGTTCAGATCGGCGTGGGCCGCATAGCTCTCGGCCGAGGAAAAGCCCGGATCCTCCGTCTCCTCGCACAGCTCCAGGCCGTCATCGGCCTCGATATCCACCGCCGTCCAGTGGTTTTCGCGGCGCAGGCGGTCGATATGCAGGTTGCGCGCAACCCGGAACAGCCAGGTCGACAGGGTACTGCGCGCCGGGTCATAGCTGTCGGCGCGCTGCCACAGGCGCAGCAGCGCCTCCTGCGCCAGCTCCTCGGCCACCATCTCCGGCGCGCCCAGCCCGCGCAGGTACAGCCGCACCCGCGGCGCGAAGTGATCGTAGATGCGCATGAAGCAGCGCTGGTCGCGCTGCACGGCGACGGCCTGCATCTGCGCGGACCAGTAACCGGGATTGCCCTGGTTTGTTTCGGCGATCGACATGACTCTGGCCGCCTCGAAGGGCGACAGGTCTCCAGGGGGGGCGTCCGGGCACATGGTAGGGCAGTTGGCAGGCGGTGCGGGCATCTGCCTGCTTGTACGCGGGCGGCCCCGGTTTGGATGCACGCCGGCCGCCGCCACTGCATCCAATGGACCGGCGATACCGTATAGACAGGCATACCCCGCGGACCCCCGGCAATGCCCCTGCACCAAGCTCCTCCCCCCGCACCGCCCGTCCCCCCCGCACCCGCACGCGTCCTGCGCAGCCTGCGCCTGTGGTTCGACAGCGCCGCCGTGGCGCCGGCCAACGATGCCGATGCCGACCGCATCGACTGGCTGCGCGTGCTGCCGTTCGTGCTGCTGCACCTGGGCTGCGCCGGGGTGATCTGGGTCGGAGTCTCGCCGGTGGCATTGCTGGTGGCCGGGGTGCTGTACGTGGTGCGGATGTTCGCGATCACCGGCTTCTACCACCGCTATTTCTCGCACCGCAGCTTCCGCACCTCGCGCGGGCTGCAGTTCGTGTTCGCGCTGATCGGCGCGGCCAGCGTGCAGCGCGGCCCGTTGTGGTGGGCCGCCCACCACCGCCACCACCACCGCCATGCCGACCAGGCGCAGGACCCGCACTCGCCGCGGCACGGCTTCTGGCGCAGCCACATGGGCTGGTTCATGACCCCACGCGCGTTCGCCACCGACCTGAGCCGGGTGCCGGACCTGGCACGCTACCCGGAACTGCGCTGGCTGGACCGCTACGACGTGGCAGTGCCCGTGACCATGGCCATCGCCCTGTACGCCACCGGCGCGCTGCTGCAGCACCTGTGGCCGGCGCTGGACACCAGCGGCGCGCAGCTGCTGGTGTGGGGGTTCTTCATCTCCACCGTCGTGCTGTTCCATGCCACGGTGACCATCAACTCGCTGTCGCACCGCTTCGGCAGCCGCCGCTTCGCGACCGCCGACGACAGCCGCAACAACTTCCTGCTGGCGCTGCTCACCTTCGGCGAAGGCTGGCACAACAACCACCATTTCTATTCCAGCAGCGCCCGCCAGGGGTTCCGCTGGTGGGAGGTGGACCTGACCTGGTACGGGCTGCGCCTGCTCGCGCTGCTGGGCCTGGTGCGCGACCTCAAGCCGGTACCCGCGTGGGTGCTGGAACGGCGGGAGCGCTGACATGCGCATCGCCGTCGTCGGTTCCGGCATCGCCGGCCTGGCCAGCGCCTGGCTGCTGTCGCAGGCGCACGAGGTGGTGCTGTTCGAGGCCGCCGACTACCTGGGCGGGCACACGCACACCCACGACGTCAGCGTGGACGGCCGCCAGTACGCGGTGGACACCGGCTTCATCGTCCACAACCCGGCCCACTACCCGCTGCTGACCCGGCTGTTGCAGACGCTGGACGTACCCACCCAGCCCACCACCATGAGCTTCTCGGTGCACAACGGGCGCAGCGGACTGGAGTACAACGCCACCTCGCTGGACGCGCTGTTCTGCCAGCGCCGCAACCTGCTCTCGCCGCGCTTCCTGGGCATGGTGCGCGACCTGTTCCGCTTCTACCGCCAGGCGCCGGCGCTGCTCGACGGCGAGGGCCCCGGCCCCGGGCTGGGCGATTGGCTGCAGGCCAACGGCTACGGCGCGGCCTTCCGCGACGAACACCTGGTGCCGATGGCCTCGGCGCTGTGGTCCTCGCCACCGCGGCAGATCCTGCAGTTCCCGGCCCGCTATCTGGTCCAGTTCATGGCCAACCACCAGATGCTGCAGGTCAGCGGGCGCCCGCAGTGGCGGGTGGTGCGCGGCGGCTCGGCGCGGTATGTCGACGCGCTGCGCGCGCGCTGGACGGTGCAGGAGCGGCTGGCGTGCCCAGTGCGGGCCATACACCGCCATGGCGACCGGGTGAGCGTGGACAGCGCCGCCGGCAGTGAGGCGTTCGACCACGTGGTGCTGGCCTGCCACAGCGACCAGGCGCTGGCGCTGCTGGCCGACGCCAGCGACAACGAACAGGCGATCCTCGGCGCGATCGGCTACCAGCCCAACGAAGTGGTGCTGCACACCGACGCGTCGCTGCTGCCGCGCCGGCGCAAGGCATGGGCGGCCTGGAACGCGTTCGTCCCGGGCGATGCCGACGCGCCGTGCACCGTCAGCTACTGCATGAACCTGCTGCAGGGCCTGGATGCCCCCGAGCCGCTGGTGGTCACCCTGAACCGCAGCGAGGCGATCGACCCGGCCCGGGTGCTGCGCCGGCTCGCCTACCAGCACCCGGTGTACACCCCGCAATCGGTGGCCGCGCAGCAGCGCCGTGCCGTCATCCAGGGGCAGAACCGGACCTGGTTCGCCGGCGCCTACTGGGGCTGGGGGTTCCATGAGGACGGCATGCGCAGCGCGGTGGACGTGGCCGCCGGCCTGGGTGTGCGCTGGCCGTCATGAAACCGTCCCTGCACAGCGCGGTTTACGAGGGCGTGGTGCACCACCGCCGCCATCATCCGCGCACGCATGCCTTCAGCTACGCCATCGCCCAGCTGTACCTGGACCTGGACGAACTGGACCAGGTGTTCGCCGGGCGCTGGCTGTGGTCGGTGGGCCGCCGCAACCTGGCCGCGTTCCACCGCGGCGACTTCCTCGGCCCGCCCGCGCGGCCGCTCAAGGAGGCGGTCAAGGACCGGGTGCAGGCGGCCACCGGGCAGCGCCCGGACGGGCCGGTACGGCTGCTCACCCACCTGCGCTATGCCGGTCTGAGCTTCAATCCGGTCAGCTTCTACTACTGCTTCCAGGCCGACGGCCTGACCCTGCACAGCATCGTGGCCGAGATCACCAACACCCCGTGGCGCGAGCGCCATGCCCATGTGCTGCCGCTGGCGCAGGCACGGCAATCCGGACGGCTGGCGGCATGGACGTTCGACAAGACCTTCCACGTGTCCCCGTTCATGGGCATGCAGCGGAACTACGACTGGCGTTTCAGCCTGCCCGAGGCACGGCTGCTGGTGCGGATGGACGTGTCCGACGGCACCCGCCGCGAGTTCGACGCCCACCTGTCGCTGCGCCGCCTGCCACTGGACGGCCGCTCATTGGCCCACGTGCTGTGGCGCTACCCGCTGATGACCGCGCAGGTACTCGGCGCGATCTATTGGCAGGCGCTGCGCCTGTGGCTCAAGCGCACGCCCTTCCACCCCCACCCCAGCGTTTCCGGAGATCCCCCTTGAACAGCATCGTGCAGACCGGTACCGCATCCGGCTTCGGCGTCCTCGACCGCTTCCTGCGCCAGCGCATGCACCAGCAGCTGGCCGGCTTCGGCCACGGCCAGCTGGTCGTCGAAGACCCGCTGGGCACGCTGCGGATCGGCCAGGCCGGCAGCGGCCCGGCCGTCACCCTGCGGGTCCTCGATCCGGGCTTCTACCGCGCACTGGCCACCCATGGCAGTGTCGGTGCCGGCCAGGCCTACATGGACGGGCTGTGGCAATGCAGCGACCTGGTCGGGCTGATCCGCCTGCTGGCGCGCAACCGCGACCTGCTCGACGGCATGGAGACCGGCAGCGCGCGCCTGGGCGGGCTGGCGATGAAGGCGCTGCACGCACTGCGCCGCAATACGCGCGAGGGCAGCCGCCGCAACATCGCCGCCCACTACGACCTGGGCAACGCGTTCTTCGGCCTGTTCCTGTCACCGGACCTGATGTACTCCTCGGCGTGCTGGAGCGGGGCCGACGACACCCTGGAAGCGGCATCGACCCGCAAGCTGGAGCTGATCTGCCGCAAGCTCGCGCTCGGCCCGGACGACCACGTGCTGGAAATCGGCACCGGCTGGGGCGGCTTCGCGCTGCATGCGGCACGCCACCATGGCTGCCGTGTCACCACCACCACCATCTCCCGCGAGCAGCACGACCTGGCCGCCGCGCGCATCGCCGAAGCCGGGCTCGGCGACCGCATCACCCTGCTGCAGTCGGACTACCGCGACCTGCACGGGCAGTACGACAAGCTGGTTTCGATCGAGATGATCGAAGCGGTGGGCGCCGATTTCCAGGACAGCTACTTCGGCCAGATCGGGCGCCTGCTCAAGCCCGACGGGCTGGCGCTGGTGCAGGCGATCACCATCGAGGACCACCGCTACGCGCAGGCGCTGAAGTCGGTCGATTTCATCAAGCGCCACGTGTTCCCCGGCTGCTTCATCCCGTCGATCAGCGCGATGCTGGCCTCCAAGACCCGCAGCAGCAACCTGGCGCTGATCGCGCTGGAGGACTTCGGGCTGTCCTACGCCCGCACACTGCAGGCGTGGCGCGAGCGCTTCCTGGCGCAGTTGCCGGCGGTGCGCGCGCAGGGCTTCGACGAGCGCTTCATCCGCCTGTGGGAGTTCTACCTGGCCTACTGCGAAGGCGGCTTCCGCGAACGTTCGATCGGCGTGGCCCACCTGCTGCTGGCCAAGCCCGGCTGGCGCCCGGCCGACGCGGAGCCGGCATGAACGCGCTGGCGATCGCGCTGGCCTACCAGGCGACCTGGTTCGCAGCGGTGATCGGCGCCGGACGCGGGCTGTGGTGGCCCGGCGTGCTGGCGGCCACGCTGTTCGCGCTGTGGCGGCTGGCGGTCTCGCCGGCGCGTGCACTGGAGCTGCGCCTGCTGCTGGCGGCGCTGGGTATCGGCCTGCTGCTCGAATCCCTGTGGGTGGGCAGCGGGCTGCTGGGCTACGCCGCCTGGCCGTGGGCCGGTCCGCCGGCGTGGATCCTGGCGCTGTGGTGCGCGTTCGCGCTGGTGGTCGTGCCGCTGCTGGGCTACCTGCACCGGCGCCCGTGGCTGGCCGCCGCATTCGGCGCGATAGGCGGGCCGCTGGCGTACCTGGGCGCTGCCAGCGGCTGGCATGCGCTGCGCTTCTCCGAACCGCGCTGGCACGCGCTGCTGGCACTCGGCGCCGGCTGGGCGCTGGCGATGCCGGCGCTGGCCACGCTGGCTTCGCGCGGTCTGCACGGCCATCTACCGGGAGTACACCGCTCATGAACCTTGGCAGCCAACTGCTGGTGATCGGCGCATCCGCCGGCGTGCTGATGGTGTGTGGTTGGCACTGGCAGCGCCGCCACGACAACGCCGGCATCGTCGACGTGTTGTGGGCCGCGGGCCTGGCGGGCGCGGCGCTGTGGCTGGCATTCACCGGCAGCGGCGCCATGTCGGCACGCGTGCTGGTCGGCGTGCTCGGCGCGGTCTGGGCCCTGCGCCTGGCGCTGCATCTGTGGCGGCGCGTGCGCAGCGAGGCCGAGGACGGCCGCTACCGGGCGCTGCGCCGGCACTGGGACGGCGACCAGCGCAGGTTCCTGGCTTTCTTCCTGTTCCAGGCCCTGCTGGTGGTGCTGTTCTCGCTGCCGCTGGCGGCGGTGGTCGCGCATCCGCAGCCTGCGCCGCTGCAGCTCGGCGCCGCGGCGCTGGTATGGGCGGTGTCGGTATTGGGCGAATCGCTGGCCGACGCGCAGTTGGCACGGTTCCGTGCCGACCCCGGCAATCGCGGCCGCACCTGTGACCGCGGCCTGTGGCGCTATTCGCGCCATCCCAACTACTTCTTCGAGTGGCTGCACTGGTGCGCCTGGGCGATCGCCGCGGTCGGCGCCCCGCAGGCCTGGCTGGGCGTGCTCGGGCCGGTGCTGATGTACCTGTTCCTGCGTTTCATCAGCGGCATTCCGTTCACCGAGCAACAGGCCCTGCGCACGCGGGGCGACGACTACCGCGCGTACCAGCGGCGCACGTCGATGTTCTTTCCCTGGTTCCCCAGATCCTGACCGCATTGCCGAGGACCACGCCATGACCACCACCGCCCTGGATCGCAACGAACTGCCGCACGACCAGCCCGCCCCCGGCCTGCTCGGCCTGGCCGAACGCGGCTGGGTACCGGACACCGTCCTGCGTGCCGGCATCCGCCGCCTGTGCGCGCAGCGCCTGCGCGAAGAGCTGGCCGGCGGCGTGGAGGCGCAGTCGCAACGCCAGCGCGAGCGCCTGGCGCAGCTGCGCCATAGCCCACTGGCGATCGAGACCGATGCCGCCAACCGCCAGCACTACGAACTGCCGCCGGCATTCTTCGACCACTGCCTCGGGCCGCGGCTGAAGTACTCCTCCTGCTATTACCCCAATGGCGACGAGACCCTGGAGCAGGCCGAGGAGGCGATGCTGGCGCTGTACGGCGAACGCGCCGGGCTGGCCGACGGCCAGGACATCCTCGAGCTGGGCTGCGGCTGGGGCTCGCTGACCCTGTGGATGGCCGCGCGCTATCCGAACGCGCGGATCACCGCCGTATCCAACTCCAACGGCCAGCGCGCCTTCATCGAGGCCCGGTGCCGGGAGCGCGGACTGCACAACGTGCGCGTGCTCACCCGCGACGTGAACACCCTCGCGCTGCCCGCGGCGGCTTACGACCGCTGCGTCTCGATCGAGATGTTCGAGCACATGCGCAACTACGACAGCCTGCTCGCCCGCATCGGCAGCTGGCTGCGCCCGGGTGGCCGGCTGTTCGTGCACATCTTCGTGCACCGCACCCTGCTGTACCCGTTCGAGACCGAGGGTGCCGACAACTGGATGGGCCGGCATTTCTTCACCGGCGGGCTGATGCCGGCTGCCGACACCCTGCTGCATTTCCAGGGCCCGCTGTCGATCGTGCAGCAGTGGCTGGTGGATGGCACTCACTACCAGCGCACCGCCAACCACTGGCTGCAGCGCCAGGACGAACAGCGCGACGCGGTGATGGCGATCCTGCGCCAGGCCTATGGCGACGCCGCCGGGCTGTGGTTCCAGCGCTGGCGGATGTTCTGGATGGCCTGCGCCGAACTGTTCGGCTACGCCGGCGGGCAACAGTGGATGGTGTCGCACTACCTGTTCGAACGGCGCTGAGCGATACACGCGGATGACGCCGCGAAGATCGGCGTCATCCGCGCACATACTGCGGCCACGCGACATCGATGCGCGCCCGCAGGCCGCCATTCCGCACGCCGTCGCTGCGGCCCGCCTATCGCGGCCGAGCCGTGCCGCACGGCGCCTGGCAATGGCACTCGCACTCGCACTCGCACTCGCACTCGCACTCGTGACGGAGCATGCGCCTGCACATTCCGTATCGCGTGAAGCGCTCGTTGCCGCGCCCACGTGCGCGCAGTCGTCGCGTGTGTACGCCGCGTCAACGCCATCCTCGATTTTCATCGGATTTTCCAGACAGAATCGCGATCTGCGTGCATCCAGGCGCAGGCGTTCTGCGTATCTGAAAACGCATGACCCCGTGCGTTTCCCACTCAGCCTGGAGAGCCCCAATGAAGTCTGCTGCCCTTGTCGTTCTCGCTGCCGGTCTGGCTGCAACCACCACCGTCCACGCGTCCGGCGTCGAAGCCGGCAAATGGAGTTTCTCCGCCTTCGGTGGCGTCGACATGCCGACCAGCGGCGACGTGCACGGTGGTGCCATCGCCCCCGTGCCCGACCTCGGCCCGCTCAACCCCGCGCTGGCCGGCGTCAATGCCGAGCTGCGCATCCAGTCGCGCAGCCATGACCGCATCTACGGCCTGGCCGATACCTATGGCCTGGAAATGGGCTATGGCCTGAGCGACCGCGCCGAACTGTTCGGGCAGGTGCGCTACAGCCACGCCTCGCCCGGTCGCGTGCAGGTCGGCGGCGCGTTCGTGCCGGCACTGGACACCGAACTGCCGGTGTACGGCCGCTTCAGCGCCTACAAGAGCTACGGCGCGGAGTTCGGCTACCGCCGCTTCTTCATGCAGCCAGGCGCGGTGCGTCCGTTCGTCGCCGCGCGCATCGGCGCGACGCATACCGACGCGATCAAGGCCTCCTTCGACATTCCGGCCGCGGCCATCTCCATTCCGGATGCGCGCTTCACCAAGAAGACCTGGTCAGCCTCCGGCGGCATGGACGTGGGCGTGATCATCCCGGTCGGCGAGACCTTCAGCGTCACCGCGCAGGCCGGCGTGCGCTACGTGGACAAGCTCAGTGGCGACGACGCCGACATCGGCGGGCTCGGCCTGGGCGGCATCAACAACGATGCCAAGCGCATCTCGGTGCCGATGAGCGTCGCCGCGCGCTGGGATTTCTGAGCGGCACCGTGTTCCGACCGCCGTGCCATCCACGCCGCCGCGGTGGCGTGGGCGGCACGGCACTGATCGACGAAAACCGCAGCCGACACTGCGTTCACCCCTGCCTCCACGCGGAGGCGATACCCATGAGGACATGACCATGCGTACCCAGATCCAGCGTCTTGCCATTGCCGCCGGCCTCGCGCTTGCCAGTGCCGCCGCCTCTTCCGCCTTCGCCGCGAGCAATCCCGCGGTGGGCGGCGCCGCCATGGATGCGAAGAAGACCATCGTCGAGAACGCTGCAAACGCCAGCGACCTGAGCACCCTGGTGACCGCGCTGAAGGCCGCGGGGCTGGTGGACACGCTCGCCGGCAAGGGCCCCTTCACCGTGTTCGCCCCCACCAACCAGGCGTTCGCCAAGCTGCCCAAGGGTACGGTCGAGACGCTGCTCGAGCCGGAAAACAAGGCCACGCTGACCGGCATCCTGACCTATCACGTGGTCCCCGGCACCCACCCCTCCAGCCAGCTGGTCGCGGCCGCGCGCAGCCATGGCGGCCACAGCACGCTGAAGACGGTGCAGGGTGAGGAGCTGACCGTCGAGCTGAAGGACGGCAAGGTGTGGGTGGTCGACGCCAAGGGCGGCAAGTCCGCGGTCACCACCGCCGACGTCATGCAGTCCAACGGCGTGGTGCACGTGATCGACAGCGTGCTGATGCCCAGGTAAGGCCGTGTGCGGCCGGGCCTGCGGATGCGCAGGCCCGCGCCGCGGGCGGTGCACGCTTCGCCCGGCCGCCGCCCGACACCGGTCTGTGCGCGCACGGACAGGGACGATCAACCAATGCCCCCTCCGGACGACGCTCACCCCCTGTCCGGTGCGCTTCGTCACCGCCGGCTTGAGCACACCGGGATGAGGGATGAATCATCCCGGTATCGCGGACACGGCGGCCAGCCCGTTGCACCCATGCCCAGTCGAAGAACCGAATCGGCCTGCATGACAACCGGCCCAGGGATCGCGTGGTGAGGCTGCTGGTGGTCGGTGCCAGTGGTGCTACCGGGCGTCGCGTAGTGCGGCTGATGCTCAGGCACGGACATCACGTCATCGCGATGCTGAGGCCGGGCGCGACTCCGCCGCCGGAGCAGTTCCATCCCCGGCTCACCGTGGAGTGCGCGAGCCTGCTCGACCTCGGTCCGTCGCAGCTCGCCGGATACGTGCGGGACTGCGACACGGTGGTTTCCTGCCTGGGCCATACGCCCACCTTCGCCGGCATCTTCGGCCAGCCCCGCAGACTGGTCACCACGGCGACGGCACGACCGTGCGCGGCGATCGCGCAGAGCGGACAGGGCCAGCACACCCGATTGATCCTGATGAACTCGGCGGGGACTCTCGACCCCGGCGAAGGGGAGGTGCATACGCTCATGGAGCGCGGCCTGGCCGGCGCGCTGCGACTGCTGCTTCCGCCTTACCTGGACAACGTCACGGCGGCATCCTACCTGCGCAATGAAGCATCGGGGAACGACGCCGGGATCGAATGGGCCGTGGTCAGGCCCGACGGCCTGCACGATGGCGACAGGGCTGGCGAATATTCGGTTCATGCATCTCCGGTCCGCAGTGCGTTCTTCAATCCAGGCAAGGTGAGCCGCATCAACGTGGCCCGCTTCATCTGCGCCCTCGCATCCGATGAGCAGGCGTGGCGCCGGTGGCGGAGAAGAATGCCGGTCGTCTATGACCGGTGATGCCCGGTGCGGGCGTGGGCGCGACCGCAGTCCAGGGCATCGGCAGTCTGCGATGTCGTACCTGATCACGCGTGCCCACCTGCGGTACGCGCCACCGTGCCATCGGCTGGCGCACCGCATCCCGCTATCCGATGGGCTGTCAGGCCCCGCCGGCTGCACCAGCGATCCAGCAGGGCGCGGCATGTGGCCCATGCCCCCGCGCCACATGCCGGCACCGACCGGCTGATGTCCACGGAACGCATGGGCCCCGCCCGCTGCCATGCGCACCGATGTCGTTGGTCACCGCATCGGTGCGGTCCATCCCCATTGCCTTGAGCGGTGACGACGCCCGACCCGAAGATCGGGCGTGCCCCGCCTTTCGATCGATGCTTCCGCCCGGCGGGGCGCATCCGGAGTTTTCCACCTCTTCAAGGAGTTCCCATGAAGTTCAAGCCCGCCCTGCTGGCTGCGTCGCTGCTCGTCCCCTTCATGCTCGCGGGTTGTTCGGCCGTGGCCAGCAAGACCAACACCCTGTCCGACGAACGCATTCTCTCGGAGACCAGCGGCGTGCTGGGGATGTCGCCGTCCGACCTGACGCTGCTTGAGCGCCGCACCGAGGGTGTGAACACCTACGTGACACTCAAGGCCAAGAGCGGCAAGACGTACGCCTGCACCGTCAATGGCGGCAACCTGCTCTCCTTCGGGATGACCAACCCGCCGGTCTGCAACGCGCGTTGAAGCAGCGCACCGGACGCCACGGATACCGGGAACGCGCTCCCCCCGCGCACCGGTGACGGCCTGCGAGCCGTCACCGAGGCGGGAAACGCGCCGGCGGCAACGAAGCGCCCCGCGTGCATGCGCGGCCCAGCCAAGCAACAATGCGGCTCTGACCGGTGAACGGGGAGCCGAAGCACCCGATGCAGGACCGCGCTGCGACCTACCGATCCTCCCCACCCGGCCAACCACGGTGGCGGCACCGGCGCATGGCGCTGCTGATCGTGGCCATCGCGGCCTGGTGGCTGCTGTATGGGCTGATGCTGGCAGGCCAGCTGGTGGACATGCGCTCGGCCGACGGCGAAGTGTTCACCTGGCGGCGCGCCCTGCTCCATGCCACCGGCAGCACCGTACCGTGGGTGCCGATGACGCTGCTGGCCTACCTGGTCGTGTCGCGCTTCCCGGTGGGGCGCGCGCATTTCTGGCGGCACACGGCCATCCACCTGGCCCTCGTCGCCGGCTTCATCGTCTTCAAGGCCGTCTACGCGCTGGCGACCAACCCGATCTTCGACTGGTATCCGGTGCTGCCGCCACTGGGCGAGGTCCTGCTCACCAGCATCGGCAACAATCTGATCCTGGGCATCACCGTCATGGCGATGCTCCACGGCATCGTCTACTTCGAACATGTGGAGCAGCGCGAGCAGCAACTGGATGCGCTGGAGAAGAACCTGGCGATGGCACGGCTGGAAGCGGTGAAGGCGCGGCTGAATCCGCACTTCCTGTTCAACGCGCTCAACTCCGTGGCCGAGCTCATGCAGGTGGACGTGGAACAGGCCGACCGCATGCTGATCGCCATCTGCGACATGCTCCGCGACGGCCTGCGCGCCGACCAGCTGCAGGAACGGCCGCTGCGCGACGAGCTCAGGCACGTCACCAACTACCTGATGATCGAACGGATCCGGCTGGGCCGGCGGATGAGTTCCGACGTCCGCGTCGACGAAGCCTGCATGGACATCCCCGTGCCCACCCTTTCACTGCAGCCGCTGGTCGAGAACGCGGTCATCCACGCCATCGCGCGATCACGGGTGCCCGGGTGGCTTGCCATCCGCGCCTGGACGCAGGGCCAGCACCTGCACCTGTCGATCGAGAACTCGCGTGCCGCGGAAGGCGCACGCAGGGACGGCAACGGCATGGGGCAGCGATCGGTCAGGGAGCGCCTGCACCTGCTGTACGGGGACCGCGCCCGGCTGGAAGCCCTCGATGCCGAGCCCGATGTCTACCGCGTGCGCCTGCAGGTGCCGCTGCCCGGCACCGCGGTCCCGCCTGCAGCGCTCGTACAAGGCCCAGGCGCATGCCGTTGAATGCCGTCATCCTCGACGACGAGCCGCTGGCGCGGCAGCGCCTGCGGCGGCTGCTGGGCAAGGTCGCCGGCGCCGGCGTGCAGGTTGTCGCCGAATGCACCGACGTCGACGAACTGATGCGCCTGGCCCGGCGCACCCGGGTCGATGTCCTGTTCCTGGACATCGAGCTGCCCGGCGGCGACGGCTTCACCGCGCTGCGGCGCTGGAACGGACCGCCGCCGAGCGTCGTGTTCGTGAGCGCCTACGACCAGCACGGCGTGCGCGCCTTCGAAGACCGCGCGGTCGACTACCTGCTCAAGCCGGTGTCCGCCGAACGCCTGCGCGAAACGCTCTCGCGCCTGCTGCCGGCTTATCCACCCGCGGGCGCACCCCAGCCCGATGCCCATCGCCGCAGGCTGCCGCTGCAGCTGGGCCGCCGCACCGTGATGGTGGACGAGGCCGACATCCAGGCCATCCGTGCACGCGGCAACTACGTGGACATCGAGACGAAGCGGGGGACGTTCACCTTCCGCTGCGCCCTTGGCGAGTTCATCCGGGAACTCGACGCGGATACCTTCCTGCGCGTGCATCGCTCGTGCGTGATCCGGATCGCCGCCGCCATCGAAGTCATCATCCTGGGCTCGGGCCGGTACCGCCTCACCCTTGATTGCGGACGGCAGGTGGTGACCGGGCGCCAGTACCGCGAGCATGTCCAGCGCAACCTGATCGGCAGGCCTTTCGGCTCGGCATGCCCATGACGCCCGCATGGCCCGGCGCGTTCGCGTCCGCATGGACATATCTGCCCGGGTTTCAGCCAGTGTGACCAGGCGCACCGGCGAGGTGACGGGCGTCATTCGCGCGGCCGTCACTTTGGCACTCCCTCCACACAGGAGGTGACCCCACTCCTCCTGCAAGTGCGCCTGCACCCACTGGATCACTTTCATCAAGCGGCCGGACAGCCCGCAAGACGCGCGCGATGCGTAATGTGGCTTCTCCCCTGGCTCCATCCATAGGCCCGCAGCCGGTGTGCGAAAGCACACCGGCAACCCTTTCACCTCGTGCAGCTCCATTACCCTGTCGGCGGCCCGCACCGCGAAGTCCGGAATACAGAACGTGTTGTCGGCGAGCCACAGCGTGATGCCCTGGAACCGATGCCACGGGATTCCCCTGCGTGCTGCAGCGCGCGCACCCCTTCCGCATACGCCGCCGCGGTCTTGTTCATTACGCCACTCTCGAGCCTGCCCAGGGTCAGATGACCCTGGCTCCCCCCACATGGAGCCACCGATTCCTCTCCTGCAGATCACACGACATCGCCTGCGCTCACCTCATGCGGCACCGCATATTGAGCGGTGGCGATTCCACGTGTAGCGTCAGGCACGCCCTGTTCCGGGCAGACAAAGGACTGACGTGATGATCAAGAAGACCTTGAAGACCGTGCTGTTCTTGTTCGTTGCTGCATCTGGCCTCGCCTCCGCGCAGGTCACTCCATGCTCCATGTGCGACGTGAGTCTCCATCGCTGCCTGACAAATGGCGTGATGAGTGAAGCGCAGTGCTACCAGATCTATGCAAACTGCCGTGCCGAGGCCTGTCCGGCGCCGTAACACTTCAACATTGGCCTTCCCGCACCAGTGGGCAGGCCTCTCCGGCCACGATCCGCGCACACCGATCACTGCCTGGCATACGTGGATCTGGTCGTCGGCGTCCCGTCCGACTCGAACGCTATCGCCCCGATCCGTTGCTCGTAGTTCGACGAGCGCATCACGTTCGGCGGCGCTGGCTGCGGATCCGGGCACGCGGTTGGCTTCATGCGCTGCCCATTCCCGGCGCAACCGGACATTGCCAGCATGCAGGTCAGCACCAACAGCAGCAGGGACTGCCTTGGCTGCTTCCCGGTCTTCTCCCTGTGTCGCTCCGATCCTTGCCAGTTCTTGGCCCCTAGCCTGTTCCAGCGCGCGGGCGCCCTGCTCTACCTGCACCTGGCTGATGAGCTGTTTCACTTCCGGCTTGCCGGCGGCAACGTCCGCACTGCGCACCATGTAGGCACCGCACCGGGCCGCCTTCGAGGAGAACAGAAAAGGGCCTGCATCGCTGCAAGCCCTTGTTTCATCTGGTGGCCCACCAGCAATCACATTCGTCACCCAAGAGATTGCTGGGGAAGAACTTCTCTCTGACGGCCCGCCGCGGTTACTCGCAGCGTTACTCACATTCGCCAGAAGGGGACTGGATTCGAAGCCTGACGATCGCTGTGAGCCGTGGAGCAATGGTCCCACGCTGTACAGGAAAGTACTATTCCAGTCTTCTTCATCGTGCCGCGCTTGGGGCTCACCCCCATGGGCCGTGGGGACAATTGGACAGGGGACGTAGCCGATGGCCGCCACACAGAAGCCGGGACGCGATGGCGTCAAGTATTGGCGAGCCGTCGACGCCATTGAGGCGTTGGGCAGCGCGTCGCTGGCCGAGGTTGAGGAGTGGGACCTGTCGCACCACCCTCACGACCCGTTGGGCAACGCCCGCGCCGACCTGGAGCTGTTCACGGTCAACTCGCCCAGTCGAGTGCACTACAACTACTCGCGCACGAACTGGCGAAGTGACCAGGATCACCCGCACGACCGCTTGTTCAAACTGGTCGATCCCGGCCCGCCGCGGCGCACCCGCTACGTGCTGTTCAATCCAGCGGATCACGGGCACGTAGCCCTGCAAAAGGGTGGCGACGGAAAGTGGAAGGTCCTGCCCCTGGTCATCCATGACCAGGGGCAGGTGGAGGCAGATGCGCAAGCGGGGGCGTTCGCCGCTCCAGTGGATAGCGACCACGACGCCCGCGTTTGGGCGATGCGCGCCGTGGCCCAGCGCCGCGGCCAGCCGTTGTTCCGCGCGAAGCTGCTGGACGCCTACGGCGGTCGCTGCGCCATCACCGGGTGCTCGGCGCTTGAGGTGCTGGAAGCCGCGCACGTGCTGCCCTACAAGGGCACACATAGCAACCGGGTAGATAACGGCCTTCTGCTGCGCGCCGACCTCCACACGCTCTTCGATTGCCAACTACTGTGGATCACCCCCGTGCATACGGTGGCCTTGGCGCCGTCCCTACTCACCACCGACTACGCCGGCTTGCAGGGCAAGGCACTGGCCTTGCCCGCTTCACGGGCCCACCGCCCCAACGCGGCTCATCTGGCCGATCACGCGGCACGGTGCCAGGCTCGCCACTCGGGGCTATAAGCCGATGCGACTCTTCGACCTGCTCAAGGTGTGGCAGCCCGTGTTTGACGCGTCAAAGGCCAAGGTCCACCTGGCGCGTTACAACGGCAACGAGCGGCCGCTGGACGTGTACCTGGAAGGGAAATTCGACTGGTGGCAGCGCTGGCAGACCAAGCGCAACTTCCAGCGGGAGTTTGTCGTGTCGCTGGTCAACACGGGCTCCCCTACGCGCTGGCTCTTCGCTGGACTATTCCGATCCATCGACTATGTGGAAGAAGCCGACCCCAAGCCCCACTACTTCTACACCCTTGAGCGGGTGCCCTCCTGCGAAGAGTGGGTCGGTCGCCTCTATCTGGAAAGCGTCTACACGGGACGGCCTTCCTACCTCCGCGGCGAGACTTTGGCAAACGATCTCACTGTGGTCGAACTGCTACCCGAGCGACTTTCGATCGCAGGCTTTCCAGGCTTCAAGGCGGTGAACCTCACCAAGGCGCAGCTGGACATTGTGGTGCGCAACCAGTCCGCCGCCTGGAGCGCGGCCCTGTCGTCGGTGAAGGGGGTCTACGTCATCACCGACACGGCCACTGGTCGGCTCTATGTTGGCAAGGCATCGGGCGCCGACGGCATCTGGGGGCGCTGGTGCGCGTATGCGGCCAACGGGCACGGGGGCAACGTCGCCCTGCGCCAGGAGTTCGGCATCGAGGCACCCGAGGAACGCCGGCACGCCTTGCGCTTTGCCGTCCTGGAAATCGCTGACCTGTCGGCAACCGAGGCCGATCTCTCCGAAAGGGAGAGCCACTGGAAGTCCGTTCTGCTATCACGGAACCACGGCCTCAACCGGAACTAAAAATGACCCTTTGGGTTACTCGGGGAGATTCAAAAACCGCGTCGAGCGCACCAGCTCACAGGCTGCCGCGCTAAGCTTCTCAGGTACATGAGTCGATGTCGAAGGTAGTACGTGTGGAACAAAAGAGCATAGACGAAACCCTGGCAGGACTCGCGGCCAAGTTCGACAGGACACCCGAGACATCCAACCGCAGCAACGTCATCTTCTTCAACGGAATAAAGCGCGAAGCGGTGATCGAGCTGCTGGATGCAGCCCACTCCGCCATCCAAGAGAACCAAGAATCTGCTGCCTGGTCCTATCTCGTCCAAGCATCGGAACACTTGGGGTACCTCATTGGCATCAATGAAGCCGAGTCCCTGACTACGCCAGAACAGGCCATCAATGCGAAGTTAGAACAATATGGCCGCAGAGGTGGATTGAAGAAGGGCGAGAACGCTAAGCAGCTTCAAGACGCTGTCGCCCGCAAACTCATTGCCGCGACACCCAAGAACGGATGGAAGAATCGCCAAGAGATCCATCGGAAGTTCTTTGAAATGGCCGACGAAGTTCCCGGATTCAGTGCAACTGACTATCAGTGGCGTGCGCTTCTCAAGCGAAGCGACGTTAAAAACATTCTGCCGGCCACCAGCAGACGAACCCGCTGAACACCGTGATCAATGCAGATTCGTAGGGATGCAAGCCGTGAGCGGCAGCGTTGACGCCACGCATTCGTTGAATAGCGGCTATTAGCTATCATCATAGCTGCTATAAAAACGTATAGCACCTGCTAGGGATCGGCACTTTCTCTTCGAATTTTTAGGGTGTGTCCAAGCATCAGCTTGCCGACACACTCATGAATTCGCAGCGACTCCAAATCATTTCCCTGCTCGAGACGACGAAGCGCCTGAACCTCGCGCGCTCCACGCTTTACACGCGTCTCGATCGGAAATCACCCCATTTCGACCCTGACCTGCCGAAGCCCGTGCGCTACGGCTCAAGCGTCGGATTCATCGAGCACGAGATTGACGACTACATCCTTGGCCTGATGCAGGCCAGAGGGGGTGTGGACTGACAGTAGATGCGCGACTGGTTCGCGACTGTCCTGCGGGGCGTTGCTCTAGACGCTACCTGCCACACCCCGCCACACACAACGTGGCGGATCACCTCACAAGAATCTTGGTACAGAAAAATGCAGCACAACATCAACGATGACCTTCAGTTCGAAGCCGACGACATCATGGGAGCGCTTCGTGAACTGCGATCCAACCCTCAGCACCGAAAGGGCCAGCTCTTCTCGCTGCTCTATCCAACGATCGTCGAGATGCTGGAGAAGAACGTCACACAAAAGGCGATCCTGGCCACCCTCGCGGAAAAAGGGCTGAAGCTCCATCCTGCCCGCTTCAAGGAGATGATGGCGACGGAGGCCCAGAAGATCCACGGCATGCCGGGTTCCGGCGGTGACGACGGGGAGGGTACGGAATGAACACTCCCTATCTGCCTCGCGCCTACCCCATCCACGCCATGTACAGCGCCATCCGGGACGCGATCCTGGAAGTCCAGCACAACCTGAAAGCGCCCGACGCGCTGATCGCCGGCTCGTTCCTCACGGCGATGTCCATCGCCTCGCAGGGAGATGTGGATGTCGAACTCCCCACTGGCCAGCTCCGCCCGGTTTCGTTGGATGTCTTGGTCATTGCCGATTCTGGCGAACGCAAGTCTGCCACGGACAGTATTGTTGGCGCGCCCATCTACGAGCACGACGAGAAGGTGGCAAGGGATCACGTCCAGGCCCTGCTCGCCTACAAGGCAGACCGGCGCCTTTGGGATGCCAAGGAAGCGGCCCTGCAACGCAAGGTAGCCAAGGCACTGGACAGCGGCACAGACGACGACATCGAACACCTGCGCGAAAAACTCATCAGCCATGGCGCGTGTGAGCCCGCAAAGCCTGTCCTCAGTCGCATCGTGCACCAGAACATCACCGAACGCCCCCTGATGGAGAGCATGCAGGGCGATGGCAAGTCGATCGCAATCCTGAGTGATGAAGGCGAAATCGTGCTCAAGGGAGGTGCCATGAACAAGCTTGGCACGCTCAACAAGGCTTGGGACGGTGCCAAGACGCTGACGCTGGACCGCGCAGACGACAGCATCGTGGTCACCAATCCTCGCCTGACCATCAGCATGATGGTGCAGGAAAGGGTGTTCAGGGAGTTCATGAACAAGCGGGGCGAGGTGGCTCGCGGGTCCGGTCACCTCGCGCGATACCTCGTCGCGTGGCCCGCGTCCACGCAGGGCTTTCGTTTCATGTCACTAGAAGAACCTGTCTGGGAGCAGCTGCCCCGATTCCATCAGCGTGTGAGCGAGCTTCTCACGGCCGCACAGACACGTCGTATCGCCGGTGATAGCACCCGCAAAACACTCGCGTTCACGCAAGAGGCGAAAGAACTTTGGGTGCAAACTCAGAACGCGATCGAACCGCGTCTGCGCCAGGATGGTGATCTGGCCAGCATTCGGGACTTCGCATCCAAATCGATGGAGATCACGGGGCGGGTCGCCGCAATCTTGCACCACTTCAGCGCACAGGAGGGCAACCTGATCAGCAAGGAAACTCTAGAGCGGGCGCTGGAAGTCGTGGGCTGGCACTTCCAAGAGTTCCTCGATGTATTCGGAGACAGGAATCACGAGCCTGAGCAGGCCAGGGATGTTCGTACTCTGGCTATGTACCTGTGGAGGCGCTACTGGTGTGCTGGATATGGGGCGGCGGTACGCAACGAAGTACGAAAAAGCGGCCCGATCCGGAATCAGGGACGCTTCGAAGCGGCGCTCCACCAACTGCAGATGGAGGACTCTGTCCGCGTGATGCATCAGGACGCCGCCCGAGGGAAAGGCAGGCTCTGGATCCACTTGAACGGGGCAGTCTTCAGCCAGATCACCACCCAGTAGGAGACCCTGCCAACTACAGCGACCGAGGCCGCCCCGTTAACGGGGCGGCCTCGCTCCTTATCCCCCTGCCGACAGGCCGACTTGAGGGAGCAACCGATTGCACGACGTGCGATTCTGCTACAAGTGCCGCAAATCGCCCCCAGCGCAGGCCTACCGGCACGCCGCGAGGGTCATGGCACTGACCCGCCAGCTCACCGTAGCCCCACGGCCGATCAGGCGGAATCGCTCTCGCCATTTCGACGTACCGTAACGTATTGAGCCTTCTCCTGCGGTGACATTCCTCGGATCCTCGCCGGTCCGAGATGGCGTTCAGCCCTTCTATCAGCGCCCTGCTCCTTGAGCGTCCGGTGATCGACCCTCGCAGCATGCCCGTTGATCTCAAGATGCTGATTGATGGTGTCCGCCACCGACTTTCGCATCGCGATGACCTCGTCCCTGAGCTGCATGCGATTGCGTCCTCCACTGGCTTTCCTGCGACCGCCATCCTCCGGTCGCTTACTGTTGTACCGAGTGAAGAAGCGATCTGAAGATCGCTCGACTCCATCATCCATGCGATCACACGTCATCAGGTGGAGATGTGGATTGGCCTCACCCTCCAGCGAGGATGATGGCGCATGGATTGCAAACTGGTATGGCTTTCCAGGCGTCAGCTTCGCAACGATATCGTCCACCAAGGCCGCGTTCTGCTCTGCTGTCAGCTCAGCAGGCAGCGCAATGATCGCCTCGCGGTATGCGGCACCGTTCTTGCGCTCGTACTTGTCCGCGGCCTTCCACATGACCTTCGGATCGTTGGCCGCCCAACGCGGCAGATTTCCATGGCTCGCATGAACTAGATCGTCGCGTTTGCGGTGAAAGCCATTTCTGGCGATGTAATCCGCATGATCACCTGCGGTTCCTTTGCCTCCACTCTTGATTTGAACATGAAACGTTGCCATCGGGGCACTACCCTTTTCTTGGTTGTAGAAGTGAAAAGACCGGCCAGGTTGCCTTGGCCGGTCTTTGAGCAATTGAAGTGATTCGTTGGAAACGGTAAGTGCGCGAAGGCTTTGCCCCCCCTATCACTATGAGACAATCCAGTACTGATTACTGCGAACTACCAATCACCGAGCCCACCCCTGCTCATAGGGTAGTGTTACGCAGGTAGAAAATTACTTTTACTTGTTCTTCGTGGTACTGAACTTGGATGGCGAGAGCGGCTGGCTTGAACAGCACAGCAGACGTTCGGTGGCCTAGGCCTGAGAGATGCCTACTGACACGCGTCAGTGAAGCAACCGCACACTGCCGCTGGCAGCACCTGCAAACAGATAGGCGAACACGGCATCGCCCTTGCTCACCACCTCGTCTTCGGAATAGCCCATGTCGGCCATTCCGCTGTCCCACAGGTGGTTCTCGATCTCGTGACGCAACTGCGCCTGCTTAGCTGCCATGTCGCGCAGGTGGCCCATCAGCAGATTGCGCTCCTCCAGCCTTGCCAGCAGTTCGACGGCCGACTTCTTGATCGCCTCGCGATCCTTCCGGCCGAGTGACTTCTTCCGCAGCAGGTCGAATACGGCGAGCTGTTGCTCGGTCTCCAGTCCCTCCCGCTGGAAACGCCGGGCTTCCTCGTCCATCTCGTCATGGGTGGCGAACAGCTCCCCCATCACCTTCTGGATCTCGGCCTCATCCTTGTCGGTGTTGTACTCGGCCACGATGCGCTGGGACTTCTCGTACAAGTCGATCCGCGTCGGGTTCTCCAGCACCATGGCCTTCAGCCCTTCCTCGATCTTCTCTATGAGGTTCAGCGCGACCAGGTTCTTCTGCTTGATGTTCTGGAACTCCGCCCGCAATCGGTCGAAGTCGATGGTGCTCAGGTCGAACTGGGCAGGCACCTTGCTGGCCCCCTGCTCCAGGCCAATGCCCAGGTCCACTACGTCATAGAAGCCCTGCAGCAGCTTGGTGATATCCGGCGACGTGCGCGCTGCCTGCAGCTTGTTGTAGATAGCGTTGAGGGCGCTCTCCTGCTCGTCATAGGCGAACAGGCCGGGATTCGGAAACAGGCCGCGATACTTGGCCGCGACGTCTTCCACGATCACCATGAAGGTCTTGCGCCGCTCATTGCTGGCCGCAAGCAGATCGCAGGCCCCCAGGACTTTCTCGCCCTTGTCCATCCCCTGGGCATCAATCACGTCCTGCAGCTCGAAGCCGAGGTCCGCCAGGAACTCGGCCGCATGCTCGATGCTCGCGGCGTACTCGGCAATCCCTTCGGCGTCGTCCTCCAGATACCCGGGGTCCTCACCTTCGCCGACTTCCACCTTGCCGTCGCGGTCGCCCTGGGCGAACGTCGCCAAAGCCTTGCGCAGGCTCTTGATCATGCCGTTGTAGTCAATGATCAGACCGTTGGCCTTTCCCCCTCCAACGCGGTTCACCCGGGCAATCGCCTGCATCAGGGTGTGGCCCTGCATCGGCTTGTCCAGGTAGAGGGTGGCCAGTGACTTCACGTCGAAGCCGGTCAGCCACATCGCGCAGACGATGGCGACCCGGAACGGATTCTCGGCCTTCTTGAACTCCTGTTCCAGATTGCGCGACGTCATTTTTGCCCGATGTGGCGCGATGTCGAGCGGCTCACCTCGGTGGTTGGTCCACTTCCTGAACTCCTCCACCTCGCCCTGCTCGCTGGACACCACCACGCAGAATTCTGTTTCGCGCATCCACTCCAGGCGTTCGCGCTTTTGCTGCAGGATCCTGGGCAAGGGGCGCTGCGGATACTTGGCAATGAAGGTCGCCTCATCGGCGAGCAGGTCCGCCTCCAGCGCGTCGCTCAGCGCCTTCCACTTGTCAGCGACCAGGTCGTATATCTTCACGCAGGTGATCTTGTCGATGCAGACCACTAGCGCTTTGCTATTGCCACCGGACACCGCATTGCGGCGCTGCGAGTAGTGCTTGACGAAATCCTCCGCCACCGCCTCCAGGCGCGTGGGCGAGGTGAAGATGGTGTATTCCCTGGCCAGCTTCCGGTAGAGCTTGTCTTCCTTCTCGTCCGTCCACGGATCTTCCGCCGTGGAATCGAGCCTGGCCTCTTCTATGTAGCGGGTGATCTTCTCGTTGAGGTCGTCATCAACGATCTCCAGCTTCTCACCGTGGTTCTCATACTTCAGCGGTAGAGTCGCGCCATCAGCGACCGCACGCTGGAAGTCGTAGACAGAGACGTAGTCGCCAAACACTTCGCGGGTCAGCTGCTTCTCCGCCGCTTCGATCAGCGGCGTGCCGGTGAAGCCGATGAACTTGGCATTGGGCAACCCCTTGCGCATGTTCAGGGCAAGCCGTCCGTATTGGCTGCGATGCGCCTCGTCGCTGATGACGATGATGTCGTCACGCTCCGAATAGGGTTCGGTCACGCGCTCGCGGTACTTCTGGATCAGGGTGAAGACATAGCTGCGGTTGCTGTCGCGGAGCATGGCCCGCAGGTTCGCACCGCTCTGGGCCTGGTCATCCTTGGCGTGTGCGCGCCCGCAATGGGTGTAGGTGCCGGCGATCTGGCCATCCAGCTCGCTGCGATCAGTGACGACAACAAAGGTGTAGCCCGCCGACACCCTGCGCCGGATTTTCTCGCTCAGGAATACGATGGAGTACGACTTGCCCGAGCCCTGGGTATGCCAGAACACGCCGAGCTGCCCCGTCGCCAGCTCGGCTTTCACCTTGTCATCGTCCGACTGCAGCCGTGCAATGACGCGATTCACGCCCAGATACTGGTGATTGCGGGCCACGATCTTGGCGAGGGCGCCCTCGCTGGCGTCGAACAGGATGAAGTTCTCGATAATGTCCAGCAGCCGCGCCCTGTCCATCATTCCGCGCAGCAGCAGGGGAAGCTGCATCGTGCTCTTTCCCGGCTCCGGATCGTCCTCGTCCAGCCGCTTCCACTGGTAGTGATGCTCGGACGTGGCCGTGATGCTGGCGTACCTGGCGATGTGGCCATTGGAGAACACCACGAACTGGTTCCAGTGGAACAGCTGCTCGATGCTGCCCTCGATGGCGACTTGCTTGCCGGATTCGTCGGTACCGCGATAGTCGCGGTAGTTCTTCTTGTAGGCGTCGTGGTAGTCCACGTCGAAGCGCTTGAGCTCGACGAACACCAGCGGCAGGCCGTTGACGAAGCCCACCAGGTCGGCGCGACGCAGGTAGTTCCTCCCGCGCACCCACAGCTCGCGAACGGCCTTGAAGCTGTTGTTGTCCGGATCGACGAAATCGACCAGCCGCAGGCGGCGTTCCACGGCTCGCCCGGCGCCATCCTTGAACCGGACCAGCGCGCCGTTGCGCAACAGCTCGTACTTGTCCTGGTTGATGGCGACCAGGGTCTTGGCGTGGTCGTGGGTAGTGGCTTGGTCGATGGCCTGCCGGTAGGCCTCCTCGGGCAAGCCGGGATTGAGCCGCTCCAGCGCGGCGCGCAGGTCGGGCGTGAGCACCGTCTCGGTGAAATTGCTACGCCCGGTGAGATGCGGCCTGTCCTCGGTCTCGGCCTGGGCATGGACCGACGACCAGCCAAGCTCACCCAGGATTGCGGCGGCATCCTTCTGGATCATCCCGTCTTCGCTGTAATCCCCCCGTGCGTTCATCGCCTTACGCCTCGCTGAAGTCGAAGCCGCACTGGCGGTGATGGCGCAGCGTCAGCAGATGGATGCAGTCCCGATGGATGGCATACAGCGCCAGGTACTCTTCCAGAATGTACTCGCGCAGTTCGATGTCATCGCCCAGCAGCTCGCGCACGGCTGTCCAAGCGGCAAGCACTTCCGGCGCTTCAGGGTTGTGGGCGATGAATTCGCGCCCGATGCGCGGCGCCTGAGCCAGGCGCTTGGGCAAGGCGTCATAGGCGTCGTCCAGCAGCTGCTGCCCCGCGGCATCCGCGCCAACGCCGATCAGGTGCGCCACGGCCTCGTCCAGTCTGCGCTCGTAGGCCGCACCCAGGACGACCTGCATGCGTCAGGCGTCCGTCTTGCGTGCGGCCCTGGCCGCGTCCAGCCGGGTCTGCGACCGCGACCTGGCCTCCTCCACCGGGATGCCGGGCTTGCCCGCGCGAATGTCCTGCAAACCGGCGGTCACGTCGTTCAGCAGGCCAAGCTGAAAGTTGGCTCGTGCCAGCGTTTCGCGCTCCAGACGGTGGTAGTAGTCCAGCTTGCGGGCATCCACCAGCGCCACATAGCTCTCGCCGTTGCGGGTGATGATCTTTTCGTGGCCGGCGCGGACTTCATCGGCCAGCCGGGTCAGGTCGGCGCGAGCCTTGTTGAAGGGCACGATGTCCTGTGAGGTGATGGGCATGGCGGGCTCCGGGTGTTGATGCGCCTAAACCTTAATGTATTCGTTGATGTTTGGCAAAATCGCCCTCCGGGCTACGCCGCTTCCGGCTGCGGTAGCGGGATGCCGGAGACGTCCAGTTGTCCGCTCATCAGCTTGGGCAGCAGGGCGTCGCGGGCTCTGGCGAGTTTCTTTTTTTGCCTTTCCAATTGGAATGCTTGCGAATACAGCGGTGCGACTAATGTTTCGAAGGAAGCAGCAACTTCACCGGCTGGCACAAGCAATGACAGCAAATGTGCGTAGTTTCGATTTAAACCAGGCACAGCGGCATCGCTGCTGATGAAGTTCAGGTTGCTCAGGGCTTGCAATAAATAGAACGTCGACGCTTCGGGATCAATGAAGAACACCGTATCGATCGGAAAGCAGGGCTCGGGCGAAAAGTACAGGCTGCCCACATTGCCTTTGCGCCCGACTACGATGGCGCACCCATCCACGAGCGCACGATCATGGTTACCGACAACCCCACTTGAGCCATATACAGGCACCTGTCCATCCTTGCGTTCCGTAGCTTTAAGCGCCCTGCCGTACTTGAGCGGCGCGATTTGACCCAAGGTCTTGCGTGCCCAACCCTCCGGCACGCCATCCACCACCGTGACGGTCTCATGGCCGGGAAAGCGTAGATGCACGAACCATTCTCGATATAGGCGACGGGCGGCGTCTTCCAGAAGGGCGATGCGGCGCTGATTAGTGGCGATGAGATCGTCGTAAGCGAACAGTACTGCAGCTATTCTTCGCTGCTCTCCCAACGAAGGAACAAAAATCTCGAAGCCTGGAAAATTCGTCAACGGAATCCGATCAACCGTCGCGCCCGTCATCGTTTTTGCTTCAATCTGTGCCCGCCATCTCGGCGCGAAGAAGTAGTAGAACAGATAGCAATAGTCGATCTTTTCTGGATCCGGGCGTATCAATGCGGTTCTACGACCCAACGTGAAACTCATGCCGTCGGGGATGATGGCGTACCTATTCAAAGTTGCTTCATAGGTGAAAACGATGTCATTCGCCTGCGGCGTCACGCGACGATTCCATCTCGGAAGGTCACGATCGGCAACCCACCGGGCAGTGGCTAGGTCAATTCTGCCATCTGCCGAAATGTTAGGAATTCCAAGGAATACTGCTGCACCCTCTTCATGAAGCTCTGGCGTTGCATGCGGGCCGTCGTAAACGCCAATAGCAATGTCTCGAATCGTTCGTACACTGTCACTCACGCGAACAACTCCTCGAAGTTCTGGCTGATGGTCGCCGCAAGCTCGGATGCCTTCTCATCCAACTCTGCCAGCTCGTCATGGATGGCCCGCATCCGCTCGGCAAACCCTTCTTCGTCATCTTCAGTGACCACCGCTACGCCGACATAACGCCCCGGCGTGAGCGACCAGTCGTTCTGCCCGATGCGCTCGCGGGTGCTGGGTATCGACGAGCTCAAGATCATCGGCCAGTACCGGGCCATGATCACCAACGTCGAGCGCAAGACCGTGTTCGATATCCGCCCCAGCCGGGCCAAAGCCGAGTTGATGCCCTATTTCCGCGACCTGCGGGACAAGGACTCGGTCGAGTGGGTGGCGATGGACATGTACCACGTTTATCGGCAGGTGGTGCGCGCCACGCTGCCACAGGCCCGGATCGTGGTCGATCGATTCCATATCCAGCGCATGGCGAACGACGCGCTGGAGAAGCTGCGCAAGCGCATTCGCAAGGATTTGTCCACCCGGCAGCGCCTCAAACTCAAGGACGAGCGGTTCCTGCTGCTCAAGCGGCAGCACGACCTGACAGGGAGAGATATGGACCGGATGCGGGAATGGTTCCAACAGTTCCCGCTCCTAAGCGAAGCCCACGCGCTCAAGGAAGGATTTCTGTCGATCTGGGATCAGAAGACCCGCCCAGCAGTAGAAGCCGCCTGCGCGAAGTGGCAGGCCAATATTCCGACCGAATTGGCGGCCACGTTCAAGGACCTGACCACCGCCGTGCACAACTGGCACGACGAAATCTTCGCCTACTTCGAGCAGCCGATTACCAATGCCTATACTGAGTCAGTCAACCGAGTGGCCAAAGACATGAACCGCATGGGCAGGGGTTACAGCTTCGAGGTGCTTCGGGCGCGCATGCTCTACGACAAGAAGGCGCGCAAGGATGGCTCGGTTATCGAAACCGTGTTGGTCGATGACGACGACCCAATGACCACGGACTTCGTGTTCCAGCGGATGACCACGGCGGCAACGCGCAAGAAGAAGATCACGCGCGTGGTCGAGTACGGCCCCTATCTCCCGACGCTGGCGCGGCTACTCGAAGAGGGGTATTTCGAATAGTCCTCAGCCCATTGTGCAAGAGGCGGCGCTTCAGCCTGAATTTGTGATTCAGCCGATGAAGCATAGGTAAGAGGCCCAGCCACTACCCCGCGCAACAGGACAGTTGCTTTACGTCCTTGGTGAAGGTTTGTGCCGCGAGTTTCAGCCCCTCGACCATCGTCAGGTAGGGGAATAACTGGTCGGCCAACTCTCGCACCGTCATGCGGTTGCGAATCGCCAGTACTGCGGTTTGGATCAGCTCGCCTGCTTCCGGGGCTACCGCTTGCACGCCGATCAGTCGTCCCGAACCGGCCTCCGAAACCAGCTTGATGAAACCGCGCGTGTCGAAGTTGACCAGCGCCCGGGGCACGTTGTCGAGCGTCAGCGTGCGGCTGTCGGTCTCGATACCGTCGTGGTGCGCTTCGGCTTCGCTGTAGCCCACGGTGGCGACCTGCGGGTCGGTGAACACCACCGCCGGCATCGCCGTCAGATCCAGCGTCGCGTTGCCACCCGTCATGTTGATTGCAGCGCGGGTGCCGGCCGCCGCCGCGACGTAGACGAACTGCGGCTGGTCAGTGCAGTCGCCGGCGGCATAGATGTGCGGCACGGTAGTGCGCATCGCGTGGTCGATGGTGATGGCGCCTTGCGCATTGACCACCACACCGGCCGCGTCGAGGTTGAGCGTGCGGGTGTTTGGGGTGCGGCCGGTGGCGAACAACAGCCGGTCGGCATGCAGTTCGCCGCGTTCGGTGGTGAGCACGAATTCCCCATCCTCATAGGCGACCTGGCTGGCCTGGGTGTGGTCCAGCACTTCGATGCCTTCGGCGCGGAACACGGCCGTGATGGCCTCGCCAATGGCGGGGTCTTCGCGAAAGAACAGTGTGCTGCGCGCCAGCATGGTCACCTTGCTGCCCAGCCGGGCAAAGGCCTGCGCGAGTTCGACGGCCACCACCGACGAGCCGATCACGGCCAGCCGATCGGGGATCGTGTCGCTGGCCAGCGCTTCGGTCGACGTCCAGAAGGGCGTGTCTTTCAAGCCCGGGATCGGTGGAATCGCCGGACTGGCCCCGGTGGCGATGAGGCAGCGGTCGAAACTCACCTCGCGCATCCCGTCGTCAGCGGTTGCCACGGTCAGCGTGTGCGCATCCTTGAATCGGGCATCGCCGCGCAGCACGGTGATGGTCGGGGTGCTCGTCAGGATGCCTTCGTACTTGGCGTGGCGCAGTTCATCGACGCGCCCCTGCTGCTGAGCCAGCAAGCGCTTACGCAGAATCTTCGGCGAGGCGGCGGCAATGCCGTCATCGAACGGACTCTCGCGACGCAGATGCGCAATGTGGGCAGCGCGGATCATGATCTTGGACGGCACACATCCGACGTTGACGCAGGTGCCGCCGAGAGTGCTGCGCTCGATCAGCGTCACACGCGCCCCTTGCTCGACGGCCTTCAACGCCGCCGCCATCGCCGCGCCGCCGCTGCCGATCACGGCCACGTGCAGTGCAGCCTCATCGTCCTCGCGCTTTGGTTCGCCGCCCAGCCGCTCTTGTGCATTGTTCAGCAGGTCGCTGGGTTGCCCCGGCGCATCGGCAAGCTGCGCTCGGTAACCGAGTGCGGATACCGCCGCGACCAGCGAGGTCACGTCCGCGGCGGTACCTACGCTGGCCTCAATCTCGGCCCGGCGCTGTGGGTAGGACACTGAGGCCGAACGCACGCCGGGCACCTTTTCCAAGGTCTGCTTGACGTGCTCGGCGCACGACCCGCAGGTCATGCCACCGATGTGCAGCGTGATCGCCTCGGTCATGAGCGTGTGCTCACTTCTTGACGGTAGACGGGTAGCCGGCGTTCTCGGTGGCTTTGGTCAACGCGGCCGGAGTGGTCTTGGCATCGTCGTAGGTTACCACCGCCTCCTTGGGCTCCCAGGTCACCTTGGCCTCGATGACGCCTTCGACCTTGGTCAGCGCCTTTTTGACCGTGATCGGACAGGTGGCGCAGGTCATGCTCGGCACCGACAGCATGACGGTTTTGGTGGCGGCCCAGGCGGGAGCGCTGAGGGCAACGGTCAGAGCGAGCAATGCGACGAGTTTCTTCATGGCAATCTCCTTTCAGTAGAACAGGGGCATGAGGTAGGGGAACACGAGCGCGATCAGCACCAGGGCGGTGACGATCCAGAAGATCACCTTGTAGGCCGTCCGCACCTGGGGCACGGCGCATGCGTCGTCCGGCGCGCAGGCGCGAGCCGGCCGGAAGATGCGACGCCACGCGAAGAACAGCGCCACGAGCGCCACGCCAATGAAGATCGGCCGGTACGGTTCCAGCGCGGTCAAGTTGCCGATCCAGGCGCCGGAGAAACCCAGCGTGATCAGCACCAGCGGACCGAGGCAGCAGGTCGAGGCGAGGATGGCGGCGAGGCCACCGGCGGCCAGTGCACCGCGGCCGTTGCTGGGGTCTGCCATGTGAGGGATCTCCTTCCGAGACGTTGCGTGATGCGCTAAGGTTACTTCCGTAGTCAAGTACGGAGTCAAGCGCGATGGTGAACGATCCGCAAACACTGACCATCGGGGCTTTCGCCAAGGCCGCTGGGGTCAACGTGGAGACCATCCGGTTCTATCAGCGCAAGGGGTTATTGCCAGAACCAGGTCGGCCCGTCGGCAGTATTCGCCGCTACGGATCGGCGGACGTGGCGCGGGTGCGTTTCGTGAAATCCGCCCAGCGGCTGGGGTTCAACTTGGACGAAGTCGGCCAACTCCTACAGCTTGAGGACGGCACTCACTGCAGCGAAGCCGCCGAGCTGGCTGCGCTCCAGCTCACCGACGTGCGCACCAAGATGGCGGACCTGACGCGAATCGAAGCGGTGCTGTCACGGTTGGTCAACGAGTGCCATGCGCAGCGAGGCACTGTGTCGTGCCCGCTGATCGATTCTCTGCACGGGAGCTAGGCGCGTGGCTTAACCCGGTTTTCCGTTCCACTGCGCCTCAAACCCCAGTTCGAGCCGGGGGCAAGGTGACCTGCCACTGATTGTTTCCTTGCACCGACATGCGCCAGACAAAGCCCACACTGAAGGCTAAAAGCGCGTAAGCCTTGCGATACCAGAAACCTACCGAACGAGAGCTGTCAGACAAGAAGGGCTAGTGCGGTCTTCCCACACTAAAATCCGGATACCCAAATAAAAAAGGATCCGACCACATCCTGCCAGCCCCTATTGGCTGGCAGGAAAGTCGATCCGGTTTCCCACTGGTTCTCGCGTGTGGCCATCAAAGCCAGCCACGTTCCGCCAGGGTTACAGTCTGCAGTCCACCGACCACCACGTGATCAATCAGGCGCACGTCGACCAGGGCGAGCGACTGCTTGAGTCGCTCGGTCACCGCGCGATCCGCAGCTGATGGTTCTTCCAAGCCCGACGGATGGTTGTGCGCCACGATCACCGCTGCGGCGTTGCAGCGGAGCGCGTGACGCACCACCTCCCGCGGATGGACCTCGGCTCCGTCGATGGTTCCGTGGAACAGTTCCACGTACCCGACCAAGCGGTGACGGGTGTCCAGGAAGGCAGCAGCAAAAACCTCCTGACCCAACCCGCCCAGCTTGTCGCGGAAGAAGGCCTTGGCGGTCTGGGGGTCCGAAAAGGCGGCCCCTCGCTGCATCCTCTGCCCGACGACGGCGCGGGCCGCCCCCAAGACCTCGTCGGCGCTGGCAACCTTGTAGGATCGCGCGCCGCTTCGAACGTACAGCAGGGGCAAGCTCATGGGTGGTGACTCCATCTGGTTCTCCTCGATGAATTTTCGTGCCCTGATTCGACGACAACAGAGAAGGGGCGCGGTTCCGCCCCCTTGCTCCTTTCCCTCACGTTGCCCTGCCTTGCCCGCAAGCCAGGCAGTTCCGACGAGCCCCCACTACGCGCCGTGGACACCCTCCTGCCCGGCCACCTGACCGGCGTCCTCCGGATCCGGCTGTCGCTTGACGCACTGCATGACCTTGACCTTCTCCATGAAGGTGTTGAGTCCGTAAAGGGCGAAGCCGTACACCACGGCCCCACCAATTGCCTTCAGCATGGTCTTCCTCCTCTTGATTGACGATTAACCGCCCGCGATCCGGGCGACCTTGCTCTCCAGCCTGTCCTGCAAGCTGCCGCCAGACGGCCCGCTTGGGACGCCGTTGCCGGCCACACCCGCTTCGCCGGGATAGAACTCCTCCACCACAGCCGGCACGTCCTCTACCAGGTCCTCGAAGGCGCCGTTGGCGAAGCCGAGCCTGGCGGCCTCGTCCAGAGCCGCCTGATCGAAGCCGGCGTCCTTGCGGGCCTGATCGAGCGCCCTCGCCTCCCCGATGGCCTGCTCCAACGACAGGCCCGACCTGACCACCAGATCGACGTAATAGATCGCCGACCTGAAGCTCATCGTCGTGGACTTGCCGCGGAGCTTAAGTTCCAGCGGCATGCAGGCTAGGCGCCCATCGGAGACGGCATCGAAGTAGGCCAGGCGGGCTGCCAGCGTCCGGATCGTGTTGTACGACGTGGTGCGGAGCACAAAGCTCCCCAACTCGTCCTCGTCCCCGACCCTGACGTTCAAGCGGGCGTAGGCCTTGCACTCGCCCATGGCGAATGGACAACCATCCGGGCCAGGGCATACCTCCTGGGTGATGCCGTCCTTGCCCATCCTCCGGCTGGTCTCCCCGTTGCCGACACAGACCGGCCTGCCGGTCGTCCGGTCGAAGAGCGAGTAGTCGGCACGAAGGTTCAGTCCCGGGTCGTTGAACAGCAGCCGCACCGGGATCGAGCGCAGCTTGCCTCCGGCCTCCTTGCGAAGGGCCTCGTCCAGCGGATGCAGCACCCAGCCTTCCCGGTTCTGTACCTGACTGGTCAGCGTGAACTGATCATCCTTCTCCGGCAGGCGCTTGCCGTTGCGCTCGACCATGCGGCCGATTGAGATCCGCCCGACCACGGGCGGGGTGATCGCCAAGCCTTTCAGCATGGTCATGCTCCTTGGGTTTGATGGGGAACGAGCCGGAACCGCCGGGATCCGGGTCGGGCGACGATGAACTCAGCCACCAGGTCCGGGTGGGCCTCGGTCAACCGCTTGAGATCGACACTCGTGCCGTCCTTGGAACGCCGGTAGGTGATCTCACCACTCGGAAAGATCGCCCGAGAGGCGTCGCCCATGGACTGCTCCAACTGCTGGCGCATCTGCTCGGCCCGTTTGTCCATCTGGGCGATCTCGTCACGCAGCAGTACCAGCCCGTCGAAGGTGGCAGACAGTTCGGCGTCTTCGCTGAAGTCGAGGCTGGTGTCGTTGCCCCTGTACAAGCTGCGCAGGGCCCGGGCGGCAGACTCGCTGCCATCCGCCGGGGGCGGGGTATCCTGGGTCACGTACTCCCAGAACCTGGCCTCCAGCACGATCAGGCGCGAGACCACGTCCTCGTCGCGCTCGATTCGGTGCACCTCCAGCTTCTGGCCACAGAGCAGCACGGCCACGTCTGCGGCCGCCTTGCCGGTGACGGCCAGCTGGTGCTGGACCTGGATCTGGACATACTCGGGCACGCCATCCCGCCAGAGTCGTGAGCCGAACTCCCCGGCCGTCTTGCACTCCAGGATCTGCACGTCCGGAACGCCAACCACCTCCCGGTCGACATTGGCCAGCATGAAGCTGTAGGTCGGATGCTGAAGCACCGCGTTGACCCGGCGGACCTTCCGTCCGGTCTGCTCGGTATACGCACCGGCCACAAGTGGCTCCAGCAGGGTGCCCCAGTACATGGGACTGTCCTGGCCGGGCTCATCATCCCGGGTCGTCCGCCCGGTCTTCTCCATCCAGAGCTCAAGCTGGCTCTTGTAGGGACAGAGCCCCACCGCAGCGGCAGCATCGGAACTCCCGATGCCGCGATTGCGGACTTCCAACCACTCCTCACGCTCCATCGAGCGCGTGTCGACCAGACGAATCGCCGCTGATCTGCTCATTTCCAATCCTCCAATCGAAGAAGCCCGGCCTCCGTGGGGAGGCCGGGCTTATGGGTAGCTTTGACAGAGACGGAACCTACACCGGGGTTGTCGCCATCGCTGAGGCCAGCACCCCGTTGAGGATGCTCTGGGCGCTCTCAGGACCACCTCCGGCCAGGAGGTGCTTGCCGAAGGCCACGCCGAAGGGCTCGGCCACCTCGTAGCACCAGACACCGGGGAACACCTCACTACATGCGCGCCAGGCCCGAGTCAGAAGCTCAGCCTGATCGATGCATGCTTGGACGTAGCCCAACTCCCCTTGGAACGGGACCTTCGCGTACGGAGCCCCACTCTTGTCCAGTGCTTGCTTGGCCCCTATGGCGATGTACGCAACGTCGAGCTGATCGACGTCCATCGCTCAGGCCACCAGCTTTATGGCTTCGTCCCAGGCCCGTTGCTTGATCTGGGCGCCCGCCCCGAACCATGCCGCATCCCTGCGGTGGTCGTCGCTCCTGGCACGCCGGTGGTGGTCAACGAACTCCGTCACGCTGCTCAGGACGCCCCAGGCTGTCCCCTTGGCCGTTGACAGCTCCGACCCCCTGCCCGCGCCGTCGTACAGCGCACGGGCGACCGTGAAGGCCTGCTCGTTGACCGCGACTCCCTGCCCGTCCGGGTTGGGGTATGTCAACACCCGGCGCAGGAGTCCGTCCACCGAGTCCGGGTCTACCGGGGTCTCAACCAGCGCCCTCATCTGGGCCACAAACGAATCCCAGGTCGATACGGTGATGCCCAGCTGACGCTTCACCACGTCGGGGTCGAACTGACTGCGGTGCGGCACCTTCACGACGCCCGCATTGCTGCCCAGTGCGATGGCCAAGGTGTTGTTGCACACGACCCGAACCGAGGTGAACTGGGCTGTGGTGGCCAGCGTCCCATCACAGGCCGTGGCCAGCAGCAGGTAGCCTTCGACGCGGTCCTTCCGCTTGAGCACCGTGCTCTGCCCAGTCCTGGCCAAGGCCCAGAACTTACGGCCTTCGCGCAGTACGCCGGCCGTTTCCAGCTCAAAGCCGCCGACCTCGGTCAGGTCGCGATAGAACTCCAGGATTTCCCCCGGCTGGACGACCTTGTAGCGCTTGGAGACGACGGACAGCGGGGCTTGCGTGTCTGACCGGTACAGGACCTTCTGTTCCGGGAAAGCGTTGATGGCCCCGATCCCGTTCTTCCCGACCACGTAGCGGACTTCGGACTCTTCGATCGACCAGTCCATCCCGGCCTCGCGCTTCCAGACCTCGATGGGCTGCTGCGGCGCAAGCTTGTTGCCGAGCCCGTGCCACGGTCGTTCGCCGGCATAGGCCATTGTTTCAACCAGGTGCATCTTTCTTCTCCTAACTCTTGGGCATAAACGCACAAGGCCCGGCGAATGCCGGGCCTTGTGGTCTGTCGCGGGTTGGATTACGGAAATCTTGGGCGTTTGCAGCTGACGCATCTGGCGACGCTCACCAGAGCCGCCGCGACTACTACAAGAACGCAGTAGACCGCCTCGGACCTGTCACTCATAAGGAATCCATCTTCAAGGTGCACAAGGAGCGCTGTGCCCTTGCGCAAAGCCAGACCCTACTGGCTTCAACGAGGTGATATGTGGCTGAGATTTTCTTAGATCGACTCTTTGCGCATTATCCACTCACGCTCGGACGAAATCGCCAGTGAGTCAGTCCCCATGAGCCAGAAAAGGCCCAAAAGCCTGGAAGTATGAGGTGGTGCGTCCGCTCTCGGCCTATTCTGTTGAAAAACTCGGTCCCGGAGCAGGGGCGTCACGTGACCAGGCAGCCGGAAGCGGATTTGTTCGATCCGCAATGAAGCAAATGGGGGCGCGCAAGCGCCCCATGCCTTAGATCGGCACCGCAATTCCTGCTTCCGGGCCTTTCGGCATCAACCACGCCGCCATTCTTCGCAGATTTTGCGCAGTCGCCGCCAACAGGAACTCGTCGCGGGCACCTTTCAGGCCCCGAAGCCGCAAGCGATCCAGCCGCAGGATGCGCTTGAGGTGTGCGAACAGCATCTCGACCTTCTTTCGATGTCGCCGCGATCGTGCGTATCGAGGTGTTGATGCCAACTGGCGGGCCACGTCGCGTGCGGATTCGTTGACCTGGCGGGCGATCTTCCGATGCGTGGTGTTGGGGCAGCATCGCGACTTGAGCTCGCAGCCGGCACAGTCGTAGACGCTGCTGCGATAGATCAGCGTGTCGTCCGCCGTAGGCTTGCCAGTTGAGCGCAACGGCTTGCCCTGTGGGCAGCGATATTCGTCGGCTTCGGCCTCCCAGCGGAAGTCGGAACGTCCCAGCGAACCATCCTTGCGCTCGGCCTTGTCCCACACCGGAACGTGCGGTTCGATCGCTTTCTCGTCCACCATCCAGCCCAGCATCTCGGCGGTGCCGTAGGCCGTATCGCCGATCAGATGCGTCGGCTTGATCTCGAACCGTTCCTCGACGCGATCCACCATGACCTTGGTGGCGTTCACCTCGTTCGTGCGGTGTGCGGGCGTGGCCTCGACGTCGAGGATGACGCCGGCCTTGGTGTCGATCAGGTAGTTGGTCGAATAGGCGTAAAACGCCGGGCCGCCGGGCGCGGCGGTCCACTGCGCGGCCGGGTCGGTGAGCGACACGTTCTTCGGAGGCTTACGCGCTTCCTCTGCGGCGTCCAGCGCTTCCAGGTACTCGCGTACCGGGCGCGTGAGCGACGACTCCCGGTCCCAGCTGGCATCGCTGCCCGGGACACCGCGCTGGCGGTTTGCGTCGGCCTTGATGACGCTGGCATCGATGGCGAAGCCTTCGCCTCCGACCAGGCCCTCAGCCAAGCAGCGCTCCAGCACCTTCTCGAACACGAAGCGCAGCGTGTCGCTGTTGCGGAACCGTCCATGCCGGTTCTTTGAAAAGGTCGAATGGTCCGGCACTGCATCCTCCAGCCCCAACCGACAGAACCAGCGGTAGGCCAAGTTCAAATGCACCTCCTCGCACAGCCGGCGCTCGGAGCGGATGCCGAAGCAGTAGCCCACGATCAGCATCCGGATCAGCAGCGCCGGATCAACGGAGGGGCGGCCGGTGTGGCTGTAGTGCGGGGCGAGGTGCCGATGCAGCTCGCCGAGGTCCAGGAACTGATCGATCCTGCGGAGCAGATGGTTCGCTGGAACGTGGTCTTCCAGGTTGAAGGCGTAGAACAGCGGCACTTGGCCGACTTCCTGACGTCCCATCATCGCGTGAACTTCCGCTCGATCGATGGGACGTCAGTGAATCAGCATCAGCCGGCCGATTCAACAGAGTTTTTCAACGGAATAGGTCGGAAGCGGCCGCCTAAGCACCGGACAAGATCCGCGCCCACCGAGCAAAGTTGGCGACGACGCATGAATTCAACCATGGATCGAGGCCTACGTGCCACGCCTTAGCTCGTCCAGGTAGTTGGCCCAAGCCTGCATCATCTTCTTGCGCTCTCCCAGGTGGGTAGTCCGGTTGTACGCCCGCCCCAGCGGATCCCGCACCGCATGGGCAAGCTGATGCTCGATGAAGTCCGGCCTGAACCCAAGCACCTCGTCCAGCAAGGTTCGCGCCATGGCCCGAAATCCATGGGCAGTCATCATCTCGCCATCGAACCCGAGGTTCCGTAGAGCAGCGTTGATCGTGTTCTCACTGATTGGCTTCTGGATGCTGCGCACGCTGGGAAAGACGTACCGGCTTTTCCTTGCATAGGGCCGGACATCCTCCAGGAGCTCGACGACCTGGCCAGCCAGAGGAACGATGTGCTGGGTCTGGGTCTTGTTGGTGATGTAACGCCACTCAGCAGCATCCAGATCGATATCCTCCCAGCGCGCCGCACGGAGCTCGCCCGGCCTGACGAATAGGAGCGCCGAGAGCTTGAGCGCAGCGGACACGATCGGCGACCCCTGGTAGCCGTAGATGGCCTTGAGAAGCTTCGCCACCTCCCCCGGCTCCGTCAGGCTGGAGAAGTGCTTGGTTTTCGTAGGGGTCAGCGCACCGGCAAGACTCAGGGCGGGGTTGTTCTCTGCACGGCCGGTGGCGATGGCATAGCGAAAGACCATGCCCGCGGCGGCGCGAGCCCGATGTGCCGTCTCAACCGCTCCACGGGCCTCGATCTTCCGGAGGGCTTTCAGCAGGATTGGCGCAGTCACGCTCCGAACGGGCAGATCAGCGATGCTTCCCAGGTCGCGCTCCAGCATCCGGCGCTCCCGTACGACTGACCCGGGGGTCAGCTTCTTGGCCCGTTGCGCCACCAGTTCCTTAGCAAGCGCGCCAAAGGTATTGCCGGCCTCTTCCTCCTGTGCCGCCCGCTCGATCTTCACCACGAGAGCCGGGTCCATGCCCTTCTTGAGCTGGGCCCGGGCCTTGTCCCGCTCGGCGCGAGCTTCTGCCAGGGAAACCGCCGGGTAGTCGCCGATGGTCAGCATGTTCGCCTTGCCGGCGAACCGGTACCGATAACGCCAGATCCTGGCTCCAGAAGGCCTCACCTCGACGCACAGCCCATTGGCGTCGGCGACGCGATAGACCTTGCCCTGGGGCTTGAGGCTGCGCAGCTTGGTGTCCGTCAACATGGCTGTGAGTAACCGGTATGTGAGTAAGCGAAGACCTTCCGGCCATCTTACTCGCACCGTTACTCACGTTCCAGCCGGATGGGGGTGCACACCACCGGACCCGGCCGGACACGAAAGCCACGGAGCACAGCCACTTTGCTAGGATATTCGGACTGATCTGGACGTGGTCGGATCAGCAGATGGTGGGCCCACCAGGATTCGAACCTGGAACCAAAGGATTATGAGTCCTCTGCTCTAACCGTTGAGCTATAGGCCCGCTGCCGGTGGGCAAGTGTAGTGGAGGCCGCGGCAGGCGGCCACCGCCGGCGGCTCGGGCATGCGCGGCTCAGTGCGTGGACTGCGAGTACGGACGGGCGTCGGGCCGGGTGCCCCATTCGCGGTTGGGCGTGGCCTGCATCGTGAAGCGCAGCTCGCCGCCGGCCATGATCTCGTCGTGGCGCAGGAACGCACGGTCCAGCGGCTTGCCGTCAAGGGTGGCGCTGCCGATGTAGGGATGGGCCTCGTCCAGGTTCTCGGCGATGAGGGTGAAGTGCTTGCCGTTGGGCAGGTTCAGGCGGGCGCGCGGCAGGAACGGGCGGCCGATGATGTACTCGTTGCTGCCCGGCGTGACCGGGTAGAAGCCCAGTGCAGTGAACACGTACCACGCCGACATCTGCCCGAGGTCGTCGTTGCCGGCCAGGCCGTCCGGGCGCGGCGCGTACTGGGTGTCCATGATCCGCTTCAGCCGGGCCTGGGTGCGCCACGGCTGGCCGGCGTAGGCATACAGGTAGGCGACGTGGTGGCTGGGCTCGTTGCCGTGCGCGTACCAGCCGATCAGGCCGGTGATGTCCTCCATGTGCTCGAACACCGCCGGGTCCACCTTCGCATCGAACACGTCGTCGAGCCGTTGCAGCAGCCTGTCCGCGCCGCCGTGCGCGGCGGCCAGCCCGGCCACGTCCTGTGGCACGTACCACGAGTACTGCCAGGCGTTGCCTTCGGTGTAGTCGCTGCCGTAGCTGCTGGCGGCGGGATCGAACGGCTCGCGGAAGCGGCCGTCGCGCCTGCGCGCGCGCATGAAGCCGGTGGACGGATCGAAGGCGTTTTTCCAGTTTCCGGCGCGCTTGGCGAATTCCGCGGCGACATCGTCCCGCCCCATGGCCGTGGCCATCCGCGCGATGCTCCAGTCGTCGTAGGCGTATTCCAGGGTCTTGCTCGCCGCCTCGCCTTCCTCGTCGATCGGCACCCAGCCCAGTTCGCGGTACTGGGCGATGCCGTCATAGGGGCCGTAGTCGGCACTGGCGACCATCGCCTGCAGCGCCTCGTCGGCGTCGAAACCACGGATGCCCTTCATGTAGGCATCGGCGATCACCGGCACCGCGTGGTAGCCGATCATGCACCACGTCTCCAGGCCGTGGAACGACCATACCGGCAGGATCCCGTAGGGGCTTTCGCGGCGCGCGGCCAGCAGCGAGTTGACCATGTCGCTGCTGCGCTGCGGCGGCTGCAGCAGGGTCATCAGCGGGTGCAGCGCGCGATAGGTGTCCCACAGCGAGAAGGTCGAATAGTGGGTCCAGCCCTGCGCCTGGTGCACGGCGTTGTCGGGGCCGCGGTAGCGGCCATCGCTGTCCATGAACAGGGTCGGGCCGAGCATGCTGTGGTACAGCGCGGTGTAGAACGCGGTGCGCTGCGCCGGCGGTGCGTCCACCTCCACCGCCGCCAGCGCCTGCGCCCACTGCGCACGCGCGGCGGCGCGCATGCCGTCGAAATCCCACCCGGGCGCTTCGGCATCGAGGTTGGCGATCGCGCTGTCCTCGCTGACCGGCGAGATCGACACTTTGACCAGCAGTGGCTCGCGGCCGCCGGGGCCGAAATCGAAACTGCCGACCAGTTGCCGGCCCTCGATCTGCGCACGCGCGCCCGGGTCCTTGTCCGCCGGTGGTGGGAAGCCGCGGTAGACGACATCGCTTTCGGTGTCGAGGAAAGAATGACCGCGCAGCGGCCGCGAGAAGCGCATGGCGAAGTACAGCTCACGTCCCGGCGCCCAGCCGCGGGTCTGGCGGTAACCGGTCACGGTGCCATCCGCACGCAGCCGCAGGCGCGACCACAGGATCTTGCCCGGGTAGTCGTACATGCTGGTGCGCAGGTCGACCAGCACATGCGCCGGCCGGTCCGCGGGGAAGGCGTAGCGGTGCATGCCCACGCGCGCGCTGGCGGTGAGTTCGGCGCGCACCCCGGAGTCGTCCAGGGTGACGGCGTAGTAGCCCGGCTCGGCGCGCTCGCTGCGGTGGTCGAAGCGCGAGGTGTAGCCGCTGCCCGGCCGGGCGACGTCGCCACGCTCGTACTTCACCTCGCCGCTGAGCGGCATCAGCAGCACGTCGCCCAGGTCGGAGTGGCCGGTGCCGGAGAAGTGGGTATGCGAGAAGCCGACGATGGTGCTGTCGTCATGCCGGTAGCCGGCGGCCCAGCCATAGCCGTCCCTGCGCGACCGGATCTGCGTGTCGGGGCTGAGCTGGACCATGCCGTGCGGCACCGTCGCACCCGGATAGGTGTGGCCCTCGCCGCCAGTGCCGATGAACGGGTCGACCGCCGCCAGCGCGCGCTCGCCGGCACTCTCGCCCGCCACCGCCGTGCCCGCCAGCAGCACCAGCGCGACCATCCACTTCGCCTGCCCGACTGCCATTGCCCGCTCCTTGGATCGATCCAATTCCCATCGAAGATAACATCCGTCGCCATCGCGGTAATGGCGCGGCGCCACAAAACGAAAAGGCCCCGCGATGCGGGGCCTTCTCTTCGGTGCCGCGGCGGGGCCGCAGGCCGGTCAGTCGATGTCGAGGAAGCTGCGCAGCTGCTCGGAACGGCTGGGATGACGCAGCTTGCGCAGCGCCTTGGCCTCGATCTGGCGGATGCGCTCGCGGGTGACGTCGAACTGCTTGCCGACCTCTTCCAGGGTGTGGTCGGTGTTCATGTCGATGCCGAAGCGCATGCGCAGTACCTTGGCTTCCCTCGGGGTGAGGCCGGCCAGCACGTCGCGCACGGTTTCAGACAGGTTGATGTTGGTGGTGTTGTCGATCGGGGACTCCACGTTGGTGTCCTCGATGAAGTCGCCCAGATGCGAATCCTCGTCGTCGCCGATCGGGGTTTCCATCGAGATCGGCTCCTTGGCGATCTTCATCACCTTGCGGATCTTGTCTTCCGGCATGTCCATTTCCTTGGCCAGCTCCTCCGGCGTGGCCTCGCGGCCGTACTGCTGGAGCATCTGGCGGGAAATGCGGTTGAGCTTGTTGATCGTCTCGATCATGTGCACCGGGATGCGGATGGTGCGCGCCTGGTCGGCGATCGAGCGGGTGATCGCCTGGCGGATCCACCAGGTGGCATAGGTCGAGAACTTGTAGCCGCGGCGGTACTCGAACTTGTCCACGGCCTTCATCAGGCCGATGTTGCCCTCCTGGATGAGGTCGAGGAACTGCAGGCCGCGGTTGGTGTACTTCTTGGCGATGGAGATCACCAGGCGCAGGTTGGCCTCGACCATTTCCTTCTTGGCCTTGCGCGCCTTGGCTTCGCCATAGGCCATGACCCGGCTGATTTCCTTCAGCTCGTCCAGGCTCAGGTGCGATTCCTTCTCCACGTCGAGCGTGGCCTGCTGCTCGGCGACGATCTGGTCCTTGACGTCACGCAGTGCCGAGGACCACTTCTGCTTGCGCTTGATCGCGTCCTCGACCCATTCCAGGTTGGTCTGGTTGCCTTCCCAGGAGCGGATGAAGTCCTTGCGCGGCATGCGCGCGGTGACCGTGGCCAGGTGCAGCACGCGGCGTTCCTGGGCCTTGATCCGGCCCATGGTGTCGCGCAGCAGGCGCACCAGCACGTCGGTCAGCGGCAGCGGCAGCTTCAGGGTCACGAAGGTCGCCGACAGCTCCTCGCGCAGCTTGGCCTGCGTCTTGAGGTCGCCCTTGGCGTGGGCCTTCTTGAACTTGGCCAGGTCGCTGGCCAGCTGCTCCATGCGGTTGGCCACTTCCACCGGGTCCGGACCGGTCGGGCCGGTATCCTCGTCGCCGCCGACATCGTCCTCGTCCTCGTCGGCCTCGGCATCGCCGTCGTCGGACGCGTCGTCGCTGTCGGTGGCGGCCGGCGCCGGCTCTTCCTCGACCAGGTCGTTGAAGCCGACGATGATCTCGGCCAGGCGCTTCTTGCCTTCCTTGTGCAGCTCGTAGTCGGCCAGCACCGCCTCGACCGCGGGCGGGAAGGTGCCCAGCGCCGCCTGCACCTGGCCCAGGCCTTCCTCGATGCGCTTGGCGATGGCGATTTCGCCTTCGCGGGTCAGCAGCTCGACCGTGCCCATCTCGCGCATGTACATGCGCACCGGGTCGGTGGTGCGGCCACCTTCGGTGTCGAGTGCGGTAAGTGCGGCAGCGGCTTCCTCGGCGGCGGTATCATCCACCTCGCGGTTGCCGGTGTTGCCATCGCTCAGGATCAGCGTGTCGGCATCGGGCGCCACTTCATGGACATCGATGCCCATGCCGGTGATCAGGCCGATGATGTCTTCGATCTGCTCCGGATCGACCATGTCGTCGGGCAGGTGATCGTTGACTTCGGCGTAGGTCAGGTAGCCCTGTTCCAGGCCCTTGCTGATCAGTTGTTTGATATCGGACTGCTGGGCAGGACGTTCGTTGGCCATGTAGTGCTCGCGCCACCGGCTGGGGAAAGATAGAGAACCTACTATTATACCAGCGCAGCATAACGCTTGCCGGGCGGTGGTTTCACGGCGCGTCAGGGTCTGAGCAGGAAGGTCACCGGTCCATCGTTGACCAGGCTGATCACCATATGGGCCCCGAAGCGGCCGGTTTCCACCCCGCCGGCGTGTTTTTCACGGCAGATCGCCACCAATCGGTTGAATAGCCGTTCAGCCTCGGCCGGCGTCGCGGCGGTGCTGAAGCCCGGGCGCATGCCCGAACGGGTGTCGGCGGCCAGGGTGAACTGGCTGACCAGCAGCAGGCCGCCCCCGGTATCGCGCAGGGAACGGTTCATCCTGCCTGCATCGTCGGCGAAAACCCGGTATCCCAGCAGGCGCTCGGCCATCCGCGCCAATGCCGCCTCGTCGTCGCCCGGTTCGACGCCGACCAGCACCAGCAACCCCGGGCCGATCTGCCCGACCACCTCCTCCCCGACCGTGACCGACGCCCGGGTGACGCGCTGGATGAGGGAAAGCATGCGGGCTCCTGGCAAGGGGGAGCGCGCACCATATACCGCCCGGCGCCGGCTGCGGGCAGGCGCTGCGGCGGCGCAGCCAGGTCCACCACCCCGGCGGGCTAAACTTGCACGGATGAAACCGGAACGCACCGCCTCGCTGTACTACCGCCTCGCCACCGGACTGACCGCGCTGCCCTGGCGCTGGCAACGCGCCCTGGCCGACGGCCTGGCCTGGCTGTGGCGGCGGCTGGATGCCCGCGAAAGCCGGGTGACCCGGCGCAACCTCGAACTGGCCTACCCGGAGCTGTCCGCGCCGCAGCGCGCGCGCCTGCACCGCGACATCCTCAGGACCACCGCCCGCCAGGCGCTGGAGACCCTGTACCTGTGGACCCACGATCCGGCCGGCAACCTGGCCCGGCACCTGCGCGAGCGCCATGGCCAGGCGCTGTACGACGCGGCGCGAGCCTCCGGCAAGGGGGTGATCGTGGTCGCCCCGCACTACGGCAACTGGGAGCTGCTGAACCAGTGGCTGGCTTCGCGTGGGCCGTTCGCCTTCGTCTACGCCCCGCCCGAAAGCCCGGCTGGCAACGCCTTCCTGCAACTGGCCCGTGGCGGCGACAACGTGCGCCAGGTGCGCGCCGAAGGCCCGGCGGTGCGGCAGCTGTTCAAGGTGCTCAAGGACGGCGGCACGGTCGCCATCCTGCCCGACCAGCAGCCGAAGAACGGCGACGGCGTGTTCGTTCCGTTCTTCGGCGTGCAGGCGCTGACCATGACCCTGGTCAACCGCCTGGCCGAACGCACCGGCGCCACCGTGCTCTATGCCTGGTGCGAGCGGACCGGCCCGGACATCGAGTTTGCCCTGCACGTGGAACCGGCGCCGGCGTCGATCGCCGACCCCGACCTGCAGGTCGCCGCCGGTACGCTGAGCGCGGGCATCGAAGGCATCGCCCGGCGCGATCCGGCGCAGTACCAGTGGACCTACAAGCGCTACACGCTGCGCCCGCCCGGCAGCGGCGAAAGCGACCCGTACGCCACCGAGCGCCACCCGCATTGAATGCGCATGCATGATGCCCCTGCAACACTGCGTCACCCCCGCGATCGATTGAATCGCCGGACGCCGACCCCATTAGGTTGCCGATGAACGCTACATCCCCCTCCCCCGCTGCCGCCCTTCCCTGCTTCGGCGAGACCGCGGCGATCCGGTGCGAACGCGCCGCCGCCGAACTGCGTGCAGGGCGGCCGCTGGTGATCACCGAGGGCGACCGCCGCCTGGCCACGATGGCGCTGGACAGCGCCTCGCCGGCCGGCTTCGCCGCGTTCGCCCGGGCCGCGGACGACCGCCACTACCTGTTCCTGACCAGCCCGCGGGCGCGGACGCTGGGCATCGACAGCGCCCATGGCATCCGCATCGCACTGGCAGGGCAGGACTTCGACACCCTGGCGGCGCTGGCCTACCTGCGCGACACACCCTCACCCGGCGGCCTTCCCAGCGAAGGCGACGCCCTGGATGCCGCCGCCGTCGAAGTGGCGCGCCTGGGCCTGCTGCTGCCGGCACTGGTCTCGACCCCCCTGCATGCCGGCGACAGTGCGTTCGACGGCTGCCTGCACCTGGCCCTGGACGACCTGCGCTGCGGCGCCGCCCAGGCCGGCCAGGACTACGAGCTGGTGACGCGCTCGCCGGTGCCGCTGCGCGATGTCGGCATGACCGAGTTCGCGGTGTTCCGCGGCGGGGTGGCCCAACGCGACCAGGTCGCGGTCATCGTCGGCAGCCCCGACCTGCTGGGGGTGGTGCCGGTACGCGTGCACTCCTCGTGCCTGACCGGCGACCTGTTCGGTTCGCTCAAGTGCGATTGCGGCGACCAGCTGCGGCGCGCCCTGCGTACGCTCAAGGAACTGGGCGGCGGCATCCTGCTGTACCTGGACCAGGAGGGCCGCGGCACCGGCATCGCCGCCAAGATGCGCGCCTACGGCTACCAGCACGAGGGCCTGGACACCATCGACGCCGACGCGCAGCTGGGCTTCGGCGCCGACGAGCGCCGCTACGGCAGCGCGATCGCCATGCTGCGGGGCCTGGGCGTACAGCGCATCCAGCTGCTGACCAACAACCCCACCAAGGTGCAGCACCTGCGCAACGCCGGCATCGAAGTGCTGGGCTGCATCCCGGTCACCGGCCAGATCACCCCCGAGAACGAGCAGTACCTGCGCACCAAGGCCGCGCGGGCCGGCCACCACCTGGATGTCGACGCGCTGATCATGTCCGCGCAGTGACCGTGGCCGTGCCGCGCGGATGACGGACCTCCCGGCGGCCCTGTATGGTCGCGCCATGATCGAACCGCCAAGCCTCCCCACCCTGCCTTCCGCCACGGACGACTGGCAGCCGCTGCCGGCCCGCGGCGCGCCCTTCGCCGCGATCGGCGCGGGGCTGGCATCGATGGCCGTGCTGCTGCTGGCCAGCGGCGTGCTGTCGCTGGTACTGCGCAATCCCTGGTGGCTGCCGAGCATGCTGGCCGCCGCCGGCGTCGGCCTGCTGGGCGGGGCCTGGATCGGCTGGCGCCGCCATCGCCGCACGTTCTGGCGGCTGGACCCGCAGGCGCTGGGCGTGCGCCGCGGCCACCTGTGGCAAAGCGAAAGCCACGTGCCGGTGTCGCGCGTGCAGCACCTGGACCTGCGCCGCGGCCCGCTGCAGCGCGCCGCCGACCTGGCCACCCTGGTCGTGCATACCGCGGGCACCCGGATGAACACCGTCGCCATCGCCGGGCTGGCGCAGGAAGACGCCGAGCGCCTGCGCGACCGGCTCGCCCGCCAGCTCGACCACGACGACGCACTGTGAGCCTGCACGACACGCCGGACGAGCCCCGGGAGCAGCGCCTGCATCCCTGGTCGTGGCTGTTCGAGCTGCAGCAGCACCTGCAGCAGTTCCTGCTGCCACTGGTGGCGCTGCTGGTCTTCGGCAGCCGCCGCCAGGACGGCGAGTGGCCGTTCCACCTGGTCACCCTGGCGGTGCTGCTGGCCATGGCCGGCAGCGCGCTGCTGCAATACCTGACCTACCGCTACCGGATCGGTGACGACGCACTGACCGTGCGCAGCGGCATCCTCGAGCGCACCCGCCGCGAGATCCCGTTCGCGCGCATCCACAACGTGGTCGTGCACCAGAACCTGCTGCACCGCCTGTTCGGCGTGGCCGAGCTGCGGCTGGAGTCGGCCGCCGGCAACAAGCCCGAAGCGCAGATGCGGGTGCTGCGGCTGCAACAGGCGCTGGAACTGGAACGGCTGATCCGCCAGGGCGGCACCCGCGTGCCGCTGGCCGCGGACAGTACCCAGGCCGCTCCCGGTACGCTGCTCGCACTGCCGCTGCCGGAACTGGTGCGGCTGGGGCTGATCTCCAACCGCGCGCTGGTGGTGGCCGCCGCCGCCATCGGCGCCGTCTGGCAGATGTTCCCGCGCGAGGTCGCGGAGGATTTCGTCCGCGACCAGGGCCGGCAGGCAATGGGCTATGCCAGCCAGCTGCAGCTGGACAGCGTGCCGCTGGCCGGCACCGTCGCCGTCGTCCTGTTGATCGGGCTGCTGCTGATGGCGGCAATGTCCATCGCCCTGGCGATCGTGCAGTACCACGGCTTCCGCCTGAGCGAGGCCGAGCGCCGGCTGACCGTCGAGCGCGGCCTGCTGACCCGGCTGCGCAGCAGCGTCGCGCACCGCCGCATCCAGGCCTGGACCCTGCGCGAAGGCGTGATGCACCGCCTGTTCCGGCGTCGCCAGCTGCGCGTGGACATCGCCAGCGGCGGTGGCCAGGAGCAGGAGGGCCGGGCCCTGAAGGAGCTGGCACCGGTGGCCGCGCCCGCCGCCTGCGACGCGCTGCTGCAGCATCTGCTGCCCGGCGTGCAGTGGCCGCCCGCGCAATGGCAGGCGGTGTCGATGCGCGGCTGGTGGCGGCTGTGCCTGCCGGCACTGATCATCGTCGCGGCGGTCACGGCACTGGGCTGCCGCCAGTTCGGCGCCTGGGGCCTGCTGCCCCTGCTGTGGCTGCCCTGGTCGGCGCTCAATGCGCATCGCCAGGTCGCACGCATGGGCTACAGCATCGACCCGCAGCGGGTCGCGATACGCGGCGGATGGTGGAGCCGCTGGTGGCGCGTGGCCGAGCTGGACAAGCTGCAGGCGCTGCGCCTGGACCGCTCGCCGCTGGACCACTGCTTCGGCACCGCCACGCTCACCCTGGATACCGCCGGCGCTTTCGGCTCGCCGCCGCTGCGCCTGCATTTCCTCGAAGCCGCGCGCGCCCGCGAACTGATGGAGCAGTTGGGGCGGGAGATGGCTCGACGCCGGCTGCGCTGGTAGCGGCAACCGCGTGGGCAGGGCCCTGCCCTGCCCGGTGCGGCCTGCGCGCCCGGCGGCTTACGCCCGCGAAGGCCCCCAGTAGCCCAGCTCGCGGCGGATCTGCAGGCCGCGCCAGATCGCGCCCAGCGGCTTGCGCCCCGGCTTCCCCAGGCGGCCGGCAATGAAATCCTCGGTGGCGGCGATCACCCGCTCGGACGAACGCCCGTCGCGATACGGATGGATCGAATCGGCATAGCGGGTGATTTCCGCCAGCAGCGCCGGCTCGGGCGACAGTGCGCGCGCCAGCATGTCCGGCAGCCGCTGCGGATCGTCGAAATCGAGCATGTGCGGCTGTGGCACGCGGTTGCGGAAGGTCACCACCGGCTTGTGCTGGACGATGAACTCCGAAACGATCGACGAGGTGTCCGACACCAGCACGTCGGCGGCGCGCTGCGCGGCCATCAGCTGCTCTGGTTCGATGAAGCAGGCATTGGCGCCGGCCAGCGCACGGTAGCGCTCGAACAGCTCCGGCGCGCACTTCGGGTGCAGGGTCAGCAGCCAGTAGCGGTCGCCGGCGGCGATGTCGGCGGCGATGCTGTCGTACAGGTGCGGTGCCGCACTGAGGCGCTCGGTGAAGGTGGAACCGAACAGCACCACCGCGCGGTCGCCGGCCGCCGCGCGCAGGCTGGCGGCCTGCCCGCCGTCATCGCGGAACAGCGGGTCGAGTTTCGGCCAGCCGGTTTCCTTCACCACGAAATGCCGCTCGCGCGCGGCCAGCTCCTGGAACGGCCGCGTCGTCGCCGGCCCCTGCGTGCAGTACAGGTCGAACAGGCCACGCACCCGGAAATGGCCGCGGGCGTCCTCGCGCTTCTGCACGTTGAAGCCGTGGAACAGCTGCACCTTGGCCCCGGCCACGAATGGCGGCACCCAGTTGGCGGCGCTGAGCACCGCGCGCGGCCGCATCGCCAGCGCCTGCTGCAGGCCGATGGCCGGGACCCCCGCCAGGCTCGCCCCGGCCGCGCCGCCCTCGAACCAGGCCGCGACCGCGTGGCCGTCCGCGTGCAACGCCTGCGCCAGAGGCGCGAGAATAGGCAGCGCATAGCGCTCCGTCGCAAACAGCAGGTATCCGGCCATCACCATGTCCTCTTCGACCGCTCCCACCGAACGGCCTCGCATCACGGCCTGCATTATCGCGTTCAACGAAGCCGCACGCATCGGCGACTGCCTGGCCTCGCTGGCCTTCTGCGACGAGATCGTGGTGGTGGATTCGTACTCCAGCGATGCCACCGTGGCCATCGCCGAAGCGGCCGGCGCACGGGTGCTGCAGCGCACGTTCGACGGATTCCGCAGCCAGAAGGCGTACTGCGTCGAACAGGCCCGCCACGACTGGGTGCTGTGCCTGGACGCCGACGAACGCGTGGGCGACGAACTCCGGCACGCCATCGAGCAGGCCCGCGACGCCGGGTTCGACGGTGCCGCCGGTTACCGGTTCGCCCGCCTGTCCGAGTATTTCGGCCGGTTCCTGCGCCATGGCAACGCCTACCCGGACCGCGTGCTGCGCCTGTTCGACCGCCGTCGTGGCGGTTGGCGCGGCGCGCGCGAGATCCACGAGGCCGCCAGCGTCGATGGCCCGGTGCGCACGCTGCGCGGCGACCTGGTCCATTACCCCTATCGTTCATTCGAACAGCAGCTGGCCAAGACCCAGCGCTACGCGCGGATGATGGCCGAGCACGAGTTCGCCCGCGGCAAGCGCGCCACCCTGGGCAAGCTGGTGCTGGCGCCGGCCTGGCGCTTCTGGCGCGGCTGGCTGCTGCGCGGCGGCTTCCGCGACGGCTGGCACGGCCTGGTGTACGCCTACGTGCGCGCCAACTACGTGCGGCAGAAGACCATCATGCTGTGGCTGCTGCAGAACGGCCGGAACGTGGCCGATCCGCCGCGCGATCAGCCCTGAACCGGCTGCTGCCGACCCGCAGTCCGCTGCCCGGGCCGCGGCTGGCGGTGCTCGGACGCCCGCATCAGCGACAGGCCGGCAAGCAGGCCCACCAGAGTGGCGTAGGTGCTCACGGTTATCTGGTGGGCGAACATCGACTGGGTCGCGCCGCAGAGGATGTAGGCGACCACCACCATCACCCCGGCCGCAGCCGGTCCGCGGAATCCGCCCTCGCCGCTGTGCCGATGCAGGCGAATGAAGAGCCACAGCGGCAGACCGTAGATGCACAGCAGCAGCAGCAGGCCCGGGATGCCCTCGGTCGCGCCCCATTCGGCGACGTCGTTGTGCGCGTGTCCCAGGTGGCAGCGGGCCTCCACCACCTGCGGCAGGCGGCAGTCCGGCAGGCGCTGCATGGCAGTGTCGAACTTGCCGATGCCCACGCCCGTCCAGGGATGCTCGCGGAACGTATCCCACGCCACCTGCAGCCGCTCCAGGCGCGCGCCGGCCGACGAATCCACGTCACCGGCCTCGATGCGCTGCACATCGCTGTGCAGTTCGCTCAGGCGGGTAAGCTCGCGCAACTGCGGGACCGCCAGCACCAGGGTCGCCGCGACCAGCAGCAGTCCGGCCAGAGACGCCAGGCGCAGGCGTCCGCTGCCGCGGCGTATCGACAGCGCCATGGCCACCAGCAGCGCCAGCAGCGCCGGCCATACGCCGCGGCTGCCGCTGAGCAGGATCACCGCACCACCGGCGGCCATGCCCAGCGCGATGCAGCCCCAGCGCCCCGGCGGGCGGCAGAACACCAGCACGATCATGAGCACCAGGGTGACGTCGGCCAGCACGATGGAATTGGTCCATGCTTCGGCGCGCGGCCAGCCGTGGGTCACCTGGTAAATGGCGATGGCCAGGGTCGCGAACAGGCCGAACAGCGCCCCCCACCACAGCATCTCCTGGCGGGGCCGGAATGCGCATACCCACAGCAGCACCCAGGGCATTGCCAGGAACCGGGTGCGGTAGCCCTCGTCCCTGAACGCCTCGGCGGACTGCCATGACGACACCAGCGACGAGGCCAGCGCCGCCACGGTCAGGGCCAACAGCAGGTAGCCGATGACGCCCGGGCGCGCGCGCCACAGGCGGGAGAATCCCCAGGCACTGGTCAGCAGCAGTACCAGGGCGAACGGCAGCACGTTGAAAGGCGTGCTCACCATTGCCGCCGGCAACAGGAACAGCGCTGCCGACGCCAGCGTGCCCAATGTGTCCTTCCGCTCAATACCAGCGGTTGCGGTATACGTCAGATTGCGTGCCATCCGTGCAACTCTGGGGCCGAAGCCATGAATCATTCCCTACCAGACAGACCATCGCCGCCGTCCATGCCCCCTGGATCCACGGATGCGGTTTCCCGGCCGCGGCAGCCGGCGGACGATAGCACGCCTGTATGATTCCCCTTAACAGGCGCTCCCATCCCAGTCATATTTCCTCAATGAAACGTATCCTGGTCACCGGCGGCGCCGGCTTCCTCGGCTCACACCTGTGCGACCGTCTGGTGGGCGGCGGCCACGACGTGCTGTGCGTCGACAATTTCTTCACCGGCAGCAAGCGCAACGTCGCACACCTGCTGGGCAACCCCGGCTTCGAGCTGATGCGCCACGACGTGACGTTCCCGCTCTATGTCGAGGTGGACCGGATCTTCAACCTCGCCTGCCCGGCCTCGCCCATTCACTACCAGCACGACCCGGTGCAGACCACCAAGACCAGCGTGCACGGGGCGATCAACATGCTGGGCCTGGCCAAGCGCCTGGATGCGCGCATCCTGCAGGCGTCCACCAGCGAGGTGTACGGCGACCCGGAAGTGCATCCGCAGCAGGAGGGCTACTGGGGCCGAGTCAATCCGATCGGGCTGCGCAGCTGCTACGACGAGGGCAAGCGCTGCGCCGAGACGCTGTTCTTCGATTATTTCCGCCAGCACGCGCTGGACATCAAGGTGGTGCGCATCTTCAACACCTATGGGCCGCGCATGCACCCCAGCGACGGCCGGGTGGTCAGCAATTTCATCGTGCAGGCGCTCAAGGGCGAGGACATCACCATCTACGGCGACGGCAGCCAGACGCGCAGCTTCTGCTACGTGGACGACCTGGTCGATGCCATGGTCCGCATGATGGACAGCGAGCGCGGCTTCACCGGGCCGGTCAACATCGGCAATCCGGGCGAGTCCACCATGCTGGAACTGGCGGAGAAGGTGATCTCGCTGGTCGGCGGCGGCTCCAGGCTGGTGTTCCAGCCACTGCCGGAGGACGACCCGAAGCAGCGCCAGCCGGACATCGCGCTGGCCCGCTCGGCGCTGGACTGGGAGCCGAAAGTGGCACTGGACGACGGCCTGAGGGAAACCATCGCCTATTTCCGCCAGGTGCTGGCGGCATGAGTATCGCGGCCACCACGTTCTCGGTCGTCATCACCAGCTACAACTACCTCCAGTTCGTCGTGGAGGCGGTGGAGAGCGCGCTTGCGCAGACCCGGCCGGCCGCGCAGGTCATCGTCGTCGACGATGGCTCCAGCGATGGCTCGCCGGCCATGCTGCAGCAGCGCTACGGCGCCGATCCGCGCGTGACCCTGCTGTTCGGCGAGAACGAGGGGCAACTGGCCGCGTTCCAGCGCGGTACGGCCGCCGCCAGCGGCGACGTGGTCTGCTTCCTGGACGCCGACGACCGCTGGAAACCACGGTACCTGGAGAAGATCGGCGCGATCTACGACGCGCGGCGCGATGTCGATTTCGTGTTCAGCGACCTGCGCACCTTCGGCATCGACAACCAGGACATCCTGTACGAGGACAGCAAGGCACCGATCGATCTGGGCTACACCGCGATCAGCACCTACTTCTTCGTCACCTGGTACGGCGCACCGACCTCGGCGCTTTCCCTGCGCCGGCGCTGGGCGGACACCGTGCTGGACCTGCCGCCCAGCTTCCGCAAGCAGTGGAAGTTGTGCGCCGACGCCTGCCTGGTCCACGGCGCCAGCATCCTGGGCGCACGCAAGTTCTACCTGCCCACCGACTGCGTCGAATACCGGACCCATGGCAGCAATGGCTGGTGGGCGACGCGCCAGCAGCCGGCCTCGCTGCACCTCAACGGCCTGCGCAACTACGGGATCGTCCGCCACTACGCCTGGCGCAGCGGGCTGGACGACAACTGCTGCGTGCTCAGCAAGAACGAGTACCGCACCAAGCCCGCGCCAACCCGCAAGGAGCGCAAACGCTATGCGTCGCTGGCGCTGCGCGGCGATGCGCCGTGGTGGAAGCGCTATGAGCGCGCGGCCAGCATCCTGTTCGGCCGCAAGCGCAACCGCTGAAAGCCGGTCGCCGGCATGCCAGCGCGGGGCCGGCGCTCAGGGGCAGGATGCGGCCCGGGTGCGGAAGCGCCCGGGCAGGTTGTGCAGGAACCAGCGCACGTCGAGCTTCAGCCGGTAGCTCTCCCGCGCCAGCCAGCGCCACGGTCCGACCGGCTCCTTCACCCCGGTGCGGGCCTGGATGATCGACTCGAAGCTCTCGTCGCTGCTGACCAGCCCCGGCTTCAGGCCCAGGCATTCCACGCCGTGCAGCCAGGCCAGGTCCATGTAGTCGTCGACCGCCACGACCCATTCGTCCGCATGCCGCAGGAACCGTTCCGCCGCCGCCGGTGCCAGGTAGTAGCCGAACGTGCACAGCGGGCTGCGCCAGTAGCGGTGCAGGACGAAATCACCGAAACGGCACCACGGCTCGCTGGGCCTGTCGGCGGCGTGCAGGCGGAAGTACCCCACCTGCGGCGGCAATTGCCGCAGCTCGGCCAACAACCCGGGCAGGCGCGGGTCGATGGCGATGTCGTCCTCCAGCACCAGCATCGGCTCGCCGCTTTCCAGGCAGCGCTGCCAGAGCAGGTAGTGGCTGGCCCAGCAGCCGATCTCCCCCGGGCGGAACGGCCTGCCCTTGCGCAGCAGGCGCTTCTTCTCGGCGACATGGCCGAACAGTGGATGCGGCTGGCGCCCGTTCACCGCTTCGAAGAACTGGAAGCGCAGCCCCAGCGCGGCCGCCTGGCGCTCCATCGACACCCGCCGGTCAGCCGAGGCGGGCAGGTTGATGACGTAGATCGGCAGTTCGCTCGTTGACCGAGGCATGGGGGACACTTCTGGATTCGGGGAAACGACGACGATGAAAGCGGGACGCCATGCCGGCAGGCGGGCCGGGCCTTGGCCCGGAAAAGACGCGCCCGCGCGGCCGCACATGCACCGCCGCTGTTTTCACAAGCATTGCACGGACACCGGAAAACCCATGTGAATGGGCGTTCCGTGATGGTGAGCACATCCACCCGGGCATCATGACCGGTTTTGACTACCGGCTTTTCACCAGCCGCGCATGGAAGAAGCCATCGCCGTCCTGTTCGCCCGGCAGGCGCTGGCGCGTCCCGGCATCGTCGTGGCCGAAGCCCTCCGGCAGCCGGTCGATGCGCGCATCCGCCGTCCGCGCCAGGAAGGCGGCGACCTGCTGCTGGTTCTCGCGGCGCAGGATCGAACAGGTGGCGTACACCAGCACGCCGCCGGGCGCCACCACCTGCCACAGGGCATCGAGCAGCCGCGCCTGCTGGGCAACCAGCGCATCGATGTCGCCGGGGCGCCGGTGCAGCAGCACGTCGGGCTGGCGACGGATCACGCCGGTGGCCGAACACGGCGCGTCCAGCAGCACCGCGTCGAAGGGCTCGCCGTCCCACCACGCGGCGCAATCGGCCGCGTCCGCAGCCCGCACCTGCGCCGAGGCGCCCACACCGGTGCGGTTGAAGGTCTCGCGGATGCGCTGCAGGCGCCGCGCATCCACGTCCAGCGCCAGCAGCCGCAGGCTGGGATCACGTTCCAGCAGGTGCGCCGCCTTGCCGCCAGGGGCCGCGCAGGCATCGAGTACCCGCGCACCGGGCGCCGGCGCCAGCGCATCGGCCACCTGCTGCGCCGACAGGTCCTGCACCGACACCGCGCCCTCGCCGAAACCGGGCAGGCTGGCGACCGGCACCGCGACCGGCAGGCGGATCGCGTCGGCGGCCAGGGCCGAGCGCTCGGCCTCGATGCCCGCCTCATGCAACAGCGAGAGATAGGCATCGCGCGGGTAGCGCTGGCGGTTGACCCGCAGCCACAGCGGCGCCGGCTGCAGGCTGGCGGCGAACACCGCCCCGGCCTGCGCCGGCCAGTCCCGGCGCACATGCTCCTGCAGCCAGGCCGGCCATGCGTCCTCGGCACGGACGTCGGGGAAACCTTCACGCTGCGCCCGGCGCAGCACCGCGTTGACCAGCCCGGCCTGGCGCTCGCGCCCCAGCGCGCGTGCCGCATCGACCGTGGCCGACAGCGCGGCATGGGCCGGCAGCTGCAGCGCATCGAGCTGGGCGAAGCCGGCCAGCAGCAGCCCCTTCAGGTCGGCATCGCGCGCTCCCAGCGGTTTCTGCAGCCATTGCCGCAACGCCTGCTCGTAGACCGCGTGGCGGCGCAGCGCGGCGAAGCAGATCGCTTCCAGCAGGGCGCGGTCACGGCCATCGTCCAGCTTCGGCAGCACGGCCGCCAGCTCGGCCTTCAACGAACGACCGCGGCCGGCCACTGCCGCCAACACCTTGGCCGCCAGCAGGCGCGTCTGCACGCCCGGCTGTCGCGCGGCGCCGCCCTTCCACGGCCCGGATGCCGAAACCACCATCCGCTCAGCCCTCCACCGGCAGGTCGCGGCGGGCATTGAGGTAGTCGGCGGCGGTGATCGCCTTGCCGCCCTCGCGCTGCACCACGCGCAGCCGCAGTGCACCGTGGCCACAGGCGATGTCGATGCCCTCGCGGGATGCGCCAATCACCGTGCCCGGCGCCTTGCCGCGGTTGTCGGCGATGGCCACCGCGCCATGGATGCGCACGCGCTCGCCGGCCAGCATGGCCTCGGCCACCGGCCACGGGTTGAAGGCGCGCACCCGCCGCGCCAGCGCCGCGGCGTCCTGGCTCCAGTCCAGCCGCGCCTCGGCCTTGTCGAGCTTGTGCGCATAGGTGACGCCGGCCTCGGGCTGCGGCTGCGCGACCGGCTTGAGGCCCGCGCGCAGCAGGCCCAGGCCGTCGGACAGCACCCGCGCGCCCATCTCCGCCAGGCGGTCGTGCAGCAGGCCGCCGGTATCGGTGTCGGCGATGGCGGTGCGCTGGCTCAGCAGCACCGGCCCGGTATCCAGCCCGGCCTCCATCTGCATCAGGCAGACCCCGGTCTCGCCGTCGCCGGCCTCGATCGCACGCTGGATCGGGGCCGCGCCGCGCCAGCGCGGCAGCAGCGAGGCATGCACGTTCCAGCAGCCGTGGGTGGGAATGGCGAGCACCGCCCTGGGCAGGATCAGGCCGTAGGCGACCACGACCATCAGGTCCGGCTGCAGGTCGCGCAGCTGCTGCTGGGCTTCTGCGCCCTTCAGGCTCTCGGGCTGGAACACCGGGATCCCGCGGGCGATGGCGTCGAGCTTGACCGGCGACGGCATCAGCCCACGGCCGCGGCCGGCCGGACGGTCGGGCTGGGTGTAGACCGCGACCACCTCATGGTGGCGCGCGGCCGCGCCGAGCGAGGCGACGGCGAATTCCGGCGTACCGGCAAAAACGATTCTCATGGCAATCCAACTCCCGGAAAGAACGACGGCGCCGGGGACGGCGCCGTGCGATGCGCTGGTGCGCGCCCGGCCAGGCCGGGGGCGCGGCTCAGGCGACGTGCTTGCGCTGCTTGGCCAGCTTCTTGCGCACCATCTCGCGCTTGAGCGGCGAGAGGTAATCGATGAACAGCTTGCCGTCCAGGTGGTCCATCTCGTGCTGGATGCAGGTGGCCAGCAGGCCTTCGGCCTCCAGCTCCTGCGCGCGGCCCTCGCGGTCGAGGAAGCGCACCACGATGCTGTCGGCACGGGTCACGTCGGCATAGATGCCGGGCACCGACAGGCAGCCTTCCTGGTAGACCCGGCCACCCTCGCTGGCGCTGGCGATCTGCGGGTTGATGAAGACCTGCGGCGCATCGTGCTCCTCGCTCACGTCGATCACCATGAAGCGCTTGTGCACGTCCACCTGGCTGGCGGCCAGGCCGATGCCGGGGGCGTCGTACATGGTCTGGAACATGTCGTCGAGCAACTGCTGGAACGCCGGGGTGGTCACTTCGGCAGGGTCGACCGGGACCGCCTTGGTGCGCAGCCGCGGGTCGGGGAATTCGAGAATGGGCAGGAGGGCCATGGGGTGCACCGGATGGGAGATGCCGCACAATTCGGCAGGACGTCCCAATTCTAGCGCCTGCGCTTGCCCCGCGCCCCGGGTTCTGCACTATAGTGCGCGAACCTGTTGGGGAATCAGGCAGATCGCAGCCATGCTGAAACAAATACGTACGGTCGCCGCCGTCGCGTTGCTGACCGTGACGACCTATGCCGTGGCGGTCGAGACGGGCGCCACCCATCCGGACACCTACGTGGTGCGCAAGGGCGACACGCTCTGGGATATCGCCGCCCGTTTCCTGAAGAAGCCGTGGCTTTGGCCGGAAATCTGGCAGGCCAACCCGCAGGTCAAGAACCCGCACCTGATCTACCCGGGTGACATCCTGAGCCTGGCCTACCTGGACCGGGTGACGCCGCAGGGCACCCTCCAGCCGGGCAAGCGCGACGAAGCGCCGATCAATGCGATCCCGCTGGCCCAGGTTGAACCGTTCCTGAAGAACCTGACCGTCATGGACAGCTTCAAGCAGCTGCCCTACGTGGTCGGCCTGGAAGACAACCGCATGCGCGCCAGTGCCGGGCAGCAGGCGTATGTCCGCGGCCTGCAGGGGGCGCAGGCCGGCCAGCGCTATGCCGTGCTGCGACCCACGGTGCGTTATGGCCAGCCCAAGCCCAGCGACGACCTGGACGAACGCGGCAACGTCGTGCCGTTCACCGGCGACCTGTGGAGGAGCTACGTGGCCAGCAGCGACCGCCACGAACTGCTGGGGTACGAACTGGCCCAGGTCGCGACCGGCACGATCACCCGCGTCGGCAGCGGCGAGCACGAAACCAGCACCCTGCAGCTGCAGGCCAGCGGCCGCGAAGTGCGTGCCGGCGACCGCCTGGTCCCGGTCCAGGCCAACCCCTACGACCTGCAGTTCGTGCCGCATGCGCCCGCCGCGGCGGTGGCCGACGGCCACCTGCGCGTCCTGGCCGTGGCCGATACCCTGACCTCGGGCGGCCCGCGCGATGTCATCGCCATTTCCGGCGGCGCCCGCGACGGCATCGACAACGGCACCGTGTTCTCGGTCTGGCGCAGCGGCCGCCATGTCACCGACCGGGTGACCGGCATGGCCACCTCGCGTACCGATGATGGGCTCAAGCCCGGCGCCGGCCGCGTGTCGCTGCCGGCCGAATATGCCGCGCACGCGATGGTGTTCCGCACCTTCGACAGGGTCAGCTATGCGCTGGTGATGGAAGGCACCAAGCCGGCGCGCGTCGGGTACGAGCTCAAGCACCCGGACGCCCAGTAGGCGACGCGGCGTAATCCCACGTGGCAATACGACGGCGCCCGAGGGCGCCGTCGTCGTTTCCGGGCCAGCATGCGCGCATGCCAGCCCTTCCCGACCCCGCCGGCGAGCGCGCAGATGAAACCCGGGCGCTGTTGGCGCTGGTGCTGGCCGGCGGCCGCACCCGGCCACTGCGCGACCTGCTCGACCACTTCGGCAGCGCCAGCCATGCGCTGGCTGCCGGGCCCCGGGCTTGGCAGGCCGCCGGCCTGGACCGGCAGCAGGTGCAGGCACTGGCCACCACCGCGCCGGCATGCAGCGGGCAGGCCCGCCGCTGGCTGGAGCACCCTCGCCACCACCTGATCGGCTGGAGCGACGGCGACTACCCGCCACTGCTGCGCAATTGCCAGAATCCGCCGCTGGCCCTGTTCATCGACGGCGACCCGGCATGCCTGTGGCGGCCGGCCATCGCCGTCGTCGGCAGCCGCAATCCCAGTGCGGCGGGGTGCGAGAACGCCTGCGAATTCGCCCGCGCGCTGTCGGCAAGCGGGCTGGCGATCGGCAGCGGCCTGGCCGCCGGGATCGATGCGGCCGCCCATCGCGGCGCGCTGGACGCCGGTGGCGCCACGTTCGCGGTGGTCGGCACCGGTCCGGACCTGGCGTACCCACGCCGCCATGCCCCTCTCCAGGCGCGGGTCGCCGCCCACGGCGCGGTGGTCAGCGAGTACCCGCCCGGCACGCCGCCGCGCAACGGCCAGTTTCCGGCCCGCAACCGGGTACTGGCCGCGCTGTGCCTGGGTACGGTGGTGATCGAGGCCGCCGCGCGTTCCGGCGCGCTGATCACCGCCCGGCTGGCGGCCGAGGCCGGGCGCGAGGTATTCGCGGTGCCCGGATCGATCCGCAATGCCATGGCACGCGGCTGCCACCGTCTGATACGCGACGGTGCAATCCTGGTGACACAACCGGCCGACATCCTTGAAGGCGTGGCCAATCTGGCCGGCGAACTGGCAGGCGCCTTGCAAAACCGGTTGCTGACCCCCATTCCTGAGGCCCCGGGCAGCATTTGCCTGGCCCCCACCCCACCGGACCCGGACTACCAGCGCTTGTGGAATGCGCTGGGCCACGACCCAACCGGTATGGATTCGTTGATCAGGCGCACTGGATTGACGGCCAGCAGGCTGTCATCCATGCTGCTGGTCATGGAACTGGAAGGGAAGGTGTCGTCCGCATACGGCTGCTACACCCGTACCTGAGGTTCCTTCACCTCCACAGCGCCGCATGGCGCAGGCCGAGGCAATGAAAGAGAGCATCCTGGACGTCCTGCTGTATCTGTTCGAACACTATTTCAGCGAGGACGCCGATCTCATCCGAGACCGCGACTCCCTGCAGAACGGCCTGATCCAGGCCGGTTTCAGCCCCACCGAGATCAGCAAGGCCTTCGACTGGCTCGACGCCCTGGCCGAGCAGCGCCCGGCCGTGGGCCAGGCCCGGGTGGACGGGCCGGTGCGTATCTTCCATGGCCCGGAACTGGACAAGCTGGACGTGGAGAGCCGCGGCTTCCTGCTGTTCCTGGAACAGCACGGCATCCTCGATGCCGACCAGCGCGAACTGGTGCTGGACCGGGCGATGGCGCTGGACCAGGACGAGCTGGACCTGGACGACCTCAAGTGGGTGGTGCTGATGGTGCTGTTCAACCAGCCCGGCGCCGAAGCCGCCTACGCCTGGATGGAAACGCAGATGTTCGTCGACGAACCGGAGCCGCTGCACTGAGTACGGGTGGCGCGTTGCATCGCGCCCCGAAATCAGCATGCGGCGCGAATGGACGCGTCGCTCCCCGCGCCGACCTGGACCGGGGCGCATGGCCCGGCATTTCCTCCGGGCTGGGTACCGGCCGAAGCAGCACGCCCCTGCGCGTCCAGGCGTGCCCCTGTCTGGACAGCCGCAAGGAGTCCCCGTGAGCCAGTGGTTCTACGCCGAAGGCAACCGCGAACGCCGCGGTCCGCTGCCCGCGGCGAGCATCGTCGAGCTGTTCCGTTCCCGGCGCATTGCCGGCGACACCCTGGTGTGGCGCGAAGGTGCCACCGACTGGCGGCCGCTGAGCGAATTCGCCGGTGAACTCGGCCTGGACATGCCGCCAGGCCAACCCACCGCGCCGCCATTGCCGCCCCCGGTGCAGCACGTGCATATCGTCGCGCCGGCGCCGCCGCGGCCCGGACTGTCCGGATGCGCCGTGGCCGGCGTGGTCGCCGCGGTAGTGGGCGTGGTGCTGCTGGCGATCGGCGGCATTCTCGCCGCCATCGCGATACCCGCCTACAACAGCTACCTGATGCGCGCGAAGACAACCGCCGCCTGGGCGCAGCTGCAGCCGCTCACCGAGGACGTCGCGCGGTTCGCCAGCGCCAACGGCCACTGCCCGGTCAACGGCGACAGCGGCTTCGAGGGCCCGGAAAGCTACGCCGCCGGCGATGTCGCGAGCGCGCGTGTCGGCCGTTTCGAGAACGGCCACTGCGGCGTGGAGGCGCGCTTCCGGGTGCCCGGCAAACAGGCGCTTGACGGCAAGCACCTCTGGCTCGACTACGATACGCAGACCGCGACCTGGACATGCAGCTCCGACGTGGCGGACGAACATCTGCCCACCCAGTGCCGCGGCTGAGCCGGTACGAACACCACCTTACAGGGGAATATTGATGAGTCAGTGGTATTACGCCGATGCGCAGCGCGAGCGGCATGGGCCGGTCGAAGCCGACGCCGTGCGCGACATGTTCCGCAGGAACGAGCTGGACCTGGGCAGCCTGGTCTGGCGCGAAGGCATGTCGCAGTGGCAGCCGCTTTCGGCGATGGCCGAGGAACTGCAGCTGCTGGTACCGGCGGCCACCGGGGCCGGCATCGACCTGCGCGCGGACTACCAGGCCATCGAGGACGGCACCGCCGTCGCCAAGGCCAGCGCGGCGGCGCCGTCGCCGTATGCCGCGCCCGCCAGCGCCACCACCGGCGAAGCGGTGGTCAACGGCGGCGAGATCGTCTACGCCGGCTTCTGGAAGCGGGTGGCGGCCTATTTCATCGACAGCCTGATCGTCGGCATCGTCGGTGGCGTGGTGGCGATGGTCATCGGCATGGTGCTGGGCATCGGCATGGCCGGCATCGGCGGCGGCAGCGACGCCATGGGCGCGGGGTTCATCGCGATCCAGCTGCTGACCAACCTCGTCTCCATCGGCCTGGCCGCCGCCTATTACGCCGGCTTCCATGCCTCGTCCGGCAAGGCCACCCTGGGCAAGATGGCGGTGGGCATCAAGGTGGTGCGCAGCAACGGCGAGCGGATCACCATCGCGCGCGGCATCGGCCGCTACTTCGCGGCCATGCTCAGCGGCCTGATCCTGTGCATCGGCTACCTGATGGCCGCCTTCACCGAGCGCAAGCAGAGCCTGCACGACATGATCTGCGACACCCTGGTGGTGGACAAATGGGCCTTCACCGACCACCCGGAATGGCAGCAGCGCGGGCTGGGCACGGTCACCATCGTGATCCTGGCGCTGTTCGGCGTGGGGGTGTTGGTGGGCCTCGTCGCGCTGCTGGCGATCATCGGCATCGCCGCCTCCAGCTTCAGCTGAGTCACATGCCGCCGCTTGACAACGGCGGCCTCTCCGTGATTTCTCTGGACAAGGAAAGCTGAACGCCCGGGCCCTGCCCGGGCGTTGCGCATCTCCGTACCGGCCCCCGCGGCTTCACTATCGGGCGCGTTTGCGCCACCCTAGCGCCCCCCACCGGGCCCCGCCCTCCCCGCAAGAACCCACTGACATGCCCAAGCACCTGCTCATCGTCGAATCGCCCGCCAAGGCCAAGACGATCAACAAATACCTCGGCAAGGACTTCACCGTCCTGGCCTCGTATGGGCACGTGCGCGACCTGGTCCCGAAGGAAGGCGCGGTCGATCCGGACCATGGCTTCGCCATGCGCTACGACCTGATCGAGAAGAACGAGAAGCACGTCGAGGCCATCGCCAAGGCCGCCAAGGGCGTCGATGACATCTTCCTGGCGACCGACCCGGACCGCGAGGGCGAGGCGATCAGCTGGCACATCGCCGAGATCCTGAAGGAACGCGGGCTGCTGAAGGACAAGTCGATGCAGCGCGTGGTCTTCACCGAGATCACCCCGCGCGCGATCAAGGAAGCGATGGCGCAGCCGCGCGCCATCGCCGACAACCTGGTCGACGCCCAGCAGGCGCGGCGCGCGCTGGATTACCTGGTCGGCTTCAACCTCTCCCCGGTGCTGTGGCGCAAGGTGCAGCGCGGCCTGTCCGCCGGCCGCGTGCAGAGCCCGGCGCTGCGCATGATCGTCGAGCGCGAGGAGGAGATCGAGGCGTTCAAGGCGCGCGAGTACTGGTCGATCCAGGCCGACTGCGCGCATCCGACCCAGCATTTCTCGGCCAAGCTGATCAAGCTGGACGGGCAGAAGTTCGAGCAGTTCACCATCACCGACGGCGACACCGCCGAGGCCGCGCGCCTGCGCATCCAGCAGGCCGCGCAGGGCCGCCTGCACGTCACCGACGTCGCCAGCAAGGAGCGCAAGCGCCGCCCGGCGCCGCCGTTCACCACCTCCACCCTGCAGCAGGAAGCCTCGCGCAAGCTCGGCTTCACCACGCGCAAGACCATGCAGGTCGCGCAGAAGCTGTACGAAGGCGTGGCGATCGGCGAGGAAGGCACTGTCGGCCTGATCTCCTACATGCGTACCGACTCGGTGAACCTGTCGCAGGACGCGCTGGTCGAGATCCGCGACGTGATCGCCCGCGACTACGGCACCGCCTCGCTGCCGGACAAGCCCAACACCTACACCACCAAGAGCAAGAATGCCCAGGAGGCGCACGAAGCGGTGCGCCCGACCTCGGCGCTGCGCACGCCGGCGCAGGTGGCCAGGTTCCTGACCGACGACGAGCGCCGGCTGTACGAGCTGATCTGGAAGCGCGCGGTCGCCTGCCAGATGATCCCGGCCACGCTCAATACCGTCAGCGTCGACCTGTCCGCCGGCAGCGAGCACGTATTCCGCGCCAGCGGCACCACCGTGGTGGTGCCCGGCTTCCTGGCCGTCTACGAGGAAGGCAAGGACAGCAAGAACGCCGAGGACGAGGACGAGGGCCGCAAGCTGCCGGCGATGAAGCCCGGCGACAACGTGCCGCTGGAGCGCATCGGCGCCGAGCAGCATTTCACCCAGCCGCCGCCGCGCTACACCGAAGCGGCGCTGGTCAAGGCGCTCGAGGAATACGGCATCGGCCGTCCCTCGACCTACGCCTCGATCATCCAGACCCTGCTGTTCCGCAAGTACACCGAGATGGAAGGCCGCAGCTTCAAGCCCACCGACGTCGGCCGCGCGGTCAGCAAGTTCCTGTCCAGCCACTTCACCCGCTACGTCGACTACGACTTCACCGCCAAGCTCGAGGACGAGCTGGACGCGGTGTCGCGCGGCGAGGAGGAATGGGTGCCGCTGATGGAGCGCTTCTGGGGCCCGTTCAAGGAACTGGTCAGCGACAAGAGCGAATCGCTGGACCGCACCGACGCCGGCAGCGCGCGCGTGCTCGGCACCGACCCGGGCAGCGGCAAGGAAGTGAGCGCGCGCATCGGCCGCTTCGGGCCGATGGTGCAGATCGGCACCGTCGAGGACGAGGAAAAGCCGAAGTTCGCCTCGCTGCAGCCCGGCCAGAGCATCTATTCCATCTCGCTGGAAGACGCGCTGAAGCTGTTCGACATGCCGCGCAGGCTCGGCGCCGACGCCAATGGCGAGGAAGTGAGCGTGGGCATCGGCCGCTTCGGCCCGTTCGCCAAGCGCGGCAGCACCTACGCCTCGCTGAAGAAGGAGGACGATCCGTACAAGATCGACCTGGCCCGCGCGCTGTTCCTGATCGAGGAAAAGGAAGAGATCGCGCGCAACCGCGTGATCAAGGAATGGCCCGGGCATGACGTGCAGGTGCTCAACGGCCGCTTCGGCCCGTACATCAGCGACGGCAAGCTCAACGGCAAGATTCCGAAGGATCGCGAGCCGGCATCGCTGTCGCTGGAGGAAACGCTGAAGCTGCTGGAAGAAACCGGCAAGCCGGCGCGCAAGGGCTTCGGCGCGAAAAAGGCCGCCACCAAGAAGGCCGCGGCGAAGAAGACCGCGGTGAAGAAGGACGCCGCGCCGAAGAAGCCGGCCGCCAAAAAGGCCCCGGCCAAGAAAGCGGCGGCCAAGAAGGCTACAACCACCAAGACCACGGTGAAGAAGGCCGTCAGGAAAGCCGTCGTGAAAGCCGTGAAGGCACCGGTGGACGACGACACGCCGCCGTTCTGAGCGTGGCCTCCCGCTGCCGCCCCGGCAGGGGGATAATCGGTGTACCTGCTCCAGGCCGCCCACGGGCGGTCTGGTGCGTTTGGCCTCCCTGCGTTCCCGCGGCCGTCGCCGCGGTAGCCAACGGTACCCCCGATGATTGAACTCGATCTGCAGAATGTGGTCCCGGCGCTGCGCGCCGGAAGCGTCATCGCCTACCCGACCGAAGCGGTCTGGGGCCTGGGCTGCGACCCGGCCAACGAAACGGCGGTGATGAAACTGCTGGCGCTCAAGCAGCGGCCGGTCGAGAAGGGCATGATCCTGATCGCCGCCGACGTGGCGCAGCTGCAGGGCTGGGTGCGGCTGGACGCACTGGCCGCGGACCGCCGCCAGGCGGTGCTGGACAGCTGGCCCGGGGCCAATACCTGGATCGTGCCGGCCGGGCCGCTCGCCCCCAGCTGGATCACCGGCGAGCACAGCGGCATCGCGGTGCGGGTCAGCGCGCATCCGCAGGTACGCGCCCTGTGCCAGGCCTGGGGCGGCCCGCTGGTCTCGACCAGCGCCAACCTTGCCGGGCAGCCCCCGGCACGCGCCCGCGACCAGCTCGACCCGGCCCTGCTGGCGCAGCTCGACGGCCTGCTCGACGGCGCCACCGGCGGGCTGGCGCAGCCCACCCGCATCCGCGTCGCCGCCACCGGGCAGGTGCTGCGCGAGTAAGCAACCCGGCGGCGTGGGGCCCGCTCCGGGGGCGGCAGGCGCCCGGCAGCGCACCGTAGACGTCCGCCTACCCGCCGTCCGCCATATGCGGCACCATGGCCGCATGCGCGTCCGCCTGCTCCTGCTCGGGTTCCTGGGCCTGCTGCCCGCCATGGCGATGGCTGCCGAACCGCCGCCTGCCGGCAGCGTGCGCATCTACCGCTGCGTTGCCGGCAATGGTGCGGTCACGCTGCAGGACGCCCCCTGCAACGGCGCACACCGCCAGCAGGTGCTGGACATGCAGCGCCCCCAGGACCCGCCGCCGCGGCCGGTGGCGGCACCCACGACGTCCCCTGCGCCACCGCCACCGGAGCGCGAAGTACGCATCGTCACCGTACAGCCGCCGCAACCGCTGTACGAATGCATCGCGCCGGACGGTGGGCGTTACACCAGCGATGACGGCGTCGGCAATCCACGCTGGGTACCGTTGTGGGTCGGCGGCTATTACCCGCCCGGGCCCATGGGCAGCCCCGCCCCGGGCTCCGCTGGCGGCGGGCTCCCGGGCGGACGGCCCGGCCACGGCCACCCCCATCCCGGCGGGGCTGCGGTCGCTACCGGCACCTGGGTCCGCGACGCCTGCCACCCGCTGCCACAGCAGGAAGTGTGCGCACGCCTGCGCGACCGCCGCTGGGAACTGGTGCGGCGCTACAACAGCGCGCTGCAGAGCGAACGCCAGGCCCTTACCCGCGAACAGCGCGGCATCGAGGCGCGGCTGGGCCGCGACTGCGGCGGTTATTGACCCGTACCGGTACTGCAGGCGGCTGCCGGCCAGCGCAGCTCGCAACGGACCATGCCGGCGGCCACCTGCATTTCCAGCCGCCAACCGATACGCGCGGCCAGGCGCCGGGCGATCTCCAGGCCGAGGCCGAAACCCGGCACGTCGGCCGCCGCCTGCCGGTTGCATATCACCAACCGCCCGCCATCGGCCTCCACGCCGATGACGCCGGCGTCACCGTGCTGGATCGCGTTGAGCAGCAGGTTGGCCAGCAGCGTTTCCACCACCTCCCGGGGCGCGTCCCAGTACAGCCCCGGGGCGACGCGGACGTCGAACGCCTGTGCGCGGGCGACCGCCAGCGGTTGCAGCTCGTCGACCAGTTCGTCCAGCGCCGGCCGCGCCGGGGTGGGTTGCCCGCCGCACAACACCGTATCGGCGGACAGCCACAGGATCGCGTTGCCCGCCCGTTCCAGCCGCGACAGCGCGCGCCGCAGCCGCGACAACGCCGGAGACGAGGGAGTCGCCGCGGTGGCTTCTTCCAGCAGCGCCAGGCTGGTGCGTGCCGACTGCAGCGGCGTGCGCAGCTCATGCGCGAGGAAGGCCAGCGTCTGCCGCTCGCGTTCGACCGCCTGGTGGCGGCCGCGCCAGACATCGGCATGCAGGCGCAGGATCTCGGCGAACTCGTGCACCGGTTCCGCGCCGGCCAGGGCGTCCAGGCTGGCCGGGTCCGGCGCCGACCGCACCTGCGACAGCAGGCGCCGCGCATGCCGCTGCGCACGGCCGACGAAGGCATTGGCCAGCAGCCAGGCGCACAGCAGGGTCGAGCCGAACACCGCCGCGGCAGGGCCCAGGCCGGCGCGCAGGCCGGCGGTCACCGTGAGCTCGCCGGTGACGTCGTACAGCAGCACCGCGCGCGTACCGTCCGCCGCGGACAGCAGCAGCGCATGCACGTAGCGCCCGTCATCGCGCCTGAACTCGGTGATCGTCCCGACACCGCGGTCGCCCAGCCGCTGCCGTCCCGCAGCCGGAAGCCGGTCGAACGCAACCCACTGGAAATGCTCGGGCAGCGCCGTCGCGCGCATGTCCGCCGGCAGGGTCGCCGCGACTGTGCGCAGGCGTCGGTCGATGAAGCTGTCTTCCAGCACGAACAGCAGCAACACGGTGGCGCCCGCGAGCAGCAGCGACAGCAGCGCGGCGAACAGCATCCAGCGCCGGACCAGCGCGTGGCGCAGGCTACGCCGACGCATCGCCGCGCTCCGCGCTGAAGCGATAGCCGACGCCGCGCACGGTGGCGATCAGCGGCACGCCGAAGGCACGCAGGCAATGCCGGCGCAACTGGTAGACATGCATGCGCAACGGATCGCTGTCCGGCGGCTCGCCCTGCCACAGCAGCTCGCACAGTGCCTGCCGCGACACGACGCCCGGGCTGGCACGCATCAACTCGCGCATCAGCACGAAGCCGGCGGCGTGCAGGGGCAGCGATTGTCCGGCGCGCTGCAGCAGGTGGTGCCGGATATCCAGCACGAAATCGCCGGCGCGCAACGGCAGGCCACCACTGCTGGCCGCATGCGCGGTGATCGCACGGGCGCGGGCGAGCAGCTCGGCGGGCGCGAATGGCTTGACCATGTAGTCCACCGCCCCCGCCTCGAACGCCGCCAGCTTGTCGTCCAGCGCGCCACGCGCGGTGAGGAACAGCACCGGCGGTCGCAGGCCGGCGTCACGCTTGAGCGCCCGGCACAGCGCCAGCCCATCCTGCCCCGGCAGGTTCACGTCCAGCACCAGCAGGTCGAATGCCTGCGCCTGCAGGCGCAGCCGTGCCTGCGACGCGTTGTAGGCGAAATCCACCTCCACGCCGTGGCTGTCCAGGTAGTCGCCGATACCGGCGGCGATGTCGACATCGTCCTCCACCAGCAACAGCCGCAATGACGGTGCGCGCAGCTTCATCGCCTTTTCCGTTCGGGGCGCGCGAGTGTAGTCATCCATGCGCCAGGCGTTGCAAGTGCCAGGCATCGCGCCAGCGCTGCTGCATCGCGGCCACCAGCGCATGCATCAGCAGCAGCCGCTTGTCGACGCCGGGCAGCGAGCCCCGGGCCTCCCGTGCGGCGGTGATGCCGCCCCGGCGATAGGCCTCCATCAGCCGTACCGCCTGCTCTTCGCCGGTGGCTTCGCGCGCCGCCGGCACATGGCCCAGGGCCCTGACCATCGCCTCGGCGACCGACCACGTCGACCAGGGGTTCTGGCCGGTCACCAGGCGGCCGTCGACCACGGTGTTGTCCAGGTAGAGGCCACCTTCGACGAAGCGCGCGCCGCGCTGCGCCAGCGCGTCCTGCAGCAGCGTGTCGAAGCGCTGGCGCGCATCCTTCATCAGGAACAGCTCCTCGGCATTGCTGAAGCCGGTGACGCGGCGCCCGTGCAGCAGCGGCGTGCCGTCGTCCAGGGTCACCTCGAGCAACGCGGCCGGGCCATGGCATACCGCGCCGATCACGCCGCCGGCGCCATGCACATGGCGCACGAGCCGGGCGATGGCGGCATTGCCGGGAAAATCGAACATCGCGCCCTTGCCGCCGACGAAGTACACCGCGGCGTAGCGCGTGGCGTCCACCTGCTCCAGCGGCTGGCTGGCGGCAAGCCTGGCCCGCGCCTGCGCGTCGTTGAGGAAGGCATGGTCGGCCACGCCCATGTCCTCGTCGTCCACGCGCATCGGCGGCGGGCCGCCGAGCGGACTGGCGATGTCCACCTCGTAGCCGTTGGCGATGAAGGTGTAATAGGCGCGCGCCAGCTCGGTCAGCTCGAAGCCGGCGCGCTTTTCGGTACCCGGGAACACCCCGGCGCTGCTGACCACGGCCAGGATCCGGCCACGCGCCGGTGGCGGTGCAGCGCGCAGGAACGCCAGATCGGCCACGCGACTGCGCGGATCGGCCGGAGGCTGGCTGCCCAGGTCCAGGCTGTGCAGGTACAGGCCCGCGCCTGCCGCCAGCACCAGCGCCGCAACCAGCCCGCCCCGCAGCAACCGCTTGATCCAACGCCACATGTTCCACTCCCGGGCCGCGCCCATGTTCGGTATGCGGCCACGTTGCAGCGGCGATGTAGAACCAGGATCAGTCCATGCATCCCGGCGCGGCGGCTCAGAATCCGTAGCGCAGGAAGCCGCCGTCCACAGCGATGCACTCGCCGGTGACGTAGCTTGCAGCCGGCAGGCACAGGAAGCCGACCGCCGCGGCCACTTCCTCCGGCTCGCCGATGCGGCGCATCGGCGTGCGCGCGATCACTTCGTCGTAGTAATCGGCGTCGGACAGCGGCCCGGAGGTGCGCCGGGTGCGGATGTACCACGGCGCCACCGAATTCACCCGGATGCCGTCTTCGGCCCATTCGCAGGCGAGGTTGCGGGTCATCTGCTGCAGCGCCGCCTTGGTCATGCCGTAGACCACGCCACTGCGCACGTGGGTGATGCCGGAAACGCTGCCGACGTTGACGATGGCCGACGCGGCGTGGCGGGTGAGCAGCGGGTAGGCGTAGCGGGACAGCTCGAACGCCGAGAACAGGTTGGTCTCGAAGATGCCGCGCCACTCGTCCTCGCTGTAGTCGTTGGCCGGCCTGGTGATGTTGCCGCCAGCGTTGTTGACCAGCAGGTTCAGCCCGCCATGGTCCTCGACCCAGTCCAGGATCGCCTGGCGGTCCTCGTCGTCGGCGACGTCGGCCGACAGGCCATGGATGGCGCGGTCGGGGAACTCGTCGGCCAGGTCGTCGCGCGCCTGCGCCAGCGCGTCGGCATCGCGCGCCACCAGCAACAGGTCGGCGCCGAAACCGAGCAGTTCGCGCGCGATCGCCAGGCCGATGCCGGCGCTGGCGCCGGTGATCAGTGCGGTCTGTCCGTCCAGCCGCCAGCGGTTCGTGTTCATGGGTGAAGGATACCGCCGCATCGGCCGCGGGTCAGGTTGCCGCCGCGGCGTTGTGTCAGGATGAGGCCAGCCTGCACAGGAGCACGCCGATGGATATCCGTCATTGCCTGTTGCCGATGGCCCTGGCCCTGCTTGCCGGTTGCGGCAGCCCGCGGCCGCCGGAGACCGAGCGCCGGCCCGATCCGCAGGCCGCGGCGACGCGCCGCGACGACGCCCCGGCGCGGGTACAGGCCATCGCCACGCGCGCGGAGCCGGCCCCTACCGGATGGAAACCTGCGCAGCCGACCGGCAACGCGCCGTAGCCACGCGCACGGCGGCGCCCCGCTGGAACGACAACGCCGCCCGGAGGCGGCGTTGCCGGGTCACGCGGTGGCGGCGCTTACAAACCGCAGAAGCAGTAGGCCAGCGCCTTGACCGGCGCGCCGTTGCGATCCTTCACCGCATCCTCGACGAAGCGCAGCTGCGCATCCATCTCCGGCATCGTGCGCGCCAGCATCAACCGCGCCATGCTGGAATCGGACAGCATCCAGGCGCCGGCGCGGCTGCCGGCGAAGCCGGTCATGAACTGCGCGAACGGCGTGGCCGCCTTCTCGATGTAGTTCACCCGGTACTTGTCCGGGTCGCCGAGCTTGGCGCGCCCGGCGGCATCGGCGACCGCGGCCTTGAGGCCACCGAACGCGTCCACCAGCCCGCGCTCCTTGGCCTGGGCACCGCTCCACACGCGGCCGCGGGCGACCTCGTCGATGGCGTCCACGTCGCGGCCGCGCGCCTGCGCCACCTTGCCGGTGAAGTCGGCATAGCCCTTGTCGATGACCGACTGCACTACCCGGCCCACCGCTGGATCCATCGGCCGGGTGACGTCGAACGCACCGGCGAAACGGGTGGTGCCCACGCCATCGGTATGCACGCCGATCTTGTCCAGGCTGCGCGCGAAGTTGGGGATCATGCCGAAGATGCCGATCGAGCCGGTGATGGTCGATTCGTCGGCGTAGATGCGGTCGGCGTTCATGCTGATCCAGTAACCGCCGGACGCGGCGAGGTCGCCCATCGACACCACCACCGGCTTGCCGGCGGCCTTGAGCGCGTCGACCTCGCGACGGATCTGCTCGGAGGCGAACACTTCGCCGCCCGGGGAATCCACGCGCAGCACCACCGCCTTGACGTCGTCGTCGTCGCGCGCGGCACGCAGCAGCGCCGAGGTGGAGACGCCGCCGACGCGGCCGGCCGGCAGGTCGCCCCCGGCGATCTCGCCCTCGGCCACCACCACCGCCACCTGCGGGCGGTGGTCGATCGGCGAACGGCGCGCGTCCACCTGGGTCAGGTAGTCGCCCAGCGCGATCTGGCGGAAGCCGCCATCGGCGTCGCTGTCGGCCACGCCACGGTCGGTGAGCAGCGCTTCCACTTCCTCGCGGGTCTTGAGCCCGTCCACCAGCTTCTGCTGCAGGGCGAAGCGCGCCAGGTCGCCACCGGCGGCGGCGATGCCCTCGGGCAGCGTGTCGATGCCGGCGGCCAGCTGCGCGGCGTCGAGCTTGCGCGCCCTGGCGATGTCGCCCAGGTAGCGCTGCCACACGTCGTTCATCCAGAACAGGTCGGCTTCCTTGGCCTGCGGCGAGGCGGCGTCGAGCACGTAGGGCTCGGCGGCCGACTTGTACTCACCCACCTTGAACAGGTGCACGTCCACGCCCAGCTTGTCCTGCAGGCCACTGCGGAAGTACTGGCGGTAGCGCCCCAGGCCTTCGAGCAGCAGGCTGCCCATCGGGTCCAGGTAGACCTCGTCGGCCTGCGCGGCCAGCAGGTACTGCGACTGGCCCATGTTCTCGCTGAAGGCGACCAGCTGCTTGCCGGAGGCGCGCAGGTCCTGCAGCGCGGCGGCGACCTCGCGCATCGACGCGAAGCCCGAGGGCTGCAGCTTGTCCAGTTCCAGCACCACGCGCTCGATCTTCTTGTCGTCGCGCGCGGCCTCGATGGCGCGGATCAGGTCGCGCAGCTGGATTTCCTCGGCGTTGTTGTCGCCCACCGCCTTGGCCAGCGCACGGCTGACCGGGTCGGTGCTGTACTGCTCGACCAGCCGGCCTTCCGGCGCGATCACCAGGGTGGTGCGGTCCTGCAGGATCTTGGCGGACGACGCGCCCTTGCCCATCGCCACCATCATCACGATCAGCACCAGGAACAACAGGCCGAAGAACACCAGGTTGAGGATCAGCCGCCGGGTGAAGTTCATCACGTCCCACAGCCCGACGAAGAAGCTGGCGATGGGGTTGCGGCGGGGCAGCGGTGGAGGATTCATGGACGCTCCGGAAGGGGCTTGTTGCAAAGCAGGATACCCATAACCGGCGGTCCGGGCATGGGCTTCAAGTCAGGGTGCCGGCTGGAGGAACAGGCGCTGGCTGCTGATCCGCAGGCGCCAGCCCATCAGCACGGCGGCCGCGGTCAGGCCCATGATCAGGCCGACCCACATGCCCTGCGGCCCCCAGCCCAGGCCCAGGCCGAGGCCGGCGCCGAGCGGCATGCCCACCCCCCAGTACGCGAACATGGCGATGAACATCGGTACGCGCGTGTCCTTGAGCCCGCGCAGCGCGCCGGCCGACAGCACCTGGATGCCATCGGGGAACTGGAAGGTCGCCGCGTACAGCAGCAGAGTGGAGGCCAGCGCGGCCACCGCCAGGTCATCGGTGTACAGGCGCACCACCGCGTCGTGGCCCAGCAGCAGCACGGTGATCGACAGCATCTGCGTGACCAGCACGATCGCGTAACCGGCCCAGGTGGCGCGGCGCACGCCCAGCGGATCGTTGCTGCCCACCGCATGGCCGACGCGCACGGTGGTGGCCTCGGCCACGCCCATCGGGATCATGAAACACAGCTGGGCGACGTTGATGGCGATCTGGTGGGCGCTGGCCTCGACCGCGCCGATACGGCCGATCAGCAGCGCGGTGATGATGAACAGACCGCCTTCCATGAGCACGGTGATGCCGATCGGCAGGCCGGTACGCAGCAGGTCCCAGATCGCGCGCCAGCGCGGCGGCTCGAAATGCCCGAACAGCTGCAGGTGGGCGAAACGCCGGGTCTTCCACAGGTAGCCGGCGAAGCACAGCGCCTGCAGCCACATCGTCACCGACGAGGCGATGCCCAGGCCTTCGGCGCCCATTTCGGGAAAGCCGAAGCGGCCATTGCACAGCGCATAGCCCAGCGGCCCCAGCACCAGCAGCCCGCCGAACCCGAGCAGCATGGTCGGCAACGTCCAGTGCATGCCCTCGCTCAGGTAGCGCATGCAGAAATACAGCGTCAGCGCCGGCACGCCCCAGCGGATCGCATGCAGGAAGCCGGTGGCCCCGGGCACGATCTCCGGGGCGATGCCGAAGGCCGGCAGGAACGCCGGCACCACGCTGAGGAAAGCGAACATCAGCGCGCTCAGGCCCACGCCCAGCCACAGCGCCTGGCGGAACAGCGGGCCGATGTCGCGCTCGCGGCCGGCGCCGTGCAGCTGCGACACCGAGGCGGTCAGCGAGATCAGGGTGCCGATCGGCACCAGCATCGGCAGCCACAGCAGCGCGGTGCCGATGCTGACAGCGGCGAACGTATCGGTACCGTGGTGGCCGGCGATGGTGTTGTCGACGAAGGCGATCAGGCCAGTCGAAACATGGCCCAGTACAAGCGGCAGGGCGAGCAACCCGGTGGCGCGCACTTCCTGGCGGAAGCGCGGCGTGGCGGTGATGGACATGCGGGGGAATGACGCGGACTGCGGCCGGCGCGGGACGCGCTGTTGCCGGGTCGCGGAAGCAGCGCATTGTAATGGCAATGGATGAAGCCGGGTGAAAGACGGCCGCGCCACACCTGCCGGCGCGCACGCCTCAGCGCGATTCGGTGCTTTGCCGCAGCCAGTCCGCGCGCTGCGCCGGTGGCAACGCCAGCAGCCGCTCGCGCAGCGCATCGCGTTCCTGCGGCGGGGTGCGTTGCGACAACACGCCCAGTTGCGCCAGCTGCGTGGCATCGAGCTGGTACAGCAGGGCCAGCATCGGCGCGCGCTGGGGTTCGGGCAGGTAGCCCAGCAACGGTTGCAGCTTCGGATAGTGCGCGCCCAGTTGCGGCCCCAGCCGCCAGCCATCGCGATGCAGCCGATCCAGCGCCAGGAAGCGGTTGCGCAGGGCCTCGCGCTCGGCGGGAGGCAACGCCGCCATGTCGGCCGCGGCCCGGCGCACGCGCTGGCGCTCGGATTCGGGCAGCGCGCGCCAGGCCGCATAGCGCGCGCGCAGTTCGCGCTGCCGGGCCGGGGCCAGTGCCGGCCAGTGCGCCCGTGGATCGGGCCCGGGGGTGGCCGTGCCTGTTTGCGCGACAGGTACGGCAGGCAGCGCCGCCGGCGTCGCCAGCGACGGCGCGGCCGGCAGCAGCGCAAGCAGTAGCGGCAGCACTCGCTCAATCCTCGGCATCGACCGTCTCCAGTGCGCTACCGGCAGGTTCGGCGCGGCCAGGCTGCGCCTGCGATTCGTCCACCGGCACCGGGCCGCCGGCGGCATACCAGGCATGGAAGTCGGCATCCTGCGCCAGTACCAGTTCCGGGTCGGCCAGCATCGCGGCATCGTCCGCGGCACGGCTGCCGGGGGCTGCGGGGCCGGCGGCGGCGCCGTCGTCCGGCAGGGCTTCCACCTGTACCGGGCCGTTGTCCGCCACCGCGCCCTCGGCCGCCGGTGGGGCCGCGCCGGGCAGTGCCGGGCCATGTCGCGTCCACCACCAGGCCGCGACCAGCGCCAGCAGCAGCAACGGCAGGCACAGCAACAGCCAGGTCCGCCAGCTCCAGCGCGCCCGGGTACGGCGCGGCGCGCGGGCAATGCGTGCATCGGCCTCGACCCGGGGCACCGGCGTCGCCGTGGGCACCGGCGCGGCAGCGGCCGCCGTCGCCCCGCGCAGTTGCTCCAGCTGTTGCAGGCGAGCGGCCGGCAGGTCGCGCACCTGCGCCTGCACCTGCTCGGCCAGGCCACGCCAGGCCAGCGCATCCGGAAGGCCCTGCGCATCCAGCGGGCAGGCTGCGGCCAGCGCATGCCGGTACGCCTCGGGCGTGAGCCCCAGCGCGGCGGACGCGGCGTCTTCGTCCAGGCCGCCGCCGACGCGCAGCAGCAGCGCCAGCCGCGCGGCCGGCGGCAGCCCCTGCAGGTGGGTCAGCGCAGGCGGCCAGTGCCCGTCCGGGGACACCGCCCGCAGCTGCGGGTTGCCGCACAGCAAGACCCAGAAGCGCGCCGGCCAGTCGGCCATGGGCATGTCCGTGGCGGGGCCGGCAAAGGCACGCATGGCGGCCGCCACGGCGCGGCCGGCGGCGGCCTCGTCGCCGCTCTGCAGGCTGGCGACGGCCAGCGCACGGCGTTCGACACCTTTCAGGAAAGCGGACAGGGCGCTGGCTGCGGCCGGTGTGGGGGAGGCGGGTGCAGCCATCAGGTGGACTCCTTCATCGCGGGGAATGATACCCAGCCGATCCCGCCCTGCAGCCGTTGCCGGCGGCGCCCTGCACACCGTCTTCACGCCATTGGCAGCGGCCCTTGCCGCAACTTGTGCACAGCGTCAATAGTTCGGCCCCGATTACCCTGAATTCCGTCCACGGGCCCGTGTTTCGCTTTTGTTTCACGAACAAGTTGTTGATTTTAAAAGAATTGATGCCGTGGCTATTTTTTGACCAATTTGAGTGAAAGGCTTCAACCACCGCCCTGGACGCGTGGAGCACAACGCTGATGCACAGAGTTATCCACACCTTGTGTGGATAAGCCCAAATCTCCAATCGGGGCATGCGTTTACGCGGTGTTTATGCTTCCGGTGCTGCACAAGCACCCGCAAGTGACGCGCCCACCGGGGGCAGGCGCGATCAGCCCGGCGCCGCCTGGCACGGGGGTGTGCCGGGCACCGGCCGCCGCCTACACTGCCGCCCATGCCCACCTGCCCCACCCTGCGCATCGCCCTGCCGGTTCCGTTGCCGCAGACTTTCGACTACCTGCCTCCGCCCGGCAGCCCGGCGCCGGACGCCGGCGACAGCGGGCGCCGGGTGCGGGTTCCATTCGGCAACCGCGAACTGGTCGGCATGGTCGAGGGCATCGGCACGGTGCAGGACCCGGCGACCCTGCGCGAGGCACTGCAATGGCTGGATGGTCCGCCGCTGCTCGGCGGCGAGCTGCATGCCTCGCTGCGCTGGCTGGCCCGCTATACCCATGCGCCGCTGGGCGAGGTGGTCGCCACCGCGCTGCCGGCCCCCTTGCGGCGTGGCGAACCGCTGCCCGCTACCCATGCCTGGGGCTGGGAGCTGACCGCGGCCGGGCGCGAGGGCGCGGCGCGGCTGCGCGGCGGCAGCCGCCCACGGCGCCTGGCCGAACTGTTGGGCGACGGCCCGCTGGGCGAGGACGTGCTGGCCGCGCGCATGGACGGCTGGCGCGAGGCCGGCCGCGGCCTGCTCAAGCGCGGCTTCGCACAGCGCGTGGCGCTGGCCGAGACGGCGCCGGGTGCCCGGCCGCAGCCCGGCCCGGTACCCAACGTCCAGCAACAGGCCGCGATCGAGGCGATAACCGCGGCCGACGGCTTCCAGCCCTTCCTGCTGGACGGGGTCACCGGCAGCGGCAAGACCGAGGTCTACCTGCAGGCCATCGCCCGTTGCCTGGAACAGGGCCGGCAGGCGCTGGTGCTGGTGCCGGAGATCGGCCTGACCCCGCAGATGCTGGCCCGCTTCCGCAGCCGCCTGGGCATCGCGGTGCATGCGCTGCACTCGGGCCTGAACGACAACGAGCGCGCACGGGTGTGGGCGGCGGCCGCGCGCGGGCAGGCGCGGGTGATCGTCGGTACCCGTTCGGCGGTGTTCACGCCGCTGCCGCAGGCCGGGTTGCTGATCGTCGACGAGGAACACGACGGCAGCTACAAGCAGCAGGATGGCATCCGCTACCACGCCCGCGACTTCGCCCTGGTGCGCGGCAAGGCGCTGGACGTGCCGGTGGTGCTGGGCAGCGCCACGCCGTCGCTGGAGTCGCTGCACAACGCGCGCGCCGGCCGCTACACCCACCTGCGCCTGCAGCAGCGCGCCGGCGACGCGCGACCGCCGGCGGTGCGGGTGTTCGACGTGCGCAAGCGGCCACTGCAGGACGGCCTGTCGCCGGAAGTGCTGGCCGGCATCGAACAGCACCTGCGTGCCTGCAACCAGGTGCTGGTGTTCAAGAACCGGCGTGGCTACGCGCCGGTGCTGTTGTGCCACGACTGCGGCTGGACCGCGCCGTGCAGCCGCTGCAGCACCCCGTTGCACACCACCCCGATGACCGTGCATGGCGCCGGCCGCCGCCTGCAGTGCCACCACTGCGGCGCACGTGCGCCGGTGCCGCTGGCCTGCCCGGACTGCGCCAGCCTGGCACTGCAGCCGCAGGGCATCGGCACCGAGCGGCTGGAGGAACGGCTGCTGCAGCTGTTCCCGGATTTCCCGGTGCTGCGCATCGACCGCGGCACCACCGCCCGCCGCGACGCGCTGGAACAGACCCTGGCCACGCTCGGCGAGCAACCCGGCATCCTGGTCGGCACCCAGATCCTGGCCAAGGGCCACGACCTGCCGCGGCTGACCCTGGTGGTGGTGGTGGGGATCGACGAAGGCCTGTTCTCGGCCGATTTCCGCGCCAGCGAGAAGCTGGCCCAGCAGTTGATCCAGGTTGCCGGCCGCGCCGGCCGCGCCGACCGCCCCGGCGAGGTCTGGCTGCAGACCCACCACCCGGACAACGCGTTGCTGCACACGCTGGTCAACGGCGGCTACCACGCCTTCGCCGACGCCGAACTGGCGCAGCGCGAAGCCGCCGGCTTCCCGCCGTTCGCGCATCTGGCGCTGATGCGCGCCGAGGCCCGGCAGGTGGAGCACGCCAATGCGTTCCTGGCCACGGTGAAACAGGCCATTCCCGGCGCCAGCCCGGTCGAATGCTACGGCCCGATGCCGGCGCCGATGCCGCGCCGCGCCGGTTTCCAGCGCACCCAGCTGCTGTTGTCGGCGACGCAGCGGCGTGCGCTGCACGGCCTGCTCGACACACTCATGCCACAGGTCTACGCGCTGCCACAGGCACGGCGCGTGCGCTGGTCGCTGGACGTGGACCCGATGGACCTGTATTGAGCGCGGTGCCCGGCCACGCGCCGGGCACGCGATGCACGGGGTCAGCGCGGCGCGGCGGACTGCACCGGACGATAGAACCCGGCGATCCCGGCGATGAAGTCCTGCGGGTCGGCGCCGACCAGGTTGGTCAGCACCACCACCGCCAGGCCGTCGTCGGGATAGATGCGGAAGGCCGCGCGGGCGCCGCCCATGCTGGTCACTTCGCGATGCGGGGCGGTGCCGGCCACGGGCCAGCCGGCGGCCCATTCGCCCACGCGGCCATCATTCAACCGCTCCGGCGCCCACATGCGTTCGCGTACGTCCGCATCGAGCAGCCGCCCCTGCATCAGCGCGACCAGCCATTGCGCCAGTTCCTCGGCGGTAGTCTGGATCCCGCCGCCCGCCCACAGCCCGTGGGGCACGTCATAGAACCAGTGCGACAGCCGCGCGGGCATGCCCGGCGCATCGCTCCGGCGCGGCAGGAAGCTGTACACGGTAGCCGCGCCAGCGACCAGGTCGTAGCTGTCGCCGAAGCGCGAACGGCGCATCCGCAGCGGCGCGAACTGGCGTTCGGCGACGAACGCCGCGTATGGCATCGCGCCCTGCCCTTCGACGATCCGCGCCAGCAGCCCGTAGTTGGTCTGGTTGTAGGCGAAGCGCTCGCCCGCCGCGGCCTGCAGCGGCATCGCCGCCACCGCCTGCCATGCGGCCGGCTCCGTGCCGGTGCCTACCAGCCCCTGCGCATCGACGATGTCCGGAAGGCCGGAGGTATGCGCGAGCAGCTGGCGCACGCGGATCGCACGCCATGCCGGCGGCAGGTCCGCCAGGTAGGTCGAGATCGGCGCCTCCAGGTCGACGCGCCCGGCCTGCACCAGCTGCATCACCGCCACGCCGGTGAAGGCCTTGGTCGCGGAGTTGATCGGGAACAGGGTCGTGGGTTCGACCGGCACGCGGTTCTCGACATTGGCCAGGCCGTGGCTTTCGGAAAACACCACGCGACCATCGCGGACCACCGCGACCTGCAGGCCCGGTATGCCCCGCGCCTTCATCGTCGCACGGACGAAGTCGCGGGCGGCGGCATTGGCATCGGCCATGGAAGCGGCGGTGGCCGGCGCGCCGGCCAGCAGGGCAAGCAACGCCAGCAGCAACCGCCGGCGGATCGTGGTCGGCATCGAGTGTTCTCCAGGGTCGGGTATGGCCGATGCGCACCGACAGGCGCGCGACTGGAGGTTGGATGCCGGGCAGGTGCAGAAGGGTTTAAACCGGCGCAACCGCAGCCGGCCCCTCCCCTGCGAGGAGAGGGGGCCGGCGTGCGCTCACCAGGTGCGGCGCAGCGGATGCGCTTCGGTGTTGAACACCACGCCGTCGAAGTCCAGCGCGGTGGCCGGCGCGAACAGCAGATAGTAATACTTGAAGGTCTCGGCGAACAGGAAGCTCTCCATCGAGTCGTCCTTCTCCTTGCTGCGCACGTCCTTCAGCGCCGAGAAGCCGTGTTCGGTGCGGGTGTATTTCACGAAATCGTCGAAGAACTCCTTGCCCATGCCGCGGTAGCGCGCATCGCCGGTGTAATGGTGCAGGTAGTAGGCCGACTCGACGATTTCCGGGCGCAGCGCATACCCGGGCGAGCGCACCTGCATCGCCGCGTAATCCAGCGACTCCGGTTCGATGCCATGCAGGCGCCACATCTTCAGGTTGGACTCCTGCAGGCGCCGGGCGCGCTCCAGGTCGCCCCCGAGCGCCAGCAGCCCGGGCATGAACGCATCCAGCGCGCCATAGGTGGTGGACGTGCGCGCGCCGCTGTCCATGTCGGCATGGCCGTACCACAGCTCGCCTCCGCGCACGTCGTCGGCCAGGTACTGGTTGAGCGGGCCGATGCTGTCCTCCCACATGCGCTTGCAGTCCTCGTCGCCGAACAGCTTCCAGCACTTGAGCAGGTATTCGTAGTACGAATCGATGCCGCCGGCGATGGAGGCATCCTTGTTGGTCCACTCGCCGGTCTCGACGTTGATGTTCAGCCCGACCAGGCCGATCTTCGAGCGGCGCCTGTAGGTCTCCACCAGCGCGCGCTTGGCCTTGTCGTAGTACGCCTGCTTGCCGGTGAGCCTGGCCAGGGTGCCGAACTCCAGCAGCAGGGTGCCGGTCTCGGCCGGGTTGCTGATCGTGCCGCGGGTCTTGCCGGTGCGCAGGTTGACGTGGGTGTACGGCAGGCCGGTGGGGCTGTCGAATACCGGCGACAGGCGCGTGCCAAGGTCGTCGGCCAGCGCGAGCAGGCGCGGGTCGTCGGTCATCTGGTAGGCCGACAGCAGGCCACCAAGCAGGCGGATGGTGACCTCGAAGTTCTGCACTTCGATGTCCTGGTCGAACGAGAGCTGGCCGACGATCAGTTCGCGCGCCTCGTTGGCCTCCTTGTCCAGGCCGAGCAGCAGCAGCGTGTCCAGCGCGTCGACCGGCGACATCAGCAGCGGCACCGGGTACCAGTCGCGCGGCTGCGCGCTGATCGGCTTCAGGTCGTCGTGGCCCCTGGCGTACTGCATGTAGCCCTGCCAGGCATGGCGGGTGGCCTCACGCACCTGCTCGGCCATGCGCGCGGCCTCGGCGTCGTCGACCGCCGGTACATCGGCGGCCGCGGCCGGGCCAGCGGCAGGAGCGGCGTCGCCGGGTGCGGCGGTGGAAGCAGGCGGCGACGGCGTGCAGGCGGACAGCGCCAGCAGCAGGGCCGCGGCCAGGGGGGCATTGCGCAGGGCTCGGTTCATCATCGGGTCCTCGGGGTGGAAGCGGGGGCGTGCGGGGGAGCGGAAGCGGCGTGCAGGGTGTCGCCCAGGGTGCGCATGCGCAGCGCGGCGCGCAGCGCATCGAGACGGGCGTCGGCATCCACGCGCAGCTCGCGGCTTTCGCCGGGCAGCAGGTCGAAGGCGTTGTCCTCCACGCGGGCGCCGGTGTCGCCGAAATCGACCCACACCGCGCGCACAAGGCCATCGGCATGCAGCCGCAGGCGGTAGCCGTCGCCCTCGGCGCGCAGTTCGGCCTGCAGCTGGCCGGCGCCGAGCGCCTGTTCCCGGGCCGGCACGAAATGCACCAGCCGGCGCGCGACCACCTGGCCGTCGCGCAGCAGTTCGAACACCGCCACGCTGCGCGCCGGGTCGTGACCCTTGAGCAGGTCGGCATCGACCAGCTGCGCCACGGCGGTCGCGGCCATCGGCGCCAGGGTGATGGTTTCCTGTTGGCGGGCGAACTCGCGGCCGTCCACGTCCATGACCCGCACCCGCCACTGCGCGGTGAGCGGCCGTGCGCCATCGTTGAGCAGGCTGAAGCGGGTGACCCCGTCGTCTTCGCGCAGCGCCGCCACCGCGACGTCGGCGAAGAAGCGCCGCGCGTGGTAGTGCAGCGCCTTCCAGTGGCCGTAGTAGTCCAGGCTCGACCACGATGCGCCCGGCCACACGTCGTTGAGCTGCCAGTACAGCGAACCCATCGTGTAGGGGCGCGAGGCGCGGTGGTGCAGCGCGGCCAGTGCGATGCCCTCGGCCTGCATCACCTGGCTCAGGTAGACGAAATCGGCGAACGTGGCCGGCGTGCCGTACTCGCGCTCGATGTAGTGCAGCAGGCGCGCGTTGCCGTTGCCGGCCATGAATTTCTGGTGGGCGCGGATCACCGGCCCGTCGATGCGCTGCTCGTCGCGCGTGGCGAACGCATCCACCGTGGACAACTGCGGCCACGCCTGCAGGCCGTACTCGGACATGAAGCGCGGGGTCTCGTCCAGGTAGGCGGTGACCGGCAGCGCCGGATTGCCCCACACCTGCCAATAGTGCTTGTCGCCACGGGTGGAGTCATTGGCCCGGGCGTCGAGGTCGTTGCCCGGCGAGCTGGACCAGTACGGCACGCCCAGGCCTTCCTCGGCCACCACCGCGCGCAGGTCGGTGCCGAACAGGTCCACGTAGCCCTGCCAGACCCGGGCGGCGAACGCGGGGTCGGCATCCTTCAGCTGCTTGCCATGCCCCCAGTCCTTCCACGCGGTTTCCTCCTCGTTGTTGCCACACCACAGCACGATGCTGGGGTGGTGGCGCAGGCGGCGGATGTTGTCGCGGGCCTCGGCCACCACGCTGGCGCGGAACGCCGGATCGTAGCCAGGCTGCATGCCGCCGCCGAACATGAAGTCCTGCCACACCAGCAGGCCCAGTTCGTCGGCGATGTCGAAGAAGTCGTCGCTCTCGTAATAGCCGCCGCCCCAGTTGCGCAGCATGTTCATGTTGGCATCGCGCGCGGCCTGCAGGTCGCGGCGCAGGCGTTCGCGCGTCACCCGCGCCGGGAACGATTCGAACGGGATGACGTTGGCGCCCTTGGCGAACACCGGTACGCCGTTGATGACGAAGGCGAAGCCCTGGCCGCCATCGGCGTCCTGCTCGCGGCGCAGCTCCACCGTGCGCAGGCCGGTGCGCAGCGTCGTCTCGCGCGCCGGGTCGCCGCCGCCATCCAGGCGCGCCCGCACGGTGTAGCGGTCCTGCGCGCCATGGCCCACCGGCCACCAGCGCCGTGGCTGCGCGATCTCCAGCGGCAGCTGCAGCGCATTGTCGCCGGGCTGCAGGCGCACATCGCGTTCGAGCCGCGCAACCCGGCGCCCTTCCGGATCGAGCACGTCGACCGCGACCGCGGCCATGCCTGCGGCTTCGCCGCGCTGCACCTGCAGCCGCACGCCCAGGCGTGCGCGCCGCGCGTCCAGCGCGTCGATGCGCACGGCCAGGTCGGTGATGCGCTGCAGGTCCCATCCGTCCAGGTGCACCTGGCGCCAGACGCCGGCGGTGACGTAGCGCGGGCCCCAGTCCCAGCCGAAGTGGTAGGCCGGCTTGCGCACGAAATTGCCGACCATCGCGTCGGCCGGCTCGTCGCCGTAGGGCGAAGGGTAGTTGCCGGCGATCCTGTGCGGCATCGCCTGCACCTGCGGCAACAGGGTGCGGATCGGCGAGCGGAACACGACCCGCAGTTCGTTGCCGTCCGCACGCAGGCGGCCGTCGACGCGCGCGCGCCAGGTACGGTGCGCGTTGTCGGCCTTCAGCAACGGCTGGCCGTTGAGGCTGACCTCGGCAAACGTGTCCAGGCCGTCGAAACGCAGTTCGGCATGGCGGCGCGACAGCGTGGCCGCATCCACGTCGAAGCGCGCCCGGTACTCCCAGGCGGCCAGCCCGATCCATTGCAGGCCGGCCTCGGCCGCACCCACGTAGGGGTCGCCGATCACGCCGGCGGCGTACAGGTCGTCATGCACGCTGCCCGGCACCCGCGCCGGGCGCCAGGCGTCGAGGCCGGGGTGCGCCTGCAGCTGCGGATCACCCGGCAGCAGCCGGAAGCTCCACTGCGCCTGCAGCGGCGCCGCCGCGGCAGTGCCGGCGAGCGCGCACAGCGCATACAGCAGCAGCGCGCGACAGTAGCCCGCCACACGGATTTGCATCGATCCAAAATGGAGTATCGCCTGCCGCATGATCGCTCTCCCGCTGCCGTCGCCGCTGTCGCCGGGCCTCAGCCCGGCTGGCCTGCGCGCACCACGTTCAACACTTCGTGGCAGGCGCCCATGGTGTGGTAATCGGTCTTGCCCGCCGGGCTCTTCTCGTCGTCGTACCTGCGGTTGTCGGCATCGAGAATGCGGAACCAGGCGCCGTAGCGGTGATCGACCATGTGCTGCCAGGCGTATGCCCACAGCCGCTCGTACCACTGCCAGTAGGCATCGTCGCCGGTACGCCCGGCCAGCAGCGCCGCGGCCGCAAGCGATTCGGCCTGCACCCAGAAATACTTGTCGTCGTCGCAGATATCCGCAGGTCCTGCTGCAAGATCCCGGCCATCCACCGGCGTGGCCTTCGCTGCCCGCGCTTCTTCCAGCGCCTGCTGCAGCCCCGCCGGTGCGAAGCCGTAGTACAACCCGCCGCGCGTCGCATCCCACGAATGCGCCACCGCGTCGTCGAACAGGTGCCGCGCGGTCGGCAGCAGCCAGTCGGCCTCGACGTGGCGGTCCAGGATCAGCAGCAGCTTGGCCCACTCGGTCTGGTGCCCGGGCTGGAAGCCCCACGGCCGGAACAGGTGCCTGGGGTTGTCGAGGTGGTAGGTCCAGTCGACGTTCCAGTCGACATCGTAGTGCTCCCACACCAGCCCGCCGGCCTTGGCCGCCTGGCGGCGGGTCATGTTGTCGGCCAGCTGCAGCGCGCGCTCCAGGTAGCGGCGCTCGCCGCTGGCCTCGAACGCGGCCAGCATCGCCTCGCACATGTGCATGTTGGCGTTCTGGCCACGGTAGCCGGTGAAGTTCCAGTGCGCGTCGGCCTCGTCGCGGTACAGGCCGTGGCGCGGCTCCCAGAAGTGCTTTTCCAGCAGCTGCCAGGTCTCATCCATCCACGCCCGGCCCTGCTCGATGCCGGCCTTGAGCGCGCAGCTGTAGGCCAGCAGTACGAAGGCCACGCCGTAGCAGTGGTTCATGTCGTCCTCGACCATGCCGTCGCGCAGGGTCCAGGCGTAGCCGCCGGTAGCCGGATTGCGGTGCACGTTGCGCAGGTAATCCACGCCGTGCTTCACCGCGGCCAGGTACTCGGGGTTGCCGAACTCGCGGTAGGCCATGGCGTAGTTGAAGACGAAGCGGGTACTGCTCACCAGGTGGCGGTGGCGGGCGTCGTAGACGCTGCCGTCGTCCTTGTAGTAGTGGAAGAAGCCGCCGGCCGGGTCGATGCAGCGCGGGTGGTAGAACGCCATGGTGTCGGCGATGTGCGCGCGCAGGAAAGCCGGGGAACGGAAATCGGGAGCGGGAGTGTTCATGCGATGGCGTCCTGTTGCTGCAGCAGCTGCTGCACTTCTTCGAGTTCGGGCATGGCGGCGAAGGCGCCCTTGCGGGTGACCGCCAGCGCGCCGACCGCGGCGGCGAAACGCAGGGTGGCGGTGACCGCGTCGTGGTCGCGGCAGAACGCGTCGAACGCGGCGCCGGTGCCGCCGCGCTCGGCCAGGCCGTAGAGCACGCCGCCGACGAAGGCGTCGCCGGCCGCGGTGGTGTCCACGGCGGGCACGCGGAAGCTGGGCACCTGGCCCTGGGCCTCGCGGGTCAACCAGCGCAGCGGCGCGGCGCCGTCGGTGACGATCACCCAGCGCGCCTGCGCGCCGAGCAGCCGGCGCAGCACGCGCGCTTCGCCGTCCTCGCCGAATGGGGCGGCCAGGTAGTCCAGTTCCTCGCGCGAGAGCTTGACCAGGTCCGCGCGCTCCAGCGCCTGCCACAGCCACGGCGTCGGGTCGACGTCGGCCGGCCACAGCGCCGGACGCAGGTTGAGGTCGAGGCTGACCACCGCGCCCGCGGCCCGCGCGCGGTCCATGCCGGCGAAGGTGGCCGCGGCGATGTCCGCTTCGGTCAGGCTGTTGGAACAGACGTGGAAGCAGCCGGTGCCGTCGAAGCAGGCCGGATGGAAATGCCCGGCGCGGAACAGCAGGTCCGCGGCCGGTGGGCGGTAGAAGCTGAAGCTGCGTTCGCCGTCCGCATCCAGCGCGACGAACGCCAGCGCGGTCTTGGCCGCATCGGTGCGCACGATGCAGTCGGTGAGCACGCCGGCCTCGGCCAGGCTCTCGGCAAGGAAGTCGCCGAACATGTCGCGCCCGAGCATGCCGGCGAAATAACTGCGTGCGCCCAGCCGCGCCGCCGCCACCGCGACGTTGGCCGGCGCCCCGCCGGCGTATTGCAGGAACGCACGCGGCGTTTCCGGCGTGGCCGGCGGCTGCGCCAGTAGATCGATCAAAATTTCACCGAAACAAACGATCTTGCCCATCTGGCCTCAGCCTCCCTGGCCGCTGGCGGCCCGCGGTCGCGAACCGACCAGGCCGTAGAAAATGATGTAGAGGTAGCACGCCACCGGCAGCACGAAGCTCAGGTGCAGGCCGATGCGGTCGGCCAGCATGCCCTGCAGCAGCGGGATCACCGCGCCACCGACGATGGCCATGATCAGCAGGCTCGATGCCTTGTTGGTCAGCGGGCCCAGGCGCTCGATGGCCAGCGAGAAGATGGTCGGGAACATGATCGAGTTGAACAGCCCCGTTGCGACGATGCCGTATACCGCGACCTGGCCGCTGGCGGCCAGGATCACCCCCAGCAGCACCACGTTGGCCAGGGCGAAGCCGGCCAGCAGGCGCCGCGGCGGATACTGCGCCAGCAGCCAGGAGCCGGCGAAGCGCCCGACCATCGCGCAGCCCCAGTACGCGGACACGTACTGCGTGGCGCGCTGTTCGCTCATGCCGCCGGTTTCCGGCAGCGCCAGGTAATTCACCATCAGGCTGCCGATGGACACCTCGGCGCCGACATAGAAGAAGATCGCCAGCACCCCGAACAGCACGTGCGGGTGCTTCAGTGCGTCCAGCAGGGTGTGCTGGGCGCTGTCGGCCTTTTCGGTGGCCTCGGCCAGGCTCGGCAGGCGGAACAGGCACACGAACACCGCCAGCAACGCCAGTGCGACCGCCAGGCCCAGGTACGGCCCCTGCACCGACTGCGCTTCGGCCGCGCGGTAGGCGACCTGCTCGGCCACCGGCAGCGCCTGGATCTGCTCGCCGCTCATGACCGTGGTGCCGAGGATCAGGAACCCGCCGAACAAGGGTGCCAGGGTGGTACCCAGCGAGTTCAGCGCCTGCGCCAGGGTCAGCCGGCTGGACGCGGTCTGTTCCGGTCCCAGCAGGGCCACGTACGGGTTGGCCGCGACCTGCAGCACGGTGATGCCGGTGGCCAGCACGAACAGCGAGGCCAGGAATGCCTCATAGGTGCGCAGTGCCGCCGACGGCCAGAAGCCCAGCGCGCCGACGGCGGCGATCAGCAGCCCGGCGATGATGCCCTTCTTGTAACCCAGGTGCGCGACCAGCCGGCCGGCCGGCAGCGACATCAGGAAGTACGCGCCGAAGAAGGTGAACTGCACCAGCATCGCCCGCGTGTAGTTCAGCTCGAACACCGCCTTCAGGTGCGGGATCAGCACGTCGTTGAGGCTGGTCAGGAAGCCCCACATGAAGAACAGCGTGGTGGCGACCGCCAGCGCGACCCGGGGCGTGACCACCGTGCTGGAGGTCGCGGGCGTTGACAGGGGCGTGGACGGGATCGGCATGGCGCGCCTCGGGGTGCGGTGTCGGAAGGAATCAGGTGGGGCGCGCGGCGCTGCTTTCGCGGATGCGCAGCTGCACCGGCGCGACCGTGCGCATTGGCGGCGCGTCGGGATCGTCCAGCCGCTGCAGCAGCAGCGCGGCGGCCTGGCGCCCGCGCTCGCGCGGGTCGGCGATCAGCGTGGTCAGTGGCGGCACCGCCACCGCGGCCTCGGAAATGTCATCGAAGCCGGTAACGGCGAAATCGCCGCCGGGGCGGATGCCACGCGAGGTCAGGCCCAGCATCAGGCCCAGCGCGACAGTGTCGTTGTAGCAGACCGCCGCGCTGGGACGCTGGCCGTCGGCGAACAGCTCACCGGTGCGCGCAGCCGCCTCCAGGCGGTTGGGTGCCGACTCGATCATCCACTGCGGGCGCGCCTGCAGGCCCGCTTCGGCCAGCGCCTGCTGGTAACCGGCACGGCGCTGGTGGCACGAGCTGGACGCGGCGTGGCCGCCGAAGAAGGCGATGTCGCGATGGCCGCGTTCGATCAGGTGACGGGTGGCCAGGTAGGCGCCCTGCTGGTTGTCCATGGTCAGGAAGTCCCAGTCGGCGCCGGGCAGTTCGCGGTTGAACAGCAGCACGTTGGCGTGCGTGCCGAGCACCTGGCGCAGCTGCGCGGCGTCGCTGCCTTCGGCCGGCGACAGGATGAAGCCGGTCGGGGTGTGTTCCATCAGCGTGCTCAGCACCGCCTGCTGCCGCTCCGGCGACTCGCCGGTGCTGCCGAGCAGGGTCACGTAGCCCTTGCCGCCCAGCGCCTCGTCCACGCCGGATGCGAACTCGGCGAAGAACGGGTTGGACAGGTCGTTGATCACCAGCGCGATCGACGACGAGGTGCGTCGCCGCAGGTTGGCGGCGGTGCGGTTGTACACGTAGCGCTGGCGGCGCAGCTCGGCCTCGACCCGGGCGCGGGTATCGACGTTGACCAGCGGGCTGCCGCGCAGCACCAGCGACACGGTCGCGCGCGACACGCCCACGGCCTGGGCAATGTCGGTCACGGTGACCGCGCGCTTGCCGGTCCGGCGCGTGGATTTTCCGGCGGTGGAGGTGTCGTTGCTCATCGTCGCTCGCAGGTGGGCATGAACGTCACAGCTTAAAAGCGGCCGATGACGAAGTGGGAACCGGGATCAGTCCCCGTGGCGCGGCGCATCGCCCGGGCCGTCGCTGCATCGTCCGCAAGGCGCCGGTTCACTGCATCGCGCTGCCCGGGGTGGCGCACCAGGACACCGGCAGGTCCGCCACGTCCGTGCCCCAGCCCTGCTCGGGCGCCTGCGCGGCCAGCGTGTAGCGGATCGTGCCGCCCGCGCGCAGCCGCGCCCAGTCCAGCCACACCGCATGCTGCGGCGCGCCGTCGACCTGCACGCCCTGGATGTACTGCAGCCGGCGTCCGTCGGCACCTGGTGCCTGCAGACGCAGGGTGCGGCCGTTGCCCAGCGCGATCTCCGCGCTGGAGAAGCGCGGCGCGTGCAGCAGGAACTGGCCGCTGCCCGGTACCGCCGGGTACAGGCCCAGCGCGCTGAACAGGTACCACGCCGACATCGTGCCCAGGTCGTCGTTGCCGGTGACGCCGTTGGGGGCGTTGGTGAACAGCTGCTGCGCGGCGCGCACCACGGTGGCGGTCTTCCACGGCTGGCCGATCAGCGTGTACATCCACGGCGCATGCAGGTCCGGCTCGTTGTTCGGGTTGTAGCGGTACTGGTTGTAGTAGCTGTAGGGTCCGACCACCCATTCCTTGCGCGCGGCGGTCAGCGGCGCCTGCACCAGCGCGTCGTAGGCGAAGAACGCATCGAGCCGGCGCCCGGCCTGCTCGCGGCCATGCATCGCCGCCACCAGTCCCGGAACGTCCTGCTGCACCAGCCACTGGTACTGCCAGGCGGTGCCTTCGTGGAAGCCATGCTGCGAACGCGGGCTGTAGTGGCCATCGGCCGGCGTGTACCACGCACCGTTCTCGTCGCGCGGGCGCGGGAACCCGCTGAAGCCGGTGTCGGCGTCGCGCACCTGCGGGTCCCACACCTTGTGCCAGTTGCGGCCGCGCTGGCGCAGCGTCGCCGCGTCGTCGGCATGGCCCAGGCCGTCGGCCATCTGCGACAGCGCGCAGTCGGCCAGGGCGTATTCCAGCGTGGCCGAACCGCCGTGGTGCGGGTCCACGTCCATGCCCTTGGACGGGAACGCGCGGTCATAGGCGACATAGCCGTCGCGCAGGTAGCTGGCGTTGCCGGAGCGGCCGGCCGCGCGTGAGTTCAGTGGCGGCATGCCGAACGCATTGCGGCGCAGCGCGGCCCAGGCTTCGGCCTCGCGGCCCGCCAGCGCGCCGAAGCGCCACAGGTCCACCATGAACGGCGTGACCGGGTCGCCGGTCATGATGTTGGTCTCGAAGCTGGCGTAACCCCAGCGCGGCAACCAGCCGCCCTGCGCGTCGATCGCCAGCAGGCTGCGGCCGATGTCGCGCGCGACCTCGGGCCGGGTCATCGCCAGCCACTGGTTCTGCGCGCGGTAGGTATCCCACAGCGAGAAGTACTCGTAGTAGGTCCAGCCGTCGGCACGGTGGATCGCGTCGTCGTAGCCGCGGTAGCGGCCATCGGCGTCGCTGCCGGTCATCGGCTGCAGCAGCGCGTGGTACAGCGCGGTGTAGAGCACCGTGCGGTCATCCCGGCTGCCGCCCTGCACGCGCACCGCATCCAGTTGTTCGCGCCAACCCTGCTGCGACAGCGCGCGCATGCGGTCGAAGCCGAGCAGGCGGCCGTCCTGCATGCCATCGGCGCGCAGGTTGGTGCGCGCGCCCTCGGCATCGACGTGCGAGATCGCGCTGGTCGCGGTGACGGTACGGCCATCGGCCAGGTCGAAGCTCAGCCACGCACCATTGGGCTTGAGCTCGCCCTCCATGCTGTGGCGCGCGCCGGGCAGGCCGCCCTGTTCGCCCCAGGTGCCATGCGCCTTGAACGGGCGGTCGAACTCGATGCGGAACCAGGTGGTGTACTGGTGCCCGCCGCAGAAACTCCGGGTCACCAGCTTGCCTTCCACGGCGCGGTCGCCGACCACGTCGATGACGCTGCCGATCACCGAATGCCGCTCGTTGGCCTGGCCCACGTTGACCAGTACGTGGCCCTCGGCGCCGGTGGTGAAGGTATAGCGTTCGCTCGCGGCACGGGTGCGCGCGGTAGCTTCCACGTCGATGCCGCCGTAGCCGGTCAGCCGCACCCGGTAGTAACCGGCCTGCCCCACCTCGCCGTCATGGCTGTAGGCCGAGGCGTAGCGCGTGTGGTCGAACGCCTTGGCGTCGGCGGTGTCGAAATCCCCTCCCGGGCCGATGCGGCCGGTCACCGGCAGCACCGATACCTGCCCGCCCTGCTCCCAGCACCCGGCGCCGGAGAGGAACGAATGGCCGAACCCGCGGATCTTCTCGTCGTCGTAGCGCCAACCGGCGTAATGGCTGCCGATCGGGCTGACCTGGATCAGGCCGAACGGTGCCGACGCGCCCGGGAAGGTATTGCCGTCGTCCTTGCTGCCGATGAAGGTGTTGACCTCGCGCTCCAGCGCGAGCGGCTGGGCCGGCAACGACGGGACGAAGGCCAGCGCCAGCAGGCAGGCAAGCCCGGCGGCGGAACCCGGACGGGCGGCGGGGGACGGCGATCGGCGCATGCGGTGGTTCCTCAGGGTCGATGTCGGTGCGTGGAAAAGGGGGTCCGGCCGAAGCCGGACCGGTGATACCCGGCCCATCCCATGCGGGATGGGGGAGAGAGGGCCGGGATCAGAAAGCGGCAGGACGAGGCGCGGTCCAGCGCGCCGGGGATGACGGCCAGGCCGGGACAAACGGGCGATTCGATTCGGTCATGGCGTCCTCCTCTTCGATCCCGCTGCCCGGCGCCTGCGGAGACTGCCCGCAGCCGGCGATCACGAGACCTTCCATCGTTCCAAACGGAACATACGTTGAATTTAGATCGATTCAAGTAAACCACGGTCGTTTGCCGGACTGCATTCTGCGGCGCACCATCGCCTGCGCCCTCTGACAGGCCGGCCGGGTTGCGCGTCTCCATGCGCCGCAGCCGCCGGCGTGCCCGCTCCCGCGCCATGGGCGGCGGATTCCAGGCAGGGACCCCCGCGCGTTCGAGGCCCAGGCCTTGTCCGGCCGGCCTCCGTCGGAGCGCGACTTATTGCGCAGCAACATGCACCCGGGGTGGCGCTGTGCTAAAAAAACCGCGTCATTTGTTTAGATCGATCCAAATAGAGATCGACTGGCGATTGCCTGCGACAAGGGGAAAACGGACCGGGTCCGTCGCTCGATCCATGCACGAAACGCCCCCGGGCTCCCGGGGATGTCCGGCTTCAGAACTTAGATCGATTCAAGTCCTTTCGTACCCGTAGTGAATTCAAATCCAGGAGAGGGAGAGAGTGGAATGAAACAGAAGTCACGCATGCACGCCCGGAGTTCGCTGTCCGGGGCGATCGCCGTCGCACTGGCCGCCACCGTGCTGCCGGTCGGCGCCATCGCCCAACAGGCGGCCACGTCAACGCCCGATGCCACCACGCTGGATGCGGTCACCGTCACCGGTTACCGCTACGCCATCGAGAAGAGCCTGCAGCAGAAGCGCGATGCCAACGCGGTGGTCGAAGTCATCACCGCCGAGGACGTCGGCAAGTTCCCGGACAAGAACGTGGCCGACGCGCTGCAGCGCGTGCCGGGCGTGATCATCACCCGCAGCGGCGGCGAAGGTAAGAACGTCAGCGTGCGCGGCCTGGCCGCCGACCTGACCCTGACGCAACTGAACGGTAACTACGTCGCCAGCTCGGAAACCAACAACGAAGCCTCGCGCTCCTTCAACTACACCCTTCTGCCGTCCAACATGCTGTCGGCCGCCGAGCTGTACAAAACGCCGGAGGCACGCCTGGACGAAGGCGGCATCGGCGGCACGGTGATCCTGCGTACCCGTCGCCCGCTGGACATGGAATCCAACACCGGCTTCGCCAGCATCGAAGGCACCTCTTCGGACACCAGCAGCGGTGTCGACCCGCAGGCCTCGGCGCTGTACTCCTGGCACAGCAAGGACGAGCGCTTCGGGTTGCTGGTCGGTGCCACCAGGCAGAACCGTACCAACCGCAGCATGGATGTCACCACCGAGGACTGGCAGTGGTACAGCGATCGCCTCGATGCCAACGGCAACATCAGCCATGACTATGTCTGGAACGAGGCAGGCACCACCCGCAACCCGCCTGTCGACGCGCATGGCAACCCGATGAAGGATGTGTCGCAGTTCTGGGGCCGCTCCGGCATCTATGACCAGAACGGCCGCCACTACTCCGGTTTCTCGATGCCGACCTCGGTCAACTTCGCGGTGAAGGACGAGAAGCGCGAACGCACCGGTGGCCAGCTGACCTTCCAGTTCAAGCCGGTCGACAACGTCACCATGACCGCGAACTACTTCCGCTTCGAGCTGCAGGGCAACTACACCCAGAACATGCTCAAGATTCCGGAATGGAACCTGGCGCGCGTGGCCGGTGACGGCAACTGGGAAGGCGGCCGCCTGCTCAACGGTTTCACCATGGACCCGAGCGGCACCATCGTCACTGGTGCCGAGTACGAAAAGCTCGCCGGCAAGACCTACATCTGCAGCGAGGACGAGGCCGCCGCTGCGGGCCTGCCAGGCGGTGGCTGGGGTCCGGATGACTGCACCATCCCCACCCCGCAGCTGACCGGCACCTACAGCCGCGAGAAGGCCTTGTCGCAGACTGCCGACCTGAGCGTGGACTGGGATATCAGCCCGCTGTGGAAGGCCAGCTTCGCCGGCGGCCGCACTTGGTCCGAGGGCGGCCCGTCGATGAGCTTCCGCATGTCAGCCAAGCCCCGCCGCAAAGTCGGCAACAGTTGGGAAGCCGGCAATCTGTACAGCGCGTGGGATCTCACCGGAACGCCGACCGCGACCTTCTCGCCCGATCTACAGCAGAAGCTGATGTCCGGTGTCGCCGAAATCGACACAGGCTCGACCGACTCGTCGTGGATGCAGACCAGCATCGAGCAGAACCACTTCCAGGCCGATTTCACCAAGCTGTTCGAAGCCGGCGTCCTGGACTCGATACAGTTCGGCGCCAAGTACAACGACACCGACGTGCACCGCAACACCGGCAATACCTACTGGGTGTGCCAGGGTGCGGACCCAGGCGATTACAGCAAGCGCTACCAGGCAGGCTGTGATTCCACCGCGGGCATCGCGCAGCCGGGCTTCTTCCTGTCGCAACCACTGGGCAACATCGCCGGTGGCTTCAACGCCAACCTGTTCCCGGGCATCAACTACCCGGCCTACATCGACTACCTCAACAACACCTACGGCCCGGCACAGAACCGCCGTGAAGACGATTTCGTCTACAACGTCGGCGAGAAGGTCTACTCCGGTTATTTCCAGGCCAACTTCCGCACCGAGCGCCTGCGCGGCAACATCGGCGTGCGCGTGGCACGCACCAGGCAGCATGCGGAATCGAGCGATTCGGTCGAGCGCTTCATCGACTACTTCGCCGACAACGCCGCCGGCAATCCCATGGCCTGTACGGATCCCGCCGCCGCGGCGCTGCTGGGCTCGAACACCGGCTATGGCTGCGAAAGCGGCTTCGTGCGCCTGCCCGACGCCATGGCCCGCGAAAAGACCTACGAGCTTGCGGCGCTGGACAAGACCTATACGGACATCCTGCCGAGCTTCAATATCGCCTGGGACATCACCGAGAGTCTGGTGTTGCGTGGAGCGGCATCCAAGGTCATCGCTCGCCCGCGTTACACCAGCATCGCCTATCCGGGTGGTCTGAGCTACTACAGCCAGGAATACAGCAACGACCGTGTCGTTGCCGGCGGCGCGGTCAATCCCGGCTGGTACGGTTCCGGCAGCAACAAGGGCCTGGATCCGTTCGAGGCCACCCAGTACGACCTGAGCCTGGAGTGGTACTTCAAGCCCGGCGCGGTGGCCGGCATCGGCCTGTTCCGCAAGGACGTGAAGAACTTCACCATCGGCGTCGAACGCGACATGCAGATGAACGTCGGCGGGCAGATGGTCACGGTGCAGAACTACAAGACCGATGCCAATGGTCGTGACGCGGTGTCGCAGGGTGTGGAGCTGTATGGCCAGTACACCTTCGACTTCGGCCTGGGCTTCCAGGCCAACTACACCTACAACGACACCAACATGGCCTCGGTCGAGATCAACGGCGAGAGCATCGGCGCCTCGCCGCTGGTCGGCAGCGCCAGGAACCAGGCCAACTTCACCGTGTTCTACGAGAATGCCCGCTTCCTGGCACGCGCCTCGTACAACCGTCGCGGCGAGGTGGTCGGCGACCTGAGCAACGGCTTCAATATCTATACCGAGCCGTACGATCAGTTGGACCTCAACACGGCTTTCAACATCCGCGAGGATCTGACGCTGGCCGCCTCCGTACTGAACGCCACCAAGTCCGAGCAGCGCGCGCACCTGGGCAATGACACCAAGGCCCGCTTCTACTCCAATGGCTACAGCGGTCGCCAGCTGTATCTGGGCCTGACCTGGAAGTTCTGATCCCTGCCTTCCGCACACCCACGACGACAGCCGCGCTGGTACAGGCGGCTGTCGTCGTTTGTAGCGTTTGCAGATGCGTGGCTCGCCCGCAGGGGCTTCACCGCAAACGCCCCGTGCGGGGCAGGCCACGTACCTACGGACTACCGCGTGGATACGGGGCCTGCCGCGCGTCTACGGTATTCCGGCAATTCTCAGGTCAGCGGCGTCATCACCGCGCTGCGGTACGCCGGGCGCTGTTTCAGCCGCGCATACCAGCCGCCCAGGTGCGGCAGCTCCGGGCGCTGGACCGGCATCTCGAACCAGGCATACGCGAACGCGCCGAGCGGGATGTCGCCCATCGCGAACGTGTCCCCGGACAACCACGGCTGCCGCGCCAGCTCGGCGTCGGCCAGTGCCAGCAGCTCGCCACAACGCACCAGCGCGGCGTCGATGCGCGCCGCGTCGCGGTCGGCCGGCGCGGTGCGCACCACGCCCCAGAACAGGTCGCGGAAGGCCACGGCGAAGCTGGAGATGGTCCAGTCCATCCATTTCTCGCTCTGCGCGCGCAGCGCCGGATCTTGCGGATACAGCGTGCCCAGCGCATAGCGCGCCGACAGGTAACGGACGATGGCGTTGGACTCCCACACCGGCAGGCCGTGATCCTCGATCACCGGCACCAGCCCGTTGGGATTCATCTGCCGGTACTCCGGCGTCTGCGTGCCGCCGAACGCGCCGCCGACCTCGATCGATTCGTAGGGCAGGCAGATCTCCTCGGCGCACCACAACACCTTGCGCACGTTGCTGGAATTGCGACGTCCCCAGATCTTCAACATTGCGGTTCCCGTCATGGGCGATGCCAGCCGCGCACGATACGCCAGCCCACGTCATGACGGCGTCCGCAGCGGTGCGCCGTCACGCCGCGCCCGGCTTGCCGGCCTTGGGCGCGGCCTTGCGCGGCAGCGCGCGCACGTAGGACGACTTGCCGTCCTTCTTCAGCTCGAACAGGCCGATCGCGGCGAGCAGGTCGGAGAGCTTGCCGTACCCGTAGTTGCGCGGGTCGAACGAGGCCTGGTTGCCGATCTGGCTGCCCACCGGCCCCAGGTGCGCCCAGCCGTCCTCGCCCTCGGCCGCACTCACCGCGCGGCGCAGCATCTTCACCAGCCGCGTGTCGCCACGCAGTTCGGCGCCGCTCTTGCGCGGACGCGCTTCTTCGCCCACGTCCGGGCCGACTTCCGGCGTGCCCGGGTGCGACTGCCCCAGCACTTCCAGGTAGGTGAACTGCGAGCAGGCGTTGACGAACGGATCGGGCGTCTTCTTCTCGCCGAAGCCGTACACCTTCACCCCGTCGGTCAGCAGGCGCATCACCAGCGGGGTGAAGTCGGCATCGCTGGAGACGATGGCAAAGCCATCCAGATTACGTGCGTAGAGCAGGTCCATCGCATCGATCACCATCGCCATGTCCGACGCGTTCTTGCCCTTGGAATAGGCGAACTGCTGGATCGGCCGGATCGCGTACTCGTGCAGCACCGATTCCCAGCCCTTCAGGCGCGGGCTCTTCCAGTTGCCGTAGGCGCGGCGCACGTTGGCCACGCCGAAGCGCGCCACCTCGGACAGCACTTCGTCGATCTTCGCCGCGGGCGCGTTGTCGGCGTCGATCAGCAGGGCGATGCGCTTCTCGGAATCGGACACGGCGGTCTCTCCATGGCGGTCGGCTTGACCCCAGTATCGATCATCGACATGCGCCTGCGTACCCCGTGCGAAAATGGGGGCCGGTTGTCACGCCCTGCACGGCCTTCCACCGGAGTACCGCATGCCCCACGACCGCCCTCCCCGCCTGTTGATCATCGGCGGCGGCTTCGCCGGCCTCTGGGCCACCCGCGCCCTCGCCGGCGCGAACCTGCGCATCACCCTGATCGACCGCCGCAACCACCACCTGTTCCAGCCACTGCTGTACCAGGTGGCAACCGCCGGTCTGTCGGCCCCGGACATCGCCGCGCCGCTGCGCCATATCCTCGGCCGCCAGCGCAACGTCGAAGTCCGGCTGGGCGAGGTGGAGGCGATCGACAAGCAGCACCGCCAGGTGCGGCTGCGCGATGGCGGCACCCTGGACTACGACCTGCTGCTGGTGGCCTGCGGCGCCACCCACGCCTATTTCGGCAACGACCAATGGGCGGCGGACGCGCCCGGGCTGAAGACGCTGGACGATGCGCTGGCGCTGCGGCGGCGGCTGCTGCTGGCCTTCGAGAAGGCCGAGGCCGAAGCGGACCCGGCCAGGAAGGCGGCATGGCTGAGTTTCGCCATCGTCGGCGGCGGCCCCACCGGCGTCGAGCTGGCCGGCACCCTGGCCGAGATCGCGCGCCACACCCTGCGCAACGAATTCCGCCATATCGATCCGGCGTCGGCAAAAGTGCGCCTGGTCGAGGCCGGGCCGCGGGTGTTGTCCAGCTTTCCGGAAGTGCTGTCGCTGAAGGCACGCCGGCAACTGGAGCGGCTCGGGGTGGAGGTGCATACCGGCACCCCGGTGACCGCCATCGATGCGCAGGGCTTCCGCCTGGGCGGGGATTTCATCGCCGCCCGCACCGTGGTCTGGGCCGCCGGTGTCGCCGCTTCGCCGCTGGCGCGGACGCTGGACACGCCGCTGGACCGCGCCGGCCGGGTGCGGGTGCAACCCGATCTCACCGTCCCCGGCCACCCGGAGATCTTCGTCGCCGGCGACCTGGCCGCGCTGGCCCAGGCCGATGGCCGGCCGGTGCCGGGCGTGGCCCCGGCCGCAAAGCAGATGGGCAGGTACGTGGCCGCCGCCATCCATGTGCGGCTGCAGCAGCGCGCCGCGCCGCCGCCGTTCCGCTATCGCGACCAGGGCAACCTCGCCACCATCGGGCGCATGGCCGCCATCGTGCACATGGGCCGGCTCAAGCTGTCCGGCCTGCTCGCCTGGTGGTTCTGGCTGGCCGCGCACGTGTTCTTCCTGATCGGCTTCCGCAACCGGCTGGTGGTGCTGCTCAACTGGGCGGTGGCGTACTGGAGCTACCAGCGCGGCGCGCGCATCATCTTCGGCGACGCCGATGCCGACACCGATCCGCCCACGCGGCCGCCGGCGGACTGACCGGCAACGGGCCTAGCCGTTGCCGCCGGCGAACTGCTCGAACACCTGCTGGCCGGTCAGCGTCGGCGTCTGGTTGGCCAGCGCATAGAACGGCGGCTTCTCGTCGATGAAGATCTGGCTGGCCAGTTCGAACGCCTGGTCCTGGAACAGCCCGGCCGAGACGTAGTACTCGCCATCGGGCACCAGCCGGTAGTAGAGCGTGCTGCCGCAGGTACCGCAGAACGCGCGCTCGGCCCACTCCGAGGAGCGGAAGGTCTTCAGCGCAGCGCCGCTGAACTGCACCTTGTCGTCACAATGCACGGCGAAGAACGGCCCACCGGTCCAACGCCGGCACATGCTGCAGTGACACAGGCCGATCTGCGTCGCATCGCCGGCCACCACTTCAACCGCGCCGCACAGGCAGATTCCCTTCATCGTCGTCTCCATTCGTGGATGCATCCACGCAATCTACACCGCGGCGACGCCACCGAAGCCACCCGCGGTCGCGGTTCCGCAAGGCGGTGCCGGCATGTCCGCGCCGGTACCGGCGAGCGGCAACGAAAAAGCCCGGGTTTCCCCGGGCTCTTCGCATGCCAGCCTGGCGGCGTGGCGATCAGGCGGTGAACAGCGCCTTCATCTTCTTCAGCGCGTTGGCCTCGATCTGGCGGATGCGCTCGGCCGACACGCCGTACTCGTCGGCCAGCTCCTGCAGCGTCACCTTGCTGTCGGCATCGAGCCAGCGGCGGGCGATGATGTCGCGCGAACGCTGGTCCAGGTTGGCCAGGCCCTCGCGCAGCAGCTGCAGCTGGTTTTCCTCGCTGTCCTCGCGCTCGTAGGCCTGCGACGGGTCCTCGTCGCGCGCGACCAGGTACGCCGCCGGCGACGGCGGTGCGTGGTCGTCGTCTTCGTCGGACGGCGCATCGAAACCGACGTCGCGACCGGACAGGCGCGACTCCATCTCCATCACTTCGCGCTCGGAGACGTTCAGGTCCCGGGCCACCGCGCTGACCTCGGCGGCGTTCATCCAGCCCAGTCGGGTCTTGGACTTGCGCAGGTTGAAGAACAGCTTGCGCTGCGCCTTGGTCGTGGCGACCTTGACGATGCGCCAGTTCTTGAGGATGAACTCGTGCATCTCGGCACGGATCCAGTGCACCGCGAAGGAGACCAGGCGCACGCCCATGTCCGGGTCGAAGCGCTTGACCGCCTTCATCAGGCCGATGTTGCCTTCCTGGATCAGGTCGCCCAGCTGCAGGCCGTAGCCGTTGTAGCCGCGGGCCACGTGCACGACGAAACGCAGGTGCGAATGCACCAGCTCGCGCGCGGCATCCAGGTCCTGCTCGTCGCGGAAGCGGCGCGCCAGTTCCTGTTCCTCATCGACCGAGAGCACCGGGATCTGGTGCACGGCACCGATGTAGGCATCCAGCGAACCCAGCGCACTGGGAATCGGAAGATTGTTCGCCACAAGGGCAGTGGAGGTGTTCTGGCTCATAGGACCTCATCTTAGCAGTCGAACTATTGGACTGCCCGGTACAGAAAAAGTTCCAGCGTTCCATTTTTGTTGAAAAACAACCCTGGAAGCCCCTTGAAACTCCCCGGATGGATCAACGGGGACATCAACCCAGCCTAGCAGGAAGCCGGTCACCGCCGCATGACAGGACCCCGCGACGTTCAGCCGCCGGCGAGCTGGGCGTCCAGCGCCGCCCGGGGCGGCAGACGCCAGTCGATCGGCGCCTGGCCACGACGCACCAGGTACTCGTTGGTCTGGGAGAAATGGCGGCAGCCGAGGAAGCCGCGGTGGGCCGACAGCGGCGAGGGATGCGGCGCCTTCAGCACGCGATGGCGGCGGGTGTCGATGACCTTGCCCTTGGCCTGCGCGTAGCTGCCCCAGAGCAGGAACACCAGGCCTTCGCGCTCGCGGTTGAGGACATCGACCACATGGTCGGTGAAACCCTCCCAGCCCTTGCCCTGGTGGGCACCGGCGCGGCCTTCCTCGACCGTCAGCACGGCGTTGAGCAGCAACACCCCCTGCCGCGTCCAGGGCAGCAGGCAACCGTGGTCCGGGCGCTGGAACGGCGGCGCGACGTTGCCGTCGCCTTCCAGCTCCTTGTAGATGTTCAGCAGCGACGGCGGCACCGGCACCCCCGGCATCACCGAAAAGCACAGGCCATGGGCCTGGCCGAGGCCGTGGTACGGGTCCTGGCCGAGCACCACCACCTTCACCTGCTCGAACGGGGTCGCGTCGAACGCGGCGAAGATCTGCGGCCCCGGCGGGAACACCCGCGCACCGGCGGCCTTGCGCTGGCGCAGGAAGGCCGACAGCTCGCGCATCTCCGGGCGCAGCAGCCAGTCGCCGATGCGTGCCTTCCAGCCCGGCTCGAGCTGGATGTTCGGTGCCGCGCTCACAGCGCCGCGGCCGGCTGTGCCAGCCGGGTCAGGCGCAGCTGGAACAGCACCTTGGTCACCAGCAGGCGCTCCTCGATCGGCTTCTGTACCAGGTCGTTGGCACCGGCCTGCAGCAGCGCGGACTGGTTGTGCGGGTTGCTGTCGCCGGTCATCACCAGCACCGGCAGGCGGCGCTTGCCGTAGCCGAAGTCGATGCGTACGCGCTCGACCACGTCGCGGCCATTGAGCTCGCCCTTGAGGGTGACGTCGGTGAGCACCAGGTCGATGCGGCGCGTGGTGCGTCCCAGCGATTCTGCGGTCAGCAGCGAGAACGCATCCTCGGCGGTGAGCACGTGCACCACGTGCAGGTCGTGGCGCTCGAGCATGCGCTTGGTGGCCTCGGCCACCACCCTGCTGTCCTCGACATACAGCACGGTCGCGCCGGGCACCGGCTCGGGCTGCACGTAGCCGCGGATGAAGGTCGCCAGCGCCTCGTGGCCCAGCGCCTTGTCGAAATAATCGGTGACGAATTCGTTGAAGCGGCGCTGCTCCAGGTGGCGCTGGGCATCGCCGGACACCACGATCACCGGCACGTAGGCCTGCCCGGCCGCCTCGCGCACGCTGCGCGCCAGCGCCAGGCCATCACCATCGGGCAGGGCCAGCGAAGTGGTGACCAGGTGCACCGGGCCGGTCGCCAGCGCCGCACGCGCTTCCTCGATGCCGGCACAGCCCACCACCTCCACGTCCGGCAGCTCGCGCTGCAACACGTCGGAGATCAGCTTGCGCACCAGTTTTGAACCATCGACCACCATCACCCGGGGGGCGTCGCTGATCAGATGCTTGAGTTCGTGGGTGGACATGCGCGTGTCAGGTATCGGTCGGGCGAGTCTGCCTGAGGAAGTGCCCGGTCACCAGCCACGCCCCCAGCCAGCCCAGGATCACCGTACCCAGCACCACCAGCCCCGAATGCAGCGCATCGAGCCCATGCAGGGTGAACGCACTGCCGTAACTGCCGGTCAACGCCGCCAGCGGCGGGCGCAGGGCCAGGCCGCAGGCGCCGATCAGCGCCAATGCCAGCGCACCCGCAGCCAGGCCGTACCAGGCACCCAGGTAGATAAACGGACGGCGGATGAAGCCGTCGCTGGCGCCCAGCAGCTGCAGCACGCCGATTTCCTCGCGCCGCGCCTGGATGTCCAGCCGCACGGTATTGCCGACCACCAGCACCGCCCCCAGCCCCAGCAGCAGCGACAGCACCTGCACCAGCCGCGCGCCGAACCCGAGCCAGGCGTCCAGGCGCTGGCGCCACAGGGCATCGTGCTGGACCAGGTCGGCCTGCGGCAGGGCCTGCAGCGACCTGGCCAGGGCCATGTCCTGGTCCCCAACCGGGGTGACGATCAGCAGCGTCGGCAGCGGGTTCTCGCCGAGTGCGTCGATCGCCTCGCCCAGCCCGGCGCTCTGGCGCAGTTCGGCCAGGCCTTCGTCGGGCGTGCGCAGCACCACGCCGGCCACGTCGGCGCGCGACCGCAGGCTCGCGGCCACGTCCTGCGCGGCGGCGCCGTCGACTTCGGGCTTGAGGAACAGATTGATGTCGCGCGACTGCTGCACGCTGCCAGCGAACAGCTTGAGGTTGTCCAGCGCGATCGACAGGCCCAGCGGCAGCGCCAGGGCCAGCGCCATCACCGCCACGGTCAGCACCGTCGCCCATGGCTTGCGCAGCGCGCGGCCAAGGCTGAAGACCACGCTGTGCAGGTGGTGGGCGAACCACACGCGCAGCCGCGACGGCGCGGGCGCGGCATGGGCGGCGGGCTTGTTCGCGGCCTCGGCCTTGTTCGCGTCCCTGCTCATTCGGCCAGGTCCTGCGGCGAGATGTCGTCCACCAGGCGGCCATGGTCGAGGATCAGCACGCGCTTGCGCATGTGCTTGAGCAGCGCCAGGTCGTGGCTGACCACCAGCACGCTGGTGCCGCGGCCGGGCAGTTCGGCGAACAGGGCCATGATCTCCGCGGCGAGGGTCGGGTCGAGGTTGCCGGTCGGCTCGTCGGCCACCAGCAACCGGGGCTCGGCGACGATCGCGCGGGCGATGCCCACGCGCTGCTGCTCGCCGGCCGACAACTGCGTGGGCAGCGCCTTCTCGCGATGGCCCAGGCCCATCCGTTCGAGCACCGAGCGCACCCGCTTGCCGGTGTCGGCGCGCCGGTCGCCACGCAGGATCAGCGGCAACGCCACGTTCTCGCCGACGCTGCGGTCGATCAGCAGGCGGTGGTCCTGGTGGACCGCGCCGACTTCACGGCGGTGCAGCGCCACCTTGCCACCGCGCACCTTGAGCAGGTTGCGCTCGCCGAACAGCACGGCGCCACGGGTCGGGCGCTCGCTGAGGTGGATCAGTTTCAGCAGGGTGCTCTTGCCGGCGCCGGAGTGGCCGGTGACGAACAGCATCTCGCCGGCCGCCACCTCGAAGCTGACGTCCACCAGCGCCTGGTGGCCGCCCGCATAGTGCTTGCTGACATTGTCGAAACGCAGGACGCTCATGCCCCGATTATGCCGGAGCCGAAGCGCGGCGTGCATCGCGATGCCGGGGCCGCGAACGACCCGGGCCGACGACAGCGCCGGCCATGGGCCGGCGCATCGATCAATCGCCCGACAGCATCCGCCGGATCTTGCGGCCCAGGCGGGTCAGGAACGAATCGCTGTCATTGCCGGACGCGCGCATCGGCGTGGCCGGCACCTGCACCGGCCCGTTGCCGGATGCAACCGCGGGTGCGGCGACGGCGGCTTCAGCGCCCTCGACCGGACGCCCATGGCGACGACGGCGGCGCTTGCGCGGCGCGCGCTCGCCTTCCACCGCGGCCTCCGGTGCGCCTTCGGCGCGCGGCGGACGCGGCGGGCGCGGGGCCGCGGCCGGTTCGGCGGCGGCAGCCACCTGCTCGCCCTCGACACGCGGCTTGCGCGGGCCACGCGGCTTGCGCTCGCCGTCGCGGCGTTCACCACGGCCAGCGCCGGAGCGCCCCCCGCTGCGGCCGCCACCGCGGCGCTCTTCCTCCGCGGCACGCGCTTCGCGCGCCTCGCGGAAGATCGCACCGACGCTCTCGTTCTCGTCGGCCTCGCCTTCGGCCGGCGCCGCGCGTTCCGGACGCGGCAGCGCGGTCATCAGCTCGGTGGTGACCGGCTCGACCGGGATCTTCTGCTGGATATAGGCCTCGATGTCCGGCAGGCCCATCGCGTAGCGCTCGCAGGCGAAGCTGATCGCGTCGCCTTCCTCGCCCAGCCGCGCGGTGCGGCCGATGCGGTGCACGTAATCCTCGGCGTCGAACGGCAGGTCGTAGTTGTAGACGTACTTGACCCCGTCGATGTGCAGGCCGCGCGCGGCCACGTCGGTGGCCACGAGGATTTCCAGCTGGCCCTTCTGGAAGCGGTTGAGCAGGCTCTCGCGCTTCTTCTGCGGTACGTCGCCGGACAGCACGCCGACGCGGTAGCCGGCCTTCTCCAGCGAACGCGCCACGCGCTCGACGAACATCTTGGTGTTGACGAACACCATGGTGCGGGCGCCTTCGCTGCGCGAGAGCAGGCCCAGCAGCAGCGGCAGCTTCTCCTCGTCGGCCGGGAAGTAGATGCGCTGGCGCACGCGTTCGGCGGTGACGGTCTCGGTCTCCACCACCAGCTTCTGCGGCTCGTTCATGTGCTCGTAGGCCAGCTCCAGCACGCGATAGCTGAGGGTGGCCGAGAACAGCAGGGTCTGGCGGGTGGTGCGTTCGGGCATGCGCCGCAGCAGGAAGCGGATGTCCTTGATGAAGCCCAGGTCGAACATGCGGTCGGCTTCGTCCAGCACGCAGATCTCGCAGGCATGCAGCGAGACCACTTTGTGCTGCTTGACGTAGTCGATCAGGCGGCCCGGGGTGGCGATGATCACGTCCACGCCCTTCTGCAGCAGCTCGCGCTGCTTGTCGTAGTCGACGCCACCGTAGACCAGGGCGAAACGCAGGCCCGAGTCGGACGCGAACTTCATCGCGTCCTTGTGGATCTGGATGGCCAGCTCGCGGGTCGGCGCCAGGATCAGCGCGCGCGGATCCTCCGGCTTGCGGTCGGCCAGCGCCGGCCGGATCAGCAGCCGGTTGATGACCGCCACCAGGAACGCCAGCGTCTTGCCGGTGCCGGTCTGCGCCTGGCCGGCGACGTCGCCGCCAGGCAGGGCCACCGGCAGGGTCAATGCCTGGATCGGGGTACAGCGGGTGAATCCGGCTCCTTCCAACCCGGCCAACAGCGCCGGGTGCAGCTCGAAGGAGGAAAAAGTCACATCAGTCAGCGGTTTGTCGCTCATTATTTGGTCTTGGTAGTGCCAGCCGGCCAGGTTGGCCGGGCGGCTTGCATCGTATCGGGCACCGTCGCACACTGCGGCCCCTGCGCCGGGTCGCGCGACGCAAGGCCAAGCCTTTAGGTCCGCGCAATGCCCCAGTTTAGCGCAATGCGACAGCCAACCCGGCATGGGCCGTCGCATTGCCCCAGGAGACTCCTCAAGTGAGCGATAAGGTTCTACACGTCGGCGATGCCGATTTCGACGCCGCCGTGCTGCAGTCCGACACCCCGGTGCTGGTGGACTTCTGGGCCGAATGGTGCGGCCCCTGCAAGATGATCTCGCCGGTGCTGGACGAACTGGCCGACGCCTATGACGGCAAGCTGAAGATCGCCAAGCTCAACGTCGACGACAACCGCGCCACCGCGGTCAAGTACCACGTGCGCTCGATCCCGATGCTGCTGCTGTTCAAGGATGGCCAGATCCAGGCCACCCAGATCGGCGCCGTCGGCAAGGGCCAGCTGAGCCAGATGATCGACAAGGCGCTGGCCTGATCCCTCCCGCCGGCGGCCATGGCCGCCGGCTCCGGGCCAGCCTTACCGCGGCCCAACGGGCGTTTCCCGCCACCTTGCACCGCCGTGCGCGGCGGTGTTAGTGTCGCCGCATCCGGCAGCTTTGGCCTGCCGCACCCTCCGGCCGGGTTCTCGTCCGGATCATTCCCAACCAGTTCGCCGCCCTGTCAGGCGCTCGCACGTCAGCGAGAGGAATCAAGCACTTGTCCGAGAACACTCCTTCCGAAACCGGGAGCGCCGACGCGCCCGTCGAGAAGCGCGTGCGCAAGCCGCGTGTCGCCAAGGCCGCCGAGGCCGCCGACAGCAGCAGCCCCGCTTCCGCCCCGGCCCAGTCCGCCCTGCCGCTGCCGGCCGGCGACGCTTCCCCCGCCCCGGCCGCTCCGGCCCCGGGCAACGAAGGCCAGGCGTCCGCGCCGGCCGGCAACCCGCACGGCGGCCAGGAAGGCGGCGAGCCGCGCGACGGCAACAACAACGCCCAGCGCCATGGCCAGCAGAACCCGCAGAATCAGCAGGGCCAGGGTCAGGGCAATCGCCGCGACCGCTTCCGCAACCGCCGCGAGCGCAACCGCGACCGCTTCCGCGACGACGGCCTGCCCGGCGACAACGGCAACGAGACCTTCGTGCCGCGCCCGCACCCGTCGGTGCCGGAGGGTTTCCCGGTCTATTCGCTGAGCGATCTGAAGAAGATGCCGGCGCACAAGCTGCTGGAGATCGCCGAGCAGCTGCAGATCACCGACGGCGTGGCCCGCGCCCGCAAGCAGGACGTGATCTTCGCCCTGCTCAAGGTGCTGACCCGCCATGGCGAGGGCGTGGCCGCCGACGGCGTGCTGGAAATCCTGCCCGACGGCTTCGGCTTCCTGCGCGCGGCCGAGGCCAGCTACCTGGCCGGCCCGGACGACACCTACATCTCGCCCAGCCAGATCCGCCGCTTCAACCTGCGCACCGGCGACCACATCGCCGGCCGCATCCGCTTCCCGAAGGACGGCGAGCGCTACTTCGCGCTGAACATCGTCGACACCATCAACGGTGAGCCGATCGAAGCGTCGAAGAACAAGGTGCTGTTCGAGAACCTGACCCCGCTGTTCCCGCGCAAGCGCTTCACCCTGGAACGCGGCAACGGCTCCTCGGAAGACATCACCGGCCGCATCCTCGACCTGATGGCGCCGCAGGGCAAGGGCCAGCGCGCGCTGATCGTCTCCCCGCCCAAGGCGGGCAAGACGATGATGATGCAGCAGATCGCCACGGCCATCACCACCAACCACCCGGAAGTGCACCTGATCGTGCTGCTGGTGGACGAGCGCCCGGAAGAAGTGACCGAGATGCAGCGCACCGTGCGCGGCGAAGTGGTCTCCTCGACCTTCGACGAGCCGGCCGCACGCCACGTGCAGGTGGCCGAAATGGTGATCGAGCGCGCCAAGCGCCTGGTCGAGCACAAGAAGGACGTGGTGATCCTGCTGGATTCGATCACCCGCCTGGCGCGTGCCTACAACAATGTCGTGCCCAGCTCCGGCAAGGTGCTGACCGGCGGCGTGGACGCCAATGCCCTGCACCGCCCGAAGCGCTTCTTCGGCGCCGCGCGCAACGTCGAGGAAGGCGGCTCGCTGACCATCATCGCCACCGCGCTGGTCGAGACCGGCTCGAAGATGGACGAGGTGATCTACGAAGAGTTCAAGGGCACCGGCAACAGCGAAGTGCACCTGAACCGCCGCATCACCGAGAAGCGCGTGTACCCGGCCATCGACATCAACCGTTCCGGCACCCGCCGCGAAGACCTGCTGATCGAGCCGGAGCTGCTGCAGAAGATCTGGATCCTGCGCAAGCTGCTGCACCCGATGGACGAAATCGCGGCGATGGAATTCCTGCTCGACAAGATGAAGAACACCAAGTCCAACGACGAGTTCTTCGGTTCGATGAAGCGCTGATTCCCCGCCGGAACCGCTGTAACGAAAAAGCCCCGCGAACGCGGGGCTTTTTCGTGGCTGGCGCAACCGGCGCGCTCAGCCTTCCAGCGGCGTCAGCAGCTTGGGCCCGCCGCCGCGGCCGGCCATGTAGACGCCACCGCTGGCCAGTGCGTCCGAAGCGTTCTCCCAGTCCTCGTCGCTGATCCATGGCGCGCGTTCGCGCGGTCCGGGGATGTAGGCCTGCCACGCGCCGTACTCGTCCGGCATCGGCTGGGACCTGTCGAGCATCGCGTACTGCACCGGGATGCGCACGTTCCAGTGCGGCGCGTCCGCGTCCTCGCCTTCGACCGGAACGCGGAACTCCCACTTGCGCGCCGCGGCCAGCGCATTGCCACCCAGCACCTGGCGGAACCGGCGCATCTGGCCCTCGCTGGCCACCACGGTCATGTTGACCTGTTCCACGTACGCGTCCGCGACGCGGCCATCGCGCCCGACCTTGAGGACCAGGTAGACATTGCCCTGCGCCCCCACCTCGTACATCGCGCGCGGGTAGCTTGGCGGCGTCATCTTCAAGGCGGTGACCGCGCTCCTGCTTTCCGGATCGTAGGCCTCGAAGGTGGCACTGCGGATGGCCACCTGGGTGCCGCCGTCTTCCAGCTGCCTGCCGACCAGGCGCAGCATCAACGGCGAACGCGCGGCGACCGGCTTGCCGTCGCGGACCACCGGAACGAAGGTCCAGCCCATCACCGAGCTCCGCACGAAACGGGCCAGCTCCGCACTCAGCCGGTCCTGCTGGTCCAGCCGCACCGCCTCCACGCTGCCATCGGGCGCGATATCGATCTGCCCGGACAGCTGCATGCCCATCTCGGCCTGCTTGCGCACCGCCCCCGGCCCGGCGGCCGACGCGGCAACGGTCACCAACAGCAACGCGGCCAGCACGGCCCCGCGACGCAACGACTTCAGCATGACGCTCTCCTTGCCACTGCATGTCCAGGGCGCGACTGTAGCGCTTCCGGCGGCGATGTTCACGCCAGCCGCAGCGCACGTGGGTAGGGCGGGGTATCGGGGAATTCGCCGCGGGCGAAAGCGGCCTGCAGGCCGCGCCACCAGCGGGGGTCGAACAGCTCGCCGTGCGCCTCGCGCACCGCCTCCATCAGTGGGCGCGGCAGGCCCATGAACAACGGGAAGCGCTCGGGGAACACGTCGTTGGGCGCGACATGGAACCACGGCTCCGCGGCCAGGGCTTCGGCGGCATCGCGCGGCTGCGGCCAGTCGCGGAACGTGCAGTCGCCGACCCGGCACAGTTCGTCGTAGTCGTAGAACACCACGCGGCCATGGCGCGAGACGCCGAAGTTCTTGAGCAGCATGTCGCCGGGGAAGATGTCGTTGCGCGCCATGTCGGTGATGGCCTGCGCGTAGTCCAGCGCCGCCGCGCGCGCGGCCTGGGGGGTCTGTTCGCTCAGGTACAGGTTGAGCGGGCGGAACCGCCGCTGCACGTAGCACAGCGATATCACCAGGTCCTCGCCCTCGACCCGCACGCTGCGCGCGCAGCTCTCCAGCAGCTCCTGGCGCAGCTCGGGGGCGAAGCGGGCCAGCGGGAAGCGCAGGTGGCGGTAGGGTTGCGCGTCCAGCAGCCGGCCGATGCGATCCAGGTTGAACACCAGCGCGTAGCGGTCCTCCACGTCCTGGCGGCTGACCGTCTTGGGCCAGGCGAAGCGGTCGCGGATCAGCTTGAACACCAGCGGGTAACTGGGCAGGGTGAACACCGCCATCACCATGCCCGGCGTGCCCTCGGCCTGCACCAGCCGCTCGTCGGGATGCTGCTGGAAATGGCGGAAGAAGGTGCGGTAGCGCTCGGTCTTGCCCTGCTTGGCGCGGCCGAGCACGGTGTAGATCTCGTCCACCGGCTTGCCCGGCAGCAGGCTGCGCAGGAACACCACCGCGTCGGCGACGGTGGGCAGGTCGGCCTGGAAATAGCTGCGCGACACGCCGAACAGGTGCGCCACGTCGCGGCGCCCGCTGAGCACCGCCTCGGCGCGCAGGCCCTCGTCGCCGTCGTTGACCAGCGCGATCACGCAGGGCGAGAAGCGATGCTCGCCGAACACGCGCCCGACCAGGTAGGCGCGGCGCTCGCGGTAGAACACGGTGTCCAGCAGTTCGATGGCGCGCACCGGGTTCGGCCCCCAGTGGGCGAGGTCATCCTGCAGGCGTACGGCGATGGCCGCGGCGCAGCGCAGGCGGTGCCGGTAGGGCACGTCGAAGCGGTAGTCGGCCAGCACGCGCTCGAAGGCCTCGGCCGGGCGCGCCTCGGAAACGGTGTAGACGTGGCGCGCCACCGGGTGGGTGATGGCGTCGGACGGCTCGATCTCGAGCGCCATGAACTCGATGGCATCGTCCACCCCGCGGGTGGCGAACAGGCGCCGGGTCAGGGTGTTGTAGAAGGTCTTGTACAGTTCGCCGTCGATCAGCCCGGCGACCTGCGTGGCGAAGGCCGCGCGCACCCGCACCCAGGCCTCGCGGCCGGGCCGGCTGCCGGCGACGCCCTGCAGGCGCGCCATGCATTCGCCGATGCACAGGTCGTACAGCGCGATGCGCTCGACCGCGTCCTGGCGCGCTGCCGCCCAGTCGCGCTGCTCGAAGCGCCCGCGTGCGCGCCGGGTGATGGCGGCAAACCGGGCGTGGTAGTCCTCGAAGCCGTCGCGGATGCAGGCGGCGATGGCGTGGGCGGATTCGGTGGCAGGCATCGGCAGTGGGGGAGTCGGGGCGCCGGCCCCACCCTACCGCACCGGACTGGCGTGCGCCCTCGCGACGTGGACGCGCGGGTAGCCGGGCACAAAAAACCCGCATCGCCAGGGCGATGCGGGTCCGGGGTCAAGCCACCGCGGCGGGTGCGATCAGAGCGCGGCCAGCGCGGCGTTGAGGGTCGCGCTCGGGCGCATCGCCCGGCTGGTCTTGCCGAGGTCCGGGCGGTAGTAGCCGCCGATGTCCACGGCCTTGCCCTGCACCGCGACCAGCTCCTCGACGATCTTCTGCTCGTTGTCGGCCAGCGCCTTGGCCAGCGGCGCGAACTTCGCCTTCAGCGCGGCGTCCTCGTCCTGCGCGGCCAGCGCCTGGGCCCAGTACATGGCCAGGTAGAAGTGGCTGCCGCGGTTGTCGATGGTGCCCAGCTTGCGGCCCGGCGAGCGGTCGTTGTCGAGGAAGGTGCCGTTGGCCTGGTCCAGCGCCTTGGCGAGTACCGCGGCGGCCTTGTTGTCGTAGCGCTGGGCAAGGTGCTCCAGCGAGGCGGCCAGGGCCAGGAACTCGCCCAGCGAATCCCAGCGCAGGTAATCCTCCTCGACGAACTGCTGCACGTGCTTCGGCGCCGAACCGCCGGCGCCGGTCTCGAACAGGCCGCCACCGGCCATCAGCGGCACGATCGACAGCATCTTGGCGCTGGTGCCCAGCTCCAGGATCGGGAACAGGTCGGTGAGGTAGTCGCGCAGCACGTTGCCGGTCACCGAGATGGTGTCCTGGCCCTTGCGGATGCGCTCCAGCGAGAACTTCGTGGCCTCCACCGGCGACAGGATGCGGATGTCCAGGCCCTGGGTATCGTGGTCCTTCAGGTACTTCTCGACCTTGGCGATCATCTGCGCGTCATGCGCGCGGTTGGCGTCCAGCCAGAACACGGCCGGGGTGTTGCTCAGACGCGCGCGGCTGACCGCCAGCTTGACCCAGTCCTGGATCGGCGCATCCTTGGCCTGGCACATGCGCCAGATGTCGCCGGCCTCGACCTTGTGCTCGAACACCACGTTGCCGGCCTCGTCGCTGACGCGCACGGTGCCGTCGGCCGGGATCTGGAAGGTCTTGTCGTGGCTGCCGTACTCCTCGGCCTTCTGCGCCATCAGGCCGACGTTGGGCACGCTGCCCATGGTCGCCGGGTCGAACGCGCCATGCGCCTTGCAGTCCTCGATCACCGCCTGGTAGACGCCGGCGTAGCAGCGGTCGGGGATCAGCGCCTTGGTGTCCTGCAGCTTGCCTTCGGCATTCCACATGCGGCCGGAGTCGCGGATCATCGCCGGCATCGAGGCGTCGACGATCACGTCGCTGGGCACGTGCAGGTTGGTGATGCCCTTGTCGGAGTTGACCATCGCCACCGCCGGGCGCTTGGCGTACTCGGCGGCGATGTCGGCCTTGATCGCTTCCTGGGTGGCTTCCGGCAGCGACGGCAGGCGCGCGTACAGGTCGCCGATGCCGTTGTTCGGGTCGAAGCCGGCCTGCTTGAGCTCGGTGGCGTACTTGCCCAGCACGTCCTTGTAGAACTCCTCGACCACCACGCCGAACATGATCGGGTCGGAGACCTTCATCATGGTCGCCTTCAGGTGCAGCGAGAACAGCACGCCCTGGGCACGGGCGTCGGCGATCTGCGCGGCGACGAACGCGGCCAGCGCGCGGCGCGACATCACCGAGGCGTCGACGATCTCGCCGGCCTTGACCGCGGTCTTGTCCTTGAGCACCACGGTCCGGCCATCGTCCTGCACCAGCTCGATCTTCAGGCTGCCGGCGCCGGCCAGCGTGGCCGACTTCTCGCTGCCGTAGAAATCACCGTCGTCCATGTGCGCGACGTGCGACTTCGAGTCGCTGCTCCACGCGCCCATGCGGTGCGGGTGCTTGCGGGCGTAGTTCTTGACCGACAGCGGCGCGCGGCGATCGGAGTTGCCCTCGCGCAGCACCGGGTTCACGGCGCTGCCCTTGACCTTGTCGTAGCGCGCCTTGATGTCGCGCGCGACGTCGTCGGCCGGCGCGTCCGGGTAGTTCGGCAGCGCGTAGCCCTGGTCCTGCAGTTCCTTGATCGCGGCCTTGAGCTGCGGCACCGAGGCGCTGATGTTGGGCAGCTTGATGATGTTGGCTTCCGGCCGGGTCGCCAGCTCGCCGAGCTCGGCCAGATCGTCGCTGATCTTCTGCCCGTCCTGCAGGTAGTCCGGGAACTGCGACAGGATGCGGCCGGAGAGCGAGATGTCGCGGGTCTCCACTGCGATGCCGGCGGTGGTGGCATACGCATCGATGATCGGCAGCAGCGACTGCGTCGCCAGGAACGGGGCTTCGTCGGTGAGCGTGTAGATGATCTTCGGCGTATCGGACATGGGGGATGGTTTCCGTCGGAAGTAAAGGCAGGGAATCAGCACCGCATTGTCGCGCGTCGTGACGGTTCCGGCAAAACGGGCCGGTACGGTTGCGGCAACGCGCCGCCGCGCCGGTTCATGGCATCTGCTCATGTGGCATGCATCAGCCGGGCGCGCGCGGGGCGCCGCGCAGCCGCACGGTTCCGGCGCGCAGCGGCGGCTACGGCGCAGGCGCCGACGCCGCCCCGGGCAGCGCCGCCCACGCCCACCTGCGGCCCGGGCGCGGCAATAAAAAAGGGCGCAGTCCTGCGACTGCGCCCATGGCCTGCACCTGTCGGGAGAGAGGGGCGACAGGTGGATGCCGCTTGCTACTTCACTTCGAACTCCTGGGTGGTGCCGGCCGGCTGGCCATCCAGGGTCACGTCCGCGCGGTACTTGCCGGCGGGCCATGCGCTTGCCTTGCTGAACTCGATATTGGTGGTCTCCGCACCGCTGGTGGTGAGCGTGGCGCTCTGCTCGCCGGCCACCTGCCCGTCCTGGTAGGTGAGCTTGGCGCCCAGGCTGGCGTTGGTCGCGGCGCCGTCGGTCTTCACCGACACGATGATCTTGTCCTTGCCGCCGATCATGGCCACCGGGGCCACCGACTTGTCGGCAGCGGCGGTGGTGCCGACGGTGATCGAGGTGACGCTGACCGCCGGCGCAGCCGGCGGCGGCGGTGCCGGCTCGCTCATCGGCGCCGGCGCCGGGGCACTGGTCATCGGCGGCGGCGCGGCCTCTTCATTCTTCTTGCAACCGGCCACGGCCAGGGTGCCGGCCAGGGTGATCATCAGGACACTGCTGAACGAAGTCTTCTTCATGGGATGCTCCGGAATGTGGGAAAAGGCACTGGGCCTGGTGGCCTCAACCCTGGCGCGGGGGAATCTTCAGGGTCTGCCCGGGAAAGATCTTGTCGGGGTCGGAAAGGACATCGCGGTTGGCCTCGAAGATCTGCTTCCAGGCATTGGCGTCGCCCAACAGGTGCTTGGCGATCCGGGAAAGACTGTCGCCCTTCTGCACCGTGTACTGTTGTTCGCCCGCGATCTGCGCGGTGGAATCCACCCGCGCGCTCACATCGGAAAAATCGGCCTTCGGCGCGACGGCGGCGGTGCTGTCCACGGTGGACGTCACATCCGAAAAATCGGCCTTCCTGTCATTGCTCATCGGGTCGTTCCTCCTCGGCTGGCTGCCACCATTGCACCGGCCGCGTTAAGGAACCATCGCGCCGGCGTAAAGCCGGCGTATACCCACCGGGTACCCGGGCCGGATTACTGGCGTGGGTCGCGGAACGGACGGTGCCCGGCGGCGAAGTCGGCGGTCGACCGGCGCGGGTTGATGTCCAGCCCGCCGCGGCGCGTGTAGCGCGCCTCCACGTCCAGCGAATGGCAACCGCAGTGGCGCACCAGGTCGAGGAAGATGCGCTCCACGCACTGTTCGTGGAACTCGGCGTGGTCGCGGTAGCTGGCCAGGTAGCGCAGCAGGCCGCCGCGATCGATGCGCGGGCCCGCGTAGCGGATGCTCACGCTGGCCCAGTCGGGCTGGCCGGTGACCGGGCAATTGGACTTGAGCAGGGCCGAGACCAGCGTCACGGCGACCGCCTCGCCGCCATCGGCGTGCAGGAAGCCGGCCTGCGGCGGGCCATAGTGGTCGATGTCCAGCTCCAAGCCGTCGATGCTCTCGCCTTCGGCGTCGGCCACCGGCGGCAGGCCGAACTCGACCGTGACCCCGGCCCCGGCGCAGGCGGACAGGTCGGCGGCGATGCGTGCGCGCACGTCGGCGGCGCTGGCGAAACGCGCCGCGTTGAGTGAGTTCAGGTAGAGCTTGAGCGACTTGGATTCGACCAGGTTGGGCGACGCCGCCGGCACCCACAGCGTCGCGGTGGCCACGCACGGCTTGCCGCGCATGTCCAGCCAGCCCAGCTCATAGACATGCCAACGGTCCTGGCCGACGAACGGCAGCGCGGCGGCGAGGCCGATCTCGGCGCGCGCGGCGGCCCGCGGGATCGGGAACAGCAGCCCCGGGTCGTACTGCGAGGGGTAGGCGACCTCGCGGCCGAGGCTGGAATCGTGGGGGGTATTCATGCGCGGATTGTAGGAGCTGTCAGGTGAGCCGTGGCTGCACCGCCTGCCGGCACCGGCGCCCCTCCGCAGGCGTCGGCGGGCCATGCCGGCCGCCGCAACCTGGAGTGGCGGCCGCGGGCCGCCGTCAGTGGCCGCCCGCCAGGACGGCGGCGCGGCGAGCCGGCCGCGCACGCCGTCGACAGTCCGGGCGAGGCCGGCCGGGGCTCAGCCGGCGGCGCCGTGCAGGTAATCCAGCGACACCTGCAGCAGCGCGCGCAGCCCCACGTCCAGCGCCGTCTCGTCGAGCAGGAACTTCGGCGAGTGGTTGCTGGGCGCGGTGGCCGGGTCGATGCCGGCGCCGGTGGAGCCGACGAAGAAGAACATCGCCGGCACCTGCTGCGCATACAGCGAGAAGTCCTCCGAGCCCATCTGCAGCGGCGGCTCGTAGACGTTGTCCTTGCCGACGACGGCCTGCAGGCTGGGCAGCATGCGCGCGGTCAGCGCCGGGTCGTTGACCGTGGCCGGGTTGCCGTCCTTCTCGTAGATGTCGGTGGTGGCGGTGGCGCCATGCGCGGCGGCGGTGTGCTCGGCGACGCTGCGCAGGTCGGCGAAGATCTGCCGGCGCATGTCCGGATCGAAGGTGCGGATGGTGCCGACCATCTCCACCGCGTCGGGGATGATGTTGTAGCGGATGCCGCCCTTGATCGCGCCGAAGGTCAGCACCGCCGGCTGCCTGGACAGGTTGGCGCGGCGGCTGACGATGGTCTGCGCGGTCCCGATCAGGTCGGAGGCGGCGACGATCGGGTCGATACCGTTCCATGGCGCCGAGCCATGGGTCTGGCGGCCGTTGACGGTGATGGAGAAGCGGTCGGAGGCGGCCATCAGCGGGCCCCCGCGCACGGCGATCTGCCCGGCCTGGACGCTGGAGAACACATGCAGGCCGAACACCGCCTCCGGCTTGAAGTCCTTGAACAGCCCTTCCTTGAGCATCAGCTCGGCGCCGCCCTGCTCCGGCGGCGGCGCGCCCTCCTCGGCCGGCTGGAAGATCAGCATCACCTCGCCCGGCAGCTTGTCGCGCATCGCCATCAGCGCATCGGCCACCCCGAGCAGGGTGGCGGTGTGGGCATCGTGGCCGCAGGCGTGCATCACCCCGACCTTCTCGCCGCGGTACTCGGCGGTGGCGGTGGACGCGAACGGCAGCCCGGTCTGCTCGGTCACCGGCAACGCGTCCATGTCCGCGCGCAGGGCGATTTTCGGGCCCGGCAGGCCGCCCTTGATGACCGCCACCACGCCGTGCACGGCCACCCCGGTCTTCGGCTGCAGGCCCATCGCGCGCAGGCGCTCGGCGACCTTGGCGGCAGTGCGCGCCTCGCGGTTGGACAGCTCCGGATGCTGGTGGAAGCCGCGGCGCCACTCCACCACCTGGCGCTGCAGGCGCGCGGCGGCGGCCTCGACCTCCGGGCGCTGGGCGTCGGCGGCCAGCGCGGCCGCGGGGGCCAGGGCGCACGACAGCGCGGTCAACAGAACGGTCTTGCGGATCATCCAGGCATTCCTCGTCGGCAATCGAGAGGTGAATGTAGGGCAAACGAACCGGGGCGACGAGTGTCAACCGACGCCGCGCGGAACCGTTCACCCCCCATGCCGGTCAGAGCGCGTGGCCCATCGGTCATGCAGCCGCTGTCATGGCCCGGCGTTATGCTCTGCGCCGTTGTGCCCGCCCCTTCGCCCATCGGTTCCTCGGGAGTTTTCTGCATGTCGCGTTTCTGGAAGATCGTGCTGCTCGTCATCGCCGTCCTGCTGGTGGCGGGAATCGGCTACCGGATGATGGGAGGCGGCAAGCAGGCCGGGGACCCGGCACAGGCGGCGGGCGGCGGCCGGGGCGGCGGCGACAGGGCGCGCGACCCGGTGCCGGTCACCGTGGTGGCGGCCGAGCGCAGGAACGTGCCGGTGTATGTCACCGCGCAGGGCACGGTGGCCGCCTACAACACGGTCACGGTCAGCCCGCAGGTCGGCGGCGAGCTGCTCAGCGTCGACTTCAAGGAAGGCCAGGCGGTGAAGAAGGGCGACCTGCTGGCGCGGATCGACCCGCGCACCTTCCAGGCCCAGTACGACCAGGCCCTCGCCAGCCAGCGCCAGAACCAGGCCCTGCTGGCCACCGCCCAGTCCAACTACGAGCGTTCCAATTCCGAGGCCTACCGCCAGTACGTGGCGCAGACCGACCTGACCACCCTGCGCAACCAGGTGGCCCAGTACCAGGCGGCCGTGGCCGCCGCCCAGGCCACGGCCAACCAGAGCAGGGTGCAGCTGGGCTACACCCGCATCGTCTCGCCCATCGACGGCGTGGCCGGCATCCGCGCGGTCGACCCGGGCAACGTCGTCAGCGCCGGCACGGCGATCGTCACCCTCACCCAGCTGCAGCCGATCCACGTGCTGTTCAACCTGCCCGAACAGCAGTTGGACGCGGTGCGCGCGGCGCAGGCCAAGGGGCCACTGGAAGCGGCGACGCTGGACCGCGCCGGCGGCAGCGTGGTCAACGCCGACGGCAAGCTGCAGGTGGTGGACAACCAGATCAGCGCCACCAGCGGCACCTTCCGCCTGCGCGCCGAGTTCCCCAACGCCGACCAGGCGCTGTGGCCGGGCCAGTTCGTCAACGTGCGCATGAAGCTCGACGAGCTGCCCGGCGCGGTAGTGGTGCCGGCCGAGGCCGTGCAGCGCAGCAGCACCGGCGATTTCGTCTACCTGGTCAAGCCGGACGACACCGTCACCCTGCGCGACGTGGTGCAGGGCGGCCAGGTCGACGACAGCCACGTGGTCATCAGCAAGGGCCTGCAGCCGGGCGACAAGGTGGTCACCGAAGGCCAGTTCCGGCTCAAGGAAGGCGTCAAGGTCATTCCGCTGCAACCGGGCCAGGCACCGCCGGAGCCGACCGAGGCGCAGTTGAAGGCCGCCAGCGAGAAGCGCGGCGGCGGCGGCGGCCGGGGCGGTCGTGGCCCGCGCTGAGGCCGCGCGCGCGCCACGGCCGCTGGCGCGCGATACACCGGTGCAGGCACCGGGCATGTACGCATGCGTGAGCACCCCGCGCGGGCCACGCGACGCGCGCGGCGGGAGCGTGGGCAGGTCCTGACCGCCCCGCACCGCGCACACTCTCACCACAGGAATCGACCGTGGGCTTCTCGACTCTCTTCATCCGCCGCCCCATCGCCACCTCGCTGCTGATGGTCGGGCTGATGCTGCTCGGCATCCTCGGCTACCAGCGCCTGCCGGTTTCGGCCCTGCCCGAGATCGAGGCGCCCAGCCTGGTGGTCACCACGCAGTACCCCGGCGCCAGTGCGCAGACCATGGCCTCGCTGGTGACCACGCCGCTGGAACGGCAGCTGGGCCAGATTTCCGGCCTGGACCTGATGACCTCCGACTCCTCGGCCGGCCTGTCCAGCATCGTGCTGCAGTTCTCGATGGAGCGCGACATCGACACCGCCGCGCAGGACGTGCAGGCGGCGATCCGCCAGGCCACCCTGCCCGGCTCGCTGCCGTACCAGCCGGTCTACAACAGGGTGAACCCGGCCGATGCGCCGATCCTGACCCTGAAGCTGGCCTCGGACACGCGCCCGCTGCGCGAGGTCAACGACCTGGCCGATTCGGTGCTGGCCCAGCGCCTTTCGCAGGTGGACGGCGTCGGCCTGGTGTCGATCGCCGGCAACGTGCGCCCGGCCGTGCGCATCCAGGCCAACCCGGCGCAGCTGGCCAACATGGGCATGACCCTGGAAGACCTGCGCAGCGCGCTGACCCAGGCCAACGTCAACGCACCCAAGGGCTCGCTCAACGGCAAGACCCAGAGCTACACGCTGTCCACCAACGACCAGCTCAGCGACGCGGCCGACTACAACGACATCATCGTGCGCTACCGCAACGGCGCGCCGGTACGGCTGCGCGACGTGGCCAGCGTGGTCGACGGGGTGGAGAACGACCAGATCGCGGCCTGGGCCGACGGCAAGCCGGCGGTGCTGCTGGAAGTGCGGCGCCAGCCCGGTGCCAACATCGTCAAGACCGTGCAGAACATCCGCCAGATCCTCCCCGGCCTGCAGGGCATGCTGCCGGCGGACGTGAAGCTGGACGTGTTCTCCGACCGCACCGTCACCATCCGCGCCTCGGTGCACGATGTGCAGTTCACCCTGGTGCTCACCATCTGCCTGGTGGTGGCGGTGATCTTCGTGTTCCTGCGCCGGCTGTGGGCCACGGTGATCCCGTCGGTGGCGGTGCCGCTGTCGCTGCTGGGCACCTTCGGGGTGATGGCCTTCGCCGGCATGTCGCTGGACAACCTGTCGCTGATGGCGCTGACCGTGGCCACCGGCTTCGTGGTCGACGACGCGATCGTGATGATCGAGAACATCGTGCGCTACATCGAGCAGGGCAAGGACGGCCAGGATGCCGCCGAGACCGGCGCGAAGGAGATCGGCTTCACCGTGCTGTCGCTGACGGTGTCGCTGATCGCCGTGTTCCTGCCGCTGATCCTGATGCCGGGCGTCACCGGCCGCCTGTTCCACGAGTTCGCCTGGGTGCTGTCGATCGCGGTGGCGATCTCGATGCTGATCTCGCTGACGCTCACCCCGATGATGTGCGCCTACCTGCTCAAGCCGGACGCGCTGCCCGAGGGCGACGATGCCCACGAGCGCGCCGCCGCGCAGGGCAAGGTCACGGCGTGGTCGCGGCTGGTGCACCTGTACGAATCCAGCCTGGACTGGGTGCTGCGCCACCAGCGCATGACCCTGGGCATCGCCCTGGGCTCGGTGGTGCTGACCGTGCTGCTGTACATCGCCATCCCCAAGGGCCTGCTGCCCGACCAGGACACCGGCATGATCACCGGCGTGGTGATCGCCGACCAGAACGTGGCCTTCGAGCAGATGCAGCAGCGCACCCGGGCCGTGGCCGAGGCGTTGCGCCAGGACGCGGCGGTCACCGGCGTGGCCGCCTACATCGGCGCCGGCTCGATGAACCCCACGCTCAACCAGGGCCAGCTGAACATCGTGCTCAAGGATCGCGGCGAGCGCGCCAGCCTGGACACGATCCTGCCGCGGCTGCAGGCCGCCGCCGCGCACATCCCCGGCGTCGCGCTGTACCTCAAGCCGGTGCAGGACGTGACCCTGGACACGCGCGTGGCCGCCACCGCCTACCAGTTCTCGCTGTCGGACATGGACAGCCGGGAGCTGGCCGAGCAGGCCGCGCGCGTCACCGACGCGCTGCGCCGCCTGCCGGAGCTGGCCGACGTCGACAACAACCTGGCCGACCACGGCCGCGCCCTGCACGTGGAGGTGGACCGCGACAAGGCCAGCCGCTACGGCGTGCCGATGCAGACCATCGACGACACCCTGTACGACGCCTACGGCCAGCGCCAGATCTCCACCATCTTCACCCAGCTCAACCAGTACCGGGTGGTGCTGGAGGTGGCGCCGGAGTTCCGCACCGCCGACGCGCTGATGAACCAGCTGGCGATCGGCAGCAACGGCAGCGGCGCGCTCACCGGCAGCAACGCCACCACCCTGGGCCAGGTCAGCTCCAGCAACTCCTCCACCGCCACCGGCATCGGCAACAGCAACACCGGCATCGCGCTGGGCGCCGGTGGCAGCATCCCGCTGTCGGCCATCGCCACCGCGACCCCGGGGACCGCGCCGCTGATCGTCAGCCACCAGCAGCAGCTGCCGTCGGCGACGATCTCGTTCAACCTGGCCCCGGGCTACTCGCTGTCCGAAGGCGTGGCGGCGATCAACAAGGCCGTGGCCGCGCTGCAGCTGCCGTCGCAGATGCAGGCGCAGTTCGTCGGCACCGCCGCCGAGTTCTCCAGCAGCCAGACCGACGTGGTGTTGCTGCTGCTGGCCGCCATCGCGGTGATCTACATCGTGCTGGGCGTGCTCTACGAGAGCTGGATCCATCCGTTGACCATCATCTCCACCCTGCCCCCGGCCGGTGTCGGCGCGCTGCTGGCGTTGTACCTGTGCGGGATGAGCCTGTCGGTGGACGGCATCGTCGGCATCGTGCTGCTGATCGGCATCGTCAAGAAGAACGCGATCATGATGATCGACTTCGCGCTGGACGCGCAGCGTACCGGCATGAACGCGTTCGACTCGATCCGCCGCGCCTGCCTGCTGCGCTTCCGCCCGATCATGATGACCACCGCCGCGGCCATGCTCGGCGCGCTGCCGCTGGCGCTGGGCACCGGCATCGGCTCTGAACTGCGGCGCCCGCTGGGCGTGGCCATCGTCGGCGGCCTGCTGCTCTCGCAGCTGGTCACGCTTTACACCACGCCGGTGATCTACCTGTACTTCGAGCGGTTCTCCGAGTGGGCCGCGCGGCGCCGCGAGCGGCGCGCCGCCGCACGCCTGCAGGCCGCCGGCAAGCGCACGGCATGAACATCTCCGCGCCCTTCATCAAGCGCCCGATCGGCATCAGCCTGCTGGCCATCGGCCTGTTCTTCGCCGGGCTGCTGTGCTACCTGCGGCTGGGCGTCGCGGCGCTGCCGAACCTGTCGATCCCGGTGATCTTCGTGCAGGCCAGCAACATCGGCGCCGACGCCGACACCATGGCCGCCACCGTCACCGCGCCGCTGGAGCGCCACCTCGGCCAGGTGCCGGGCATCGGCACCATGCGCTCGAGCAGCAGCGACGGCCGCAGCATGGTGTTCCTGATGTTCGACACCAGCCGCGACATCGACGCGGCGGCGCAGGACGTGCAGGCGGCGATCAATGCCGCCATGGCCGACCTGCCGGCCGGCATCAACACGCCCACCTACCAGAAGGCCAACCCCAACGACGACCCGGTGATCGCGCTGTCGCTGACCTCGGACACGCAGTCGGTCGCGCAGCTCTACAACCTGGCCGACTCGCTGCTGGCGCAACGCCTGCGGCAGCTGCCGGGGGTATCGCAGGTGGACATCGCCGGCGCCTCCACCCCGGCGGTGCGGGTGGACCTCAACCTGCGCGCGATGAACGCGCTGGGGCTGAGCCCGGACGACCTGCGCAACGCCATGCGCGCGGCCAACGTGGCCTCGCCGCTGGGCTTCCTCGACGACGGCCGCAGCCAGACCGCCATCGTCCTCAACGACCAGGTGCGCAAGGCGGCCGATTTCGCCAACATCGCCATCGCCAGCCACGACGGCGCGGTGGTGCGGCTGAAGGACATCGCCACCGTCTACGACGGCCAGCAGGACGCGTTCCAGGCGGCCTGGTTCAACGGCAGGCGCGGCGTGCTGATGTACGTGTACCTGCGCAGCGGCGCCAACCTGGTGGCGACCGTGGACCGGGTCAAGGCGGAGATGCCGGCACTGTCCAGCCATCTCGATGCCGGCACCACGCTCACCCCCTACTTCGATCGCACCCCGACCATCCGCGCGTCGCTGGCCGAGGTGCAGATCACCCTGATGATCAGCCTGGCGATGGTGGTGCTGACCATGGCGCTGTTCCTGCGCCGGCTGGCGCCGACGCTGATCGCCGCGGTCACCGTGCCGCTGTCGCTGGCCGGCGCGGCGGTGGTGATGATGGTACTGGGCTTCACCCTCAACAACCTGACCCTGCTGGCGCTGGTCATCGCCATCGGCTTCGTCGTCGACGACGCCATCGTGGTGATCGAGAACATCATGCGCCACCTGGACGCCGGCATGCCGCGCATGCAGGCGGCGATGGCCGGCGCGCGCGAAATCGGCTTCACCATCGTCTCGATCACCGCCTCGCTGGTGGCGGTGTTCCTGCCGATCATCTTCGCCCAGGGCATGCTCGGCGCGTTCTTCCGCGAGTTCACCCTGACCCTGGTGGCGGCGATCATGGTGTCGGCACTGGTGTCGCTGACCCTGACCCCGGCGCTGTGCGCGCGCTTCCTGCAGCCGCACGAGGCGCACGTGCGCGAGTCGCGCAGCCACCGCCTGCTCGACCGCGTGCACGGCGGCATGCTGAAGCTGTACACGGTGGCGCTGGATTTCTCGCTGCGCCATGCGCTGCTGCTGGCGCTCACCCCGCTGCTGCTGATCGTGGCCACGTTCTACCTGGCCGGCGCGGTCGGCAAGGGCAACTTCCCCGAGCAGGACACCGGCCTGATCTGGGGCCGCGCCAGCTCCAGCGCCACGGTGTCCTTCAACGAGATGAGCCAGCGCCAGCGGCGCCTGAGCGACATGTTCCTGGCCGACCCGGCGGTGAAGATGGTCGGCTCGCGGCTGGGTTCCAGCCGCCAGGGCAGCAGCGCGCAGTTCAACATCGAGCTCAGGACGATGGCCGAGGGGCGGCGCGAACCGACCAGCCTGGTGGTGGCCCGGCTCAGCGCCAAGGCGGCGCAGTTCCCGGACCTGGACGTGCGCCTGCGCGCCATCCAGGACCTGCCTTCCGACGGCGGCGGCGGGGGTGGCCAGGGCGCGCAGAACCGCGTCACCCTGCAGGGCAACGATGCCGCGCAGCTGGCCGAATGGCTGCCGAAGCTGGTCGAGGTGCTGAAGCAGAACCCGAAGCTGCGCGACGTCGGCTCGGACGTGGACAAGGGCGGGCTGATGCAGAAGATCGTCATCGACCGCGAGAAGGCCTCGCGCCTGGGCGTGAGCATCGGCGCCATCGACGGTGCCCTGTACGGCGCCTTCGGCCAACGCCAGATCTCCACCATCTATGCCGACCTCAACCAGTACGGCGTGGTGGTGAACGCGCTGCCGGAACAGACCGGCAGTCCGGCGGCGATCGACGACGTGTACGTGGCCTCCAGCAGCGGCCAGATGATCCCGCTCACCGCCTTCGCCCACCAGGAACCCGGGCTGGCACCATCGCAGGTGACCCACCAGAACCAGTACACGGTGATGGACCTGAGCTACAACCTGGCGCCCGGCGTCAGCAGCGGCGAGGGCGATGCCATCGTCAAGGCCGCCATCGACGGCCTGCGCATGCCCGGCGACATCCGCCAGGCCGAACCCGGTGGTTTCCGCCAGGCGCTGGACCCGGCCGCGATGCTGATGCTGATCATCGCCGCCATCGCCACGGTCTACATCGTGCTGGGCATGCTGTACGAGAACCTGGTGCACCCGGTCACGATCCTGTCCACCCTGCCGGCTGCCGGCATGGGCGCGCTGCTGGCGCTGTGGGTGACCAGCACCGACCTGTCGGTGATCTCGACCATCGCCCTGGTACTGCTGATCGGCATCGTCAAGAAGAACGCGATCATGATGATCGACTTCGCCCTGGTGGCGCAGCGCGAACACGGCATGTCGCCGGCCGAAGCGGTGCGCGAAGCCAGCATCGTGCGCTTCCGCCCGATCATGATGACCACGATGGTGGCGATCCTGGCGGCGCTGCCGCTGGCGATCGGCCTGGGCGAAGGCTCGGAACTGCGCCGCCCGCTGGGCATCGCGATGATCGGCGGCCTGCTGATCTCGCAGAGCCTGACCCTGCTCAGCACCCCGGCGCTGTACGTGATCTTCTCCTGCCTGCAGCAGCACTGGCGCGGCTGGCGTGCGCGCCGCCGCGAGCGCAGAAGGCAGCGGCGGATCGCGCGGGCCTGATCGTCTCCCGCACGCGGCTGCGTTCCGCTGGAGCGTAGCCGGGACGGTCTCTGCCGGGCATTGCATGACATCACGGCAACTCCCATCGCGGCGCGTTGCCGCTGCCGTTGCCGTTGCCATTGCCGTTGTTCCTCTGCTTTTGACTTCCTGACCCCTTCCGCAGCGACGGCGCCGGCGGGAAAAAGCCCGAAGGGCGACATGCAGGGATGCGCGTCGTTCTTCGACGGGACAGGCGCGAACCGGAAACAGGTGAAACACTGCTTCGCCCCGGTGAGCGGGCTGACGCCGTGGGGCGACTGCCCCGGCCGCAGCTGCATCGCAGCTGGGTCGCGTCGAAAAATGCCGGCGGCGCAGTGGACCCGTGGCATGCGGTGCCGTGGGCACGGAGGCAGGGGCGTGTCGACCAGCCATTCGGCTGTTGCAAAGCACCTGTCCTGGCTGCTTCTCTTTGTTCGTGCAAAGAGAAGCAGCCAGGTCGGGTACGGGCAAGGCCATGATCCGTCGGGCGGCGCCCGCCGGCCCCTGCGCCCCGGGTGCCAAGGCGACGGCGCACGATCCGCTTCGCGCAGGCAGGTGCGCCTCCTCGCCCCTGTCCCGCGGCACTGCCCGGCGCGCGCTGCGCATGGATGGAACGCAAGCAGGAACAGGGCAGGACCACGAGCAACCGCACAATTTCCGCATGATCGTGCTGGCGGCCGACCGGCAGGCAAGCCGGACCATCGACACCCGCCGCGTGCCTCGATCCAGGCGCCGCGCCATGGCCTTGCCGCCACCTCTTCGGCTAGCATCGGCTGCAGGACCACAGGGGCAGTCAGGATGACCGGACCGTGATAGAGCTGCGCAACGTACACCGGCACTACGCCATGAGCGGCCAGACCGTGCGCGCGCTGGAGGATGTGAGCCTGGGGATCGGCGCAGGCGAGTTCGTGGCCATTACCGGCCAGTCGGGCTCGGGTAAATCCAGCCTGCTCAACATCCTTGGCTGCCTCGACCACCCCACCAGCGGCCATTACCTCATCGAGGGCCGCGACGTGGCCACGCTCGACGACGAGGCCAGCAGCGACATCCGCAACCGCCGCATCGGCTTCGTTTTCCAGAGCTTCCACCTGCTGCCGCGGCTGACCGTGCGCGAGAACGTGCTGCTGCCATTGCGCTTCAACCGCCAGCCGCCCGCCGGGGTGCAGGAACGCGCGGACGCGCTGCTGGAACGGGTCGGGCTGGCCGACCGCCGCCACCACCGCCCCGGCGAGCTTTCCGGAGGGCAGATGCAGCGCGCCGCCATCGCCCGCGCCCTGTTGTTGCAGCCGGCCCTGCTGCTGGCCGACGAACCCACCGGCAACCTGGACTCGCGGAGCGCGGCCGACGTGCTGGCGCTGATCGACGAGGTGCACCGCGATGGCCAGACCGTGGTGCTGGTGACCCATGACAACGACATCGCCGCGCGCGCGCCACGCCGCGTACGGCTGCACGACGGCAGAATCGAGCATGATTCGGCGCTGCACTGAACGGGCGGCGCTGGCCGCGCTGTGCCTGGCCATGATCGCGCCGGTGGCGGCACGGGTGGTGCTGACCGGCGAGGTGCGTTCGATCGACGGCCAGGCCATCTTCACCCCGCAGTCGAACAGTTCGCCGGTGGTGATCCGCTATTTCGTGCCGGAAGGAGAGCCGGTGAAGAAGGGCGAGGTCGTCCTGCGCCTGGACCCGGGCCAGTCGGCGGCGATGATTCCCGACCTCGAGTCGCAGATCGAGCAGCTCAGCGCCAAGGGCAACAAGGAGATCGCCGAACTGGAGGTCAAGACGGTCGAGGCCGAACTGGCCCTGGTCGACGCGCAGGCCAAGCTCGGCACCGCCAGGATCGACGCGCGGATTCCCAAGGGGCTCGTCTCCGATCTCGACCATGATCGCTACCAGGGCGAACTGGACAGCACCACGCGCGAGGTGGCGCTGCAGCAGCGCCTGCTGTCCGAGGCGCGCGAGGCGGTACGCCGGCGCCGCGAGGACAACCGGCTCGAGATCCGCAAGCTGGAGGTCCAGCGCGACTACCACGCCGTGCTGGTGCGCAACGCCGAAGTCCGCGCCGACCGCGACGGCATCGTCGTGCACGGTTTCAACAACAACTGGATCGGCGGCCGCATCGACGAGGGGTCCTCGACGATGCCGGGCAGCCGCGCCGGCGAGGTGATCGCCACGACCAGCCGGTTCGCGGTCCGCGCCTGGGCCCTGCAGCCCGATCGCCAGGCGCTGCGGATCGGACAGGCGGTACGACTCGGGTTCGATGCCGTGCCCGGCGCCGACGTGGCGGGGCGCATCACCGCCATCGGTGGCGCGCCCGAGCGCCGGCCCGAGTGGGGCAACGGACTGTATTTCCCGGTGGACATCGCGTTCGACCCGGGAAAACTGCCGCTGCTGCCGGGCATGAGCGTGCGCGTGATCGCCGATGCGCACGCCACCCGCGGGGGAGCGCCACGATGAACCGACCGTTCGCACGCCTGTGCCTGACGGCCCTGCTCGGCGTGGCGCTTGCCGCCCCGGCCGCCGGCGGCGGCACGCTGCGTGTCGATGGCGAGGTCTACGCCCAGCAGTCGGCGCAGCTGATGTCGCCGTCCGTGGACCGCATGTGGCAGTTCAAGATCACCCAGCTCGCCCCCGACGGCTCACCGGTCCGCAAGGGCCAGCCGGTACTCGCATTCGACAGCAGCCAACTGCAGCGCGACCTTGGCGAGAAGCAGAGCAAGCTGCAGGAAAAGCAGCGCGAGCGCGAGAAGCTGCTGCTCGACCTGGCCGAACGCGAGCGCACCGAGCGGCTTTCCACCGCCGAAGCGCGCGCCGCGCTGGAGAAAGCGCAGCGCAAGACCGAACAGCCGCGCGAACTGATCGCCGCGATGCAGTACGACAAGCTCGTGGAAGAGCGACGCCGGGCCGAACAGCGCATGGCGCTGGTGCAGCGGCGCGAACTGCTGGCGGCGGAACAGCGCCGGCAGGAACGGCGCCTGGTCGATTCCGAGCTTGCCCAGTTGCAGGCCGATGTCGCGCGACTGCAGGCGTCGGTGGCACGGATGACCGTGACTGCGCCGCGTGACGGCGTGATGGCGCACAAGAGCAGCTGGAACGGCGAGAAATTCGATGTCGGTTCGCAGGCGTGGCTGGGCCAGACCGTGGCCGAGATCCCGGATGCGTCGGCGCTGGCCGTGCGCGCGCAACTGCCCGAGCGCGACCTGCTGCGCGTATCGGTGGGGACATCGGCGCGGATCGTGGTCGAAGGCGGCGGTGGCAGCACGCACCACGGGCGCGTCGCCAGCATCGGCCGCGCGGTGCGCAGCAAGTCGCAGGTGCAGCCGATCCCGGTGGTCGACGTGGTGATCCAGTTCGACGGCGCCGCCACGCGGCTGCGTCCCGGCCAGGCCGTGCGCGTCGAACTGGCCGTGCCCGCTTTGGCGAAGGAGGCCGGCGCATGACCCCGCGTCCATGGCTGCTGCTGCCACTCGCGCTGGCCCTGTCCGGGTGCGCGGCCGACGCCGTGCCGCCGGCATCGGAGATCGTGTCCGCGGGCGAACTGCTGCTCAGCGTCGACGGCGAAGGTGAACTGCGTTCGAGCAAACCGATGCCGCTGAACGTCCCGGGCCGCAACTGGGCCTCGCGCCAGGTCGAATGGATGCTGCCCGAAGGCAGCGTGGTGAAGAAGGGCGACCTGCTGGCCCGCTTCATCGCCCCCGACGGCAGGCAGCAGCTCGACCAGGCCATGCTCGACCTGCAGCGCAATGCGCTGGCCCGGATGTCGAAGGAGGGCGACCTGGAAGCGACCCGGGGCCGGGTCTCGGTGGACCTGGCGCAGGTCGCGGTCCAGCTTGGCATCGCGCAGCGCTACGCCGGTGCCGATTTCTCGGCCCTGGCGCGCAATGACGTGCTCGACGCGATCGAGGACAGCCGCTATCTGGGCGAGAAGCAGGACACGCTGCAATGGCGTCGCGCGCAGGCAGGCACCCGCGGCGGCGCCGAGCTGGCGGTGCTGGACGCGCAGCGCGCCACCTTCGACCTCACCGCCAGAGATCGGCGGGCCGACCTCGACGCGCTGGAACTGCGCGCACCCAACGACGGCGTGCTGCTGCTGACGCCCAACTGGTCGGGCGACAAGCCGACGGTCGGCGCGGCGATGTACGCCGGCACCGAGTTCGGCAGCCTCCCCGACACCTCGGCGATGGAGGTCCAGATCGACCTGCCGCAGATCGAGGCACAGGGCGTGGCCACCGGCAACAGCGTCGAGCTGCATCCGCTCGGCCGGCCCGACCAGCACTTCACCAGCCAGCTGTCATGGGTCGCCAGCGCGGCCAAGACGCGGGGGCGCGAGAGCCCGGTGAAGTACCTGTCGGTGCGCGCGCCCGTGCCCGCGGAGGTGATCGCGCGGCATGGCCTGGTCCCCGGGCAGCGGTTCGTGGCCAGGATCGTGCTGGCGCGCGAGGCCGATGCCATCGGCGTGGCCAATGTCGCCATCGAGCAGCAGGACGGCAAGCAGTGGGTGCGGGTACGCGAAGGCCGTGATTTCGTCCGCCGCGAGATCGAGCTGGGCGTGCGCGGCACCGCGCGGTCGAGGGTGCTCAAGGGCCTGCAGCCCGGTGAGGAGGTACTGCTTTCGGCCGGGGGGCCAGCACCGTCCCCGGGCGAAGAACCGGGCGACGACGACAAGGCCGGTGCCATGCAGAAGGATACGGAATGAAGCCCAGGCTTCCGGAACTGCCACAGGTGTGGCGCGAGGCGGTCGAGGAACTGTGGCGGCGGCGCCTGCGCACCCTGCTCACCCTGCTCGGCCTGATTTTCGGCGTGGGCGCGATCGTGGCCATGCAGGCGGTTGGCGAAGGCAGCCGGCGCGAGGCATTGAAGCTGGTCGAGGGACTGGGCCTGCACAACCTGATCGCCGAGGCACGTCCGCAGGACGACGCCACGCTGCGCGAGAACCGCGCCCGCAGCCTGGGGCTCACCCTTTCCGACGCGCAGGCGGCACTGCAGGTCGTGCCCGGCGCGGAGCGCTTTGCGGCCGAGAAGCGCATCCGCACGTACTCGGTGTTCAGCGACCATGCCGGCAGCGATGCCCAGGCCAGCGGGGTGAGCCCGGACTGGTTCGAGCTGTCCTCGCTGCAGCTGGCAAAAGGACGTGCGCTCACCGCCGGGGACGATGCCGCCCTGGCATCGGTGGCGGTACTCGGGCACCAGGCCGCGGCCAGCCTGTTCCCCGGCCGCGATCCGGTCGGGCAGCTGCTCAAGGTCAACCATGTGTGGCTGGAGGTGGTGGGCGTGCTCGCCGACCGCGACCTGGGCAAGCGCGATTTCGAGGGCGTGCAGCTGGGCTCGGAGAGCAACCGCGTGTTCGTGCCGCTGGCCAGTGCGCAGGCACGTTTCCGCTTCCAGCCGCGCGAAGACCCCATCGACCGCTTCCTGCTGCGCCTGGACACGCCCGACAAACTGGCCGCCGGGGCCGGCGTGCTGTCGGCCGTGCTCGACCAGCGCCATGCCGGCGTCGCCGACTACCAGCTGGTGGTGCCGCAGCAACTGTTCCAGCAACACCAGAAGACGCAACGCATCTTCCAGGTGGTGATGGGCGCCATCGCCGGCGTCAGCCTGCTGGTCGGCGGCATCGGCATCATGAACATCATGCTCGCCAACGTGCTGGAACGGCGGCGCGAGATCGGCCTGCTGCGCGCCCTGGGCGCACGCCGCAACGATGTCGTCGCGCAGTTCCTGCGCGAGGCCAGCGTGATCTGCATCGCGGGTGCGCTGCTGGGCCTGCTGTTCGGCGCGGTACTGGCCTACCTGATCGCCGCCTTCGCCGGCTGGCAGGTAGCGTGGGCACCCTTGCCGGTGCTGCTTTCGGCCGGGTTCTGCGCCCTGGTCGGCCTCGCCTTCGGCGTCTACCCGGCACGCCAGGCGGCGCAGCTGGATCCGATCGCGGCGTTGCGGCAGGAGTGAGTACAGCCATGGTCGCTGGCGGCAGTGGTATGACACACGCAACGACTGTTGCCGATGATTTGCTTGCGCTTCTTCGCTTCTGATTTCCGGGTCCCCTTCCGCAGCGACGGAGCCGACGGATAAGACCCCCGCAGGGGGCTACGTGCATGGATGCACGTCGTTTTTCGACGAGACATGGATGTCTCGTCGAAAAATCCCGGCGGCGGAGTGAACCCGGCGCGCGCAGCGCGGCGGGCGCGGAGGCTGGGGCGTGTTGACCAGCCATTCGGCTGTTGAAAAGCGCCTCTCTTGGTTACTTCTCTTTGCACGAGCAAAGAGAAGTAACTCGCTCCTGCGAAGCAGGGGCGAAAGCTCTGCTTTCAAGCTTCAGCCTTGGCAGCTGTTTCCAGAGCCAAAGCTGAAGCAACGCCTGAAGCAGGATCAAGAGCTTTCGCCCCTCCTTCGGGGCGCGAGCCACCTCGACCAGCCATTCGGCTGTTGAAGAGCTCTTCTTTGCTCGTGCAAAGAAACGTGGCCCCAAGAAACACAGGCCGGGACGCGAGCCGACGCGGCTGCGCCGCACCGGTTCCCTACGCTCCTCGCGGGCCAGGGGACAGCGCACAACTCGCTTCGCTCAGACATGTGCGCCTCTTCCCCTGTCCCGCTACGGTGCTCGGCTCGCTCTACGGCCGCAGGAAGTCAAAAGCAGAAGCAGAATCACGGCAGCAGCAACCGCCAGCGGGGCAAGCCCCGCTGCTACGAGGCAGGCTGGCCTTGCATGTGCCGGGCTTTGCCCAAGACTTGTAGGTGCCGCGCTTGCCCGGCACGGGCTTTACCGCTGTGTATCAGGCCACCAGCTGCGCCAGCGATTCCGCCTGCAGGCGCTCGTAGATCGCGAATTCGTCGGCCACCGTCGCCCCCAGCGCCTGCTCGAACGCCTCGCGGTTGGCGCGCGCCGCATAGGCGCGCTGCTCCTCGCCGCCCAGGTTGGACTGGAAGATGCCCGCGGCGCTGACCGGTAGGAAGTCCTCGTAGACGATGGGTTCGGCGACCGCCAGGCCACGCTCGATCAGCACCTCGGCCGGCAACCCGCGCTCGGCCGCCGGCAGCGCGCGGCCGGCATCGGTCAGCACGTAGCGGTAGTAGCCCAGGCCTTCGCGGCGCAGGGTGGCGTGGTCGTCGGGGAAGCCGGCGAATGCCGCCTGCAGGCGCTGCGTGTAGTCGCCACCGGTGCTGCCGGCGCCGCCGTTGTCGCGCGCCTGGGCCAGCAGCGCGTCGTACAGCGCGCGGCCCTTGGGGGTCAGCGCCAGGCCGCGCTGTTCGATCTCGCCGAAGCGCGCGGTATGGGTGCCGGCGGCGTTGTCCTCGCCCGACGGGAAGTGCACCAGTTCCTCCAGCGCCTTGAAGCTGGTCTGGCGCAGCAGGATCGGGCACGCGCGGCGCGGCGGGCCTTCGATGACCGCCTTGGCGGCAAGGCCACGCGCATGCATCGCCGCCTGCGCGGCGTCGATGTCGAGCGTGCGCGGGGTCAGGTGGTTGATGTGCGGTCCGCGGAAGCTGACCACGTCGGCCACCAGCCGGTGCGCGGCATGCAGGGCGTGGTAGGTCTGCAGCGACACGGTGGCCTCGTTGTGCCAGCGGAAGGTTTCCAGCGCCTCGACCACGAAGCGCCAGGCGTCCTCGCCGGACAGGCCGCCATCGCGCTCGCACTGCTCGATGAGCTGCAGCACGCCCGGGGTGAAGATCGTGCGCCGCGACAGGATCCCGGCCGCCTGCGCGCGCAGCGCCTCGTCCTCGATCAGCTCCAGCCGCAGCAGCGAGGTGAACACGCGGAACGGATTGCGGTTGAGCGATTCGCCATCGACCGGGCGGAACGCGGTGGAGTGCACCGGTACGCCGGCCACCGACAGATCGTAGTAGCCCACCGGCTGCATGCCCATCACCGCGAACAGGCGGCGCAGCGTGGACAGTTCCTGCGCGGTACCGACCCGGATCGCGCCGTGGCGCTCCACGTCCAGGCGCTCGCGCTCGCCGCTGCGCTGCATCTGCGCGGCCAGCTCCGGCTGCGCGTCCAGTACGCCGGCGTTGACCTCGCCGACCAGTTCCACGAGGGTGCCGTACAACGGCACTTCGGTGCGGTACATGTGCGACATCGCCTGCGAGAACAGGCTGCGGATGTGGTCGGTCGAGACGAAACGGTCGGCGGTCATGGCGGGGCGCGCGGCGCGGCAGGGGAAACCGCCATTTTCGCCCGGATGGGGCCGCGGGGTCATCCATTGCATCGGTTACTTTCGCGGTGCCGCCGGGGCATCCACCGTGACCTGCCCCGGCCGCTCAGTCCGGTGCGCGGGCGGCCGCGTCGCGTCGCGCGCGGTCGCCGAGCTGGCGCTGCAGCAGCGCATCCAGCCGGACCGGCCGGTCCCAATGGTCGCAGCTGGCGACCAGGGCGTGGCGCACCGCGCGCCAGTGCAGGTTCTCCGGTGCCACCGCCAGGCTTTCCACCACGGCTCTCCAGCCTTCGCCCGGGAGCCGGGTGCGCGCCTGCACCGGCTCGCGGCAGCTGGCACCGATGGCCTGGCCCCAGAAGCAGGCGAACCAGACGTCGCCGGCCGCCCAGCCATGCTGCTGCATCAGCGCCTGGACGTAGCCGCGGCGCGCGCCGCCATAGCGCACCACCTCGTCGACGAAGGCATCGGGGTAGCGCTCGGCGTAGCGGTTGACGTCGGCCAGCTGGCGGTCGAGCCAGGCGTCGCCGGTCCCGGGGTCGTAGGCAGGCGCGGCCGCCGCGGCTTCCTGCGCCACAGCCACCCCGGGAAAGGCGGACACCGCGGAAACACACGCGAGCAACGCGGGCAGGCAGCGGCGCAGCCATGCCACCCGTGGCACCGCGCGCACGCGTCGGTTCATCGCCCGGCCGCTTCGATCGCGGCCACCGCCTGCGGCCACTGCCAGGCGGTATCGGCCAGGCGCAGGCGCGGTTCGTCGCTGGACACGCCGTGCTCGGCCTCGTGCGCCCAGGTCATCGCGTACGGGGTGTGCACGCCCCAGCCGCCGAGCGCCAGCACCGGTTCGATGTCCGAGCGCAGCGAATTGCCGACCATCACGAAGCGCTCGGCCGGCAGGTTGAACTCGGCCAGCACCCGGGCATAGGTGGACGGGTCCTTTTCCGAGACGATCTCGATGCGCGGGAACAGGTCGCGCAACCCGGAGCGTTCGATCTTCTGCTCCTGGTGGAACAGGTCGCCCTTGGTGATGAGTACCACCGGCCAGCGCGCGGCGATGGCGGACACCGCCTCGCGCACGCCGTCGATCACCTCCACCGGGTGCTGCAGGGTGCGGCGGCCGATCTCGACGATCTGGCGCAGGTGCGCGGCGGAGATGCGCTCGTCGGTCAGCTCGATCGCCGCTTCGATCATCGACAGGGTCATGCCCTTGGCGCCGTAGCCGAACACCGCCAGGTTGCGCCGCTCCACCTTGAGCAGGTGCTGCGCGGTACCGGCATCGTGCAGGTCGACGTAGTGGCCGAGGACGGACTCGAATTCCTGCTCGGCCTGGCGGTAGAAGTCCTCGCTCTTCCAGAGCGTGTCGTCACCGTCGAAGCCGACCAGGCCGATGCCGGGGGAATGTGCCGAAGCGTGGGATGCGGAAGTCATGCGGCACAGGATAGCAACCGGCCCATGCGGAAGGAGCGGCCTGCGGCCGCTCCTCCGGGGACATGGCGGTACCGCCGCCACTGCGTTACTTCTGCTGCGAGGCGCTGTAGGTGCGGTATTCGTCCGGGGTCAGCTTGCCGTCGTTGTCGGCATCGGCGGCGTCGAACACCTGCGCCAGCCCGGCATGGGCCTGCGATTCGGCGCGGCTGATGCTGCCGTCGCCGTCGGTGTCCAGGCTGGCCCACGACTGGCCATTGCCGCCGGCCGCCGCGTCGGCGGCGGTGGCCTGCCCGGCCTGTGCCGCCTGCCCGTGGGCCTGGTGTTCCTGCTCGGCCTTGGGGTCCTGGGCCATGGCCGGCAGGGCCAGCGCGGCACCGGCGACGGCGACGAGGGCGAACAGCGGGTTGCGGTTGCGGATGGTCATCAGGGGGTTCCTCCTGCGGTTCTGGAAAGCGCGGTGATTCCGCACGCCGCCACCCTGGCAGGCCCGGGCTGAATCGCGCACGCCCCGCGGAACCGCCGCAGACACGGTGTTAACCAACGCACGCGCGCAAGCCGCTACCGCCCTGGTTAGCGATGCGTGAGCCGCAGGTAAGCCATGCATTCGGGCGTTCCATCCACGGCACGCCCGCGTGGATCGGGCGGCGTCAGTCGCCGCGGGTGTCGCCTTCCGCGGCGGCGCGCGGGCTGAACGCCCGCCATCCAAGCCCCACGCCGACCAGCGCACCGGCGATTTCCAGCACCACCCGTGTGCCCAACTGGTCGGGATCGTGGATACCGGCCAGCGCCAGCCGCGCATACAGCGGCGACTCCAGCTGCACCATGCCCAGGTAGAACATGTTCCAGCCGTCCACGCCGGCCCCGATGGCAACCGCGGCCAGGCATGACCAGGCGATGGCATGGCCCGCCGACAGGCCGGTGCGACGGCACACCTGCCACCACAGGAAGAACACCACGAAACCGACCGCCAACGCGATCAGGGCTGCTTCCAGCGAGCCCAGCAGGCCGTAGTGGAGTTCCAGGTTCATCGTTTTCCGGTCATGGCAACGGGGAGGCCGCAGTGTAGCCGGCCGCACGCGGCCCGCAGGCGCGCCGGTGGCCGCGACGCGGCTTTGGTGGCGACGCCAGCGCCGCGTGATGCGGCGCTGGTCGCGCTAGCGCACCGGGAAGTCGTAGGCGGTATCGGGGGTCGGCTCGGGCCGGAATGTGTAGTGCCACCATTCCATGGGGTAGTTGGCGAAGCCTTCGGCGCCCATCGCGTCGAGCAGCAGCCGGCGGTTGTCGCGCTGCCGGGCGGTGATGTCCGGACTGTCGGTATGCGCCAGCGGATCGAACCGGTCGAAGCCGGTGCCCATGTCCAGTTCCACGCAGCCGCCCTGGCGGCAGTCGAGCAGGCCCAGGTCCACGGTGGCACCGCGGCTGTGGCCGGAATGCTCGGCGATGTAGCCGTCCAGCAACCGGCTCTTGTCGATGTTCGGGTAGTAGCGGGCCTTGGCCTGCTGGTCGGCCGGGTCGTGCGCCCAGGCGACGAACGACTGCACCGAGCGTACCGGGCGGTAGCAGTCGTACAGCCGCAGCGCGTGGCCCTGCGCCTGCAGCGCGCGCTGCACGCGCGCCAGCGCCTGCGCGACCGGCGCGAGCAGGTAGCAACGCGGCGCGTCGTAACCGGGCACCGGCCGGCCAGTGAAGTTGTCGCTGCCGGCATAGCGCATGTCCAGCGAGAACCCCGGCGCCAGGGTGGCGACATCCAGCATGCCGGCCTGCGCCGGCGTGGCGGCCGGGGACACCGCCGGCACCGCCGCCTGCGCCACGGCGCAGGCGGCCAGCGCAGGCAACGCGATCCAACACCGGAGATTCATGGCAATGGCTCTGCGCATGGCTCAGGTGCGCTCGCGCAGATAGCCGTTCAGGCCCTTGGCACGCAGCAGCTGCGCGGCGCCGGCCCAGTCCAGCGGCCTGCCGCTGTCCAGGCACTCGAGCACGGCGACGATCGCCAGCTCCACCTCGGGCAGCTGCGCCGCCTCCGGCAGGCGTGCGCGCTGGTCGATCGCCTCGTACAACACGGCATTGGCCTCGGCATAGCCCAGCAGGTCGGTGGCGCCATGCTGCGCGCGCCAGCGCTTGCCATCGAGCACGGCGTTGACGTGCGACTGGATCAGGTAGGTGGCACGGCCGATCAGCTTGAGATTGCCCGGCTGCACCGCGGTCATGGTGTTGCCCACGGTGCGCCCGAGCCGCGCCATCACCGCGGTCGAATGCGCGTTGAGCAGCATCTTCAGCGCCAGCGTGCGGTCCAGGCCGAGCGGATCGTTGCCCTGCGGCAGTTCCAGCGCGATGTCGCGGGGCATGCCGTCCAGCGCCTTGCCGGCATCGCCGGAGGCCGCGCCGCGCCCCACGGTGACGGTCAGCCGGCCGGCGCCGGCGTCGCCGAACGCCTGCCACCATTGCCGGGCCAGCGCATCCATCGGCTCGCCGGCATAGCGCAGCAGCACGCCCAGGTCGCCCGCCTGCGGCGGCAGCCGCTCGCGGTTGGCCGGCGACCAGGACAGGTCGTACAGCGCCTGCTGCTCGGCGCCGGCGCGTTCCAGGCTGCGCAGCGCGGTGACGCGCAGCGCCGGGTCGTCCACCTTCTGCTCGAACTGCGGGCGGTACTGCGCGGCATCCAGCCCGTGGAACGGGCGGTGCAGCAGTGCGTCCCAGGCCGCCTGCGGCGTCGCCACCGGCGCCCAGACGCGGATCCACGACGCCGGCGGCGTCGTATCGGTGCGGTCCAGCGGCGCCAGCCGGAATGTCGGCGCGCGTTCGGTCACGTCCACGAACACCGGCATCAGCGCCTGCCCGGCCAGGTAGGTGGCGTGGTGGCCACCGGCGTAGGCCTGGGCCTCGCGCACGGTCCACTGCGCCAGTTGCGGGGCGCTGGCGGCCACGCTGCGCTGCAGGCCGGCGAAGCCGCGCAGGCGGCTCTCGAGGGTGTCCTTGGCATCCAGCCCCAGGCGCCGTGCGTCGGCCGCGTCCAGCTGCGGCAGCAGCAGCGCGCGCAGCGCGTCTTCCAGCACCAGCCCCAGCGCGTACAGGCTGGTGGTGGTGGCCTGCATGCGGGTGGACCCGGTGATGGCCTGCGGGCCGGTGGGCAGCGCGATCTTGTGGATGCGCGCATCGTCGAGCACGCGACGGCTGCGCTCGAACGGGCGCAGCACCTCGTCCGGGTTGTTGTAGACGAACCAGACCCGGTCGGTACCCGCGCCACGCTGGTCGGCGGCGGCCAGCGCGGTGCCGATCACCGCCGAAGTCTCGCCTCCCTCGGTCACCGCGAACACCACGTCGTCGGCGCTGATGCCGTCGTCGCGCATCTGCAGCGCGCCGATCAGCTGCAGGTCCTCGAAGCCCTCCAGCGAGCTGATCAGCGCGCGGTCGCCGCCGGTGATTTCGCCGCGCACGCGCTCGCCCAGGCCCGCCGGCAACGCAGCGGCGACGCGCGGCCATGCCGGGTCGTCCTGCAGGCGCTTCCAGAACGGCCGCCACACGCCGCTCTCCAGCGTTTCGGCCAGGCGCCCGGTGGAGCCGGTGCCATAGAAATAGATGCGATGGCCGTCGCGCAGCGCACGCTGCACCGCCGCCGAGGCCGCATGCAGGCGGGCCATGCGCTGCGGATCATCGGCCAGCGCGGCGAAGGCGCGGGCCACGTCCTCGTCGACCGAGAACAGCTGCGACAGCGCCTGCGCCGGATCGTGCGCGGCCACTTCGCTCAGGTTCCAGGTGCGGGGATGACGCTGTTCGGTCAGCAGCGTGTGCAGCTGGAACTGGGTGCGCTGCTGCACGAATTCGGTGGAGGCCGGCGCCGGCGACAGGCCCAGCCGGCCGGTGCCGTCGGCGGCGAGGGCAGCCGGGCTGATCGCCGCCAGGCTCAGGGCGAACGTCATGGCGATGCGTCCGGTACGGGGGGAAGATGCACGGTTGGGTCGAGTCATGCGGCCGGCCTCAGCGGTGGGTGGCCGGTGCGGCCGGTGCGGGCGTGGCCAGCGCATGCAGGATGCGCAGGTCCTCGGCGTCCAGCTCGCTGCCGCCCTGGCCACGGAAATGGTTGCGGAACGCGCGCACGGTGGCGGCGCGGTCGTCCAGCGGGTAGCCGATCAGGCGCAGCGCGGTCCACGGGTCGAACCCGTCCGGTGCCGGCGGCGCATCGGCGGCCGGCCAACGGCCGAAGCCGGCGTCGGCCAGGCGCTTCCACGGGAACAGCGGGCCCGGGTCGGGCTTGCGCGTCGGCGCCAGGTCCTGGTGGCCGATGATCTGGCTGCGCGGGATGCGCAGGCGCGTGCACAGGTCGTCCAGCAGCACCAGCAGGCTCTGCATCTGCGCTTCGGCGAACGGCGACTTGCCGTCGTTGTCCAGCTCGATGCCGATGGAGGCGGAGTTGAGGTCGGTGAACGGGCCCCAGCTGCCGGCACCGGCATGCCAGGCGCGGCGCTCGTCGCTGACCAGCTGGTAGCGCGTGCCGTCGGCGCCGATCAGGTAATGCGCGCTGACCGGGCCGCCACTGTTGCGGCCGCGCAGCGTATCCAGGCTCTGCTGCACCGATTCCTGCTCGGTGAAGTGGATGACGATCAGGTTGGGCCGGCGCACGTCCTGGTTCGGCGAAGGCACCCAGCCTGCCAGCGGGTTGCGCGGCGGCGCGTGGCCGCAGGCGGTGAGCAGGGCCAGCAACGCGGCCGGGAGCAACAGCTTGGTGGACATCTTCATCAACGCCTCGCTTGCACGACGGTGGTGCGTGAATCAAGGCAGGACCGGCGAGCGGCCTGCCGACAACACGAAGAAAGCGCCTTCGCCGCCGCCGGTTGCCGGGCGGCGGCGAAAGGGGCCCGGGGACCGGGCCCGCGGTTGCGTCACTGGAAGCGGTACTCCAGCAGCAGGTTGAAGGAACGGCCGCGCGGGTCGGCCACGCGCGCTTCCCAGCCCGCGCCGTCGCCGTCGTCCAGGTAGCGGACGGTGAACGGCGGATCGGTGTTGAGCAGGTTGCGGATGCCGAACGTCGCCTTCAGGTTCTCCATGCCCGTCCAGGTCAGGCTGTAGTTGTAGGTGATGTAGGCATCGACGTTGCCGTCCCACGCCGGCGGGTTGTAGCCGTTGACGACGCCGCCCGGCTTCCAGTCCTTGTAGCCGCCACGGTAGACCTGGGTCAGCGTGTGCGCCCAGTCGCCCCTGGCCCAGCCGGCGCTGACGGTGTGCTTCCACCTGATCGGCAGGTTGTAGTAGCGCTCGTACTCGCCGACCAGGTTGTCGCTGTAGGGCAGGCTGTCGAAGGTCTTGGTCCTGAACGTGTCCAGGTAATTGCCGTTGAGGTGGATGTTCCAGGTACCGCCGGCCAGGTCGCCGCGCACGTTGGAGTCCAGCTCGATGCCACGGGTCAGGGTACCGCCGGTGTTGATGTAGCGCTGGTCGATGGCGATGATCTTGCCGCCCGAGTCGCGGATGAAGTTGGAGGCGTACAGCGGGTAGTTGGCCGTCATCGTCGACAGGTTGAAGCCGCTGCGGATCGTGTTGGTGCGCTCGATCTCCCACCAGTCGACGCTGACGTTGAAGTTGCCGTTGGGCGCGATCACGAAGCCGATGCTGCGCTGTTCGGCCTCTTCCGGCTTCAGGTTCGGATTGCCGCCGGTGATGATGTCCGGGCGGATCTGCTCGCTGCAGTTGGCCACGTCCGGGTTGTACTGGCCCTTCGGACAGGTCGCCGGATCGGCCAGGTCCAGGCCGGTGTACTGGGTCTCGGTGACGCCGCGGAACAGCTTGGCGAAATCGGGCACCTTGAAGCCGGTGCTGTAGGAGCCGCGGAACACCAGCCAGTCCATCGGCTGCCACTTGAACGAGTACTTCGGATTGGTGGTGCCACCGAAGCCGTCGTAACGGTCGTGGCGCACGGCCAGGTTGACCTCCAGGCTGTCGACCACCGGCAGGTTGACCTCGGCGAACACCGCCTTGACGTTGCGCTGCTTGGGCGACATGTAGTTGGAGGCATCGCCGGGAACACCGAACACGTAGGCGTTGCCGGCCACCCATTCGGCCGGGCCGCCGAACTCGTATTCCTCGCGGCGCAGGTCAACGCCCGCCGCCGCCTGCACGTCGTTGTCGCTCCACAGGCGGAAGCCGAGGCTGCCGCTGAAGCTGGCGTCGAAGGTGGTCGTGGTCGAGGTGCCTTCGTAGATCTGCAGGCCGCTGGCGTCGGCCGCGGCCAGCGCGTCGTAGGCCGCCTGCGACTGGCTCTGGCCCGGCATCAGGAACGGGTTGAGCACGCCGTTCTTCAGTGCCGCCTTCAGCTGCGGGGTGTAGTAGTAGCCACCGGCGGTCATCGACTCGGCCTTGCTCTGCGCGCGCGACAGGCCGATGTTGTAATCCCAGCTGCCGAGGCTGCCGGTCATGCCCAGCAGCGCGCGGTAGGCCTTGGTGGTGGTCTCGATCTGGCGCGGGCCGCAGACTTCGCAGCGCCAGCGGTAGGCGATGGGGCTGCCGTAGACCAGGTTGGCCTGGTTGCCGAAATAATCGTGCAGCTGGTTGTAGATGGCGTCGTAGGTCGCCTTGGTGTTGGCGTTGAGCTCGTAGGCATCGAGCTGGGTCGCGCTGGCGTTGATGCTGGTGGTGATCTGCTGCGCCTCGAACTGGCGCTTGGACGTCACCTTCGAGCCCATGAACTCGGCGAAGAACTCATGGTTTTCGCCGACCTTGAAGGTGGCGCGGCCGATGCCCTGCACCGTGTCCACTGGCTGCTGGATGGTGCGCGCGCGGCCGTAGTCCCAGGCGCAGCCGAAGCTGGCACCGGGGCTGGCCCAGATCTTGTCGCCGTAGTCGCCCATCATGTCGCCGCCGTTCTCGCAGCCGGCGCCGCCGGGCAGGCGCAACGTGTTGATGGTGGTCTTGGTGAGGCCGGTGACCGGGTCCTTCAGGCCGCCGCCGATCATGCTGCCGGTGCCGGTGACGATGTTGGCGAACGGCGTGCCGCGGGTATCCGGCGACAGGCCGCGGTCGGCCTGGAAGCTGTTGACGAAGTCGCGCTGGTTGCCGCGCAGGATCTTGTTCTGCTTGACGTTGACCGCGGCCCAGACGTTCCAGCGGTCGTTGTCCAGGTCGCCCCAGCCCCCCAGCAGGCTGCCGTGGAAGATGTTGCCGCCGCCTTCCTGGGTCACGTCCGCACCGGCGGTGAGGGTGATGCCCTGGTAGTTGTTGCGGGTGATGAAGTTGATCACGCCGCCGATGGCGTCGGTGCCGTACACGGCCGACGCGCCGTCGCGCAGCACTTCCACGCGCTCGATCGCGGCGAACGGGATCGAGTTCAGGTCGACCACCTGGCCCGCCAGGCCGTGCGCGGCGACGCGGCGGCCATTGAGCAGCACCAGGGTCGCGTCGGCACCCTGTCCGCGCAGGTTGGCGCCGGACACGCCGTTGTTGCCGCGGGTGCCCGGGGGGGCGACGCCGCTGTTGGCGGCCAGGCTGTCCGGGCCGCTGCTGGCGATGTTCAGCTGCTGCAGCAGCTGTTCGGCCGACGTGATGCCCTGGGCCTCGATCTCGGCCTTCTGGATGATGGTGACGGGCATCGCCGCTTCGACATCGGTGCGCTTGATGCGCGAGCCGGTGACTTCGATCTTGTCGAGCGTGCGCGCTTCGGGCGACGCGGCGGCGGCCGTGGGCTGGGACTGCGCGAACGCGGCCAGCGGGCTGCCGAGCGCCAGCAGCAGGGCGGCGCTCAGGTGGTGCATTCGTGGGGGACGTACGGTTGCGAACATGCTCTCTCTCCAGAAAGGGACGCGTAACGTGGGTGCTGCAGGAGCGATGCCGGCGCACTTACATATCCGTGCTGGCGGGGGTACGTCGACCATCCATCGATCCTCAAGGGGGGCGGCAGGATTCCGCCAAGGCAATGGGATCCACGGCCACCGCTGCGGGGGCCGTGCCTCTCCTTCCATGGTTGCACCGCACCGGGGAGCGTCCTTGTCTGCCGGCCTGCAACATGCCAAGCCCCGACTGCAGGCCTGTCCAGCGTCGGGATTGCCCGTCCGGGACGCTGCGTAGAGCAGGCCCGGGCGGAAAAAACGGCCAGCGCGCGCGCCCCCGTCCAAACCCCGTTTCACAGCTGTTTAACACGGGCCGAATCCGGTGGTCAATAAACTATTCCCCATACCCCAAGGCTATGGAAATAAAATATTTTCGTGATGCGGCGCACAACATCCGCGGCATCACCACCGGGCATCGCGTGGCCATGACGGACGTGCGGCCGGCATGGGCGCCGGCCGTCACCTTCACCCGCGTATTCAGGGGCAATCGCCGACGCGGCGGAATTCCAGGTCCGGGTAGTCGTAGCTGAAGTCGATATCCGGATCGATGGCGCGCATGCGCAGGGTGCGCTGCGCACCCTCGCCGGAAAACTCCAGCCATGCCTCGGCATCTTCACCCAGCCCCTGCCACTGCACCCAGGGGCGGCCAGCCGAACGCATGACCTGGCCGCGCAGGGCCGGCGATTTCACCGCGGCGAACGCGATGCCGGTACCAGCCGGACACAGCGTGACCTGTCCGAACCAGGGGTCGCTCCACACCCCGGCATCGGCGCCGAACTCACGCGCGGCGACCGCGACGGCCGGCGCCAACACCGGGCGCACGTGGCCCTCCGAGCGGCGCTGCGTGCGCTCCCGTTCCAGCAGCCCGGCGTAGTGCAGCACGTCATGGCCGGCGGCTGGCGCGGTCTGGCGCTTGAGCAGGGCCTGCATCAGCGCGGTGCGCGCGTCCTCGCCCTCGCCATTGATCAGGATCACCACGCCGCCACGCCGGTCCGGCAGCAGTGCCAGCGACGAGTACATGCCCGACAACGTGCCGGTATGGGCCACCTTCCATTGCCCGTCCATGTCCGACAGGCGCCAGCCGTAGCCGTAGGCCAGGAAGTGGGTGTTGTCCCAGTCGCGCAGGCGCTGGCCGATGGGCATCGGCATGTGCGCGGTCCACAGCGCGCGGCGCTGGGTGGCGTCGAGCCAGCCCGGCGCCCGCGCCGGATCGAGCAGCGCCTGCATCCAGCGCAGCATGTCATCGACGCTGCAGCGCACGCCGCCGGCGGCCATCGACGGGAAGTCGGACGCGACGTCGCCATCGCGCCCCACCACCACGTTGCGGCCGTCCTTGCGGTAATGCGGCTGGGCGACATTGCCCGCCTTCGCCGGCGACCAGTCGCCGACCTGGCAACGGTCCATGCCCAGCGGCACGAAGATCTCCTGCCGCACCAGCGCCGCGTAGGATTTGCCGCCGGCAGCGGCGGCCACCTCGCCGGCCACCACGTACAGCAGGTTGTCGTAGGCGTAGTCGGCGCGGAAGCTGCCGGCCGGCTTGAGGTGCGCCAGCCCGGCGATGATGTCCTGGCGGGTGAAGTGATTGGGCTCCGGCCACAGCATCAGGTCGCCGGCGCCCAGTCCCAGGCCGCTGTTGTGGATCAGCAGGTCGCGGACCTGCATGTTGCGCGTCACCCACGGGTCGTACATGCGGAACGCGGGCAGGTACCTGGTCACCGGATCGTCCCAGCGCAGGCGCCCGGCCTGCACCAGCCGCGCCAGCACCGCCGCGGTCATCGCCTTGGTGTTGGAGGCGATCTTGAACAGCGTGTCGCCGTCGACGCGCCGTCCCTCGCCGGCGGCCAGCTCGCCGCGGGTGGCGACATGCACCACCTTGCCGTCCTCGATCACGCCCACCGCCAGGCCCGGCAGGCGGTAATGCTCAAAGGCCTGCTGCACCGCCGCATCGTAGAACGCGGCATCGGCATCGGCGGCGGGTGCGGCGGCGTGGGCGATGCCCGGCAGCAGGGCGAGGCAGAGCAGGATCGGTTTCATCGACGCGCTCCGTGCCGTTACGGCGTATCGGCCGTGGTCGGCGCCGACGGCGCCCGGGCCTGCAGTAGCGACCGGCTCAGGCCGTACAGGATGCGCCGGTCCTCGGCATCGAGCTCGGCGCCCTGGCTGCGCATGCCGCGGAAATGATGGCGGAAGGACTGCAGGGCGTTGGCGCGGTCGTCCAGCGGATAGCCGATGGCGGCCATCGCCAGCCAGCCGTCGAACTCCGGCGGCGGATCGCCGGCGGCCGGGTCGGGCCAGATGCCGAAGCCGGCCTCGTGCAGGCGCTTCCAGGGGAACAGCGGGCCCGGGTCGATCTTGCGCCCCGGTGCCATGTCCTCATGGCCGATGACCTGCTGGCGCGGGATCCCCTGGCGCCGGGTCACGTCGTCGAGCAGCACGATCAGTTTTTCGATCTGCACATCCGGATACGGGCTGTAACCGTCGTTGTCGATCTCGATGCCGATCGACGCCGAGTTGAGATCGGTAAGGGTGCCCCAGCGCCCGTCGCCGGCGTGCCAGGCGCGCTTGCGCTCGTCCACCAGCTGGTACAGCGTGCCGTCCTTGCCCAGCAGGTAGTGCGCGCTGACCGGGCCGTTGCTGTTGGCGGTCCGCAGCGTGTGCAGGCTGCCCTCGGCGGTCTTGCCGGCGGTGTAGTGCAGCACCACGACCACCGGGCGCCGCGCATCGAAGTTCGGCGAACGTTCCCACCGGGCCAGCGGATTGCGGTGCGCGCACGCACTCAGCAGCACGAGCAGGAGCAGCGCAACCAGCAGCCGCGGCAGCCCATGGGCCGGCCCACGTCCACCGGCCCGCGCCTGGGCAGCACGGGCTTTCCGATGCGTCATGTCCGCCTCCAGTCATTGGCCGGCTGTTCGCCGGACAGCATTTCATCCAGGCTCTGGCGGCGGCGCACCACCGCATAGCGGTCGCCGTCCACCAGTACCTCGGCCGGCAGCGGGCGCGAGTTGTAGGTGGATCCCATCGAGGCGCCGTAGGCACCGGCGCCGAGGATCGCCACCAGGTCGCCGGCCTCGCAGCGCGGCAGCTCGCGTGCGGTGGCGAAGGTATCGCCGGTCTCGCACACCGGCCCCACCACGTCGTAGGTGGCGGGCTCGCGGGCGGCCGCCGCGCCCACCGGCACGATGTCGTGCCAGGCGTCGTACAGGCTGGGGCGCAGCAGGTCGTTCATCGCCGCGTCCAGCACCAGGAACCGGCGTGCCTGGCCGTGCTTTTCCAGCAGCACGCGGGTCAGCACGATGCCGGCCTCGGCAACCAGCCAGCGGCCCGGTTCGACCAGGATGCGCCCGCCGAAGCCGGCCAGCGCCTGGCGGATCGCATCGGCATACGCGCGCGCGTCCGGCGCCTGCTCGCCTTCGCGATAGCGCACGCCCAGCCCACCACCGACGTCGATGCTGGCGATGGCGTGCCCGGCGGCGGCCAGTTCCTTCCAGAACGCGGCCATGCGCGCCAGCGCCTCGCGCACCGGGTCCAGGCTCAGCAGCTGCGAGCCGATATGCATGTGCAGCCCGTCCAGGCGCACGTCGGGCCATTGCGCCTTCGCATCGAACCACGCGCGCGCCTCGGCGATGGAGACGCCGAACTTGTTCTCCGCCTTGCCGGTGGAGATCTTGGCGTGGGTCATGGCGTCCACGTCGGGATTGATCCGCACCGATGCGACTGCGGTGACGCCGCGCGCGGCGGCGATGCGCTGGATCGCGTCGAGCTCGGCACGCGATTCGATGTTGAAGCGGCCGATGCCGACGTCCAGCGCCAGCGCGATCTCGGCGTCGGACTTGCCCACGCCCGAGAACACGATGTCGGCCGCGGCGATGCCGGCACGCAGCGCGCGCTCCAGTTCGCCACCGGACACGATGTCAGCGCCCGCGCCCTCCTCGGCCAACAGGCGCAGTACCGCGCCGTTGCCGTTGGCCTTGACCGCGTAGCGGATGCCGGCGTCCAGCCCGGACAGCGCCTCGCGCAGCGCGCGCACACGCTGGCGGATGGCCGGCGCGGCATAGACATACAACGGGGTGCCTTCGCGGGCCGCCAGCGCGGGGAGATCAGCCTGCCGGAACGCCTCCGGCAAACCGCAGTGGTCATCTCGTGTGAATCCCTGATCCAAGGCATTGCTCCAAAAAAAGATGGCGGCCCCCATGCAAGGGCCGCCAGAGGAGGAACTCAGTACCACAAATCCATCATGGTGCGCCGCGGCCTGGTCAGAAGTTCCAGGTCACGACCAGATTCGTGTAGCGCGGTGCCTGCCAGTGGGTGCCCTCGCCGAAGTAAGGCATCTTCGTCCCCGGGGTGCTCTCGTAGCGGGAGTGGACGTTGACGACGGCCTGGCGGTTGAGCAGGTTGTAGACGGACAGGCGTGCCTTCAGGTCGATGCCTTCTACCGGCAGGGTCCACATCACGCTGGCGCCCAGGTCGACCACCCACGGCATGCGACCAAACGCACCACGCTCGGTGTAGACCAGCTCGCGGTTGGCCCAGCTCGAACAATTGGCGGTGCACAGCCAACCCGAACCACCACCGCTGTACTCGCCCGGGCCACCCGCATTGCGGTTGTCGTTCGGCCACACCACGCCAAACGCGGTGATCGGGCCGCCGGAACGTGCCGACAGGGTGCTGCCGAAGGACCACTGCTCGTTGAGCTTGAAGGTTCCGCGCAGCTTGAACTGGTGGCGCGCGTCATTGAACGTCACGCCATAGCGCTCGTTGACCGCTGGGTGGTCGTAGTACTGCACCAGGTTGGTGTCGTTGTAGCCGGTATCCGAGTTCACCGGCCCTTCGATGTTGCCTTCGCTCTTGGACAGGATGTAGCTGGCGTTGAACGCCCACTTGTCATTCCAGGCACGGTCGAGCTGGAACTCCAGCGCCTTGTAGGTACGCTTGGGCTTCTTGTAGCCCATGATGGCGCCGCTACCCGATGCCTTGTAACCGTCCTTGGACGAATCCAGGGTGACCCAGCTGTTGGTATCCGGGCACCACAGCTGATTGGTTTCACCCGGATTGATGATCGGCCAGTCACCCGAGTACCAGGGGCAGCCCTCGACATGGTTGATGCGCACGTCCTCGACGGCGCGGGTCATGCGCCGGTAGGTGGCGTTGACGCCGTATGACCACTCTTCGTTGAGCGCCTGCTGGAAGCCGAGGATGAACTCGTCCTGGAACACCTGCTTGAGGTCACGCGCCACCGCCGTGCGCACGTCCGAAGGTGCCGGAGCGTTGCCATCGGTATTGACCGGGCCGATCTGCTGGCCCAGCACGGGCACCAGGTAGGTGTTGCCGGTCGAGCTCTGCTTCTGCGACCAGCCCTGGAGCACGTAGTAGGTGTGCTCGTCGGTGGTGCCGCCGCCGAAGTAGTCGGCGATCTTGTTGGTCAGCGGGGTGTAGTAGCGGCCGGCGTTGCCGAACACCTTCATCGAGCCGTCACCCTGCACGTCCCAGCTGAAGCCCAGGCGCGGCGAGATCATGTCGCTGAAGGTGCTCTTGGCGAACGTGGCGCCGGAGGCCAGCTTGTTGTGGAACTGGTCGAAGCGCACGCCGAGGTTCAGCAGCAGGTTCGGGGTGACGTTCCAGTTGTCTTCCACGTAGAACGCCTGCGCCTTGGTGCTGACCGGCGAACCGGTGACCTTGTAGCGGGCATCGATGATGTCGGTGACGCCGGGCGGCAGCACCACGCCATTGACCGAGCTGCCGGCGTTGACCACCAGCGCCTGGTACATGAATCCGTCGCCCGGGTAGACCACCGAGCTGTCCGAATCCATCACTTCCTGGTCCAGGCCGAAGCGGAGCAGGTGGTCGCCCAAGGTCCACTCGAAGTCCAGACGCGCCGCTTCGCGCTTGTCGTCGCGACTGCTGATGGCGGCATTGGTCGGGTGGCAGCCCTCGTTGGTCTTCGGGCCGTACTTCTTGGTGTAGCTGGACGCCAGGGTGATGATGCTGCACTCGGCATCCATCGGGCTGTTGCTCACCGCGCTGCGCTTGTTGACGCCGTACATCGCCTTGGCGACGAAGTTGTCGGTCAGGGTGCCGGTGTAGGTCAGCGACCAGTTGTCGCCACCCGAGGAGCCGCTGCTCTGGCCGCTGGAGTCACCGAAGATGTTGGTATCCCAGTTGTAGTTGTCGTAACTGGTGGTGACCGAATCGGCCTTGTCCGAGAACGCGAGCAGCTCCAGGCGGTTTCTGTCGTTGATGTACCAGTCGAGCTTGGTGCCCCAGAAATCGTTGTTGCTCTTGGTCTTCCACGCCTCGGTGGCGTCGACGTCCTGCGACTTGCTGTCGCGGTTCTCGTACATCGCGAAGAAGAACAGCTTGTCCTTCAGGATCGGACCGGAAGCCCACACATTGGTCTTCATCAGCGGGCTGCGATCGCGGCTGGTGCGGTCACGCTCGTCGATGGTGCCATCGCGGTGGAAATGATCCTTCTTCGCCGAGGCCCACGCCGAGGGTTCCATCGTGACCTCGACGCCACCCTTGAACTCGTTGGTGCCCGAGCGGGTGATGGCGTTGATGACGCCGCCGGTGCTGCGGCCGAACTCGGCCGAGTAGCCACCGGTCTTGATCTGGAACTCCTGGTAGAAGTTGAACGGCACCGTCGAGAAACCCTGGCGACGGTACGGATCGGTGACGTTGAGGCCGTTGATGTAGGCCACGTTCTCGGCGACGGACGAGCCGCCGAAGCTCAGGCCGCCGAAGCTCGACCCGGAATTCACCACGCCCGGCGCCAGCAGCGCGACCGCGGCCACGCTCTGGTCCACCGGCATGCGCGAAAGCTCTTCGCGGCTGATGTTGAACGAGGACTCGGTTGAGTACACGTCTACCCGGTTGACGATGCGCGAACCGACCACCTGCACCGAGCCCAGCGTCACCGGACCGGTGTCGCTGCCACCGAGGTTGACGTTGGTGGTGCCGCCCAGCGAGACGTTGACCGCGACCGGCTCCTTGTCGGCCTGGCCGTCGCGCTTGACGCTCAGGCTGTAGTCGCCCACCGGCAGCTGGCTCAGGCGGTAGCTGCCGTCGCTGCCGGCGGTCACCGTGCGGGTCAGCCCGGTGGCGGTGTTGGTGATGGTGATCTGGTCACCGGAATTGGCGCGGCCGGCGATGGCGCCGGTGGCACTCTGCGCCATGACGGTCGGTGCGAGCGCCCCGAGGCACGCACCCAGCGCGACGCTGAGCGCCGCCTTTTTCAGCATTTTCCTGTTCATCCCCTGCTCTCTCCTGCAGTGTTGTGTATTACAGCGGTGTCACGAAGCGTCAATCTTCCGGTGGCGGCAAGACCTGCCACTGGAAGTCGTAGTTCCATTGGTCGAAATAGAGATTGCCGCCCGCCCACTCGGCCTCGCCGCGCTGCGAGTCCACGGTTTCGGAGCGGAAGTGCTGCTTGGCCGGTACCAGCGCCTGCGCGTAGTCGTCGTTGAACGCGATGCGGTAGGCATCCAGCCCGCCGAAGTAGAAATCGCGCACCGCCGGCACCGGGCTGTCGAGCGCGCCGGTGGTGACGTCCATCGGCACCCAGCCATACGGCGCCAGGTACAGCGCGCCCCAGTCGTGCAGGTTGCTGTAGCCGGTGTCGTTGTCCGAGTACACCATGCCCGACTGCCAGCGCGCGGGAATGCCGTTCAGGCGCAACAGGCTCATCAACAGCAGCGTCTGCTGCCCGCAGTCGGCGTGGGTGGCGTGCAGCGCGTGGTCGCTGATGTTGCCGATGGTCGAGTACTCGCGCGCGCCGCCCCACGGGATGCGGTCGACCGCATCGAACAGCTTGCGCGCGATCCGGTACGGGTTGGTCTCACCGTCCACCACGCGCCGTGAGAACTCGCGCAGCGCCGGGGTGAACACGATGTGCGGCGCGCGCTCGGCCAGGTACGGCGCCAGCGCAGGGTCGTCCGGCGTGGGTCGCACCGCGTCCGGGTCGATGGCGAAATGGCGCGCGTACACGGTGAGCTCATAGCTCACCGAGAACGCGGTCGGCGTGCCGGCGACCGCCTTGCGTTCCAGGTAGGCGGTGCGCTGCAGTGCGGCTTCCGGCGCGACCTGCGCACCGCCCGGCACGCTGCCCAGCAGGCGGATGTCCTGCTGCTGCCCGGGGATGGCGCGCGGGTACGGGATCCAGGCGCGTACCGTCTCGCCGGCCGGCACCGCATCGGCCTTGACCGTGAGCGACTGGGTGACCCGCAGCCGCCGCGGCGCGACGCTGCGGGTGGCACCGGCCTGCGCGAGCCTGAGCACTTCCAGGTGATGCGGCGTGACCACCTCGAACGGGCCGGGTGCGGGCGGCTTGATCGCCGGCGAGCGCCGCGCGGCCGCCGCGGTGCTGACCCGGAACAGGTTGGAGGGCGCGCGGTTGAACCAGCGGCGCTGGCCATCGATGTCCAGGTGTTCGATCAGCCCGGCTTCGTCCCAGGCGCGGAATTCGTCCTCGCGCAGATCGGGGATGTAGCGGCGCACCGCGGCCATCGCGCGTTCGCGGTCGAGGCCGAAATCCAGCTGCATGCGGCGCATGCGCTCGCGCTGGAACAGATAGGCGTCGCGCTGCGCCTGGCCCAGCGCCGGCTGTTGCAGTGCAGCGTCGATCTGCGAGCGCGCCCCGGCGAAATCGCCACGGTCCACGCGTGCGGCAAGCTGCTCGGGCGTCTCGGCAGCGCCCGCCGTGGCCGACAGCAGGCACAGCAGGCCAGCCATGAGCCGGTACCGGGCAGGCCTGAAAGCGACTGGGACTTGGCGCAACGCTGGATCCACGGCAACACTTCCACGGGTACGCGGGATAACGGTTGTGTAACACGCGTGCGACAATGGGTCAATAATTTATTCTTGATTTCAAGGAAGAAAGGAATAAGTATTCCAATGCACCCCGAGGGAGTCCCCATGTCCGCCATCCCCGTCCGTCCCCACCCGCGGCGCCTCGCCTGGGCCTGCTGGTCCCTGCTGATCGCCGCGCCGTTGTGTGCGGCACCGGCCTTCGCGCTCGGCGCGGCCACCGCGTCGCCACAGGACCATGCCGGCGTCATCGGCCTGCGCGAGGATTACCTCTCGGCTGCGCACTGGATCGCACAGGTGTCCGATCCGGACCGGGTGATCCTCGACCGCGCCGGCATTGCCGCGCAGAACGCGCGCATGCGCCAGCTGGATGCGTCCATCCATGACCTGCGCGCCCTGCCGGCGACCCTGCCGCGCGACTTCGTGCGCGCGCAGATCGAGGCGATTTCGCGTCCCCCGACCCGCACGCTGTACGACGTGCAGGGCAAGCCGGTCGACGCCGCGCAGCTGCGCGCCATCAGCGACAACCTGGCCATGGACCGCATCGCCGGCACGCGCCCGCCGCAGTACGGCCTGATCGTGCACCGCGCCGCGCTGCGCGCCTTCCCCACCGGCCTGCGCGTGTTCTCCAGCAGCGGCGACACCGACATCGACCGCTTCCAGGAATCGGCGCTGTTCCCCGGCGATGCCGTGGCGGTGCTGCATGAAAGCGCCGACGGCCAGTGGCTGTTCGTCGCCAGCGAGCGCTACGTGGCATGGGTGGAAAAGCGCTTCGTCGGCATCGGCGACGCGGCCCAGGTGTTCGGTTACGGCGCCAGCGGCCCGTACCGGGTGATCACCGGCGCCACCGCCACCACCACCTATACGCCGGAAGAACCCCGCGTCTCGCGCCTGCAGCTGGACATGGGCGTGCGCGTGCCGGTGCTGGCCGACTGGCCCGCACAGCAGCCGGTCAACGGCCAGCAGGGCCATGCCGCCCACGTCATCCAGCTGCCGGTACGCGATGACCAGGGTCGCCTGGGCTTCGCCCCGGCGCTGCTGCCGCGCTCGCAGGACAGCAGCGACGACTACCTGGCGCTGACCCCGCGCAACCTGCTCACCCAGGCCTTCAAGTTCCTGGGCGAGCGTTACGGCTGGGGCCATTCCTACGACACCCGCGACTGCAGCGGCTTCGTCTCCGAGGTCTACCGCAGCTTCGGCGTGCTGCTGCCGCGCAACACCAGCGCGCAGGCGGTGAGTCCGGCGCTGGACCGCATCGCCTTCGGCGAAACGGACGGCAAGGCGCGGCGCGATGCCGCGGTGGACGCACTGCAGGTCGGCGACCTGGTCTACATCCCCGGGCATGTGATGATGACCATCGGCCATGCCGACGGCATGGCCTGGATGATCCACGATACCTCCGGCGGCAGCTGGTTCGGTGCCGATGGCAAGCGGGTCCAGGCCCACCTCAATGGCGTCTCGGTAACGCCGCTGCAGCCGATGATGGCCAGCGACACCGCCAGCTACGTCGACCGCATCACCAACATCCAGCGCATCCGCTCGCATACCACCAAATGAAGATCACCGATATCGAACTGGGCATGCTGCGCGTGCCCCTGAAAACCCCGTTCAAGACCGCGCTGCGCACCGTCGAATCGGTCGAGGACATCGTGGTGCTGGTGCGTACCGATACCGGCCACACCGGCTACGGCGAGGCGCCGGCCACCGCGGTGATCACCGGCGATACCCATGGCTCGATCATCGAGGCCATCAACAACTTCATCAAGCCACGCCTGATCGGCGAGGACATCGCCAACCTCAACCGCATCTGCGGGCTGGTGCAGTCCTCGCTTGAGCGCAACACCAGCGCCAAGGCCGCGGTGGAGATCGCCATCTACGACCTGTGGGCGCAGCTGCACGGCGCGCCGCTGTACCAGATGCTCGGCGGCGGCGACCCGGTGATCACCACCGACATCACCATCAGCGTGGACTACATCGACAAGATGGTGGCCGACTCGCTGTCGGCGATCGAGCGCGGCTTCGAGTCGCTGAAGATCAAGGTCGGCAAGGACATCGGCCTGGACATCGAGCGGGTCAAGGCGATCCACGCCGCGGTCGAGGGCCGGGCGCTGCTGCGGCTTGACGCCAACCAGGGCTGGACCGCCAAGCAGGCGGTCTATGCCATGAGCGCGCTGGAGAACGCCGGCGTGGTGCTGGAGCTGCTGGAACAGCCGGTCAAGGCCGCCGACATCGACGGCATGAAGTACGTCACCGAGCGGGTCAACACCCCGGTGATGGCCGACGAGAGCGTATTCGGCCCGCACCAGGTGTTCGACCTGATCCACCAGCGCGCGGCCGACATCATCAACATCAAGCTGATGAAGACCGGTGGCATTTCCAACGCCATCAAGGTCGCCGACATCGCCTCGCTGTACGGCATTCCCTGCATGATCGGCTGCATGCTCGAGTCCAGCATCAGCGTGGCCGCGGCGGTGCACCTGGCGGTGGCCAAGTCCGGCGCGATCACCAAGGTGGACCTGGACGGGCCATCGCTGAGCCTGTTCAACCCGGTCACCGGCGGGGTGATCTTCAATGAGTCGGAGATCAGCATCACCGATGCGCCGGGACTGGGCATCACCGAGGTGCGCGGGCTGGAGATGCTGAAGGCATGACCGGCATGGCGACGGCAACCGACCTTGTTGCTGTCGCACTCCCTCCCGGGTGGGCCGCATCGCAGGAAGCAGTGGGGAATGCTTCTGCCGTCGCTTCTGCCGTCGCTTCTGCCGTCGCTTCTGCCGTCGCTTCTGCCGTTGCTTCTGCCGTTGCTTCTGCCGTTGCCGTTGCCGTTGCCGTTGCCGTTGCCCGTGAGTTTGCTCTTCGGCTTTTGACTTCCCCGGCCGTAGAGCGGGCCGAGCACCACAGCGGGCCGAGGGGCGAAGAGGCGCACGTGTCTGAGCGAAGCGAGTTGTGCGCCGTCCCCTTGGCACGCGAGGCGCGCAGGGGACCGGCGGGCGCAGCCCGACGGATCGCGTCCCGGCCCGTGCTTTCTCTTGGTTACTTCTCTTTGCACGAGCAAAGAGAAGTAACTCGCGCCCCGGAGGGGAGCGAAAGCCTTTGCTTCTGCCGCTGCCTGGGTCGTTGCTCCGGGAAGAAACAACAACCAAGGCAGAAGCTTGAAAGCACAGCTTTCGCCGCTGCTTCGCAGGAGCGAGCTACTTTTCTTTGCTCGTGCAAAGAAAAGCTAGCCAAAAGAAAGCACGCCCTGCCTCCGCGCCCGACGCGCTGCGCGCGCCGGGTCCACTCCGCCGCCGGGATTTTTCGACGAGACATCCCTGTCTCGTCGAAAAACGACGTGCATCCCTGCACGTCGCCCCTACGGGGTCTTATCCGTCGGCTCCGTCGCTGCGGAAGGGAACCCGGGAAGTCAAAAGCACATGCAACTACAAGAGCAACAGCCGATCTTCCCCCGGCTGCCTTGCCAACGTAACGTCCCGGTTGGATTCCAAGCCTTACCGCCTCCGCAAAATCCTTTTAGAGTCACCCCATCGCAGCCAACGGCCCGCCCATGCCACCCCTGGTAAAAATCCGCTCCGAACGCGAACAGATGTCGGCGATCGAACGGCGCATCGCCGACTTCATCCTCGACAACGCGCACCTGCTGCGCGACTACTCTTCGCAGCAGCTGGCCAATGCCCTGGGCATCAGCCAGTCGAGCGTGGTCAAGTTCAGCCAGAAGCTCGGGTTCAAGGGCTACCCGGATCTGAAGTACTCGGTCGGTGCGGCGGTGGCACTGGCCAGCAACGGCAATGGCGACGTCGCCGAATGGCCGCCGGAGAACGACCCGCACGGCTACCTGCAGGTGGCCGAGGGGCTGCGCCGCAGCAAGGCCGCGGCCGAGGAGGAGACCCGCGTCGCCAATCCGCAGGAAGAGGTGGAAGCGGTGATCGCGCTGATCGACGCCGCCCCCAAGGTATTCGTCTACGGACTGGGCGACGATGGCCTGTACGCCCGCGAATTCGCCATGCGCCTGGCGCTGCTGGGCATCCTCACCGTGCAGCATGCCGATCCGATCCTGATGACCGCCAACCTGTCGGCCGCGCGCCCTGGCGACGTGCTGCTGGTGTTCTCCGAATTCGGCAAGCTGCCGCAGCTGTGGCAGCTCTCGCGCCAGTTCCAGGAGATGGGCGGCAAGGTCGTGTCGATCACCCGCCACACCGCCAACCCGCTGCGCGCCCATGCCGATGCCTCGCTGGCGATCTGCGCGCACGACCCGCAGCCGCCGGTGGCGCAACTGCTGTACCGTTGCTCGTTGCAGTACCTGCTGGATTTCGTGTTCGTGCTGCTGTGCCATGCCAACTCCGACCGCCAGCGCCAGCTGGCGTTGAACCAGGAGCGCATCCAGCAGTTGATCGACAACTGATTGCCGGAGCCGTCGCCATGTCATTCCTGTTCCGTTCCCTCGCCCGCTGCCTGTTGCCGTCGCTTGCCGCGATGGGGGTGGCCGGCGCCGCCGCCGCGACGCCCGCCGCGCCGGTGCACGATGCGCGCCAGCTGGTAGTGGTGACCACGCCGTCGTGGGACACCCCGGCAGGCCGCCTGCAGGCCTACGAGCGCACCGCGCAGGGCTGGAAGCCGCATGGCGCCGGATTCGAAGTGGCGCTCGGCCGCAACGGCAGCGCATGGGGCCTGGGCCTGCATCCGGCGCAGCCGGACGGCCCGCAGAAACGCGAGGGCGACGGTCGCAGCCCGGCCGGCGTGTTCGGTATCGGCGAGGCCTTCGGCTACGCTCCGCGCGTGGACAGCGCACTGCCGTACCAGCCGATGCTGGCAAGCAGCTATTGCATGGATGTGCCGGATTCGCCGCTGTACAACCGCATCGTCGACGCCGAGGTGGTGGGCAGCGAGGCGGTGGAGGGGTCCACCGAACCGATGCGGCTGGACCTGCACAACCAGGGCGACCGCCGCTATCGCGAAGGCTTCGTGATCGAGCACAACCCCAGGGCCGAGCCCGGCCGCGGCAGCTGCATCTTCGCCCACCTGTGGCGACAGAGCGGCGAGGCGACGGCCGGCTGCACCGCGATGGAACCCGAGCGCATGTCCGCCCTGCTCGGCTGGCTGGATCCGGCGGCGCATCCGCTGTTCGTGCTGTTGCCCGAAGCCGAGTACCGGCGCCTGCAGCAGCACTGGGGCCTGCCTGCGCCTGCGGCCGATGCCGGTCATTGACCGGCGCCACGCCCGGGCGCTTCCGTATTCCCGCGGCAGGCGGTACCTGCCACGCCATGGATGGGCGAACCGGTCGCGTCAGGCATCGCCCTGATGCATGAGGCGCGCCCGGCAGTCGCGCCTCGCTCGTGGCACGGGCTCGCCCCCTGCCCTGTTCCCCTCCTTCCGCAACCCGGCCATCCATGACCACAACGACCCGACGTTTCCGGCTCTCCGCTCCCGTCAAAGTGCTGATCTCGCTGCTGGTCGGCGCGGTGGTCGGGCTGACGCTCACCCATCACGATCCGGCGCTCGCGCTGCAGGTCGCCGAGTTCGCCCGGCCGATCGGCCGGCTGTGGCTCAATGCACTGCAGATGACGGTGGTGCCGCTGGTCACCGCGCTGGTGATCGTCGGCGTCAATACCGCCAGCAACGCCGCCGCATCCGGGCGTACCGCACGCAACGCGATCCTGGTGTTCATCGTGCTGCTGGTCGCCGCGGCGAGCTTCTCGGCGGTGGTCACGCCGGCGCTGCTGGGCCTGGTACCGCATGACAGCGCGACCATGCAGACCTTCCGCGCCGCGCTGCACGCACCGGAAACACTGGCCAAGGCGCCGACCGCCGCGCAGTGGCTGTCCTCGCTGATTCCCAGCAACGTGCTGGCGGTGGCATCGGCCAACGCGATGCTGCCGCTGGTGGTGTTCGCGATGTTCTTCGGCTTCGCGCTGAGCCGGCAGGACAGCGAACGCCGCGACCGCATCCTGGAAATCATCAAGATCGTCGGCGACACCATGATCACCATCGTGCGCTGGGTGCTGTGGGCCGCGCCGCTGGGCGTGTTCGCGCTGGTGCTGGTGGTCTGCGCCGAGGTCGGCATGAGCGTGCTCGGCATCCTCGGCTATTACATCCTGTTGATGTGCGTGGTCTACATCCTGATCACCCTGCTGCTGTACGTGGTGGCGGTGCTGGCCGCGCGCGAGGGCCTGCGCCGCTTCGCCGCCGCGCTGGTGCCGGTGCAGGTCATCGCCGGCAGCACGCAGTCGTCGCTGGCCTCGCTGCCGGCGATGATCGACAGCGCGCGCAACCGGCTGGGCTACCCCACCGCGCTGACCTCGCTGGTGCTGCCGATGGCGGTCTCGCTGTTCCGGGTGACCAGCCCCGCGCAGTACATCGCCGTGGCCAGCTTCATCGCCTGGCTGTACGGCATCGACATCACCTTCTCGCAGTACGCGGTGGCAGTGCTGCTGGCCGCGGCGATCAGCATGGGCTCCACCGGCCTGCCGGGCCAGGCCAACTTCATGACCAACAACATGCCGGTCACGCAGAGCATGGGGCTGCCGGTGGAACCGCTGGGCGTGCTGCTGGCGGTCGATACGATCCCCGATGTGTTCTGCACCATCGGCAACACCACCGGCGACATGACCGCCACCTCGATCGTCGCCAAGCGCATGGCACCGGCCGACGACGCCTGACGCCGCGGCCGCGCGGACCGGCGTGCCTCGCGCGCCGGCTTCGCATAAGGTGTGCGGTTCCACCGCTTTCCGCCCTGGAGTTCGCCATGCCCCGCCCCCTGCTGCTCAGCCTGGCCCTTGCGCTGACGCCCGTCCTGTTCACCACCGCCTGCGCCGCGGATCCGGCCGCGCAGGCGGCGGTCAAGCCGGCGCAGTGGCCGTTCGCCGCCGCCGAGGTCGCCCGCTTCGACAGCCCGTGGGCAATGGCGTTCCTGCCCGACCGCAGCCTGCTGGTCACCGAGAAGGCAGGCAGGCTGGTGCATCTCGATCCGGCCAACGGCCGCCGCCACGCCATCGCCGGGGTACCCCAGGTGGCGCATGCCGGCCAGGGCGGTTTCGGCGATGTCGCCCTGCACCCGCAGTTCGCCCGCAACGGGCTGGTCTATTACAGCTATGCCGAGCCCGGCGAGAACGACACCCGCGGTGCCGCGGTGGCGCGCGCGCGGCTGGTGCTCGACGCCCAGGGCGGCGGCCGCCTGGCCGATGCGCAGGTGATCTGGCGGCAGACCCCGAAAGTCAGCGGCAACGGCCACTATGGCCACCGCCTGCTGTTCGGGCCCGACGGCAAGCTGTGGATCAGCTCCAGCGAACGGCAGAAGTTCGACCCCGCGCAGGACATGGGCGGCAACCTCGGCAAGATCATCCGCCTCAACGACGACGGCAGCGTGCCCGCCGACAACCCATTCGCCGCGCAGGGTTCGCCGGCCAACCAGGTGTGGTCGCTCGGCCACCGCAACATCCTCGGGCTGGCCTTCGACGCGCGCGGGCGGCTGTGGGAAAACGAGATGGGACCGAAGGGCGGCGACGAGTTGAACCTGATCCAGCGCGGCGGCAACTACGGCTACCCGCTGGTCTCCAACGGCGACCATTACGACGGCCGCGACATCCCCGACCACCACACCCGGCCGGAGTTCGTCGCGCCGAAGATCAGCTGGACGCCGGTCATTTCCCCGTCCAGCCTGATCATCTACGACGGTGCGCAGTTCCCGCAGTGGCGCGGCAATGGCTTCATCGGCGGGCTCTCGTCGCAGTCGCTGGTGCGCATCGCCTTCGACGGCGACAACGCGCGCGAGGCCGAACGCTTCGACATGGGCGCGCGCATCCGCGCGGTGACGCAGGGCCCCGATGGCGCGCTGTGGCTGCTGGAGGACGGCAGCAACGCACGCCTGCTCAAGCTGACGCCGCGCACGTAGCCGCCGCTGTCGTACGCGGGAGGGCGTGCCGTTGACGCCCCTCGCGCAGCGGGCCGCACGCTACGGTTTGTAGCGCAGGCTCAGGTGCAGGCCGATGGCCTGCGTCAGGCCGTAGCAGACCAGGGCGGCAGCCAGGCCCAGGGTCAGCGGGCTGGCGTTGGCGGCGCCGGGCGCCATGCCCTGGCTGAAGGCGCCGTCCTGCCAGCGCCAGGCCAGGCGCGCGACCAGCAGCAGCGACAGGGCGCCGCCGATCCACGGATTGGGCGTATAGCCGCGCCGGCCTTCGCGCGCGTCAAAGCGCGTGTGTTTCAACCCAAACCATCCCAACGCGATGCCGGCCAGCGCGCCCACGGACATGCCGGCGGCCACGTGCGGCACGAAGGCCGCCGCCAGCCCGAGCATCGCCGCCACCAGCGCCAGGATCACGATGCGCGCCAGGGTGCGACGCGGCTGCCAGGGCTGCCAGCCGAAGTGGCGGCGGAGCCGGCGGTAGTACATCCAGCCGAAACCGGCAGTCATCAGCCACGGCAGGTAGGTGGGCATCGGTGCAGGCATGGCGGGTCTCCGTGGGCGCGGCGACAGCATCGCACGCCCGCTGCCTGCTTCAAGATGCAGGGCGTCATCCCGGCCCGGCAGGCGGGTCGGGGCAGGCAGTCAGGGCGCCAGCAGTTCGAAGCGCATCGGTTCGCCATCGGCCGACGACGCGCACACCCACAGGTCGAACAGGCCGGGCTCGGCGGTGAACACGCCTTCGCTGTTGGTGAAGGCCAGTTGCCCGCGGTCGAGCCGGAACACCACGTCCCTGGCCTGGCCGGGCGCCAGCGCGATCTTCGCGAATGCCTTGAGCTCGCGCACCGGGCGCACGCGGCTGGCGACGCGGTCGTGCACGTACAGCTGCACCACTTCCTCGGCGGACACCGTGCCGGTGTTGGTGACCGTGGTGGTGACGACCAGTTCGCCATCCCAGTCCAGCTGCGGCGTGCTCAGGCGCGGCGCGCCGTAGGCGAACGTGGCGTAGCCCAGGCCGTGGCCGAAGGCGTACAGCGGCGCGTTGGGGATCTCGCGCCAGCGCGCCTTGAACTCGGACATGCCGGGCAGCTCCGGGCGGCCCGTGCGCGGGTGGTTGTAGAAATACGGCTGCTGCCCGGAGTGCTGCGGGAAGCTCACCGGCAGGCGGCCCGACGGGCTGTAGTCGCCGAACAGCACGTCGGCCACCGCATGACCGGTCTGGGTACCGAGGAACCAGGTCACCGCGATGGCCTGCGCATCGCGCACCGCGCCATGCAGCGCCAGCGCGCGGCCGTTGCGCAGCAGCACCACGACCGGCGTACCGGTGGCGGCGACCGCCTCGGCCAGGGCCTGCTGTACCGCCGGCACCACGATCTCCACCCGCGACTGCGCCTCGCCGCTGTAGCGCTGCGGCTCGCCCAGCGCCAGCACCACCACGTCGGCGCGGCGTGCCGCGGCGACCGCCGCCTCGATGCCGCCTTCGACCGCGTCTTCCAGCGCGCAGCCTGGCACCACCTCCAGCAGCGCCTGGTCGGCCAGTGCCGCGCGCATGCCGGCTTCCAGCGTCACGTAGCGCGTCTTGTCGCCGAACAGGGTCCAGCACCCTTCGATGTTGTCGCGGTCCCGGGCGAACGGCCCGATCAGCGCGATCTTCTGTCCGGCCCTGCGCAACGGCAGCAGCGCACCGTCGTTCTTCAGCAGCACGATCGAACGCCGCGCCGCGTCGCGGGCCAGCGCATCGTGCGCGGCGATGTGCGAAGTGTCGGCCTCGCGCGCCGGGTCCAGCGACCGGTAGGGGTCGTCGAACAGGCCAATGGCGTCCTTCAGGCGCAGGATGCGCCGCACCGACGCGTCCAGCGCCGCCATCGGCACCTGGCCGCTTTCGACCAGCCCCGGCAGGTGCGCGGCGTAGAAGCCGCTCTGCATGCTCAGGTCGAGCCCGGCCAGGAACGCCTTGGCCGTGGCATCGGTTTCGTCGGCGGCGTAGCCGTGGGCGATCAGCTCCATGTCGGCGGTGTAGTCCGATACCACCACGCCGTCGAACCCCCATTGCCCGCGCAGCAGGTCGGTCAGCAGCCAGCGGTTGGCGCTGGCCGGCACGCCGTTGATGTCGTTGAACGCGCTCATCAGCGCGCGCGCACCGGCTGCCAGCGCCGCCCTGAACGGCGGCAGGTGCACGTCGTGCAGGGTCTGCGGCGCGATATCCACCTGGGCGTACTCCATGCCGGCGGCGACCGCGCCATACCCGGCGAAGTGCTTGGGCGTGGCCAGCAGCGAATCGGCCGCGGCCAGGTCCGGGCCCTGGAAGCCGCGTACGCGTGCGGCGGCGAAGGCGCAGCCCAGCACCACGTCCTCGCCGGCCGATTCCGCGCCGCGGCCCCAGCGCTGGTCGCGGGCGATGTCCACCGCCGGCGCGTAGGTCCAGTGGATGCCGGCGGCGGTGGCCTCCACGGCGGTGGCGCGCGCGGTGCGCTCGGCCAGCGCCGGTTCGAAACTGGCCGCCTCGCCCAGCGGGATCGGGAACACCGTGCGCATGCCGTGGATCACGTCCGCGGCCAGCGCCACCGGGATCCCCAGCCGGCTCTCCTCGACCGCCACGCGCTGGATCTCGCGGCCCTGCACGGCGCCGACGCCGTTGAACAGGCAGCCGACGCGGCCGGCACGCACCTGCTCGAGCACCTGCCCGGCGTTGCGCACGTTGGTTTCGGGATTCACGTCCGGTGCGAACGGGCGGACCATGTCGGCGAACACGCCCAGCTGGCCCACCTTTTCTTCCAGGGTCATGCGGGCGATCAGGGATTCGATGCGGTCTGCCACCAGTGGCGGTCCTTGTGGAAACGCTTTCAGAGCGCGGATTCTAGCCTTGTCGCCGTGAAGCCCGCGATGCGCCGCAGGCCCCGCCGTAGCTAGCCCCGGCCCGCGCCCTCGCGCATCGCCATGAGCATGGCGTCGCTGGATTCCTGGAACACGCGCAGGCCGAACTCGGGCAGGATCGCCAGCAGGTGGTCGAACACGTCGGACTGGATCGCCTCGTACTCGCCCCACGCGGTGCTGACGGTGAAGCAGTAGATCTCCAGCGGCAGGCCCTGCGGCCCCGGCGCCAGCTGCCGCACCAGCAGGGTCATGCCCTGGTGGATGCCCGGATGGCTGCGCAGGTAGCGCTCGATGTAGGCGCGGAAGGTACCCAGGTTGGTCAGCCGGCGCGCATTGACCTCTTCCGGGTGCGCCTGCGCCACCTGCGTGTTCCAGCGCTCCAGTTCGGCGCGCTTGCCGGCCAGGTAGTCGTCGAGCAGGCCAAACCGCTCCAGCCGCGCCAGTGCCGCCGTGTCCAGGAAATGCACGCTGTGCTGGTCCAGGTACAGCGCGCGCTTGATCCGGCGCCCGCCCGCCTCCTCCATGCCGCGCCAGTTCTTGAACGAATCGGTGACCAGCTTCTTGGTCGGTATGGTGGTGATGGTCTTGTCGAAGTTCTGCACCGTCACCGTGTGCAGGGCGATGTCGATCACGTCGCCGTCGGCGTTCTGGCTCGGCATCTCGATCCAGTCGCCGATGCGCACGCGGCCATCGCCGCTGATCTGCACGCTGGCCACCAGCGACAGGATGGTGTCCTGGAAGATCAGCATCAGCACCGCGGTGGCCGCGCCCAGGCCGGTGACCAGGTAGCGCAGGTCCACGCCGGCCAGGGTGGCGACGATGGACAGGCCGGCGATCACGAAGATCACGATCCTGGCGACCTGCAGGTAGCCCTTGATCGGCTTGTTGCGTGCGTCCGGGCGCCGCTCGTAGAGGTCGTTGGCCGCATCCAGCGCATGCGACACCGCCAGCGCCACGGTCAGCACCGCCCAGGCCTGGCAGGCGCCGACCACGAACGTCACCACCCCGGGCGGCAGGTCCGGCACCACCTTGATGCCGGCGGCGATGACCTGGCTGGGCACCACGTTGGAAAGCCGCGCGATCACCCGCATCAGGTGGCTGCCGCGCCCGGTCTGGGCGCCGGGCAGGCGACTGAGCAGCCGGCGCAGGCCGCGCAGCAGGATGCGCTTGGTGACCCAGTTGGCCAGGCCCGCGGCCACCAGCAGTGCCAGGATCATCAAGGCCAGGTAGGCCCCGGGATAGGGTTCCAGTGTGTCCTGCAACTGCTCGAGCCACCGTACCGCCACCACCGCATCCACCATCCGTCGTCTCCTGTGTGTTTCCGTGTATTTCGTCGCGGGCGGTTACCGGCCGGACGCCGGCAATGCCCTCAGCCCCGTTCGCGCTCGATGATCACGCCCACCGCGCGCGCGCCGCGCACCGCGCCCGGCTTGCTCAGCTTCAGCCGCAGCCAGCGCACGTCGAATTCGTCCAGCACGATGGCCGCGCAGCGCTCGGCCAGGGTTTCCACCAGGCCGAAATCGGATCCACCCACGTATTCCTGCAGGCGCCGGCTGACCGCCTTGTAATTGAGGGTGTCGGCAATGTCGTCGGTCGCCGCCGGCCTGCGGTTGTCGAACCCCATCTCCAGGTCGAACACCAGGGTCTGGCGGATGCGCCGCTCCCAGTCGTAGATGCCGATCAGGGCTTCGATCTCCAGCCCCTCGATGAATACCTTGTCCATTGCGTTCGTCGCGGTGAATGAACGGACATGGTAACGAGCCGCCGCTGAGCCTGCCGTTACACGGGACTGCCAGGACCCACGCGCCCGGGTGCGCGGCTACACCGGCGGCAGCGTGGCCATGTCCCAGCGCGGCACCACCTTCACCTCGGCCGGGCTGTGCTGGCCGGCCTGCAGGCGCAGCGCGCCGGCGAAGGCGATCATCGCGCCGTTGTCGGTGCACAGCGCCGGGCGCGGGAAGCACACGCGGCCGCCGCGGCGCTGCGCGGCATCCTGCAACCGGGCCCGCAGCCGCTTGTTGGCCCCGACCCCGCCGGCCACCACCAGTACATCGCAGCCGGCCGCATCCAGCGCGCGCTCGCACTTGATCGCCAGCGTATCGACCACCGCGTCCTCGAAACCACGCGCGATGTCGGCGCGGGTCTGTTCGCCCTGGTCGCTGTCGCGCCAGGCCAGCAGCACCTGGGTCTTGAGCCCGGAGAAACTGAAATCCAGCCCCGGCCGGTCGGTCATCGGCCGCGCGAACCTGAACCGGCCCGGCGTGCCGGCCTCGGCCAGCCGCGCCAGCTGCGGCCCGCCCGGGTACGGCAGGCCCATCAGCTTGGCGGTCTTGTCGAAGGCCTCGCCGGCGGCGTCGTCCAGGGTTTCGCCGAGCAGGCGGTAGCTGCCGATGGCGTCCACCGCCACCAGTTGGGTGTGCCCGCCGGAGACCAGCAGCGCCACGAACGGCGGCGCCGGCGGGTCGTCTTCCATCAACGGCGCCAGCAGGTGGCCTTCCATGTGGTGCACGCCGATGGCCGGCACGTCCAGCGCCCACGCCAGCGAACGCGCCACCCCGGCGCCGACCAGCAGCGCGCCGACCAGCCCGGGGCCGGCGGTGTAGGCCACGCCATCGAGCTCGGAGACGGCGATGCCGGCCTCGTCCAGGGTCTGCCGGATCAGCGGCAGGGTCTTGCGCACATGGTCGCGACTGGCCAGCTCCGGCACCACGCCGCCGTATTCGGCATGCAGCGCGATCTGGCTGTAGACCGCATGGGCGCGCAGGGCGTCGACGCCCGTCAGCGCGGTGTCGTACACCGCCACGCCGGTTTCGTCGCAGGAGGATTCGATGCCAAGGACTTTCATGCCGGTATTGTGAACCTCCGGCCGCGTGTTTACGAACCGCCCGGGGCCCGCTGCGGCAGCGCGCGCCATGGCCCACGGCGTCGACCATGGGCCGGCCGCCACGATCCCGGCCTGCCAGCCCACTTGCGCCCGGATTCAAAGCCGATATAATGCGCGGCTCACCGGGCGTGACCCGGTCTCACTGTGTCCCGGAGATTCCATGCCCAGCGTCAAAGTCCGCGAGAACGAACCTTTCGAGTTTGCGCTCCGCCGCTTCAAGCGCACCTGCGAAAAGGCCGGCGTGCTGGCCGAGACCCGCAAGCGCGAGTTCTACGAAAAGCCGACCCAGGAACGCAAGCGCAAGGCTGCTGCTGCCGTGAAGCGCCAGCTGCGTCGTTCCTCGCGCGACGTCACCAAGCGTCAGCGCCTGTACTGATCGGACGCAACTCCTGAACGGGGGCCTCGGCCTTCCGTGACCGGAGTGGAAGCCGGCACGCGCGAGCGTAGCCGGCTTTTTGCGTTCCCGCGCCCCGTGCGCACCCCCGCATTCCGATCCCGCAAGAGGTGATCCATGAGCCTGAAACAGCAACTGACCGACGACATGAAGGCCGCCATGAAGGGCGGCGACAAGCACTCCCTCGGCGTGATCCGCCTGATCAACGCGGCGATCAAGCAGAAGGAAGTGGACGAGCGCATCGAACTGGACGACGCCGCGGTGATCGCGGTGCTGGACAAGATGGTCAAGCAGCGCAAGGACTCGGTGACCCAGTACGAGGCGGCCAACCGCGAGGACCTGGCCAAGGTCGAGCGCGACGAGATCGTGGTGATCGAGCGCTACCTGCCGGCCAAGCTGGGCGAGGCCGAGATCCTGGCCGCGATCAATGCCGCGATCACCGAAACCGGCGCCAGCAGCGCGGCCGACATCGGCAAGCTGATGGGCGTGCTCAAGCCGCTGCTGGCCGGCCAGGCCGACATGGGCCTGGTGTCGAAGCTGGTCAAGCAGGCCCTGGCCGGCTGAGCCCGGCGCATCCGCCCCGCCGGTGCCGCCACCGGCGGGCCGGCGCGCCGTCGTCCATCACGGCGGCTACGCGGCCGGGTATGCCATCCTGCGCGGCATGGCGCCCCTGTCACCGGACATGACGCACCGCCTGGAGCGGTTGCAGCAGAGCCTGCCGGCCGCCCTGGTCCGCCGCTTCACCGAAGCGGACGTGATGACCCAGGCGGCATCGCTGGCGTTCTACACCCTGCTCTCGCTGGCACCGCTGCTGGTGCTGCTGCTGTGGCTGACCGCCTCGCTCTATCCGCCCGCGCAGCAGGCGCTGGTCGGCCAGATCGGCGACCTGGCCGGCCACAGCGTGGCCGAAGTCGCCGACACCGTGATCGCCAACGCCACCGCCCAGCCCGACCTGGGCTCGCTGGCCGGCGCGTGGAGCCTGTTGCTGCTGTTCATCGGTGCCACCGTCGTGTTCGCCCAGCTGCAGGCCGCCCTGAACCGCATCTTCCGCGCCGACCTGCAGCGCTTCGACGGCGCGCTCGGCTGGCTGAAGAAGCGCATCTTCTCGGCCGGGGTGGTGCTGGCCCTGGGGTTCCTGCTGATCGTGTCGATGGTCGCCACCACCGCGCTGCAGGTGGTGTTCGCGCACCTGCCCTCGCTGCTGCCGGCAGTGGGCTACGTCTCCACCCTGCTGCTCTACACCCTGGGCTTCGCCTTCCTCTACCACTACCTGCCCGACCGGCCGGTCGCCTGGCGCCAGGCCTTCGGCGGCGGCGCCATCACCGCCGTGCTGTTCACCCTGGGCCGCTACGGCATCGGCCTGTACATCGCCAATGCCGCGCCCGGCAGCGCCTACGGCTCGATGGGCACGCTGGTGATCATGCTGGTCTGGGTGTACTACGCCAGCGTGGTGTTCTTCGCCGGCGCCCTGGTCACCGCGGTCATCGACGAACGCGCGCATCGGCGCGCGGCCACCGCCGTTCCGGGGCCGGGCCTCTAGTACACTTGCCGCACACCTTCGCCATGTACCGCCCGCAGCGGTGCTCCACTCCCTCGCATGGCCCGAATCCCCGACGCGTTCATCGACGACCTGCTCGCCCGCTCCGACATCGTCGAAGTGGTCGGCTCGCGCGTGCCGCTCAAGCGCCAGGGCAAGGAATACGCGGCGCGCTGCCCGTTCCACGACGAGCGTTCGGCTTCGTTCACCGTCTCGCCGACCAAGCAGTTCTACCACTGCTTCGGCTGCGGCGCGCACGGCACCGCGATCAGCTTCCTGATGAACTACGACCGCCTCGAGTTCCTCGACGCGGTGGAGGAACTGGCCAAGCGTGCCGGCATGGAGGTACCGCGCGACGCCAACCCGCGCAGCCCGCAGCAGCAGGATGACAGCCGCGACCAGTACTCCGCGCTCGACGCCGCCGCGCGCTTCTTCCAGAAGCAGCTGGAGGGCAGCGACAAGGCGCTGGCCTACCTCGACGGCCGCGGTGTGGACGCCGATACCCGCGCACGCTTTTCCATCGGCTATGCGCCGGACGGCTACAGCGCGCTGAAGGACGCGCTGGGCAAGGACGAGCGGCGGATGAAGCTGCTCGACCGCGTCGGCCTGTTCTCCAAGAACGACCGCGGCCATGTCTACGACAAGTTCCGCGACCGGGTGATGTTCCCGATCTTCGACCGCCGTGGCCGGGTCATCGCCTTCGGCGGCCGGGTCATGCAGAAGGACGACGGCCCCAAGTACCTCAACTCGCCCGAGACCGCGCTGTTCCACAAGGGCCGCGAGCTGTACGGGTTGTGGCAGGTGCGCCAGGCCAACCAGAAGATCGAGCGGCTGATCGTGGTCGAGGGCTACATGGACGTGGTCAGCCTGTTCCAGTTCGGCGTCACCCAGGCGGTGGCGACCCTGGGTACCGCGACCACGCCCGACCATGCCGAGCTGCTGTTCCGCAATGCGCCGGACGTGTACTTCTGCTTCGATGGCGACGCCGCCGGCCGCCGCGCGGCATGGCGCGCGCTGGAATCGGTGCTGCCGCGGATGAAGGACGGGCGCCAGGCGTTCTTCCTGTTCCTGCCCGACGGCGAGGACCCGGACACCATCGTCCGCAAGGAAGGCGCCGAGGCCTTCGACGCGCGCCTGAAGCAGGCTACGCCGCTGTCGCAGTTCTTCTTCGACGAACTCACCCGCGAGATCAACCTGGGCACGCTCGACGGCAAGGCGCGCCTGGCCGAACGCGCCAGGCCGATGCTGGCGCAGATCCCCGATGGTGCCTTCGGCGACCTGATGAAGCAGGAACTGCAGCGCCTGACCGGGATCGGCCGCGCCGCTGCCGGAGGCGCGCCGGCGGCAGCGCCCATGCGCCGCGCGGCGGTCGCGCCGGTGCAGAAACGCAGCCTGGTGCGCGCGGCCATCGCCATCCTGCTGCAGCAGCCCTCGCTGGCGCTGAGCCTGGAGGGCCACCATGCCATCGCCGGCCTGCGCCTGGCCGGCATCGAGCTGCTGCTGGAACTGCTGGAGCTGGTGCAGCAGCGCCCGGACATCAGCACCGGCGCGCTGCTGGAGCACTTCGACGGCCGCGAGGAACAGGCCGCGCTGCACCGGCTGGCGGCCGTCGCCCTGCCCGGCGACGAAGCCAGCTGGACCCAGGAGCTGCACGACGCCATCGTGCAGCTGGAGAAGCAGCTGCTGCAGCAACGCCTGGACGAACTGCAGGCCAAGCAGCGCCAGCAGGGTCTGGACGAGACCGACAAGTTCGAACTGCGCGAGCTGCTCAAGGCACGCGCGACGATGCGCTGAAGCGCGGACGGAGCAAAGCGATGCACCCACACCTGCCGAAACTGCTGTTCCTGCTGCTGGCCTGCGCCGGCTCCACCGCTGCCGCCGGGCAGGCGCTGAAGCAGCCGCGCCCGGACCTGTTCACCAGCGGCCAGCCCAGCGCGCAGCAGCTGCGCGATGCCGTGCGCTCGGGCGTGACCACCGTCATCGACCTGCGCATGCCGCACGAGGATCGCGGCTATGACGAGGCCGCTGCCGCCGAGGCGCTGGGCCTGCGCTACGTGCGCCTGCCCATCGATGGCGCGGCCGGCATCAGCGAAGCCAACGCGCGCACGCTCGACCGCCTGCTCAGGCAGGACCCCGGCACCACCCTGCTGCACTGCGCCTCGGGCAACCGCGCCGGCGCACTGCTGGCGCTGGTACGGGCGCGCGTGCAGGGAGCGCCGGTCGACGACGCCCTGCAGTTCGGCCGCGACGCCGGGCTGACCTCGCTGGAACCGGCCGTGCGCGCGGCGCTGGAGCGCCCCGCGCAGCCTTGAGCCCGCCGCCACGCCGACAAGGACACTCCCGCCGATGACCCGCTGGTGGTCGCGCCTGCGACCGGACAACTTCACCCTCGCCCTGCTCGCCACCGTGGCCCTGGCCAGCGTGCTGCCGATGACCGGCGCTGCCGCGCACGGCCTGGACCGCTTCACCGACCTGGCCATCGCCGCGCTGTTCTTCCTGCATGGCGCGCGACTGCCGCGCGAATCCATCGTCGCCGGCATGCTGCACTGGCGCCTGCACCTGGTCATTCTGGCCTGCACGTTCATGCTGTTCCCGCTGCTGGGGCTGGCGTTCCGGCCGCTCGCCGGGTGGGCACTGACGCCCGACCTCTACGTCGGCGTGCTGTTCCTGTGCGCGCTGCCGTCCACGGTGCAGTCTTCCATCGCCTTCACCTCGATGGCCGGCGGCAACATCCCGGCGGCGGTGTGCGCGGCCTCGCTGTCGAGCATCCTCGGCGTGTTCCTGACCCCGCTGCTGATGGGCGTGCTGGCCGGCAGCCAGGGTGGCATGGCCGATCCGCTGCACGCGGTCGGCGCGATCATGCTGCAGCTGCTGGTGCCGTTCGTCGCCGGCCACCTGCTGCGGCCGTGGATCGCGCGCTGGGTGGAGCGGCGGCGCGCGCTGCTGCGCTACACCGACCAGGGCACGGTACTGCTGGTGGTCTATGGCGCGTTCGGCGAATCGGTGGTGGAAGGCCTGTGGCACAAGACCCCGGTCGGCGCGCTGCTCGCCGCGGCGGGGGTGGCCGTGGTGCTGCTGGCCATCGCCATGCCCGGCATCACCTGGCTGGCGCGGCGGCTGGGATTCAGCCGCGAGGACGAGATTCCCATCGTGTTCTGCGGCTCCAAGAAGAGCCTGGCCACCGGCGTGCCGATCGCCAAGGTCCTGTTCGCCGGCGGCAGCCTCGGCGCGATCGTGCTGCCGATCATGATCTACCACCAGCTGCAGCTGATCGTCTGCGCGGTGGTGGCGCAGCGTTACGCGCGGCGCAAGCCGGAAACCGGCACCCGCTGAGCCCCGGTGGCGGACGCGGCGGGCGCCTGCCGTCACCGCTCCGCGCAGGCCGCTGGCCCGGCCCTCACAGCCAGGGCAGCAGCCAGTGGTCCACCAGCAGGAAGGCGAACAGCGCCATCAGGTAGACCACCGAGTAACCGAACATCTGCATGTTGAACATCTCGTCCGGCGGGTCCTGCATCTTCCACGCGTACCACAGGAACACCAGGTTCAGCACGGTGGCGCCGCCGAGATAGAACACCCCGCTCATGCCCAGCGCCACCGGCAGCAGGGTCACCACCACCAGCACCACCGAATAGAACAGGATCTGCCGGCGGGTGTGCGCCACGCCATGGGTGACCGGCAGCATCGGTACCGCGGCCTTGGCGTAATCGGCGCGGCGGAAGATCGCCAGCGCCCAGAAATGCGGCGGCGTCCACACGAAGATGATCAGCACCAGCAGCGAGGCGTAGGCCCAGTCGGAGCCGCCCTGCATGCCGGTCACCGCCGCCCAGCCGAGCAGTGGCGGGGTCGCGCCGGCCAGGCCGCCGATCACGATGTTCTGCGACGTCGCCCGCTTCAGGTACACGGTGTAGACCACCGCGTAGCCGATCAACGACGCGAACGTCAGCACCGCGGTGATCACGTTCACCCACAGCACCAGGATGGTCATCGACAGCGCGGTCAGCGCGCCAGCGAACACCAGCACCTGCCGCGGCGTCACCTTGCCCACCACCAGGGGCCGCCACGAGGTGCGGGCCATCTGCGCGTCGATGCGCGCATCCAGCAGCTGGTTGATCGCCGCGGCGGCTCCCGCCGACAGCCAGATGCCGATGAAGGCCACCGCGCCGGTCGTCGCCTGCGCGGCGGTCGGCCAGCCCGGGATCGCCAGGAACATGCCCACCAGCGCGGTGAACACGATCAGGGCCACCACCTTGGGCTTGGTCAGGTCCCAGTAATCACGCAACGTCGTACTCATCGGCTCACTCCGGGGCACGCAGCCGCGCCAGCAGCGAGACCAGCACGAACAACAGGCACACGGCGCCGCCGTTGTGCATCACCGCCACTGCCAGCGGCAGCGCGAGCTTGACGTTGAGCACGCCCAGGCTGACCTGCAGCAGCACCAGCACGCCCAGCGCGCTGGCCCAGCCGCGCATGCCCGGCAGGCGGAACATGCGCACCGACAGCACCAGCAGGTACACCGCCACGACCACGGCCATCATCCGGTGCGCCATCTGGATGGCGATGCGCGAGGCGCCGTCCAGCACCCCGCCTTCGTAGTCCACGCCGATGCCGCGCCACAGGGTGAAGCCCTCGCCGTAGCTCTGCGTCGGCCACCACTGGCTCACGCAGCGCGGGAAGTTGTCCAGCGATGCACTGCCGCCGCCGCAGGCCAGCGCGGCGTAGTTGGCGCTGACCCAGCCGCCCAGCGCGATCTGCAGCACCAGCAGCGCCAGCCCCACGCGCAGCCACCAGCGCAGGCGCGGGGCCTGCGCCAGGGTGATCGGCAGGTGCGTGGCCCTCCAGGCCATCCACACCAGCAGGCCGAACAGCAGCATCCCGCCGAGCAGGTGGCCCATGACCACGATGGGCTTGAGCAGCCAGGTCACGGTCCACATGCCCAGCAGCGCCTGGAAGATCACCACCGCCAGGGTCAGCATCGCCGCGCGCGACAGGTCGATGTTGGACCAGCGCAGCGCCGCCAGCAGCAGGATCGCCTCGCCGCCGATCGCCAGCACGCTGGAAGCGACATGTTCACCGCGCATGTACAGGGGGATGGCCAGCGCCACCAGCACCGAGGCGGTGACCACCTGGGCCACGCCCCGGCGGTGACGGCGTGCGGCCAGCAACGCCAGGGTCAGCACCTCCAGGCCCAGCAGGCCGGCCAGGAAACGGTGCACCTGTTCGCGCCAGGCCTTGTGGCTTTCCAGCGGACGGATCTCGCTGGCCACGTGCTGCGCGGCCTCCACCTGCGTCTGCGGCCAGGTGACGCGGCCATAGCAGGTCGGCCAGTCCGGGCAGCTGAGGCCGGCATCGGACAGGCGCACGAACGAGCCGAACATGATCGTGCTCGCGGTCATGATCAGGGCGAACCACGCCAGGCGGTGGAAATTGCGGTGCAGCGCCGGACGCGCGGGGGCATTCATTCGGATGGAACTCACTTCAGTTTCAACAGCCTGGAAAGATCGGTGCGCAGGCCGCCCGGGTCGAAGCCGGGCGCATAACGCAGGACCACGAAGCCGTTGGGATCGATCACGTAAACCGGGATGCCGGCGGGGTCGTCCACCCCCGGCAGTTTCGCGCGCAACGCCGGCGAGGCCTGCAGCACCTTCAGCGCCGGCGAGGCCACCACCTGTTCCGGCGGCGTGCCCAGCCACAATATCTCGACATTATCGGCGTTGTGGCCGAACAGTCGCCATACGGTGTCCAGCTGCTGCGACAAAGTGACGCAGGCCGGCGCGCAGTCGGCCGCAGGCGCCAGCACGATGCGCCAGTGGCGGGCGGCCGGGTTCCATTCATAAGCGCTGCCGTCGGCCAGCCGCAGCTGTTCCTGGCGCAGGTCCAGCGCCGGCTCGAACAGCTGCCCGTGGTTGCGGTTCACCTGCGGCATCCAGCCGGAGAAGCGCAGGATGCCTGCCAGCGCCATCGACCCGAAGAACATGGCGAAGATGAGCAGCAGCACGCGGCGGCCGCGCTTGCGGATGACGAGTTGTTCCGGGGTCAGGGCATTCATGTGCGGCATTTTCCCATGGCTTGGCGTTCAGCGCCCGCGGCGGCGGCGGACATGCAGCACCCCGGCGATCACCAGCACCGCCAGCGCCATGGCGAACCACTGCACCGCGTAGCCCAGATGGCGCGAAGGCGGCAGGGTGTTGGGCAGCAGGTCCAGGTCGCGGGTGTAACCCAGCGGCGAGGCCGGATCCAGCCGCAGCACCTGGCCGGCCAGCGCGGCGGCCGGCAGCTGCAACTGCGCGGCAATGGCCGCGGTGTCCACGCGCGTGGCCAGCCACACCCGTGGCTGCGCGGTGGCCGCCAGCGCCGGCCCCAGCGCCAGGCCCGGCGACGGCGGCGGTGCCCACAGGCCCTGCACCTCGATCCGCCCCTGCAACGGCGCGATGCGCGGCAACCGGCGGTCGGCCGGCAAGGGCAGCCAGCCCAGATCGACCAGCACCACGCCGGCGTCCACGCGCGCGGCCTGGTACACCTTCAGCCCGGCACGCCCGTCGCGCAGCTGGTTGTCCAGCAGCACCGTGGCCGGCAGGAACTCCAGCGTGTCATGCACCCAGTGCAGCGTTGCCGGCGCACGCATCGCCTGCGCCAGCGCCAGCCCATGGCTGCGGTCCGGCGGCGCCTGCGCCAGCAGTGCCTGCTTCTCGTGCATGCGCTGCAACTGCCAGGCGCCCAGCGTACTGAACAGCGCGGCCACCGCGAACGCCAGCAACCAGCCCAGCAGACCCGTGTGCTGTCGCGTCATGACAACGGCGCCGCGAGCGGGTGAGATAGCGACGCCTTCCCACATTTCGAGCCGTGCATGAATGATTCGCTGAAGACACTGCTGGTGATCGCGTTCCTGATCGTCATCGTCTGGAATCTTGGCGCCGGGCTGTACTACCTGATGATCGACCGCGGCCAGACCAAGCGCACGGTCAATGCCCTGACCCGGCGCATCGTGCTGTCGGTGGTGCTGATCCTGCTGGTGATCCTGGGCATCTACAGCGGCTGGATCAAGCCGCACGGCGTCGGCGGCTGACACCGGGCGCGCCCATGAAGTGAACCAGGGAGCGGTGCGCCGGGACCCGGTCCCGATGCCCCGCTCCCTGCGTCTTGCCGCTTACAGCACGTAGACGAACAGGAACAGCATCAGCCACACCACGTCGACGAAGTGCCAGTACCACGCCGCGGCCTCGAAGCCGAAGTGGTTGTCGCGGGTGAAGTGGCCCTTGGCCGAACGCAGCCACATCACGATCAGCATGATCGTGCCCAGGGCCACGTGCGCGCCATGGAAGCCGGTGAGCATGAAGAAGGTGGAACCATAGATGCCCGAGCCCAGGGTCAGGTTGAGCTCGCCGTAGGCGTGCATGTACTCCTCGACCTGGAAGAACAGGAACACGCAGCCCAGCAGCACGGTGGCGCCCAGCCAGATCAGCAGCTGCTTGCGGTTGCCGGCCTTGAGCGCATGGTGGGCGATGGTCAGGGTCGCGCCGGAGCTGAGCAGGATCAGCGTGTTGAGCAGCGGCAGGCCCCACGCCGGGATGGTCTGGAACATGCCGCCGATGCCACCCGGGCCATTGCTCGGCCAGGCCGCCGAATAGCCGTCCCACAGCATCTCGTTGGTCGCCACCCCGTGGCCTTCGCCGCCCAGCCAGGGCAGGCCGTAGACGCGGGTGTAGAACAGCGCGCCGAAGAAGGCGGCGAAGAACATCACTTCCGAGAAGATGAACCAGACCATCCCCATGCGGAACGAGCCATCGACCTGGCGGTTGTAGTTGCCGCCGACCGACTCGCGGATCACATCGCCGAACCACAGGAACAAGGTGAACACCAGCATCGCCAGGCCCACGAAGAAGGTCCAGCGGCCCCAACTGGCGTCGTTGAGCCAGCTGGCCACTCCGACCATCAGCACCAGCATGGAAATCGAGCCGACGAAGGGCCAGCGACTCTGGCTCGGCACGAAGTAGACGTTGGCATCAGGCGTGTTATGGGCCATGGCTTGCTTCCGGATCCGTGGTCAGGGGGCCGCGTGCGACGAGCCGCCGGCCGAGGCCGGTGCCAGCTGCGCCGTCAGCGCGTCGTTCTTGAAGAAGGTGTAGGACAGGGTGATCGTGCGGACATCTGCGGGCAGGTCCGGATCGACGATGAAACGTACCGGCATCTCGCGCTGCTCGCCGGCCTGCAGGGTCTGCGCGGTGAAGCAGAAACACTCGGTCTTGTTGAAATAGCCCGACGCGCGCGCCGGTGCCACCGAGGGCACGGCGCTGCCGACCAGCGCGTGGTCGCTGTCGTTGCGGGCGAAATACAGCGCCTCGTTCAATTCGCCGGGCACCACGTCCATGGTCAGCTTTTCCGGATGGAAGGCCCACGGCAGCTTGGAATTGACGCCGCCATCGAACTCCACCCGCACCAGGCGCTTGACGGTGGCGGCCCCGGACGCGGCCGCCTGGCTGGCGCCGCGCTCGAGGCGGACGCCGAACACCTTCTCGCAGGCGATGCGGTACAGCGGCACCAGCGAGAACGTCAACACGAACACGCCCAGCGCCACGCCGAGCAGCCGGACGATGCCGGCATTGCGTTCGGGCCGGGGCACGGGCGTGGTCAATGCGCAAGCACCCCGGACAGGATGAAGCCGGCGTAGATCAGCACCGCGATCACGCCCACCACCAGCGCCGTGCGCCGCGACCGGCGGCGGCGCAGGGCCAGTTCATCGGGTTGCCAGTCGGGACGGCTCATCGTCGCGCGCCTCAATGGGTCACGTCGTCGTGAGCCAGGTCACCCGGCCGGATCACCGGCGGCACGGTGAAGGTATGCGCCGGCGCCGGCGACGGCACGGTCCACTCCAGGCCCTTGGCGCTTTCCCAGGCGCGCGCCTCGGCGCGCTGGCCGCTGCGCAGCGAGGACAGCAGGATGGCGGCCATCAGGAACGGGGTGACGAACATGCCGAACGCACCGATCGAGCTGACCAGGTTCCAGTCGGCGAACACCGGGTTGTAGTCCGGAATGCGGCGCGGCATGCCGGCCAGGCCCAGGAAGTGCTGCGGGAAGAACAGCAGGTTGACGAACACCATCGTCCACCAGAAATGCACCTTGCCCCAGAACTCGTTGTACATGCGCCCGGTCCACTTCGGCCACCAGTAGTAGACCGCGGCGATCAGCGCCAGTACCGCGCCGGTGACCAGCACGTAGTGGAAGTGCGCCACCACGAAGTAGGTGTCGTGGTACTGGAAGTCGGCCGGCACGATGGCCAGCATCAGGCCGGAGAAGCCGCCGATGCTGAACAGCACCACGAAGGCGATGGAGAACAGCATCGGGGTTTCAAACGTCAGCGCGCCCTTCCACATGGTGCTGACCCAGTTGAACACCTTCACGCCGGTCGGGATCGAGATCAGCATGGTGGCGAACATGAAGTAGATCTCGCCGCCCAGCGGCATGCCCACCGTGAACATGTGGTGGGCCCACACGATGAACGACAGGAACGCGATGGCCGCGGTGGCGTACACCATCGCCTGGTAGCCGAACAGCGGCTTGCGGCTGAAGGTGGGGATGATCTCGCTGATCACGCCGAACGCCGGCAGGATCATGATGTAGACCTCGGGATGCCCGAAGAACCAGAAGATGTGCTGGTACATCACCGGGTCGCCGCCGCCGGCGGCGTTGAAGAAGCTGGTGCCGAAGAACTTGTCGGTCAGCAGCATGGTCACCGCGCCGGCCAGCACCGGCATCACCGCGATCAGCAGGAACGCGGTGATCAGCCAGGTCCAGCAGAAGATCGGCATCTTCAGCAGGTCGATGCCCGGGGCGCGCATGTTGAGCACGGTGGCGATGATGTTGATCGCGCCCATGATCGAACTGATGCCGGCCACGTGGATGGCGAACACGCTGAAGGCGACGTTGTAGCCGCCCTGCAGCGACAGCGGCGGGTACATGGTCCAGCCACCGGCGGGCGCGCCACCGGGCAGGAACAGGGTCAGCAGCAGCAGGGTGAAGGCCACCGGCAGCAGCCAGAACGACCAGTTGTTCATGCGCGGCAGGGCCATGTCCGGCGCACCGATCTGCAGCGGGATCATCCAGTTGGCGAGGCCGACGAACGCCGGCATCACGCCACCGAAGATCATCACCAGCGCGTGCACGGTGGTCATCTGGTTGAAGAATTCCGGCTTCATGTGCTGCAGCCCGGGCTCCATCAGCTCCAGGCGGATCAGCACCGACATGAAGGCGCCGATGATGAACATCAGGAAGCTGAAAAGCAGGTACAGCGTACCGATGTCCTTGTGGTTGGTCGAAAAGAACCAACGCTCGAAGAAGCCTTGCCGGTGGCCGTGATGATCGGAGTGGCCCACTGCGGAGTTCGCCATTGCAGCTATACCTCGTTATCCAGTTTCCAGGCATCGCGCCGGCAACGGCCGGCGCGCAGTGGTATCAGGCGCCGGGCGCCACGGGAGCCGGTTCCGCGGCGGGCGCGGCCTCCGGCTGCGGGGCGTCGGTGGCGGGTGCGGCGGCCGGCGCGGGCTCGGTGGCCGCTGCCGGGGCGGGCTTGCGCGAGGCCAGCCAGGCCTTGAACTCGTCCTTGGACACGGCCTTGACCACGATCGGCATGAAGCCATGGTCCTTGCCGCACAGTTCGGCGCACTGGCCGCGGTACACGCCTTCCTGCTCGATGTTGGTCCAGCGCTCGTTGATGAAGCCCGGCACGGCGTCCTGCTTCCAGCCCAGTGCCGGCACCCACCACGCATGCACCACGTCGTCGGAGGTGATCACGAAGCGGACCTTGGTATCGACCGGCAGCACCAGCGGGTTGTCCACGTCCAGCAGGTAGTGCGGGTCCGATGCCATGGTCGGCACCGCGCCGCTCTGCCGCACCTGGTCGGACTTGCGGTCCAGGCGGCTGGTGAAGGCCACGTCCTCGCCCAGGTATTCGTACTTCCACATCCACTGGTAGCCGGTGATCTTCACCGTCATCTCGGAGTCGCGGGTGTCGTACATGGAAATCAGCTTGGCCGTGGCCGGCCACGCCATCACCACCAGGATGATGATCGGGATGACGGTCCAGATGACCTCGGCCTTGGTGTTGTGCGAGAACTGCGCCGCCACCGCGCCCTTGGACTTGCGGAACTTGATGATCGCGTAGGCCATCGCGGCGAACACGATCAGGCCGATGATCGTGCACACCCACAGCGCCACCATGTGCGCGTCCCACGCCATGCGCGCGGTATGGGTGACGCCCTTGCCCATGTTGAGCTGCCAGGGTTTCGGATCACCCGCCTGGGCCCATGCCACGGGTGCGGCCAGCGCCATCGCCGCCAACCCCAGAGCCTGCCTGCACCACACTCCCCACCTGTTGCTTTGCTTCATTGCCTAGACCCTTGACGTCATCGGTTGCGGCCGTCACTGGCCGCGAGCAAGCCATCCAGCGTCGCCGCCAGTTCCCTGCGTTCGGCGGGTGCGAGGAGACTCCCCACTTCGACCCGCTTTCCGCTGGAGACCAGCACGACCCGTTCGTCCTCGATCACCAGGCGCACCCAGTAAGGGTGGGCACGGAAGACCGGCGGACATCCGGCTGCGGGAATCACTTCCACGCAGTCCGGTCCAACCCGGATCTCTTCCCGGCGTTCGCCGCTGCGCCATGACGCGCGCAGGGCAGCTCCCACCAGGAAGCAATGCAATAGCGCGAAGACCGGGGCGAAAACGTTTCCAGACAGCCAACCCAGGCCTGCGGAGAACGCCATCAACCCTGCCAGCGCGATGAACAACAGGACGAACTGCCGGGCGCTGAGCGCCCGTGGGGGATGCAGCACCAGCTGCGCACGTGAGCCGTCGGAAACCAGCCGAAGCATCTCGATCATGTCGCAACCGCGTCCGTACCGCGGAAAACGGATTCGATGGTAGCCCCGCCCAATCACCCCGGCAAGCTCTCATTCATGATTGTTGTGATTGCTGCACTGCACACCGGATTTCCGCCCGCATCGAATCGACATCGGCAACAAATTTGCCGGATTCAGCACAAATTGATGGAAACCGGAAATCTGTACCGAATCCCACGCGTGCCAATGGTTCCGCCACTTCATAAAGGCTTCCGGAGGGCTGGGAAATTCGGCGCCAAGGATTAAAATGGCCGAATCCCAACGTGTCCCGATGTGGTCATGCCCATGAATGCAACACCGTCCACCCACACCGCCGCGGCACGGCCGCTGCTCTCGCCCGAACTGCCGCCGGCACCGGCCGCCCTGCGCCAGGCCATCACCGATGCCTGGCTGAAAGACGAGGCCAGCCATGTGCGCGAACTGCTGGAACAGGCCCGCCTGCCGGCCGCCGAGCAGGCCCAGGTCCAGGCCACCGCCGCCGACCTGGTGCGCCGGGTGCGCGCCCGCGCCCGCAACCAGGGCGCGATCGAGGCGTTCATGCGCCAGTACGACCTGGGCAGCGAGGAGGGCGTGCTGCTGATGTGCGTGGCCGAGGCGCTGCTGCGCATCCCCGACCAGGAAACCGCCGACAAGCTGATCCGCGACAAGCTCGGCGAAGCCGACTGGAAGCGCCACATGGGCCAGTCCGACTCGGTGCTGGTCAACGCCTCGACCTGGGGCCTGATGCTGACCGGCCACCTGGTCGACCTGGCCGACGACACCAAGCGCGACGTGCACGGCGCCTTCAAGCGCCTGATCGGCCGCGTCGGCGAACCGGTGATCCGCCTGGCCGTGCGCCAGGCGATGAAGATCATGGGCCACCAGTTCGTCATGGGCCGCACCATCGACGAGGCCCTGGCGCGTTCGCACAAGGGCGACAACGGCAACTACCGCTACTCCTTCGACATGCTCGGCGAAGGCGCGCTGACCATGAAGGACGCGCTGCGCTACCTGGAAGACTACCGGCGCGCGATCCACGCCATCGGCAAGGACAACCTGGCGCGCGGCGGCAAGGCCGACGGCGACGTGACCCGCTCGCATGGCATCTCGATCAAGCTCTCGGCGCTGTACCCGCGCTATGAGCATGCCAAGCGCGAGCGCGTGCTCGCGGACCTGGTGCCGGGCGTGCTGGAACTGGCGCAGCTGGCCAGGTCCTACGGCATCGGCTGCACCGTCGACGCCGAGGAAGCCGACCGCCTGGAGCTTTCGCTGGACATCATCGAACGGGTGGTCAGCGATCCTTCGCTCAAGGGCTGGGAAGGCTTCGGCATCGTGGTGCAGGCCTACCAGAAGCGCACCCCGTACACGATCGACTACCTGGCCGACCTGGCCCGCCGCATCGGCCACCGCCTGCAGGTACGCCTGGTCAAGGGCGCCTATTGGGACGCGGAGATCAAGCGCGCGCAGATCGACGGCCTGCCCGGCTACCCGGTGTTCACCCGCAAGCAGAACACCGACGTGTCCTACCTGGCCTGCGCCAGGCGGCTGTTCGGCCACAGCGACGTGCTGTACCCGATGTTCGCCACCCACAACGCGGCCACCATCGCCGCGGTGAAGCAGATCGCGCAGGGCCGCACCTACGAGCACCAGAAGCTGCACGGCATGGGTGACGACCTGTACGCCGAGGTGGTCCCCGCCGATCGCCTCGACGTGCCCTGCCGCGTCTACGCACCGGTCGGTTCGCACGAGGACCTGCTGCCCTACCTGGTGCGCCGCCTGCTCGAGAACGGCGCCAATTCAAGCTTCGTCAACCGCATCACCGACGAGGACGTGTCGATCGACGACCTGATCCGCGACCCGGTCGAAGCGGTGTCCTCGTTCGCCTCCATCCCGCATCCCAAGATCCCGCTGCCGGTCGACCTGCTGCGCAGCCAGAACCACGACAGGAACAACTCCATGGGCATCAACCTCGCCAACGACAACGCACTGCGTGCCCTCGCCGGGCAGCTCAACGCCGCCGTCAAGCCGTGGCAGGCCGCCCCGCTGGTGCCGGGCGCCAGCGCCAGCGGCGCCACCGTGCCGGTCACCAACCCGGCCGACCACCGCGAAGTGGTCGGCCACTGGCAGGCCGCCGACAGCGCCACCGTGCAGCAGGCGCTGGCCAACGCCGTCGCCGCGCAGCCGGGCTGGAACCGTACCCCGTCCGCCAGCCGCGCCGCGATCCTGGAACATGCCGCCGACCAGCTGGAAGCGCGCATCGCCGAGTTCATGGCGCTGTGCGTGAAGGAAGCCGGCAAGAGCCTGCCGGACAGCGTCGCCGAAGTCCGCGAGGCGGTGGATTTCCTGCGCTACTACGCCAAGCAGGCGCGCGAGCAGTTCGGTCATGCCGAAACGCTGCCGAGCCCGACCGGCGAGAGCAATGAGCTGCAGCTGCACGGCCGCGGCGTGTTCGTCTGCATCAGCCCGTGGAACTTCCCGCTGGCGATCTTCCTGGGCCAGGTCAGCGCCGCGCTGGCCGCCGGCAACAGCGTCATCGCCAAGCCGGCCGAGCAGACCAACCTGGTCGGCTACTACGCGGTGAAGCTGCTGCACGATGCCGGCGTGCCTGCCGACGTGCTGCAGTTCCTGCCGGGCGACGGCGCCACCGTCGGTGCCGCGCTCACCGCCGACCCGCGGGTGGCTGGCGTGGCATTCACCGGCTCGACCGAAACCGCCCGCGCCATCAACCGCGCGATGGCCGCGCGCGATGCCGCCATCGGCGTGCTGATCGCCGAGACCGGCGGCCAGAACGCCTTCATCGCCGACTCCTCGGCGCTGCCGGAACAGCTGGTCAAGGACGCGATCGGCTCGGCCTTCACCTCGGCCGGCCAGCGCTGCTCGGCCGCGCGCGTGCTGTTCGTGCAGGACGACATCGCCGACAAGGTGATGGGCATGCTGTCCGGCGCGATGGCCGAACTGAAGGTCGGCGACCCGGGCGAGCTGTCCACCGACGTCGGCCCGGTGATCGATGCCGACGCACTGCGCATTCTCGAAGAGCACGCCGCGCGCATGGATGCCGAAGCGCGCCTGATCGCCGCCGCGCCGCTGTCCGACGCCACTGCGCACGGCACCTTCTTCGCGCCGCGCGCGTATGAGCTCAGGCACCTCGGCCAGCTGCACCGGGAGATCTTCGGGCCGGTCCTGCACGTGATCCGCTGGAAGGCCGACCAGCTCGATGCGGTGATCGACCAGATCAACGCCACCGGCTACGGCCTGACCCTGGGCGTGCACTCGCGCATCGACGAAACCGTCGAGCGCATCGCCTCGCGCGTCAACGTCGGCAATGTCTACGTCAACCGCAACCAGATCGGCGCGGTGGTCGGGGTGCAGCCGTTCGGCGGCCAGGGCCTGTCCGGTACCGGCCCCAAGGCCGGTGGCCCGCACTACCTGTTGCGCTTCGCCACCGAAAAGACGGTGACGGTGAACACCACCGCCGCCGGCGGCAACGCCTCGCTGCTGACCCTGGGCGACTGATTGCCTGCATGATCCGGTGAACGAAAAACCCCGCGAAAGCGGGGTTTTTCACAGGCGCCGCCCGGCTTCGACTCAGGCGCCGGCATCGGCCAGCGACGCATCCGCCTGTCCGCGCATCAGGCGGCGCCAGTGGCGCAGCGCCACCAGCGCGTTGATCCAGAAGCCCACGTACAGGATCGAGGTCAGGTGCAGGCCGCGGCTGTAGTACAAGGGCACCGCGATGCTGTTCACCAGCAGCCACAGCCACCACGATTCCAGCTTGCGCCGCATCATCAGCAGCTGCGCGATCACGCTCAGCACCAGCACCGCCGAGTCGACATACGGCGCATAGGCGTTGGTCAGGCGGGTCAGCATCCAGCCGTAGCCGAACGTGGCCAGCACCGCCAGCGGCGCCAGCCAGGCCCATGCGCGCGGTCGCAACGAGGTGATCGGCAGCGGCGCACCCTGGTCGCCGCGCAGCCACTGCCACCAGCCCAGCACGCTGATCGCGATGAAGAAGAACTGCAGCACCATGTCCGCGTACAGGTGCGATCGCTCGAATACCAGCGCGAACAGCGCGCAGCCGACGATGCCCAGCCACCAGGTGTGCACGTTGTTGCGGCCGGCCAAGAGAATGGAGCCGGCGACGGCGATGTTGGCGGCCAGCTCCAGCTGGAACGCGGGGTCGGAGAGATTCATTGCCCATTGTCGCCCGGCGCATGCGCCCGGGCCATGGCATCGCGCGGCACCGGCCCCTGCCCGCAAAAGCGAAGGACCCCGCTCGCGCGGGGCCCTCCGGTCTGTCGCATCCAGCGTGCCTGGATCAGAACTTGTAGTTCATCGAGGCGGCCAGGACGTCGCCGCCGACCTTGTACTTGCCCTGCAGCACGTTGCCGGTGCTGCTGGTGGCGTTGATCGCCGGGTCGTTGGTGAACAGGTGGGTGTAGCCGAAGTTGAACTCGGTGTTCTCCTTCGGGGTCCAGCCCAGGCCGAACGACAGCCACTTGCGGGTCACGTCCGGCACGCGCACGTCGCGGTGCGAGTAGGTGGTCGGGGTTTCGTCGTAGGCCACGCCGCCACGCAGGGTGATGGTGTCGGACAGCTTGTACTCGGTACCGATCGAAGCGAAGGTGGTGTCCTTGTAGCCGAACACCAGCACGTTGTCCGGCTGGTTGGACGCGAAGTCCACGGTCACCTTGTCGAACGCCGGCGCCCAGGCGGTGCGGGTCACGTCGCCCATCACCATCCAGCGGTCGTTGAGCTTGTGGGTCACGCTCAGCGTAGCCGTGGCCGGCAGGGTCACGGTGGCCTTGCCGCTGGAATCGACGAACAGTCCCTTGGCCGTCAGGCCCAGCGCGGCGTCGACCTTGCCCGGCACCTCGAAGCGGGCCTTGCCGCCGGTGATCTTGTGCTCGACCTTGGAACGGTAGCTCAGCGCGATGTTGGTGTTCTCGGTCGGGCTGAAGGTACCGCCGATCACGTAGCCGACGGCATTGTTGTTGCCCTCGACGGTGGCGTAGCCGTCGGCGCTGCCCGGCACCAGGCCCAGCGCGGCGCTGGCACCCTTGCTGGCGCTGTAGGCCACGGCGCCGAAGTCCACGGCATTGGCCAGTTCGATGGTCAGGTGCTCGACGAACACGCTGGCGCCGAAGGACACGTACGGGTTGACGTCATACGAGAACGCGGCGCCCAGGTCGACGGCCTTCAGGTCGGTCTTGGTGCCGTGGTAACGGCCCACCCAGTCGCGGTCGTATTCGGTCTTGAAGCCGAACGGCGCGGTCAGCGACAGGCCGAAGTGCATGTTGTCGTTCTCGCCGAACGGCACGTGGAAGTACGCGGCCGGGACCGGGGCGATCATGCCGGCGTTGCCGCCGTTGCCGCCGGAGATCGGCGTGCCCTTGCCAGCGCCGGTCGGGCCGGCGTTGCGGGCGCTGTAGATCTCTTCCATCTTGGCCGAGAAGCTGATGGCGCTCACGTCGGCCTGGAACTGGCGGCCGTCGAGCAGGCGCATCGACGCCGGGTTGGTGGCGATCACCGAAGCGTCATCCCAGGCAGAGGCGGAACCGGCGAAAGCGCGGCCCAGGCCCTTGGCGCTGTTTTCCTTGAGCTGGAACGCGGCGGCGTCGGCGTGGCTGAAAGCCAGGGCACCGGCGATGCCGACGGCCAGAGCGGTGACACGAGCGAGGGTGGAAGCGGTATGCATGTTGGAAGCTCTCTCCGTAGGGCGGTGATGATTCGTTGTGCGCCTGCACCCCAGTACCGCCAAGCGGCCCTGCGATGCGCCGGATTCCCCTCCCGACATACGACGCCGTATGCAGTATCCATCAAGCTTGTTAACTAAACAATAACGCCGCCGTATTCATTTATTTCCGCTCCCTCACCCTGCACGGGCCCTCCTCGGGGTAGGCTTGCGCGCCCATGTTCGTTTCCATTCCCTCCCGCGACAAACCCGGACTCCGCTGGGCAGTGCCACTGCTGTTCGCGGCAATCTGGCTGGCCTTCCTCTGGTCGATCTCGCGGCCGGACGAAGCACGGCGGTCGCTGTGGATGGACTGGGGCGCGCTGTCCACCGGCCTGGGCAACCCGCAGGACTGGTGGGCGGCACTGCGCGACGGCAGCGTGCTGCGCCTGTTCACCGCGCTGTTCCTGCACGCGGACTGGTCGCACCTGCTCGGCAACCTGGTGTTCCTGCTGATCTTCGGGCTGCCGGCCGAACGCGTGCTGGGGCCATGGCGGCTGTTGTTGTTGTTCCTGCTGGGCGGTGCCGCGGCCAACCTGGCGGCGCTGTACGCCATGGGATCGCCCGACCAGATCATCATCGGCGCCAGCGGCGCGGTGTCGGCGCTGCTGGGGGCCTACCTGGCGCTGTTCCCCGGCGCGCGGCTGGGCGTGGTGCTGCCGCTGGGGCTGTTCCTGGAGTTCGTCCGGGCGCCGGCCTATCTGCTGATCGGGGTATGGGCCGCCCTGCAGGTGGTTTTCGCCTACATCGGCCCGAGCTTCGGCATGGTGGCGTGGTCGGCGCACCTGTCCGGCTTCCTGTTCGGCATCGTCTATGGGCTGTATGTGCGCGCCGCGATCGCCCGGCGACTGCGCAAGCGCCACGGTTTCTAGCGGCCGCCCCCCCATGCGCGCCATCCTTATAATCGCGCCATGAGCAGCAAGCCCCTGTACAAGATCACGTTCCTCAACCACGGCAAGGTCTACGAGCTGTATGCCCGGCACGTGGGCAGCAGCCACCTGTGGGGATTCAACGAAATCGCCGAACTGGTGTTCGACCTCCATGACGGCCTGGTGGTCGACCCCACCGAGGAACGCCTGCGCGAGGAGTTCGCTGGCACCAAGGTGCTGCACCTGCCGATGCAGAGCATCGTGCGCATCGAGGAAGTGGAAAAGAAGGGCCAATCAGCGATCCGCGACGCAGCCACCGGGGAGAAGGTGGTCACGCCGTTCCCGATGCCCGCCAAGCCGCGCTGAGTACCGCATCGCGCAGCCATTGCCGCCGGTGACGTGGCGGCAGGAGGGAACATCGCCCGCCCGCTGCCGCATTTCGTCCGTGCGCCGTCCGGCATCCCCGCTCCGCTCCCGTGCGGATGACGCGCACGCCCCCCGGGGCGCGCGCGGGGAAAGTCACTTGCCGCTGTCGACGGCTTCCGGTTTGGCCGGCACGCTGACGCCCGTCGGCGTCGGCGTCGGCGCTGCTTCCGGCTTCGCCGGGACCGCCGGCCGTGCCGCAGCCGCGGGCCGGGCAGCGAGCGAGCCGGGCTGCTTGAGTTCGCGCAGGGCCGAGCGCACCGGTCCATCGCCCGGCAACACCACGCCGGTGGCCATGCCACTGGCCTCGTCGTCGCCACGCAGGTGGCCCGGCAGCTTGGCCTCGCTGAAATCGGCAATGGAAGCCGGCACGTCCTTGCCGGCGGCAGCCGGATCCGCGGCCAGCTCCACGTCCGGCACGATGCCGGTGGCCTGGATCGAACGGCCGCTGGGGGTGTAGTAACGCGCGGTGGTCAGTTTGACCGAGTCGCCGTTGTCCAGCGGCAGCACGGTCTGCACCGAGCCCTTGCCGAACGTGCGGCTGCCGACGATGCGCGCGCGCCGGTTGTCATGCAGCGCGCCGGCCAGCACCTCAGAGGCGCTGGCCGAACCGGCATCCACCAGCACCACCACCGGCGCCCCCTGCATCAGGTCGCCGGGCGTGGCCTCGAACTTCGCATCGCTGACCGAGATGCGGCCGCGGGTACTCACGATCACGCCCTTTTCCAGCAGATCGTCGGCCACCTGCACCGCCGCGGTGAGCAGGCCGCCCGGATTGCTGCGCAGGTCCAGCACCAGGCCCTTCAGCCTGCCACCAGCCTGCGACTGCAGCTGGGTGAGGTGCTTCTGGAAGTCCGCGCCGGTATCGGCCTGGAAGGTGCTGATGCGCACATAGCCATAGCCCGGCTCCAGCATCCGGCTGCGCACGCTGGTGACGCGGATGGTCTCGCGGGTGACGGTGACGTCGAACGGCTTTTCGTCGCCCCGCTCGATGGTCAGCACGACCTTGCTGCCAGCCGGGCCGCGCAGCGGCTCCATCGCCTCGTACGCACTGATCGGCTTGCCGTCGATGGCCACGATCAGGTCGCCTGCGCGCAGTCCGGCACGCGCGGCGGGCGTTTCGTCGATCGGCGACACCACCTTGAGCGCGCCGTCCTGCTGCAGCAGCTCGACGCCGATGCCTTCGTAGGCGCCCGTGGCCTGCTCGTCGAAGGCCTGGGCATCTTCCTTGTCGAAATAGGTGCTGTGCGGATCCAGGTCCAGCAGCAGGCCGCGGACCGCCGACTGCATCAGCTTCTTGTCGTCCACGGGGTCCACGTAGGCCGCGCGCACCGCGTTGTACACCGCGACGAAGCGGCGGATCTCGTCCAGCGGCACCCGCGAGGTGACCGACTCCTTGGCATCGGGGTCGTCCGCCTTCGGCGTCTTGTCCGGGGCACTCTGCGCCAGGCCGATGGCCGGCGACAGTGCGAACAGCAGGGCAGCAGCAAGGCCGGCTACACGCATGAACCACTCCATGAAAACGGATGCGCACCATGCGCGTCGGACCGATTATGCGCGAAGCCCGGTGGAATTCACGTTGAACGAGGCCGTCGGCGGCGCCCCCCGCTCAGCCGGCGCTCACTGGCGCTGCAGCCAGGTGGCCGGGTCCACCGGCTGGCCATTGCGGCGCAATTCGAAGTAAAGCGCCGCCACCCCCTGGCCACCGGAGTTGCCGACCCGCGCCACCGCCTCGCCGCGGCGCACGCGCGCGCCCGGATCGCGTAGCAGGGTGTCATTGTGGGCATACAGGCTCATGTAGCCATTGCCGTGGTCCACGATCAGGATCATGCCGTAGCCGGTCATCCAGTCGGAGAAGACCACCGTGCCGTCGGCGACCGCAGTCACCGTCGTGCCGGGTGGGGCGCCGATCAGCACGCCGCTGCTGGTGCGCCCGTCCGGCAGGCGCCCGCCGTAGCGGGCCAGCAGGTTGCCGGACAACGGCCAGCCCAACCCGCCGACCTTCGGTGCCGGTGCATTCGCGGTGACCCGCGGTGGCACCTTGCCGGGCGTGGGCCGTGCCGCTCCCGTGGCCGCCTGGCGCGACTGCTCGGCGGCGGCACGGCGCGCTGCCGCCTTGCGTTCGGCCTCGGCGCGTGCGGCCGCCGCGCGCAGGCTGGACAGCAGCTGTTCGAGCGCCCGCGCGTCCTTGCCCAGCACCTTCTCCCGCTCGCTGCGGTCCTGGTAGCGCTGGTCCAGCTCCGCCGCCAGCTGTGCCCGCTTGCGACGGTCCTCGGCCAGCGCCGCGGCCTGTTCGCGCTGCTGCGTACGCGCCTGCTCCAGCTCGCGGCTGCGCGCGAGGATTTCCTGCTCGTTCGATGAAAGTGCCTGCAGATCGCCCGCCAGCGAGGCGATGGTCCGCGCCCGCTCGCGCTGCAGGTAGCGGTGATAGGCCAGTTCGCGGTTGGCGTCGGCCACCCGGTCCTGCGACAGCAGCAACTTCAGCGGGGCATGGTTGCCCAGCCGATACGCAGCGCGCAGCAGCGCGGCGAGCTGCCCGCGCTGCCGCCCCAGGTTGGCTTCAAGCACGACGCGGCGTTGCTGCAGTTCCGCCAGCGCCTGCTGTTCGCGGCGCATCGCCGCCTCGGTCTCGGCCACCGTCCGGCCGCTGCGGGCGACCTTCTGGTCGGCCTCGCGCAGCCGCCGCGACGCCGCCTCGCGCTCGCCCTGCAGGCGCTGCCGCTCCTGGGCCACGTCCTTGAGCTCGCCACGCAGCTGCTGCAGCTTCTTCTCCGCATCACGGGGCGTGTTCTGCGCGGGTGCGGCGGGAACCACCAGCGACAACGCCAGCAGGCAGCCGGCGGCCCAGGCCGGCAATGCCGGGGAACGGGCGGACTGGCGGCGGCGGCGGGACGGTCGCAATGGCGTTCCAGTGACTTCAGGCAGATGCGGATTGTACCCAGCCATGCTGCCATCCATCCTTGCCCACAGGAATTCCCGACGGAGACGCGCGATGAAACGATTCCTTCTTCTGCTGGCCCTGGGACTGGCCAGCCCGCTGGCAATGGCGGCCGACGACATCAGCAAGGTGAATGGGAGCATCCGTACCGAATCCGGCACCGCCTACCGCGACCTGGACACCGTCAACGGCAGCATCCACCTGGCCAAGGGCGTGCAGGCGCGCGGCGTGGAGACGGTCAACGGCAGCATAAATGCCGACGACAACGTGCAGGCGCGCAGCCTGGAGACGGTGAACGGCGCGATCCGTGGCGGACGCGGGCTGGTCTTGTCCGGCGACGTGGAAACCGTCAACGGCAGCATCTTCATCGACCAGGGCGGTCGCATCGGCGGCGGCGTGGAAACCGTCAACGGCGGCATCGGCCTGGTTGGCACCGAGGTCGGCCGCAACATCGAGACCGTCAACGGCGACATCACCGTCGGCATCGGCTCGCACGTGAAGGGCGGCATCCGCGTGACCAAGCCGTCGTTCAGCCTGTCGCTGACGCCGCCGCGCAAGCCGCGGGTGATCATCGGCCCCAATGCGAAGGTGGACGGCCCGCTGAACTTCGAACGCGAGGTGACGCTGTACGTGCACGACAGCGCCTCGATCGGCCCGGTCAGCGGTGCCACCGTGCGCCGCTTCGACAGCGAGGCCGCGCCGAAGGATTGAGCGCTTCCCGGCTGGCTTGCCTAGAATCGGGCTTCACCCTTCATACGGAGCCCGGTTCCATGCCCCGCAGATTCCTGTTGTGCCTCGCCGCGGGCGCGGCGCTGGCAGCGTGCCGGCAAGAGGCCGCATCGCCCCCGGCACCTGCGCCCGCGCCCACACCGGTGCATGCGTTCTCCACCGGCATCAACGCCGCGGACTTCGCCGAGCTGGTGAAGACGCTGGCGTCCGACGGGTTCGAAGGGCGCGCGCCGGGCAGCCGCGGCGAGCAGCTCACCGTCGAGTACATCCGCGACCAGATGCAGCGCATCGGCCTGCAACCGGGCAACGGCGACAGCTGGTTCCAGGAGGTGCCGATGACCGAAACCATCGCCGACCCCACGACCGTGCTCACGCTCCGGCATGGCGACAGCCGGCGCACGCTCGCCTTCGGCAGCGACATGGTGGTCGGCACCCGCAGCGGCCAGCCGGAAGTGAAGATCGACGCCAGCGACATGGTGTTCGTCGGCTATGGCGTGGATGCGCCGGAACAGGACTGGAACGACTATGCCGGCCAGGACTGGAAGGGCAAGACCGTGGTGATGTTCGTCAACGACCCCGGCTTCCACGCTGACGATGCCCGCCTGTTCGAGGGCAAGCGCATGACCTATTACGGGCGCTGGACCTACAAGTTCGAGGAGGCCGCGCGCAAGGGCGCCGCCGCGGCGCTGATCGTGCATGACACCGCGGGTGCGTCGTACGGCTGGGACGTGGTGCGCAGCTCCTGGGGCGGTGCGCAGTACGACCTTCCGGTCGCCGAGGACAAGGAGCCGCGCCTGCAGGCGCAGGGCTGGTTGAGTGCGGAAGCGGCGCGGCAACTGTTCGCCGGGGCCGGGCTCGACCTGGACAAGGCCTACCGCGATGCCGGCAGGCGCGGCTTCAAGCCGATGCCGCTGCGCACCACGCTGTCGCTCGACCTGAAGAGCAGCATCGCCGAGAAGAAGTCGCGCAACGTGGTCGGCGTCCTTCCCGGCGCCAGCCGCGCCGACGAGGCCGTGCTCTACATGGCGCACTGGGACCATCTCGGCAGGCACGAGGGGCAGGCACACGACGCGCAGGCGGGCGACGACATCTACAACGGTGCGGTGGACAACGCTACCGGCGTGGCCGGCATCCTCGAAATCGCCGATGCCATGATCCACCAGCAGCCGGCGCCGCAGCGCTCGGTGGTGTTCCTGGCGGTGACGCTGGAAGAGTCCGGACTGCTCGGCTCGCGGTACTACGTCAACCATCCCACCTTCCCGCTGGACAAGATCGCCGGCGTGATCAACATCGACGCGATGTCGGTCAATGGTCGCACCCGCGACATGACCGTCACCGGGTATGGCAGCTCCGAGCTGGAGGACATCCTCAAGCCGTTGGCCAGGGAACAGAACCGCACCCTGCACGCGGAATCGGCGGTGCAGAGCGGCTTTTACTTCCGCTCGGATCACTTCAACTTCGCCAAGGCCGGCGTCCCCGCGCTCTACGCCGGCGGCGGCCGGGATCTGCTGGAAGGCGGCATCGACGCCGGCAGGAAGGCCGCCGAAGCCTACGCCCGCGAGCGTTACCACAGCCCGCGCGACGAGTACGACGCTGCCACCTGGAAGCTCGACGGCACCATGCAGGACGTCGAGCTCCTGTACGGCGTCGGCCGCGAACTGGCGGGTGGCGACAGTTGGCCCAACTGGTACGAAGGCAACCCGTTCAAGGCCAACCGCGACCGCATGATGGAGGGCCGGCGCGGCGCCAGTGAATAAGCGGCGCCGCCCCGCGCGGACCGTCCAATGGCAATGGCGGACCAGCTGGTACCTGGGAGCATCCGGACATCGCGCTTGAAAGCCCTCCCGATTCTTCGCCAGACGCAGGAAGGGCGTCTTGAGACGGTGATGTCGAACAGTTTTGGTTTTGGGGGTACGAACGCGACGCTGGTATTCGGCCGGGTGTAAGGCCGGGACATCGAGTAGGTTCAAGCAACGGCGCCTGAGGGCGCCGTTGTCGTATGCGCGGTGGGCGCGGATCTACGTGAGGCAGCCCGTGCTGCACGCGTTCGCGTGCGAGGCTCCGTTCCGGCGCAGGCGCCCGGCCCGCGAGGGCCCTGGCCTTTGTCTCTGTCGCGCGCCTGCAGGGCAGGCCGTCGCCGTGCACCACCCGCAGTAACGCAGAATTGAGTGCCTGTAACCCGCCAACGGCGCCTTTTGGCGCTGTTTTGGCTTATGCGGCCGCCGGGTTTTGGATGCCGTAAAAAAGCAAACCCCCGCTGCCTTGGCAGCGGGGGTTTGGGGATAAAGCCCCTGGCGATGACCTACTCTCGCATGGCTTGAGCCACACTACCATCGGCGCAGCTGCGTTTCACTTCCGAGTTCGGGATGGGATCGGGTGGTTCCACAGCGCTAATTTCACCAGGGAGAGGGTTGGAGGGTCGCTATCCATTGGAGCAGGATAAAGCGCCAGCCTCTCGTAGGTCTTGTGACGTAGCGTGCACTTGGGTCCATCGACATGTCATGTCGGCCAAGGCAACTTGAGGTTATATGGTCAAGCCACACGGATCATTAGTATCAGTTAGCTCAACGCGTTGCCGCGCTTACACACCTGACCTATCAACCACGTAGTCTACATGGTTCCTTCAGGGGGCTTGTGCCCCGGGAAGTCTCATCTTGAGGCGCGCTTCCCGCTTAGATGCTTTCAGCGGTTATCGCTTCCGAACATAGCTACCCGGCAATGCCACTGGCGTGACAACCGGAACACCAGAGGTTCGTCCACTCCGGTCCTCTCGTACTAGGAGCAGCCCCTCTCAAACTTCCAACGCCCATGGCAGATAGGGACCGAACTGTCTCACGACGTTCTGAACCCAGCTCGCGTACCACTTTAAATGGCGAACAGCCATACCCTTGGGACCGACTACAGCCCCAGGATGTGATGAGCCGACATCGAGGTGCCAAACACCGCCGTCGATATGAACTCTTGGGCGGTATCAGCCTGTTATCCCCGGAGTACCTTTTATCCGTTGAGCGATGGCCCTTCCATACAGAACCACCGGATCACTAAGTCCTACTTTCGTACCTGCTTGATCCGTCGATCTTGCAGTCAAGCACGCTTATGCCTTTGCACACAGTGCGCGATGTCCGACCGCGCTGAGCGTACCTTCGAGCTCCTCCGTTACTCTTTAGGAGGAGACCGCCCCAGTCAAACTACCCACCATACACGGTCCCCGACCCGGATAACGGGCCTAGGTTAGAACGTCAAGCACGACAGGGTGGTATTTCAAGGATGGCTCCACTGCAGCTGGCGCCACAGTTTCATAGCCTCCCACCTATCCTACACAGACGAACTCAACGTTCAGTGTAAAGCTATAGTAAAGGTTCACGGGGTCTTTCCGTCTTGCCACGGGAACGCTGCATCTTCACAGCGATTTCAATTTCACTGAGTCTCGGGTGGAGACAGCGCCGCTGTCGTTACGCCATTCGTGCAGGTCGGAACTTACCCGACAAGGAATTTCGCTACCTTAGGACCGTTATAGTTACGGCCGCCGTTTACTGGGGCTTCGATCAAGAGCTTCGCCTTGCGGCTGACCCCATCAATTAACCTTCCAGCACCGGGCAGGCGTCACACCCTATACGTCCACTTTCGTGTTTGCAGAGTGCTGTGTTTTTGATAAACAGTCGCAGCGGCCTGGTCACTTCGACCATCGCCAGCTATAGCCCGCATGGGCCACCGGCAATGGTGCACCTTCTCCCGAAGTTACGGTGCCATGTTGCCTAGTTCCTTCACCCGAGTTCTCTCAAGCGCCTGAGAATTCTCATCCTACCCACCTGTGTCGGTTTACGGTACGGTCTGCGTAAGCTGAAGCTTAGGAGCTTTTCCTGGAAGCGTGGTATCAGTGACTTCGTCTTAAAGACTCGTCTCGGTGCTCGGTCTTAAAGGATCCCGGATTTGCCAAAGATCCAAACCTACCGCCTTTCCCCAGGACAACCAACGCCTGGTACACCTAACCTTCTCCGTCCCTCCATCGCACTTACGCGAGGTGCAGGAATATTAACCTGCTTCCCATCGACTACGCATTTCTGCCTCGCCTTAGGGGCCGACTCACCCTGCGCCGATTAACGTTGCGCAAGGAAACCTTGGGCTTTCGGCGTGCGGGTTTTTCACCCGCATTATCGTTACTCATGTCAGCATTCGCACTTCCGATACCTCCAGCAGACTTCTCAATCCACCTTCGCAGGCTTACGGAACGCTCCTCTACCGCGCATAACAAAGTTATGCACCCCAAGCTTCGGTTCTGTGCTTAGCCCCGTTAAATCTTCCCCGCAGACCGACTCGACCAGTGAGCTATTACGCTTTCTTTAAAGGGTGGCTGCTTCTAAGCCAACCTCCTGGCTGTCTGTGCCTTTCCACATGGTTTTCCACTTAGCACAAAATTTGGGACCTTAGCTGTGGGTCTGGGTTGTTTCCCTTTTCACGACGGACGTTAGCACCCGCCGTGTGTCTCCCATACAGTCCGTCTCGGTATTCGGAGTTTGCAATGGTTTGGTAAGTCGCGATGACCCCCTAGCCATAACAGTGCTCTACCCCCGAGAGGATACATATGAGGCGCTACCTAAATAGCTTTCGAGGAGAACCAGCTATCTCCGGGTTCGATTAGCTTTTCACTCCTAATCACACCTCATCCCCTACCTTTGCAACGGGAGTGGGTTCGGGCCTCCAGTGCGTGTTACCGCACCTTCACCCTGGGCATGACTAGATCACCCGGTTTCGGGTCTACTGCCCGCGACTATGCGCCCTTATCAGACTCGGTTTCCCTTCGCCTCCCCTATACGGTTAAGCTTGCCACGAACAGTAAGTCGCTGACCCATTATACAAAAGGTACGCAGTCACTCTTTCGAGCTCCTACTGCTTGTACGCACACGGTTTCAGGTTCTATTTCACTCCCCTC
>NZ_CP043567.1:857500-1042500 GCF_014109845.1 Stenotrophomonas acidaminiphila | reverse complement strand
CTTCACTTAAAACTACATGCCCGAAGGCAAATACTTTAGCTGCAGATGTTCAATCTCTGGCAACGTTTCGCTTGCTTTAACAAACTATTCATTGCTTGATCAAACGTCTGCAAGATGGACAGTCATCCACTCCTGCAGGCGCCCTCACAAGATACCTGCGCATACTTTCAAAGAACTTCGGAATCGGCCTCAGCGCCTTCTTCCCAGTGCCCGACGTTTCCGTCCGAGCGAGCCGCCCATTATAGCCGGCTTTTTCGCTTCGTCAACACCTCGTTTCGAGGTCCGACTCCGCCGCTTCTCCCTCAAACCCGTAGGCTTTCCGTCGAAGCGAGCCGCCTATTATGGCAGCCTTTTCGTTGCCGTCAACACCTGCGTGAGGGTGACTTCAACTTCCTGCCTCCGCTGCCAACCACCGGCCGGCGGCGAAGGAGCGGAAGTATGCGTCCTCCTCTCCGTTTTGGGAAGAGGCAAAACGCTTCGCGTGCATTCATGCCGCGCCCGACCGGGACCTCATGCCCGGCCTGGCTGCGGCGCGGCGTCAGGCGACGACCAGCAGTACCCGCGCGAACGTGCGCTTGCCCACCTGCAACAGGCCTTCGAAACCCGGCGGCAGCACCGTCTGCGCATCCTCGACGACGCTACCGTCCACCTTCACCGCACGCTCCTTGAGCTTGCGCGCGGCCTCGGAGTTGCTCGGCGTGAGGCCGGCGGCCGTCAACAGCGCGCCGATGCGCAGGCCGTCGGCCGGCACCACCACTTCCTGCAGCGGCAACTGGGTGATGTCGCCCTGCCCGGTCACCGCCGCATTCCAGCCGGCAATGGCCTGCTCGGCGGCGGCGGCATCGTGGAAGCGCGTGGCCAGTTCGCGCGCCAGGCGCAGCTTGATCTCGCGCGGGTTGATCGCGCCGGCCTCGACTTCGGCACGCAGCTGCCCGGCCTCGGCAATGGAGATGTCGAAGCTGAGCAGGTCGATCCAGCGCCACATGAGCGTGTCGTCGATCTTCATGGTCTTGGTGACGATGTCGATCGGCGGCTCGCTGATGCCGATGTAGTTGCCCAGCGACTTGGACATCTTGTTGACGCCGTCCAGGCCCTCGAGCAGCGGCATGGTCAGCACGATCTGCGGCTTCTGGCCGTAATGCTCCTGCAGCCCGCGCCCCATCAGCAGGTTGAACTTCTGGTCGGTGCCGCCGAGCTCGACGTCCGCCTCCAGCGCCACCGAGTCGTAGCCCTGCACCAGCGGGTAGAGGAACTCATGGATGGCGATGGACTGCTGGGCGGCGTAGCGCTTGGCGAAATCGTCGCGCTCGAGCATGCGCGCCACCGTGTGCTGGCCGGCCAGGCGGATCATGTCGGCCGCGCCCATCTTGCCGAACCATTCGGAATTGAAGCGGACCTCGGTGCGTTCGCGGTCGAGCACCTTGAACACCTGGTCCTGGTAGGTGCGGGCATTGGCCAGCACGTCCTCGCGCGAAAGCGGCTTGCGGGTGACGTTCTTGCCCGACGGGTCGCCGATCATGCCGGTGAAGTCGCCGATCAGGAAGATCACCTGGTGCCCCAGGTTCTGGAACTGGCGCAGCTTGTTGAGCAGCACGGTATGGCCCAGGTGCAGGTCCGGGGCAGTGGGGTCGAAGCCGGCCTTGACCCGCAGCGGACGACCGCTCTCCAGACGCTGGCGCAGTTCATCCACCTTGAGGATTTCATCGGCACCGCGGCCGATCAGGGCAAGGGCTTCATCAATCGAGGACACGCTAGAACTCCCGGCTTCGCCGTCAGACATGAATGGTGTTAAGTGCAGGTTAACCGCCCAATTCATCAAAAAGCCATGCGGCTCAATGGTTTGACGCGGTATTGAAGGGTGACTATGTTAACCGCGTTTGGGCCCGCGATCCGGGCCGTCCAGAGAACCCAGCGATGTCCCAACCCGATCACGGCCAGGCGCGCAAACAGCGCTTTCAGGAACGACTCCACGTCCTCCACGACACCGCCCTGCATCGGAAGTTGAAGCAACACCTCCCGGCCGCGTTCAACGAACGCTGGACCCGGCGCCACTGGATCCACGCCAGCCTGTTCGCGTCCATCGGCGCGTTGGCCGCGACCATCGTGCCGGGCTTCTCCAACGCCATCGACGCACCGCTGCCGTCGGCGCATTCGACCCTGGCCCTGCCGCTGCCGCCGCTGCCGCCGGCCCGGCGCACCGAAGTCCCCGGCGACAGCTGGCAGATCCTGCGGGTGCAACGCGGCCAGACCCTGAGCGACCTGTTCGAGGTGGCGGGGGTACCGGCGACGGTGATGCACCGGGTACTGGACCACCCGGGCACGCGCGAGGCGCTGACCCGGCTGCGGCCAGGCACCGAGATCGCCTTCGACCTGCCGGTGAATGGCCAGCTGCGCACGATCCGCTTCGACCGCGATGCCGGCCACCGCGTCGAGCTGTCGCTGCAGGGCGACCAGGTCCGCGAGCGGGTGCTCGAACGCGTGACCACCACCCGCACCGTGGTCGCCAGCGGCGAAATCCGCAGCTCGCTCTATGCCTCGGCGCTGAAGGCCGGGCTGTCGCCCTCGGCCATCAATACGATGACCGACGAGATCTTCAAGTACGACATCGACTTCTCCAAGGACGTGCAGCCGGGCGACCGCTTCAGCGTGGTCATGGACGAGACCTGGCGCGAGGGCGAACGCATCGACACCAGCAAGATCCTGGCCGCCACCTTCAGCACCGGCGGCAAGACCTATACCGGGTTCCGCTTCGACCGCGGCGACAAGTCCGAATACTTCGACCTCAACGGCCGGCCGCTGAAGAAGAGCTTCATCCGCATGCCGATCCCGTTCGCGCGGCTGAGCTCCACCTTCGGTTCGCGGCGCCACCCCATCCTCGGTACCATGCGCATGCACAAGGGCGTGGACTACGCCGCCGGCACCGGCACGCCGATCATGGCCGCCGGCGACGCCCGCGTGCAGTTCGCCGGTACCCAGCGCGGCTACGGCAACGTGGTGATCCTCGACCACGGCCGTGGATACACCACCCTGTACGGGCACATGTCGCGCTTCGGCAAGATCCGTACCGGCCAGCGCGTGAACCAGGGCACCGTGATCGGCTACGTCGGCTCCACCGGCATGGCCACCGGCCCGCACCTGCACTACGAATTCCGGGTCAACGGCCAGCACCGCAATCCGCTGTCGGTGACCATGCCGCCGCCGGAACCGCTCAAGGGCGCCGAGCTGGTCGCGTTCCGCGCCCAGACCGCGCCGGCGATGGCCCGCATCCAGGGCATGGAAGAGCTGATGTACGCCGATGCCGGCAAGGACAAGCCCGCCATCACGGCCAGCGCCGCGACGGTTCCAGCCCGGAACAAGCGCGGCTGACGGCGGCCGGCCGCGTTGACGACCCGGGCAGGGAGCCTGAAGCTTCCCTGCCCTTCCTGTTTCCGGCCCCGGCATGACACCCATCGATCCGCAGCTGCCCCTGTTCCTCGGCCTGATGTCCGGCACCAGCGCCGACGGCATCGACGCCGCACTGGTGCAGTTCCCGGTGGAAGGCGGCTGCCGGTTCGTGCACGGACATACCTTCGACTGGCAGGTCCGGACCCGCGACGCGCTGGTAGCGCTGGGACAGGGCGCCGAACCGGCGTCGCTGGACGCGCTCGGGCAACTGGACGCCGAGGTCGGCATCGCCTTCGCCGCCGCCGCCAATGGCCTGCTGGAACGGGCCGGCATCGCGCGTGCGCAGGTGCGGGCGATCGGCTCGCACGGGCAGACCATCCGCCATCGTCCCACCGCCAGCCCCGCCTTCACCTGGCAGATCGGTGATGCCAACCGCATCGCCGAACTGACCGGCATCACCACGGTGGCCGACTTCCGCCGCCGCGACGTGGCCGCCGGCGGGCACGGTGCGCCGCTGATGCCGGCCTTCCACCTGGCGATGCTCGGCAGCAGCGGCGAGGACCGGGCGGTGCTCAACCTGGGCGGTATCGCCAACCTGAGCCTGCTGGCCCGCGACGGCAGCCTGCGCGGTTTCGACACCGGTCCGGCCAATGCGCTGCTCGATGGCTGGTGCCAGCGCCACCTCGGCACCGCGTTCGACGCCGATGGCGCCTTCGCCGCCAGCGGCCGGGTCGACGAGGCGCTGCTGGCGCGGTTGCTGGACGATGCCTGGTTCGCGCTGCCACCGCCCAAGAGTACCGGCCGCGAACAGTTCCACCTGGACTGGGTGGATGCACGGATCGGCGGCGCGCCGCTGGCGCCGGCCGATGTGCAGGCCACCCTGCTGGAACTGACCGCCACCACCGTCACCGGGGCGCTGCTGGCGCACCTGCCCGGGGTGAGGCGGCTGCTGGCCTGTGGCGGCGGCGTGCGCAATACGCTGCTGTTGCGGCGCATCGGCGCGCGCCTGCCCGGGGTGGAGGTGGTCTCCAGCGCCGCATACGGGCTGGATCCCGATTACATGGAAGCGATGGGCTTTGCCTGGTTGGCGCGCGAAACCCTGGCAGGCCGCCCGGGCAACCTGCCCAGCGTCAGCGGCGCGCGCGGCCCCCGGATCCTCGGCGCGATCCATCCAGCCTGAACGTCGTGGCGGCGCCGGCCCGGCCGCTCAACCGAATTCGGCGCCGGCAGGCAGTGCCTGCAGCGCCTGGATGGCTTCGGACAGCACATCCACTTCCGGATTCTCGAAACCGTGGCTCATCTCGTGCTCGCCGGCGAACAGGCCCTGTTCGAGCAGCACCAGGCAGGTATGTTCGCGGGTCCAGCCGCGCGCCACCGCGAGGCGGCGGATGCGTTCAAGCAGCAGCGGGTCGACATCCCGCAAGATCACGTCGGCCATGTCGTCCCGCCAGCAGTCCGGCGGATCCCCCCGCCGGCATCATCGGCGAGGCCGCGCCCGGATTCAACGGCTGGCGGAGAACAGGCCTACGCGATCCGGCCGCCCACCGCGCATTCAGCCGGACGACGCGGCCTTGCGCGCCTGCATCGCCGCCAGCGCCACGCACAGCAGCAGCACCGGTATCGCCAGCAGCGCCGTGCCGACGAAGAACAGGGCATACCCTTCCAGCAGGGTGCGGCCCTGCGCCAGGTACTGCACGGTCATCCCCGACAGGCCCTTGAGCGCCTTGCCCGGCATCGCGTAGAACGAGCTGAGCAACGCATATTGGGTCGCGGTGTAGCCGATGCTGGTCAGGCTGGACATGTAGGCGATCAGGGCGGTGCCGGCAAAGCCGCTGGACAGGTTGTCCACCGCCATGGCGATGGCGAACTCCAGCTTGCCCGGGCCGACGTAGGCCATCCATGCGAACGCCAGGTTCGAGCAGGGGCCCAGCACGGCACCGACCAGCAACGCCGCCATCACCCCCCAGCGCACCGAGATCACGCCGGCCAGGGCGATGCCGAAGAAGGTCGCCACCAGGCCGACCGAACCGCGCACCGCGCCCACCGTGTCCTCGTCCAGGCCGAGGTCGACGTAGAACGGGTTGGCCATGGGGCCCATCACGAAGTCGGCCATGCGGTAGATGCTGATCGCCGCCAGGATCAGCAGCGCGCCGCTGCGGTACTCGCGGAAGAACATCACGAACGGGCCGATCACCGCGTCGAACAGGCCACGCGGCGTCCACAGCCGCGCGGCCTGGTCGTGCACGGCGATCACCGCCCGCGCCGGCTCGCGCGCCAGCAGCACCGCGGCCACGCCCAGGCCCATCAGCGCCGCCATGATTTCGTAGGACACCTGCCAGCCCACGCGCGCGGCGATGATCAGGATCAGCGCGTCGGTGACCAGCAGCGCGGTGCGGTAGCCCAGCGCCGAGGAGGCGGTCAGCAGGCCCAGCTGCTCGCTGCTGCTGGCGCTCTCGATGCGCCAGGCATCGATGACGATGTCCTGCGTGGCCGACGCGAACGCCACCACGGTCGCCAGCACCCCGAACACCAGCAGGTGCTCCACCGACAGGCCCAGCACCAGCATGTCGCCGCCCTTGGGCTGCACCAGCGCCATGCCGACCAGGGCCAGGCCGGCGAACAGCTGCGACAGCAGCATCCAGCCGCGGCGGCGTCCGAACACCCGCCCCAGCACCGGCACGTCGGTCTTGTCGACGATCGGCGCCCACAGGAATTTCATCGAGTACGCCAGGCCCACCCAGGACAGGAAGCCGATGGTGTCCAGCTCGATGCCTTCCTTGCGCATCCAGAAGCCGAGCGTGTTGCCGACCAGGTAGATCGGCAGGCCGGAGCTGAAGCCCAACAGCAGCATCGCCAGCACCTTGCGCTGGCGCAGGTTGCCCATCACCTCGCGCCAGCCCTGGCGGCGCTTCGCGGCGGCCTCGCTCACAGGTCGTAGTCCACGGTGAACGGAGCGTGGTCGGAGAAGCGCTCGTCGCGGTAGATCGAGCAGCCGCGCAGGCGCTCGCGCAGGCCGGGGGTGACCAGCTGGTAGTCGATGCGCCAACCGACGTTGTTGGCGCGCGCCGCGCCACGGTTGCTCCACCACGTGTAGTCCTGCCCCTGCGGGTGCAGCACGCGGTAGGCGTCCACCCAGCCGCGGCCGGCAGCCGGGTCGTGCTCCCCGGGCAGGTCGGCACACAGGCCGTTGAGCCAGTCGCGCTCCTCCGGCAGGCAGCCCGAGTTCTTCTGGTTGGACTTCCAGTTCCTGATGTCCAGGGCGGTGCGCACGATGTTCCAGTCCCCGCACAGCACGTAGTCGCGGCCGCTGGCCAGCCACTGGTCGAGGATCGGCCGCAGCCAGTCCATCACCTCGAACTTGAACCCCTGGCGCAGCTCGCCCGACGAGCCGGACGGGATATAGAAGGAGACCACGCTCAGATTGCCGAAGCGCGCCTCGATATAGCGGCCTTCGTCGTCGAACGGCGCCCAGCCCAGCCCGGTACGGACCTCGTCCGGTTCGCGCCGGCTCCAGATCGCCACCCCGCTGTAGCCCTTCTTGGTGGTGGCGTCGCGGTAGAAGCAGTGGTGGCCGTCCGGGCGGAACAGCGGGTCGGACAGCTGCGATTCCTGGGCCTTGGTCTCCTGGATGCACAGCACGTCGGCCTGCTGGCCGGCGAACCAGGCGCCGAAGCCCTTGGTGGTGGCCGAACGGATGCCGTTGGCGTTGAAACTGATGATGCGCATGGGAAACCGCTGACAGGCCCGGGACGGCACAGCATACCGCCCGCGCCAGCATTCCCCGAAGCCATGCTTTACCCTAGGCGCCTTCAATAGACGACAAAAAAGCGCATTACATGAGTGACCACCGTTCCCGCTTCCTGCAGCTGGCGCTGAACGCCGATGCCCTCCGCTTCGGCCAGTTCACCCTCAAGTCCGGCCGGGTAAGCCCCTACTTCTTCAACGCCGGCCGTTTCGACACCGGCCTGGCGCTGGCCCAGCTGGGCAACTGCTACGCCGACGCGGTCGAATCCTCCGGCGTCGCCTTCGACCAGCTGTTCGGGCCGGCCTACAAGGGCATCCCGCTGGCCACCGCCATCGCCTGCGAGTTCTCGCACCGCGGCCGCAACCTGCCGTTGACCTTCAACCGCAAGGAAGCCAAGGACCACGGCGAGGGCGGCACCCTGATCGGCGCCGACATGGCCGGCAAGCGCATCCTGATCGTCGACGACGTGATCACCGCCGGCACCGCCATCCGCGAGGCGCTGGCCATCATCCGCGCCGCCAACGGCATCCCGGCCGGCATCGTGGTCGCGCTGGACCGCCAGGAGATCGCCTCGGAGGATGACCGCCGCTCGGCCGCCCAGGCCGTGGCCGCCGAGACCGGCATCCCGGTGATCGCCGTGGCCAACCTGGCCGACCTGCTTGCATTCGCCTCCGGGAACCCGGAACTTGTCGGCTACCGCGAACCGTTGCTGGCCTACCGGGCCCGCTACGGAAGCAATCCAACGGGCTGACCGCAGGGGGCTGTCATGAGGCCGAATCCGTCCATCACCGGCACCGGCATGCTGCTGGTGCTGGCTGCACTGGCCACGCCGGCGCCGGCCCAGGACAAGCCGGCCGACACCGGCAAGAAGCTCTACTGCTGGGATACCCCCCGCGGTGAACGGATCTGCTCGGACACCCTGCCACCCGAGGCCGTCAACAGCGCGCGCGAGGAGTTCAGCGCGCGCAGTGGCCTGCGCAGCGCCGAGGTGCAGCGCGCGCTCAGCGCCGAGGAGCGCGCCGACGCGGAGCTTGCCGCGGCGCAGGCGCAGGTGGACGCCGCGGCGGCCGAGACCCGCAAGCGCACCGAGCAGGCCATGCTGTCCACCTATGGCAGCGAGGACGCGCTGCGCCGCGTGTTCAACGAACGCGCTGCGATCGTCGACAACAACATCAAGACCGCGATCTACAATGTCGGCAGCCTGCGCGAGGCGCTTGCCACCCAGTTGTCGGTCGCCGGCGACCGCGAACTGGCCGGGCAGAAGGTCACCGACAAGCAGGCCCAGGACATCCGCCAGCGCCATACCGAACTGCTTGCCCAGCTGCGGCTGCAGGCGGCGTTCGAGCAGCAGCGCAAGGCGCTGGACGTGGAGATCGCCGAAACCCTGGCCCGTTACCGCGAGCTCAAGGGTACCGGTGCGGCGGCCGATGCGGCCGATACCCCGGCATCGCCGCCGGGCTGAGCGCGCCCCGCCAGCGGAACCCCGCAAGCGGCCCACGGGCCGCTTTTTTGTTGCCGCCGTCCACCCACGCAGCCTCCGGGTCTCCCGCGCGGCCACGCCATCGCCGCCCACCCTGCGCATTTTTATGGCGTTTTTACGCCGCGACCGGCCGGGCGGCATCGAACGTTTACGGCCCCCGGAAGCACGATACCGCTCCTGGCACGGGCGGCCGCGCAGGCAATGGCGCCGCCGCTTCCCTTTCCATACGGTACGCCCGCCGCGCAGGCGGTCGCCCCGCTGAACCGAGGTTCCCAATGCCCGGCTGGCTTTTCTTCCTGTGCGGACTGGTGGCGCTGGTCGCTGCCGCCTACCTGTTGTACGCGGTCCTGCGTCCCGAGTCGTTCTGAGGAGCACGCCATGACCGAAGCCCTTGTCATCCTGCTGGCCGGCATCGCCCTGGCGTGGCCGCTGGGCCTGTACCTGGCGCGACTGATGCGCGGCACGCCCATGCGCATCGACCCGCTGTTCCAGTGGATCGAAAAACCGCTGTACCGCCTGCTCGGCGTGGATCCCGGGCACGCCATGTCCTGGCGCGGCTATGCCATCGCCTTCCTCGCCAGCAACCTGGTGCTGGCGCTGCCCACGCTGGCGGTGTTCATGACCCAGGCCTGGCTGCCGCTCAACCCCGACCAGGTACCCAACCTGCGCTGGGACACCGCGCTGCACACCCTGGTGTCGTTCCTGACCAACACCAACCAGCAGCACTACAGCGGCCAGGCGCAGCTGTCCTACCTGTCGCAGATGACCGCCATTACCGGCCTGCAGGTGATCACCCCGATGATGGGCCTGGCACTGGCGGTGGCCACGCTGCGGGCGCTGTTCGCGCGGGCGCCGGACCCCGCCACCGGCGCTTCCGCGGCACCCGCACCCGTCACCGTGGGCAACTATTACGCCGACGTGGTGCGCCTGTGCCTGCGCTTCCTGCTGCCGCTGTGCCTGGCGTGGACGCTGCTGCTGGCCTGGCAGGGCGTGCCCTCGACGCTGGCCGCGGGCCCGCAGGCCACGCCGATCGACGCCAGCGCCGGCATGGCGACGCAGAAGATCCCGCTCGGCCCGGTGGCGGCGATGGTCGCGGCCAAGCAGCTCGGCGCCAATGGCGGTGGCTGGTACGGGCCCAACAGCAGTTTCCCGCTGGAGAACCCGACGCCGCTGTCCAACGCACTGGAGCTGATCGGCATCGTGCTGGTGCCGATGGCGGTGGTGTTCATGATCGGCGCCTTCACCGGCCGCCGCCGCTTCGGTGCGCTGGTGTTCGGCTGCATGCTCGGCATGTCGCTGCTGTCCACCTTCGGCACGGTGTGGCTGGAAGGGCACGGCGCCAGCGCTGCCAGCCCGTTGCTGATGGAGGGCAAGGAAGTCCGCTTCGGCGCCGATGGCACCGCGCTGTGGGCCACGCTCACCACGCAGGTGCAGAACGGTTCGGTCAACGGCATGCAGGATTCGATGAGTCCGCTGGCCGGCATGGCCTCGCTGGTCAACATGCTGGTCGGTGCCATCTGGGGCGGCATCGGCTGCGGCCTGCAGCAGTTCCTGGTGTACCTCATGCTCGCGGTGTTCCTGGCCGGGCTGATGACCGGGCGCACGCCCGAGCTGTTCGGCCGCAAGCTGGAAACGCCGCAGGTACGGCTGCTCGCCCTGCTGGTGCTGCTGCAGCCGATCACCCTGCTCGGCATGACCGCGCTGACCCTGGCCATCCCCGGCCTGGCCGGCATTTCCAACCCCGGCTTCCATGGCATCACCCAGGTGTTCTACGAGTTCACCTCGGCCTATGCCAACAACGGCTCGGGCTTTGAAGGGCTGGCCGACAACACGGTCTGGTGGAACCTCAGCTGCGCGCTGGTGCTGGCGCTGGGCCGGTTCCCGGTGCTGATCGTGCCGCTGGCCATCGCCGCGCAGCTGGCCGGCAAGCGGCCGGCGCCGCAGGGCGCCGGCAGCCTGCAGATAGAAACCCCGACCTTCGCCCTGACCCTGGTCTGCGTGATCGTCGTCCTCACCGTGCTGCAGTTCATGCCGGCACTGGTGCTCGGCCCGGTGGCCGACCACCTGGGCCTGGCGCTGCAGGGAGCCTGACATCCATGAGCGCTTCGATGAACTCCCCTGTTTCCCGCCCGGCCACGCGCCGCCCACCGCTGCTGGATGCCGCCGGCTGGCGGCACGCGCTGCGCGAATCCGTGCGCAAGCTCGCGCCGGCGCACCTGCTGCACAACCCGGTGATGGCGGTGGTCATGGCCGGTACCGTACTGGCACTGCTGCTTACCCTCGGCGGCCAGGCACCGCTGGGCTTCGGCCTGGCGGTTACCGCGATCCTGCTGCTGACGGTGCTGTTCGGCAACTTCGCCGAAGCCGTGGCCGAAGCACGTGGCCGCGGCCAGGCATCGGCGCTGCGGCGTGCGCGCCAGGACCTGGTGGCGCGTCGCCTGGCGGCACCGCGGATCGGCGCGGCCGAAAGCGCGGTGGCGGCCGCGGCGCTGCGCCCGGGCGATCACGTGATCGTCGGTGCCGGCGAATTCGTGCCGGCCGATGGCGAGATCGTGCTGGGCCTGGCCACCATCAACGAGGCCGCCGTCACCGGCGAATCGGCACCCGTGCTGCGCGAGGCCGGCACCGACCGCTCCGGCGTGATCGGCGGCACCAAGGTGCTGTCCGACCAGATCGTGGTGCGCGTTACCGCCGAGCCGGGGCACAGCTTCCTCGACCGCATGATCGCGCTGGTGGAGGGCGCCAACCGGCAGAAGACGCCGAACGAGATCGCGCTGACCCTGCTGCTGGCGGCGATGTCGCTGACCTTCCTGGTGGTGGTGGCGACGCTGCCGGCGATCGCCGCCGCCGTCGGCGTGCGGCTCGATCCGCTGCTGCTGATCGCGTTGCTGGTGTGCCTGATCCCGACCACCATCGGCGGGCTGCTGCCGGCCATCGGCATCGCCGGCATGAACCGCGCGCTGCAGGCCAACGTGCTGGCCAAGTCGGGCAAGGCGGTGGAAGTGGCCGGCGACGTGGATGTGCTGCTGCTCGACAAGACCGGCACCATCACCTACGGCGATCGCCAGGCCAGCGCCTTCCATCCGCTGGCCGGCATCGAAGCCTGGCAGCTGCGCGAAGCCGCACTGCTGTCCTCGCTGGCCGACCCGACCCCGGAAGGCCGGTCGATCGTGCGCCTGGCGCGCGAGCAGGGCTGCGCCACGGCCGAGCCGGACCAGGCCGACTACCTGGCGTTCAGCGCGCAGACGCGCATGTCCGGGGTGGACCTGGCGGATGGGCGCCGCATCCGCAAGGGCGCCGCCGATGCCATCACCGCGCATGTATCGGCGCTGGGCGGCAGCGTGCCCAACGAACTGCAGGCGCGCGTGGACCAGGTCGCACGCGGCGGCGCCACCCCGCTGGTGGTGTGCGAGGGCCGGCACGTGCTGGGCGTGATCGAGCTGGCCGACGTGGTCAAGCACGGCATGCGCGAGAAGTTCGCGCAGTTGCGGGCGATGGGCATCCGTACGGTGATGATCACCGGCGACAACCCGCTGACCGCCGCCGCCATCGCCGCCGAGGCCGGCGTGGATGACTACATCGCCCAGGCCAGGCCCGAGGACAAGCTGGCGCGTATACGCAGCGAGCAGGCGGGCGGGCGGCTGGTGGCGATGGTCGGCGACGGCACCAACGATGCCCCGGCCCTGGCCCAGGCCGACATCGGGCTGGCGATGAACTCCGGCACCCAAGCCGCCAAGGAGGCCGGCAACATGGTCGACTTGGACTCGGATCCGGCAAAGCTGCTGGCGGTGGTGGAGGTGGGCAAGCAGCAGCTGATCACCCGCGGCGCGCTGACCACCTTCTCGCTGGCCAACGACGTTTCCAAGTACTTCGCGATCCTGCCGGCGTTGTTCGCCGCGGCGATCCCGTCGATGGCGGCGCTGAACGTGATGCAGCTGTCCAGCCCGCGCAACGCGGTGCTGGCGGCGCTGGTGTTCAACGCACTGGTGATCCCGGCGCTGATCCCGCTGGCGCTGCGTGGCGTGCGCTTCCGCCCGGCCACCGCCACCGCGCTGCTGCGCCGGAACATGCTGGTGTATGGCGTCGGCGGCGTGCTGCTGCCGTTCGCGGCGATCAAGGCCATCGATCTTCTCCTCGTCCTGGTATTCGGCGCATGACCCCCAAGACCCCCACTGCCCTGTGGCGCCCGGCCATCGGCCTGTCGCTGTTCGCCCTGCTCGGTACCGGCCTGGCCTACGCCGTGCTCGCCACCGGCATCGCCGGCACCCTGTTCCCGGCCCAGGCCGACGGCAGCCTGGTCCGCGATGCCGACGGCCGCGTACGCGGCTCGCTGCTGCTGGCCCAGCCATTCGCCGGCGACGGCTACTTCCAGGCGCGGCCATCGGCCAGCGGCTACGACCCGATGGCCGCCGCCGGCAGCAACCTGGCGCGCGGCAACCCGCAACTGGCGCAGCGCGTGGCCGATGCCACTGCCGCGGTGGCGGCACGCGAACGGGTCGCACCGGCGCAGGTGCCCGCCGACCTGGTCACCGCCTCGGCCAGCGGGCTCGACCCGGAGCTGTCGCCGGCCGCGGCACGGCTGCAGGTGGCGCGCGTGGCGCGGGCACGCGGCTGGCCGCAGCAGCGCGTGCAGGCCCTGCTGGAACGCCATGTGCAGGCGCCCGGATGGGGCGTGCTCGGGCAGCCGCGGGTGAATGTGATCGCGTTGAACCTGGCCCTGGATGCCACCGCGCATGCGCGTTGATTCCGTCCATGCCGGTGGCGGCGCACAATCGCGGCCATGAACGACTCCCGCAGCCGCCAGGCCGATGCGCTGGCCGAAAGCCTGCAACGCGAGGCGGGCGGCAAGCTGACGGTTTTCCTCGGCGCCGCACCCGGCGTCGGCAAGACCTTCGCCATGCTCACCCGTGCGCAGGAACAACTGCGCCGGGGCGTGGACGTGGTCGCGGCCGTGGTGGAGACGCACGGCCGCGACGACACCGCCGCCCTGCTGGACGGCCTGCCGCTTATCGCGCTGCGCGAGGTCCAGTACCGCGCCCACCGCCTGCAGGAGATGGACCTGGACGCGGTGCTGGCGCGGCGCCCGGCCCTGGTGCTGGTGGACGAACTGGCGCACCGCAACGCCCCCGGCAGCCGCCACGAACGGCGCTGGCAGGACGTGATGGAACTGCTCGACGCCGGCATCGACGTGTGGACGACCATCAACATCCAGCACCTGGAAAGCCTCAACGACGTGGTGATGCGCATCACCGGCGTGCGCGTGGCCGAAACCGTGCCCGATGCGGTGTTCGACCGCCTGCACGACATCGTGCTGGTCGACCTGCCGCCACGCGAACTGATCGAGCGCCTGCGGCAGGGCAAGGTATACGTGCCCGAGCAGGCGGCGCAGGCGCTGCAGGCCTTCTTCTCGCCCGCCAATCTCACCGCGCTGCGCGAGCTGGCCATGCAGGAGGCGGCCGATCGGGTCGACAGCAGCCTGCGCGAGACCCGCGCCGCGCGTGGCGAGGGCAACCTGCCGCTGCGGCGCCGGGTGCTGGTGGCGATCGACGGCGGCGGCCAGAGCGAATACCTGGTGCGCGTGGCCCGGCGCATCGCCGAGCGCCGCGATGCCCCATGGACCGTGGTCACGGTGCAGCACCGCCGCCAGGACGAGGCCACCCGCCGCGAGATCGACGCCGCCTTCGCGCTGGCGCGCCGGCTCGGCGGCGATGCCGAACTGCTGCACGGGCCGGGCATCGCCGACGTGCTGCTGGACCACGCCGCGCACAACGCCGTCTCCACCCTGGTGCTGGGCCGCACCCGCGAACGGCCGCTGGCGCGGCTGTTCAACCAGACCCTGACCCAGCAGCTGATCCAGCGCGGCGCGCACTACGAGATCACCATCATCAGCACGCCGCAGGCGCGGGCCAGCGCGCGCCGGGCGCGGTTGTCGCTGGACCCGGAGAACTGGAGCCGGGATGCCGGGCTGGCGCTGCTGGCCACCGCCGTGGCCTGCGGGGCGGCATGGCTGGGCGAACGCTGGATCGGGCTGAGCGACCTGGCGATGGTGTTCATCGTCGCGGTGGTGCTGGTGGCCGCGCGCACGCGCATGGGCGTGGCGGTGCTGGCGGCCACGCTGTGCTTCCTGGCCTACAACTTCTTCTTCATCGCGCCGCGCTTCACCTTCGCCATCAACGCGCGCCAGGGCGTGATCACCGTGTTCCTGTTCCTGGCCGCGGCGCTGGTGGCCGGGCGGCTGGCGTCGCGGCTGCGCATGCAGGTGGTGGCGCTGCGCGCGGCCAACCGCCATGCCAACGTGCGCCAGGCGCTGGGCCGGCAACTGGCCAGTGCCGTGGACAACGCGCAGGTGGCGCATGCCGGCCGGGTCGCGCTGGAGCAGGCGCTGGACGCGCCGGCCTGGGTGCGGGTGGCGCACGACACCAGCACCGGCGGCAGCGCCGCACCGGGCGACACCGACCTGGCCGCCGCCGACTGGGCGCTGCGCCACGGGCAGCCATCGGGCCGCTTCACCGATACCCTGGCCGGCGCCGACTGGTGGTTCCTGCCGCTGCTCGATGGCGAAGGGCATGGCATCGGCGTGGCCGGCCTGCGCTTCGACCGCCAGCATCCGCGGCTGGCCCCGGAGCAGCGCCAGCTGGCCGAGGCGATGGTCGATGACATCGCCCAGGCGGCACTGCGCACGCGGCTGGTCGCCGACCTGGAAACCGCCCACCTGCACAACGAGACCGAACGCCTGCGCTCGGCGCTGTTGTCGTCGGTATCGCACGACCTGCGCTCGCCGCTGGCGGCGATGATCGGCTCGGCCGACAGCCTTTCCAGCTATGCCGAGGCGATGGATGCCGGCGACCGCCGCGCCCTGCTCGACACCATCGTCGTCGAGGGCGAGCGCCTGGACCGCTACATCCAGAACCTGCTGGACATGACCCGGCTCGGCCACGACGGGCTCAAGCTCAGCCGCGACTGGATCGGCGTCGACGAACTGATCGGCTCGGCGGCGCGGCGCCTGCAGCGCTACCAGCCAGAAGCGCTGCTGAAGCTGGACATCCCGCACGACCTGCCGCCGATCTGGGTGCATCCGGCGCTGGTCGAGCAGGCACTGTTCAACGTGATGGAGAACGCGGCCAAGTTCTCGCCGCCGGGCGTGGCCGTGGAAGTACGCGCACGCGTGCGCGACGGCGAACTGTGCATCGAGGTGATCGACGAGGGACCGGGCATTCCCGATGCCGAGCGCCTGCGCATCTTCGACATGTTCTACAGCGTCGAGCGCGGCGACCGCGGCCGCCAGGGCACCGGCCTGGGCCTGACCATCTGCCAGGGCATGATCGGCGCGCATGGCGGCCATGTCGAAGCGCTGCCCGGCCGCGATGGACACGGTACGCTGGTGCGCATGACCCTGCCCCTGCTCCAGCCCCACCCGGAAGGCCCGCGCGACGATGGCTGAGCCCCCCGCCATACCACCGGCGCGGGTGCTGGTGATCGACGACGAGGTGCAGATCCGCCGCTTCCTCGACATCTCGCTGCGCGCCCAGGGATACGCCACCGTGCAGGCTGCCAATGGCGGCGAGGGGCTGCGTGCGCTGGCCGGCGAGGGCGCCGACCTGGTGATCCTGGACATCGGCCTGCCCGACATGGAAGGCCACGAGGTGCTGGCCGAACTGCGGCAGTGGAGCCAGGTGCCGGTGATCATGCTCAGCGTGCGCGGCGGCGAGGCGGAGAAGGTGCGGGCGCTGGACAACGGCGCCAACGACTACGTGACCAAGCCGTTCGGCACGCAGGAGCTGATGGCGCGGGTGCGGGCGCTGCTGCGCGGCCGCAACGCCGATGGCGACGGCCAGGTGCCGCTGTTCGACGATGGCCACCTGCGCATCGACCTGGCCCGCCGCGAGGTCCGCGTGGATGGTGCGGCGGTGGCGCTGACCCGCAAGGAGTACGCGCTGCTGGCGCTGCTGCTGCGCAATGCCGGGCGGGTGGTCACCCAGCCGCAGATCCTGCAGGAAGTCTGGGGCCCGAGCCATCGCCATGACACCCACTACCTGCGCATCCTGGTGGGCCGGCTGCGGCACAAGCTCGGCGACTCGGCACTGCAGTCGCGCTACCTGTTCACCGAGCCGGGCGTCGGCCTGCGCTTCCAGGCGCCCTAGGGCTGCGCGCCACCGGGCGCGCGGCCTGTACCTCGCGGCGAACGACCGGCCCCGCGCGTGCGGCGCGGGTACCGCGGCTCAGAAGTTCAATTCGGTTCCGGCCGGCAGCACCCGCTGCAGCTGCTCGCGGAACAGGCCCTTGATCCGTTCCAGCGCATCCGCGTCGTCCGCCTCGAACCGCAGCACCAGCACCGGAGTGGTGTTGGACGCGCGCACCAGCCCCCAGCCGTCGCTGAAATCCGCGCGCAGGCCGTCGATGGTGGAGATGCGGGCGGCCGCGAACGGCGAATCCTCGGCCTGCGCGGCGGCCACCACCAACGCCACCTGCGCATGCTGGGTGCCTTCGGCCACCGCCACTTTCAGCTCCGGCGTGGAGACCGCATCGGGCAGTTCGTCGAACACCTCGGACGGGTCTTCCTCGCGCTGCGCCAGGATCTCCAGCAGGCGCGCGGCGGCGTACAGGCCGTCGTCGAAGCCGTACCAGCGCTCCTTGAAGAAGAAGTGGCCGCTCATCTCGCCGGCCAGCTCGGCGTCGGTCTCGCGCATGCGCGCCTTGATCAGCGAATGCCCGGTCTTCCACATCATCGGGCTGCCGCCGTTGCGCAGGATGTAGTCGGCCAGGCGGCCGGTGCACTTGACGTCGTAGATCACCATCGCGCCGGGGTTGCGCGCCAGCACGTCGGCGGCGAACAGCATCAGCAGGCGGTCGGCGAACACGATCCGGCCATCGCGGGTGACCACGCCCAGGCGGTCGCCGTCGCCGTCGAAGGCCACGCCGAGGTCGGCGTCGAAGCGCCGGACCATCTGCACCAGGTCCTCGAGGTTGTGCGGTTCGCTCGGGTCCGGATGGTGGTTGGGGAACTGCCCGTCGACCTCGCAGTACAGCGGGATCACCTCGGCGCCGATGGCTTCCAGCAGCTGCGGGGCGACCGCGCCGGCGACGCCGTTGCCGGCGTCGGCCACCACCTTGAGCGGGCGGTCCAGCTGCACGTCGTCGGCGATGCGCTGCACGTAGTCGGCGATGACCTCGCGCTGCTGCAGCCCGCCCGGGGCATCGGCGCGCTGCAGGCGGCCTTCGACGATGCACCGGTGCAGGTCGGTGATCGCCTCGCCGGACAGGGTTTCGCCGCCGATGACGATCTTGAAGCCGTTGTAGTCCGGCGGATTGTGGCTGCCGGTCACCGCCACGCAGCTGCCGGCGCGCAGGTGGTACGCGGCGAAGTACACCACCGGGGTCGGCGCCATGCCGATGTCGATGACGTCGCAGCCGGCGCGGCGCAGGCCTTCGACCAGCCCGGCCACCAGTTCGGGACCGGACAGGCGGCCGTCGCGCCCCACCACCACCTCGCGCAGGCCCTGGGCCTGCATCCGGGTACCGATGGCCTGGCCGATCAGCGTGGCCACGGCCGGCGTCAGCTCGCTGCCGACCACCCCGCGGATGTCGTAGGCGCGGAAAATGCCGGCGGGCACCGTGCCGATGTCCATCTCGGGCGCCGGTTCACCCTCGCCGTCGCCCGCCCCGCGCGCGCGCGCCGCCACCACCGGCAGCGGTTCCTGCGCCAGCGCCTCGCTCAGGGTGACGCCATTGTCGGCGTCCACCGGCTCGCCACCGCGCCGCAGCACAGGCAGGCGCAGGCGCTTGCGGCCGACCAGCAACAGCACCGCCGTCGCCAGCATCAGCAGCGCCACCGTCGCGCACGCCAATGCCCCCAGGCCCAGCGGGCCTTCGCTCATGTCGGGCATTTCCGCGACCACGCGCAGGCCGGTATCGGCCACCGGCCGCGCCAGCGCATCGGCGCCGCTGCCCAGGGCGGTATTGCCCCGCCGCATGATGGTGAACCCGCCCTGGCGCAGGCCGAGGAAGGCCGAATCGGGCGAATCCAGCGCATCGAACACGGTGGTCAACGGGTTCAGCGGCTGGCGCACGTAGACCAGCGCCGGCCGCTCCTGCAGGCGTACCGGTGCGGCCAGCCCCAGGCGCGGCGCGTTGCCATCGCGCACCACGCGCGCGACCGGCTTGCCTTCGCTCATCGCCAGTTCCAGCAGGGCCAGCCGCGAATAGCCGAACGCGGCCGGGTCGGCGTAGGCATCGGAGAGCGCGCCATCGAATACCTGGGCGTCGTCCACCCCGCCCCACTTTTCGCGCACCGCCGATGCCACGGCCGCGGCGTCGCCATTGGCCAGGGCGGCCTTGACCGGTTCCAGCTCCAGCTGGCGCGCGAACTGCGCGGTCTGCCCGGCAAGGGTCTTGTGCAGCTCCTCCACCGCCTGGTCGCGCGCCTGCTCCAGCCGGGCGCCGGTACCGGCCTGCCGCCACTGTTCGAAGGCGCCCCAGCCGAACCAGCCGGCCAGCAGTACCAGCAGTGCCGCCAGCAGCGGCGTCGAACGGCCGAGCGCCGGGCGCGGACGCCCGCCATGGTTCCCTTGGCTCATCGTGCGTTTCCCCTGTCAGCGCACTCCGGTATGGCCGAATCCACCCGTTCCACGCGCACTGTCGATGAAAGTATCCACCACCTGCAAGGTCACGCGGGCGATGGGCATGACAACCAGCTGGGCGACGCGGTCGCCCGGTTCGATGGTGAACGGCTCGCGGCCACGGTTCCACACGCTGATCAGCAGCGGCCCCTGGTAATCGGCATCGATCAGGCCGGTACCGTTGCCCAGCACGATGCCGTGGCGGTGGCCCAGCCCCGAGCGCGGCAGCACCACGGCGCACAGGCCGGGGTCGGCGATATGAATGGCGATGCCGCTGGGCAGCAGCGCCGCGTCGCCGGGTTCCAGCGTCATCGGCACTTCGATCGCCGCGCGCAGGTCCATGCCGGCGCTGGCCTCGGTGGCATAGGCCGGCAGCGGCCAGGCATCGCCGAAGCGGGGATCCAGCAGCTTCACCTGCAATGGGTGCGGGGCGGCGTCCATGTTCATGCGTCCAGTCTCTCCGCGATCAGGTCCAGCAGTTGTTCGGCCAGCTGCGTCTTGGCGGTGCCTGGAAACGCGCGCTGGCCATCGCTCCAGTAGGCGGTCGCCGCGTTCTGGTCGCTCTCGAAGCCGCCACCGGCGATGCCGACCTGGTTGGCGATGATCAGGTCCAGGTGCTTGTCGGCGAGCTTGCCGCGCGCGTATTTCTCCACGTCGTGGGTCTCGGCGGCAAAGCCGACCACCAGCTTCAGCGCCTGCTCCTGGGTGGCCACCTCGGCCAGGATGTCCGGGGTGCGCACCAGTTCCAGGGTCAGCGTCTGGCTGCCCGCGGTCTTCTTCAGCTTCTGCTGCGCCACCTGGCGCGGGGTGTAGTCGGCCACGGCCGCGGCGCCGATGTAGATGTCGGCCGGCAGCGCGGCCAGCACCGCCTCGCGCATCTGCGCGGCCGAGCGCACGTCCACCCGCTGCACGCCGGCCGGCGTCGGCAACTGCACCGGGCCACTGACCAGCACCACCCGCGCGCCACGGCGTGCGGCCGCGGCCGCCAGTGCGTAGCCCATCTTGCCGCTGGAGCGGTTGCCGACATAGCGCACCGGGTCCAGGTCCTCATACGTCGGGCCGGCGCTGATCAGCACCTGCATGCCCTGCAGCCGGTCCGGCACGGTCGCCGCCGCGGGCGCGGCCTGGCCGGCCAGCGCGGCGACGATGGCCTCCGGTTCGCTCAGCCGCCCGGGGCCGGATTCGCCCTCGGCCAGCGGGCCGTCCTCCGGTCCGACCACCTGCGCACCACGCTCGCGCAGCAGCGCGATGTTGGCCTGGGTAGCCGGGTGCAGCCACATCCGGTGGTTCATCGCCGGGCACACCGTCAGCGGTGCGGTCGTGGCCAGGCACAGCGTGGTGACCAGGTCGTCGGCATGGCCGTGCGCCAGCCGCGCCAGCAGGTCGGCGGTGGCCGGGGCAATGACGATGCGGTCGGCCCAGCGTGCCAGTTCGATATGGCCCATCGCCTGTTCGGCGGCGCTGTCCCACAGGGTGGTGCGCACCGGTTGCCCGGACAGGGCCTGGAAACTCAGCGGCGTGACGAACTGCTGGGCGCCGTCGGTCATGGCCACCTGCACGTGGGCGCCGGCGTCGCGCAGGCGGCGCACCAGCTCCAGCGATTTGTAGGCGGCGATGCCGCCGCCGACGCACAGCAGCAGCTTCTGTCCGTCCAGCGGCCGGGAGGGCGCATGGACACTGTGGGGAAAGCCGGTCACTTGGGAAATCCTACCTGCACAAGAATCTTTAGCTTACCCGAAGGGTCCGTGACGACTTATTACCCTGCACACGCTTGACGGCCACCCTGAGCCCATGCACATCCGCCACTGGCCCGACTCCGAACGCCCCCGCGAAAAGCTGCTGGCACACGGGGCCAGCATCCTGTCCGACGCGGAGCTGCTGGCCATCTTCCTGGGCTCGGGCCTGCCCGGCCAGGATGCGATACGGACCGCGCGCGAGATGCTGCATGTACACGGCCCGCTGCGGCAGTTGATGGACCGTGGCGCGCGCGAACTGATGCGGGTGCCGGGCCTGGGCCCGGCCCGCGCCTGCCGGCTGGTGGCGGCACTGGAGCTGGGCCAGCGCCACCTGGCCTCGGACCTGGAGCGCGGCACCACCCTGACCGACCCGGACTCGGCCGGCCGCTATTTCGTGCAACGGCTGCGGCCCCGGCCGCACGAGGTGTTCGCCGCCCTGTTCCTGGACAGCCGGCACCGGGCACTGGCCTTCGAGGAGCTGTTCCGCGGCACCATCGACGGCGCCGAGGTGCACCCGCGCGAACTGGTGCGCCGGGCCCTGGCACACAACGCCGCGGCGGTGATCGTCGGCCACAACCATCCTTCGGGCAGCGCCGAGCCGTCGGCGGCCGACCGCACCGTCACCCTGCGCCTGCGCGAGGCGCTGGCCCTGGTTCAGATACGGCTGCTGGACCACTTCGTCATCGGCGACGGCCTGCCGGTGTCGCTGGCGGCCCGCGGCTGGATGTAGCCGAATGCGCACGCCCACCCGCCGCCGCCCCGGCCGTCGTGGGCCTGTCCGCGCCCTCCGGGACAGGCGCCGCAGCCCTGCCGCGCAGCACGCTCCCCGGCCGTGCAGGCCGTGGCCCCGGCCTGCACCCGCTGTTGACTTCGCTGACCGGCTGCGCCGCGGCCGAAGCAGCGGTCCCGCCGGTCGGGTAAAATGGGCAGTTCCGCGCTCCAAGCAGACAGTCACGTGAAATCCCTACTCCGCGCCCTGATCGGCCAAGGCATCGAAGCCTTGCGCGCCAACGGCACCCTGCCTGCCGACACCCTGCCGCCGGATTTCGTGGTCGAACGACCCAAGACCCGCGAACACGGCGATTTCGCCACCAATGCCGCGATGCTGCTGGCCAAGGCCGCACGCAGCAACCCGCGCGCGGTGGCGCAGGCGCTGGTCGCGGCGCTGCCGCCCAGCGACGATGTCGCCAGCGTCGAGATCGCCGGCCCGGGCTTCATCAACTTCAAGCTGGCGCCGGTGGCGTTCCAGCGCGAGGTCGCCAGCGTGCTGCGCGAAGGTGCCGACTACGGCCGCAACCTGGGCGGCAACGGCCGCAGCGTCGGCGTCGAGTACGTCTCGGCCAACCCCACCGGCCCGCTGCATGTCGGCCATGGCCGCGCCGGCGCGATCGGCGACTGCATCGCCCGCGTGCTGGAAGCCAACGGCTGGAATACCAAGCGCGAGTTCTACTACAACGACGCCGGCGTGCAGATCGAGAACCTGGCGCGCTCGGTCCAGGCGCGCGCGCGCGGCTTCAAGCCGGGCGACGCGCAGTGGCCGGCCGAGGCATACAACGGCGAGTACATCGCCGACGTCGCCAAGGCCTACCTGCTCGGCCAGACCGTCGAGCTGGAAGGCAGCCAGGTGGTCGGTACCGGCGATGCCGGGGACATCGACGCCATCCGCCGCTTCGCCGTGGCCTACCTGCGCAACGAGCAGAACCAGGACCTGGCCGCGTTCGGCGTGGATTTCGACATCTATTTCCTGGAAAGCTCGCTGTACACCGACGGCAAGGTCGCCGAGACGGTGGACCAGCTGGTCGCCTCCGGCCACACCTACGAGGAAGGCGGCGCGCTGTGGCTGCGCTCGACCGATTTCGGTGACGACAAGGACCGCGTGATGCGCAAGTCCGACGGCACCTATACCTACTTCCTGCCGGACGTGGCCTACCACCTGAGCAAGTGGCAGCGTGGCTACGAGCGCGCCATCACCGAACTGGGCGCCGACCACCACGGCTCGCTGGCGCGGGTGCGCGCCGGCCTGCAGGCGCTGGGCGTGGGCATCCCCCAGGGCTGGCCGGAATACGTGCTGCACCAGATGGTGACGGTGATGCGCGGCGGCGAGGAAGTGAAGCTGTCCAAGCGCGCCGGCAGCTACCTGACCCTGCGCGACTTGATCGACGAGGTCGGCAGCGACGCGGTGCGCTGGTTCCTGATCGCGCGCAAGCCCGATTCCCAGCTGACCTTCGACATCGACCTGGCACGCCAGCAGAGCAACGACAACCCGGTGTTCTACGTCCAGTACGCGCATGCCCGCGTCTGCTCGCTGCTGCGGCAGGCGCAGGAGAAGGGCATGGACTACGACCAGGCGATGGGCCTGTCCGCGCTGGCGCAGCTGGACGACGCGGCATCGCTGGAGCTGATGAACGAAATCTCGCGTTACCCGGAAGTGGTCGAGGCCGCCGGCGTGTCGCTGGAACCGCACCTGGTGGCGCAGTACCTGCGTGAATTGGCGCACGCCTTCCACACGTGGTATCACGGGACGCCGGTACTGGTGGACGATGCCGCCACCCGCAACGCCCGGCTGGCACTGGCCGGCGCCGCGCGGCAGACGCTCGCCAACGGCCTGGGCCTGTTGGGCGTGAGCGCGCCGGAAAAGATGTAAGCAAGGAGACGTTGCAGAAATGGCAGCACGACGCGGCAAGAGCCAGGCCCGGCGCAACAGCGGCAACGGTACGCCCGGCTGGGTATGGCTGGTCGCCGGCGCGGCGATCGCGGCCGTGGTGTTCCTGGCCGCCCCGAACCTGTTCAAGAAGGAAGGCGACGGCTTCCTGCGGGTCGGTCCCCAGCCCAACCCGGACGCGCAGCCGGCCCCGGTCGCCGATGCCGACATCGACGCCGGCGCCGACCTCCCCCGTCCGGCCGCGCGCGATGGCGCGCAGCCGGCGGAGAAACCGGCCGCGACCCAGTACGACTTCTACACCCTGCTGCCGGGCAAGGAAGTGCAGATGTCCGACGCCGAGCTGGCCGCCAGCGCGCGTGCCGAGGAACAGCGCCGAAGCCAGGCCGCGCGGACAGCGCAGGCCAGCGAAGCGCAGCGCGCGCAGGCTGCCCTGGAAGGGCGCCCGGTACCGGCGGCCGCCGCACCGCTGCCGTCACCGATCAGCGAGACGCCGCGCCCGGCGGCGGCCACAGGCACGACGGCCGGCACCACGGCGACTCCCCCGGCACCTGCCGTGGCCGCCACCGACAGCGCACCCAGGCGGGCGGAGCCAGCGGCACCGGCAACCGCGGCCGGTGGCGACAACGTCCGCTACATCCTCCAGGCCGGCGCCTTCGGCGCTTCCGGCGACGCCGAGGCGACCAAGGCCAAGCTGGCGATGATGGGCCTGGCCGCCCGCGTCGAATCGGCGCAGATCAACGGCAACACGGTCTACCGCGTGCGCATGGGCCCCTATGGCACCGCCAGCGAACTGGCCGAAGCCAAGGCCAAGCTCAACGGCAGCGGCCTGCAGGCGATGGCCATCAAGGCGCAGTAACACCGCTTTGGCGGTGTTACCCCAAGGTTTGCGCAGCAAACCTTGGGCCCCGTGCCTGCTGTCTCCACAACCCCGCGCCTGTCGGCGCACCCCCTTGACTCAAGGGGGCTGTGGCTCCGGTGGGTGGGCGGCGAATGCGCTGGCGGCATCGCGGGACCATGCCGCACTGGGCCCAATGCGGGGCAAGCCCCGCATCTACGGGCATCCGCTTCCCACGGTGCGGAAATCGAAGGCGTAGCGAAATCGCCTGCAGCGGTGTTACCCCCATGTCTGCACAGCAGAACATCGAGCCCCACCGCCTTTCCTTCCACAACCCTGCGCCTGTCGGCGCGCCCCCTTGATTCAAGGGGGCTGTGGCTCCGGTGGGAACATCGTGGGTGCGGGGGGCTTGCCACGCACAGGATTTGGCGAAGTGCGCCATTCGCGGCTGGCTCCGCGTCTACGAGCCCCGTGTTCAGCGAGGTGCGAAAATCGTGGGCGCAGTGACGTCGCTTACAGAGGCTTCATCCCACGTTTGTGAAACAAACCTTGGGCCCCATGCCCGCTATCTCCACAACCCCGCGCCTGTCGGCGCGCCCCCTTGACGCAAGGGGGCTGTGGCTCCGGTGGGTGGGCGCCATGGGCATGCGCGTTGACGCGATGGACGTGTTCGGGGTGTCCGCATCACGCCAGCGCCGGTGCTCCGCGAAGGTGCGAAAATCGACGGCCTCTTCTCCCTGGGAAACCGTCATGTCCAAGACCGTCCTGATCACCGGCGCCACGTCCGGTTTCGGTGCCGCCGCCGCCCGTCGCTTCGCCGCTGCCGGCTGGAAGGTGATCGCCACCGGCCGCCGTGCCGAGCGCCTGCAGCCGCTGGTGGACGAGTTCGGGGCCGAGCGGGTGCACGCGGCGGTCTTCGACATCCGCGATCCGGCGGCGATGGAGGCGGCACTGGCGGCGTTGCCGGCGGCGTTCGGCGGCATCGACCTGCTGGTCAACAACGCTGGCCTGGCGCAGGGCACCGCCGCTGCCCAGCACGCCAGCCTGGAAGACTGGCGCACGATGATCGATACCAACGTCACCGCGCTGGTCACCCTGACCCATCGCCTGCTGCCGCGGCTGATCGAACGCCGCGGGGCGATCATCAACATCAGTTCCACCGCCGCCATCTACCCGTATCCGGGCGGCAACGCCTACGGCGGCACCAAGGCCTTCGTCAGCCAGTTCTCGCTGGGCCTGCGCGCCGACCTGCACGGCACCGGCGTACGCGTGACCGCGATCGAGCCGGGCATGGCAGAGACCGAGTTCACCCTGGTGCGCACCCATGGCAACCAGGCCGCCTCGGACCAGCTCTACAAGGGCGCCAACCCGATGACCGCGCAGGACATCGCCGAGCAGATCTTCTGGGTCGCCACCCTGCCGCCGCACCTGAACGTCAACCGCCTGGAGCTGATGCCGGTGAGCCAGTCGTTCGCCGGCTTCCAGGTCGCGCGCGAAGGCTGATGCCGGCGACACGGACGGGCATGCCGGCGGCCGCGATGCGATGGGCTGTTCCCATGCCTGCCCTCGACGCTGGCGCCCATCCCGGCAATGCGCGCAGCACAGGCCGGAAATGAGAAGGGGCGGGCACGGCCCGCCCCCTCGTCAGCGCGGCGATGCCCGCGGCCGGCTCAGCCCAGCGGCTCGTCCGACAGGTAGGTATAACCGGTCAGGCCCGCTTCCAGCGCGGCGTCCAGCTCGGCGGCACGCTCGGCCGGCAGGTTGGCCGCGGCCACGCGTTGCCGGTAGGCCGCGCGCAGGTCGTCCAGGCGGTAGCCGACGTAGTCGAGCATCACGTCGGTGGTGTCGCCGCGACGCTGCTGGGCGATGCGATAACCGCTGCCATCGACCGTGACTTCCACCGCGTCGGTGTCGCCGAACAGGTTGTGGATGTCGCCGAGGATTTCCTGGTAGGCGCCGACCAGGAAGAAGCCGATGCGGTAGCTCTCGCCATGGCCCACCGAGTGCAGCGGCAGCGAGCTGTCCAGGCTCTCGTTCTCGACGTAGGTCTTGACCATGCCGTCCGAATCACAGGTCATGTCGGCGATCACGCCGCGGCGATCCGGGCGCTCGTCCAGGCGCTCGATCGGCACGATCGGGAACACCTGGTCGATGGCCCAGGCATCCGGGATCGACTCGAACACGCTGAAGTTGACGAAGTACTTGTCGACCAGGCGGTCGTTCAGCTCGTCCAGCGCGGGGCGATGGCTCTTCTCGTCGTAGCTCAGGCGCGCGCGCACGCCGTTGGCGATGGCGTAGAACAGGTCGTCGATGCGCGCACGCTGCGGCAGGTCGATCTGGCCCAGTGCATAGGCGCTCAGGCCTTCGGCGTGGAAGTGCTGGGCTTCCTGGAACAGTTCCACCGCCGGGCGCTGGTCCAGTTCGTCATGGATCTCGCGCAGGTGGCGGATCGCGGCCGGCTCGTCGTCATGCGCCTCGGGGATGCGGCCATCGGCGGCCTGCTCCACTTCGGACACGTTGGCGATCAGCACCGCGTGGTGGGCGGTCATCGCGCGGCCGCACTCGGTGACGATGCGCGGCGGCGGCAGCGCGTGCGCTTCGCAGGCCTCGGCCAGCGGCTGCACGATGTTGCTGGCGTAGGCGTTCAGGCCGTAGTTGATCGAGCAGTAGCTGCGCGAGCGGGTGCCTTCGTAGTCGATGCCCAGGCCACCGCCGACGTCGACGTGGCTGATCTTCGCGCCCAGGCGCGAGAGCTCGACGAAGTAGCGGGTGGCCTCGCGCATGCCGTTGGCGATGTCGCGCACGTTGCTGATCTGGCTGCCCATGTGGAAGTGCAGCAGGTTCAGGCAATCGGCGTACTCGGTATCGCGCAGCGACTTCCACAGGTCCAGCAGCTGGCGCGGCGACAGCCCGAACTTGGCCTTGTCGCCGCCGCTGTTCTGCCACTTGCCGGCACCCAGCGATGCCAGGCGCATGCGCACGCCCAGGCCCGGCTTCACGTCCAGTGCCCTGGATTCCTCCAGCACCAGCTTCAGCTCGGAGGGCTTCTCGATGACGATGTAGGTCTGCAGGCCGAGCTTGCGGCCGATCAGCGCCAGGCGGATGTACTCGCGGTCCTTGTAGCCGTTGCAGACGATCAGCCCGCCCGGCCGGCTCAGCGCCAGCACCGCCATCAGCTCCGGCTTGGAGCCGGCTTCCAGGCCGAAGCCCTCGCCATGGTGGCTGGCCAGGGTGCCGGCCACGCCGCGGTGCTGGTTGACCTTGATCGGATAGACCGCGGTGTAGCCGCCACGGTAATCCCAGTCACGCTGGGCCTGGGCGAAGGCCGCCTGCAGCTTGCCAAGGCGCTCGCCGAGGATGTCCGGGAACCGCACCAGCAGCGGCAGTTTGGCGCCGGCGGCACGCGCCGAATCGACGATTTCCGGCAACGACACGGCCGGGCCCCGCGCGCCGGTGGGGCGCACCACGACATGCCCGGCGGCATCGACGTCGAAATAACCGTCGGACCAGTGCGGGATCGAATAGGTCTTGCGGGCCTGGTCGAGGGACCAATCGCTCATCGGCGTAGCAACTCTCGGCTGTGGATAAAAAGGACGCGCATTCTAACGCCAGCGGGGCACCGGTCCGTTACAATCCGCGCCCGCGCCTTCCGCCCTCCCGCTCCGGAGCGGGATCCAGGGGCGGAAATACGGCGCAGACCCCGCCGTACCGGGCTTTGCCGCCCCCCTCGCCCGCCCTCCGGGGCGCCTTTTCCCGCCCGCGGGAGAAGGGAAAAGTCCATTGCACCCAGGAATCCCCATGACCACCCACGACAACTGGTTCATCGAACACTTCCAGCCGACCGGCTCGGCCATCGGTTTCCGCATCACCGGCAAGCTGGACGAAGTGCAGTCGCCGTTCCAGAAGATCGAGATCTACGACAGCACCGACTGGGGCAAGCTGATGGTCATCGATGGCGCCATGATGCTGACCACCAAGGACAACTTCTTCTACCACGAGATGATCAGCCACCCGGTGCTGTTCACCCACCCGGCGCCCAGGCGCGTGGTGATCATCGGCGGCGGCGACTGCGGCACCCTGCGCGAGGTGCTCAAGCACCCGGGCGTTGAAAGCGCCACCCAGTGCGACATCGACGAGCAGGTCACGCGCATGGCCGAGAAGTACTTCCCGGAGCTGTGCGAGTCCAACGGCGACGCCCGTGCCGAGCTGCTGTTCGACGACGGCGTGGCCTACATGGCCAACTGCGCGCCGGGCAGCGTCGACGTGGTGATCGTGGACTCCACCGACCCGGTCGGCCCGGCCGAGGGCCTGTTCAACAAGGCCTTCTTCGAAAGCTGCTTCCGCGCGCTGAAGGACGACGGCCTGCTGGTACAGCAGAGCGAATCGCCGCTGGCGCTGCTGGACCTGATCAAGGACATGCGCGCGGAGATGGGCAAGGCCGGCTTCCAGTCGTTCAAGACCCTGCCGTTCCCGCAGCCGTGCTACCCGACCGGCTGGTGGTCGGTGACCGTGGCCAGCAAGCAGGCCGGCTTCGGCTTCGGCTTCCGCGAAGAAGACGCCGCCGCCAAGCCGTTCGATACGCTGTACTACACCGCCCCGCTGCACACCGGCGTGCTGGTCAGCCCGCCGTTCGTGGCCAAGGCGCTGGGCGAGTAAGCCGGCGCCACACCGCAGCGACGCACCCCAACCCCGCGCCGGCCACCGGCGCGGGGTTTTCGTTGGTTCTCCAGGCGCCGCGCATCACCCGGTCCACCCGGCGGCCGAACGCAGCCATCACGCTGCCTGGCACGGCGCCTCGCCCGGAGGGCCCTGGGACCATGCCGGACGACCCATTGACTACAACTGTAGTCAACCGCTAGCTTCGGATGGATTCTCCAACGTAGGCCAATCGATGCGTCCCTTTGCCCGGGTATGTGGTTTCGTCCTGCTGATGTGCAGCGCAGTCGCGTTGGCGAAGCAGCCTCCCACGGCCGATGAACTGCGCCGCCTGGTCGACAGCTACGCCGATCACCGTGGCTTCAACGGCACGGTGCTGGTGGCGCGGGGAGACCAGGTGCTGCTGCGCGCCGCTTACGGCCAGGCCAATGTTGAATGGGCAACGCCCAACCGGGTGGAAGGGCGCTATCGGGTCGGCTCGCTGAGCAAGCCGCTGGTCGCCACGCTCACGATGCAGCTGGTCCAGCAGGGCACGCTGCGGTTGGACGGGACACTGGGCGAATACCTGCCGGCGCTCTACGCCGGGACGCCTGCGGCGAAGGTGACGGTAGCCCAGCTGCTCAGCCACACCTCGGGGCTTGCCGACGTCCCCGGGCGCTACACCGACCCGTGGTGGCAGACCGCCGCGCGCCGCAGCTATGCGCCGATGGACTTTGCGCGCGAGTGGATCAAGCCGACGCTGCTGGAGAACCCGGGCCAGCAGTGGCGATACAACAACAATGGCTTCTTCCTGCTCGGTCTGCTGATCGAACAGGCAACCGGGCAGTCTCTTGCGGACAACCTGCAGGAACGGATCTTCGCCCCGGCAGGCATGACCGCCAGCGGTGTTTTCAACGGCAGGTCGGTGCTGGAACGGCTCGCCGAAGGCTACACCCGCACCGCGGAAGGCACCCTGGTGCAGCCACAGTGGATCGACCCGAGCGTGTCGTTCGCGGCGGCGGGCATCTACACCACGGTCGATGATCTCTACCGCTTCGACCGGGCGCTGTATGGCGAGCGCCTGCTGAGCCACGACACGCGGCGCCAGATGCTGACGGCGCAGGCGTCGCACTATGGGTTCGGGTGGAATGTCGATGACTGGACACTGCCCGATGGCGCCAGGCTGCAGGTCGTTTCCCACACCGGCAGCGTACCGGGCTACCAGAGCTATTACCTGCGGTCCGAGTCGCACGAGGACTGCGTCATCATCCTCGACAATTTCTGGCAGGGCGCGCTTGTGGTGACGATGGGCCAGGACCTCATGGAGGTGCTCAACGGCAAGCCGATGCAACCGGCAAAGCGGAGCGTGGACGACCTGCTGACCCCGATCGCCTATCGCCAGGGGCCCAAGGCCATGACGGCGGCCTATGAAGGCCTGGGGGCGCGCCGCGACGACTACGACCACAGCGAGAGGGCGCTGAACGCGCTGGGCTACAAGCTTCTTCGCGCGGGCCGCAAGGACGAGGCGGTCAGCGTATTTGAATGGGGCGTGGCGGCGTATCCCGGTTCGGCCAACACCCACGACAGTCTCGGGGAGGCGTATCGCGCGGCCGGGCGGCTGGATGAAGCCCGCGAAAGCTACCGCACCGCCTTGAAGCTCGATCCGGCCAGCCAGAGCGCCCGCGCGGCGCTGGAAGCAATGGGGGCGGACAAACAACCCGGAGACAGCAGCGATTGAGGCATCGGTGCCGCCCGCCCTGTCCTCGCCTGGGCCGGGCGCTCTCCTTTCCCGCATGGGGCCCTGTCCCGCTCGATCGCCTTCATGGCCAGGGCATCGGGCGGACAAGCCCGCGGCTTCCGCCCAGAAAGACCCATAGCGACGCGAGGTCTTTCGTCTGCCGCCCCTCGCGGGGCCCGCTGGCCCACAGGACCCCGCGGCTTCAGCACAGGAGACAGCTCCCAGGCCGCAGCCTGGAGCCCACTGCAGCGGCGCTACCGACTACCGGCCGGCCTTGCCCGGGCACGCATGCCACTGTCCACGGCCCGCGCGCCGCGGCGGGCAACACCGGCAGCGGCCCGCCAGCTGCGCTCAACCCTGGAAATCGCGCCAGAGCGGAATGCCGCGCCGGCGCGCATTCCGGCGCGCGTGCAGCCCCATCGCCAGGCCGAACAGCACGCCGGCCAACACCATGGCCAACAGCACCATGCCCGCCGGCATCTGCGAACGGCGCCAGACCATCAACCACATCACCAAGCCCCAGGTCGGCCCGAATAAGCCCCCCATCAGCAGGGCATTCGGGACAAACCCCATCATGAGCGGCGGCGGCACGCGGAAACCGAGCTTCCACAACCACCGGTACAGCAACGGCGCGGACGTGCCGCGCGGCAGGCCCTTGCCATCCAGCATCGCCAGGGCCCGCTGCAGGCGCTGGCCGAATTGACCGTCCACGGTCGCCATGGTTCAGAGCGCGTCGGCGTCGATCTCACCGGTGCGGATGCGCACCACGCTGCCCAGGTCGTACACGAACACCTTGCCGTCGCCGATCTTGCCGGTGCCGGCGGCCTTGACGATGGCCTCCACCACCTCGTCGGCCTGGGCGTCGGTGACCGCGACCTCGATCTTCACCTTGGGCAGGAAATCGACCACGTACTCGGCGCCGCGGTACAGCTCGGTGTGGCCCTTCTGCCGGCCGAAGCCCTTGACCTCGGTGACGGTGATGCCGGCCACGCCGCGCTCGGCGAGCGCCTCGCGCACGTCGTCCAGCTTGAACGGCTTGACGATGGCCATGATCATTTTCATCGGTCGTTTCCCTGTCTGTGTGCCGGGGAAAGCATAGCCTGCCCGGCACTGACCCGGCAGGCGCGGGGCGTGCCGCACGGACGGCAAGGGATTATCCTGATACCCCCACGCAACAGAGCCCGATGGCCGCGGTTGCCGGCGGCGCCTAACCTGCCAGCCTGCCCCTGCGGAGACCACCCCATGATCGACCTCAACCACATCGATGCGCTGGCCCGCCGCCTCAGCGACCTGGTGCCACCGGGCCTGCGCGAATCGCGCGAGGAACTGCAGGCCACCTTCAAGAGCGCGCTGCAGGCCGGCCTGGCCAAGCTGGACCTGGTCACCCGCGAGGAGTTCGAAGTGCAGCGCGCCGTGCTGCTGCGCACCCGCGAGAAGCTGGACGCACTGGAACAGGCTGTCGCCGCACTGGAAAAGCGCCCCGCCGGCGACGCCTGAGCCACGCCCATGAGCCTGGCGCTGGTGCACAGCCGTGCCCGCGCCGGGGTGGATGCGCCGCCGGTACGGGTCGAAGTGCACCTGTCCGGCGGGCTGCCCTGCACCCAGATCGTGGGCCTGCCCGAAGCGGCGGTACGCGAATCGCGCGACCGGGTGCGCGCGGCCATTCTCTGCGCACAGTTCGAGTTCCCGGCCCGGCGCATCACCATCAACCTGGCCCCGGCAGACCTGCCCAAGGACGGCGGCCGTTTCGACCTGCCCATCGCACTGGGCATCCTCGCCGCCAGCGGCCAGATCGACCGCCAGGCGCTGGCCGCGCATGAGTTCATCGGCGAGCTGGCGCTGACCGGCGAACTGCGCGGGGTGGACGGCGCGCTGCCCGCGGCCATCGCCGCCGCGCGTGAACGGCGCACGCTGGTGGTGGCGTCGGACAACGCCGACGAGGCCGCGCTGGCGCGGCAGGCGACGGTCAAGGTCGCGCGCACCCTGCTGGAAGTCTGCGCCGCCCTGGCTGGCGAGAAGACCCTGCCCGACGCGCAGGTCAGCACCTGCGAACCTGCGCCGCTGCCGGACCTGGCCGACGTGCGCGGCCATGCGCAGGCCCGCCGCGCACTGGAGATCACCGCCGCCGGCGGCCACCACCTGCTGCTGGTCGGTTCACCCGGCTGCGGCAAGACCCTGCTGGCCTCGCGGCTGCCCGGCATCCTGCCCGAGGCCAGCGAGGCCGAAGCCCTGGAAACGGCGGCCATCGCCTCGGCCGGGCGCCACGGCGTGGACCCGACACGCTGGCGACAACGGCCCTACCGCGCTCCGCACCACACGGCCAGCGCGGTCGCCCTGGTCGGCGGCGGCGCACTGCCGCGGCCCGGCGAGATCTCGCGGGCGCACAACGGCGTGTTGTTCCTGGATGAATTGCCCGAATGGAAGCGGCAGACGCTCGAAGTGCTGCGCGAGCCGCTGGAATCGGGCGTGGTCACCATCGCGCGGGCCGCGCGCAGCACCGAGTTCCCGGCCCGCTTCCAGCTGGTGGCGGCGATGAACCCGTGCCCATGTGGCTGGGCTGGCGACCGCAGTGGCCGCTGCCGCTGCTCGGCCGACGCGATCGCCCGCTACCGCGCACGCATCTCCGGCCCGCTGCTGGACCGCATCGACCTGCAGCTGCAGGTGCCACGGCTGCCACCGGCCGAACTGCGCAGCGATGCTCCGCCCGCCGAAAACAGCGCCGCCGTGCAGGCCCGCGTAGCGCAGGCACGTACCCGCCAGCTGCAACGCGCCGGTACCCCCAACGCCCGCCTCGACCCGGGACAGACCCTGCGCGACTGCGTGCTGACCGCCGCCGACCAGGCCATGCTCGAACAGGCGATGGAACGCCTGCAGCTGTCCGCACGCTCGATGCACCGCATCCAGCGCGTGGCCCGCACCATCGCCGACCTGGCCGGTGGCGGCCCCATCGAACGCACGCACCTGGCCGAAGCCATCGGCTACCGCCAGCTGGATCGCGCCTGCCCGGATGGCTCACCGTAAAGCGGGCAGTACCCCGCTACGGATGCCAGTGGGGATGCCGCCGACGTTGACAGATTCGCTTTCTGGGAACTCCAGGGAACAGCCGCAGGAACAGATGCGAAGCGAGAACGGATAAACAACAAGCCCCGCGTGAGCGGGGCTTGTTGTTATTCACATATGGCTGAACTCTATTCCTGTCGATGGTTTATCAACGTCTGAGATCAATGACAGCTTTTTTCCTGGGCCAATAAAGACCATGACGCCGTAAGGGACGCTACATTTCTCGCTCGATATGCCTGTAAAAACCAAGAAGATCCGATCATCATCAGGCTGATACTCCCACGTGCCAGACCCATCAAGATCACCACGTTCGCCAGCAGACGAGCAAACCATAGCGGCAGGAATTCTCGCTGCCATGAACTTTCCATCCTGCCGCATGGAAATCTCCCTGCCCTGATCCCGAACATCGTCAGCCCTCCATACTCCGACAAATTCAGTCACATCCTGTTCCCAGGTACATCCAACAAGAGAAGCGTAAATAAGAAGAGTTACGAAGGAGCGCATCATTTTTTTGCACCCACACTCGGACAAATCAAATGTCAGGTTGAGTGTCTGGGCAATTTCTGACATTGCACCAGTCGACCTCCAACGATTCAGCGGATCGCTAATGTTCTCAGACCACCACCCAGTGTAACCAATCACAGGGGATGCGTTGCTGATTTATCGAAGAATAATTGTTCACCTGAACATAGAGCGTGTTAGCGTCGATTTGATAACGTGCGTTGTAGCTTCCGAGAAAAGCAACTGCAATATTTCCCATATGACCGAAAGTCAACAAGTTTGAATAGTCGTGCAAATAGAGCGCCCCCCTTCCAACCACTTACGGAGTAATCCCACTCCCCTTGCTTTGGAATTGTCCCCTCGCAAGCTCTTTTCAAGAGGCGCTGAATATTTCCATGCTGTCCGAGTGTCTCAGCAAACGGATCACCATCACTAAAATCACGATGCCGAGGCCCTGTGCCAGTTAACCACTCCCAGCCAACTGACCAGGGCGACGAAGTGTCTGCCAGCCCCAGCGGATCAATCCCCGTCAGCGGATTTCCGCCAACGTACCCATACGTCGAGATACCACCTGCAAGACCAATTGGATCACTCTGCGAGCACCTCCCGGCTACTGGATCATAATCCCGGAAGTAGTTGCATTAGAAGGCGAGCCTGATCGTGGTTATCTAAATATCTCGAAGATAACTGCACCAATCAGAGATATCCAAGTCGCAATATGTATAAATGAAAGAAGACCAACCAATGAAAGTGGTTTTGATAGAGCAGCTTTCCCAAAAGCAGAAAGCGACTTAAGCGCTTCAGATGGGGTATTCAACGGAATGTAATCAAGCGAAGCTAGTTCTGAATGGCGCCCGTTTGGTAAAGAACTTTTAGCGAGCTTTATAGCGATTAACCTGCTCACTATTAAAAGCAGAAAGCCAAGGAAAAGAAGCGGCAGGAAGGCTTCTGTATTCATTTTGATCCACACGCCCCACAGCTGACCCATTCGGGGATACCATCCATCTTTGAATTTCCTATTGGATACCAATAAAGGGTTGCATCCCAACCCCCTCGTCCATCCCATGCACCTGGTGATTTCCCTGCCCCCAGTTGAAAACCAGAGTAGGCAACGCCACCCCCAGCAGCCAGTCCTGCTCCTTTCATAGAAGCACTTCCTGTAAGTGCGTACGGATCAATCTCGGATTTCCTATCATCTAACGATACCTGCGAGATTGTGCAAGCAGATCGCCTACTACGAGGGCGAGTCGAGACACCCCAGCGCCAGCCTGCTCATCGCGCTGGCACAGGCGCTCAACGTCAACGCACTGCTGGACGTCCGGCAAACCCGCAAGCCGGCCAGTGTCAGCACGCGCTTGGAACGCCGCATCAAGCAGATCGAGCGCATGCAGGCCAAGCCAAAGCAGCAGCTACTCGGCATCATCGCCACGTTCATCGCCGCGCATCAGTAGGCGCAGACCACAACGCTGCAAACGACAAGGCCCGCAGCGTTGCGGGCCTTGTGCGTCATGGACGATCAAAAAAAGTGAACCTGGAACCGTTACTCGGCAACTATGGATAAAGACCTGCTCTCCGGTGCCTACAACTCGTTCCACATATAAGAGAACTTGCGAAATTCAATTTCAATCTCGCCCAAATGATCAAAAATAATTCGGCGCCTAAATATATCTTGCTTAGCGATTGAGAACTCGTGAACCAGAACATCCGCATGCCGATTCAAATCCAAGTCCATTTCTTTTAGATGGTAAGAAGAAACGTCGGCATACCGCAATGTAGTTTTCCCTCCGAATAGCTGATCAATAAATTTGAGCTCAATGGACGAAACAGCATTCGAGAAGCTCTCATCGTATGCATTTTCAATCACAGCTGAAAGCATCCTAGAGTCGTGCAGCGTCTTGGCGCCATGAAGGACATAGGAGTCCACATCAGTCGAATAATCTCTAAGAGCCTTCGGCATCAAATTCGCAACGCTTTTTATGTACTCAAAATAATTAGAAAAATCCCACGATTCCCCATCAAACTGAATCCGATCAAGCCTTATCACATTGCCTCGCAGCCCGGATAGTCCGGAATTTGGTCGCAAATTAGGTTTGGACTAGGTGTGTAAACCCAGTACGTTGTTCAGCGGGATTCGGGAGATGGGCGGCTTGTAGCCTAGGCTGGCGTGGAGCCGGTGCCAGTTGTAGTGGTGCAGCCAGTCATGGAGGGCGCCGGCCCGCTGCACGGAGTTGTCGTAGGCGCGGGCATAGGCCCACTCGCGCAGGCTGGTCTGCACCAGGCGCTCGGCCTTGCCGTTGGTACGAGGCGTATAGGGCCGTGTGCGCAGGTGGCGCAGGCCGAGCCGGCGGAGCAGGCGGCGGAATCGGCGCGATCTGTAGCAAGCCCCATTGTCGGTCAGGACCCGCTCGAAGCGCACACCCAACTGCCGGTAGTAGCGCAGTGCCTGCAGCAAGGCCCTGCTGGCGCTGCTCCCACGCTCGTTAGGCTCGATGGAGCCAAACGCCACGCGCGAGTGATCGTCGATGGCCAGGTGGATATAGTCCCAGCCAATGCCCCGGTGCCGGTGCGAGCGGTCGCCGGTCACACGGTGGCCCGGCGAACCGATTCGCCCCAGCTTCTTGATGTCCAGATGCAGCAGTTGGCCGGGCCGGGCGTACTCGTAGCGGTTCTCCGGCAGCGCCGGTTCCAGTTCGGCCAGGCGATGCAGCCCGGCACGGCGCAGCAACCGGGCGATGGTGCTGGGCGCCACGGGCAGCCGCTGGGCGATCTGGCGATAGGTCCGGCGCGAGCGACGCTGCTCCAGCACCTGCGCCACGATGGCCGGCGGCGTGGCATGGGGGCAGGTCTGCGGCCGGGAGCTGCGGTCAACCAGACCCGTAGGGCCTTCCTCCCGGTATCGCTTGAGCCACTTGTAGGCCGTGCGCACGCTCACGCCGGCCGCGTGGGCGGCCTCTTCGATGCGCAGGCCCTGCACGAGGATGCGCTCCACAAGCAGGGCTCGACCGCGAGGCGTCAAACGGGCATGTTTATGCAGGTTCATCCGGGGCTCCTGGGGGCTGGGTTGGTGTCGTAACCCCCATCTTCCAGCGATGCCCCGGATGAACAACCTACTGAGAGATCACAACTAGGGGTAGTCATTTCAATCATCGGCCCTATAAGCGGCCACCCCTTGAAAAATGACTTGAGCCGTGAAGCCCCCTTCGACGCCCTTCTAGCAGCCAAGCCAGTTCGATGAAGGTAGTCATCCGAAACAGTCTTGCATTGAGCTTCTACGCCATCCGGAAGACCTCTCGGAGCACCTCTGCGCCCATGCTTATTAATCCACCCATCGGGACCATAAACACCCACCTCGGCTCCTCTGGGATCGTAAACGTAAATCTCAAATGACGCGTTTCCTCCATAGTTTAAAGTATAAACTCGCCCTGTGTAGTTGCCACCAAGATCAATCCGGGCCAATCCAAGCAGATCAACCGCGCCTGGCGGATTCCCACCGACACAGGCATACGTGCTGATCCCACCTTCCAACCCAATCGGGTCACTCTGGACATAGCGCCCGGTGCTGTGGTCGTAATCGCGGAAGTAGTTGTAATTCAAACCCGTAGTATTGTCATATCACTGACCTGGATGTCGCAGATCAAAGGCGAACGCCATGCCGACCTCCTCCCTGTAATTCTGATCCGCTATAGGTAGAAGATTCGGCGACACTCAGGCCGCAAAGAGGCCCGTCGCCATGAAGAAGTCGAAGTTCACCGAAGAGCAGATCGCTCTCGCCCTGAGGCAGGCCGAGAGCGGTACGACCGTGGAGGAGATCTGCCGCAAGACGGGAATCACCCAAGCCACGTTCTACGCTTGGCGCAAGAAGTACGGCGGACTAGGCGTGGCCGAGCTACGCCGGCTTCGCCAACTCAAGGAGGGGAACCGCACGCTCAAGCAACGGGTTGCCGATCTGAGCCTGGACAAGGTCATGGTGCAGGACGTGCTGTCAATGAAGCTCTTAGGCCCACCCGCGCAAGAAGCCCGTGGGCCATTTGATCGATCGTTACCGCGTCGGCGTGCGCCGCGCCCGCGAGGTTGTCCGGCGGAGCCGCTCGGCGTGGTACTACCAGCCCCGGGAGAACGGTGTTGCGCCACTGCTTCGACGGATCGAGGAGATTGCCGCCGCTCGGGTCCGCTACGGTTTCTGGAGGATCTTCGTGCTGTTGCGTCGGGAAGGCTGGTGGATAGCGCACGACCCGGCGCCCATCGCAACCGCACCGAAGGAGCGCGGGCCACAGGAGAAGACCAGGCAACAGATCGAACAGATCGAGGCGCCGCCCATCACCAAGCAGCACATGGTCGTGCAGAGGATCGATGCCGTAATCGCACACGCAGCGCGCAGGGATAGTCACCAGCACCGCAAACGACGAGGCCCGCAGCGATGCGGGCCTCGTGCGTCATGAACAACCAGAGAATGAGGCAGGAAGGTTATTTCGACGGATTGAACGGCAAAGACCTATAAACGCAGCCGGATACGGCTCTAACGACTACCGAGTATTCCATCTCAGGACGTCTATCGCTCAGAAGAAGTCCATTTACATCAAACCAAAACTCCGCTTCCTCGCCAGGGGCTATGATCATGGTTCTCGTTGGAGCCAGCATCTCATCCAAGTTCGGACTGTATTCCTTCCAAACGCCATCATTCAAAACACGCTGTTCCGTTGAGGCGTATCGTCCATGAATGATGTTTGTTGACCTGCTTTCAAGAGGAAACTCAATAGAGGCCTCACCTCGATTGACGGCGCTGAAAACAGCAACGCGCAATCCTGCCGGATCAACGCTCTCTCCCGCATGTCGCACGTCTACAGCAGGGCAATGCGGCGCAACGGTTTCTGCCGAAGCACAAGAAACTGCAAGGAGTGCTATCACCATCCCGCCAGCTTTCAACACGTTCATTTGGCCTTTCCCGAAGCTACGGAAGGATGAATCGATGCTTGCCGCTCACATCTCACGTCTCACGTCTCACATCTGTCGCGACGCATCGATATCGGGATCAATCTGGAAACAGAGATATTCATCTATTGCATTAGCAACAGATCAGACAAGTAAAGCAATGCCAGCAAAAGAAATGAATGTGGCATGCAGCAGGGCATAAATCAGCAACAAGGCTCGACCAGTGCGGCCAGCGACTCTGTAAACCTCCCTGCCCCTCTGCAGGGATATCTCCTTAGAAAATTATCTCTTTCAAATTTCCCAGGAGAGCCAAATCCATGCCACAGATCGGGCCTCTTCCTCTTCAGATTACGAACGAGAATCCATCTCGTGGGAACGAACAGGAAAGCAGAAGCAGCGGCCACCATGCATATAAGGAATTTCGTCACGTACCGCATCCGCAGTTGTAATTGGAGTGATTGCTCACCATTGCCCAGCCACAAACCAACAATGCCGAAAACCCATGCCGTCGGCACAGATCCTACACCGCCGCGCCCGCTTCAGCCTCACGCAGGAAGTCGATGATCTGCTCTTCGGCAAAGCGCTTCTTCGCGTCCAATTTCCATCTCGTTGGGAATTGGACTCCGGATTTCCGTGCTACTCAAAACCGGGGTGACGTCGGTATAGGCGCCCTCTTCCTGCACACACATACCCGCTTGATTGAAGCATGCGACTTTGCTGTCAATGGGCATTCCGGATCTGCTGCCATGACGGCGTAACGCCGGGCTTCGGGGAATTCAATGGACTCGGTGATGGCGTTTACCTGCCACCCACCCCGCACCGCACTACGGGTCCCGACCACCTGCACCTCCCAGGCCCGCCCCCCGGTCGCCGCGGATGCGACGACAATGATCGAGCATTGTCCTCCCTTCCCGTGGAGCCGGACATGGACAGGATTCAGCGCCCTTTCTTCCCGATCATCTACGTGCGCGGCTATGCCATGACCCGCGCGGAGATCGTCGAGACCACCTCCACGCCGTTCATGGGACTGGAGGCCGGCTCCACCAAGATCCGCCAGGCCCAGGACGGCTCGGTGGTGAAGTTCGTGTTCGAGTCGCCGCTGGTGCGGCTGATGAAGGACTACGGCTACCGCGACGTCTATGACAGCGGCGCCGAGCTGCGCAGCGGCATCGCCCCGCGCAGCATCGTCATCCACCGCTACTACGACGTGGCCGACCCCGCGTTCGGCGACGGCAAGGCGCCGTCGATCACCGAGGCCGCGGCCAGCCTGGGCCGGCGCATCCTGGAGCTGCGCGACAGCGTGTGCGGCAACAACGCCAGCCAGCGCCGCGACTTCCGCGTGTACCTGGTGGCGCACTCGATGGGCGGGCTGATCTGCCGCTGCCTGCTGCAGAACCCGGAGGTGGCCAGCGCCGAGGCGCGCACGCTGGTGGACAAGGTGTTCACCTACGCCACCCCGCACAACGGCATCGACGTCGCCGGCATCAACGTGCCCGACCTGCTGTCGATCAACGACATGAACAACTTCAACCGCGGCAACATGGCGCGCTACCTGAAGGTCCCCAGGGACAAGGTCAACACCCTGGGCGATTCCGGCTTCCCGCCCGAGCGCATGTTCTGCCTGGTCGGCACCAACAGCCGCGACTACGCGGTGGCGCGCGGCCTGTCCTCGTTCGCGGTCGGCGCGCTCAGCGACGGCCTGGTGCGCATCGCCAACGCCTGGGTGGACGGCGCGCCGCGCGCGTTCGTCAACCGCAGCCACAGCGGCTATTTCGGCATCGTCAATTCCGAGGAGGGGTACCAGAACCTGTCGCGCTTCCTGTTCGGCGACATCTGCGCCACCGCGCAGCTGGACATCACCGCGCTGGCGCTGCCACCGGAGGTCGAGGCCGCGCGCCGGCGCGGCAGGCAGGTGCGCTCCTCGTATTACATCGAGGCCACGGTGGCGCCGCGCGGCGCCTATACCTACCAGCTCACCGCGCGCACCCAGGCCAACGAATCGGCGGTGCGCCGCGAATACGGCGACATCTTCGACGCCGATGGCAACGTGCGCCGCGATGCGCGCGCGCCGGTGCTGTTCTCGGTGTTCCTGGACAGCCGCCGCATCACCGCCGGCAGCGAGGTCGCGTTCTCGATCGAGCTGGCGGTGTGCAACGCCGGCTATGAGGTCGATGGCGCGCTGTTCCTGAAGAACCATATTCCCGGCGAATACCTGTTCCGCAACACGCTGGTGCTGTTCGCCCGGCCCGATGGCGATGGCTGGCGGCTGCGCTATGTCTGGGGCGACGACCAGTGGGCCGGCGGCCCCAAGACGCAGGCCGAACTGGACAGCGCCAGCGACAGGGCGATCGGCATCAGCCAGCAGTCGCCGCGCGTGTTCACGGTACCGGTGTCTTCGACCAAGGGCTTCGCCGCGGAACTGAAGATCGCACTGTCCGATTGGCAGTGACACGGGAGGCCCGGCGCTCACGCCCGCGCTCTGCTGGCGGGTGATTGAACGGAGGCGACGGCGGACGACTGCGGCACGCCAGTGCGCCGGGTGTGAGCAGCGGCATTGCCGGGCGCCGCGAAGGCAGTGCATCGCCTGCCGCGGGCCAGTGCCGCGGCACGGCGCCGATGCACCGCGCTAGTGGAAATCCCGCGATTGGGTCTGCAGGTCGCCCAGCAGGTGGCTGAGGTCGTGCAGGTCACGGGCGACCAGGTGCTGCACCCCATCGACCTGTTCCCAGCGCCCGCGCACCGCCATCAGCCGCGCACCCAGCAGTACCTTGCGCCGGCGCGCAGCCAGGTCCTGCCAGACCACGACGTTGAGCGGGCCATGCTCGTCCTCGAGGGTGACGAACACCGTGCCCTTGGCCGTGCCCGGACGCTGCCGCTGCACCACGATGCCGGCCACGTGGGCACCGCGCCCGTGCGGCAGTTGCCGGACCTGGGCGATGTCGAGCACGCGCTCGCGCTGCAGCCGCGCGCGCAGCAGCGACAGCGGATGCTCGCCGAGGGTGAGGCCGAGCACCCGGTAATCGGCCAGCACCTCCTCGCCGGCCGAAGGCGCCGGCAACGCCACGGACTCCTCGTCGGGGCTGCCAGGCAGCAGCGGCCGCTGCCGTTCGATGCCGGCCACTTCCCAGCGTGCGGCGTGGCGGTGCCCGGCCAGTGTCTGCAGGGCGCCGGCTTCGGCCAGCGCGCGCCGCGCCCGCTCGTCCAGGCCGGCGCGCAGGCACAGGTCGCGCACGTCGGCGAACGGGCGCCTGGCACGCGCGGCGACGATGGCCAGCGCCGCGCTTTCAGGCAACCCGGCCACCTGGCGCAGGCCCAGGCGGATGGCGGGCTGGCCGTGGTCGTCATCCGGGCCACAGCGTGCCCGCCCGCCTTCCAAGGTGTTGTCCCGGTCGCTGCAGGTCACGTCCACCGGCCGCACCTCCACCGCGCGGCGTCCGCCGTGACCGTCGCGGCGCGCGTCCTGGACGATCTCGCTGGGCGAATAAAAGCCCATCGGCTGCGCGTTGAGCAGCGCACAGGCGAAGGCCGCCGGTTCATGGCGCTTGAGCCAGCTGCTGATGTAGACCAGCTTGGCGAACGAGGCGGCATGGCTCTGCGGGAAGCCGTAGGAGCCGAACCCCTTGATCTGCTCGAAGATCTGGTCGATGAATTCGTCGGAGTAGCCGTTGGCCTGCATCCGTTCGCGGATGCGGACGCGATGCGGCTCCATGTCCCCGCCGCGGCCCCAGGCCGCCATCGAACGACGCAGGCCATCGGCTTCACCGGGGCTGTACCTGGCGGCGATGATGACAAGCTCCATCACCTGTTCCTGGAACAGCGGAATGCCGCAGGTGCGCCCGAGGATTTCCCGCAACGCCTCGGGACAGGTGGCCTCCTCCCTGCCCTGTCGCCGGCGCAGGTACGGATGCACCATGCCGCCCTGGATCGGCCCCGGGCGCACGATCGCCACCTCGATCACCAGGTCGTAGAAGCACGCCGGTTTCAGCCGCGGCAGCATGCTCATCTGCGCGCGCGATTCGATCTGGAACACGCCCACGGTGTCGGCGGCCTGGATCATGGCGTAGGTCGGCTCGTCGCCGGCCGGCAACCGTGCCAGGTCGATGCGCTGGCCGCGGTGGCGCTCCACCAGGTCCAGCGCCTTGCGGATGCAGGTGAGCATGCCCAGCGCCAGGCAGTCGACCTTGAGCAGCTTCATCGTTTCCAGGTCGTCCTTGTCCCACTGGATGATGGTGCGCCCGTCCATGGCCGCGTTCTCCACCGGCACCACGGTGGACAGCGGCGCATCGCTGATGACGAAACCGCCCACGTGCTGCGACAGGTGGCGCGGGTGGCCGTTCAACTGCGCGGTGATCGCCATCAGCCGCCGGATCAGCGGGTTGTCCGGGTCGAAGCCGGTCTCGCGCAGCCGCTGCGCCATCGGCACCTCGCCATTGCCCCAGCCATGGCATCCGGCCAGCAGCGCGATCTGGTCCGGCGGCAGGCCGAAGGCACGGGCCACGTCGCGCACCGCGCTCTTGCCGCGGTAGCGGATCACGGTGGCCGCCAAAGCGGCGCGGTGGCGGCCGTACTTGGCGTAGACGTACTGCAGCACTTCCTCGCGCCGCTCGTGCTCGAAGTCCACGTCGATGTCCGGTGGCTCGTCGCGTTCGCGCGACAGGAAGCGGGCCATCAGCAGCCGGCTTTCGGCCGGGTCCACCACGGTGATGCCCAGCGCGAAGCACACCGCCGAATTGGCCGACGAACCCCGGCCCTGGCACAGGATGTCGCGCTCCCTGGCGAAGCGCACGATGTCCTGCACGGTCAGGAAGAACGCCTCGTACTGCTTGTAGGCGATCAGCTCCAGCTCGTCCTCGATCTGGCGCACGACGTCGGCCGGCGTTCCCTGCGGCCAGCGCTCGCGCATGCCGCGCCCGGTCAGTTCGCGCAGCCAGCTGCTGGGCGTGTGCCCGGCAGGCACCAGTTCGGTCGGGTACGCGTAGCGCAGTTGATCCATGTCGAAACTACAGCGGCGCGCCAGCCGCACCGCGTTGTCCAGCAGTGCCGGCGGGTGGATGTTGCCCAGCGCGCGGCGGGTGCGCAGGTGGCGCTCGCCATTGCGGAACAGGTGCGCGCCGCATTCGGCCAGCGCCAGGTTGTGGCGGATGGCGGTCATCGTGTCCTGCAGCATGCGCCGGCGGCGCACGTCCATGTGCACGTCGCCGCTGGCCAGCGGCGTCATCGCCAGCGCATCGGCCAGCGCCAGCAACCGCTGCAGGCGCGCGGCATCGTCCTGTTCGCGGTGCAGTTCCACCGCCAGGTGCGCGCGTGCGCCGAACACGGCCTGCAGCCAGCGCCCCTGTTCCGCCTGCGGCTCGGCGCCCGGCAGCCACAACGCGAACAGGCCCGAGGCCTCGGCACCGGCGTCGCCCAGCACCGACTCCACGTCCGCGCGTGCCAGCCGGTACGTGCCCTTGCCGGCCGCCAGGCGGCCGCGGCTGATCAGTTCGCACAGCCGCGTGTAGCCGGCGGCGGTTTCCACCAGCAATACGCAGCGCAGGCCGCAGCCCAGGGCGAACTCGCTGCCGACCACCAGCTTCACGCCGCTGGCGCGTGCCGCCTCCCAGGCGCGCACGATGCCGGCCAGCGAGCATTCGTCGGTGATCGCCAGCGCTTCGTAGCCGCAGGCGCGCGCACGCGTGAACAGCTGCTCGGCGCTGGCCGCACCGCGCAGGAAGGAAAAATCCGACAGGCAATGCAGTTCGGCGTAGGCGGGCAGGTCGTCCTCGCCGGGCGCGCCATCGTTGGCGGCTTCGCCACCCAGCCGCTGCGCCACTTCCCAGGCGCGCGGCGCACGCGTGCCGGCATGCGAATCGCGGGCTTCGCGGCGGCTCATGCGAACCACCCGTGCAGCATCCAGCCGCCCTGCTCACCCGGCGGCGCGAAGGCCCAGGCGCGCTGGCCCTGCGAAGTTTCCAGCACGTAGTAATCGCGGCGCGCGTCGTCGCCGTCCCACCAGCCGCTTTCCAGCCGTTCCGGGCCGGACACGATGCGCAGGCGCGGGTCGCGCAGCGGCACCGGCTGCGGCAGCAGCCAGGCCGGGCGCGGCGGCAGGCCCGGCGCGGCATCGCCGATGCGCGCCTCGTCGCCCTGCAGCGGCCGCCAGGCACGCTCCGGGCGCGGATCGCAGGTCGGCGCGATGCGATGCACCGCGGTATCGCCCAGCCGTGCGCGCAACCGCTCGCGCAGCTGCGGCCACGGCTGCTGCTGGCGCGTACGCGGATCGAACAGGTCGCGCGCGGCCGGCACGAATGGCGGCAGTTCCCGCGCCAGCAGGCGCAGCGCCACCACCGGCCGCTCGAGCCGCACCTGCTCCAGGCGGTTGCGTACCAGCTCGAACAGCAGCGCCGGCTCGCGCTCGGCGGCCAGCAGTCCCACCGCCACGTCGCTGTGGCCCTCCTCGTGCTCCAGTCGCAGCACGAAGCGCTGCACGCCGCCGTCGCGCACCGACAGGTAAGTGCACAGGTCGCCGACCAGGCGGCGCAGCGGGAACAGCAGCGCGGTGTGGCTCTCGACCTCGTAGCCCAGCTCCAGCCGCGCGTCGAAGTGGTCCGGCGGCGCGTAATACGCCAGCGGGTCGTCGGCCTGTCCGTAGAGCCGGTCCAGGTGGTCGAGCAGCGGCAGGCCGAAACGCCGGCGCAGCGCATCGCGCGGCAGCGCACGCAGCGTGCGCAGGTCGCCGATACCCATGTGCCGCAGGCGCTCGCCGGCATCGTCCGGCAGCCGCGCGCGCGCCACCGGCACGCGGTCCAGCAGCGTCGCCATCGCCGCCGGCTGGGTCACCGCCAGGCCGTCGCGCAGGCCGGCCAGCACCTGCGCGGCGCGCGGCGTCGGCGCCAGCCCGATGCGGTGGCTGAAACCCAGCAGCGCCAGTTCCTCGCGCAGCCGCGCCTCGATGCGCGGCCACGGACCGAGCAGGGCGAAGCTGGCGCGTACTTCCAGCACGATGCAGCCGGGCCACTGCGCGCTGACCAGCGAACTGTGGCGGTAGGCCCAGGCGGCCAGGAAGCGCTGCCAGCGCGCCTCAGCCTGCGGGTCGTGTTCGACCAGGGCCAACCCGGGCAGCAGCGCATGCGCGGCGGTCAGGCGCATGCCGGCCCGTACCCCGGCAGCGGCCGCGGCGGCGTTGACCGCCTGCAGGGTGCGCAGCTGCGCCGGGCCACTGACCAGCGCCAGCGGCGCCTGCGGATCAGGGCATCGCCGCAGGACGGCATCCAGCGCCAGTTGCGGCAGCAGTACACAGGCCCAGAGCATGGCCGCGCCTCACCGCGTGGCCAGGGCAAAGGCGCGCGCCGGCGCCGGGCCGCCGCGGCACTTGCGTACCTGCCAGGCATTGCCGCCGTGCGCGTCGCGCACCGCTTCCAGGCGCAGCGCGGCCGGCGAGGGATTGGCCGCATGGCGGCGGTCGCGCAGGGCAAAGCCCAGGCACTGGCCGCTGTCGGCCGCCACCTGCAGCCGGCGCAGCGCCTGCGCGTCGGCCTGCCGCGGCCAGCCCAGCACCGCTCCGCAGGCGCCACTGCGCAGGCATTGCTCGAACGCCCACAGCGCATCGCGTGGCGTGGCCTGGACGATCTCCAGCCGTTCCAGCGCCACGCCCGCGGCCTGCCAGGCCGGGGCGTAGGGCACATAGGGCGGCGCCACCACCGCCACCGTGGCGCCGGCCTGGCTCAGCCGCGCCAGCGTGGGCAGCAGCAGCGCCAGCTCACCCACGCCATCGGCCGGCAACAGCAGTTCGCTCAGCGCATGCCGCGGCCAGCCACCCTGCGGCAGCAGCGCATCGAGCGCGGCATGGCCGGTGGGCTCGCCCAACGCCGCGGCCGAGGCACGCCCGGCGTGCCACAGCGTCTGCGCCGCCAGCAGGCTGTCGAGGGCGACCACGGTGCCCATTCAAGCCGGGCGTACCAGCCCGCAGTAAACGCCTTCGATGGCGAAATCCTGGCCCGGCCGCACCTCGATCGGCGCATGCGCGCGGTTGCGCGGCAGCAGGTGGATGCACCGCGGCCCGCGCTGCAGGCGCTTGATGGTCAGCTCGCCATCGACGCGCGCCACCACGGTCTGGCCGTCGCGCGCCTCGGGCGTGCGCTGCACCCCGACCAGGTCGCCGTCGAGGATGCCGTCGTCGATCATCGAATCGCCCTGCACCCGCAGCAGGTAGTCCGGGCGCAGCGCGAACAGCCGCCGGTCCAGCCAGAACTGCTGGTCCAGGCCGATGTCGGCCCCGATCGGCTGGCCCGCGGCCACCCGCCCGAGCACCGGCAGCGGCAGCAGGTCGGCGTCGCCACCGGGCAGGCGCAGGCCGCGCTTGCGCCCCGGCAGCTGCTCCAGCAGGCCGTCGGCCAGCAGCGCCTGCACGTGCTTCTGCGCGGCGTTGCGCGAGGCAAAGCCGAACGCCGCGGCGATCTCGGCCAGGCTGGGTGCGCGCCCGGCCGCCAGCTCCCGGCGCAGGAAGGCAAGGACGGCGGCGCGCTGCGGTGGCAGGTCGACGGGAATCATGGGTGTACATTTGTACACCCAGACGGGCACCGCAGCCAGTGCCGGAAGCGGCCCGCCGCGCGATGGCGGGGCCGTTGTTTCCCGGTGCCGTGGCCGGTACCGGGCCCGCCCGCGCCGGATACGCGGCCGGCGCCGGCTAGCGCAGCTTTTCGCCGAAGAAACGCAGGGCTTCGTCCACCGCCGCCGCATGCGTGGCGGCCTTCGGGACCGCGGTCCGGCACAGCCCCTGCAGCCGGTCCGCTCCCAGCGGGGTGCACTCGGACAGGAAGTCGTAGTGGGCTACGCCGGGGAGGTGGCGGATCACGGCGTTGCCGGCCAGCGCCGCGGCCACGTCGCTGTTGCTGGCAGGGGCGGCCACCGCGTCGTCCGTGCCCACCATGATCGACAGCGGGAGCTGCAGCGCCTCCAGTTCCGCCGGGTCGAACGCCTGCACGATCGCCGGTGCCAGCAGGAAGGCCGCACGCACCCCGGGCAGCGCGCGGGACTGGCCCGCCTGGCGGGCATGCGGCGCCAGTTCCGGGGAGGCCGCCGCGGCCACGCGGGCGGCCTGGGTGTGCGTGGGCGACTCGTCCTGCGGGCGGCACACGCCATCGTCGGGATGCGCGGCGCAGAAGCGCGCCAGGCGCGGCATGTCCGGGCGCGCACCGGCGGCAACCAGCGCGGTGAACCCTCCGGCCGAGTACCCGACCAGGCCGAGCCGCGCCGTATCCACATGCGCACCGAGCACCGGATCCGCCTGCACCGCCGCCAGTGCCGTCGCCAGGTCATCGGCGCGCAACCAGGAGAGCACGCTGCCGGCCAGGGTCATCGGGTCGATGCCGTTGTTCCCGGGGTGGTCGACGGCAATCACCAGGTAGCCCGCGCGGGCCAGCGCCGTTCCCAGCCACCCCATCATCCGCGCCGTTCCGCCATTGCCGTGGGACAGCAGCAGGGTGGGAAGCCGCCCGCCGCTGACCGGTGCGTCCTCGACCCGCCCCGCCTCCTGGAACAGCGGGGCGTCGGGCGGGCCGATCGACAGCGGCGTTTCCGCACGTGCCGTGTGCGTCGGATACCACACCGTGAAGCGCAGGGCATCGCGCTGCCCGGCATCGCGGATGGCGGCGGTCGCCGAGCTGGCCACGCCGGTCCGTTCGCCCGCCTTGGGCAGCGGCGGGGCGGGAGCGAGCTGCAGGGCGCCCAGCGCCAGCGCCAGGGCCGAGTGGAAAAAGGACATCGATCACTCCGGTCGTTGCGGGATTTCAGCCAGCGGCAGCCATATCTCCACGCCGCCGTTGCCGCTGCGGTCGTCGAAGCGCCGGTCGTAGCGCTCGAATGCCGGCGTGTCGGCCAGCGCGATCCGCGCCGTGGGCAGGTAGTGCTCGCGCAGCCAGCGCCAGGTCGAGCGGATCGAGGACACGTGGCCGGCGTGCCAGGCCACCAGGTAGCGCATCGCCGGCAGGTCGACACGCTGCCAGTGGCGCGGCGGGGGCTGCGCCGGGTCCAGCGGCACCGCGGCGATGTAATCGAACGCCCCGTCCCCGTCGCGGTTCATGCAGACCCCGTAGCTGACCGGTGCCGGCCGCGGCCACTGGCGATCGAGCTGTTGCCATTGGCCGGGGATTTCGCCGTTGCTGAAGCAGGTATGGCGGCGGCCGATGCCGGCGACCGAGAATGCCGGCAGCGCGGCCCGCCACAGCGCGATCCCGTTGCCCGCGGCCGCCTCGTCCAGCTTGAGCGCGTCCACCAGGGCGAGGGACGCCAGCCCGTGGTCGCGCACCTGCGCCGGGGTGCTGCCGAACTGGCCGCAGAACGCGCGGGTAAAGGCGGCATGCGTGGAATAACCGCTGTCCAGCGCGAGCTGCAGGATGTCGCCGCCGCCCTGGGCCAGGCGCCGCGCGGCCAGGGTCAACCGCCGGCCGCGCAGGTAACGCATCAACGGGGTACCGGTACGGCCATGGAACACGCGGGACAGATGGAACGGCGACAGCCCCACCGCGGCGGCGATATCCGCCAGCGCCAGCGCGCCATCGTCATGGCATTCGATGTGCCACAGCACTTTTGCCGTTGCGCTCAAGGTGCGTCCTGCCTGTCGAACGCCGGCAAGAATAGCGGAGCCGGAAACGTCGCGTTTAGCAGTTCTTGCGGCGCATGCAGGCATTCCATCGCGGGCGCCACCATGACGCCGGCGATATGCACGCCACTGGCGTGCGCGGCATCGAATGCCGCAGCGCCGGGCGCGAAGGCCGGCAATCACGACGAAGCGACATCGAAAGATGGCGCGCCCGGAGGGATTCGAACCCCCGACCAATGGCTTCGGAAGCCACTACTCTATCCGGCTGAGCTACGGGCGCGTTGTGTGTCGCTGCGGGAGCCGGGGGCTCCCCACCGTCCGGCGCTGCCGGGCGGAGGCGCATTCTAACGGTAAATGCATGCGCAGGTCTGCCCCTGTCGCACCGGCGCATGGCAACGGACCGCCGGGCCCGGCTGGTAACCTGTGCGCATGGGTTACGAACGCTACCAACAACAGCCGACGCCGGCACCGTCGCGGCTGGCCAGCTACTGGAAACTGATGCGCGCCGACCGCCCGATCGGCACCCTGCTGCTGCTGTGGCCGACGTGGTGGGCGCTGTGGCTGGCCTCCGGCGGCCTGCCGGCACCGTGGACGCTGTTCGTGTTCACCGCCGGCGTGTGGCTGACCCGTTCGGCCGGCTGCGTGATCAACGACTACGCCGACCGCTGGCTGGACCCGCACGTCAAGCGCACCAAGGACCGCCCGCTGGCCACCGGCGCGGTGTCCGGGCGGCAGGCGCTGGCGCTGTTCGCCGGGCTGATGCTGGTCGCGTTCGCGCTGGTGCTGACCCTCAACGCGCTGACCATCGGCCTGAGTTTCGTCGGCGTGTTCCTGGCCGCCACCTACCCCTACCTGAAGCGCTATACCCACCTGCCGCAGGTCTACCTGGGCATGGCCTTCGGCTGGGGCATCCCGATGGCTTTCGCCGCGGTGCAGGGCGAGGTGCCGCCGCTGGGCTGGGTGCTGTATGCGGCCAACATCCTGTGGTCCACCGCCTACGACACCTGGTATGCGATGGTCGACCGCGACGACGACCTCAAGGTCGGCTCGCGCTCCACCGCCATCCTGTTCGGCGACCTGGACCTGGTGATCCAGGGCATCCTCTACGTGCTGTTCTTCGCGGCGATGGCGCTGGCCGGCCAGCGTGCCGGGCTGGGCATGGCGTACTGGGCCGGCCTCGGCGTGGCCGCGGCGCTGGTGGCCTGGGAATTCTGGATATGCCGCACGCGCGAGCGCCAGGCCTGCTTCCGCGCGTTCCTGCACAACAACTGGGTCGGGGCCGCGCTGTTCGCCGGCATCGTCGCCAGCCAGTACCTGGACTGACACGCCACGGCCCGCCCCCGGCGGGCCGTGCGCATCGACAGCCGGGCCGCCGGCTCAGGCCGCGGTCCGGCCCAGCCGGCGCAGGCGGAACGCGACCACCACCTGCAGCACGCCGTAGACCAGCGCCATCGCGCCGATCCACAGCGACGTGACCATCAGCCCGCCCAGCGGGTTGAGCGCGAACAGCACGCCCAGCACCACCGCCAGCAGGCCGCTGACAATCAGCAGCCATTCGCCGCGGATGTGCTTGCGCACGCGGATGGCGAAGACGATGCGGTAGATGCCGCCGACCACCAGCCACGCCGCCACGAACAGCAGCAGCACGCTCGCCGTGGCCAGCGGGTTGAGCAGGGCGAGCACGCCGAAGGCGATGGACACCAGCGCGTAGAACACCGTCCAGCCGCGCGATACCGGCGCCGAACCGCCGACCGCCGCGGCCAGCGCCACCACGCCCTCGACGATCGCCATCACCCCCAGCCACATGGCCAGCACCGCCGCGGTACGCACCGGCGCGATCAGCGCCAGTACGCCGAAGGCCACCGCGAACAGGCCGAACAGCAGGACCACCCACCAGCGCCGCGACAGCGCACCGAGCAGCGTGTCGGAAGGGAAACCCGGGTTGCCATTCATGTCATCACTCCTTGCTGATCCAGAGGGAAGCCGTCACCCGAGCATACCCCCTGCCGTGCTCACGGCACCCGTGCGCAGACCCAGGCATCGACCCGCGCCACGCCAGCCCGGCGCAGCGCACGGGCCGCGGCCTGCACGGTGGCACCGGTGGTCATCACGTCGTCGACCAGCGCCACATGCGCCGGCAGCGGCCCGCGGGCGGTAAAGGCCGTGCGCAGGTTGCGGCGCCGCGCCGGCGCGTCCAGCTCCGACTGCGCCCGGGTGGCGCGGGTGCGCTGCAGCCCGGCCCGCAGCGGCAGGTGCAGCGCGCGGGCCAGCGGCCGCGCCAGTTCCAGCGCCTGGTCGTAGCCGCGCCGGCGCAGGCGCGACAGGTGCAGCGGCACCGGCACCAGCGCCTGCGGCCGCGCCACCGCCGCCAGCCGGGCGTGCATCAACTGCGCCAGCAGGCGCCCGGCGGCCAGGTCGCCATGGAACTTGAAGCGCTGCAGCAGCCCGTCCACCGGCGCGGCGTACAGCAGCGCGGCGTGGACCGCCGCCAGCGGCGAACGGCCGCCGTGGCAGGCGCCGCACAGCGCCCCGTCCGGCTCGGCGGCCGGCAGCGGCAGGGCGCAGCCACGGCACGCGTTCTCCAGCCACGGGAGGGTGCCGGCACAGGCGCCGCACAGGTCGCACCCGGGCCGGCCCGGCTCGCCGCAGACCAGGCACGTGGGCGGGAACAGCAGGCCGGACAAGGCCCCGCCCATCCTGTAAACCATATAGACAAGCGATTTGTTGACAGTCGAGTGCATGCTCACCAGACTGCCCCGCTTCCGTTGCCCGATCTGTCAGGAAACCCCCATGTCCGCCGTCATCCGCCACGACTGGAACCGCGAGGAACTGCTGGCGCTGTTCGACCTGCCCTTCCCCGAACTGCTGTTCCGCGCCGCCAGCGTGCACCGCGAACATTTCGACCCGGCACAGGTGCAGGTCTCCACCCTGCTGTCGGTCAAGACCGGCGGCTGCCCGGAAGACTGTGCCTACTGCCCCCAGGCGCAGCGCTACGACACCGGCGTGGACGCGCAGAAACTGATGGACACCGACAGCGTGGTCGCCCGCGCCCGTGCCGCCCGCCAGGCCGGCGCCTCGCGCTTCTGCATGGGCGCGGCCTGGCGCTCGCCCAAGGACCGCGACATCCCCAAGGTGGCGGCGATGATCCGCGAGGTGAAGGCGCTGGGACTGGAGACCTGCGCCACCCTGGGCATGCTCGAAGGCCACCAGGCGCAGGCGCTCAAGGACGCCGGGCTGGACTACTACAACCACAACCTCGACACCGCGCCGGACTATTACGACTCGATCATCCACACCCGCCAGTACCAGGACCGGCTGGACACGCTCGAGCACGTGCGCAACGCCGGGCTGAAGACCTGCTGCGGCGGCATCGTCGGCATGGGCGAGACCCGCGAACACCGCGCCGGCCTGCTGCTGGCCCTGGCCAACCTGCCGGCGCACCCGGATTCGGTGCCGATCAACCGCCTGGTGCAGGTTGCCGGCACGCCGCTGCATGGCAGCGCCGAGCTGGATCCGTTCGAGTTCGTGCGCATGATCGCGGTGGCGCGCATCACCATGCCGCGCTCGATGGTGCGGCTGTCGGCCGGGCGCGAGAGCATGAGCGACGAGCTGCAGGCGCTGTGCTTCGCCGCTGGCGCCAATTCCATCTTCTACGGCGAGAAGCTGCTGACCACCGGCAACCCGGACACCGCGCGCGACCAGGCGCTGTTCGCGCGGCTGGGAATCTCGCCGATGCAGGTGGAGGTGGATGCCGGTGACCACGACCATCCCGGCACCGTGCACCTGGACATCGCCCCGCACTGCGCGGCCACGACCTGAGCCCACCGCGCCCGCGGTCCGTGCGGTGCGCCGCCGGGCCGCGCCGCAAGCGGTTGCAGCGGCAACCGGTTACGCTAGCCGCCCACCCGTCCATGAACTGACGCCATGGCCCGCTCCGACCTCCTCGCCCGCCTGCAGGACCAGCGCAAGCTCCGCCAAGCGCAGGGGCGCATCCGCGTGCGCCGCAGTGTCGGCCGCCGCGACGGCGTACGCCTGGAAGTCGGCGGCAAGTGGCTCACCGGCTTCTGCAGCAACGATTACCTGGGCCTGTCGCAGCAGTTCGAAGTGGTCGCCGCACTGCAGGATGCCGCCGGCCGCGAAGGCGCCGGCAGCACCGCATCGCACCTGGTCTGCGGCCACCACGTGCTGCACGAGCAGCTGGAGCACGAGATGGCCGACTGGCTCGGCTATCCGCGCGCGCTGCTGTTCGACAGCGGCTTCATGGCCAATCTCGCCGTGCAGCAGGCGCTGCTGTCCGAAGAGAGCGACGTCTGCGTGCAGGACCGCCTCAACCACGCCAGCCTGCTCGATGCCACCCGCCTGGCCGGCTGCCGCCTGCGCCGCTACCCGCACCTGGACAGCGAAGGCGCCATGCGCCAGCTGAAGAACGCCGCCGACGGCGCCGCCATGCTCGCCACCGATGGCGTGTTCAGCATGGATGGCGATGTCGCCCCGCTGCGCTCGCTGTCGCTGGTGGCGCGCATGCAGGAGGCGCTGTTCTACGTGGACGACGCGCACGGCATCGGCGTGGTCGGCGAACACGGCCGCGGCTGCGTGGCCGATGCCGGGCTCGGCGTGAACGAAGTGCCGCTGCAGCTGGCCACCCTGGGCAAGGCGCTGGGCGGCCATGGCGCGGTGGTGCTGGGCGAGGACAGCCTGATCCAGCACCTGGCCGAAACCGCACGCCCGTACATCTACACCACCGCGCTGCCGCCGGCGCAGGCCGCCGCATCGCTGGCCGCGGTGAAACTGGCGCGACGCGACCACTGGCGCCGCGAGAAGCTGGCCGAACTGATCGCGACGTTCCGCGACGGCGCACGCCGCAACGGCCTGGAGCTGATGCCCTCGGAGACGCCGATCCAGCCGCTGCTGTGCGGCGACGAGGCCACGGTCATGGCGCTGGCCACCGCGCTGGAGCAGTCCGGCTTCATGGTCGGTGCGATCCGCCCGCCGACCGTGCCCGAGGGCAGGGCGCGGCTGCGCATCACGCTGTCGGCGCTGCACACGATCGAACAGGTGCAGACCCTGGTCGAGGCCACCGCCCGCGCGCGCGACCTGCTGGCCTACGAGCAGTCGCTGAACACCGTCGGCGCCTGAGGCACAGCGTCCACGCATGCACATTCATGTCACCGGCACCGGCCCGGCACTGGTCCTGATCCACGGCTGGGCGCTGCATGGCGGCATCTTCGCGCCGCTGGTGCAGCGCCTGGCGCCGCACTTCCAACTGCACGTGGTGGACCTGCCCGGCCACGGCTTCAGCCGCGACGACGACACCCCGCTGCGCCTGCCCTACCTGGTCAACGCCATCGCCGCGGCCACGCCGCCGGCGGTGTGGTGCGGCTGGTCGCTGGGCGGGCTGGTGGCACTGCACGCCGCGGCCACGCTGCCGCAGGTGCGCGGGCTGGCGATGCTCGCCGCCACGCCGCGCTTCGTGCGCGACAACGACTGGCCCGACGCGGTGGAGCGCAGCGTGTTCGAACAGTTCGGCCGCGACCTGGAACAGGACTACCACGGCACCCTGGAGCGCTTCCTGGCGCTGGACGTAATGGGTTCGCAGCACGCGCGCAGCGAACTGCGCACCCTGCGCGAAGCCCTGGTCGAGCGCGGCGAACCGGCACCGCGCGCCCTGCACGAGGGCCTGGCGCTGCTGGACCGCAGCGACCTGCGCGGCGCCCTGCCCGGCCTGCGCACGCCCGGCCTGTGGATCGGCGGCCAGCGCGACCGCCTGGTGCCGCCCAACGCCCTGCACCGCGCCGCGGCGCTGGCAGCGGCCGGCCTGCACACCGCCCACACCATCGACGGCGGCGGGCACGCGCCGTTCCTCGGCCATGCCGACGACGTCGCCGGGCGCCTGCAACGCTTCGTTGCAGCCTGCACGTGAGCCTCCGCACCGGCCCATCGCCGATCATGGGCACCCGCGCCCGCTACCGCTGACCCCCTTCATCGCCGCACCCTGCGTATCCGCCATGCCTTCCCTGTTCGACTCCAAGCACGTCCGCCGCGCCTTCTCGCGTGCCGCCTCCAGCTACCACGCCGCCGCCGTGCTGCAGCAGGAGGTCGGCAAACGCCTGCTGGAATCGCTCGATTACCTGGAAGAGCGGCAGCCGCAGGTGGTGCTGGACGTGGGCAGCGGCCCGGCGCACTCGACCGCGGCGATGAAGAAGCGCTGGCCCAAGGCGCAGGTGATCGCGCTGGACCTGGCCCTGCCGATGCTGGCCGAAGCCAGGAAGCAGGCCGGCTGGTGGCGCCCGTTCTCGCGCGTGTGCGCCGACGCGCGGGCGCTGCCGCTGGCCGACAACAGCGTGGACGTGATCTTCAGCAACCTGTGCCTGCAATGGGTGGAAGACCTGCCGTCGGTGTTTGCCGGCTTCCGCCGCGTGCTCAAGCCCGGCGGCCTGCTGGTGTGCTCCACTTTCGGCCCGGAAACGCTGGTGGAACTGCGCGAGGCGTTCGCCCAGGCCGACGACACCCCGCACGTAAGCCGCTTCGTGCAGATCGCGCAGTTCGGCGACGCGCTGATGATGGCCGGCTTCCGCGACCCGGTGTTGGACCGCGACCTGTTCACCCTCACCTACGACGACCTGCCGGCGCTGATGCGCGAGCTCAGGGCCATCGGCGCCACCAACGCGCTGAGCGGGCGCCGCCACACCCTCACCGGGCGCAGCCGCTTCAACGCCGCGCAGGCGGCCTACGAGCCGCTGCGCCGGGCCGATGGCAAGCTGCCCAGCAGCTGGGAAGTCATCTACGCCCATGCCTGGGCGCCGGAACCGGGCGCCCCCATCCGCGAGCACGGCCATGACGTCGCCGCGGTGCCGGTATCGGCCATTCCGATCCGGCGCAGGCCGCAGAACCCCTGACCGCGCAGCGCGCGGCGGCGCCGGCAATGCGCCGCCGCGGCAGGCCCGGCCCGGGCCTCAGCCGCCGACCTGGGCGATCCAGTCCTGCAGGTTGTAGTAGTTGCTGACCCGCGCGATGCGGCCATCGTGGATATCGAAGAACGCACCGCCGGGCAGTACGTAGCGCTGGCCGTTGGCCGGCGGCAGGCCTTCGTCGGTGTGGTGGTACTCGCCATGCACCACGTACTCGGCCGCGGCGCGGCTGCCGTCGGCGCTGGCCATCACCACCACCTCGCGCAGCTGCTCGCGGTAACTGGCCTCCATGCGCCGCAGGAACGCGGCGAATGCCTCGCGCCCGCTTTCGCGCGCGCCCTGGTTGAGGTCATGCGCCACGTCGTCGTCCAGGCGCTCCAGCATGCCGGCCCAGTCGCCGCGGTTGAAGGCATCGTAGTAGCCGCTGACCAGGTCGATGGCCTGCTGCCGGGCGGGGGAAACGTCGTGGCTCATGGGGTCTCTCGCGGGGAAGGGGCGATGGCGCCGCTCAGGCGCCGCCGGCGAACAGGTCGCGGTGGAAGAAATAGATTTCCTGCGCCAGGAACCGCCAGCTGGTGTGGAAGCTGCGGAAACGCGTGCTCGGGGTGGACGAGGCCAGCGCGTCGATGCCCAGCTCCCTGGACAGGCGCAGCGCGCGCGCCATGTGCAGCGGATCGCTCACCAGGATGGCGCGGCGCATGCCATGGGCGTCCATCAGCCGCTTGGCCTCGACCAGGTTCTGGCGGGTGGTGCGCGAGCGGCTTTCGATCAGGATGTCCTGCGCCGGGATCTGCTGCTTGAGCGCGTAGCGGCGCGCGACCTGCGATTCGGAAAAGCGCGCGGTGGCGCCGCCGAAACCGCCGGTGAAGATCAGCTTCGGCGCCAGCCCCTGCCGGTACAGGTCCAGGCCGTGGCGGATGCGCTCCTCGAACACCGGCGACGGCTTGGCGTCGTAGGCCGCCGCGCCCAGCACGATGATCGCATCGGACGGCGCGGCCTGGTCGCGGTCGCCCACCCAGATGATCCACGCCGCCACGCCCAGCAGCCACAGCAGCAGCAGCACGCACAGGCGCCACAGCCAGTCGAACAGGCGGGTGCGCCGGCGGCTCATGCGCCCATCCACGGCAGCGCGTCCAGGTCGACGTTGCCGCCGGACAGCACCAGCCCCACGTTGCGCCCGGCAAAGCGCGCCGGCTGCGCCAGCACCGCCGCCAGCACCGTGGCCGAGGACGGCTCCACCACCTGCTTGAGCACCTGCCACAGCAGGCGCATCGCCGCCACGGTGGCGGCATCGTCCACGGTGATGGCGGTGGCCTTGCCGTGCAGCAGCGCGAAATTGGGCTCGCCCAGCGCGCCACGCAGGCCGTCGCAGACGGTATCGGGCACGAAATCCACCAGCCGCCGGCCCGCTTCCAGCGACCGCGCGGCGTCCGCCGCACCGGCGGGTTCGGCCAGTACCAGCTCGCAGCCCGGCGCCGCCTGCTGCAGGGCCAGCAGGGTGCCGGAGGCCAGCCCACCGCCACCGGCCGGCACCACCACCACGTCCAGCGCCGTGCCGGCCTGGCGCAGCAGTTCCAGCGTGGCCGTGCCCTGGCCGGCAATCACCCGTGCGTCGGCATACGGATGCACCAGCACCGCGCCGGTATCGCGCTGCACCCGTGCGCACTCGGCCTCGCGCGCGGCCTGGGTCGGCGCGCAGCGCCACAGGGTCGCGCCATGGCGGGCGATGTTGGCCAGCTTGGCCGCCACCGCGCCCTCGGGCACCACCACGTGGCAGGGGATGCCGCGCGACTGCGCCGCCAGCGCCAGCGCCGCGCCATGGTTGCCGGACGAGTGCGTCACCACGCCGTGGCGCGCCTGCGCCTCGTCCAGCGCCCATACCGCGTTGCATGCGCCGCGGAACTTGAAGGCGCCGCCCCGCTGCAGGTGCTCGGCCTTGAAATGCAGGTGCGCGCCGGACAGCGCGTCCAGGGCACGCGAACGCAGAACCGGCGTGACCGTGGCATGGGCCGCGATACGGGCCGCGGCGGCCAGCACGTCGGCCGGCCCTGGCAGGGTGAGTTCAACCATGGGGAAAGGTTAACGTAGGCCCCCGGTGCCGGACCATCTCATGCCATCGCTGCACCTGCATTCAGCCCTGCCCGCAGGGTTAAGGACCGATTCAATGCGCGGGCCCGAAGCTGGCTGCGCACCCAACAGGGGGACTGTCATGAAAAAGCGCCTGATCCTTTCGGCCGGCCTGCTGCTCGGCCTGTCCGGCTGCGCCACCTACGACTATGTCGACGGCGGCGCGGGCGGCTATTACCGCGGCGCGACGTCGGTGCAGCGCACCTACCCGTACGGCTATCCCTACGGCGCCTACGGCGCTGGCCCCTACGGCTACGGTGGCTATGGCAGCTACGGCTATTACGACTACCGCTACCCGTACCCGGTCTACCGCCCGCCGTACCGGCCACGCCCCCCGCACGGCGGCCATGACGGCAACGGACATCGTCCGCCGCCGGGCCACGGCAACGGCGATGGCGGCCACCGCCCGCCACGGCCCGGTGATGGCGACGGCAACGGACGCCCGCCGCGCCCCCGCCCGCCGGTGGACGGCGGCGGCAAATCGCCCTGGCGCGACATGGACCGCCTGCAGCGCCCGCAACCGCGCCCGCAGGCCCAGATGCCGCGCGCGATGCCATCTCCCCAGGCCAGCGGCGCGCCGCGGCCGATGATGCAGCGCCCCGCACCGGCCCGACCGCCGTCACAACCCCGTGGTCCGCGTACGGTGCAGCAGCAGGAACCCTGAAACCCTTGCATTTGGGGAAAAACCAGGCAATCTTGTGGGGCCGAGTGACCGAAAGCGTCCATAACTGACGCAAACCGCAATCGCACATCGACCGCTTCCATGTCGATGTCCGCACAGGAAATCTGGATCCCCCCTGTTCCGGCCCTGTCGGGCATCGGCACCTAAAACGACAAGCCCCGGCCATGCCGGGGCTTCGTCTTTCACGGCATCGCCAGGCGCCACCGCCGCAGCCGCACGGATGCAGCCATCGGCATGACGCATTGCGCACCGGGGCAACGCACGGGCAATAACGGCAGGGCCAGCGACCGCGGACGCAACGCGGGCTCCGGAAAGAACAAGGGCCGGCAGTCCCCCGACTGCCGGCCCCATGCTTCCCCGGTATGCGCTTCGGCTGGCCCCTGTTCCAATTCCAGCCACTGCGCCCATGTCGCATGCCACACCGGGTGCGATGACGTTAACTGCACTTTGCGTGCCAACTTTAGGCCGCCGGCGGTGCCCACCGGGCATTGGCGGTAAAATCACCAGCCCGTCGCCGCGGCCTTCCCCTACCGGCCACCGACGGATTTCACACTTCCAGCCCGCACCCCTTTCATGACCGACTCCTTCCATCGTTACGACGTCATCGTCATCGGCGGCGGCCACGCCGGCACCGAGGCCGCCCTGGCCGCGGCGCGCGGCGGCGCCCGCACCCTGCTGCTGACCCACAACGTGGAAACCGTGGGCGCGATGAGCTGCAACCCGGCCATCGGCGGCATCGGCAAGGGCCACCTGGTCAAGGAGATCGACGCGCTGGGCGGGGCCATGGCCCACGCCGCCGACCTGGCCGGCATCCAGTGGCGCACGCTCAACGCCTCCAAGGGCCCGGCAGTGCGCGCCACCCGCTGCCAGGCCGACCGCAACCTGTACCGCATGGCGATCCGCCGCATCGTCGAATCGCAGCCCAACCTGACCGTGTTCCAGGCCGCGGTGGACGACCTCATCATCGAAGGCGACGCCGTGCGCGGCGCCATCACCCAGACCGGGCTGACCTTCCATGCGCCGGCCGTGGTGCTCACCGCCGGCACCTTCCTGGCCGGCAAGATCCACATCGGCGAAACCCAGTACACCGCCGGGCGCATGGGTGACCCGCCGGCCACCACCCTGGCCGCGCGCCTGCGCGAGCGCCCGTTCGCCATCGACCGGCTCAAGACCGGCACCCCGCCACGCATCGACGGCCGCTCGCTCGACTACAGCGTCATGGACGAACAGCCCGGCGACGACCCGCTGCCGGTGATGTCCTACCTGGGCAACGTGGCCGAACACCCGCGCCAGGTGAGCTGCTGGATCACTCACACCAGCGAGCGCACCCACGAGGTGATCCGCAACGCGCTGCACCGCTCGCCGCTGTACAGCGGCCAGATCGAAGGCATCGGCCCGCGCTACTGCCCGTCCATCGAGGACAAGGTGGTGCGCTTCGCCGAAAAGGACAGCCACCAGATCTTCGTCGAACCCGAAGGCCTGGACGTGGTGGAGATCTACCCCAACGGCATTTCCACCTCGCTGCCGTTCGACGTGCAGCTGGAACTGGTGCGCAGCATCCGCGGCTTCGAACACGCGCACATCACCCGCCCCGGCTACGCCATCGAATACGACTTCTTCGACCCGCGTGGGCTCAAGAACACGCTGGAAACCCGCCAGGTGGCCGGCCTGTTCTTCGCCGGCCAGATCAACGGCACCACCGGCTACGAGGAAGCCGGCGCGCAGGGCCTGCTGGCCGGCATCAACGCCGCGCTGTTCGTGCAGGGCCGCCAGGGCTGGTGCCCGCGCCGCGACGAGGCCTACATCGGCGTGCTGGTGGACGACCTGATCACCCACGGCACCAGCGAGCCCTACCGCATGTTCACCAGCCGCGCCGAATACCGGCTGCAACTGCGCGAGGACAACGCCGACGCGCGCCTGACCCCCACCGGCCGCGAGCTGGGCCTGGTCGACGACCGCCGCTGGCACGCGTTCGAAACCAAGCAGGCCGCCGTGGCCAGCGAAAGCGCGCGCCTGCGCGGCCTGTGGGCCACCCCCGCCAACGCGTTGGGCCGCGAGGTGCATGAAACCACCGGCGTGGCGGTGAGCCGCGAAACCAACGTGCTCGACTTGATCAAACGCCCGGAACTGGACTACGCCAAGCTCATGCAGGTGCCCTCGCTCGGCCCCGGCGTGGACGATGCGCGCGTGGCCGAACAGGTGGAAATCAGCGTCAAGTACGCCGGCTACCTGGACCGCCAGCGCGAAGAGATCGAACGCCAGCAGCGCCACGAGAACACCGCCATTGCCGAAGGCTTCGACTTCGCCGCCGTGCGCGGCCTCTCCGCCGAAGTGCTGCAGAAACTCGAACGCGTGCGCCCGCAGACCATCGGCCAGGCCCAGCGCATCCCCGGCATGACCCCGGCCGCGATCTCGCTGCTGCTGGTGCACCTGGAGCGGGCGCGGCGCGGAAAGGTGGCGTGAGTGCGCGTGTGGTGCAGGGCGTTGGTTGAGCAGAAGGCGTTTGATCTCCTGCGCAACGCCTTCGCGTCATGCACCTGACTGCGTTACCCAAGAAGAAGCCCGCGCAAGCGGGCTTCTTCTTTTTCATGACTGCGGAGAGCGCACTGCGGCGGCCATCAACCGTTGAACAGCCGCAGCGCGGCACCGCTCACTCTTCGTTCGTGCTGCGGCTTATCAACAACAACCCGTTACCCGCCGTCACCTGCAACACGTCGCCCACGGCAAAGCCGCAACGTTCCAGCCAACGGCCGGACAGGCGCAGCTTGGGCACGGCCCGGCCGACGACCTGCTGGCCCCGGCGCTCGTCGTAGTACAGATAGCCCATCGTGCAGCGCCTGGGCATGCGCGCCCAGCCGCCGGAAGCGGGCGGCATGGGCAACGGGGGCGAGAACAACTCCGGGATCGGCACGGAATCGATCATCCGCGGCGTGCATGCCTCGTGCCTGGATGGGGTGCGGTTGGACGCAACGGTGGAAACGCGTGTGACTTCCTTGGTACGGCTCATGTCGGACTCCTTGTGCGATAGGGAATCCGCCGCCTTGCTGTCAATCGAGGGTGGCGGACGGTGCGCGGTTGACAGACCGGCCACAAGGAACCGGCAGGCCTTTCGGCCTCCGCACACCGCCCGCCGTCGAACTGGCAGCTTCGCCCATGCCGAATACCGGGCAGAAGAAAAGCGCCGGCATCGAAGATGGGCGCTGGTGCGCCTTGTGGTTTCAGGCTGTCAAACCCGGCTGCGGAGTTTGCCGCAGCGGGTTGATGGTGCTATCGAACCCTTCGGGATGTCAATCAGACTTCTCCCATATGGCCGAAAAGGGAACCCTTCCTCACTGCATTGTTGAAGGCAATCAAACTCACGGACCCCGCCACCGGAGGCCTATCTGTCATACCGCTGATCGAAGCTTAGCTATGAGCCCGCGTTGTTCGTACAATTCGCCCACATCGCGCTCCACCCCATTGAGAACGATGCTCGGCAGTAGTTCGGCGAAAGGTATCCAAAGGATGGTGGATAAATGAAGTCAGGGACCTTGATGATTCATACATCACGGGACGACGTTGCTCCCTTCGTGCAAGACGTCCGTAGAGCGGCCGATGCTCAGACTTTGGCGCTGGGGTTCTTCCCAGCCAACGTCTATGTCGATTTTGCCAGGCGCGAACAACTTTACGTAGCAACTCGTCTAGTCGACGGAAAGCCAGTCTATGCAGGACACCTGCTCTTTGACCTACGGTACCCGCGCGCCAATATTCTGCAGATGTTCTGTGACACGAACAGCCGACGTCTGGGCGTAGCGTCCCGGCTCTTAGCCACCCTAAAAGAAGCACTCACTCGACACAATTTCGTCGCCATATACGCGCGAGTAGCTGAAGATCTTGCGGATGCCACCGCCTTCTGGTCGGCACAGAATTTCTATCAACAGCGCATAGCCCCTGGTAGCGCAGCTCGCAAGCGCCGGATAGCTGTTCGTGTATTAGAACTTGAGTCGCCTCAGCTATTTCCACCTAGTGGGCTTAGTACTGCTGTACAAGACCCATTAGGGCTGCAGGCGCAAGTAACCGGTGAACCACCGCTATACCTTATCGATCTCAATGTCCTTTTCGACCTGCAACCCCGTCGTCTTCGCCACGCGACAGCGATTAACCTCTTTCGCGCTTGCAACGAAGGCACATGTCGACTGGGCATAAGTAGCGAAATACGGAACGAGTTGCGCCGGCATCAACCAGAGCAGGGCCGCACCGATCCAATGATCGAGCTGGTCGCGACACTACCTGAGTTCCTGCCGGATTTTGCGGACGACGAAATGTGTACGCTGATTTCAGATCTTGCGTTGATTGTCTTCCCAGCACAGTCTCGAAATGGGCAACTTTCTATCAATGACAAATCTGACCTGAAGCACCTCGCGATAGCTATCAATCAGAAGCTTAGCGGCTTCATAACCAGCGAGATCGCGATGCTTCAAGCCGCTGGCACACTTCAGGAGACCTACGGAATTCAAGTTCTTTCACCAGAAGCCTTCGAGCACCAAGAGCAACAGTGGACCGAGGGAGTGTCTGTCCAAACCGTATCGGAATCGCAGCTCATCACGCGCGCGATGGAGAGTGGTGACACCCAAGAAGTTCGACGATTGCTCCGCCAATGCGGACTTTCGAATGGAACTATCACTCACAGTTGGCTAACACCGGATGGCCTTCGGCGAGCCACACATCAGACCGTCGTGCACTGTGGAGAAAGCTGCGTTGGCTATATCACGTGGCCCATGATCACAGAGGGAGCTAAGTACCCAGCACATGCAGCAATCGATGAGACGCATGCGGAGGCTTCCAACGTAGCTCGGGAACTGCTGCGCCACATCATCCAGCATATGGACAACCACAGTCCCTGCATCGTTTCATTGACGCTACCGACCCACCAGTCCCACCTTCGTGAAGTTGCGCTTTCATTGGGCTTTCGTGCTGCCCACAAGCACTCCCCTTTGGTCAAAATGATCGCGGGATATGTGCTAACCGGTTCAACATGGAAGACATACCGCTCAGAGATCGCTCGACTTTGTGGACTGAAGTTGCCAGAGGCTCAACCTAGCTTCGTGAGTGCCAGTCAAGCCATAGAAATCTATTCACCCGATGGCAACCGACGCTATCTCCCCTTGGACTTGCTAGAGACACTGCTTTCTCCAGTGCTGCTCTGCCTCGCTGATCGTCCTGCGGTCATAAGCCCAATTGAACGGCGATTTGCCGAGCCTTTGCTCGGCCACTCCCGTCAAGCATCATTGCTTCCAGCGCACTCAGCATCCCTTTACGCAGCTAGGCACTACCTGTGTGATCCACGTTCACTAAAGCACTTGCAACGGGGTGCGCTGATGCTGTTCTATGAATCCTCAAAGGGTGGCGGACAGCAAGCCATCGTCGCTGTAGCACGTATCGTGGAATCCTATCTCAGGAGACGAGACGCACTCCTGCTATCTGATCTCCAGTCGTCTGTGCTCCGGCCAGAAACGTTAGACCAGATAGGTCAAGCTGAAATCAAGGCGGTGAGTGTCATCGACAACATCTTCCCTTTAAAAAAGCCAGTGACGCTAGCCCAACTCCAGCTACTAGGGTGTGGAAATCCTAACCAGCTAATTACGACAAACCCTATCACCAACGACCAACTGACCAACATCCTTCTTGAAGGCTTTTCCGATGACTGAAGCTCAGCACATTTTAATTTCTCTTGAACCCCGGCATGCCGAGAACATCCTATCGGGGCGCAAGCGTGTTGAGCTTCGCAAACGACCTATGAATGTTGGTGTAGGCACGACTGTCTGGATATACGCCAAGCTGCCAATTGGTTCCGTAGTTGGCAAAGCGAAGGTAAAGGAAGTCCACGCAGCGACACCAGCAAGCATTTGGCGACGGTTCGGGAAGGACACTGGTGTCACGAAGCAGGAGTTTTCCGACTACTACAGCGAATCATCGCAGGCTGTGGTACTAGTGCTAGAAGAAACCACACGCTTCGAGAGATCGATATCACTTGATCACTTGCGAAAGACAACTGGGGCGTTTTATCCCCCACAGTTTTTCACACGTCTGTTCCCCGAACATCCCGTTTTCAAGGCCGTAAGATTTGCTGCATAGCGCTTAGCCAAACGTATTGCCCTTTCTCGTCCGTGACACAGCCATGCCCGCCTTGCGTTCCTTCCTAGACAAAACCCCCACCCTCGGCCAGCGCGTCTACATCGACCCCGCCTGCACCATCATCGGCGACGTGGTGCTGGGCGATGACGTGTCGGTGTGGCCGGGCACGGTGATCAGGGGCGATGTGAACCATGTGCGCATCGGCGCGCGCACCAACGTGCAGGACGGCACCATCATCCATGTCAGCCACGAGAGCCCGTACAACAAGGGCGGCTACCCCACGCTGATCGGCGAGGGCGTGACCGTGGGGCATGGCTGCATCATCCACGCGTGCAGCATTGGCGATTACTGCCTGATCGGCATGGGCGCGTGCGTACTGGATGGCGCGGTGATCGAGGACGAGGCGTTCATCGGCGCCGGCGCGGTGGTAGGCCCGGGCAAGCGGGTGGCGCGCGGCGAGTTGTGGGTGGGCAACCCGGCGCGGCCGGTGCGCACGTTGGGCGCGAAGGACATCGAAGGGCTGCGCTATTCGGCGGACCACTACGTGCGGTTGAAGGACCAGTACCTGGGGATGGCGGGCTGAAGGAGCCTGCGGGGCAAGCCCCGCAGCTACAGGGCATCGGCGGCGCTGGCCGTTGCCCGCGGGCCGGGCTTGGCCCACACTGCCGGCCTCGGGCGTGGGGACGCCCTTTTTCCAGGGAAAGGAATATTTCATGTCGATCAGAACCATGGCGCTGGCCCTGCTGGCCGGTGCAACGCTGCTCTGCGCCGCTGCGCCGGCCGCCCACGCACAGGACGCGCAGGACGCTCCGGACCCGGCCGCGTTCGTGCAGTCGCTGCATTTCCGCTCCGGCACCATCGAAGTGCCCGCGGCCAAGGCGCGCTTCAACCTGGGCCCGGAGTTCCAGTACCTGGACCAGGCCGATGCGCGGCGCGTGCTGGAAGACCTGTGGGGCAACCCGCCCGACGCCGACGTGCTGGGGCTGGTGGTGCCGCGTTCGCCCAGCCTGGCCGATGACGACAGCTGGGCGGTGGTGGTGACCTATTCGGACGACGGCTACGTGTCCGACGAGGATGCGTCGAAGATGAATTACGCCAAGCTGCTGCGCGAAATGCAGGAGCAGACCGAAGCGGCCAACCCCGAGCGCGAGAAGGCCGGCTACGGCACGCTGCAGTTGGTGGGCTGGGCGGTGCCGCCGCGCTACGACGCCGGCAACAACAAGCTGTACTGGGCCAAGGAGCTGGCGTTCAACGGCCAGCCCAACCACGTGCTCAATTACGACATCCGCGTGCTGGGCCGCCACGGCTACCTGAGCCTCAACGCGGTGTCGGGCATGAATGAGCTGGGGCTGGTGCGCAGCGGCATGGAGAAGCTGTTGCCGATGGCCGAGTTCGAGCCGGGCGCGCGCTATGCCGACCACAACCCCAAGACCGACAAGATCGCCGCCTACGGCGTGGCCACGCTGATCGGCGGCGGGCTGGCGGCCAAGGCCGGGTTGTTCGCCAAGCTGGGCCTGGTCTTCGCCAAGTTCTGGAAGCTGCTGCTGATCGGCGCCATCGCGCTGGGCGGGGTGGCACGCAAGTTCTTCGGCGAGCGCAACAAGGGCACGGTGCGCTGACCTGCGCGCGCCGCCACGGTGCCCGGCGCAGGCTGGGCATCGGCGGCGGCGGCGGGTAAAGTCAGCCGCTGACAGGACGCCACCGAGACACGCATGCCAGCGGCAGCCGCCCGGTTTGGATACCGGGTTTGCGACAACCCACGACCCTGCGCGCGACCGGCGGCGCCCGGCCGTTGAGCGCAGCGCCGCCCATGCTCGATACCTACCGCGAGGTGATCACGCCCGAAGGCGTGCCGCTGCAGTTGCCGGCGGCTGGCCCGGTGCCGCGCGCGCTGGCGTGGCTGATCGACCTGATGGTGCGGTTTGGCGTGCTGGGGCTGATGAGCCCGCTGCTGATGGCGCTGGGCGGGCTGGGCCAGGGCCTGTACCTGGGGCTGATGTTCCTGCTGTTCTGGGGCTACCCCATCGTGCTGGAAGTCTGGTTCGGGCAGACCCTGGGCAAGCGCGCACTGGGCCTGCGGGTGGTAGCGCGCGACGGCGCGCCGCTGGGCTGGGTACCGGCGATCGTGCGCAACCTGCTGCGCACCGTGGACATGCTGCCGTTCGGCTACGCACTGGGCCTGCTGGCCTGCCTGTGGGATCCGCACGGGCGGCGGCTGGGTGACCTGGTGGCCGGCAGCCTGGTGGTGCACGTGCCGGCGCCGGCACCGGTGCCACCGGCGCGCATCGACAGCGTGCTGGCGCCGCCGCTGCCGCTGCAGCCGGCCGAACAGCAGGCGGTGATCGCCTTTGCCGACCGCGCACCGGCACTGTCGGGCCCGCGCCAGAACGAGCTGGCCGACATCGCCAGCGGCCTGAGCGGGGCACGCGGGCAGACCGGCGTGCTGCGCCTGTATGCGATGGCCAACTGGCTGCTGGGGCGGCGATGAGGCAGGAACAGTTCGTCACCCGCCACGAGCACGAATGGCGCCAGTTCGAGGACTGGCTACAGCAGCGGGGTGGCAGTGCGCGCAAGGCGCGCAACACGCCGTCGCCGGACCTGCCCGGCGACGAGACCATTCCCGAGCGCTACCGGCGCCTGTGCCAGCAGCTGGCGCTGGCGCGCCGCCGCGGCTACAGCCCGCAGCTGGTCGAGCGCCTGCAGCAGCTGATGCAGCGCGGCCACAACCTGCTGTACCGCGCGCCGCCGCCGCGCTGGCAGCGCGCGCTGGAGTTCCTGTTCGCCGGGTTCCCGCAGCTGGTGCGCAGCCAGGCCGCGGCCATGTGGGTGGCTTGCGCGCTGTTCGTGCTGCCGCTGGTGGGCGTGTTCGTGCTGCTGCAGTACAAGCCCGAACTGGTGCACCTGCTGCTGGACCCGCAGCAGATCGCGCACATGGAACAGTCGTACGATCCGTCCGCCGAGCACCTGGGCCGCACCCGCGACAGCGGCACCGACTGGGCGATGTTCGGCCACTACATCATGCACAACATCAGCATCGGCCTGCGCACTTTCGCCAGCGGCCTGCTGTCTGGCATCGGTACGATATACGTGCTGTTGACCAACGGCATAGGCATCGGCGCGGTGGCCGGCCACCTGCAGCACATGGGCTACGGCGACCCGTTCTGGCGTTTCGTCGCCGGGCATGCGCCGCTGGAACTGACCGCGATTGTCATTGCCGGTGGCGCCGGCCTGCAGCTGGGGCTGCGGCTGATCGCGCCGGGCCGCAAGCGGCGCATCGACGCGCTGGTGGAAGGCGGGGTGATCGGCGCGCGGCTGTGCCTGGGGGTGGCGTTCATGCTGCTGCTGGCGGCGTTCGTCGAGGCGTTCTGGTCGTCCATCGCCGCGGTGCCGGCCTGGGGCAAGTTCACCGTGTCCGGCGTGCTGTGGGCGCTGGTGTTCGGCTGGCTGTGGCGCGGCGGCCACGGGGGTGGCGATGCGCATTGACCAGCTGGACGTGGTGCTGCGCGCCCGCTCGCACTGGGAGGCGATGGAGCTGGGCACCGCGCTGGTGCGGCGCCACGCCGCGGCCATCTGGACGCCGTGGCTGCTGCTCACCGGCCCGGTGTTCGTGCTGCTCAACCTGGGTGGGTGGTGGCTGGATGCCTTCTGGCTGCCGGCACTGCTGATGTGGTGGCTGAAGCCGGTGTTCGAGCGCATCCCGCTGTACGTCATATCGCGCGGCGCGTTCGGTGCGGTGCCCGGTACCGTGCAGACCCTGCGCGCGCAGATGCACTGGGGTGTGCGCGCGCTGCCCGGTTACCTGCTGTGGCGCCGGCTGAGCCCGGCGCGTGCGCTGCTGATGCCGGTGGACCTGCTCGAAGGCGGCGACGCCGCGCAGCGGCGGCAACGGCGGCGCGTGCTGGGGGGTGCGGCCTATGGCCATGCCACGCTGCTGACGCTGGTGTGCTGGCATTTCGAAGTGATGCTGCAGGTGGCCGGCATCGCGCTGGTGTTCATGTTCGTGCCGCTGGATTCCCTGCCCGAGTCGCTGCGCGTGGCGGTATCGCTGATCGGCAGCGACACCCCGGCGTGGGTGTGGCTGGGCTTCAATCTGCTGGCCTGGGCCGCGATGACGCTGATCGGCCCGTTCTACAGCGGCGCCGGCTTCGGCCTGTACCTCAACCGCCGCACCCAGCTGGAAGCCTGGGACGTGGAAATCGCCTTCCGCCGCCTGCGCGCGCGGCTGGCACAGGCAGCGCCGCTGGTGCTGGTGATGGTCATGGGGCTGGCCATGCTGCCGCTGGCGGCGCCGGTGCATGCCCAGGATGCCACCGCCGCGGCCCCGGCGGCACACGACAACCACAAGACGGGTGGGTCGCAGGCCACGGCCGCCGCCACGCCCGCGGATGTGTTCGGCGCCGCGCAGGTCGATACCGCCGGCTTCCGCCAGGCCGCCGCGCGCGCCTATGACGACCCGCAGCTGGGCGCCAGCCACACCGTCTGCCGCTGGGAGCGCCGCAATGCGGAAGCGGACAAGCCGCAGCCGCGGGAGTTTCCTGGCGGCCAGTTGTTCGGCGCGGTGGCCAAGCTGCTGGCCCTGCTCAGCGAAGCGGCCCTGTGGATCCTGGTCGGCGCGCTGCTGCTCGTGCTGGTGCTGACCGCGCGCTGGTGGCTGCCGTGGCTGCGGGGCAGCGGGCGCCGCCGCCGCCGCGAGGCCGAATCGGAGGTCACCGCGCACGCACTGCAGCTGCCCGACACCTTGCCGCCGGACATCCTCGCCAGCGCCCGCCGCCTGTGGCACGACGGCAAGCCGCGGCACGCGCTGGCGCTGCTGTACCGCGCCAGCCTGGACGAACTGGCGCAGCGCGCCGACATCGTGTTGCCGCCGGGCAGCACCGAAGCGCAGTGCCTGCGCGCCGCACGACGCATGCCGCAGGAAGCGGACCGGCGCCTGTTCGCACACATGGTGCGCACCTGGCAGTACGCCGCCTATGCCGGCCGGGTGCCGTCGGATGACGCGTTCCAGGCACTGCTCGACGCGCTGCACCAGCAGTACGGGTGGCCGGCATGAGCGCACGCGTGCGCAATGCGCTGATCGCCCTGGCGGTGCTGCTGCTGGCCGGGCTGGCGGTGATGTGGTTCCTGCGCAGCCACCAGCGCGTATGCCAACCGGCCACGCTGCCGGCCTACGGCGAACCCACCTTCAACCCGCTGTTCGCGCTGCGCGAGGCCCTGCGCCGCGACGGCGTGGACGCCGAGACGCGGCGCACGCTGGACCTGGCGGGCATGCAGCTGCAGCCACGCGATACCGTGCTGCTGCTGGACGACCCGCGCCAGCTCACGCCCGCGCAGGTCGAGCAGCTGGTGGAGTGGGTGGAGTACGGCGGCCACCTGCTGCTGCGCATGCCCGCGGCCGACGAGGCGCTGGATGGCGAGCAGACGCTGTTCGGCCGTTTCGGCATCGCACCGGGCAAGGTAGCGCCGCGCTGCCAGCCCTGGCATGTGCCGGGGCAGGAGGAGCACCAGGAATTCTGCGCCGGCCCGCGCTTCACCCTGGGCGAGCACGCGCGCGTCGAACGGCGCTGGGGCGATGCCATCGACGCCACCCTCGCCTACGCGCGGCTGCGCTACGGCAGCGGCCGGGTGGATGTGCTGGCCGACATGGATTTCCTGCGCAACGGCCGCGATACGCAGGACACCGGCCTGCGCGGGCTGCCGCACCGCGACCTGGCGCGGCTGGTGCTCGCACCCAACTACGGCAAGGGCCGCATGCACCTGGTCTACGCCGCCGAAGCGCCGTCGCTGTGGCGCATCATGCTGCAACGCGGCTGGCCGATCTGGCTGCCGCTGCTGCTGGCGCTGCTGGCGTGGCTGTGGATGCGCGCCCAGCGCTTCGGCCCGCTGCAGCCGTCGCCGCGGCAGGAACGCCGCTCGCTGCTTGAACACGTGCGCGCCAGCGGCGAACACCTGCACCGCTACGGCAAGTCGCCGCTGCTGTACGACGCGGTGCGCCAGTCGTTCCTGGCGCGCCTGCGGCGGCGCGCGCCGCTGGCCGCCGCGCTTGCCGGCGATGCCCAGCTGCAGGCCATCGCCGACCACCTGCGCTGGCCCCTCGAACGGGTGCGGCTGGCACTGCAACTGCCCCCGTCACGCGACGACGCCGCGCTGCGCGAACGCATCGCCCTGCTCATCCAGATGAGAAACCAGTTATGACCGACCTGCCCGCTCCGCCCGCCCTGCCCGGCGATGTCCCCACCCCGGCGCCCGCCCCCGGCAACGTCGAACTGATCGAACGCGTCGAACGCCTGCGCGACGCGGTCGGCCAGGCCTTCATCGGCCAGGCCGAGGTGCTGGACCAGATCCTGGTGGCACTGCTGGCCGGCGGCCACGTGCTGATCGAAGGCGTGCCCGGCCTCGGCAAGACCCTGCTGGTGCGCGCGCTGGCGCAGGCGCTGGAGCTGGACTACGCACGCGTGCAGTTCACCCCCGACCTGATGCCCAGCGACGTCAGCGGCCATGCGGTGTACGACCCCAAGACCGAGAGCTTCAAGATCCGCCGCGGCCCGGTGTTCACCCACCTGCTGCTGGCCGACGAGATCAACCGCGCCCCGGCCAAGACCCAGTCGGCGCTGCTGGAGGTGATGCAGGAAGGCCAGGTCACCATCGAGGGCCGCGCGTTCCCGCTCACCCCGCCGTTCCTGACCCTGGCCACGCAGAACCCGGTGGAGCAGGAAGGCACCTACCCGCTGCCGGAAGCGCAGCTGGACCGGTTCCTGCTCAAGGTGCTGATCGATTACCCGCAGCTGGAAGACGAGAAGCGCATGGTCGCGGCGATCACCGCCGGCCGCAGCGCCAGCGATTTCGACTTGTCGCAGGTGCCGCGGGTGATGAGCGGCGCCGACGTGGTGGCCCTGCAGCAGGCGGTGGCGGCGATCATCGTGGACCCGCAGGTGATCGACTACGCGGTGCGCATCGTCGCCGCTACCCGCAAATGGCCGGGCATCGCGCTGGGGGCCGGCCCGCGTGGCAGCCTGGCGCTGGTACGCGCGGCGCGCGCGCAGGCGGTCTTGGCCGGGCGCGATTTCGTCACCCCCGACGACGTACGCGAGATCGCCAGGCCGGCCCTGCGGCACCGCATCGAGCTGGCACCGGAGCTGCAGATCGAGGGGCAGTCGGCGGACGACGCGCTGACCGCGCTGCTGGCCAAGGTGGAGGCACCGCGCAAGTGAGCCTGCGTGGCGGCCAGGCGGCCTGGATCCCGGCACCTGCGTACCCGGCGCGATGGGCGGGCCCGGGGTGGGCTGCTGTTGCCGTCATTGCGGTGCATTCGCCCATTGCGGCGGCCGAACCCGCAGGAACTGCTGTTGCTGTTGCTGTTGCTTTTGCTGTGGCTTTTGCCGTTGCCGTTGCCGTTGCCGTTGCCGTTGCCCGTGATTTTGCTTTTGCCTCCCGGCTTTTGACCCTTGTCGCCGTAGAGCGGGCCGAGCACCGCAGCGGGACGAGGGGCGAAGAGGCGCACGTTTCTGAGCGGAGCGAGTTGTGCGCCGTCCCCTCGGCACGCGAGGCGCGCAGGGAACCGATGCGGCGTAGCCGCGTCGGATCGCGTCCGGCGCGTGTTTCTCTTGGTTACTTCTCTTTGCACGAGCAAAGAGAAGTAACTCGCTCCTGCGAAGCAGGAGTGAAAGCCTTGCCTTCTAGCTTACGCTTCAGCTCCATGCCTGGGCTGCTATCGTTTTGCTTCAGGAAAGCCAAGGCAATGGCAGGGACAGAATCAAGAGCTTTCGCTCCCCTTCGGGGCGCGAGCTACTTTTCTTTGCCCGTGCAAAGAAAAGCTAGCCAAAAGAAAGCACGCCCTGCCTGCGCGCCCGACGCGCTAAGCGCGCCGGGTCCACTCCACCAGCGGGATTTTTCTACGCGACATCCATGTCCCGTAGAAAAACGGCGTGCATCCCTGCACGCCGCCCTTCGGGTTTTTCCCACTGGCTCCGTCGCTGCGGAAGGGGACCCTGACAGTCAAAAACCAAAAGCAACCGCAACCGCCAGAATCTTCGCGCCTGCGCATCTACCTGCAGTCAACGGCCCCGGCATGAGGGCCACCGCATGAGGCCCGCCCCGCTGTTGATCGCACTGCTGGCCGCATGGGGCCTGCTCGGCATCGCCGTCGCCCTGCACTGGCTGCCCACCACCGCCTGGATCGCGGCCGCCTGCGCGATCGCCGTGCCCGCCGTGGCCGACGCGCTGTGGCTGTGGCGCCGGCCCACGCCCAGCGTGCGGCGCGAGCTGCCCGAGACCCTGGCGCTGGGCGTCGAGCGCGAGACCTGGCTGCAGCTGGACAGCTTTGGCCGGCAACGCGTGGACGTGTTCGACCTGGTGCCCGGCGGCTGGGCCATACGCGGGCTGCCTCGCACGCTGCGCATGGCGCGGGCCAGCGAATCGCGCTTCAGTTACCACTTCACGCCCGGCGCCCGCGGCATGTTCGATTTCGCCGGCGTGCAGCTGCGCCTGCATTCGCCGCTGCGGCTGTGGCGGCATTCACGCGTGGTCGCGCCGCAGCAGACGGTGCGGGTCTACCCGAATTTCGTGCCGCTCACGCGGCTGGCCCTGCTCAGTGCGGAAATGGCCTCGCGCCTGGTCGGCGCGCACCTGAAGCGGCGGCGTGGCGAAGGCACGGATTTCCACCAGATGCGCGAATACCGCGTTGGCGACAGCCTGCGGCAGATCGACTGGAAGGCCACCTCTCGCGCGCGCAAGCTGATCTCGCGCGAGTACCAGGACGAAAAGAACCAGCAGCTGGTGATGATGATCGACACCGGCCGGCGGATGCTGGCCGATGAGGGCGGGCTGTCGCATTTCGACCACGTGCTCAACGCGTCGCTGGTGGTGTCCTACCTGGCCCTGCGCCAGGGCGACGGCGTGGGCCTGTTCGCCAGCGGCGGCGAAAGCCGCTGGGTGGCGCCGCAGCGCGGGCTCGGCGCGATCGACACGCTGCTGCGCGCCAGCTTCGACCTGCAGCCGCAACCGGTGGCCACCGACTACCTCGCCGCGGCCACCGGGCTGTCGCTGCGGCAATCGCGTCGCTGTCTGGTGATGCTGGTGACCAACGTACGCGACGAGGACATCGAGGACCTGCTGGCCGCCGTGCGCCTGCTGCAGAAGCGGCACCTGGTGTGCGTGGCCAGCCTGCGCGAGCGCGAGCTGGACGATGCCCTGGCACGTGGTGCCGATACCCTGCCCGACGCGGTGCAGGCCGGTGCCATCGCCCGCTACCTGCAGCAGCGCGCCGCCGCGCACGAGGCGCTGCGCAGCCACCGGGTGATGGTGCTGGACGTCACCGCCGAGGAACTGCCCGGGGCGCTGGTGGAACGCTATCTGGCGGTCAAGCGCGACGGCCTGCTGTAACCGCGCACCGGCGACCGCACTGGCAGGTCCTGGTGGACCCGCCAGCCGCGGCAATCATTCGTGGATCGTGTAGGAGCCGAGCTTGCACAGGTCCTGCGTGTCTTCGGTGATGTCCAGCCCCGAATCCTCGTCGAACTCGAAGCGCATGTCGTACACGCACTGGCTGCGGCCATCGGCAATGGTGACCCGCACGGACTCGCCCGGCCCCAGTACATCGGAGCCGAGCACGTCTTCCTCCCAGTCGTCCACGCCGGCCGGCGAGGTATGGAAGTAGGTCATCACCGCGGAGGTGCCGTTCTTCAGGGTGAAGACCAGGTCCTGGGCCTGGGCCGCCGGTGCAAACGCGAGGGCCGCCAGCAGCGTGCCGGCGAAAAGCGTCTTGTCGAACATCAGGGTTCCTTCATGCAGAGGGGATGGGTGCCCTGGCACGCGGCGCCGTTCTCCCCAACGGCGCCGGTGTATTCATGAATTGGCAGCGGGATTTGAGCTTCGCTGAAGCGCGAAGTCAATCACTATATTTTTCGCGAAACCACGTTTTTCATGAGGTTTTCCGCCCCTGTTTTACGGTTGCGCGCGACCACGCCGGCGCCTTCCGGGGCGTTCCGCGCACGGGCGACGCCCGGCCCCGCGCGATGGCGGGGCGGGCCTGCGGCAATGCGCGGGGGCTCAGACGTAAATGCGGGTATTGCCGGCCGGGGCGTCGTCGACGATGGCGTGCGGCAGGAAACGGGCGCTGTCGCGGGTGATGCGGCTGTCGTCCTCGCGCACGCCGATGCCGCAGGCGCGGTCGCCCACCACCCAGCTGCCGACCAGCGGGTAGTTGCCGTCGAATGCCGGCAGCGGATGGAACGCCTGCACGATGCACGGCCCGGCGTAGGGGCCTTCGCTCTCCTGCCAGCGGCCATCGCTCATGTGCATGGCGACGTTGGCGCCTTCGCGCGAGTGCAGCGGCTTGCGCACCCAGCCCGCCGGCAGCGCGCTGCCGTCGTCGAAGTGCGCTTCAAGCAGGTTGGGGTGGCCGCGGTAGCGCTGCCACAGCAGCGGCAGGATGCCCTTGTTGCTCAGTACCGCCTTCCACGCCGGTTCCAGCAGGCGCACGCCGGAACCGGGCAATGCCGCGCCGAATTCCTCGCGCATCAGGTCTTCCAGCGGATACAGCTTGAACAGGCTGCCGATCACCACGTCGTCCAGGTCGGTGAAGCGGCCGTCGGCCGACAGGCCAATGTCCTCGATGGCGATGGCCGCGCCGTGCAGGCCGGCCTGCGCCGCGCAGTCGCGCAGGTAGGCCACCGTGCCCTGGTCCTCCTCGGAGGCCCCCACCGCGCTGAAATACAGCGGTGGCGGCAGCTGCGCCGACAGCTCGGCGAAGCGCTCGACCAGGGCCTCGTGCAAGGAGTTGAACTGGTCGGCCTGCTGCGGCAGCGCGCCGCGGTTGCGCTGGTCCTCCAGCCATTGCCACTGGAAGAACGACGCCTCGTACAGCGAGGTCGGGGTGTCGTAGTTCAGCTCGTACAGCCTGGCCGGGCCATTGCCGTCGTAGGCGAAGTCCAGGCGGCCGTACAGGTGCGGGTCGCGGCGGCGCCAGCTCTCGGCGATCCAGTCGCGGAACGGCGCCGGGATCGCCAGCCGCTCCATCAGCTCCTCGCTGGCGACCACGTCGCCGACCAGGTCCAGCGCCATCGCGTGCAGCTCGGCGCTGGGGTCTTCCAGGTCGTTCTCGATCTGGCGCAGGGTGAAGGCGTAGTACGCGGTCTCGTCCCAGTACGGCGCGCCGTCGATGGTGTGGAAACGAAACCCCGCCTCGGCCGCGCGCGCGCGCCAGTTGGAGCGCTCGGCAATGGCTACCCGCCTCACTGCATCAACCGCCGACCGTGGTACGGCTGCCGCTGCGCGCGCCGAAGCCGCCGCGGCTGGCGGTGACGGCGCGGTTGGGCTCGCTGCTGACCGGTGCCAGCCCGGCCTTGCCGGCGCCGATGCCGCTGGCGGTGTTCATGCCGCCGGTACCGGCCGGCTTGGCCCAGCCATTGGCGTTGTCCTTGAACGCCGGCTGCGCGGCCGGCGGCGCGGCCACCGCCCCGGCGCGGCCGCCGTTGAGCATCTGCGACATGAAGAAACCCATCATCATCGGGCCGATGAACGAGGTGCCGGCGCTGGTGTGCTGCTGCACGCACTGCTCGGCCGGGTACTCCTTGGCGCACGCTTCCTTGCTGGCGTACTTGGGCGCGGCGTCGGCGGCCTGCTGCTGCGCGGCGGCAAAGGCCGTGCGGCAGGCGGAGGGATCACCGGTGGCTTCGCTGCAGGCTTCCACCGAGGTGTACAGCCCTTCCTGCACCTGCACGGATTCCTCCTTCTGGCAGGCAGTGAACAGCAGCGGCGCGGTGCTCATCAGCAGCAGCGCGGTGGTCCTGGATCGCTTCATCGTCGTAGCCCCATGAAAGTCGTCCCCGAATGATGCCCGATCCGGCCGTGCAGGCGGAAATCGGCCGCGCCACCAACCTGAACGTCGTTTCAGGTAAACACCCGGCCGACGGGCCCGGCGCAGGATGGCAGCCGGGCCGGCGCAGGCCTGGCAGGCCACACGCCGGCACCGGCGTGCGCACCACGATGGTTGCAACAGCAACCGGGTTCTTCATGCAGAATCGATGGCATTGCGTTCCGTTGCCTTCCCCATGCCCGACTACCGCTCGAAAACCTCCACCGCCGGCCGCAACATGGCCGGCGCCCGCGCCCTGTGGCGCGCCACCGGCATGACCGATGGCGACTTCCACAAGCCGATCATCGCCGTGGCCAATTCCTTCACCCAGTTCGTGCCCGGGCACGTGCACCTGAAGGACCTCGGCCAGCTGGTGGCGCGCGAGATCGAGGCGGCCGGCGGCGTGGCGAAGGAGTTCGACACCATCGCCGTGGACGACGGCATCGCGATGGGCCACGACGGCATGCTGTACTCGCTGCCCAGCCGCGAGATCATCGCCGACTCGGTCGAGTACATGGTCAACGCGCACTGCGCCGACGCGCTGGTGTGCATCTCCAACTGCGACAAGATCACCCCCGGCATGCTGATGGCCGCGCTGCGGCTGAACATCCCGGTGGTGTTCGTCTCCGGCGGGCCGATGGAAGCCGGCAAGACCCGGCTGGCCGAGCACAAGCTCGACCTGATCGACGCGATGGTCGCGGCCGGCGACGAATCGGTCAGCGATGCCCAGGTGGCCGCGATCGAGCGCAGCGCCTGCCCGACCTGCGGCTCGTGCAGCGGCATGTTCACCGCCAACTCGATGAACTGCCTGACCGAAGCGCTGGGCCTGTCGCTGCCGGGCAACGGCACCGTGGTGGCCACCCACAGCGACCGCGAGGCGCTGTTCAAGCGCGCCGGGCGGCTGGTGGTGGAGCTGTGCCACCGCTGGTACGGCGGCGAGGACGCCAGCGCGCTGCCGCGCGGCATCGCCACGTTCGAGGCGTTCGAGAACGCGATGACCCTGGACATCGCCATGGGCGGCTCGACCAACACCATCCTGCACCTGCTCGCCGCCGCGCAGGAAGCGGAAGTGGCCTTCGACCTGCGCGACATCGACCGCCTGTCGCGGCGCGTGCCGCAGCTGTGCAAGGTGGCGCCGAACACGCAGAAGTACCACATCGAGGACGTGCACCGTGCCGGCGGCATCATGGCCATCCTCGGCGAACTCGCGCGCGGCGGGCTGCTGCACACCGACGTGCCGACCGTGCACAGCCGCACCCTGGGCGACGCCATCGCACGCTGGGACGTGACCCAGGTGCAGGACGCGGCGGTCCATGAGTTCTACAAGGCGGGCCCGGCGGGCATTCCCACCCAGGTGGCCTTCAGCCAGAGCACGCGCTGGCCGTCGCTGGACACCGACCGTGCCGACGGCTGCATCCGCGACGTCGCCCATGCCTTCTCCAGCGAAGGCGGCCTGGCGGTGCTGTACGGCAACCTCGCCGCCGACGGCTGCGTGGTCAAGACCGCCGGCGTGGACGAATCCATCCACGTGTTCGAAGGCAGCGCCCGCGTCTACGAAAGCCAGGATGCCGCGGTGAAGGGCATCCTCGGCAACGAGGTGCAGGCCGGCGACGTGGTGGTGATCCGCTACGAAGGCCCCAAGGGCGGCCCCGGCATGCAGGAAATGCTCTACCCCACCAGCTACCTGAAGTCCAAGGGCCTGGGCAAGGCCTGCGCGCTGCTCACCGACGGCCGTTTCTCCGGCGGCACCTCGGGCCTGAGCATCGGCCACTGCTCGCCGGAGGCCGCCGCCGGCGGCAGCATCGGCCTGGTCCGCGACGGCGACCGCATCCGCATCGACATTCCGCAGCGTGGCATCCACCTGTTGGTGGACGACGCCGAACTCGCACGCCGCCGCGACGAGCAGGCCACGCACGGCTGGAAGCCGGCACAGCCACGCCCGCGCAAGGTGAGCACCGCGTTGAAGGCGTACGCGCTGCTGGCGACCAGTGCGGACAAGGGCGCCGTGCGCGACAAGGCATTGCTGGACGGCTGACGCCACGCCCGGGCCCGCTCAGATCGGCTTTACGGCGCCCGGCAATCGGTCCGACGGACTGGGCAGACCATCGGCGCCACGGCCGAGCACATGCGTGCAGATCTGCGTACTCGCCACCTGCCAGTGGCCCGGCAGCGCCGGCACCGTGCGGATACCGTGGCCGGCCTCCAGCAGGTGCATGGCGAACGGATGCCGCAACGCGCAGTGGGTGGCGGGCTTGGCGATGCGCGCGGGCGCAACCTTAGATGGCCCGCCTCGGGTTTTCTCAGCTACGTGCTGGCGCCCGGCACGGCCACTGCGTAGATCGACGGATACGCGCCGGAAGGGAAACAGGTACGGCCAACCCGGTCCGCCATCGGCACCGGGGTATTTGCGTGCCGACGCGTGTGGCGGGTGGACCCGGCCATTGCCGCCGGCCGGATCCTGGCCCTGCAGCACCAGCGCCCGCCCGCGCTGCCGCAGCAGGCGCCCACGCAGGGATTCCGGCAGGGGCACGCATCGGTCACGGCCGCCCTTGTCACTGTGCCCGCTGATTCATCTCAGAGGATCCCGAGTTCCGCGAGGGCAATTACGCGGCAGCCGGACACGGGCCGTGAAAATTCGTCCAAGCCAACGCCGCTTCGCGGCATAGATCAGTTCTGGCATGGGCCCGATAAATGCATAGCCGCAACGGGTCGAATACCCTGCTCGTCGCATTGCCTGTACCCAGCGGCCCGCTTTTCGGCTTTATCTTCTGGTACATGTTCATGTTCCGCCCATGCGGCCAGGAGCAACGGAGAGACGGCATGGCCATTTTCCAACTGGTCGCCACCACGTATCCGCTATCCACACTGCTCTTGGCGGCATAGTCATGGCCATCCGTTGGCGGCGCGCCCATCCCGATCAATTATTGGTCCACATGCGGTGTTGCGGGCCGGCAGGTCATTCAGGCCGAACCCGCTTCGCGGGCCGGCTCAACTCAGGTGTGAGGCCTCATGAGAAGGTGTCACTTCCCTGTTGAGACCTTTGCCCCTCGCGGCCTTGCCGGTGTCGAGCCCTACCTTGCTTCGTGCAATGATGTCGCTCGAGCCGTGGACATCTGGCTTCGAAAGGTCTCTCTCGCGAATCGGGCATGAGACCCAACGATTCATTCAAACCAAAGGCGCTTCGTGGCTCGACTTGACTCAGGCACCAGGCTCCACATGACAGATCGCATGAGCCATCAGGAATACGTGCTTTCCTGCCGTGCGAGGGCAGCGGAGATCGCCACGCTCGTGATATCAGGCTCTATGCCCGTGCTTGAAGGCTGCCATCTCCTCGACGGCTTAAGCGCAGCCGTTGAAGTTCCAGACAACGATCCAGATTTCCTGGCCTTCAATGTGATCCGGTCTGAAACGGAAGCTCTGCCGATCGGTCGTGTTCGTGAACATTGGGCAGCAAATGCCCTTGCAGCACTTGAGCCGGAACTGCGCTCTGCCACAGACTGGGCTCGCCCCGTGGCACTGCCGGCATGCAGGTCCATAATGGATCGCTTTGGGGCCTGATAATTCACTCAAGCCGATGCTAACGCGCGGCGCGGCTTAACTCAGGCGGCAGGTGCCAGCATGAAGCTCCTCGTAGGTCTAACAGCAGCCATTCTCACTTTTGCGGCTTTCGCAGCAACTCCGTATCGCACGGAAGGCATGGTATTGCTGCAGCCCGACTTCGTTCTCAAAGAGCGGGTTACGTCAATCGAGTCTTTGGCGGGCTACGTCAAGGCAGTTCAGTCCTCGGCTGGGGAGGCCTTGTCGGATACAACTCCTACTCCAGCTAGCGGATACCTTGTCCTTGCAGTGCGTCCCGGCGGCCAGTCCATGGTCTGGCTTGACTTCAATCCTGCGCTTCCGGAGCCAGTTGCGGCCAGACTCCGGACGGCCATTTTGGCCGTGCCCGCATTCGAGGCAAGAAACGGCGTGGTGGTATTTGCACTCAAATCGTCGCTTTGGGGCGCGCCACCAGCGAAGGGTTTCCCTGATCCGCCGGAATGGAGCAAGGCAATGGAGGGGCGTGATGAGCCAATGGAGATTGGAGATCTTGTTGACAAGGTGTGGCCCGGCCGGACCGGCACCTGACATTTCATTCAGGCGAACGCCGCTTCGCAGAACGGCTTGCTTCAGACGTCAGGCTTCAATTGAGAGATCACGATGAAATTCAAGACGATACTCCTCGCCACCATGCTCGCGCTCTCGCCGTTCTCCATACGCGCCCAGAGCGCGGCAGAGCAGCCACCAGGGGCAGATACTCAGATCGAGATGCAGAAATTCGAGTTCGAAAAACGCATTGAGATGGAAAAGCTCCACGTAGAGCGGCAGAAGGCATGGATCAGCGGTGCGGCATTCATGGTCCCCCTGATGGTCGCAGCCATAACCTTCGCACTAGGCATCCGGAACCAGGCAGAACAATCACGGCTGCAGCGGGAGTCACAGGAGAAGTCAGCCATTGCACAGTTCGAGTTGAAGGCAGCGGAAATAGTCCTGTCTGAAAAGAATCCGACGGCCCTGAAGAACAAGGCAGCCGCACTTAAGGCTCTTTTCCCACACAGATTGCCGAAGGATTTCGTCTCTCAGTTCGATCCAAAGGACTTTGAAGGGAGTCATCGTGGAGAGGGCGGGCTCGAACCGAAGCTCAGGTTTTTTGAGATCGCCGCAGAAAATCCGGAGAAAGCGAAAGAACTGGCTGCCCTGTGGGGTGAGTTGTTTCCAGGCGACACCTGGGTCCAACGAATCAAGGACATGACTTGAAGCCCAACCGTTCATTCGAGCCCATCCCGCCCCATGGGTCGGATTGATTCCACAGTCAGGTACCACATCATGGCCACGAAGTCCGTCAAAGAACTCCTGGATGACGTTCGCCTGCTCGGCGACGAGCAGTTCTCATTGGTTGAGTCCGTTCGCAAGCTCGTCAGGGAGACCATTCCGTCCGTGACCGAGGAGGTCAAATACGGCGGCATTCTCTTCGCCTCAGGTGTGCAGTTCTGTGGCGTCTTCGCCTACAAGCAGCATGTCTCGGTTGAATTTGGCAGCGGCGCCAGGATCAAGGACACTGCCGGGCACCTCGAAGGCGGCGGCAAAGGTCGGAGGCACCTCAAGCTGCATTCGGCAGATGACATCAAGGCAAAAGCGCTGGCCCACTACCTTCCGTTGGCCCTGGAGGCTGCGAGGAGTGGTGGCTGATGGTTCACCGATACCCCCTCGCGGCCCGGCCCAGCTCAGGCGCGAAGCCGTAATGGACAGTCTTGCTCTACTCCAGCAGTGGTATCTCCAACAGTGCGATGAAGACTGGGAGCACACCTACGGAGTCCGTATAGAAACCCTCGACAATCCCGGTTGGTGCCTGGAAATCGACCTTGCGGATACGGAGCTAGAGGACAAGCCTTTCGAACCGGTTCACTACGGGATGCTTGAAGAAGCCGAGACAAGCGGCGGCGAGTGGATCTTCTGCAAGGTGGAGAACAACAAGTTCATTGCCGCTGGCGGCCCACTCAAGCTCCAGGAGATCATCGGCGTATTCCTGCGGTGGGCTGGGCTTTCGGTCTAGCAATTCGTCCATACTGATACCCCTTTGCGGTGCGGCCTGGCCTAGGAGTGGGACGCCTGAGCAGCCGCGTTGCAGAATCATGGAGAAATGGATGGAAGACGAAGCGGTTAAATATCCGGTGGCTGCTGGTCCTCTCGGGCATGCTCTTCTTGTTCATGGTCATGGCATTAGCTATCGTCGCCATGCTTCTGCTGATGCGTCCAAGAAATATTTCCGGCGACACGTTCGTTATTTTCGCCAAAGTACTTGAGGGCCTTTGCCTGCCCTTGATCGGCACCGGCATGCTGGTTCGCTCCACCAATTCCGGGAGCTCGCCCAGCACAGACACAGACGCCAATGACCCATCACCAGGTCCCTAGCAATCAGGTCAAGCCGACCCTGCTTCGGAAGGCGGCTTGATTCCGGCGTCACGCGTCACGCGCTCTTCTCCACGATACGCTTGCCCATTCAACCGCAGGAAGCGAACTTATGTCAGCGCCCGCATCCGTAAAGAGAAGCAAGTCACACTTGGCGCTCGCTATGCTCTTCATCGGAGCTGCGCTAGTCGGAGGGCCGTACGCGCTCGCGAGCGCGAACCTGATGCAGCCCATCAAGTCTCATGGATGGGTTGTCCTTCTTGTTGCATACATCGGCGTGTTGCTCAAGGCGTGCATCGGATATCTCACCACACGCGATTTCAGATACGACAAGAATGCCTACGACCTCAGCGTCCTGGTCTTCGGCGGTGCCTTGACCTGTCTCGCGCTTCAGATCGTCACCGCAACCATTCTCTTTCCGGGCCTGCAGCACATCTCGTTTCTCGGTTTCGCATCAGCGATAGGCGTTGATGTGCGTGGCCAACACATAGCACTCCTGTTTCTTCTCTTGATCAGCAGCCTTGTCGCGACAGTCCTGTCGGCCATGGGCGTGGCCGACACGGAATCCGGCACGCCCAACTGGTGGTGGACGCTTGGATGTTCCTTTATTGCATACGTCCTCATGGGTGCGTACGCGCTTGCGTTGATTGCGAAGGAGTAGCGCATGTGGTTCATTCTTCTGTTTGCGGTATGTGGACTGGCGATCCCCATAGCCCTTGAGATTCATGTAAGGGGCAAGGACAACATCCTCACTCGCAGCGGCTCTGATCTTGCCCGATCAGCCATAGGGCGAAAGCTGGCCAGGGCAACTGGCGTAACAGCAGCATGGATCAATTCCATCCTGGCACTGGCAGCCTTGTTCGCGCTTTGCTGGGCTGCATTTCGACTCCTGTCTTGGCTCCTTGCCCTTGTCTTCTGATGCAGCGCAGCCAAACGGCGGGCTGTGACACGCAACCCATCGCTGCACCGGGCAGGTCTTCGTGAACGCACATGCAGCCTGACATCCCGGTCAAGGCGCTCCTTCCTGTGCTTTGGCTTGCTTTGAGGTTCCGTCTTGCGGGTCCGGCTACGGCTCTAGCAGTTGCCACGCTGCCTGGCCTGTGAATTTCGACTTTGGGGGGCAGCCGCGGGGTACTCTCCTGGCCTCGAGGGATCATATCGGTGGCCTCGGGCCTTGCCTTCGTCATGCTCGCCTATCGCAGCACGCCCTCTGTCAGCCAGGCAGAAGCCGCTTCGTGAATCGACCTGATTCGAGTGCTTGGCCGCATGGCCAGAGTCTTGTGCTGGTTGTGTGCTGCACTCGCCGGGCGAGCGTGGCTGCCATCGTGTGCACGACCACGCATGGCATCTTCCAGCGCGTTTGCGCGATGTGCCCCGCTGGTCCGCACGAACTCCTGGTCACAACGACCTCGATTGCGCCACTGCATACGGTTGCACCCATCACATTTTTCGCGCCCTGCCGTTCGACCGCCACGCACGCGTCCGTTGTGTTCGGCGCTGCGGCTCACGCTGGCCGGAGCAGCCAGGACTCGCCTGGCTGTTGCACCAGCACAAGGCGTGCATATCACCTGTCCGGGCGTTGCTCTGATCGCTGCTCTTGTGGCCCTGTGGTCCGACGCCAGACAATTCGCCCTAGCCGATGCTGCTTCGCTGCCCGAACCACAGGCTGGACAGGCTGAGCTTCAATGCCAAACCGGTCCTGCAACGAAGCACCTGGGCGGGAATGACTGGGCCGTTTACGCCTGTGCAGATGGCCGGTCGGTTGTTGTGGCGGCGGGCGCCCCCAACCCTGCAAGCCCGTTCTTCTTCATCATCCAGCCGGATGGAGACGGCATCATTCTCTACGGAGAGGGCACCGGCGACAAAGCCGCCACTGAGCCAGCCTACAATGCGCTGCTGGCGATGTCCGCCACAGATCTGGCGGAGCTCCACCAACAGGCGGTGGCTGCTGCTCGCCAATAGCCCACCGCCTGAAAGTTCATCCAAGCCAAGCCCCGCCTTGTCGCCCGGCTCAACGCGTGCACCCGGCATTGCAGATAGAGAGATAGATGTCAGAAGAATTGTTCTTCCCCGTGATCGAAACCGAGCGATTGCTATTGAAGCCCTTGGTGGCTGCTGATTCACGGAACCTGCTGGAGATCTGCTCAGACCCGGAGACCATGCGGTACTGGAATACCGCACCCTGGACCACGACGCAGGACTCGCTTGATTTCATCAATGAGAGCTGCGAGTCAATGCGACACCAACGCGCACTTGTGCTCGGTGTGCATTTGAAATCAACCGGCGGTCTGGCTGGAAAATGCATGCTTTCCAGTTATCACAGGGAGTCAAAACGTGCGGAGATCGGCTTTGCCCTCGCACGCCCTTGCTGGGGGAAAGGCTACATCGGCGAGGCGGCAGAGGCGCTGATCCAGTATGGATTCCGCTCTTTGGGCCTGCGGCGTATTGAAGCCGAGATTGATCCAGACAACATATCCTCGGCAAGAGCGCTGGAAAAGCTCGGGTTTTCACTGGAAGGGGTGCTGAGGCAGCGCTGGGAGGTCAATGGCGTCATATCCGATTCGGCACTGTATGGCAGGCTCGCATGTGGCGATCCGCCTGGACACCCTGGCAACGCAGTTCACGTCGCAAGCGCATGATTGCGACGTTTGGCATCGGGATGAATTCATGACAAATGCAGTGTCAGGCGGTGTTCGGGTTCTGCTTCGACTTGAAGGCCTGTGCATTCTGGCGGCCAGTGTTCTTGCTTATGCGAAGCATGGCCACGGCTGGGGCATCTTTGCCTTGTTTTTTCTTGCTCCGGACCTGTCCCTTGCCGGCTATCTTGCGGGGTCAAGGGTAGGCGCCATCGCATACAACCTGGCGCACTCACTTGTCGGTGCATTGGCCGTGCTCGTTGCAGGAGCTGTCCTGTCCATCCCCATCGCGATCACCGCAGGTATCATTTGGGTGGTCCATATCGGCTTTGATCGCGCGCTGGGCTATGGCCTCAAGTATTCCGATGGGTTCAAGTTCACTCATCTGGGCCGCATCGGGCGGGTGCGTGTTGATGCCTGAGAGTTCATCCGGGCCGGTGCCGCCTCGCAGCCCGGCCTGGTTCAAGACCCGGACTGCCCAGGAGACGACGCGGATGTCCAGGCAGCGAATGCTGTAGGAGCTGGCATGTGACGCTCGCCATCCAGCACGCTGGCGGGAAGCTCCGGCACCTCCCCCGCTGGTACCAGACGGATCTTCGGGGATGGCGTCTCTATCGCTGCGGCACCGGTTGCCGCGTTTGCTGGCCGCTGGATCGCACGCGCCCGGCTCCTGGTTCCCGCGCTTCTGGAGCCCCATGGTGGCGAGGCGACGGCTTGTCCAAACCGGCATTGCTTCATGCCCAGCGACGTTCTGGCATCAGGTCCCACGCGAAAGACCTTCCCCGAACGCCGGCGTTCGCCCCATTTCCTTGCCGACCCCGGGCGGGTCAGGCGGGTGCGGCAGCGCCATGCAATGCAGCAACCGGCGCGGGGGGTTCCTGATTCACAATGCCTTTGCGAGCGGCCATACTCGGCCGGTTGCCGCGGCACGCGGCTCGATACCCGCTGCGCATCCGAGGAACGACATGGCCAGACCCCAGAACCGCTCGCAGCTGATGGATCGGCTGGGTGCAGTGCAGTTGAACACCGTGTGGAGCTGGTGCGGGGTCAACGATTCCGAGCGCAAGGTATATTTCAGCATCTGGACCGACAACAGCTGCACGCACGATGGCGCGAAGGCCTACCTCGTCCAGGGACCGGAATGGGGCATCAACGAGCACGGCGGCAAGTCGCCGGCCAGGAATGACCAGGATGCGAAGCTGGCACTGGTGTTCGAGCAGGGCTACGAGCCGTGGTGCTACTTCATCGAGGCGAAGGACCGCAGCGCGCATCCGCGCGAGATCGGCAGCACCCTGACCTCGTTCGTGCTGCTCCTCAAGCTCGACCGGCGCGCGGACGGGAGCATCGTCGGTACCCCGCTCAAGCGGGTCGAAATCGGCTAACGCAGCGCGCACTTGCATGCGGCGCGATACCCGCGCGGCTGCTACCCAAGGAGAAACAGGCAATGGCGGAAACCGCCGCAATCCTGGCGTGGACCCTGGTGTCCGAATGCCCGGTCCCGAATGACGTGCATGAGCTGTTGGTCGCCGGTGAAACGGCAATCGCCGCATACAAGACCTTCCGCGACGCGGCTATCTTTACCAACAAGCGCCTGATCGTCAGGGATGCCCAGGGCTTCACCGGCAAGAAGGTGGAGATCTATTCGTTGCCGTATTCGTCCATCTACATGTGGTCGTCCGAGAACGGGCACGGCATCTTCAACTTCAACTCGGAGATCGAGTTGTGGACCAAGGCGGGCCATATCAAGGTCAACCTCAACAAGGGCATCGACGTGCGCCGGCTCGACCGGCTGATCGCCGAGGCAGTGCTTCTGGCCTGACAGGGCTGATACGCCAGCCGGGCCGGTGCCACGTTCCACACCATCGGTCGCAGCACCCGACAACGCAGACACCCACCATGTCGATCATCGTCCGCCCCGACGACCTGTCCTCGCCGCAGGTCCAGGCGCTCGTCACCGAGCACCTGGCCGGCATGCACGGCAATACCCCCGCAGGCCACGTCCATGCGCTGGCGCTCGACAGCCTGCGCGCCCCGGGAATCACCTTCTGGTCAGCGTGGCTGGACGGCCAGCTGTGCGGCTGCGGCGCACTGAAGGCGCTGGGCGACAACGCCGGCGAGATCAAGTCGATGCGCACGCGGCCGGCGTTCCTTCGTCGTGGCGTCGGCCAGGCGGTACTGGACGAGATCTTCCGCGCGGCACGCGACAGGGGGTATACCCGCCTGTACCTTGAAACCGGAACCGGTGCGCCGTTCGCCGCCGCCCACGCGTTGTACCTGCGCAATGGCTTTGCCTGGTGCGGCCCGTTCGGCGAGTACACGGCCACGGCGTTCAATGTATTCATGGCCAGGCCGTTGGTTCCGCAGGACAGGACGGCCTGACTTTCCGGCCCACCGGCCGCACCGCTCTGGCGTCTGCCGGCCGGTGCAAGCCGCACCCGCTGCCGCCGCTCCGCGCGGACGCCGCTGCACCTCCACGCAATGCCGGCCCCGGCCGCGCGTGTCTCCGGGAAAGCTCCCATCCATGGCGGCCGCAATGGCGGCGCGGCACCGGCACACGCCGGAGATTCCCACCCGGCGGCTCCCCGGCGGACGACGATGGCGGCGGCGAGGTCCGGCGGGTCCTCATGCCGTCGGCGATGCCGATATCATGCCGATGCGCCCAGGCGTTGCACGGCGCGACGCCCACATAGGAAGGTCCCATGAGCGTATCGAAAGCATTTGCCATGTTCATGCGTGAAGCGCCTGCCGTCGCCGGCGCCTGGCGCGGGGTCGCCGACGCACTGGATGGCAGCGGCGCGCTGGACGGTAAAACCGCCGAACTGGCCTATATCGCAGTGCTCGCCGCCACCGGCAACAGCTCCGGCATTCCGTTCCACGTACTGTCGGCAAAGGCGCAGGGGGCATCGCGCCAGGAAGTGCTCAGCGCGGTGCTCGTGGGCCTGCCCGCCGCCGGCGCGGTCGTGATCGGCGCGCTTCCGGCCGCCCTGGAGGCTTACGATGGGAACGACCAACAAAGCCTGGCATAAGCACAACCGCATGCCACGCAATGCCACGTTCCAGCAGCGCGTCGCCTGGCACCTGGCGCACGCCGCGGCGTGCGGATGCCGCCCGATGCCACCTGCCATCGTCGAGTTCCTGAAGGAACACGGGCCACGCGACAGCGCCTGACGCACCGCCCCGGCCATGCGGCAGCGGCAGCGGCTACGACCCCTGATTCCGCGCGGATTGGAACATCGCCGCCGGGTCGGTGAAAATGGGCGTTCAGCCCGTCGCCACGCCGTCGCCGGCCCCAGCCAAGAGTCCCCGCATGAATACTGAAGCCTCCTCCGCCCTTCCGCCGCGCGAAGCGATGGAGTTCGACGTGGTGATCGTCGGCGCCGGCCCGGCCGGCCTGGCCACCGCCATCCGCCTGCGCCAGCTGGCAGTGGAGAAGGGCCAGGAACTGTCGGTGTGCGTGCTGGAGAAGGGCTCCGAGCCGGGTGCGCACATCCTGTCCGGCGCGGTGATGGACCCGCGTGCGCTGGCCGAGCTGTTCCCCGACTGGCAGGCCAAGGGCGCACCGCTGAAGCAGGCGGTGACCCGCGACGAGTTCCTGTTCCTGGACGCCACCGGCGCCAAGGCCACTCCCAACTGGCTGCTGCCCGAGTGCTTCCAGAACCACGGCAACTACATCGTCAGCCTGGGCGAGGTGACGCGCTGGCTGGCGCAGCAGGCCGAGGCGCTGGAAGTGGCGATCTTCCCCGGCTTCGCCGCCGCCGAGGTGCTGTACGACGACAACGGCGCGGTGATGGGCGTGGCCACCGGCGACATGGGCATCCACAAGGACGGCACGCCGGGCCCGAACTTCGAGCGCGGCATGGAGCTGCATGCGCGCTACACGATCTTCGCCGAAGGCGCGCGCGGCCACCTCGGCCGCCAGCTGATCAGCCGCTTCAAGCTCGATGCAGGCAAGGATCCGCAGTCCTACGGCATCGGCATCAAGGAGCTGTGGCAGATCGACCCGGCCAAGCACGAGCCGGGGCTGGTGGTGCATGCCGCCGGCTGGCCGCTGGACGACGATACCTACGGCGGCGCGTTCCTGTACCACGCCGACGGCGGCAAGGTCTCGATCGGCTATGTGGTCGGGCTGGACTACCGCAACCCGTGGCTGAGCCCGTTCGAGGAGTTCCAGCGCTTCAAGACCCACCCGTCGATCCGCAAGCACCTGGAAGGCGGCAAGCGCATCGCCTACGGCGCGCGCGCGATCACCGCCGGCGGCATCCTGTCGCTGCCCAGGACCGTGTTCCCGGGCGGCGCGCTGGTCGGCTGCGAGGCCGGCTACCTCAACGTCAGCCGCATCAAGGGCAGCCACGCCGCGATCAAGACCGGCATGCTGGCCGCCGAGGCGGCGTTCGAGGCGCTGGTGGCCGGCCGCTCACGCGACGAACTGGCCGCCTACCCGGAGGCGTTCGAGAACAGCTGGCTCAAGACCGAGCTGCTGCAGTCCAAGAACTTCAAGCAGTGGTTCAAGAAGGGCCGTACCCTGGCCACGCTGATGACCGGCATCGAGCAGTGGCTGCTGCCCAAGCTGGGCGTGCGCAACGCACCGTGGACGATCCACCGCGCCAAGGCCGACCACGAGTGCCTGGAGCCGGCCAGCAGGCACGCGAAGATCGAGTACCCGAAGCCGGACAACGTGCTGACCTTCGACCGGCTCAGCTCGGTGTTCCTGTCCTCGACCAACCACGAGGAAGACCAGCCCAGCCACCTGACGCTGAAGGATCCCACGGTACCGGTGCGCATCAACCTGGCCGAGTACGCCGGCCCGGAAGCGCGCTACTGCCCGGCGGGCGTGTACGAGTTCGTCGGCGAGGGCGCGGACACGCGCCTGCAGGTCAACGCGCAGAACTGCGTGCACTGCAAGACCTGCGACATCAAGGACCCGACCCAGAACATCGTGTGGGTGACCCCGCAGGGCGGCGGCGGCCCCAACTACCCGGCGATGTGATGCGCCACGGCGCCCGGCCCCGGGGCATGGATGCCGTGGCGGCGCCGCTGCGGCGCCTGTCGCTGGCGGCGGCCTGCCTGGTGCTCGGCGCCTGCGGCCAGCGCGATGCGTTCAACCACGCCGCCGGCGCCACGCCGCATCAACGCGAGCTGGAGCGCGCCTTCGCCATCTGCGCGGGCTGCCACGATACCCGCGCCGACCTCGGCCACCGGGTCGGGCCCAACCTGCATGGCGTGATCGGCCGGCGGGCCGGCACCGCGCCGGGCTACGCCTACTCCGGGGCGATGCGCGCCAGCGGCATCGTCTGGGATGCGCGGACCCTGGATGCCTTCCTGGCCTCGCCGCAGAAGCAGGTGCCCGGCACCCGCATGCCCAACGCGACGTCCGACCCGCAACGCCGCAGGGCGGTGATCGAGTACCTGTCGGAACCACCGCGCTAGCCGGGCGGTGCGACCACGCCGGAGGCGGATGGTCGCGACCGCGACCGCGCTCAGCTTCCGATGTGTTCGCGCAGGAATTCCTCCAGCGCGCGGTAGAACGCGATGCTGTTGTCGTCGTTGTAGAAGCCGTGGCCCTCGCCCGCAACCGCCATCCAGCGCGGCGCGTTGCCCGCCGCGACCAGCGCCGCACGCATGGCGTTGGCCTGTGCGATCGGCGTGCGTTCATCGCGTTCGCCATGCACCAGCAGCACCGGCGCCTTGATGCCCGCCGCCAGGTTCGCCGGCGAGTTCGCCAGCAGCTCGTCGTCGCTGCGGCCGATCACCCGCTCCAGGTAGTTGCGCCCGTAGGCGCTGTCCTTGATGTCGCCCTTCCTGTACATCATCTTCAGGTCGTAGACGCCGGCCAGGCCCACCGCGCAACGGATCCGCCCGGGTGCGCGCGCGGCCAGCATCATCGCCGAATAGGCGCCGAAGCTCGCGCCGTACGCGCAGACCCGCTGCGGATCAGCCAGCCCGGCGGTCACCGCATGGTCCAGCCCGTCCAGCAGGTCCTGCTGGATGCGCGTGCCCCACTGCAGGTAGCCCAGGCGCTCGAATGCACGCCCGCGCCCACCGCTGCCGCGGTAGTTGACCTGGAGCACCAGGTAGCCGCGGTTGGCCAGGAACTGCGCGTCGGTATCGTAGAACCAGTCGTCGCTGACCCCATGCGGGCCGCCATGCGGCAGCACCACGACGGGATGGCGGCGACCGTCGCCATCGCGCGGAATCGTGAGCATCGCCTCCAGTTCGACCCCGTCGCTGGCCTTGAAGCGCACCGGGCGCCGCTCGGCCATCAGTGCCGGGTCGATCCCTTCGCGCGACGCCAGCACCTTCTCCAGCTTGTTCGTCGAACGCTTCAACACGTACCAGCTGCCGGGGTCGCGGTCGCTGGCGATGTGCACCAGCACCACCTGGCCATTGCGGCTGACATCGACGAAGGTCACGTGCTGCTGCGGCAGCAGTCCCGCCAGTGTCCTGTGCAGTTCGGCCTCGGGGCGGCCCGGGTCGAAGTAGACCAGCCGCGGACGGCCACCCTGCGCCGCGGCGGCGAACGGTATCGATGGATGGCCGGTCCACTGCGTCAGGCCGACGCTGGAAAAGCCATCGCCAACGAGCACCTCGGCATTGCCGCCATCCAGGTCGCTCAACACCAGCTGCGACGGCCCGTCGGCGTGGCTGAGCGCGCCATACACCTGGGTGTTGTCCGCCGAGAACGACATCGGCGTCCACACGCTTCCGGCCTGCGGCGGCGCCAGCGGCTGCCAGCGCCTGCCGTCATCGGACCGGTACAGGAGATGGGTGTCCTCGTCATCGCGTCCCCATGCATAGCGCGCGACGCCGTTGCGGTCGATCACGAACTCCAGCTGGGGCACGTTGATGTCGGCGATGAGCTTGAATGTCGGGCGCTGCGTATCGACCACGTAGAGCATGGACGAGGTCGGGTTGCGCTTGAGCTGGCGCATGTAGAAGCGGCCATCGTTGCTCTCGGCCACGCTCTCGATGTAGCCGAAGCCGCGATCCAGGCCGGCCGCGGCGTTCTGCTGCTCGTAGCCGTAGATGTAGCGCTGGTTCTGGCCATCGAAATCGCTGGCGATGATCTCGCCGGTGGGCAGCGGCTTCTCCAGCGAGCCGTACTTGCGGCCCTTGGCCACGACCAGGCGCCCGTCACCCACCCACACGATCTGGAACGGGCTTTCGTAGCGCGGCAGGCGCAGTACCGCCATCCGCTGCATGTCCGACAGGCGCAGCACCTGCACGGCGTGGTTGCCCTGGCCGAAATCGGTCGAGAGCGCCAGGTAGTCGCCGGTCGGCGACAGCCGCGGCATCGAGAACGGGCTGGCCTTGGCGAATGCCTCCACCGGCAATGCCTGGGCCTGTGCCGACGGCACCCCCGCCATGCCCGCCAACGTCCCTGCCAACAGCAACACGAGCCCGCACCATCCCCTTCCCATGACAACACTCCAGAAGCCACGTAGTGGCCGCAGCGTAGGCCAAAGACCGGTTCCCGGGAAGGGCGCGGAGGGGCCCAGGACGGCGGCGCATCGCCGGCGCCACCGAGTGCCTGGCACCGGGCACAGAAGAACGTGCGGCGCGGTGTCCTGCCCATGTAGAGCTTGCTGATCGGCCCCCCACAGGCCGGGCAGGTCCGGCGGGTATGCACCTGCCAGTGCTTCTTCAGCACGAACGCGCGCTTCCAGGCGAGGAACTCGAAACTGTACCGGCTTGCCTGCGCGATCAGCTGGCCCAGCCTGCGAGGCGGCAGGTCGCCGACGCGGGTAGCCGGATGCACGCGGATGCGGAACAGCACCTCGTTCTTGATGATGTTGCCCACGCCGGAGAATACCTGCTGGTCCAGCAACGCATCGCAGACCTGTGTGGCGGGCGCGGCCTCGAGCCTGCGGCGGGCCAGGGCCGGGTCCCGGCAATCGCTCATCACGTCCGCGCGCCAGTGGTACACCTGGTCCAGCGGCTGCTCGATGAACATCACCGAGCACGCATAGACGTTGAGCTCGTCGTTGTCGAAGCGCAGCGCTGCCCGGGGGCTGCCGGCTTGCGCTGGCCGACCAGCCAGCTGCCGAACATCATCAGGTGGATGCGCAGGCTGAAGTCATCCCACTGCAGCAGGAAGTGCTTGCCCCAGCTGTGCACGAAGCAGCCGGTGAACCGCCCGGCCGCCTCACGCAGCAGCACGATCGACGGCCCTTCAGGCATGACGCCCAGCGCACGTCCGGGCAGCGGATCCGTACGCTGACGCCAGGCGCCTGCGAGGGGGTAACAGCATCAGACGGAGAGGAATGCGTGGTGACATGGGCGCTCCTGATGCGGAGCGGCCACCGTCCCATCGCGTTTGTCATGCGCCGGTGAACCGGCGTAGGTGCGGGCGTGAAGCCAGCCACTCCGACCACCACCGCCCGTGGCGCCTGGTGCGTGGGCAACGGATGCCGGCCGCGGCGCCACCGCGCGCCGCGCCGCGGGACTCAGCTGTGCTTGACCAGCCGGCGCCGGCCGGTGGCCGCCTGCGCCTTCGGGGTGAGCCTGGCCACGCCCGGGATCAGGAAGTCGGCCACGCTGCGGCCGTGCTTCGTCTTCGCCGCAAGCCAGCGTGGCATCCGGCCGCGGCCGGTCCAGGTGTTGCGGCGATTGTCGGGGTCGCGGTACTTCGGCTCGACCTTGCCGCGCTTGCGCCGGGCGCGGGCCTTGGGTTCCGGGGGCGCCGTGGCGGCGTCGGTCCCGAAGATCTCCTCGATCGCGTACCCGGCAGCGCGTGCCTGGGCCGCCAGCAGGCGCCTGATCTGGGCCGCGGGCGGGCGCTCGGTGAGGGTCGTGTGCCGCGCGCGGGCGTCACGGATCAGTGCGTCCAGTTCGCGGACGCTCAGTGGGGTCAGGTCGATGGGCATGGGGCTAGCCTCAGTTCGGGCCGCACGGGTGTCAAGGAATGATTGCACCTGCACGCAGGGCCCGCTTTGGCTCCCGCCAGGCAGGATCGGTCGCCGGGCCGGCACCGCGGCGGGCGACGCCTGCTCCACGGCGCCGCGCGGCAGCGGCATCGCGTGGGACGCGCGGTCCCGCGGATGCCTTCCTGGAAGCCCCACAGGCGGGTACCGGCCCCACTCATGCCCAACACGACGTCCGCCCCACGGTACCGCAGGGCGGTGCTCGACTACCGGTCATCGCTGCCGGGGCAATCCGCGGTGGCAGCCGCATGCCGCTTCAATCCAGGGTCTGCACGCCACCGCCGTTGACGAACAGGATCTGCCCGCTGACCCAGCTGGAGATCGGCGCGGCGAAATACAGCACTGCCCCGGCGATGTCGTCCGGCTCGCCCAGGCGCCTGATCGGCGTGTGCGACAGCATCCGCTGCTCGATCTCCGGGGTCAGCACCGTCGCCAGCGCCGCGGTGCGCACCGCGCCGGGGCCCACGGCGTTGATGCGGATGTTGTCCGGGCCGTAGTCATGGGCCAGGTTGGCGGTCATGTGGTTGATCGCGGCCTTGGAGGCGGCATAGGCGCTGATGGCCGGGCTCTTGTTGATCGAACTCATCGAGGACATGTTGATGATCGAGCCGTAGCCGCCCTTCTTCATGTGCGGGGCGCACAGCTGGGCCAGCCGCCACGCGCTGAACACGTTGATCTCGAACGGCCGCTCGAACTGCTGCACGGTGATCTCGAACGGGCTCTCGCGCCCGGCGCCGCCGCCGCCGGCGTTGTTGACCAGGATGTGGATGCCGCCCAGTGCGGCGGCGGTGCGCTCCACAGTGCGCACCAGGTCCTCGTCCTTGAGTACGTTGCATTCCAGCGCCAGCGCCCGGCCACCGTTGGCGCTGATCTCGGCGGCCACGCTCTGGGCATCGGCCAGCTTCAGGTCGGCGATCGCCACCGCCGCGCCATGGGCGGCCAGCATCAACGCACTGGCGCGGCCGATGCCGTTGCCGCCGCCGGTGACGATGGCGGTCTTTCCAGTGAGATCGAACAACGGGTTCGGGTTCATGGGCGTCTCCTTCCGGGTGGGGGCGCGCGCCCGCTCAGGCCGGGCACGTCCCGGTCAGGCCAAAGCGGTGCCCGGCCCGGGCCGGTTGCCGGGCGCGGAATCAGCACTGTGCCGGAGCGGGAGGAAATCCGGGGTGAAAGCGCCACCGGCAAGCGCCAGCGGATCCGGTGCCGCTGTCCGGCAGCCCGGTTGGAGGAACCGCCGGGAAGTTCCCGGCGGCGCCATCTAATTTATGTACTGGTCAGTTTGATATTCAGGGGCGATTCCGTTGGCTAACGGATAATTCACACCTGTCGACCGGCAAGCCGCATCCGCCGGGTCGATCAAACCAAAATAAAAAAGGTAATCCGTAATGAAGACTTCCCTGATCGCTCTGGGCCTGCTGGCCGCCCTGCCGTTCGCTGCGTCGGCGACCGATGGCCTGTCCTACAACTACGTGGAAGGTGGTTACGTGAACACCGATGCCAAGGGCGGCGACGCCGATGGCTGGAAGGTGAAGGGTTCGGTGGCGGTGCACCCGAACTTCCATGTCTTCGGCGACTACAGCGCCCAGGAGACCGACAAGTTCAAGAATGACGTCGACCAGTGGCGCGTGGGCGTGGGCTACAACTACGGCGTGGCCCCGAACACCGACCTGCTGGCCCGCGTGGCCTACCAGCGCTTCGACCTGCAGAACGCCCCGACCCTCAACGGCTACAGCGCCGAAGTCGGCGTGCGTACCGCCTTCACCCCGATGATCGAAGGCTATGCACTGGCCGGTTACGAGGATTACAGCAAGAAGGCCGGCTACAACCCGGACGGCGAGTTCTACGGCCGCGTCGGCGCCGCCGCCAAGTTCAACGCCAACTGGGGCGTGAGCGGCGAAGTGAAGCTGGGCAAGGGCGGCGACAAGGAGTGGTTCGTCGGCCCGCGCTTCACCTGGTAAGCCATCGCGACATCGTTTCAAGGGCGCGTGCTCTCTCTCCCCCGCGCCCCCGGAGCCCGGTCTTCCCCGACCGGGCTCTTTCTTTTGCGCCCGCGCCGGCAACGGCGCCGCGGCTCCGGCAAATGAAGCGGAATGCGCGCTTGCGGCCGGGCCTTCGGGCACCTGCAAGTGAGCAACAAAAAGCCCGGCATCGCCGGGCTTTTTGTTTCATCTTCGCCGATTTCTACTTGAACAGCGTTTCCGGGTACTCCGGCTTCTGTTCGCGCGCCAGCAACTGCTTCAGGCCCTCGGAGGGGCTCAGCTCGCCGTGCAGCACCGACTGCACCGCCTTGGAAATCGGCAGGTCGATGCCGTGGCGGCCGGCCTGGCGCATGACCTCGTCGGCGGTCTGCACCGACTCGACCACCTGGCCGATCTCCTTCACCGCCTCGGCCAGGCTCTGGCCACGTCCCAGCGCCAGCCCCAGCCGCCGGTTGCGCGACAGGTCGCCGGTACTGGTCAGCACCAGGTCGCCCAGCCCGGCCAGGCCCATCAGGGTCTCGGGCTTGCCGCCGATGGCCGCGGCCAGCCGCAGCATTTCGTTCAGGCCACGGGTGATCAGGCCGGCGCGGGCGTTCAGGCCCAGCTGCATGCCGTCGGCCACACCGGTGGCCACCGCCAGCACGTTCTTCATGGCCCCGCCCAGCTCGGCACCGACCATGTCCTCGCCGGTATAGGCGCGGAACGCCGGGCCATGCATCGCATCGGCCACCTGCTGGGTGAAGTCGGCATCGTCGCCGTGCACAGTGATCGCCGTGGGCAGGCCCAGAGTGACCTCCTTGGCGAAGGACGGGCCGGTGACCACCGCCAGCGGCACGTCCGGGCCCAGCACCTCGCGCGCGACCTCATGCAGGAAGCGGCCGGAGCCGGGCTCGAAGCCCTTGGTCGCCCAGGCCACGCCGGCACCGGCCGGCAGCAGCGGCGCCAGCGCACGCACGGTCTCGCCGAAGGCATGCGACGGCACCACCACCAGGATCCAGCGGGCACCGGCGACGGTACCGGCCAGGTCGGTGCTGGCGCGCAGGGAATCGGGCAGCGGAATCCCCGGCAGGTACCGGGGATTCTCGTGACGACGGTCGATCGCCTCGACCACGTTCGCGTCGCGCCCCCACAGCACGGTCGGGTGACCATGCCGTGCCAGCAGGCTGGCCAGCGCGGTGCCCCAGGAGCCCGCGCCGAGGACGGCGATCTTTTCCGCGTCGTTGGTACTCATCCGCAGGGATGGACCCGGGTCAGGCGTTGCCGGCCGGCTCGGAGTCGGCCAGCGACGCGCCGTCGGCCTGCTGCTGGCGCTGGCGCAGGGTTTCGGCGTACAGGCCTTCGAAGTTGATCGGCTGCAGGTAGAACGGCGGGAAGCCGCCGGCCTGGATCAGGTCCGACACCATCGAGCGCACGTACGGGAACAGGATGTTCGGGCACTGGGTGCCGAGCAGCACGTCGATCGCCTGCGGCTCCAGGCCGATCAGGCCGAACACGCCGGCCTGCTCCACTTCGGCCACGTAGGCGGTCTTGTCGCCGGCCTTGCAGGTCAGGGTCACGCCCAGCACCACCTCGAAGGCGTTCTCGGACAGGCGCTGCACCTTCTGGTTCAGGTTCAGCTGCAGGTCCGGCTGCACGTTCTCGTTGAAGATGGTCGGCGAGTTCGGGGATTCGAAGGAAACGTCCTTGACGTAGATCTTCTCGACGGTGAACGCCGGGCCGTTGTTGGCTTCGGCCGCGACGGCGTTGTTGTGCTCTTCGGACATTTCTCTAGGACTCCAGAACGGTTCGTTCGTTGAATGGGATTGTTACCAGACCTGCGATGGGGGCGCTGCAGCCCCCACACAAGGGCTTAACCTCAAATGAAGGCTCAGCCGCGGCCCTTCACCAGGGGCAGGTCCGCGGCCTGCCAGGCCGGCAGGCCGCCGTCGAGCACGAACACCTGCTCGAAACCAGCCTTCTTCAGCACCTTGGCGGCATTGGACGAGGCGTTGCCGGTACGGCACACCAGCACCACCGGGGACTGCCGGGCCTGGGCCAGCAGCTTGTGCGACGGGGTCAGCTGGGCCGGCTGCACGTTACGGCTGCCGGTGATGTGGCCCTTCTCGAAGTCGCTGCCCGCCGACAGGTCGATCACCACCGTGTTGCCGCCGTTGATCAGGTGGGTCAGCTCGGCCGGCTTGATCGATTTGAAGCCGCGGAACAGCCGTGCGATCTCGGTGACGATGATGGCGATGGTCAGGCCGGCGAAGGCCAGCGACAACATCGGGTTTCGGCCAGCGAAGGCCAGCAGCTCTTCGTAATTCACTCGGGTCACGGGTAGACAAGCGGGCGGCGATTGTCGCACAAGCCGGCCGCGGGACGGCCAGCCCCTATTGGCCCTGCCACAGGTCCGGCAGCCCCTGGGCCTGCCACCAGCGCTTGGCTTCCGGGTCCCAGCGCCAGCGCTCGGTCACCATCACCGTGCGTTCGGCCAGGGTGTTGCGGTTGATCACGCCCATCTCCACCCGGCGCTCGATGGCACCGTCCGCGGCCACGCCGGTGGAGCGTTCGCGGTAGTTGGAGACCTGTACCTGGCGGTAGCGCTCGCGCTGCAGGTCGGTCAGCGGATGCGCCTGCCAGTAGGCCGGGTCGATGAACCGCTCGGCGGCCTCGAAGTCGCTCCAGCGCACCGCCGCGACGTAGGCTTCCTGGGTCTGGGTGAGCTTGTTGCGCTGGCCGCGGCTGGGGCCGGCGGCCTGGGCGGTCAGGGCCACGCCCAGCAGCGCGGCGATGGCGGACAGGATCAGTCGTCGTTGCATGGCATCTCCCCGGAACCGGACCATCCTACCCTTTGGCCAGGGCCACGAAGCGCCCTTCCAGCTCGGCCGCGCCGCCATCGATCTGCGCGCAGACGCTGATGCGCGCCCGGCCACGCTTGTCGAACAGGGCCAGGAAGCCGTCCCAGTCCTGCGCCGGGGCCGCGCATGCGCTGGCGTCGAGGTCGGCATAGACCGGCGACCGGTAGCGGATGCTGCTGTCGGCGACGTAGACCTCCGCGTCGTGCCCGGCCAGTGCCAGGCGCAGGCTCACCAGCGCCCAGCCGGCCAGGGTCATCACCGAGGCCAGGCTGCCGCCGAAGGCGTTGCCCTTGTCGTTGACGTTGGCCGCCAGCGGCGCGCGCAGGCGCAGCGTGCCGTCGGCGTAGCCGGCAATGCGGATGCCCATGGCCGCGACCGGCGGCATTGCATCGAGGGTGGCCTGCAGGCGCTGCAGCAGGGCGTCGCGGTCGGGGGTATCGGACATGGGGCGTGCGGGAACAGGAAACGGAAAGCGCCCGCATAATGCATGGAATGAACAGCCGCGCCTATGTGCCGGCCGACACGGCCTGGTACCTGATCTCCCTGCGTCCTTCCGGCCAGCACGACGGACTGCGCCGCGCCGCGGCCCGCTGCGGCGCGCGCACGGTGGCGGTTTCGCCGTGGCGGCTGCGCGCCCGCGACGATGCCGCGACCCGCGACCAGCTGCGGCTGGCGCAGGCCTGCGACCGGCTGGTGTTCACCAGTCCGGCGGCGGCCGCGGCCGCGGCGCGGTTGATGCCGCTTGGGCAATTGAAGGCCGGCAGCCTGGTCGCGGTCGGCCAGGGCACCGCCCGCGCGCTGCGCCGCCGGGGCGCAGGCGTCGTGGCGGCGCCCGCGCGCATGGACAGCGAAGGGCTGCTGGCGCTGCCGGCCATGGCCGACCTGCATGACAAACGGGTGGCGCTGGTCACCGCACCCGGCGGCCGCGGCATGATCGCCGCCCAGGTGCAGGCGCGCGGCGCGCAGCTGCTGCGCGTGGACGTGTACGAACGCGTGCCGCTGCAGGTGCCGGCCTCGCTGTGGTCGCGGCTGCAGGCGCTCGATGCCCCCAGCGTACTGGCGGTCAGCAGCGGTGAGGCGCTTGAGCGCGTGCTGCCGCAGGTACCGCCGGCATTGCGCCGCCGCTGGCAGCAGCAGCCGCTGGTCGCCGCCAGCGCGCGGCTGGCGGAACAGGCGACGGCGCTCGGATTCACCCGGGTGCAGGTGGCCGCAGGCCCGCTGCCGGGCCAACTCGCCAGCGCCGCCCGCAACGCCCTGTTCCCGCCCGACGCGCCCTGAACCGTCCGCGCGGCTTGCAGCCGCGCTGCATCGCGGGTGATGCTTGAAGCGCACCGCCGCCGCCCGCTGGGCGGCCTGCCAAGGATGCCGTACCCCCATGAACGACGATTCCTCACCTTCTTCGCGGCGCCCCATGGCGCGCTGGATCATCGCCATCCTGCTGCTGGTCACGCTGGCCGCGGCCGCCTGGTTCGGCTGGCGCAGCTGGCAGGCGGCGCAGCGCACGGCCGAGTACGCCCGCGCCACTGCCGGCCAGCAACTGACCGCGCTGCAACAGACCGTGGAGGCACTGCGCCGCGACCAGCGCGCCAACGCGCGCGCGCTGCAGGATGTCGCCGCCACCAATCGCATCCTGCGCGACGAGGTGCTCGGCCTGGGCCAGCGCAACGCGCTGCTGGAGGAGAACGTGGCGCGCCTGGCCGACCATTCGCAGCAGGGGGCGCAGGCGGTGCGCCGCGAGGAAGCCGAACTGCTGCTCAGCCAGGCCCAGCAGCGCCTGGTGTATGCCGGCGACCTGGACGGCGCCCGCCACCTGTATGGGTTGGCCGCCGGCGTGCTGGAGAGCATGGACAGCCCGGGCTACCTGAACCTGCGCCAGGCGCTGCTGCAGGAACGCAGCGCGATCGATGCGCTCGGCCCCGGCGTGCGGGTGCGCACCGCCGGCCAGCTCGCGCAGTGGGCCACGGCGCTGGATTCGCTGCCGGAGCAGGGCGCGGAGGTGGTCGACGCGCAGCCGGCGTGGTGGCAGCAGATGCTCTCGCCGCTGGTGCAGATCCGCCCGGCCGACCCGCAGGTGCTGGTGGCCCGCTCCGAACGCGTCGCCGCCGGCGACGCGCTGCAGGTCGAACTGACCCTGGCGCGCGCGGCGCTGGAACGTGGCGACAGCGAGGGCTGGCGGCAGGCGCTGCAGCGCGTGGACGGCTGGCTGCTGCGGCTGTGGCCGGATTCACCGCAACGGCGCAGCCAGCGCCATAAGCTGGCGGAACTGCGCGGCATCGACCTGCGCATCGCGCTGCCCGAACTGGGCAGCACCCTGCAACAACTGCGCGCCATGCGCGACGGGAAGGTGGCGCCATGAATGCATTCCGTTCGCTGTTGGTCCTGCTGCTGGTGGCCGCCATCGGCATCCTCGGCGCGCAATGGCTGGGGCAGGAATCGGTACGCGGCATCGGCGAAGTGATCGTGCGCGCCGGCGGCAACGACTACATCGCCACCCTGCCGCAGGCGCTGCTGGCGCTGCTGATCGCCGGGCTGCTGCTGTGGCTGCTGTGGACGCTGCTCAGCGCGCCGTTCCGCAGTTGGGCGCGCTACCGCCGCCGGCAGGGCCGGGCCCGGCTGATCGACGGCCTGCAGGCGCTGGACGGGGGCCAATGGCAGCGTGCCGAGAAGCTGCTGACCAGCGCCGCAGGCGAGAAGGAAGTACGCGCGGTGGCACTGGTGGCGGCGATGCGTGCGGCCGAAGCGCGGGACGACAGCGCCAGCGCCGGCCAGTACCTGCAGCAACTGGGCGCGCAGGATGCGACCCTGCACGCATTGCACAGCGCCGAGCGCTGGCTGCAGCGCGACAACCCGCAGCAGGCCATCGATGCCCTGGACCTGGCGGCCATCCAGCCGCTGCCGCCGCGCGGGCTGTGGCTGCGCACCGACGCGCTGGCCCGCGCCGGCCGCGCCGAGGAGGCCTATGGCCAGCTCGGCGCGCTGCGCCAGCAGCAGGCGCTGCCCGCCGACACCCTGGCCGCGCTGGAAACCCGCCTGGCCCTGCAGATGCTCGACGAAGGCGACAACGTCAACACCCTGGCCGCGCGCTGGGAAGTGCTGCCCAAGGCGCTGCGCGCGACTCCTGCGGCGGTGGCCCGCTACGCCCGCCGCGCGGTGGCGCTGAACTGGAACGACACCGCCCTGCACAGTATCGAGCAGGCCCTGGACAACCACTGGGACGACGGCCTGATCCTGCTCTACGGCGAACTGCCGGTGGACAAGCTCGACTCGCGCCGCGCCAGTGCGCAGCGCTGGCTGCAGTCGCATGCCTCGAGCCCGGCGCTGCTGCTGACCCTGGGGCGGCTGGCGCGGGGCCAGGGGCAATGGACCCAGGCCGAGGAGTTCCTGCACCGCGCCATCGCCCAGGGCGCCGGCGCCGAAGCCTGGGAAGAACTGGGCGAGGGGTTCGCCGCCGCGGGCGATGACGTGCTGGCGCGGCAGTGCCTGCTCAATGCCCTGCACCACCGCCACGGCCGCGCGGCGCAACCGCTGCAGCGGCGCGACCTGCGCCAGCAGATCCAGGACCAGGCGGTGGCCGAGGAACGCGACGCGCACGGCTTCCCGCGCCTGCCGGACTGAGCCCGTAGAATCCGCCGCCCGTTCCTGCCCACGCGTTCCGATGAACATACCTGCCGATATCCACGCCCGCGTCGTGGAACTGACCGACCGCATCATCGACGCCGGCCAGTCCGGCGCGGCCGACGCCGCCGAGGCCGGCTACGACGAACTGCGCCGCTACTGCGAATCGCTGGCCGCCGCCGGCCGCGACCATCCGTTCCTGTGGGAAACCCTGGCCGATTTCACCGGCGATGACCGCCTGGCCATCGCCCTGTACCTGCGCGCCCTGCCGCTGGCCACCGCCGCCGGGGCCGCCGGCTACGCCGCCTCGATCTGCCTGGCGCTGGCCGAACGCCATTCCAACCTGGACGAACTCGACGCCGCCCGCGACTACGCGCTCCGGGCCGACGCCTTCGCCCGCACCACCGACGACCTGCCGCTGCGGCGGGAGATCAGCCAGTTCCTGCTCGACCACTCGGCGGCGGCGGACACGCCCTGAGCGGACGCGACGGGCACGTTCAGTCGCGCCGGTACGGGTAGCGCGGCAGCCGTTCCAGCAGCCGCGGCGAGACACCGCCATAGACCGCCAGCTCCCGGGTGATCCGCCGCGGCTTGAGGATGCGCATCCCGATCAGGCCCCAGAACAGCATCACCAAGAACGCCAGGCTGCCCAGCAGCATCGTGGTGCCGGTCTCCAGCATGAAGCCGCCCATCAACGGCAGCGGCGACAGCCAGGCCATCAGGATGAAACGGCGGCGCTGGCCCTGGTGTGCGGCACACAGCCCGACCTGGTGCTGGCCCTGCCTGCGCACGATCAACGCGACGATCAGGTAGATGATCATCTGCAGCAGGATCAGCAGGTACAGCCAGGGCGAATGCCAGTAGAAGCTGCGCTTGCGGTAGTCCACTGCCGGTTCGCCGCACTTGACGCAGTAGCGTGGCAGGTCGGCCTGCGGCCGCGCCAGCAGGTCGGATCCGTCACGCCAGCAGTCTTCCGTGCCGCCGCTGCGCTCCAGCGCTGGCGGCAGCACCGCGCTTTGCGGTGCCGCGTACGGATTGAACGTGTTCATCCCAGGCATCGCCCTTCACCCCATGATTGACCAGGGCGCAGGCGCGCCCTGCCCGAACGCTCAGCGATCCCCTTCGCCGGCCACCGCATCGGCGTTGGCCTCGCGGGCCGCTTCGGCGGCCGCGTCGGCGGCCATTGACGCCGCATCCGCAGTGGTTCCGGCCACCATTTCCACCGGCGATGCGGAAGCATCGGCCGCCGATGCCGCGTCGGCCGCGGAACCGGGAGCCGGGCCGGCCGCGGCAGCCGCCGGCGCATTGGCATCCACCGCCATCGTCGACCGGCTGTCGCCCGCGTCGATCAGCTCCAGCTGCTGGGCGATCTCGGCGGCGTACTGCCTGGCCACCCGCTCGCGATCCGGCCCGGTCACCAGGGCCGCCACCTGCGGCAGCAGCGCGTTGAAGCGCGCCCGCGCCGGTTCGAACCGCGACAGCCGCCGCTCCCATTCGCCAAGCAGCATCTGGCAGTACAGCCACTGGCCATCGCGTGCGGTCTCGCCATCGGGGCATTGCCGGGCGAACGCGGCCGACGCGGCGGCCACGTAGCGCGGGTACTGTGCCCGCGAGGCCTGCCAGCTCGCCCGCTGCAGCGCGCCGGCCTGCTCCACGGCCGGCGCGTCGATCACCCGCAGCAGCTGCGCCAGCCGCCAGTAGCTGGTTTCCGTGGTGCGCAGGCGCTGGTAGTCATCGCTCTGCACGTAGGCACCCAGCGCCTCCAGTTCGGCCTTGCCGAACGTCTCGCGGAACAACAGGAAACCGTTGCCCGGACATTCCACCAGCGGCCACGGCGACTGGATGGCGCCATGGGCGCGCCCATCCAGGAAATGGCCGAACACCGTGCCCGAGCCCATGGTGCTGGCGCTGAAGCGTTCGCCACCGACCGGGCAGACATACTCCACCGTCATGAACGTCATTGCCGCGGCTGGCGCCGCCAGCGTCGCCAACAGCACGCCCAGCCCCATCGTGATGCGCTTCATGTCCCGTCCCTGGTCTCCGCCGAAGCGCCGACGATAGCAGTCAGGCCGGAATCCGTGCAGGGCCCCGTATCCGTGCGTCTGGACCAGCACCAGTGCCCGCCACCGGCCGCGCAGCGGAATACCTCGGTGCGGTTGCAGCGGTGCGCGCTCCCGCCGCTGCCCCGGGGCACGAATTGAAGGCCGGCACCGCCGCCGGACCCAGCAGCTGCACATGGGGATTGAGCAATTCGAAGCGCGCCGCCGACACCTGCCCCCGGATCGCCCCGCAGTCATGGCGCAACGCCACCCGCCCGTCGAGACGGCGGGCATGGAACGGATCGAAATAGACCACGTCCTCGGCGCACAACGCCAGGCAACCGGATGGATCGCCGGCGCACCAGCGGCGCAGCGCGGCAGTTTCCAGCGCGATCAAATGCCCGCGGCCACGTCCATGCGGACGTTCGCCGGGAAAATCAGCGCTCGATGATCGCCACCACGCCCATGCCGCCGGCGGTGCAGATCGACACCAGCGCGCGGCCGCCACCGCGTTCGGCAAGCTCTTTGGACACGGTGGCGACGATGCGCGCGCCGGTGGCGGCGAACGGGTGGCCGGTGGCCAGCGACGAGCCCAGCGGGTTGATCTTCTCCGGGTCGATGCGGCCCAGCGGGGCGTCCAGGCCCAGGCGGTTGCGGCAGTAGTCCTCGCTCTCCCACGCGCGCAGCGTGCACAGCACCTGCGCGGCGAACGCTTCGTGGATCTCGTAGATGTCGAAGTCCTGCAGGGTCAGGCCGTTGCGGCGGAGCATCTCCGGCACGGCGATGGTCGGTGCCATCAGCAGGCCCTCGCCATGCACGAAATCCACCGCCGCCACCTGCGCGTCGCGCAGGTACGCCAGCGGTTCGTGGCCGTGGGCGCGCGCCCATTCCTCGCTGGCCAGCAGCACCGCGGCGGCGCCGTCGGTCAGCGGGGTGGAGTTGGCTGCGGTCAGGGTGCCGCGGCCGGAGGTCTTGTCGAACGCCGGCTTGAGCGTGGCCAGCTTCTCCAGCGAGGTGTCCGGACGCAGGATGTTGTCGCGCTCGACGCCGCGGAACGGCGCGATCAGGTCGCCGAAGAAGCCGCGCTCGTAGGCGGCGGCGAGCTTGCGGTGCGAGGACACCGCCCATTCGTCCTGCGAATCGCGCGAGATGTTCCACTCCTTGGCCATGTCCTCGCAGTGGTCGCCCATGCTCTTGCCGGTGCGCGGCTCGGCCACGCCGGGGAACTCGGGCTTGAGCTCGGACAGGCGGAACCCGGACAGCAGCGCCTTGACCTTGTCACCGGTGGTCCTGGCGCGGTTGGCGGCCAGCAGGCGGCCGCGCAGCTTCTTGCCGTAGACGATCGGCACGTCGGAGGTGGTGTCCGAACCGCCGCCGATGCCCGAGTCGATCTGGCCCAGGGCGATCTTGTTGGCCACGGTGATGATGCTGTCCAGCGAGGTGCCGCAGGCGCGCTGCAGGGTGATGCCCGGGGTCAGCGGCGACAGCCCGGAGGACAGCGCGGCCTCGCGGCCGAGGTTCCAGTCGCTGGGATGCTTGATCACCGCGCCCATGGCCACTTCGCCCAGCTGCTGGCCGTGCAGGCCGAAGCGCTCGACCAGCGCGCCGAGGGTGCGCACCGACATGCCCAGATTGCCGACGTCCGCGTAGGCGGTGTTCTGGCGGCAGAACGGAATGCGGACACCACCGAGGATGGCGACGGGACGGGCGCTGGACATGCGGTTACCTGGGCTGATGGGGGAAGGCGACGCGGACCTGCCTGCGGCAGCAGGCATAATGGACATTGAGTGTAGCTTCGAGCCTGTGACGGGCCAACCGCGAACCATGAGCAATCCCAACCCCGACATGAACGCACTGGGCGTGATGGCGCTGGAACTGGCCGGCGGCCAGCAGCCGCGGCTCGCCGCGCTGCCCTCCAGCCAGGCCGGCGAACTGGCCGCGCTGGTCGGCCGCGACCTGCAGAAGCTGGTGCCGCAGGCCAGCGGGCTGGACCTGGTGCTGGCCGCGGCGCATTTCGATCCGGCCGAGGTGCTGCGCCCCGGCTGGCCGGTGCACCGCCGCCTGGAAGAACTGCAGATGCGCGCCCCCGGGCGCAACCAGGGCCCGCGCCTGCTCGCCTTCGGCGCCGACGCGGCGGGCGACGTGCCGCTGCCGCTGCAGGCCGACCCGGCGCTGACCGGTGGCGGCCTGCGGGTGCTGCCGTTCGTGCTGACCGGCAGCGACGCCACGCTGCTGGCCGAGACCCGCGATGCACTGGAAGACGTGCTGCTGGCCAACGGCATGGCCCAGGCCGATACCGCCCTGCTGGCGCAGGACGCCTTTGGTGCGCAGGTCGAGCACGCGCGCTATTTCACCGTCAACGACCTGGCCGCGATGATGGCCATGCAGTACGACAACCAGGGCCTGGCCGGGTTGTGGCCGCTGCTGGAGACGGCGATGTTCTCGCCGCAGCGCGAGCAGTGGCTGGACGCGGCACCCGAGCCGCTGCTGCGCTATACGGGCAGCGAAGTGCGCATGGCCCTGTTCGACCCGGCCGGGTGGTGCGCGCACTACGCCCACGACCGCAACGACTGCGACCGCCTGCAGCGCGTGTACGAGCAGTACCTGATGCGCCAGCGGCAGATGGCCGCGGTGCTCGAGGCGCATGGGCTGGACGTGCTGTACGTGCACGTGGAGGCCGGCCAGGACGCGCGCGAGGTGATGGCACACTGATCGCCGGCAACCGCCGGTCTGCAATGCGGAACGCCGGCTGATGCCGGCGTTCCGCGTTCGTGCCGCCGATGGCGTTACTGGGCCTTGGCGATCACCGCGCAGGCCAGGCGCGCGCCGGCGTTGCCGGTGGGCTGGCTGTGGTAATCGTCCGGGTCGGCATGGACGATCAGGCCGCGGCCGATGATGTCGAAGCCATCGCCCTTGCCGGCATTGACGTTGCTCGACACCGGGCCGTCGACGCGGGCATTGCCCTGCGCGTCGGCGACGATGTTGGGCATGTCGCCGCCATGGTGCGCGGCCGCGTCGATGCTGCCGTGCTCGGCGTTGCCCGGGTTGAAGTGGCCACCGGCGCTGCTGCCGTCCGGCGCGCTGCAGTCGCCCTTCTCGTGGATGTGGAAACCGTGCTCGCTGCCCGGCTTGAGCCCGCTGATGTCGCCGCTGGCATGCAGCCTGCCGTCCACCAGGGTGAAGCGGATGCTGCCCTTGACGGTGCTGTCCTTGGTCGGCTGCAGTTCGGCGGTGGCCACGGCGGTGTCCATCGCCGGCGGCGCGGCCGGGTCGGTGGCCGGAGCCGGGGTGCCGGCCGCAGCCTCGGGCGCGGTACCGGCCGGCGTGGCGGCCGGTTCGGCGTCCTGCTTGCAGGCGCTCAGCACCAGGGCGCTGGCGAGGAACAGGCTGGTGTGGATCAAACGCATCGTCGTACTCCCTTCGTTGAACTGGATCGGCCGGACCAACGCATTCAGCGGGTGACGCGGACCACGCCGCAGGCGACCCGGGCACCGGCGTTGCCCGCCGGCTGGCTGTGGTAGTCGTCGGCGTCGGCATGGACCACCAGGGCGCGGCCGGCGATATCGTTGGCCGCGCCGCCGCCAAGGGTAACGCCCCGTAGGCGTACGTCCACGTGTACGACGCCTTCGGCGTTGGCCTGCAGGTTGTCCATGTCGCCGGCATGGTGCGCACCACCGCCGGCGCGGCCGTGCGGCTGGGCCGCGGGATTGAAATGGCCGCCGGCGCTGCTGGCATCGACCGCGCTGCAGTCGCCCTTCTCGTGCACGTGGAACGCGGCCTGGCGGCCGCGCGGCAGGCCGCCGATCACCCCGGTGATGTGCACGCCGCCGGCTTCAGGCACCAGCGCCACGCGGCCACTGACCAGGCTGGCCGATGCCGGCGCCAGGTTCGCTTCGGCCATCAGTGCGGTACCCATCGCCGGCGGTGCCGGCGGCGTTTCCGCGCGGGCCGGCGGGCGCGTGCCGCAGGCGGCCAGCAGGGTGGTGCCGGCGAGGGCGGCCAGCGGGAGGAAAAGGCGCATGTGTCACTCCTTGCAGTGTGCGGCCGGTGCGGCGCCGCTGCGCGGGCGCAGGATCGGGTGCCGGCAGGGCCGCGGTGGTGGACCGCTGCAACGATGCCTGTTCCCTCCGCCCGGGTCGAGCGCCGGCATGGGGGCCGTGCTCACCGCGCCCCGGCTTGTGCCTGCGCGGCCGCCTCGACCTTGGCCAGGGTATCGCGCACGTCGCGAAGCACCGCCGGGTTCTGGTCGCCGTAGACCGTGCGCATGACCCGCAGCGATTCGTTGGCATGGCGCAGGGCTTCGCCCGCCCGTCCCTGCGCCAGCACCGCCTCGGCCAGCCCGCGCAGGATCTCGGCGGTGACGTGGTGGTCGCGCCCCAGGGTGCGGTCGGCGATCTCCAGGAGCGCACGCTGTTCCTGTTCCGATGCCCCGGCCTGGCCATCGGCCAGCAGCCAGTTGGCATGGTTGTGGCGGGTGATCACCGCGGAAAAGGAATCGGCGCCGTAGCGGGTGGCATTCCACTCCATCGTCGCCCGATAGTAAGGACCGGCCTCCTTCACCTTGCCCTGCTCGCGCAACGCACTGCCGAGCATGCCGAAGGTGTTGACAGTGAACCCGTTGTCGGCGCCGTACAGGCGCTCATAGGTGGCGGCCAGTTGCCGCAGTTCCGGCTCGGCGCCGGCGAAGTCGCGCTTCTGCAGGCGCGCGATCGCCAGGTCGCGGCGTGCCGACAGGGTCACGGGGTGTTCGCGGCCATGCAGGACGGTCTGCTGCCGGATCACCTCGGCCAGCAGTTCCATCGCGCGGGCCTGGTCGCCGCTGGTGCCCAGGATCTCGGCATAGCGCTTGGCGGCGTCAAGGCGTGCCGGGTCATCGGCCGGCAGCTGCCGGGAGAGCCCGTCGAACGCCTCGCGCGCGAGCCGGGTGGCCTCCTCCACCCGGCCCTGCACGAACAGCACCCAGGCACGGCGCGACTGCATGTCCAGGGCCAGCCATCGGTGCGCGGCGCTGGCGCGCTGCGCGCGGACGATGCCTTCGGCGAACGTCGCATCGGCCTGCTTGAGCCGGTCCGACGACAGATAGGCACGGCCGAGCACCTGCATCGCGCGCAGGTCCTGGAGCTCGAGCCTGCCCGGGTGTGCCGCGGCCAGCGCCCGGATCGACTGCAGGTGGGCGATGGCGCGGTCGTACTCTTCCAGGTTGGTCTGGTTGACCGCGACGATCAGTTCCACGTCGGCGCGGATGTCCGGATAGGCCGCCAGCTCCCGCGCCGCCCGCTGCGAGGCGTCGTCGAGCACGCGCAGCATCAGGGTCTTGTCCATGTCCTGCGACACCGCCGGATCGACGCTGTCCAGCACCGAGGCCAGGAACTCGGAGGTCACCCTGGCCCGCGCCGCTTCCTGGCGTGCCTCGCGCAACGACCAGGTGGCCGCGGCCAGGCCCGCGACCAGCGCCACGGCCACCGCCGATGCGGCCGCCACCGCCAGCCGGTTGCGGCGCACGAAGGTGCGCACGCCCAGCCATCGCGCCTGGCCCGCCGCATGCGGGGGGTAATGCGCGAGCCAGCGCCGCAGGTCGTCCAGCAGCGACGACACCGAAGCGTAACGCGCGGCGCGCTCGGGCTGCAGCGCCTTGAGCGCGATCGCGTCGATGCCATCGCGCAGGGCGCGCCGCAGCCGGGCGGGCGTGCTGCCGCGCAGCGCGGCCAGTTCCCGTTGCCGCGGCTGCGGCAGCGCCTGCAGATGCCGCGAAGGCGGGACCACGGGATCGTCCGGCGCCGCGCCGCAGGCCAGCTCGTACAGCAGCGCGCCCAGCGAATACACGTCGCTGCGGGCGTCGGTCTCGTTGCCCGGACGGGCCTGCTCCGGGCTCATGTAGCCGGGGGTGCCGCCGCCGGGCGCCTGTTCGGCAGCGGCCGCATCCATGGCGATGCCGAAGTCGATGATCTTGGGCAGGGGTTGGCCATCGACCGCGGCGACCAGGATGTTGCCCGGCTTCAGGTCGCGATGGATGACGCCCTTCTGGTGCGCGTGCTGCACGCCCTCGCCGGCCTTGACCAGCAGCTCGACGCGCTGGCGCAGGCCCAGCAGGTTCCGGTCGCACCAGACGGAGATCGGCTGCCCGTGGATGTACTCCATCACCAGCCATGCGCGGCCGTCGCCATCGATGCCGGCGTCGTGGATCTGGGCGATGGCCGGGTGCTGCATCTGCGCCAGCAGGCGGCACTCGTACTCGAAATGCGGGTGGCGGCGCTGGTCCAGCGCGGTGGCGCGCACCAGCTTGAGCGCGACCTGGCGCTCATAGGCGCCATCGGCGCGCCGCGCCAGGTAGACGCGGCCCATGCCGCCGGAGCCGATCATCCGTTCCACCGCCCACGGCCCGAACCGGGTTCCCGGCACCACCGCCGCTTCGCTGGCCTGGGCCGCGACCTTGACCGCCTCGCGCAGCGGGCCATGCAGGCGGGTGGGATCGGTGTCGGCGGCAAGCAGCGCCAGCAGTTCGCGCTGCAGTTCCGGATCGTCGCCAGTCTGCGAATGGATGAAGCCGATCCGTTCGCTCTCGGGCAGTTCGGTAGCGCGATGGAACAGTTCGCTCAGGCGTTGCCAGGCATCGGCGTTCAACATGGGCGCGGGCGTCGACGATGGCGGTGGAGCCGCGCAGGCGGCGATGTCACCGACGGCGGCGCGGCCAGGCGCTGCGCCTGGATGGCCGTGTCCGCAAGTGGCGCCCGCATCTCCATGGGGGGCCGATCATACACGGCCGGCAGCGGCCCGATCCGCGCCGTTCCGGCAGGCGCCATGCCCCCATCGCTCAGCGCTTGCGCCCCGGTCCCAGCTTGCGCGTCACCGTGTTGCGGCCCACCCCGAGCCGCGCCGCGGCATCGCCGCGATGGCCGTCGGTGGCCGCCAGCGCGGCCTCCAGCAGCACCGCGTCCATGCGCTCGCGCACCTCGGCGTGCAGGCCGCTGGCACCTTCGGCCAGGCGTTGCCGCGCCCACTGCGCCAGGGCCTGGTCCCACTGCGCCGGCGCCGGCGCCGCCGTGCCCGCGCGCGCACGACCGCCACGGGCCAGCGCCGCCTGCACGTCGGCGGCGGAAATGGTATCGGCCACCGCCAGCGCGGCCAGCCGCCAGCACACGTTTTCCAGCTCGCGCACGTTGCCGGGCCAGTCGTGCTGGCGCAGTGCCTGGATGGCGGCGCCGGACAGGCGCTTGGGCGGCATGTCGAGCCGGCGCGCGGCGTTGCCCAGGAACGTGGCGGCCAGGGTGGCCACGTCGTCCAGGCGTTCGCGCAGCGGCGGCAGCCACAGCCGCACCATGTCCAGCCGGTGCAGCAGGTCGGCGCGGAAACGGCCCTGCTCGACCAGCGCCTCCAGGTCCTGGTGGGTGGCGGCGACCACGCGCACGTCGACATGGATCAGTTCGCGCCCGCCGACGCGGAAGAACTCGCCTTCGGCCAGCACCCGCAGCAGCCGCGTCTGCAGCGGCAGCGGCATGTCGCCGATCTCGTCCAGGAACAGGGTGCCGCCATGGGCCTGCTCGAAGCGGCCGATGTGGCGCTTGGCCGCGCCGGTGAAGGCGCCGGCCTCATGGCCGAACAGTTCGCTCTCCAGTAGTTCGGCGGGAATGGCGGCGGTATTGAGCGCGACGAACGGGCCGCGCGCGCGCGGCGATTCGCGGTGCAGGGCGTTGGCCACCAGCTCCTTGCCGGTGCCGGTCTCGCCGTTGATCAGCACCGACAGCGGCGCCTGCGCCAGCCGCCCGATGGCGCGGAACAGCGCGCGCATGGCCGCGGTGTCGCCGATCAGCTGCGGCGCTTCGTCGCCCGGCGCGGGTGCCACCGCCACCGCCGCACGCGGCTCGGGCTCGGGCAGCGCGCGGCGCGCCAGTTCCACCGCGTCGTCCAGGTCGAACGGCTTGGACAGGAACTCGTGCGCGCCGCCGCGGAACGCACCGGCGGTGCTGGCCACGTCGGTGTAGGCCGACATCACGATCACCGGCAGCTGCGGATGCGCGGCCTTGAGCTTTTCCAGCAGCACCAGCCCGTCGTCGCCGGGCATGCGCACGTCGGTGAACAGCAGGTCGGGCACCGGTTGCCGCGCCAATGCGGCGAGCGCCGCCGCGGCGCTGTCGAAACCCTCCACCGCATAGCCGGCGTCGCGCAGCGCGGTGGTCAGGACGAAGCGCACCGCGCGGTCGTCGTCGACCACCCAGATCGTTGCCGCCGGGGGGGACACGTCAGGCATCGGTGGGCTCCTTTTCCTCGCCGGCCACCGGCAACGGCAGCAACAGGGTGAACACGGTATGCCCGGGGCGCGAACGGAAGCTCAGGGTGCCGCGGTGCTCGCGCGCCACCTGCTGGGCCAATGCCAGGCCGAGCCCGGTGCCTTCGGCGCGGCCGCTGACCAGCGGCAGGAACAGGTGTTCGGCCAGGTCCTCGGGCACGCCGCGCCCGTCGTCGGCTACTTCCAGCCGCAGCGCCAGCGGCGAGGCGTGTTCGGAGGTGCGCACGCCATGTTCGACCCGGGTGCGCAGCACGATGCGCGTGGCGCCGGCCTGGATCGCATTGCGCACCAGGTTGAGCAGGGCCTGGGTCAGGCGGTCGGCGTCGCCGGCGAACTCGGGGATGCTGGGGTCGTAATCGCGCTGCAGCTGCAGGGTCCAGCCGGCCTCGTTCTCGGCCAGGCGCAGCACCCGTTCGAGCGCGGCATGGATGTTGAGCGGCGCGTGCGGCCGCTGTGGCGCCGGCGACAGCAGCTGCTCGAGCAGGGTGTTGAGGCGTTCGATCTCGGCACCGATCAGCTCGATCAGCTCGCCTTCTGCCGCATCGCGGTTGCCCGCGCGGCGCGCCAGCAGCTGTGCCGCGCCCTTCAGCCCGGCCAGCGGATTGCGCAGCTCATGGGCCAGGCCCTTGAGCGCCGCGCTGAAGGCGCCGGGCAGCACCTGCGCCGGATCGGGCGCGGCGAACTCGTCCACCGGGTGCGCCTCCAGCAGCCAGCCGCCGACGTCCAGCGCGGTCAGCCAGCCCTCGGCGAACCGGGAGCGATCGCCAGGCAGGGCCAGCGCCAGCCGCGGCAGGCGCACGGCGTCGGCACCGTCCCAGCCCTGCGCCAGACGCGCGGCGAGGTCGTCGCCCTGGCTCTCCAGCGACGCCAGCGGCTGCGCCAGCAGGCGCCGCACGCTTACCCCCAGCCAGCGGCAGAACGCCGGGTTGGCGCCGGCGATGCGGCCATCCGCCGCGGTCCATACCAGCGGCGTGGCCATCAGGTCGGCGGTGGGCGGGGGGGCAGTGGCGTGCATTGCACCAATGTAGTGCAAAGCCGCCGGTTGTGCCGCCCCCGTCGGGGCCGGCGGCCAGCGCCCGTCCGGCCCGTCGCGCTCAGGCCTCGTAGGCCGATTCGCCATGGGTACTGATGTCCAGGCCGGTACGTTCGGCTTCCTCGCTCACGCGCAGCCCGACCAGCGCGCGCACCACCAGCAGGACCAGCGCGGTGACCGCCGCGCTCCACATCACGGTGAAGCCGACGCTGACCGCCTGCACCCACAGCTGGTGGGCGATATCCAGGTCCACCTTGGTGCCGCCCAGCGACTGCGCGCTGAACACGCCGGTCAGCAGGGCGCCGACGATGCCGCCGACGCCATGCACGCCGAATACGTCGGCGGTGTCGTCCGCCCGCAGCAGGCGCTTCAGCCCGGTGACGCCCCACACGCAGAGCATGCCGGTGACCAGGCCGATCACGATGGCGCCCAGCGGCCCCACCGTGCCGCAGGCCGGGGTCACGCCGACCAGGCCGGCGACCGCGCCCGACGCCGCGCCCAGCGCCGAGGGGTGGCCCTTGGTCACCGCTTCCACCAGCGTCCAGCCCAGTACCGCGGCGGCCGTGGCCAGCAGGGTGTTGATGAAGGCCAGCGACGCCACGCTGTCGGCCGCTGCCGCCGAACCGGCATTGAAGCCGAACCAGCCCACCCACAGCAGCATCGCGCCGAGCCAGGTCAGCGGCAGGTTGTGCGGCTTCAACGCCACGTGGCCGTAGCCCAGGCGCTTGCCGACGAACCAGGCCGCCACCAGCCCGGCGACGCCGGCATTGATGTGCACCACGGTGCCGCCGGCGAAATCGATGGCCCCCATCGCCCCGAGCCAGCCGCCTCCCCAGACGCTGTGCGCCATCGGCAGGTAGCCCAGGGTGAACCACAGCGCCGAGAACAGCAGCACCGCGCGGAAGCGGATGCGCTCGGCGAAGGCGCCGACGATCAGCGCGGTGGTGATGCCGGCGAAGGTGGACTGGAACGCCACGAACAGGTAGTCCGGCAGGCCGGCGACGGGCGTGTTGCCCACCGAGGCCGGGGTGAAGCCCTGCAGGAAGGCGAACCGGGTGAACGAGCCGAACAGCGCGTTGCCCTCGCTGAACACCACGCTGTAGCCGTAGCCCACCCACAACAGCAGCACCAGCGAGAACACCACCAGCACCTGGCTGAGCACCGACAGTACGTTCTTGGCGCGCACCAGCCCGCCGTAGAACAACGCCAGCCCCGGCACCACCATCATCAGCACCAGCAGTGTGGAGGTGAGCATCCAGGCCACGTCGCCGCGGTCGAACGCCGGCGCCGCGTCCTGCGCCGATGCGGCCAGGGGAAGCAGCGCCAACGCCAGCCCGGCAAGGGCGGATGACAGGCACGGGCCACCGAACCGGGCCCGCGGCCCGGCGAGAATTTCCATTCGCATTGTCGACTCCGGTTGTGGGGGAAGCGGCCGGCGCCCTGTCCCGTGCCGGCGGCTGGCCGCCACGGCTGCGGGCGTCAGCGGGTCTTCTAGAGCGCGTCGGCGCCTGTTTCGCCGGTGCGGATGCGCACCACCTGCTCGAGCGGGGTGACGAAGATCTTGCCGTCGCCGATCTTGCCGGTGCCGGCCGCCGCCTGCAGGGTTTCGATCACCGCCTCGACGTTGTCGTCGGTGACGGCGGTTTCGATGCGGATCTTGGGGAGGAAGTCGACCACGTACTCGGCGCCGCGATACAGCTCGGTGTGGCCCTTCTGCCGGCCGAAGCCCTTGACCTCGGTAACGGTGATGCCGGACACGCCGGCCGCGCCCAGGGCCTCGCGGACCTCGTCGAGCTTGAACGGGCGGATGATGGCGGAGATCAGTTTCATGCGCAGGTCCCGATGTGGAGGAGACCGGCCGCGGAGGACCGGCATCGTGTCATCCAGCAGCCGTGGAACGGCTGCCGGCGGTGCGCCGGATGCGCCGCGGGCCGGTGATGCGGGGGAGGAAGGCCTGGCCCGCGCGGTGCGTTTCCGGGTTCTCTTGCCACTGCCTGGGTGGTGCCGGGTTTGCCGCCGGGGGCGGCGATGGCGAAAGCGGGAGGGAGGGACTTTGCCATCGCCGCCGTTGCCGGCGGCAAGAGGGTGCGGCGGCCGCGCGCAGGCGGCCGCCCGGCATCAGCTGGCGTAGTACAGCTGGTACTCCAGCGGATGGGTGGCCGCACGGAACGCGGTCACTTCCTTCATCTTCAGCGCGATGTAGGCATCGATGAAGTCATCGCTCATCACGCCGCCGGCCTTGAGGAACTCGCGGTCCTTGTCCAGCGCTTCCAGCGCCTGGTCCAGCGAGGAGCAGACCTGCGGGATCAGCTTCTCTTCTTCCGGCGGCAGGTCGTACAGGTCCTTGTCGCTCGGCGCGCCCGGGTCGATCTGGTTACGGATGCCGTCCAGGCCGGCCATCATCAGCGCGGTGAAGGTCAGGTAGCCGGACTGGATCGGGTCGGGGAAGCGCATCTCGATGCGCCGCGCCTTCGGGTTGGACACCCACGGGATGCGGCACGACGCCGAGCGGTTGCGCGCCGAGTAGGCCAGCATCACCGGCGCTTCGAAACCGGGCACCAGGCGCTTGTAGCTGTTGGTGCCGGAGTTGCTGAAGGCATTGATCGCGCGGGCGTGCTTGAAGATGCCGCCGATGTACCACAGCGCCATCTGCGACAGGCCGCCGTAGCCGTCGCCGGAGAACAGGTTCTTGCCCTCCTTCGCCAGCGACTGGTGCACGTGCATGCCGCTGCCGTTGTCGCCGACCAGCGGCTTGGGCATGAAGGTCACGGTCTTGCCGTTGCGGTGCGCCACGTTCTTGATGACGTGCTTCATGCGCTGCAGTTCGTCGGCCTTGGTCACCAGCGTGTTGAACTTGGCGCCGATCTCGCACTGGCCGGCGTTGGCCACCTCGTGGTGGTGCACCTCGACTTCTATGCCGACCTGGGTCAGCACCTTGCACATCTCGGCGCGGATGTCGTGCAGCGAATCGGTCGGCGGCACCGGGAAGTAGCCGCCCTTCACGGTGGGACGGTAGCCGCTGTTGGCGCCGTCATAGTGCTTGCCGGTGTTCCAGGCGCCTTCCTCGGAGTTGATCTTGAAGAAGGTGTGGCCCATGTCGTTGGCGAACTGGACCGAGTCGAAGATGAAGAACTCCGGTTCCGGGCCGAAGAACGCCAGGTCGGCGATGCCCGAGGACTTCAGGTAGGCCTCGGCGCGCTTGGCGATGCCGCGCGGGCAACGGCCATATCCCTGCATGGTGGCCGGGTCGAGCACGTCGCAGGTCAGCACCAGGGTCGGGTCGGCGTAGAACGGGTCGACGTAGGCGCTGGCCGGGTCCGGCATCAGCACCATGTCCGATTCGGCGATGCCCTTCCAGCCGGCGATCGAGCTGCCATCGAACATCTTGCCTTCCTCGAACAGCGACGGCTCGATGATCGAGACCGGGAAGGTCACGTGCTGCTCGATGCCGCGCATGTCGACGAAACGCAGATCGACGAACTCGATCTGGTTGTCCTTGATGAGCTTCTCGATATTTTCCAGGGACATCGGGCAAAACCTCGGTGGAAGTGGCGTGCGCTGTCTACAGCAACTCGCGTGCCAACTTCTGGAGGCAGGCAACTCCTTGTTTTCAAAGCACTGCACCGGCCTGCGCCCGGTATCGATGCACCAATCAGGTGCATGACCCGTAGTCACGCACCATACAAGTGCATGCACGGCGATGCTCTATGCTTTGCCGGTCATTCGCCCGTCCATGCTCATGTCCGACCCGATTTCCGCTTTGCTGCTTGGCATCCTCGAAGGCCTCACCGAATTCCTCCCCGTTTCCAGCACCGGCCATCTGCTGATCGCCGAACGCTGGCTGGGCGCCCGCTCGGACTTCTTCAACATCGTCATCCAGGCCGGCGCCATCCTCTCCGTCGCCCTGGTGTTCCGGCAGCGGCTGTGGTCGCTGGCCACCGGCCTGCACGAACCGGGCAACCGCGATTACGTGCTGAAGCTGGCCACCGCGTTCCTGGTGACCGCGGCAGTCGGCCTGCCGGTGCGCCTGGCCGGCTGGCAGCTGCCGGAGACCGTCACCCCGGTGGCCTGGGCGCTGGTCTTCGGCGGCGTGTGGATGCTGCTGGCCGAAGGCTTCGCCGCACGCCTGCCCGACCGCGACACCGTGACCTGGAAAGTCGCCGTCGGCGTGGGCCTGGCGCAGGTGGTGGCCGGCGTGTTCCCCGGCACCTCGCGTTCGGCCGCGGCGATCTTCCTGGCCATGCTGCTGGGCCTGAGCCGGCGCTCGGCCGCCGCCGAGTTCGTGTTCCTGGTCGGCATCCCGACCATGTTCGCCGCCAGCGGCTACGCATTTTTCGAGCTGGCCCGCCATGGCCAGCTCGCGCACGAGGCGTGGAGCGACGTCGGCATCGCCTTCGCCGCCGCCGTGGTGACCGGCTTCGTGGTGGTGAAGTGGCTGCTGGGCTATATCAAGCACCATCGCTTCACGGGCTTCGCGGTATACAGGCTGGCCCTGGGCGCCGCATTGCTGTTGTTCCTGCCTGCTGGACACTGAATGCGGAAAGCCGCCGGCAACCCCAGCGGCAGGCGCCATGCGTTTGCATCGCTGGCGCGATGGCGACATGCCGCTGCATGCGCTTGTTTCCATCCGTCCTTTCCACCCGCTTGCCAAGGAGTACCCCATGAAGCGCATCCTGCTGCTGGCCCTGCCCATCGCCCTGATGACGGCCTGCAACAACACCCCCGCCCCGGCCCCGGCCGATGCAGCACCGGCGGCCAGCACCACGCCGGCCGCCGCCGCACCGGTCGACGGCGCGCAGCTTGGCGCCAACCACTGGGTGCTCGACAACGCCACCGACAGCGCCGGCAAGCGCATCGATGCATTGTTCGCGCGCGCCGACAAGCCGGTCACCCTGGACTTTGCCGACGGCCGCCTGGCGGTGGACAACACCTGCAACCGCATGGGCGGCGGCTACACCCTGGCTGGTGACCAGCTCAGCGTCTCGCGCATGGCATCGACGATGATGGCCTGCGCCGACCCGGCGCTGATGGCGCTGGACCAGGCCGTGGGCCAGCGCCTGGAAGGCACGCTGAAGATCAGCCAGCTCGACGCGTCGACGCTCGTCCTGGGCAACGCCGCCGGCGATGTGCTGCGCTTCCGCGGCGAACCCACCGCCGAGACCCGCTACGGCGGCCCCGGCGAGACCGTGTTCCTCGAAGTGGACGCGCAGACCAGGCCGTGCCCGCACCCGCTGATCCCCGACAAGCAGTGCCTGCAGGTGCGCGAGGTGCAGTACGACGACAAGGGCCTGGAGCAGGGCAAGCGCGGCGCGTTCGCCAACTTCTACGACGGCATCGAGGGCTACAGCCACCAGGACGGCGTGCGCAACGTGCTGCGGGTCAAGCGCTATGCGGTGAAGAACCCGCCGGCCGACGCGTCTTCGCAGGCGTACGTGCTGGACATGGTGGTCAGCTCGGAAACGGCGAAGAAGTAACCGGGCTTCGCCGCATCCCGGAAACGACGAAGGGCGCCGCGCGGCGCCCTTCTTTTTGGTCCTGCCGGGTCACGCCAGCGCCGGGTTGAGCGTGTAGGTGCCATGCAGCGCCGCTTCGGCCAGCACGTGGCCGTGCATGGCGCGGTACGCGTCGGCGGCGCTGAAGTCGCCTTCCACCGGCAGCCGTTCCACGTCCAGCGCGAACAGGCGGAAGAAGTAACGGTGCACGCGCGCGTCGTTGAACGGCGGGTACGGGCCGTCGTAGCCGCGATAGACCCCGGCCATGTCCGGGTTGCCGGCGAACCAGGCGGTGTAGTCGTTCACGCCCTGGCGGGCGCCGGCCGGGCCCGGCGGCAGTTGCTTGCCGCGTGCGGTGAAGCCCTCGCTGCAGCTGCCGGCGGCGATCGCGCGCAGCGACGCGGGGATGTCCACCATCACCCAGTGGATGAAGTCACCGCGCGGCTGCGCCAGCGGGATGCTCACGTCGTCGCGGCCGACCAGTTCCGGCACGGTCGGGACATCCGGATCCACGCATACCAGCGCGAACGAGCGCGTGCCTGCCGGCACCTCGCTCCATGCCAGCTGTGGATTGCGGTTGCCGGCGAAGCCATCGGCATCACCGGCGGCGAATCCGGCCGGGATCGGCCGGCCATTGTCGAAACTCTGGCTGCTCAGTTTCATTGCCTTCTCCTCAGGTGAGGCGCCGACCCGGGCCGGCGCCTGCCACTACGGGTGGATCGCGCGCTCAGTCCTGCGGATAGCCCAGGCGCGCGGCGACCGGGGCCAGGTGCGCGAACTCGGCCGCCAGCACCTGCGCGTACCGGCGCCAGTGCCCGGCCGGGATGGTGGCCGGGCCGAGGCTGCGCACCGGCGGGAAACGCAGGCCGAAGGCCTGCTCCAGCAACTCGCCCATCGCCGCCGGGTCGTTGACCGCGCCGTCGATGCGCAGGATCAGGTGGGTATACAGATCCTGTTCGTTCAGATCGGCCACCTGTTCCAGTACGCGGGCCAGCCAGCGCGCGGCCTCGTCGGCCGAGGTCAGCGCCAGTGGCGCCGGCGCACCCAGTGCCAGCCATTCGACCAGCATGTCGCGCGGGTCGCGCACGGCAATCACCAGGCGGCCCTCCGGCAGCTGCGGGCGCAGCGCCCACAGCAGGGCGTTGTCCCACCACAGCAGCCAGTCGATCACGTTGCCGTCGGCGATGCCGCGCCCGGGCAGGGCATCGCGCCACTGCTGCACGAACTGCGCCGGGCTCAGGGTGTCGTCGGCCAGGTGCTGCAGGGTATGGAAGTTCTGGAAGGCATCGTCCGGCGGGTTCGGGCCGAAGCGGTCGCTGCGCAGCACCTGGCTGCCCGCGGCCATCACCGTCACCACGCGCTCCACGCCCGAACCCGGCGCGCCCCAGACGAACAGCGGTCGCAGCGGGTTGTCCTGGGCGACCTCGCCGAGCGCCGGCCATTGGGCCGGGGCCTTGGCCTGCGGCGGCAGCGGCAGGCGCGACGGCGCCAGTTCGTCGTGCAGGCGCAACCAGGTGGCCAGCGCCGCGGCCGGTTCGTTGGCGCGATCCTGGACCGCACCCAGCCAGACCCGCAGTTCCGGATGCGCTGCTTCCGGGGCACTCTCGATCAAGGCCTGCACGTGGGCGATGGCCGCCGCCGGCTCACGCGCGAGCAGCGCCTCGACGATGCGCTGCTCGCCGCTGACGCGGCCCGGTTCCAGCGCGACGATGCGCCGCGCCACCGCTTCGGCGGCGTCGGCTTCCTCGTTCATGTCGTGCAGGCGCATGCGCGCTTCCAGTGCCGGCAGATGCCCGGGCATCGCCGCCAGCCAGCGTTCGACCACCTCCACCGCTTCCGGGCTGCCGACCGGCGCCACCGCCAATCGCGCCAGCCACAGGTCGTGCAGCTGCGGATGCACTTCCAGCGTGGCGTCCAGGTCGGCGCGCGCCTCGTCCTCGCGGCCCAGCCGCTGCCAGACCACCAGCAGCATCTGCAACGTGGCGCGGTCGCCGGGCAGTTCCGCGAGCAGCGGGCGCAGGTATTCCAGCGCCTGCAGCGGCTGGCCGGAGGCCAGTTCCAGCTCGCCGGCCAGGCGGCGCATGCCCGGGCTGTCGCCTTCCGGGGTGGCCAGCACCTGCCGCATCACCTCGGCGGCGCGGTCGGCATGGCCCTGACGCAGCGCCAGCTGCACCAGCAGGCCGCGCAGGGCGTGGTTGGATGGGTTCAGTTCGAGCACGCGCCGGAACGCCTGCTCGGCGAACGCCAGCAGGTCCTTGGCCAGATAGGCGAAAGCCAACGCATAAAGCACGCGCGGGTCATCGGGCAGGCGCTGGCTGGCGGCCGACAGTACCGCCAGCGCGCGGTCGGCGTCGCCACGGCGCAGCGCGACCATGCCTTCGATGGCGCCCAGCTCCGGGCTGTCCGGCTCCACCCGCGCGGCCATGCGGCCGAGGCGCTCGGCCTCGTCGATGTCCTCGCGGGCCAGCGCCAGGTGCGCCTGCATCAGGTAGGCAGCGAATTCGTTGGGATTGAGCGCGGTGGTGCGCTCCAGTGCCTGCCCGGCGGCATCGATGCGGCGCTGGGCCAGCAGCAGGCCGGCATGCTGCAGGTGCAGGTCGGCGTCGTCCGGCGCCAGCGCCAGGGCCTGTTCCAGGCTGGCCAGGGCGGCGGCGGCATCACCCTGTTGCTGCAGGGCCAGCGCCAGCCAGCGGTGGGCCTGCGGTTGCTGCGGTTCGGCGCCGACCCATTGCCGGGCCGCGGCTACGGCTTCGTCGGTGGCGTTGCGGCGCAGGGCGTTGATGATCGTGTCTTGCATGGCAGTCCGGCGTAGGCGCAAAACGCCATTGTAGCCGGGCTCTGCCCGTCACCCGCCCGGCCCGGTGGCCGGAGCGTCAGGAGCCGAGCGCGGGCACGGCATCGCCCGGGGCCTGCCGCACACCCACCGCGGCCGCCAGCCGTTGCGCCACCCAGCGCTCGGAGAAGCCGTCGCCGCGCAGGTTCTCGATGAAGCCGCAGTGCCCGCCCCAGCGCGCGATCTCCAGCCGCGTGTGCGCCGGCAGCCGCCAGTGGCGGAAGGAGGTGAACGGGATCACCGGATCGTCGCGCGCCATCAGGATGTCGGCCGGCACTTCCAGCGTGGACAGGCGCTGGCCGGCGATGGAATAGCCATCGAAATAGTCCTGCAGCGTGGCGAAGGCGGTATGCCGTTCGACCAGCCAGCCGGTCAGCGCGCGGATCCCCAGCCTCAACACCGCGTCGTCGCAGTCGGCCAGCTCCGGGAACAGCTCGCGCTTGCGGCGCAGCGAGCCGGTCCACTTGCGGCGGAAGTACCAGTCGTACATCGCCGGGCCGCGCTCGATGCTGTCCATGGTCTGCGCCGGGTCCAGCACCGGGCACACCGAGGCCACGTGGCGCAGCGGCACGCCGGCGGCCGGCGCGTGCAGGGCCAGGCGCAGCACGAAGTTGCCACCCAGCGAATACCCCGCCGCCACCAGCGGCAGGCCGGGGAAACGGCTGGCCACGTCGCCGGCCGCATGCACCACCTCGCCGATGCGGCAGGAATGGAAGATCCCCGGATTGAGGTGATGGGTGTTGCCGTGGTCGCGGAAGTTCAGCCGCACCACGTCGAAGCCCTGCTCGAGCATGCGCGCGGCGGTCATTCGCATGTAGCTGGACTCGGCGCTGCCCTCCCAGCCGTGCAGCAGCAGCGCCAGGCCGACCGGGGCGTTGCCCGGCAGGCGGCTGTGCCAGGCCTGCAGGCGCACGCCGTCGCCGCCGTCGAGGATCAGCTCGCGGGTGACCGCGCCGCTGGACGCCAGCAGCTGCTGGCCGCGGCGCAGGCGCACGACGCTGGACGCCAGCATCGACTGCAGGTGTGGGTTGCGCAGCCACGGCGGCGGCTGGTAGTGGGCGACGCTCAACATGGCGCTCATGCTGCGCTCCCCCGGCGGGAGGGGGCGTGAACCGCCGCCGTGGGCCGGCAGGCGCTCACGGCTGGCCGCAGCTGCGGGGCGCGCGCCACGCAAACACGCCGTTACGGGCCTTCCATCGCGGCGATGATGCGCGCGCGCGAGGTCTCGGCGATGCGCCGGCGCCCTTCAAGGTCATGGCTGGCGACCGGCTCCAGGAAGTGCACTTCGGCACGGCGCGCCGGTTCGCCCAGCAGGCGCAGGAAGTTGCCGAAGAAACTCTCGCCCGGTGCGAACGCGACCCGGGTCTGGGCGTCGCCGCGCACCCCGTAGCGCAGTGCCACCGGCTGCACCGGCACGCCGGTTTCCACCGCCGCCTGGAAGATCCGCGCATGGAAGGGGCCGACCTCGTGGCCGCCGCGGGTGCGGCCTTCCGGGAACACCGCCACCGGCCGGCCCTCGCGCAGGCGCTTGACCATCTCCTCCATCACCCCGCCCAGCGACTCGGTGTTGCCGCGCTGGTGGTAGATGGTGTGGCCACGGGTGGCGAGCCAGCCCACCAGCGGCCAGCCGGCGATCTCGCGCTTGGCCACGAAGCCGACCATCTTCTGGCTGTGGATCATGCTGATGTCGACCCAGCCGACGTGGTTGGCGACGAACAGCACCGCCCCCGGCAACGGCTGGCCGGTGCGCCGCAGGCGGAAGCCGAAGATCCACATCAGGCCGCCGGACCACCAGCGCACCACCTTGTGTTCCAGCGGATCGGTGGCCGCGCCGAGGCGGCCGAACGGCGGCGCCATCAGCAACAGGATCAGCGGCAGGAAGATCACGACGTGGACCAGCAGCAGCGGCACGCGGTACAGATAGCGGAACGCACGCGCCACGCTGCCCGGGCGGGCGGGACGGGGGGAAGTCATCCGCGCAAGATACCGGATGCGGTCCGGCTTCCGCCAGCACATGGCAGGGGGCGTGCCGGGTTCCTCACCCCGAGCCGCGGGCAACGCGGTATAAATCCGTTCACGCCTTCAGGGGAGCGTGGACATGGAGCGGTTATCGCGGTCGCTGGCCGGGGACATGCTGCCGCTGTTGTCGGCGGCGCTGGAGCAGGTCGACAGCGGCGTGATCGTGTTCGATGGCCAGAACCGCATCGTGTACTTCAACAAGGCGATGGAGGCCCTGTCCGGCTGGTCACGCGACGAGGTGGCGGGGCGCAACCTGGGCTTCCTGGCCCCGGCGGCCATGCGCGAACGCTACGACAGCGACCTGCATCCGGGCTCGGCCAACCGCGTGCGCGAACTGGCCAGCCAGCCGCGTGACGTGCAGCTGGTGCGCAAGGACGGGCAGAGCCGCTGGATCAGCGTGGCGCTGGCGCGCACCCCGGCCGTCGACGGCCAGCTGCACATGGCCTTCATCCGCGACGTGACCAGCCGGCGCCAGCGCCAGGAGCGCGAGCGGCTGCTGTCGCTGGGCTTCGACGAGACCCAGAGCGCGGTGCTGATCACCGACGCGCGCGGCCGCGTGGTGCATCTGAACAAGGGCTTCTGCCGCCTGTTCGGCTTCGATGCCAGCCAGGTCCTGCGCCGCCACGTCGCCGCGCTGCTGGTGCCCGACCGCACCCGGCGCCGCACGACGCTGGCCCAGGCCGCGCGCCTGCTGGCCGGCGAGCCGGTGTGCTGCGACGAACGCGTGGCCTGCCGCGACGGCCGCCCGCTGTGGTGCGCGATCAGCATCAACCCGATCTTCGACGACTACGGCGCGCTGGCCAACCTGGTCATCGTGCTGATGGACATCACCCACACCAAGGTGCACGAGGTACTGCAGCACCGCATGCTGGATGCGCTGGTGCGCGAGGTTCCCACCAGCGAGGTGATGCAGATGATGTGCCGCGACGTCGAGCAGATCGCGCCGCAGGTACTGTGCTCGGTGTTGCGGGTGGAGGATGGACGGCTGCGCACGCTGGCCGCGCCCAGCCTGCCGGACGCCTACACGCGACAGGTGGACGGCATCCCGATCGGGCCCGGCGTGGGCAGCTGCGGTACTGCCGCGCATACCGGGCAGACGGTGGTGGCGCGCGACATCGCGCTGGATCCGAACTGGCAGGGCATCAGCCACATGGCGCTGGCGCACGGGCTGGCGGCCTGCTGGTCCACGCCGATCAAGGCCAGCGACGGCCGCGTGCTGGGCACGTTCGCCTTCTACTACCGCCACCCGCACGATCCCGATGCCTTCCACCGCCGCCTGGTGGACGTCATCGTGCACCTGTGCGCGCTGGCGCTGGAGCGCGAGGAGGCCCGCAACCGGATCCGCCGGCTGGCCTTCTACGACGACCTCACCGGCCTGCCCAACCGCAACCTGCTGCATGCCCAGGCCGACCAGGCGATCAGCGCGGCCGCCGCCACCGAGCAGGCGCTGGCGGTGCTGTTCATCGACCTGGACCGGTTCAAGCAGATCAACGACTCGTTCGGCCACCCCGGGGGCGACCAGCTGCTGCGCGCGGTCTCGCACCGGCTGCAGGAAGAGGCCGGGCCGGCGGACATCGTCGGCCGCCTGTCCGGCGACGAGTTCGTGATGGTGCTCAACTCCTGCGACGCGCAGTCCGCTGGCGAACGCACCGAGCGCATCCTGCGCCGGCTGTCGTTGCCGCTGCAGCTGGACGACGTGCAGATCCGGCCGTCGGCCAGCGTCGGCATCAGCATGTTCCCGCACGACGGCCACGACACCGAGACCCTGCTGCACCATGCCGACGTGGCCATGTACCAGGCCAAGAACAGCGGCCGCAACGGTGCCCGGTTCTATTCCCGCGAGATGGACCACAACGCGCAGGAGCGGCTGGCGCTGGAGACCGCGCTGCGCGAGGCGGTCGAGCAGCGCCAGCTGCACCTGCACTACCAGCCGCAGGTCGGCATCGGCGACGGCCGCCTGCGCGGCGTGGAAGCGCTGGCGCGCTGGCGGCACCCGCGCCTGGGCGACGTGCCGCCGATGCAGTTCATCCCGTTGGCCGAGGAATGCGGGCTGATCGGCGACATCGGCCACTGGGTGCTGGAGGAAGCCTGCGCGCAGCTGGCGCGATGGCGGCGTGCCGGGCTGCAGGTGCCTTCGGTGGCGGTGAACCTGTCGCCGACCGACTTCCACGACCTGGAACTGCCGCTGCGGATCGAGCAGGTGCTGCGGCGCGAAGCGCTGGCACCGGATGACCTGAAGGTGGAGATCACCGAGGACGTGCTGCTGGACAACGACCCCAGCACCCTGCGCACGCTGCATGCGGTGCACGCGCTGGGCGTGCGCCTGTCGATGGACGATTTCGGCACCGGCTACTCCAGCCTGAGCTACCTGCGCCTGCTGCCGATCAGCGAACTCAAGCTGGACCGCAGCTTCGTTCGCGGCATCGAGAACGACGAGGTGGCCAGCGCGCTGACCCGCGCCATCGCCCATATCGGCCAGAGCCTGCGGCTGACGGTGGTCGCCGAAGGCGTGGAAAGCGTCGAACAGCTGCGCCTGCTCGGCGAGCAGGGCTACGGCATCGCCCAGGGCTACCACTTCACCCCGGCACTGCCCGCATACGAGCTTGAAACGTGGATCCGCGAGCGCCTGGCGGACCCCGCGTTGGCGCACGCATAGGCCCGGCGGCGGGTCAGGCGGGTACCACCGCCAGGGTCAGGCGCGAAATGCACACCGGCTTGCCGGCCTCGTTCTCGATGCGGATTTCCCAGACCTGGGTGGTGCGCCCGACGTGCAGCGCGCGCGCGGTGCCGGTGACCACGCCGGTGCGGACCGCGCGCAGGTGGTTGGCATTGATCTCCAGCCCCACGCAGACCTGGCTGGCGGTATCCACGCACAGGTTGCCGGCGCTGCTGCCCAGGGTCTCGGCCAGCACCACCGAGGCACCGCCGTGGAGCAGGCCGTAGGGCTGGCGGGTGCGTTCGTCCACCGGCATGGTCGCCTGCAGCCAGTCCTCGCCGGCGCCGGTGAAGACGATGCCGAGGTGGTCGATCAGGGTGCCGCGGCTGAGGCGGTTGAGTTCATCCAGCGAAACGGGGGCGCGGAAAGCCATGGCGATGACCGGTGTGGGGTGCATGCCAGTCTACGGTGCCACGCCGGTGCCGGGCTCACCCGGACAGGTCGTCCTGCGCCGGCGGATGGCGCAGCCGGCCGTCGACCACGCGCGCGGTGGCGGTGAGCGCGTGCGCCGTTGCGTGGCCGGCATCGAGGATCTGCCGCACCCCGATGCCGCGCACGCCGGGCAGGTCCGCGATCAGCCGGCGGTGGCAGCGCCACCACGGTGCTTCGGCGCACGTCAGCGCGGTGCGGCGGCGCGCGGCAAGTTCCAGCAAACGCGCCCGTCCATCGGCGAACTCGGCGCTGTCCAGGCGATCGGCATGGCCCTGCAAGGCGGCATTGCGCCAGCGGCCGTTGGAAGAGCCGGGTTGCGCACGGCGCCGCCCGCCCAACTGCGGCAACCACAGGTACTCCCCGCCCGCCGCCGGCAGGGTGCGCGCCAGGGTCCGGCCGGCGAACCACGGATGGCGCCGCGAACCCGGGAAACGACGTACATCGGCCACGGCCTGGATACCGCAACCGGTCAGCAGCGCGAGGAAATCGTCCCCCGCAGCGGGTGGCGTGGCCGAGGGTCCAGAGCGTGACGGCGTCTTCCATGTCGGCCGGTCTTCTCCGGTGCCGTGCCGCGGTGCATGGCGACGTGGTCGCTGCGGTCACTGCGGTTCTCGCACTGCCGGTCGTCTTCGCTGCAACGGCGCACGTGGCCCCTGTACGCCGTGTCGCGGGCATGCGCCCGGATGACAGCGCCGGCGAGGTGGCCGGCTTCGGAAGCCCGGCACACGTGGTCGCCGAGCTTGAAGGCGTGGCCCATGGCCGTCCCCGGTGCAGGCACGGGGACGGCCATTGCGACCGAAGCCGCGTCCGTGCGCCGTGTGCGCGCTACAGGATCGGCACCAGCCCGGCGCCGAACGCGGTCAGCATCCGCACCAGCAGCCATTTGGGGCCGACGTCGACCTCGGGGAAGTCGCCCACCGGCACGTAGCAGCGGCGGAAATCCGGGGCGTGCCGGGACAGCGGCAGCGGGCATTCCGGTCCCGGCTGGAATGCGTAGTTGGTGGCATAGCGCCACGGCCAGACATCGAGGATCGGCAGCGCCTCGGAAGCCTTGCCCAGGCTGTAGTTCAGCCCCGACAGCACCGGCGCCTTCTCGCGCGGCGCCACGACCCAGGCATTGTCCGGGGAAATGTCGCGCAGGATGCTCTGCGCCAGTTTCTCGGCGAACACCGGGTCGTCGATGATCACTGCGCCCTCGGTGTTGTAGTTCTCGCTGCGCGGGTCGAAGTTGTGGGTGCCGACCACGCCGATGCGGCGGTCCACCACCAGCGACTTGGCATGCAGGCCCATGCGCGCGCCGCGGCGGGTGACCGGCAGCGGGCGGTTGGCCGCCTTGCTGCCGAGGAACGAGGGCCGGGTCTCGGTGCGCAGCACTTCGCGTTCGACTTCGCTGCCGTCGGCGCCGGCACGCCGCCCGGAGCCGCTGCCGCGCACATTGCTGCCGGCCGCGCTCGCCCCGATCAGGCGGCGCGGCGGTGGCGGCACCTGCGTGTCGTCCAGCGCCGCGGACAGCAGGTTGTCCGGGGACACCGGCGCATCCAGCGGGAATGGCTTGTACTCGTGGATGTCGAAGCCCAGCACGCGCAGGTTGCGGCGCTTGTACTTGTAGGCCATCGCATAGACGATCGGGTTGTCGGTCGCCGCCAGGCTGTTGGTGGATACCACCACGCGCGGCGGTTGCGGACGCGCGCGCAGGTCCTTGAACAGCTGCTGCGCCGGCTTGGACAGGACCAGGTACGGGGTCTGCAGCAGCACCTCGGACCGCGCGCCGGAGATCAGCGTGTCCAGCCGCGGTTCGCTGGCGTTGGGCAGCGGGTCGCTGCGGTGCTTGCGCGGCAGGTCGGCGACATAGGCCACCGCGCGCACCGGCAGCGCGGTATCGACGAACGCCTCGGCGACGAACGCCGGGTCGGCGGCCTCGGCCGCGGCGCGCGCCACCCGCTCCGGGCGCCGGAAATGCGCCGCGGGCATTGCCGGCACGCCGTTCCGCAGCAGGGTGCGGCCGACATCGTTGAGGCGCTCGGCCGGCACGCTGCGGTGCGCGTCCCAGAACGCCTGGAAGTTGCCGGCCATCTCGCGCGCCTCGGGCCCGGCCACCACCACGTCGCGGTCGCGGAAGTTGTACTCGCGGTCCCAGTCGTAATAGTCGTCCTGGTAGTTGCGGCCACCGACCACGCCGACCACCCCGTCCACCACCAGCAGCTTGTTGTGCATGCGCTGGTTGAAGCGACGGAAGCAGCACAGCACGCTGCCGGCGTAGTCGAAGTAATTGAGCTTGGCCTTGCCGAACGTGGGGTTGTAGATGCGCAGCTCGAAGTTGGCATGCGCGCCGGACAGCGCGGCGAGCATCTCCACGTCGGAGATCGCCGAGAGCTGGTCGATCAGCACCCGCACCCTGACCCCGCGGCGGGCGGCGTCCAGCAGCGCGTCGATGATCATGCGCGCGCTGTCGTCGGTATCGAAGATATAGGTCTGCAGGTCGATGCTGCGGCTGGCGCTGTGGATCAGGTTCAGCCGCGCCACCAGCGACAGCTCGCCCTCGTCGAGGATCGTGGCGTAGTGCCGCGGCGCGCCGGCGGCGGCGGAGTCGGCCATGGCCTGGGCGCCAAGCGCGCGCAGCGGCGACTGCAGCGCGCAGCGGTCGGCGCGGGCGCAGTCCAGGGCGGTGGGACGGGCAGACACGGCGATGCCCTGCGCGCGGTCACGCTGCTGCGCGGACAGCGACGCGCAGCCGCCGGCCAGCAGCGCAGCGCCGAGCAGCAGCAGGCGCAGCAGCAGGTTCACGGCTGGGGGGCGCCCACCAGGCGCGTACGCAATATGAAGGTCACACGATCACTCAGGGCGAACTGCCAGCTGTCCATGCCGTAACGACCGCGCTGGACGGTACCCCGGCTTACCAGGTCGCAATCATAGCCCGGCCTTGCGCATTCAGGTTCTTCCAGGCGCAGCACCTCGCGCCGGCTGATGCCGCGGATGGTCAGCCGCCCCTGCACATTGCCACCGCGCTCGACGATATCCGGTTCGTAGGGATCGGACTCGAACTCGACCAGCGGGTGCCGTTGCGCGTCGAAGAACTCCTCGCCGCGCATCCAGCCGGTGTATCGCGGTTTGTCGGGAATCTCGACGTACTGGGTGAACATGCGCAGGCGCACCTGGTGGCGGCCGTCGGGCAGCACCGTGATCCAGCCGTCGAAGCGCGGGAACTGGCCCTCGATCCGCTGCCCGAAGCGGGTGCGGATCTCGAAACCGAAGCGCGAATGGGCGGTATCGAACTGCAGCGGCTGCGCCGCGGCCGCCGTGCCCGTCGCCGCCAGCCAGCTCAGCAGCAGTCCGCAACGCACCCACCGCATGCGTTCAGTCCCTGTCCACGGCCCAGGGACGGCGCGCGGCCACGCAGGCGCGCCCGGCCGGCTCGCGGCTCATGCCGGCGGGCAGGCGCCGCGCCCGGGCAGGGGCGGCGCGCCGGCACTGGCGACGGAACCGGATCATCGGCTCAGGGCCACCAGAAGGCCGCCAGGCGGGCGATGCCCGGTTCGATGGCCGCGGCCATCGGCAACGACAGCACCGCGACCGAAGCGGTGGGCATGCCGCGGTAGTCGCCGGACTGGCCACTGTGCATCAGCGCCACCAGCCGTTCCATGCCCGGGTTGTGGCCGACCAGCAGCAGGCGCTCGACCTCCCGGTGCTCGTCCACCAGCGCGGCCAGGGTGCCGGGGGTGGCGTCGTAGATCCGTTCTTCCAGGCGCTGTTCGACATAGCCGGTCAGCGACAGTACCGCCTCCAGCGTCTCGCGGGCGCGCCGCGCCGGCGAGCACAGCACCCGGTCCGGCACCAGCCGCTGCTCCAGCAGCCAGCGACCGGCCGCCTCGGCCTCGGCCAGGCCATGCGGGGAAAGCGGACGGTCGATATCGGCCAGGCCATTGTCGGCCGGCTCGGCATGGGCATGTCGCAGCAGGATCAGTTCACGCATGAGGGTTCATTAGCTCCGGGTCAGACCTTGTTCAACCATTTCAGAAGCGGCTCCCAGTCCTGCTGGTGTTCGCGGACCTGGGCGGAGTGGTAGTCGAACAGGCTGCGGCCCAGGCCGACCATGACCACGTAGCTCTGGCTGTCGCGCAGCTGCGCGACCACCTCGTAGGGCCATTGCGCCAGCATCTGCCGCGCCTGCTGCGAGGTCTGCGTCCACGGCTTGGTGCGGTTGAGCACCAGGCCCACCGGCAGCGCGCGCGAGTGCACGCGCTTGACCCTGGCCAGACTGTTCAGGAAACCGACGATGGCCTCGATGTCCAGCGCCGACGGCAACACCGGCACCACCACCGCATCGGCCACGTCCAGGAAATGCTCGAGATCGTCCGCAAGCGCGCCGGCCGGGGCATCGATGATCACCTCTTCGGCGCCATCGGGGATGTGCTTCTCCCAGGACTTCCTGCGGTGGACATCCACCGGCAGCACGGCACTGTCCAGGCCGGCGCGGCGCTCCGCCCAGCGCGTGCTCGACCCCTGCGGGTCGGCATCGGCGATCACCGTCGCCCTGCCCTGCAGCGCCGCATGCGCGGCCAGGTGCGTGGCGATGGTGCTCTTGCCCACACCGCCCTTGGAACCGGCCACCAGGATCGTCTTCATGCACGCCTCGTTTTGCGCGGGACTGCCCGCAGCGTACACCGGTGCGCGACGGCCGCGGTAGTCGGCGCGTGAGGACACCCCTGCCGGGACGGGGTGCTTTGCTATCGTGGCGGCCCACACCGGAGCCACCATGAGCGAACTGCAGGACCTGACCGCGCTGATCCGCGCCAATACCCCGCTGATCGTCATCGAGACCGCCGACGAGGCCCGCGTGGTGGACCTGTTCCGGCAGGCGCTGATGCACGTGTGGCGTGCGCTGTACCGCTGGTCGATCACCGAAGGCCTGCGCCGCATCGACATGGATCGCGAAGACGACGCCGTCGGGCCGCCCGACGCCAGCTCGGCGCTGCGGATGATCCAGGAGGCGGAGCAGCGCGGCATCTACCTGCTGCTCGATTTCCACCCCTACCTGGGCTACGCCAGCCACCAGCGCCTGCTGCGCGACATCGTGCAGCGCCGGCACAGCCAGCCGCACGTACTGGTGCTGGTCGGCACCAAGGTCGAACTGCCGGCCGAACTGGAGGCGCTGGCCACCCGCTTCAATCCGCGCCTGCCCGACGCCAACGCGCTGCTGAAGATGCTGCGCGAGGAAGCGGCCGCCTACGCCGGCGACAACGGCGGCCGCCGCGTGGAGGTGGACCAGGACGCGGTGCGGCAGATCCTGCGCAACCTGCAGGGCCTGAGCCTGCCCGACGCGCGCCGCATCGCCCGCCAGCTGATCTATGCCGACGGCGCGCTGCGTGCCGACGACCTGCCGCAACTGGCCAGGCTGAAGTTCGAACTGCTCAACCGCAGCGGCCACCTGCACTACGAATACGACAGCGCGCGCTTCGGCGAGGTGGCCGGTGCCACGCGGCTCAAGCGCTGGATCGAACAGCGCAGGGCGGTGTTCGTCGCCGGCGATGCGCCGCCCGGGCTGGACCCGCCGCGCGGCATGCTGCTGCTCGGCGTGCAGGGCTGCGGCAAGTCGATGCTGGCCAAGGCCACCGCCGCGGGCTTCGGCGTGCCGCTGCTGCGGCTGGACTTCGCCACGCTGTACAACAAGTACCACGGCGAAACCGAGAAGAACCTGCGCGACGCGCTGGCCTCGGCCGAACAGCTGGCGCCGTGCGTGCTGTGGATCGACGAGGTCGAGAAGGGCCTGGCCAGCAGCGGCGAGGACGGCGGCGTCTCGCGCCGGGTGCTGGGCTACCTGCTGACCTGGATGGCCGAGCGCAAGGCGCCGGTGTTCATCGTCGCCACCGCCAACCAGGTGCACGAGCTGCCGGCCGAACTGCTGCGCAAGGGCCGCTTCGACGAGATCTTCTTCGTCGACCTGCCCACGCCCGACACCCGCGTGGAGCTGCTGCGCCTGCACCTGGACAAACGTGGACTGGACGCCGAGGGCTTCGCCCTGCCCGCCCTGGCCGCCGCCGCCGATGGCTTTTCCGGCGCCGAGATCGAACAGGCGGTGGTCGCCGGCCTGTACGCCGCGCATGCCGAGCGCAGGCCGCTGGACACCGACCTGCTGATGGCCGAGATCCGCAGCACGCGGCCGCTGTCGGTGCTGATGGCCGAGCAGGTGCAAGCACTGCGTGACTGGGCGCGCGGGCGCACGGTACCGGCCGGGTGAAGCGGGCCGCGCCCGGCGCGGCACCTGCAGCGCACAGGCGACGGAACCCCGGTTGATGCGGATCCGCCGGCGCGGCGGATCCGCGCTCCCGTCACGGGACCCGCGGGGGCTGCCAACCGGCCGGCGGCTGCACGGGAATGCCGTTCACGGCAAGCAACTGCCGCATCGCGCCCAGCTCGCCGGATTCCACCGTCCAGCGCAGGTAGGCATGCGTGTCCACTCCCGGCACGACGTCGGAATCGGCGCCCAGCAGCCCCGAAGCCTCCGTGGTGATCCATGCCAGTTCCCGCCTGCGCTCCTGCCAGCGCGCACGCTCGGCGGCATCCCTCGCAGCGGCCAGCAGCTTGCTGGTCGCAAAGCTGTTGGCGAGCAGCGAAGCGCTGTCAGCCATCACCGTCAGCAGGTGCCGGCAACCCTCGTCGAGCACGGCATCGGCGGCACCGGCCCGGCAGCGCCGGTGGAGATCGGCCAGCGCCGTCATCGACAACCCCGCCGACAGCCCGTACACCACCTCCAGGCGCCGCAGGTCCGGGTCTGCGGATGGGCCATCATCCGGCGCGGGCAGACGCACGCCGCGGGTCATGCGGTCGAACAGGGCAACGCCTTCGGCGTACTCGTCCACGAAGCGCGTGGCGTTGGCGACCCGCTCCCACGCAAGCGCCATGGTGGCGGGACTTCCGCGGACCATCTCCATGCGCCACAGCAGCAACTGCGAGACCGCGTCGTCCGCTTCGCGCGTACGCAGGGTCTGGATGGCAGCCGGGATATCGCAGCGGCCGGTGGCGATGCAGCGGCTCACCGCCGCCCGCGCGATCACCGGCTGGTCGCTGCCGGTGCGGATCGCACGCTCCAGCCACTCGTCGCTCGGCGCAGGCTCGCCGGCAGCGCGCGGCGGCGTCGATGGCTCCTGCGAAAACGCCAGGCGCGAGGCCACCAGCAGTTCCAGCGGCCGGCCGCTGGCCGCCAGTTCCTGCGCACGCCGCCACAGCGGCCCATGGAAATCCCCGGCCGGTACCGGCCCGGGGGCGGTCGATCCAGCGACCGTGGCGGACGCCAACAGGGCGGCCAATACGACAAATCCCCCGCAGACCTTCATCACCGGCTCCTTCCTGGTTTGAATACGGCGGCCGACAGCACCCGGGCCGACCCGGGGCAGGCGCGCGGCCGGACTTCACCGACCGGCATGCCGCGGATGCGACAGGCCGCCTGCTGCATCCATGGCAGCGGCATCGCCCCGGCCCCCCATCGGCCAGCGGCATGCGCCATGCACGCCGCAACGGCCGGCGGAACGCGCCCCGGCCGCCAGGGCAACAGTGAATTCAGGGCCAGGCCGGCGGATTGGCAGCCCAGGCCCGCTGCACTTCGGCCAGGCGCGCGCGCTCCTCGTCCGTCCATGCCGGCAGCAACTGGGCGAAGCGCGCCGGGTCGTTCCAGAGCTGCGGCTCGGTCCGCACCGCCGCCGCGTACCACTGCACGGCTTCGTCGCGGCGGCCCAGCGTCCACAGCGCCAGGGCCAGCGTTGGCGGCACCCATGCGACGTTGCCGCGGGTGGCCTGCGCAGCGGCGCTCCATTGCTGCAGCGCCGCTTCGGCATCGCCGTGCCGATACAGGCTCCAGCCCTGGTTCCAGCGGATGCCGCGGGCCTGCGACGAGCTCTCCGAAACGGCGGCCAATGCCTCCTGGTAGAGCTTCTCGCCGAGCTCCACCCGGTTCTCGGCATAGGCGACGCCGGCCAGCTGGATCGTGGCTTCCACGCCCTTGCGGCCGCGTTCGCGCAGCTTCATCAGCTGGTCGACCAGGCCCGGCTGCTCCGGTGGCAGCGCGTGCACCGGCCGGGCGGCGACGTCGTCATCGAAGTAGAACTCGGCGATCTTCGGCATTCCTTCTGCCCACGCCGTCGAACAGAACAGGCCGGCCAGCAGCATCAGGCCACCGGCCACGCCCCTTATCACCTGCATGTTGCAATCCCCATCATTCATGTTCCAGCAAGGTCCGATCCTAACCGCTCGGCGGACGCTCCGCGACCCCGGCCCCGGGATCCGGGGCGGCTGCGGGCGCCCCGGCGTGCCCGCGGCAGGTCTCCGGCAGGGCGGCAAAACCCGCGCTGGTACAATCGCCGGCCGCGTGCGCGCCGCCCTGGCGCGGCAGCCGACGCCAGCCGTTCCTGCAATGGGCCAGCCATGACCAGTACCGCCGAACTCACCTCCCCCGCCTCCGCCAACACGCCGCTGATCGGCGTGCGCGACCGCGATTACACGCTCGAGCACAAGTACACCCGCACCGACGGGCGCATCTACCTGAGCGGCGTGCAGGCACTGGTGCGGCTGCCGCTGATGCAGCAGCAGCGCGACACCGCGGCCGGGCTGAACACCGGCGGCTTCGTCAGCGGCTACCGTGGCTCGCCGCTGGGCGGCTTCGACCTGGAGCTGTGGCGCGCCCGCCGGCACCTGGAGGCGGCGAAGGTGAAGTTCGTGCCCGGGCTCAACGAGGATCTCGGCGCCACCATGGTCTGGGGCACCCAGCAGGCCAACCTGTTCCCCGGCGCCAACGTCGATGGCGTGTTCGGCATGTGGTACGGCAAGGGCCCGGGCGTGGACCGGTGCGGCGACGTGTTCAAGCACGCCAACGCCGCCGGCACGTCCCGGCACGGCGGCGTGCTGGCCCTGGCCGCCGACGACCATGCCTGCCGCAGCTCGACCCTGCCGCACGGCAGCGAGGACGAATTCGTCAGCGCGATGATGCCGGTGCTGAACCCGGCCGGCGTGCAGGACATCCTCGACCTGGGCCTGGTCGGCTGGGCGATGAGCCGCTACACCGGGCGCTGGATCGGCTTCAAGACCATCGCCGAGACGGTCGAATCCTCGGCCTCGGTGGACGTCAACCCGTTCGCCCGCCGGATCATCCTGCCGGAGGATTTCGAGATGCCGGCGGCCGGGCTCAACATCCGCTGGCCGGATCCGCCGCTGGAGCAGGAGATGCGCCTGCACCGCTACGCGGTGAAGGCCGCGCAGGCGTTTGCACGCGCCAACGGCATCGACAAGGTGGTGATGGATTCGCCGCGCGCGCGGCTGGGCATCGTCACCACCGGCAAGAGCTACCTGGACGTGCTGCAGGCGCTGGAATACCTGGGCCTGGACGAGCGCGCCTGCGCCGAGATCGGCATCCGCGTCTACAAGGTCGGCATGACCTGGCCGCTGGAGCCGCAGGGCATCGGCGCGTTCGCGCGCGGCCTGGAAGACATCGTCGTGGTGGAGGAAAAGAAGGCCTTCATCGAGCGGCAGATGAAGGAGTACTTCTACAACTGGCCGGCCGGCTGGGGCGCGCGCCCGTCCATCGTCGGCAAGTACGACGAGCAGGGCGAGTGGATCCTGCCGTCCACCGGCGAACTCACCCCGGCCACCATCGCCGGGGTCATCGGCCGCCGCATCCAGCGTTTCTTCAACACCGAGTCCATCGAACAGCGCCTGCGCTGGATGGACGAGAAGGAAGCGGAGATGGCGCTGCCGCGCGCGCAGTTCCCGCGCGTGCCGCACTACTGCTCGGGTTGCCCGCACAACACCTCCACCAACGTGCCGGAAGGGTCGCGGGCGATGGCCGGCATCGGCTGCCACTACATGGTGACGTGGATGGACCGCGACACCGACACCTTCACCCACATGGGCGGCGAAGGCGTCACCTGGGCCGGGCAGGCGGCGTTCACCGACACCGCGCACGTGTTCCAGAACCTCGGCGACGGCACCTATTTCCACAGCGGCTCGCTGGCGATCCGCCAGGCGATCGCCGCCGGCGTCAACATCACCTACAAGATCCTCTACAACGACGCGGTGGCGATGACCGGCGGACAGCCGGTGGACGGCACGCTCACCGTGCCGCAGATCGCCCAGCAGATGCGCGCCGAAGGCGTGCACACCATCGTGCTGCTGTCCGACGACATCACCAGGTGGAAGCTGCGCCGCCACGAGTTCCCGGCCGACGTGGAGTTCCACGACCGCGCCGAGCTGGACGCGGTGCAGAAGCACCTGCGTACGGTGAAGGGCACCAGCATCCTGATCTACGAACAGACCTGCGCCACCGAGAAGCGCCGCCGCCGCAAGCGCGGCAAGCTGGTCGATCCGCCCAAGCGCACGATGATCAACTCGCTGGTCTGCGAAGGCTGCGGCGACTGCGGGCAGAAGAGCTTCTGCGTGTCGGTGCTGCCGAAGGAGACCGAGTTCGGCCGCAAGCGCGACATCGACCAGTCCAACTGCAACAAGGACTTCTCCTGCACCACCGGCTTCTGCCCGAGCTTCGTCACCGTGCACGGCGGCCAGCTGCGCAAGGGCCGCAGGAGCGATGCCGCCAGCCTGCTCGACAACCTGCCAAGCCCGGCGTTCCGCAGCGACCTGTCCCAGCCCTGGAACATCCTGATCACCGGCGTCGGCGGCACCGGCGTGGTCACCATCGGCGCGCTGCTGGGCATGGCCGGGCACCTGGAAGGCAAGGGCGCGACCGTGCTCGACCAGACCGGGCTGGCGCAGAAGGGCGGCGCGGTGACCACCCACATCCGCATCGCGCGTGCGCCATCGGACATCCACGCCGTGCGCATCGCCGCCGGCGAAGCCGACCTGGTGCTGGGCTGCGACATGGTGGTGGTCAACGACTACTGGGCGCTGTCCAAGGTGCGCGGCGAACGTTCGCAGGTGGTGCTCAACACCTACGAGGCGATGCCCGGCACCTTCACCACGCACCCGGACATGCAGTTCCCGGCCGCCGACATCATCGCCGGGGTGAAGGTGGCCTTGGGCGGGCGCGACCCGATCCTGCTCGATGCCACCCAGCTGGCCACCGCACTGCTGGGCGATGCCATCGCCTCGAACCTGTTCATCCTCGGCTTCGCCTGGCAGCAGGGGCTGGTGCCGCTGTCGCTGGAAGCGCTGATGCGCGCCATCGAACTCAACGGCGCCGCCATCGAGATGAACCAGCGCGCCTTCGCCTGGGGCCGCCTGGCCGCGATCGACCCGCAGGCGGTGCAGCAGGCCGCCGGGCTGGTACGCAACGCGCCGACCGAAGCCGAGCGCACCCCGGGCACGCTGCGCGAGCTGCCGCCGGGCGAGTGGGAAGGCAGCGAAGCCGGCGCGCCGTCGGCGCCGCGCAACCCGGGCAACGAGCCGGAAGTCCGCGGCCTGCCCGCCAGCGACCCGCACCCCGGCGACACCCCCTTCGCGACCCTGGACGACACCCGCCTGTCGCGCTCGCTGGACGAACTGATCGCGCGCCGCGGCGGGTTCCTGGTCGACTACCAGGACGCCGCCTACGCCACCCGCTACCGCCAGCTGGTGGACGCGGTGCGCAAGGCCGAGCAGCGCGTGGCGCCGGGCAGCACCGCGCTGACCGAGGCGGTGGCGCGCTACTTCTTCAAGCTGATGGCCTACAAGGACGAGTACGAGGTCGCCCGCCTGTACACCAGCGGCGATTTCCTCAAGCGCGTGGCACAGCAGTTCGAGGGCGACTACCAGGTGCGTTTCCACCTGGCGCCGCCGCTGTTCGCCAAGCGCGACGAGCAGGGCCGCCTGCAGAAGAAGGAATACGGGCCGTGGATGTTCAAGGCCTTCGGCCTGCTGGCGCGGCTCAAGGGCCTGCGCGGCAGCCGTTTCGACATCTTCGGGCATACCGCCGAGCGCCGCGGCGAACGCCAGCTGATCGCCGACTACGAGCGGACCCTGCAGGAACTGCTGGGGTCGCTGGACGCCGGCCGGCTGGCGCTGGCGGTGGAGATCGCCAGCATTCCCGAGCACATCCGCGGCTACGGCCACGTCAAGGAAGCGCACCTGCACGACGCCAGGGCGCGCGAGGCGGCGCTGCTGGCCACGTGGCGCAACCCGAAGGCGCTGCATATCGTGCAGGCGGCTTGATGTAGGCGTTCGTTGACATTTTGATTGATGTCAACGAACGCATACTTTTGCTTTGATTCGACCCCCAGGTGTAAGCGAACGATTACATTTGCCCCAATGTAAGCATTCGCCTACATTGCGCCGTATGGCTGCCCTCAAGACTCCTGCCGACCTGGGCAATGTGATCCAGCAGCGCCGCAAGGCACTGGGCTGGGATCAGGCACGCCTGGCCCATGAGGCCGGCGTCAGCCGGCAATGGGTCATCGAAATCGAGAAGGGAAAGCCGCGCGCGGAACTGCAGCTGGTTCTCCGGACACTCAACGCGCTTGGCATCGAACTCGACGCCTCTACCCGGAACACGCCCTCGCCCCCCGGCATCGGCACCCCGACGCTCACGCTGCCCAATATTGATTGGATCGTGGAGAACAGCCGTTCCGCACTGCCTCATGCGGGCACTGCAGGCCAGCCGTCGTTGTCCAGGCTGACCCGGCCACAAAGCGCAGCATTGGACGCAGCCCGCGAGTCGCAGAGCGCTGTGCAAGCAGCCTACGAACAGCTGAGGAACCTGTCTCGGCCACAAAGTGCAGTCGAGAAAGCACGCGAACAGCTGATGACCCTCCCTTCGTCACGGAGCGCTGTGCAAGCAGCCTACGAACAGCTGAGGAACCTGTCTCGGCCGCAAAGTGCAGTCGAAAAAGCCCGCGAACAGCTGATGAACCCCACGTGGCCGCAAAGCGCTATGGCCGCTGCCCAGGAACTGAAAGGTGGCGGATCAGGAACGGCCAGGGAAAGAAAACAGAAACCCTCTGTCGCAAAGAAGCCGAAGGGAACTCCCACGGGGAGAAAGTAGTGGCGCTGAACATCCTGCTATCCGACCGCGTTGCAGGCCGGCTTGAAGTCGACGGCAATGGCGAGCCACGACTGACCTATGACGCGACATGGCTGGATACCACCGATGCCTACCCGATTTCCTTGAGTCTGCCGTTGACGCGACAGACGCATCCTGCGGCAATGGTTTCGGCAGTGCTGTGGGGCCTGCTGCCAGACAATGAGAATCTGCTGCAGCGATGGGGTTCGCGCTTCCATGCATCTCCACGCAATCCCGTAGCGCTGCTTGCGCACGTGGGCGAAGACTGCGCCGGCGCGGTGCAGTTCGTGAGCGATGAACGCCTACAGAGCGTTCTGCGTGGCGATGACGATCGAATGGAAGTCCTGGATGACGATGAACTGGCCGACCGCCTTCAGCGTCTGCGCCAGGACAACGGAATGGCGCGCAATGTGGACGATGTAGGCCAGTTCAGCCTGGCCGGTGCCCAATCAAAGATCGCGCTGTTGCGATTGGATGATGGCAGGTGGGCCATTCCCGCCGGGCGCATACCTACCACTCATATTCTCAAACCACCTGGCGGCGACTACGAAGGCTTCGTCGAGAACGAAATGTTCTGCCTGAAGCTGGCACGCGTACTGGGGCTGCCTTCCGCCGAAGTGGAGAAGATCAGCATCGGCAGCGAAACCGCCATCTGCGTGCACCGCTATGATCGCCTACGCATGGAGGACACGCTTGTGCGTGTCCATCAGGAAGACTTCTGTCAGGCATTGGGCCTGATGCCACAGATCAAGTACCAGAACCAGGGTGGCCCCGGTCCAGCGGATATCGCGGGCCTGTTGTGGCGCCATTCCTCGCGCCCGCGCACCGATGTGGAGACACTCTTCCAGGCGCTGGCCTTCAACTATCTGATAGGCGGTACCGACGCACACGCAAAGAACTACTCGCTGTTGTTCGGTGCCGGTGGCAGCATCCGTCTTGCCCCGCTGTACGACATTTCCAGCGCCCTGCCCTACCCCCAGCTGCAGAAGCGCAAGATCAAGATGGCGATGAAGATCGGCAACCACTACCGCTGGTGGGACATCCGCCTGGAGGACTGGCGCGCCGCCGCCGCCAGCATGCGGCTGGAACCGGCATGGGCGCTGGAAACGCTCGCTGCCATGTGCCTGCTGCTCCCCGAAATGGCGCAGGAGGTACGGCAGCAACTGCGGGACGAAGGAATCGTGCATCCGGTAATCGACCGGTTGCTGCACGAAATCCAGTTGTTCTGCAAACGCTGCCTGGCAAAATTCCAGGCCGGCTGACGGCGCATGAACACCCCCGCACCGCGGTGCGGGGTGTTTCCTGCCACAACGACATCAACGCCGCGGCGCGAGGATCCTGCCCAGCAGGTCGGCGCGGCCGGGGATGCGGCGCAGGTGCGGGTAGCGCAGGCCGTCGCGGTAGTCGATGCGCACGCTGCGGAAGCTGTCGGCCTGGCGCACGATCAGCTCGATCGGGGTGCCGTCCCCGGCATCGGCCACGGCCTGCTTCAGGCGCCCGCCGGTGTAGGCCAGGCCGTTGACCGCCAGCACGGTGACGTCCTTCGCCAGCCCGGCCTTGAACGCCGGGCTGTCCCAGCCCACCCATTGCAGCACGCCGTCGCTGCCGGCTTTCAGGCCCAGCGAATACTGCAGGTCGACCAGGCCACCGGCCTCGCCGTCGGCGATCACCGGGTTCGGCGTCTGGCTGTAGTAAAGCTCCCAGCCCGCCGCCTCCAGGCCATCCGGCACGCTGCCGTCGCGCGCCTCCAGGCGCTGGCCGATGAAGGCGTCCCAGGCGCCGGGCTGCACCGCTTCCAGCGCCTGCATCACGTCGCTGCGGTCGTACAGGCGGATCTCGCCCTGCGCACCGCCCTGGTGGAAGCGCCGGGCGAAGTCGTCCAGCGCCACCTTGCCCCTGGACAGCGTGCGCAGCCGCGCATCCACGCCCAGCCACAGCAGCGTGCTCTCGTTGTAGAACTCGAAGGCGCGCTGCCAGTCGGCCCAGGCCTGCGGCTTGGAATTGAAATCGAGGATGCCCTGGTGGACGGTGTCGTGCAGGTCGCGCCACTGCCGCCCCGGCTGGGTCGCATAGTTGGCCTGCAGCTGCGCCAGCATGGCCATGGCGTAGTCCGGCGCCCACAGGCCCGAACGCGCGGCCAGCACCACCGCCCAGTACTGGGTCTGGCCTTCGTACATCCACAACTCGTCGTTGTGCATCGGCGCGTTGTAGTGCGGCACCCAGGTCGGGCGCGGCCGCCACGCCTTGCCGATCCAGGCATGGGCGTATTCGTGCGGCAGCAGGTCGTTGTCGGTGTAGGGACGCTCGCCACGCAGGTAACCGTCGTGCATGCCGTTCTCGCTGGACTGCGCATGCTCCAGGCCGATGCCGCTGAACACGTCCGACACCGCCAGCAGGAAGTCGTAGCGCGTGTACGGGCGCGCGCCGAACACCTTGTCGGCTTCATGCACCAGTGCGCGGTGCGCATCGAGCACCTTCGGCTCGGCCTGCAGTCCCTGCGGGTTCTCGGCGACCACGTCCAGCCACACCGGCTGGGCGGACTTGTCGTCCAGCGCGAAGCGCCGGAACCAGCGCCCGGCGAATACCGGCGAATCGATCAGCGTCATCAGCGACACCGGCGCATAGTGCTCGACCGCGCCGTCGCGCCGGGCCACATCCAGCGCGGTACCGCTGCGCCAGCCCTCGGGCAGGCGCAGGGTCGGCTTGACCTGGATGCCGCGCGCATCGTACCCGGCCGGGTACAGCACCACGCGGTGCCACTGCAGGTCGAGCAGATTGGGCGTCATCGCCACCCGGCCCTGGTCGGCGGCGGTGGGCGACAGGTACTGGAACTCGACATCGAGCGCGTCCACGCCCGCGGGCACCTGCAGCCGGAAGGCGTACATGTCGCCGGGGTCGCGGCGCCACGGCAACGGCTGGCCGTTGCCGCGGATCACCAGCCCGGCCATCTGGTTGATCGGCCCGGTCGGTGCATGGTTGCCGGGTATCCACTGCGGGTACCACAGGGTCAACGGACCGGGCGACACCGGGATGCGCTGGCGCACGCGCTGGATGCGCCGTTGCAGGTCGCTGGCATCCACCTCCAGTTCGATCACGCCCGGGTAGCTTGCCTGCACCTGCATCGCCGCCTGCCGCGCATCGCCGCCGTGCGCGTGCGCGCACGCCAGCGGCGCCAGCCCCAGCACCATCGCCAACCACCACTTGTGCGCGTACATCCGTCCCCCTGCCCCGTGTTGAAGTTTCCGCATCCTAGCCGTTCGGCAGCGGTGCCCGCTGCCACACCAGGGTGCGGTTGTTGGCCGGCATCGCCGCGTCCTCGCGCAGCTCCAGCCCCTGCGCGCGTGCAAGCGCGTCGATCGCCTCGAAATCGCGGATGCCCGAACGCGGGTCGCGTGCCTTCAGCCAGCCATCGAAGACGCGGTTGCTGTCGCTGCTGAAGTCGCCGCCGTAGTTGAACGGTCCGTAGGCGATGAACCGCGCCCCCGGCGCCAACAGCGCCGGCAGCCCGGCGAACAGCGCCTGTACCTGGTCCCAGCCCATGATGTGCAGCGTATTGGCGGTGAACACGGCATCGAAGCCGGCCACGCCATCGGCCACCGGCAGCGGCGGCGCCGGCTGCAGCCCGGCGCCGGCCACCGCCTGCAGTTCCAGCGCGGCCGGGGTATTGGCCAGCGCGGCCGCCTCCAGCCATTGGCCGATGCCGGGCAGGTGGTCGCGGTGATCGCTGGCCTGCCAGCGCAGCCACGGCATCGCCGCGGCGAAGTACACCGCGTGCTGGCCGGTGCCGCTGCCGATCTCAAGCACGCTGCGGGCATCGCCCAGGTGGCGCCGCAGCACCGCGAGGATCGGCTCGCGGTTGCGGTCGCAGGACGCGGCGTGGGGCTTGGCGGTCATCGCGGCGGGCGTAATGGGTGGTCCGGGCGATTGTGCCGGAGCGCCGGCCCACGCCGCGCATGACCATGGTCACTTGTGCGCGCACCGCATGGCAGCCGAGATTCGGCTGTTATGCGCGGTGCGACCGCATCGCATCACCCAGGGAGTCCCGCATGCAACGCCGCCAGTTCCTCGCGTTTTCCGGCCTCGGCCTCGCCGGCATGATGCTGCCCAATGCGCGCCTGATCGCCGCCGAGGAACTGCTTGCCCCGGCCGACGTGGCGCGCAAGAAGGCACTGGCCGACACCGTGCTGGCACTGGCGCGCAGGGGCGGTGCGAGCTACTGCGACGTGCGCATCGGCCGTTACCTCAACCAGGCCATCATCACCCGCGAGGACAAGGTCCAGAACGTCACCAACAGCGAATCGGCGGGCGTGGGCATCCGCGTGATCGTCGACGGCGCCTGGGGCTTCGCCGCCAGCAACCAGTCCAGCGAACAGGGCGTGGCCGCGGCGGTGACGCAGGCGTTGGCCATCGCCCGCGCCAACGCGAAGATCCAGACCCGGCCGGTGCAGCTGGCGCCTACCCCCGGGGTGGGCGAGGTGCGCTGGCAGACGCCGATCCGCCGCAACGCCATGGCGGTGCCGGTCAAGGACAAGGTGGAACTGCTGCTGGCGGTGAACGCCGCCGCGCTCGACGCCGGTGCCAGCTTCATCAATTCGCAGCTGTTCCTGGTCAACGAGCAGAAGTACTTCGCCTCCAGCGACGGCTCGTGGATCGACCAGGACGTGCACCGCATCTGGCTGCCGTTCACCGCCACCGCCATCGACAAGGCCAGCGGCAGGTTCCGCACCCGCAACGGGCTGTCGGCGCCGGCCGGCATGGGCTGGGAATTCCTCGACGGCGACGCCGCGGGCAAGTACCCGCTGCCCGGCGGCGTGATCGGCTACGGCCACTCCTATGACCCGGTGGAGGATGCCATCGCCGCGGCGAGGCAGGCGCGGCAGAAGCTCACCGCGCCGTCGGTGAAGCCGGGCAAGTACGACCTGGTGCTGGACCCGTCCAACCTGTTCCTGACCATCCACGAGAACGTCGGCCACCCGCTGGAGCTGGACCGCGTGCTCGGCTACGAGGCCAACTACGCCGGCACCAGCTTCGCCACCCTAGACAAGCGCGAGGCCGGCTTCCGCTGGGGCAGCGACATCGTCAACTTCACCGCCGACAAGACCGAGCCCTACAGCCTGGGTGCGGTGGGCTACGACGACGAGGGCGTGAAATGCCGGCGCTGGGACCTGGTGAAGGACGGCATCCTGGTCAACTACCAGGCCACCCGCGACGAGGTGCACATCCTCGGCGAGAACGCCTCGCACGGCTGCAGCTATGCCGACTCGTGGAAGAGCGTGCAGTTCCAGCGCATGGCCAACGTGTCGCTGGCGCCCGGCAAGGCGCCGCTGACCCCGGCGCAGATGGTCAAGGACGTGGAGAACGGCATCTACATCCACGGCCGTGGCTCCTACTCCATCGACCAGCAGCGCTACAACGCGCAGTTCGGCGGCCAGCTCTGCTACCAGATCCGGAACGGCGAGATCACCGGCATGGTCGAGGATGCGGCCTACCAGATCCGCACGCCGGAGTTCTGGAATGCCTGCTCGGCGATCTGCGACGCGCGCGATTTCCGCCTGGGCGGCTCATTCTTCGACGGCAAGGGCCAGCCGGGCCAGGTCTCGGCGGTGTCGCACGGCGCGGCGACGACCCGCTTCGACGGCGTCAACATCATCAACACCGCGCGCAGCCTGGGCTGAGCCGCGCGCGGCATGCCGGCGGGTTGCCATCGGCCGGTCGCATGGGCGCCCGGCCGTCGCACCGGTGAAAGCGGTACCGGTTCCTATGTCTAAAGTCACTACCGCGGCCAACCGCGTCCCGCAAGAATCGAACGGTTCGCGGAGCACCGCGGAGCCACCGTCGTTCGTTGCCGTACCGCAACCGGAGAACTGCCTTGCAAAGACGTGACTTCCTCGCCCTGACCGGGCTCGCCGCCGGCGGCCTGATGGTGCCGTCGTTCTTCGGCAAGGCGATCGCCGCCGAACAACTGCTCACCGCGATCGACCCGGCATTGAAGAAGCGGCTGGCCGACGATGCGATGAACGCGGCGCGCGCCGCCGGCGCCAGCTACTGCGACGTGCGCATCGGCCGCTACCTGCGCCAGTTCGTGATCACCCGCGAGGACAAGGTGCAGAACGTGGTCAACACCGAATCCACCGGTGCCGGCATCCGCGTGATCGCCAACGGCGCCTGGGGCTTCGCCGCGACCAACGACCTGAGCCCGGCCGGCGTGGTCAAGGCAGCGCAGCAGGCCGCCGCCATCGCCAAGGCCAACGCCCGGGTGCAGACCGCGCCGGTGCAGTTCGCCAAGGCGCCGGGCTTCGGCGAAGTGAGCTGGCGCACGCCGATCCGCAAGAACGCGATGGAAGTGCCGATCAAGGACAAGGCCGACCTGCTGCTGGGGGTCAACGCCGCCGCGCTTGCCGCCGGCGCCAGCTTCGTCAACTCGATGCTGTTCCTGGTCAACGAGCAGAAGTACTTCGCCTCCACCGACGGCTCCTACATCGACCAGGACGTGCACCGCATCTGGGCGCCGATGTCGGTGACCGCCATCGACAAATCCACCGGCAAGTTCCGCACCCGCGCAGGGCTGTCCTCGCCGATGGGCATGGGCTTCGAATACCTGGACGGCGACGCCGGGCAGAAGTTCGTCTCGCCCAACGGCGTGGTCAACTACGGCCGCTCCTACGACATGCGCGAGGACGCCATCGCCGCGGCCCGGCAGGCGCAGGAGAAGCTCAAGGCGCCGTCGGTCAAGCCGGGCAAGTACGATCTGGTGCTGGACCCGTCGCACACCTGGCTGACCATCCACGAGTCGGTCGGCCATCCGCTGGAACTGGACCGCGTGCTCGGCTACGAGGCCAACTACGCCGGCACCAGCTTCGCCACCCTGGACAAGCGCGAGCAGCATTTCCAGTACGGCAGCGACAAGGTCAACATCTTCGCCGACAAGACCCAGCCCGGCAGCCTCGGCGCGGTGGGCTACGACGACGAAGGTGTGAAGTGCAAGCAGTGGGACCTGATCCGCGAAGGCAAGCTGGTCGACTACCAGACCATCCGCGACCAGGCGCACATCCTCGGCAAGACCGAGTCCGACGGCTGCTGCTACGCCGATTCGTGGTCGAGCGTGCAGTTCCAGCGCATGGCCAACGTGTCGATGGCGCCGGGCAAGACCCCGCTGAGCGTGGCCGACCTGATCAAGGACGTGGAAAACGGCATCTACATCATCGGCGACGGCTCGTTCTCGATCGACCAGCAGCGCTACAACGCGCAGTTCGGCGGCCAGCTGTTCTACGAGATCAAGAACGGCCAGATCACCCGCATGCTGGAGGATGTGGCCTACCAGATCCGCACGCCGGAGTTCTGGAACGCCTGCAGCGCGGTGGCCGACGAGCGCGACTACCGCCTGGGCGGCTCGTTCTTCGACGGCAAGGGCCAGCCCGGCCAGGTCTCGGCGGTGTCGCACGGCTCGTCCACCGCCCGTTTCGACGGCATCAACGTCATCAATACCGCGCGCAGCCTCGGCTGACCGTCCAAGGAGTTCCTGAGCAATGAGCATCTTCACCGAACAGCAGGCCAAGGCCATCCTGGACAAGGTCATCGCGCTGTCCAAGGCCGACGAATGCACCGCGACCCTGGCCGGCTCCATCGACGGCAACATCCGCTTCGCGCTGAACAACGTCTCCACCAGCGGCATGGTCACCAACGCCGAACTGGCCGTGCAGGTGGCCTTCGGCAAGCGCGTGGGCACCGCCTCGATCAATGAATTCGACGACGCCTCGCTGGAGCGCGTGGTGCGCCGCGCCGAGGACCTGGCGCGGCTGGCGCCGGAGAACCCGGAGTTCATGCCCATCATCGGCAAGCAGGATTACACGCCGAGCCCGACCTTCAGCGAATCCACCGCCGCCATCGACCCGGAGTTCCGCGCCAGGGTCGCCGCCGACTCCATCGCACCGTGCCGCGGCCACGGCCTGGTCGCCGCGGGCTTCCTCGAGGACAGCCGCGGCTTCATCGCCATCGCCAACAGCAAGGGCAACTTCGGCTACCAGCGCACCACCTCGTTCGACTACACCTGCACGGTGCGTACCGAGGACGGCCGCGGCTCGGGCTGGGTCGGGCGCAACCTGAAGGACGCGGCCGATTTCCGCGCCGAGCAGGAGATCGAGATCGCCAAGCGCAAGGCGATCGAATCGGCCGAGGCCAAGGCGCTGGAGCCGGGCAAGTACACGGTGATCCTGGAGCCGGCCGCCGCCGCCGGCCTGATCAGCTTCATGATGAATTTCTTCGACGCGCGCTCGGCCGACGAGGGCCGCAGCTTCCTGTCCAGGAAGGGCGGCGGCAACAAGCTCGGCGAGCAGGTCTACGACCCGCAGGTGAACATGTTCGCCGACCCGTGGCATCCGGACGCGCCGGTGCTGCCGTGGGACGGCGAAGGCATGCCGCGCGAGCGCATGGCCATCATCGAGAACGGCAAGGTGATGAACCTGAACTACTCGCGCTACTGGGCACAGAAGCAGGGCAAGACCGCCAGCGCGCGACCGGGCAACCTGCTGATGAGCGGCGGCAGCAAGTCCATCGCCGACCTGGTCAAGGGCACGCAGAAGGGCATCCTGCTCACCCGCACCTGGTACATCCGCATGGTCGACCCGCAGACCGTACTGCTGACCGGCCTGACCCGCGACGGTACCTTCTACATCGAGAACGGCCAGATCAAGCACCCGGTGAAGAATTTCCGCTTCAACGAATCGCCGGTGATCATGCTCAACAACATCGACGAACTGGGCAAGCCGGTGCGCGTGGCCGGCGACGAATCCAGCTTCGTGATGATGATCCCGCCGATGCGGCTGCGCGACTTCACCTTCACCTCGCTGTCCGACGCGGTCTAGGCAAGCCCGCCCCTGGTTGCGCCGGCGCGAAACCAGGGGTTCCGTGTTCCGGCCCTGCCGATTCCCCCGCGGCCGTCGCCGCGCCCCCCTTCGCCAAAGGGGGGCTCCGTTCCCGAGATGTTCCCGCCTTTGTCACCGTCCCGGCTAACGCGTGCGCAATTCCTCCAGCTGCTGCTCGGCGGCGCGGCGGCGGCCGCGTTTCCCCGGCGTGCGCGCGCGCAGGCCAGCCGCTACGACTTCTGGTTCACCCGCCTGCGCTACGACTCCGGCGACTGGGACGTGGATGCGCGCATGCCGTCCAACCTGATCACGTCGCTGATCGACTACACCACGCTGCGCGTGGACCCGAACGAACACGTCGTCGCCCTGTCCGACCCGAAGATGCTGCGCGCGCCGTTCTGCTACCTGGCCGGGCACAAGCTGGTGGAGTTCAACCCCGACGAGCGCCGCAATTTCGAGCGCTACGTGCGCAATGGCGGCTTCGTGCTGGTGGACGACTGCAACCACGACATCGACGGCCTGTTCGCCACCTCGTTCGAAGCGCAGATGCGTGCCATCTTCGGCGCCGGCGCGCTGAACAAGCTGCCCAACACGCATCCGCTCTACAGCAGCTTCTTCAGGTTTCCTGAAGGCCCGCCGGCGACCGGCTTCGAGCTGAACGGCTGGGGCGACGACCTGGTGCACGACTACCTGAAGGGCATCGAGATCGACGGCCGCCTGGGCGTGCTCTACAGCAACAAGGACTACGGCTGCGAATGGGACTACGACTGGCGCAACAAGCGCTTCCTGGCCGAGGACAACACGAAGTTCGGCGTGAACATCGTGATGTACGCACTGACGCATTGACTCCACTGGTGACCGCATGAACACCCCCGCCCCCGATCTGGATTCCCTGCTGCCCCGCCTGGGCGACCTGCGCGCCGCGCTGGCGCAGGCCGTGGTCGGCCAGCAGGAAGTCGTCGAACAACTGCTGATCGGCCTGCTTGCCGGCGGCCACTGCCTGCTCGAAGGTGCGCCCGGGCTGGGCAAGACGCTGCTGGTGCGTTCGCTCGGCCAGGCCCTGGAACTGCAGTTCCGGCGCGTGCAGTTCACCCCCGACCTGATGCCCAGCGACATCCTCGGCACCGAGCTGCTGGAGGAGGACCACGGCACCGGCAAGCGCGTGTTCCGCTTCCAGCGCGGGCCGGTGTTCACCAACCTGCTGCTGGCCGACGAGCTCAACCGCACCCCGCCCAAGACCCAGGCCGCGCTGCTGGAGGCGATGCAGGAGCACACCGTCAGCTATGCCGGCACCACCTATGCCCTGCCCGCGCCGTTCTTCGTGCTGGCCACGCAGAACCCGATCGAGCAGGCCGGCACCTACCCGTTGCCGGAGGCGCAGCTGGACCGTTTCCTGCTGCACGTGCGCGTGGACTACCCCAGCGAGGCCGAGGAGCGCGACATCCTCGCGCAGACCACCGGCCGGGGTGGTGGCGCGGTGCCCAAGGTGATGGATGCCGATGCGGTGCTGGCGCTGCAGGCGGCGGTGCGCGACGTCCACGTCGGCGCCGACCTGCTGACCTGGATCACCCGGCTGGTGCGCGCCAGCCGCCCCGGCGACGGCGCGCCGGCCGAGGTGGACAACTGGATCAAATGGGGCGCCGGCCCGCGCGCCGGGCAATCGCTGGTGCTGGCGTCCAAGGCGCGTGCGCTGCTGCACGGCCGCTTCGCCGCCACCCGCGAGGACGTGCAGGCGCTGGCCGCACCGGTGATGCGCCATCGCCTGCTGCTGTCCTTCGCCGCCGAGGCCGAGCAGAAGAACGCCGACGACGTGGTCGCCGCGCTGCTGCGCGCGGTGCCGTACCCGGCCTGAGCCAGCCCCGCGTTCGCCTTGGCCGCCGCCCCGCCCCCGCTGATTCCCGCCGACGTGCGCAGCCGCCTGCGCGGCCTGCGGCTGTTGCCGCAACGGGCCAGCGGCCGCCGCGGCATCGGCATGCACGCCAGCCGCAGCCGTGGCGCCGGGCTGGAGTTCGCGCAGTACCGCGCCTATGAGCCCGGCGACGAGCCGCGGCAGATCGACTGGAAGCTGTACGCGCGCTCGGACCGCTTTTTCGTGCGCGAATCCGAGCGCGAAAGTCCGCTCACGGTGTGGCTGCTGCTCGACACCACCGCCTCGATGGCCCAGGCCGACCGGGCACGCAACGACTGGACCCGCCTGCACGGGGCCTGCGCGCTGGCCGCATGCGTGGCCGAACTGGCGCTGCAGCAGGGCGACGGCTTCGGCCTGATCGCGATCGGCGGTGACGGCGTGCGGCTGCTGCCGGCCGGGCATGGCCTGCGCCAGCGCGACCGCCTGCACCTGCAGTTGCATGCGCTGCGTGCGCACGGCCGGTGGCCGCCGCGCGAACGGCTGGCACCGGTGTGGGAGCGCATCGCCGGCAACGACCTGGTGGTGATGATCGGCGACGGCTTCGACGACGACGCCATCGCCCTGGCCGAACGCCTGGCCAGGGCCGGCCGCGACGTCGTGCACCTGCAGCTGTTGACCGCCGAGGAACGCGACTTCCCGTTCCGCGACGGCCACCGGTTCCGCGACCCGGAAACCGGCGACGAGCTGCTCGGCGACGGCGCCGCGGTACGCGCCGGCTACCTGGCCCGCTTCGCCGAGGCGCGGCGCACGCTCGACGCGCGGCTGCAGGCCGCCGGCATCCGCCATGACACCGGCTTCCTCGACGAGGCCATCGATGCGCCGCTGCAGCGGCTGGCCGGTCGCCGTGGGGGTCACCGCGGATGAGCCTGGCATGGCTGTTCCCGGCGGGGCTGGCGGCACTGGCGAGTCTGTTGCTGCCGTTGCTGATCCACCTGGCGCGGCGCGACGAGCAGCGGCTGCTCGACTTCGCCGCGCTGCGCTGGCTGGCGGCCCGGCCGCGCCCGCGCCGGCGCATCCGCTTCGACGACTGGCCGCTGCTGCTGGTACGGCTGCTGCTGCTGGCGCTGCTGGCACTGCTGCTGGCACGGCCGGCGCTGCAGGGCGTCGCGGATGCCGCGCCGCGCGTCGCCGTGGCACCCGGCGTGGACATCGCCAGCGCACGCCGTGCCGTTCCCGGCGAGCAGGCGCAATGGCTGTGGCTGGCACCGGGCTTTCCCGCGCTGCAGGCGCCGGCGGTGCCGGCATCGCCGCAGCCGCTGGCCAGCCTGCTGCGCGAACTCGATGCGACGCTGCCACCCGCCGTGCCGCTCACGGTGGTGGTGCCGTCGCTGCTGGACGGACTGGATGGGCAACGGCCGCGGTTGTCGCGCAGCGTGCGCTGGCAGGTGATCGAGGCCGCGCCGGCGGCTGCCGAGCGCAGCGAACAGGCGCCACCGCGCCTGCACATCCGCCATGACCCGGCCGGTGCCGCCGCGCTGCCATGGCTGCGTGCCGTTGCCCAGGCATGGAACGGCGCCACGCCGCTCGACATCGCCAGCGACGCGCAACCGTTCGCCGACGCCGATGGCATCCGCGTGTGGCTGTCGGCCAGGCCGGTTCCGGCGGCAGTGCAGGCATGGGCCGGCGCTGGCGGTCGGCTGCTGGTCGACGCGCGCACGCCGTTGCCGGCTGCCACGCAGCACCTGCCGCTGTGGCGCGACGATGGCGGCGCGGCGGTGATCGAGCAGGTCACTGGCGACGCCGGGCAATGGCTGCGCTGGGCCGCCCCCCTGCAGCCCGCGGCAATGCCGGCGCTGCTGGATGCCGGCTTTCCGCAGCACCTGCGCGGGCTGCTGCAGGCGCCGCCCGTACCGACCCGGGCATGGGCCGCGGCAATGCAGCCGGACACGGGGGCCGCCGCGTGGCCGCAGCCGGCCTACGAACCCGTGCCCTGGCTGATCGCCGCCATCGCCCTGCTGTTCCTGCTGGAACGCTGGCTGGCCAGCGCGCGCCGGCGCCGGGGGCAGGCATGAGCCCGCTGGCACTGCTGCGCGGCGCGCGGCGCCGGCTGCTGCTGATCACGCTGGCCGGTGGCGTGCCGCTGGCACTGGCGCTGGGCGTGCTGGCGCTGCGCGTAGCCGGGTTCGACGCCGGCAGCGTGGTGCTCACCCTCGCCCTGCTCGCGGTTGCCGCCTTCGCCACCTGGCGCGCACGCCGGCTGGATACACGCTGGCTGGTCGCGCGCCTGGACCAGCAACCGCGCTTGGAGGACAGCGCCGACCTGCTGTTCGCCGCGCCGCAGGCACTGAACCCGCTGCAGCAGCGCCAGCGCGCGCGCATCGAACAACGCCTGCGCACGGCGCCACCCGACCTGCGCCCACGCTGGCCGTGGCCGCGCCTGCTCGCCTGCATCGGCATCGCGCTGCTGGTCGCCAGCGGCGCGGTACTGTGGCCGCGCGCCACCGGCGTCGCGCCGCCCGGCCGCCACGACGAGCGCCCGGCAGCAGCCACGGCAGCCAGCCCGCCCGCACTGCGCGGTACCCGGCTGGAAGTGACCCCGCCGGCCTATACCGGCCAGCCCGCCCGCGCCGGCGAGATCCTCGACGCGCGCGCCCTGCAGGGCAGCCACCTGCGCTGGCAGCTGCGCCTGTCGCCGCAACCGCAGCGGGTGTGGCTGCAGTTCCACGACGGCCGCCGGCTGCCGCTGCAGCGCGAGGGCGACCACTGGCAGGCGAGCCAGACGCTGCAGCGTTCCGGCCTGTACCGGATCGTCGCCGAACCCGCGCTGGCCGATGCCGGACGCGCCTGGCGGCTGCAGGTGGTGGCCGACCGGCCGCCACAGGTGAAGGTGATCGAACCGGCGCAGACGCTGACCCGGGCCGCGCCGCAGCAGCGCCGCTGGGCGCTGCGGTTCGAGGCCAGCGACGACTTCGGCGTCGCCGCCGACGCGGTGCTGGAGCTCACCAGCGCCAAGGGCAGCGGCGAGAACATCGACTTCCAGCAGCGCCGCATCACGCTGGCCGGCAGCGGTACCGCCAGCGCCCGCCGCTTCGCCTACGACGTCGACCTGGACGCGCTGGGCGTCGGCGCCGGCGATGAAGTGGTCGCGCGCCTGGGCGTGCGCGACAACCGCGCGCCGCAGCCGCAGGAAGCACGCAGCCCCAGCCTGATCCTGCGCCTGCCCAGCGCGCAGGAAGTGCAGACCAGCGACCTGGAAGGCGCGATCAAGAAGGTGATGCCGGCCTATTTCCGCAGCCAGCGCCAGATCATCATCGACGCCGAGGCATTGCTGAAGCAGCGCGGCGCGCTCGACGCCGACACGTTCACCCGGCGGGCGGATGCCATCGGCGTGGACCAGCGCATCCTGCGCCTGCGCTACGGCCAGTTCCTCGGCGAGGAGGCCGAGGGCGGCGCCAAGCCGCCGCCCACCGCCGACGCCCCGGCCGGCGCGCACGCCGACGACGATGGTCACGATCACGACCATGGCGCTGCCGGCAACGAAGGCGACGCCGCGGCCTTCGGCAGCGCCACCGACGTGCTCGCCGAGTACGGCCACACCCACGACCACGCCGAGGCCGCGACCCTGCTCGATCCGCAGACCCGCGCCATCCTCAAGGCGGCGCTCGACCAGATGTGGCAGTCCGAGGGCGCGCTGCGCCAGGGCCATCCCGACAAGGCATTGCCCTACGCCTACAAGGCGCTGGGCTTCATCAAGCAGGTGCAGCAGGCCGAGCGCGTCTACCTGGCGCGGGTCGGTCCCGAGCTGCCGCCGATCGACATGGCGCGGCGCATGGGCGGCAAGCGCGACGGCCTGGGCAACCGCGACCTGCGGCTGCCGCGGCGGGCAGCGGGCGACACCCCCCCGGTCGAGGCCTGGCGGGCACTGGCGACGGCCGGGGCCGCGGTCGACCTGGACGCAGTGTCGCGCTGGCTGGAGGCGCATCCGCAGGCCGTGCCCGACCCGCTCGACATCGCCGCCGCCATCGACGCGCTGCGCCAGCAACCCGATTGCCGCGCCTGCCGGCAGCGCCTGCGCGACCAGCTGTGGCCGGCGCTGCCGCGCGCACCGGGCCCGCCGGCACGGCGCGAGGCCGCCGACGCCATGGGCCGGCGTTATCTGGATGCGCTGGCCGCACCACAGGAAACCGCTCGATGACCGCGTGGCTGCCGCTCGTCCTCATCGCCCTGGCCGTGCTGCTCGCCAGCCTGCGCCTGTGCCTGCCGCCACGCCCGCCGCGCGCGCGCCTGTCGCTGCTGCTGGCGCTGCAGCTGGCCGCGGCGCTGCTGCTCGGGCTGACCCTGTTCCCGCCACGCCAGCCGGTGCCCGCCGATACGCTGCTGATCGCCAGCGCCGGCACCACCGCAGCGGCGCTGGCGAGCACCCCCGCCGGCATGCGGCTGCGCCTGCCCGAAGCGCCGGCACTGGCGGACGTGGGCCGGGTACCGGATCTGGCCACCGCGCTGCGCCGGCATCCGGGTACCCGCGAACTGGTGGTCGTCGGCCAGGGCCTGCCGGCGCGCGACCGCGATGCCGCACTGCCGCCGCTGCGCTTCCTGCCCGCCCCCGCGCCGCGGGGACTGGTGGAACTGCAGGCGCCGGCGCCGCTCGCCGCCGGCGCACGCTTCGAGGTCGGCACGCGCGTACAGGGCCTGGCACGGGCGCGGGTGGAGCTGCTCGACCCGGCCGGGCATCGTGTCGCCATCGGCGTGCCCGGTGGCGACGGCCGCGTCCGCCTGGAGGCCAGCGCGCGCGACGCCGGCGACGTCGAGTTCACCCTGCGCGCGCTCGACCGCGACGGCAAGGTGCTCGACCAGTTGCCGGTGCCGGTGCGCGTGCGCCCGCTGCCGGCGCCCGCGCTGCGCCTGCTCGCCGGCGCGCCCGGGCCGGAACTGAAGTACCTGCAGCGCTGGGCCACCGATGCCGGCGCGGGCGTGCAGACCGGCATCGATGTCGGGGGCGGCGTGCAGCTGGGCGATGCACCGCCGGCGATCGACCCGGCCGGCCTCGCCCGGCTCGACCTGCTGCTGCTCGACGAGCGCCGCCTGGCCGCCTTGTCGGTGGCGCAGCGCGCGGCCATCACCGCGGCGATGCGCGACGGCCTCGGCGTGCTGGTGCGCATGGGCGGCGCGCTGGACGGCAATGCCCGCCGCACCCTGCGCGACTGGGGGCTGGACCTGCGTGGCGGCGAACGGACCACCACGGTGAAACTGCGCGACGCCGATGCCGACACGGGCGCGGGTACGGATGCAGGTACTGCCGGTGAGCGCGCGCCCACGGCGCCGGCCATCGAGCGCTTCGACCTGGCATTCGCCGATCCCGGCGTGGTGCCGCTGCTGCGCGCCGCCGACGACAGCGCGATCGGCGGCTGGCGCGCCTTCGGGCGGGGACGCATCGGCCTGCTGCCGATCGCCGACAGCTACACCCTGGTGCTCGCCGGTCATGCCGACATCCACGCCGAGCTGTGGAACCAGGTGCTGGCGGTGCTGGCGCGGCCGCTGCCGGCCTCGCCGCTGGCACGGCTGCCCGCCTGGGCCTGGGCCGGCGAACGCGTCGCGCTGTGCGGGCTGCCGGACGGCGCACGGGTGCAGGCGCCCGATGGCGGCACCACCGCGCTGCTGGCCGATCCACGCGCCGGCAACTGCAGCGGCTGGTGGCCGCGGCAGGCCGGTTGGCATCGCGTCGTCGCCGGCGACGCCAGCGCCGGGGTGCGGGTCATCGACCCGGCCGCCGCACGCGCCCTGCATGCCCAGGCCACGCGCGAGGCCACCGCGGCCCTGCGCAGCGGCAGCGGCCCGGCCGGTACCCGCGCGCTGCCGGTACCCGGCCCGCGCTGGCCCTGGCTGCTGGGCTTCATCGGGGTGGCCGGCCTGTTGTGGTGGCTGGAACGCCGCAGCCGCCCCGCCACGTAGCGGCACGCGCGTACGCGATGGAGCAGCCCGCAGGCGCTTCGCGCGCCCGCGGCGGCCGGCGCTACCGGCGATCACCCGTTGCCGAGGCAGGCGCGCGACCGCCGGCGGCGGCCGTCACTTCCTGGCGCTGAAGATCGGCGTCAGGTAGTCGGGGGTGCCTTCGATGCGCTGCAGCGACGGGTAACGCAGGCCGCCGCGGTAGTCGATGGCAAGCGTGCGGTACACGTCCATGTCCTTGACCAGCAGGCGGATCGGCTGCTTGCCGTCCTTCGCCGCACGCACCGCCTCTTCCAGCTCGTCGGCGCTGTACTGCAGGTCGTTGACCGCCAGCACCTGCATGCCGCTGCCGAGGCCGGCGTTGAAGGCCGGGCTGTCCCAGCGCACTTCGCCGATGCGGCCAGCGGCATCCAGCGACAGGCCCAGCGAATAGATGAAGCTGGCGCCGCGGCCCTTCATCGTCGCCTTGTAGTAGGCGCTGGGCGTGTCGCCGTAGACCAGCTTCCAGCCGGCCGCCTCGATGCCGCCGGTCAGGCCCACCCGGCGCTCGAGGCGGTCGCGCAGGAATTGCGCCCAGTCGCCGGTGGGCTGCACCTGTTCCAGGGTCGCGGTGACGTCCTTGAAGGTATAGGTGTCGGGCCGTTCCCACTGGCCGTCGTTCTTTCCGAAGAACGCGCGGGCGAAATCGTCCAGGCTGCGCTTGCCGCTGCTCAGCCGGCGGATGCGCACGTCCGCTTCCAGCCACAGCATCTGCCCGCCCTGGTAGTAGTCCTCGCTCATCTGGTAGCCGCGGTAGGGCTTGGGCTTGCGTCGCGCGATCACCGGGTCGTTGGTGGTGTCGCCCAGCGAGCGCCACTGCAGCCCGGGGCGGTTGTCGGCATAGGTGGCCGCGACCAGCGCCAGCGCATCGCGCGAGGCATCCATCGGGCGGATCCCGGAGCGCGCGGTCAGCACGTTGCCCCAGTACTGGGTCTGGCCCTCGTAGACCCACAACAGGCTGCCCTACATCGGCACGTTGTAGTTCAGCGTGGCCAGGTCGGCCGGGCGCCGGTACTTGCCGTCCCACGAATGCGTGTACTCGTGGCCTAGCAGGTCGCTGCTGCCGACCTTGGCGTTCCAGCCGCTGAAATAGTCGCGGTCCTCGCTGTTCTCGCTGGAGCGCTGGTGCTCCAGGCCGATGCCGCCGAGCTGGCTGGTCACCGCGAACAGGAAATCGTAGTGGTTGTAGTGCTCGGCGCCGAACAGCCGGCGCGCCTGGGTCACCAGCGCGCGGTGCTGCTCGATGTGCTCGGGCCTGGCCTCCAGGTCCTTGGCGCGGTCGGCGAACACGTTCAGGCGCACCGGGCGGGTGCCGGCCGGGGCCAGGTCGATGCGGCGGTGGTAACGGCCGGCGAACACCGGCGAATCGACCAGGATTTCCAGGGTGGTCGGCGCGTAATGCACGGTGTCGCCGTCGCGGCGCTCGACCTCCAGCGCGCTGGCCGCTTCCCAGCCCTGCGGGTAGCGGGCGCTGGCGCGGTAGCTGATGGCGTGCGCGGCGTGGCCGGCCGGGTACAGCACCATCGCGATCCACTGCAGGTTGAGCATGTTCGGGGTCATCACCGTGCGCCCCTGCGCGGCATCGGTGGGGCTGAGGAACTGGTAATCCATGCGCAGCTCGGCCACGCCTTCGGGCACCTGCACGTTGAAGGTGAAGACGTCGAGCGGGTCGCGGGTCCATTCCAGGCGCTGGCCGTTGCCGGTGACGACCAGCCCGGCCAGCTTCTCGATCGCGCCACTGGCGGCATGGTTGCCCGGCAGCCAGGCCGGGTAGTGGAAACGCTGCAGCCCGGGCCGCACCGGCACGGTCTGGCGCACCTTGAACACCCGCTGGCCGAGGTCGGTGGCATCCACGTCGAGCAGGATCGTGCCCGGATAGGCCGCCTCGCTGATGGCGACGCCGCGGGCGTCGGTGGTGGGCACGGCGGGGGCGGCATGCGCCAGGCCCATGGCGGCCAACAGTGCCAGTCCCAGCAGGGCGGGGCGGATCGGGTGCATCGGCGGGTCTCTCGTCGGTTCGGGTCGACAGATGATCGCCCGGGCATGCGCTCCGCCACACGGGCCGTTAGCCATGCCCCGGCCCGGGTCGTCAGGTGCGCACGAAGATCTCGACCCGGCGGTTGAGCTGGCGGCCGCCGGGGTTGTCCCTGCCATCGACCTCGTTGGGCGCCACCGGCTGCGTCTCGCCGTAGCCGCGCGCGCTGGCGTCCTGCGCCACGCCACGCTGGCGCAGCGCCGCCACCACCGCCTGCGCGCGGCGTTCGGACAGCTCCTGGTTGTAGGCGTCGCTGCCCTTGGCGTCGGTATGCCCGCGGACCTCGATGGCACGGGCGGAAACCTTGGCCAGCGCGCCGGACAGCCCGTCCAGCACCTCGCCCGCATCGGCGCGCACCTGCGCCTTGTCGAAGTCGAACAGCACCTTGTCGCTGAGGGTCACCACGAAGCCGCATGGCGCGCCCGAGGGCCGGAATCTGTCCAGCAGCGGGAAGCGCCCGGCCGGCGGCAGCGGCGGCAACGGCGCCATGCGCACCTCGCGCGCGACCGCACCCACGGTGCCGGTGCCGTCGCCGCGGTTCTCGGCGATGCCTTCGGGCCCGCCGATCCAGCGCCCGGAACCATCGGCACGCACCTCGATGCTGCCTTCCTCACCCACCCAGAGTCCCGAGCCATCACCGTGGTTCTCGATGTTGCCGACGTCGCCCACCCAGGTACCGCCGCCCTTGCCGTCCAGCGCGATATGGCCGAACTCGCCGACATAGGTGCCGGAGCCATCGGCCTTCACCTCGAAGGTGCCGGCGCTGTTGACGATGCTGCCGCTGCCGTCCGGATTGACCCGCACCACGTCCTCGCCGGTCACCGCCAGGCCGCTGCCGTCGGCGGCCACCTCGAACACGCCCTCGTCGGCGACGCGCTGCAGGGTGCCGGCTGCGTCGACGTTGGTGAAGCCGCTCTCGTTGACCAGGGCACCGTCGGTGGTGCAGTTCGCCGGGCGCACGCTGATCCCCGCCAGCGGGTCGATCAGGGCCTGCATCGACGATTCCAGCTGCCGCTGCGCCGGGCCGCTGCCGACGATGCTGGGCACCATGATCGGCGGGATCGCCGGGAACTCGAAACCGGCATCGGCCGACGCCGCATCCTCGTGCTCCTCCGTCGCCGCGGCGACCGCCTCCGCTTGCGTGGCGGGCGGCGGTGATGGCGGGCTGCATGCCGACAGCAGCACGCTCAGGCAGGCCAGCGACAGGGGGGCGATGCGCATGCAGCAGCTCCTGGGAGGGGGAGCCGCACTTTCGACGAAGCCGCGTTCAGGCACCGTGACCGGACCACCGCAGGCTGCGTCCGGCGTCGCCAGGCACTCCCCACGGGACCGGCCGCGGGCGCGAAACGCAGCGGGCCGGACAGCGCGCGCACGGCGGTGCCCGCCGTCGCTCCAGCGACGGCGTGGCACGCCCCACTGGCCCCGTGCCGTGGAGGTCACGTCCGGTGCCGGCTCAGCCGTAACGCACCTTCAAGCCTTCCAGCTTCACCACGCCGGCCTGTTCCAGTCCGGCGATGATCGCCCCCACGTCCTCGGCCCCGATCTGGTTCTGGAAGTGCGCGGCGACATGTTTCTTCAATGCGGCGAGCGTTCCGGGGCGTCCGGTCTTGGTCTTCGACAGCAGGGTCTTCATCCGCGTCAGCCGTTGCGTCGCCGTCACCGACGCTGCCGATTCGCCGCCCTGCGGTGGTGGCGCTGGGTCCTTCTCCACCACCACCGTCACCGCCTTCGCCTTCGGTTTCGGTTTCGGTTTCGGTTTCGGCTTCGGCTTCGTCGCGGGCACGGCGACCGCGTCTGTCGCCACCGCCTGTCTGAACAGCGGCATCCCGGCGATCGAAGCCGAACGGCAGGCACGTATCTTCCTTGCCTTCAGGTGTTCCACCAACGGGTCGAAGCCGGTGTCCCTGGAAATGATGTGGAAGAACCCATCCGGGTCGTTGCCGGACAACTGGCCGATATAGAACGCGATATGGAAGTCCTGCGCGTTGGGTCCATTACCGCAGATGCGCACGTAGTCCGCGCGCTCGCGCATGGCCTGCATCTGGATCGCCAGCTCGGACGACAACTTGGCCTGGCCCGCGCCCACGAACACCCACAAGCGGATATCCGCCCGATCCAGAAGCCCCAGATCGGTAGGCTGCACGTTCTCGTGGTCGATCAACACGTAATTGATGCGGCCACTCTGGATGGGTGGCAACGCGACTGCCCCTGCCAGCATGTGCTTCACGCTCCCTGTTCCCCGGGGGCATCATGGCCCGGCGGCGGCCGATGTTCCAACGGTGCCCGTTCCTACCCCGCCAGCCACCGCGTCCTGCGCGCGGCAGGGTGGAAGGTCCAGGCGACGAAACGGCTCTGCTTGCTGCCCTGCGCCATCGTCACTTCACGCACGTCGAGCGCGCCGGAGCGGGCCAGTTGCCGATGGATGTCGGCCAGGTGCTCGCGCTTGGCGACCAGCGCGCTGAACCACAGCACCTGCGCCTGTACGGCCACGCTTTCGCGGATCATCCGCCGCAGGAACGAGGCCTCGCCACCGGTACACCACAGTTCGTTGGCCTGGCCGCCGAAGTTCAACAGCGGCGGCTTGCCGCGCGGCGCGGTCTTGTCGCCGCCAAGATTGCGCAGCTTGCGCTGGCTGCCCTGCGCGGCCTCCCTGGCCGAGGCATGGAACGGCGGGTTGCACAGAGTCAGGTGGAAGCGGTCCTGTGCCTGCACCACGCCGGCGAACAGGCTGCCACGCGCGTGCTGCCGGCGCAGTTCGATCACCCCCTCGAGGCCGTTGCCGCGCACATTGGCGGCGGCCGATTGCAGGGCGGCGCCGTCGATGTCGCTGGCGACGAACGACCAGCCGTACTCGGCCTGCCCGAGCAGCGGGTAGATGCAGTTGGCGCCCACGCCGATATCGAGCACGCGCACCCCGGGGCCGCGCGGGATCGCGCCACCGGCATCGGCGGCCAGCAGGTCGGCCAGGCCATGCAGGTAATCCACCCGGCCCGGCACCGGCGGGCACAGGTAGCCGGTGGGAATGTCCCAGTGGACGATGCCGTAATCGCTGGCCAGCAGCGCGCGGTTGAGTTCGCGCACCGCCAGCGGATCGCTGAAATCGATGCTCTGCCCACCATCCGGGGCGCGCCGCAGGTGCGTACGCAGCGCCGGGTTGGCCGCCACCAGCCGGGCCATGTCATAACGGCCCTGGTGGCGGTTGCGCGGATGCAGGCGCGCGGCCACCGGCGCGGGGCGCCGCGTTGCCGGGTGCGGAGGCGTCGGCATGGCGGTCGCGGGCGGTCAGCGGCCGGCGGCCGGCGCGGGGCCCTGCCCGTGGAAGCGTCGCAGCGGTCCGCCCTGCCCATCCGCGCGCCGCGCCAGTGCGGTGGCGATGGCCGCACGCGCGTCGCCCATCACCTCGGCCTCGCTGCGGCTGGCGTCGATCACCTGCTTCCCGGGGAGCTCCAGCTGCTGGAAGATCGCCCGGCAGCGCTCCAGGTTCTGTGCCGTCTCGAAATGGTTGGGCACGTCGCCGCGGGCGCGGATCCGCGCCAGCCCGGTGGCCGGCGGCAGGTCCAGCAGCAGCAGCAGGTGCGGCCGCGGCGCGAAGGCGTTGAGCTGCAGCAGTTCGTCCACCGGCAGCCCGGCGGCGCCCTGGTAGGCCACCATCGACGGGAAGTAACGGTCGAGGATGACCACCGCACCGCGCGCCAGCGCCGGCACCACCAGTTCCTCGACGTGCTGGCGGCGGTCGCGCAGCAGCAGCTCCACCTCTTCCTGCGGACTCAGCCGGCCGGTCGCCGCCGAGGCCCGCAGCTGCGTACCCCACGGCCCGTTGGTCGGCTCCTTGCTCAGCACCACCTCGGCGCCGGCCTGCTCCAGCGCATCGGCCAGCCCCCGCGCCAGCGTGGACTTGCCGGCACCGTCGATGCCCTCGATGGCGATCAACAGGCCGCCGGGAATGTGCTCTTTCGTCATCGCGCTACTGTAGCCCAAGCGGTCCGGCGGACCCACCCTTGGCGTGCCGCCGCGGCCGGCCACCCGGCCGCGGGCCAGTGACCATCGGCCCATGGCGCGCGCGGTGACGGCCGGCACACTGCCGCTACCCTGGAAGGAGCCGGCCATGCCGTCAGCCGCGATGCGCTTTTTGCTACTGGGAATGCTGTGGGTCGCCGGCAGCGCCGGCGCGACGCCACCGGACGCGGCCACCCTGCAGGCCATCGAGGCCACCGCCTACGACTACATGGACGGACAGCTGGAGGGCGACCCGGCGCGGGTGGCGCGTGCGCTGCACCCGGACCTGGCCAAGCGCAGCGTCGTGGACAGGCCCGACGAGACCCTCGGGCTGGGCCGGATGAGCGCGGACGAACTGGTCCGCCTTACCCGCGAAGGCGCGTTGAAGACCCCGCGCGAACAGTGGCAGCGCACGGTGACCGTGCTGCAGGTGGACCAGGACATCGCCACGGTGCGGCTGGAGAGCCCGTGGTTCATCGACCACCTGCAGATGGGCCGCTTCGACGGCCGCTGGGTCATCGTCAACGCGCTCTGGCACCGCAAGCCGCGTCCGCGCAGCTGACCGCGCCGCCAATGCCCGCTATCGTGTCGCGTCCCGCCTTCCGCCCGCGCTCCCGATGAACCCGACCCCAGACGACACCGCCGTTGCCGAGGTTCCCGCCGTCGTCGTCGAGGCGGCGCACGGGCATGGGGCCTGCGACAACTGCCAGGCGGCGCTGCAGGGCCATTACTGCCACCACTGCGGGCAGTCGGCGCACAACCCGCTCAAGCACGTGGGCCATGCGATCGAGGAAGTGTTCGAGTCGTTCTGGCACCTGGACGGGCGCATCTTCCGCACCCTGCGCGACCTGCTGGTACCCGGCCGGGTGGCGGTCAACTTCCTCAAGGGCCAGCGCGTGGGCTACGTGCAGCCGCTGCGGCTGTTCGTGATCCTCACCCTGTTCACCTTCTTCGTCGGAAAGCTGACCGTGCATGCCGATGACATGCGCATGAGCGGCGGCGACAACGCGCTGTTCGCCAGCGCCAAGACCGTGCAGGAAGTGGAGACGATGCGCGCCGCGCAGGTGGCCGAGATCGAAGCACAGCAAAGTGGCTCGCCGACCGCCGCCGCGGCCTTCGCGATGGCGATGGCCGCAGTCAACACCGCCGCCGCGCAGCGCGCGGCCGAACTGGAGCAGCAGGCGCAGGGCACCACCGGTACCACCGGCACCGCCATGAACCGCGCCGCGCAGGCAGCGGGCCGTGCCAGCGGGGACGGGTATGGCACCTTCTTCGCCCACGACATCAACGGCAAACCCTGGGACCCGGACACCAACCCGGTGGTGTTCTCCAGCATGCCGCGGTTCTTCAACGACTGGCTCAACCGGCGCCTGGCCAACGGCCAGGCCAATGTCCAGCGCATGGGCCGCAAGACCGACCTGTACGTGCAGGCCATCCTCACCGCGCTGCCCGGCGCGCTGTTCTTCCTGATGCCGGTGTTCGCGCTGGTGCTGCGCGTGGCCTATGCGGGCCGCCGCATCGGCTACCTGGAGCACCTGGTGGTGGCGCTGTACAGCCATGCCTGGCTGATGCTGGTGCTGCTGGCGACGTTCCTGACGATCGGCGCCACCGGCGCCATCGGCAACACCGCCGTGAACGCCATCGGCGACTGCATCCTCGTGGCGCTGTGGCTGGCGGTCCCCGTCTACCTGCTGTGGATGCAGCAGCGCGTGTACGGCGGCCGCGGCTGGGCGACGCTGGCACGCTACGTGTTCATCGGCGGCATCTACTTCTGGCTGGTGCTCGGGGGGGTGATGTACGCGGCGCTGGCCGGGGTGTCGTCCTGAGCGGCCGGGCGCGGCCTCACACCCAGCCCTGGTCCACCAGCTCGCGCTTGACGTAGGCGTAGAACACCGGCGCCGCGACCAGGCCGGACAGGCCGAACGCCGCCTCCATCACCAGCATCGCCAGCAGCAGTTCCCAGGCATGGGCGCGGATCTCGCCGCCGACGATGCGGGCGTTGAGGAAGTACTCCAGCTTGTGGATCACCACCAGGAACAGCAGCGCGGCCACGGCGACGTAGAACGAGACCGACAGCGCGACGATGGTGATCACGGTGTTGGAGATCACGTTGCCCACCACCGGCAGCAACCCGGCGAGGAAGGTGATCAGCACCAGGGTCTTGGCCAGCGGCAGGTGCACGTCCAGCAGCGGCAGCACGCCGAGCAGGAAGATCGCCGTGAACAGGGTGTTGAGCAGCGAAATCTTGACCTGGGCGAACACCACCTGGCGGAACGCGGTGGCCAGGTGGCTGGTACGGCCGACCAGTTCCCGCGCCAGCGGTCCCATGCGTGGCAGCGGCAGTTCGTCGTACAGCGCGATCATCGCGCCGAGCACCATGCCGATCAGCATCCGTACGCCGATCTGCACCGCCGAGGTACCGGCGACACCGAGCTGGCGGCGGTGCTCGGCGACCCATTCGTTCACCCCGGCGCGCAGCGCCTGCATGTCCTCGGGGATATAGGGCTGCAGCAGCGCCGGCACCTGGTGGCGCGAGGTGTTGAGGATCTCCATCAGCTGCGCCAGCAGCGCATCCGGGCCGCCGGTCTCGTTGCGGAAGAAGGACGCCACGGCGATGATCGCCAGGCTCAGCAGGCCGACCACCGCCACCGAAAGCACCCCCACCGCAATCGCCCGCGCCCGGCCCGGCGGCAGCCGGCCTTCGACGGTCGAGGCCAGCACGTGGCTGAGGTGGAACACCAGCAGGCCGGACAGCAGGGTCACCACCAGGCCCAGTTCCAGCGCCGCCCACATGCCCAGCAGCATCAATACCCAGGCGGCGATGCGCGCCGGCGGCGTCGCTGGCTTCAGGGGGAGGAGGTCGGTCACTGCGGCAGGCCCGTCGAAGATGCGCCATGGTAGGCGATCAGGCGGCCGCGGCAGCCACGGTCAGTCGCCGGGCGGGACCTGGCAGCCTTCCTGCTGCGCGCAGAAGCGCAGCGCGCGGCGGCGCTGGTCCTCGCTCAGCTCCGGCGGTGGGCGGGCGATGGCCGACTGGATCTGGTCGCGGCCGCCGGTCAGCTTGTGCAGGCCCTTGGCGGCGGCCATCAGGCCGTAGCTGATGCCCATCAGCACGTAACCGCCGCTGTGGCTGACCTGCTCGGGCGTGGGCGGTTCGCTCCATGAACGGCTGAAGCGGTTGGACTCGACCTTCACCGGGTTGCGGAACCCGTACAGGTCCAGCGGCGTGTCTTCCTCGGGCTTGAGCGCGCGCACTTCCTCCAGCGTCCTCACCGCGTCCGTGGACGCCGCCGTGGAGTCGGCCGCGGGGTCGGCCGCAGGTACCGGATCCACGGCCGGTGGCGACGCCTGCTGCGCCTGCGCCGCGCCCACCAGCACCATCCCCGCCAACACCATTGCATACCATCGAGGCCTTGCCACCGTTCCTGTCCCTGCCGGTTGCCGAAGGGCGCAGCATACGGTTGCCACCTTCAGATTGCGTTCGCGGGTGCGGGCGGCGTTCAGCTTGCATGGGTCTCACAGGCTGAGACGGCGCTGTGCTTCCATGCCGGTCTTTCGATCGGCACTACCGGCATGGCGTTCTCCCTCGCTCCCCGCACCGAAGCCAGCGAACGGGCGCTGGCGACCACCGACGGCCTGCCCTCGCGCGACGGTGCGCTGCTCGGCCAGCGGCTGGCACGGCGCTATGGCGACCGGGTCACCGGCAGCTTCACCATCCCCGGCCGCGAGGGCCGCCATGCGCCTATCCCCGACGACGTACCCGCGCCGCTGAAGGCCGCGCTCGAGGCGCGCGGCATCGAACAGCTGTACTCGCACCAGGCCCAGGCCTGGGCCGCCACCCAGCGCGGCGAGCACGTGGCCATCGTCACGCCCACCGCTTCGGGCAAGTCGCTGTGCTACACGCTGCCGGTGGTGAGCGCGGCCATGCAGGGCAACGCCAAGGCGCTGTACCTGTTCCCGACCAAGGCGCTGGCGCAGGACCAGGTGGCCGAACTGCTGGAACTCAACCGCGCCGGCGACCTGGGCGTGAAGGCCTTCACCTTCGACGGCGATACGCCCGGCGACGCGCGCCAGGCGATCCGCCTGCACGGCGACATCGTGGTCAGCAACCCGGACATGCTGCACCAGGCGATCCTGCCGCACCACACCAAGTGGGCGCAGTTCTTCGAGAACCTGCGCTACGTGGTGATCGATGAGATCCATACCTACCGCGGCGTGTTCGGCAGCCACGTCACCAACGTGATCCGCCGGCTCAAGCGCATCTGCGCGTTCTACGGCGTGCGCCCGCAGTTCATCCTGTGCTCGGCCACCATCGGCAACCCGCATGCGCATGCCGAAGCGCTGGTGGAAGAACAGGTGCATGCGATCACCGAGAGCGGCGCACCCAGCGGCCCCAAGCACGTGCTGCTGTGGAACCCGCCGGTGATCAATCCGGACCTGGGCCTGCGCGCCTCGGCGCGCTCGCAGGCCAACCGCATCGCCCGCATCGCCATCAAGAGCGGGCTGAAGACGCTGGTGTTCGCGCAGACCCGGCTGATGGTGGAAGTGCTGACCAAGTACCTGAAGGACATCTTCGACAACGACCCGCGCAAGCCGGCCCGGATCCGCGCCTACCGCGGCGGCTACCTGCCCACCGAACGCCGCGAGGTGGAACGCGCCATGCGCGCCGGCGACATCGACGGCATCGTCAGCACCTCGGCGCTGGAGCTGGGCGTGGACATCGGCGCGCTCGACGTGGTGGTGCTCAACGGCTACCCCGGCAGCGTGGCGGCGACGTGGCAGCGCTTCGGCCGCGCCGGTCGCCGCCAGCAGGCCGCGCTCGGGGTGATGGTGGCCAGCAGCCAGCCGCTGGACCAGTACGTGGTGCGGCACCCGGATTTCTTCGCCAACGCCACCCCCGAGCACGCGCGCATCGCCCCGGACCAGCCGCTGATCCTGTTCGACCACATCCGCTGCGCGGCGTTCGAGTTGCCGTTCCTGAGCGGGGAGCCGTTCGGGCCGATCGACCCGCTGGTGTTCCTGCAGGCGCTGGCCGAGACCGGGGTGGTGCACCAGGAAGGCGACCGCTGGGAATGGATCGCCGACAGCTACCCGGCCAACGCGGTGAGCCTGCGCGCGGTGGCCGATGGCAACTTCGTGGTGGTGGACCGCAGCGACGGCAAGCAGCAGATCATCGCCGAGGTGGACTATTCCGCCGCCGCGCTCACCCTGTACGAAGGCGCCATCCACATGGTGCAGAGCACGCCCTACCAGGTCGAGCGGCTGGACTGGGACGGGCGCAAGGCCTACGTCACCCGCACCCACGTGGACTACTACACCGACAGCATCGACTTCACCAAGCTCAAGGTGCTGGACCGCTTCGACGGCAATGCCGCCGGACGCGGCGATTCGCACCACGGCGAGGTGCACGTGGTGCGGCGCGTGGCCGGCTACAAGAAGATCCGCTACTACACGCACGAGAACATCGGTTACGGCCCGGTCAACCTGCCCGACCAGGAGCTGCACACCACCGCGGTGTGGTGGCAGCTGCCGCAGGCCACGCTATTGCGCAGCTTCGCGCAGAAGCAGGATGCGCTCGACGGCTTCCTCGGCGCGGCGTACGCGCTGCACATCGTCGCCACCGTGGCGGTGATGGCCGACGCACGCGACCTGCAGAAGGCGGTTGGCAACGGCGATGGCGCGTGGTTCGCGGTGGCCGACCAGAGCGGCCGCGGCCAGCTGCGCGGCAACGAGGGCGGCGAAGGCGCGGTGGAACTGATGCAGAGCTTCGTGCCGACCGTGTACCTGTACGACAACTTCCCCGGTGGCGTGGGCCTGAGCGAGCCGCTGTGGCAGCGCCAGGGCGAACTGGTGCAGCGCGCGCTCGAACTGGTGGAACGCTGCGACTGCAGCGCCGGCTGCCCGGCGTGCGTCGGCCCGGTGCTGGCCGCGCAGGAGGAAGCCCGGGGCGAGACGCCGCGTTCGCTGGCGTTGAAGGTGCTGTCGCTGCTGTCGGCCGAACGCTGCGAGCAGGTGCCGGCGGTCACGGCCGATGCGGTGGACGAGGCGCTCGACCTGCTGCCATGAGCATCAGCCTGGACAAGCTGAAGGCGCTGCGCAGGCAGGCCGGGCATTCCGCTGGCGCCGTTGCCGGGCCGACGGCAGCGGCGAGGCCCGGTGGCGCCGCGCCCCCGGCCGCCGAGCCGGCCCGGTCGCCGCCCCCGGCAGTGCCAGCGCCTGAGGCTGCAGCGGGCGCTTCACCGGCGTCGGAAACTCCATCGGCGTCGCCGCGGGTGCCGCCGTCACTCCGTCACGACGATGCGCCGGGGCCGGCACCGTCGCCACGCGGGGACTCGGTGTTCGGCTGGGTCGAGCAGATCCGGCACAAGCCCGCGGCCGCGCCACCGCGCACGCCGGACGGCGATGGCCTGCGCCGCCTGCTGGCCACGCGCGGGCGCGCGGTGGCCGCGGCGCCGCGCCTGCCGCGCAACGGCCCGGTCGATCGCGGGCTTCCGGGCACCGAGATCGCGCCCGGCCTGCATCTGATCGAGGCCTTCCTGCCGCAGCCGATTCCCGCGCAGCCACTGTCGCTGGCTTTCAGCAGACGCCCGGACGACAGCGTGCGGCCGCAGGACCTGCTGTTCTTCGATACCGAGACCACCGGCCTGGCCGGTGGCACCGGCACCCGCGCCTTCATGATCGGCGCCGCCGACTGGCATCGCGATGCGGCGCGCGGCGAAGGGCTGCGCGTGCGCCAGCTGCTGATGTCCACGATGGGCGCCGAGAGCGCGATGCTGGACGCGTTCTCCGCATGGCTGGCGCCGACCACGGTGCTGTCCAGCTACAACGGCCGCTGCTACGACGCGCCGCTGCTGAAGACGCGCTACCGGCTGGCGCGGCGCGGCGACCCGCTTTCCGCGCTGGATCACGTCGACCTGCTGTTCCCGACCCGGCGCCGTTACCGCGGCACCTGGGAGAATTGCCGGCTGGCCACCATCGAACGCCAGTTGCTGCGCATCCAGCGCGAGGACGACCTGCCCGGCTCCGAAGCACCGGGCGCCTGGCTGGACTACCTGCGCGGCGGCAGCGCGCGCAACCTGCGCCGCGTCGGCGAGCACAACCACCAGGACGTGGTGACGCTGGCGCAGTTGTTCCTGCGTCTGGTGCAGGCCGAGGCCGACGAGCGGCTGGCGCCACCGGCGCCGTGAGCGCAGACCCCGGTCCGCGGGCGTCTCGGCAACGCCACGCCCGCGAGGCCGGCCTGCGGCTGGCGAAGGCCGCTCAACCGCGGACCGGCTGCGCCAGGCCCTCGCGGATGGCCTGCTGGATCAGGCGTTCGGCCTCGCGCTGGGCACGGACGCTGGCGTCGGCCTGCTGGCGGCCCAGCTCAGCCTGCTGCCTGCCCAGTTCCGCCTGCCGGCGCCCCAGCTCCCGCATTTCCTCGCGCATGGCCGGCGTGTCCATCTGCGCGCGCAGCTTTTCCGCCTCGCGACGTGCGGATTCGGCCTGCTCGCGGGTCAGCGCGCCCCCCTTGGCGTGCGCGGCCAGCGCCAGTTCGGCCTGGCGGGCGGCCAGTTCGCCGATACGGGCGCCGATTTCACCCATGCGCTCGCCGATCTCGCCCTGGCGTTCGCCCAGCTTGCCCTGCCGCTCACCGAGGCGGCCCTGCTGCTCGCCCAGGCGCGTGGTCTCGGCGAACGCCTGCTCGAACCGCGACAGCACGCCGGCATCGCGCACCACATAGGCGCGGCCGTCGCGACGCAGCAGCAGCACGCCCTTGCCGTCGTCCAACCGGCGCGCCTGCTCCAGATCGGCGACCGAGCCATTCATCACGTTGTGGTCGTCTTTCAACAGCACGTAGCCGTTGCTGCTCGGGCTCTGCGAAAGATGGATCACGCCATGGGTCGAGACTGGCGGTGCCGGAGGTGCCGGCGGGGCCTTGGGTGCCGCGGGGGCGGCCGGTGGCGGCGGCGGCGGCGGCGGCGGAGCGGGCAGCACCGGTGCGGTGCCCTTGGCCTTTATCACGGTGTGCACCACCGAGTGGTCAGCCTTCGGCGCGGCAGGCGGCGCCGGCACGGCGGGTACCGCGGGGGCCGCGGGCACCGGCGGTGGCGCGGGCGGCGCCGGCGGGCCCGGCATGGCGACCAGGCGCATCGGCAGCACGCCGACCAGGGCCACCGCGGCGACGATCAGGCCCGCACCCAGGCGCGGGAAGGAAGAGGTGTTCTGCAGCATGAGCAGTCTCCGCTTGAGGCTCAGGTAGGTGGGCGAGGCGCTGGCGAGACCGGCGCCGGGCCGGGGGCTGACGCCCAGCTGCAGCAGCAGGCGTCCGTAGTGCTGGCGGCAATGGCGGTTGCCGGCGACCACCGCGGCATCGACCGCGGCTTCGCGGGCAATGGCGTACTCGCGGGCCGCCAGGTGCACCAGCGGGTGGAAGAAGAACAGGTGCTGGGCCAGGGCCGGCACCAGGCCCAGCCACAGGTCGTGGCGCTGCAGGTGCACCAGCTCGTGGGTCAGGGCCATGTCCAGGTCGTCATCGCCCATGCGCGGCAGGCCACGCGCCGGCAGCAGCAGCACCGGCCGCCAGGGGCCGACCAGCTGCGGCGAGTCGATGGCCGCGCTGAGCATCAGCCGCGGCGCACGGCGCAGGCCATGCGCTTCGGCGGCCAGCTGCAGCGCTGCATCCAGGCGCCGGTCGTCGCAGGGCCGTGCCGTGCGCAGCAGCGCGCGGCTGCTGCGCCAGGCCGATGCGGTGCGCAGCGCCATCACCAGTACCCCGGCCAGCCACAGCGCCATCGCCACGTGCAGCCACGACCAGCCGCTTTCCAGCGGCAGTGGCTGCATCACGATCAACGGGGCGATGGTGGCCTGCGGCTGCGCGGCAGCGGCCTGTTGCACCACGTCGACGGTAGTGTCCATCGCCGGCAGTACCGGCAGCCGCAGCGGCGCGCTCCAGACCAGGCCGACCACCGCCTGCAGCGCCACCAGCCACCACAGCCCGCACTGGGTGGCCGCCGGCAGCCGCCGCACGAAGCGGCACAACGCCCAGACCAGCGCGGTGAGCACGACGGTCTGCACGCTGGTGGCGAGCAGGCGGTTGCCCAGCAGTTCGAACAGGCTGTCCATGATCAATCCTCCCGGCGCTGCGATTGCAGCCTGCTGACCAGCGCTTCGAGTTCGGCCAGTTCGTTGTCGCTGACCTCGGCCTTTTCCGACATCCACGCCACGAACGGCGAGATCGATCCCTGCAGGGTCTTTTCGACAAAGCTGCCGACCGCCCTGCTCACCACCTCCTGCTGCTGCGCGGTGGACCGGTAGCGGTATACGCCCTGGTGCTGGGCGCGCTGCAGGTAGCCCTTGCCGCGCAGGCGCTCCATCATGGTCAGCACGGTGGAGCGGGCAAGGCCGCGCGCTTCGCCGAAGCCGGCGGCCACTTCGCCGACACTGGCCGGCTCGTTCTCCCCGATGTACTGCAGCAGGGCCAGCTCCTGGTCCCCGATGGTCTTGCGGCGCATGGTCGACTCCGTGACTACATTTGTCGCCACGGTAGCCATGACTACAAATGTAGTCAATAGCCCGATGGGCATACCGCCCTTTGCCGGGCTGAATGCTTCAGGTTGCGGTGCCGGCTCAGGACACCTGGCTGTCGATCTGCCAGCGCGCGAATTCGGCCTCGAATTCCGGCAGGTCCAACAGGCCCAGGCACGCATGCGCGCCGACCGGCAGCGGTTCGCCACGCGCCAGGCGCCGCGCCAGCAGTACCGCGGCGAACGTGGGGATCTCCGGCCCGTGCAGCATCGGCGCGGTCAGGTCCCAGTGCACCCGGTGGGCGACCCCCTCGCGCTGGCCGCGCAGGGTCACGCGCATGCCGCCCAGGTCGGTACCGAAGCGATCGAAGCAACGCCCGGCGCGGGCGAACGCACCCGCCAGCGCCGCCATCGGCAGTGGCAGCCCGCGGCGGCGCAGCCAGGCCAGGGCGGCCAGGCAGCGCGACAGCAGCGGCAGTTCCAGCGCGGCACGGAAACGCACCGTCGAGACGCCCGGATGGCGCTGCACCAGCAGGTCGTGGTCGGGCACGTCGCAGGGCGAGGCCAGCCGCGGCGCGATGCGCGCGAACGTGACCGGCTGCGGGTCGGCCCAGCCGACGACGGGCTGCCAGCGCCCGTCGATCCAGCAGCCGAACGGCTGCCCGCAGTACGACAGCACCGCGCGCACCGTGGCCATGCCCAGTGGCGTGGCCTGCGCCGGCGCGATCACGATGTCGATGGACTGCAGTACGTCGAAACGGTCGCGCAGCGCATCGACCACCGCGCCGGAAAGGGCCGGCAGGGTGCTGGCGCCACTGATCGCGCTGCGTCCGTACCGGCGCGCCATGGCATCGAGCTGCGCGGGGAAATCACGCACGAAATCGCGGCCATCGGCCAGGTCGATGTAATGCATGCCCGCCTCCAGGCACGCACGCGCGACGCCGTAGTCCTGCCCCTGGAACGGGCCGGCGGTATGGATGACCAGATCGGCACCGGTGGCGCGCAGGTCGGCGGCGAATGTCGCGGCGGCCGTATCCAGCCGCCGGCATTGCACCCGCGCCATCTCCACGCCGGGCAGGTTCGCCGCCGCGCGCTGCGGGTGGCGCCCGGCGGCGATGACGGTGATGCCCGGGGTCGCCGCCAGCGCACGCACGATGCGTGCGCCGAAATGTCCGTACCCGCCCAGCACCACGACCCGGCAGCCTTCCTGTTGCGACATCGATCCACTCCGCGCACGGTGAGGCACGCATTATCGGCGGGCAACGGTGCGGCCGTCGCGGCCGGCTTTCATCGTCCGCACACGGCAGTGGCGGCAGGCTCGGCATATCGCCTCGACGCGGAGTCCGCCATGTACCGCAGCCTGATCCTTGCCGGCGCCGTCGTGCTGGCCGCCACCGCCTGCAGCAGCGCGCCGGTCGCGGGCGTCCAGCCCATCGACAGGGTCATCTCCGGCCAATGCCACACCGACATGGTGCTCGGCGCGGCCGGGCTGGCCGCCTCGCCGGCCACGGTGGAACGCGCGCGCGTGGACAGCGACAGCCTGCACGTGCAGACGGTCCGCGGCGGCGCGCGGCAGGCGGCCACGCCGGCCGGCGTCACGTCCGGTGGCGACCGCCTCACCATCGAGGTCGGCCGCAACAACGCCATCACCGCGCTGCGCTGCGGCTGAAAGCCGCGCCGGCGCATGCGCCCGGGATGACGCGCTGCGACGGTACACGCCCGGACCCAGGCGATATGCTTCGGTGTCTTTCACCAGCACTGGAGTTCCGATGCGAATCCCGACGATGCCGCGCGCCGTGCGCCGCCCCACCGCCCTGATCGCCGCCCTTTCGCTCGTGCTCGCACTGGGCGCCTGCACGGGCCCGGCCCCGGAAGAACAGGAGCAGGCGCTGGACCAGGCCAAGCAGGCCGCCGATGCCGCCGCCACGCCGGACCAGGGCGTCGCCACCACCCCGCCGCCGGTGGGCACCTGCGACGCCAGCCAGGTCGAAGGACTGGTCGGCCAGGCGTACACCGAGGCATTGGCCGAACAGGCACGGCAGGACGCCGGCGCGGCCAAGGTGCGCGTGCTCAAGCCCAACCAACCCGTCACCATGGAGTTCCTGGGCGAGCGCCTGAACATCGAAGTGGACGACAGGAACCTCGTCAGCGGCGTGCGCTGCGGCTGACCGAAATCCGCCAGAAGCCTTGCCGCGCAAGGCTTTGGTTGCTGCCGCAACCATGCATTGCGGCACCGCAACATCTGTGATCTAGTCGGGCACATCCGGTGGCCTCGACGCTGCACTCCAGTGACAGGCATGCCGTGCACGGGCCGGGAACACGGCCATGCATGGCCTGCCGCGGTGGAGAAGGGAGAGGTGTCGCCGCTCACCCGACATCGCCACGAGGCACAGATGACCCTCCGCAACCGCCAGGGGCTCTACGACCCGCAGGACGAACGCGACGCCTGCGGTTTCGGCATGGTCGCGCAACTGGACGACCAGCCCTCCCGGCTGCTGGTGGACACCGCGATCGCCGCGCTCTCGCGCATGACCCACCGCGGCGGCGTCGCCGCCGACGGCCTCACCGGTGATGGCTGTGGCCTGCTGCTGCGCAAGCCCACCGTGTTCCTGCGACGGCTGGCGGAGGAGGCGGGCATCGCGCCCGGGCCCAACTTCGCCGCCGGCGTGGTGTTCCTGCCCCATGACGCGCAGGCCGCGCAGCGTTGCCGCGACGAACTCGACGCACGCCTGCGCGAAGCCGGCTGCGCGCCGCGCGGCTGGCGCGTGGTGCCCACTGACGCGGACGTCTGCGGCGAGCTGGCGCGCGCCACGCTGCCGCGCATCGAGCAGGTGTTCGTCGATGCCGGTCCCGCGCAGAGCGCCGAACAGTTCGCTTTGGCGCTGTTCCTGGCGCGCCGCCGCAGCGAGCAGGCGCTGCGCGATGTGGCCGACTACTACGTCACCACGCTCAGCGCCGAGGCCATCAGCTACAAGGGCATGGTGCTGCCGGACAAGCTGAGCACGTTCTACCCGGACCTGCAGCGCCACGAGCTGGCTTCCAGCGTGGTGGTGTTCCACCAGCGCTTTTCCACCAACACCCTGCCGCGCTGGCCGCTGGCGCACCCGTTCCGGATGCTCGCCCACAACGGCGAGATCAACACCATCGAAGGCAACCGCCACTGGGCGCAGGCGCGCAGCAGGGTGTGGAAAACGCCGAAGTTCGACATCGCCGAGTTCGACCCGGTGATCTCGATGCACGGCTCGGATTCGCAGAGCATGGACAACATGCTCGAGCTGATGGTGGCCGGCGGCATGGAGCTGATCCAGGCGCTGCGCATCCTGGTACCGCCGGCGACGCAGTCGCTGGAATTCAAGGATGCCGACCTGGCGGCGTTCTACGAGTTCTACGGTCTCAACAGCGAGCCGTGGGACGGCCCGGCCGGCATCGTCGCCTGCGACGGCCGCTATGCCGCGTGCACGCTGGACCGCAACGGCCTGCGCCCGGCGCGCTGGATGCTGACCTCGGACCGCCATTTCCTGGTCGCCTCCGAGGCCGGCGTCTGGGAAGTGCCGACCGAACGCGTGGTGCAGAAGGGCAAGCTCGGGCCGGGGCAGATGATGGCCATCGACCTCAAGCGCGGCGACCTGCTCGATTCCGACGCCATCGACCGCATCAACCGCGCGCGCGCGCCGTACAAGCAATGGCTGCACCAGGGCGTGACCTACCTGCAGACCGAGCTGATCGACCCCTCGCTGGCCGAGGAGCCTTTCGACGAGGCCACGCTGCTCAGCTACCACAAGCTGTTCCAGCTCACCTCCGAGGAGGTCGAGCAGGTGCTGCGGCCGCTGGCCGAGACCGGCCAGGAAGCCACCGGCTCGATGGGCGACGACACCCCCATCGCCGTGCTCAGCCGCCACACCCGGCCGCTGTACGACTACTTCCGGCAGGCGTTCGCGCAGGTCACCAACCCGCCGATCGACCCATTGCGCGAAGACTGCGCGATGTCCCTGAGCACCCAACTGGGCAGGGAGACCAACATCTTCCACGCCGGCCCGGAGACGGTGAATCACGTCATCCTCAATTCGCCGGTGCTCAGCCAGCGCAAGCTGCGCCAGCTGCTGAAGATGGAGCAGTACGTCGAGCGCAACCGCCTCATCGACCTGTCCTACGACATCGAGGAAGGGCTGGCCGCCGGCATCGAGCGCATCTGCGCGCAATGCGAGCAGGCCGCGCGCGAGGGCGCGGTGATGCTGCTGCTGTCCGACCGCTACCCGGTTCCCGAGCGCCCGATGGTGCATGCGCTGCTGGCCACCAGCGCGGTGCACCACCACCTGTCGAAGCGCGGCCTGCGCTGCGACGTCAACCTGATCATCGAGACCGGCACCGCGCGCGACGCGCACCACATGGCCTGCCTGCTCGGCTTCGGCGCCACCGCGGTGTACCCGTACCTGGCGTACCAGACGCTGTTCGACATGGGCCGGCGCGGCATCCTGCTGCTGAAGAAGGGCGGCGAGGTCTCGCAGATCGGCCGCAGTTACCGCAAGGGCATCTACAAGGGCCTGAGCAAGATCATTTCCAAGATGGGCATCTGCACCGTGGCCAGTTACCGCGGCGCGCAGTTGTTCGAGATCGTCGGCCTGGACCCGGACGTGGTGCGGCTGTGCTTCCCCGATGCCACCGCGCGCATCGGCGGCGTCGGCCTGGCGCGGCTGGATACCGAAGCCCGCGAGCTCGCCGCCCGCGCCTGGAACCCGCTGGCGCCCACCGAGATCGGCGGCCTGCTCAAGTACGTGCACGACGGCGAGTACCACATGTACAACCCGGACGTGGTGCTGACCCTGCAGCGCGCCGCGCGCACCGGCAAGGCCGAGGACTGGCTGCGGTACACCGATGCGGTGCATGCGCGGCCGGCCTCGGCGCTGCGCGACCTGCTGCGGCTCAAGCCGGCGGCCACGCCGGTGCCGCTGGCCGACGTGGAACCGGCCGAGGCGCTGTTCCGGCGCTTCGACACCGCCGCCATCTCGCTCGGCGCGCTTTCGCCGGAAGCGCATGAAGCGCTGGCCATCGCCATGAACCGCCTCGGCGGCCGCTCCAATTCCGGCGAAGGCGGCGAAGACCCGGTGCGTTACGGCACCGAGAAGCGCTCCAAGATCAAGCAGGTCGCATCCGGCCGCTTCGGCGTCACCGCCGAGTACCTGGTCAATGCCGAGGTGCTGCAGATCAAGGTCGCGCAGGGCGCCAAGCCCGGCGAAGGCGGCCAGCTGCCCGGCCACAAGGTCAACGAGCTGATCGCGCGGCTGCGCTACGCCAGGCCGGGCATCGGCCTGATCTCGCCGCCGCCGCACCACGACATCTATTCGATCGAGGACCTGGCGCAGCTCATCTACGACCTCAAGCAGGTCAACCCCGAAGCGCTGGTGTCGGTGAAGCTGGTGTCGCATGCCGGGGTCGGCACCATCGCCGCCGGCGTGGTCAAGGCCGGCGCCGACCTGATCACCGTATCCGGCCATGACGGCGGTACCGGCGCCTCGCCGATCAGCTCGATCCGCTACGCCGGCGTGCCGTGGGAGCTGGGCGTTGCCGAATCGCACCAGGCGCTGGTCGGCAACGACCTGCGTGGCCGTACCCTGCTGCAGACCGACGGTGGCCTGAAGACCGGGCTGGACGTGGTCAAGGCCGCGCTGCTGGGCGCGGACAGCTTCGGCTTCGGCACCGGCCCGATGATCGTGCTGGGCTGCAAGTACCTGCGCATCTGCCACCTCAACAACTGCGCCACCGGCGTGGCCACCCAGGACGAGCGCCTGCGCGAAGGCCATTTCACCGGCATGCCGGAACGGGTGGAGAACTTCTTCCGGCTGCTGGCCGAGGAAGTGCGGCAGTGGCTGTCGTACCTGGGCGCGCGCTCGCTGGACGAGATCGTCGGCCGTACCGATCTGCTCGAGCAGCTGGACGTGGCGCCACGCGAAGGGGTCAAGGTCGACCTGTCGCGGCTGCTCGCGCCGGCCCGTTACGAAGGCGCGCACTGCGCGGCGCAGCGCCTGTACCAGTCGCCGGACAGCCTGGCCACGCAGCTGGACGGGCTGCTGGCCGGGGCCATCGCCCAGAAGCGCGGCGGCGAGCACCGCTTTCTGATCCACAACACCGACCGTTCGGTGGGCACCCGCCTTGCCGGCGCCATCGCCCGCGCGCACGGCAACCATGGCATGGACGATGCGCCGCTGAACCTGCGTTTCCGCGGCACCGCCGGGCAGAGCTTCGGCGCGTTCAACGTCGGCGGCCTGAACCTGGAGGTGGAAGGCGAGGCCAACGACTACGTCGGCAAGGGCATGGCCGGCGGCCGGCTGGTGGTGCGTCCGCCGCGTGGTGCGCGCTTCGAGGCGCGCAACACCGCCATCGTCGGCAACACCTGCCTGTACGGCGCCACCGGTGGCGAACTGTTCGCCGCCGGGCGGGCCGGCGAACGCTTCGGCGTGCGCAATTCCGGCGCGCTGGCGGTGATCGAGGGTGCCGGCGACCACTGCTGCGAATACATGACCGACGGCATCGTCGTCGTGCTCGGCAAGGTCGGCCTCAACTTCGGTGCCGGGTTCACCGGCGGACTGGCCTACGTGCTCGACGTGGACCGCGATTTCGTGGACCGCTACAACCACGAGCTGATCGACATCCACCGCATCTCCGCCGAGGGCTTCGAGAACTACCGCCAGCACCTGCACGCCCTGATCGGCCGCCACCGCGAGCTGACCGGCAGCATCTGGGCGCAGCAGATCCTGGACGAGTTCCGCGACTACGTCGGCAAGTTCTGGCTGGTCAAACCCAAGGCCGCGAGCATCGAATCGCTGGCGGCCGCGCTACGCAACGCCGCATGACGCCAGGAGTCCCCTTCCCGCACGCGGAAGGGGATGGAGACGGGAAGGCCCTGGCCGCGTTCCCGCTCCGCTCCCTCCCCCTCTCCACGAGTCGCCCATGAGCCGCAAGCAAGCCTTCCAGTTCCTCGACATTCCCCGCACCATGCCGCGGCGCATTCCGGTGGAACTGCGCACGTCCGGCGACTGGGGCGAGCTCTACGGCAGGTTCGACAAGGCCGATGCGCAGTACCAGGCCGGCCGTTGCCTGGACTGCGGCAACCCGTACTGCAGCTGGAAGTGCCCGGTGCACAACGCCATCCCGCAGTGGTTGCAGCTGGTGCAGGAGGACCGCATCCACGAGGCCGCGACGCTGTGCCATTCGACCAACCCGCTGCCGGAAGTCTGCGGCCGCGTGTGTCCGCAGGACCGCTTGTGCGAGGGCAGCTGCACGCTGGAGGAGTTCGGCGCGGTGACCATCGGCGCGGTCGAGAAGTACATCGTCGATACCGCGCTGGCCAGCGGCTGGAAACCGGACCTGCAGGCGGTGCAGCCCACCGGCAGGCGCGTGGCCATCGTCGGCGCCGGCCCGGCCGGGCTGGCCTGCGCCGACCGGCTGGCGCGCGCCGGCATCCAGGCCGTGGTGTTCGACCGCTACGAGCAGATCGGCGGCCTGCTGCAGTTCGGCATCCCCAGCTTCAAGCTGGAGAAGAGCGTGATCAGGCGCCGTCGCGAAGTCCTCGAAGGCATGGGCGTGCAGTTCCGGCTGGGGGTGGAGATCGGCCGCGACACCACCATCGAGCAACTGCAGGCCGACTACGACGCGGTGTTCCTCGGCACCGGCGCCTACCGCTACACCGATGGCGGGCTGGTCGGCCAGGACCTGAAGAACGTGCTGCCGGCACTGCCGTTCCTGGTGCAGAACGGGCGCATCGTCGGGGGCGGCGATCCGCAGGGCCGGCCGATCGCCGGCTGGGAGGACCAGATCGCACTGCCGGACCTCAACGGCAAGCGGGTGGTGGTGCTCGGCGGTGGCGACACCGGCATGGACTGCGTGCGCAGCGCGATCCGCCTGGGCGCGGCGCGGGTGACGTGCGCCTATCGCCGCGACGAGGCCAGCATGCCCGGCTCCGCGCGCGAGGTGGCCAACGCCCGCGAAGAGGGCGTGCGCTTCCTGTTCAACCGCCAGCCGCTGGCCATCGAAGCCGGCGCCGACGACGAGGTGATCGGCGTGACCGTGGTGGAGACCCGCCTGGGCGAACCGGACGCCAACGGCCGCCGCAACGCGGAGCCGGTCGAGGGCAGCGAATCGCTGCTGGAAGCCGACGTGGTGATCATCGCCTTCGGCTTCTCGGCCACCCTGCCCGACTGGCTGGCGGCGCAGGGCGTGGAGGCGACCGGCACGGGACGCATCGTCGCCGGCGGCGCCGGCCGACTGCCCTACCAGACCCACAACCCGCGTCTGTTCGCCGGTGGCGACGCCGTGCGCGGTGCCGACCTGGTGGTCACGGCGGTTGCCGAAGGCCGCGACGCCGCGGCCAGCATCATCACCCTGCTGCTGCACTGAGCCGCGCCTCCCGCCGGCGCGCACGGCCGGCAACCGGGAGCATCGGCCGCGCGCAGGATGGCGCGTCCATCCGCCCGGCTGGCCGTTCGCGGTACCGGTGGAATCGCGTACACGGCCAGCGCTTAAACTCGTCGTTCCCCCCTCCAGCGAGATCCCCATGCGCATCGGCCTGGCTGCCAACCGCCTGCATCACGAGCGCGCCGACGCCGCGCTGTTCCGCTGGTTGCGCGCCAGCGCCACCGGCCTGCGCGAGCTTGGGGTCGAGCTGCATGCCGTCGGCCGTACCCACGACGCGATCGTCGCCGCCCTGCCCGCTGGCAGCCTGCCCGGGCTGACCCGCTACCCGAATGGCCGCGAAGGCGGATTGATGAAACTGGTCGCCGAGGTCGTCGGCATGGGCATGCCCGAACGCACCCTGGATGGGGCGATCTACCTGATCGACCCGGTGGACCCGTCTTCGGTGTTCCCCGAAGCCGTCGCCCTCAAGCGCCAGTGCGTGATCCACGGCAAGCCGTTCATCTCCACCGTCGCCAGCGCCCGCGACTGGGTCGAGATGGAGCGCATCCACGCAGGCCTGCCCGCCGACCCCGGCGCCGACGATCTCCACGACTTCGGCCGCCAGACCCTGGCGCTGATCGCCCACGACGCGCGCAAGCCGCAGATGCTGGCGTTCGTCGCCGAGCATTTCGACGTGCTGTCGCAATTCCGCGAGCGGATCGGCACCGGCACCACGGGGCAACAGCTGAACGCATTGGCCTGGAGCCGCGGCTGGCCGCGTGACCAGGCGTGGATCCAGCGTTTCCAGAGCGGTCCGCTGGGAGGCGACGCGCAGATCGCCGACCGGGTGCTGGAAGGCCACTGCCAGCGGGCGATATTTTTCGAGGACCCGCACGTGGCGCGCCAGCACGAAGCGGACATCCAGCTGTTGGAGCGCGCGGTAACCACGGTGACCGATACCGCGGTCTGCATCACCGCCCCCAACATCGCCGCCCGCTGGGCCCTGGCCGCCCGACAACGCAATGCAGCCCCCGTGCGGACGCCCGGTCATGGCCCAGCGACCGGTACGCCATTGCAGCGGGCCTGATCCGGATACCCGCGGCCGGGTACAAGGCAGCGTCCACGAGGCGATCTTCTGCCTGCTGATGATGCGAGACGGTTTCATGGCCGGTTCTGCGAACATCGAGACGCTGGATCCGCGCGCGGAGGGCTTCCCGATTCTTCGCCAGACGCAGGAAGGGCGTCTTGAGACGGTGATGTCGAACAGTTTTGGTTTTGGGGGTACGAACGCGACGCTGGTATTCGGCCGGGTGTAAGGCCGGGACATCGAGTAGGTTCAAGCAACGGCGCCTGAGGGCGCCGTTGTCGTATGCGCGGTGGGCGCGGATCTACGTGAGGCAGCCCGTGCTGCACGCGTTCGCGTGCGAGGCTCCGTTCCGGCGCAGGCGCCCGGCCCGCGAGGGCCCTGGCCTTTGTCTCTGTCGCGCGCCTGCAGGGCAGGCCGTCGCCGTGCACCACCCGCAGTAACGCAGAATTGAGTGCCTGTAACCCGCCAACGGCGCCTTTTGGCGCTGTTTTGGCTTATGCGGCCGCCGGGTTTTGGATGCCGTAAAAAAGCAAACCCCCGCTGCCTTGGCAGCGGGGGTTTGGGGATAAAGCCCCTGGCGATGACCTACTCTCGCATGGCTTGAGCCACACTACCATCGGCGCAGCTGCGTTTCACTTCCGAGTTCGGGATGGGATCGGGTGGTTCCACAGCGCTAATTTCACCAGGGAGAGGGTTGGAGGGTCGCTATCCATTGGAGCAGGATAAAGCGCCAGCCTCTCGTAGGTCTTGTGACGTAGCGTGCACTTGGGTCCATCGACATGTCATGTCGGCCAAGGCAACTTGAGGTTATATGGTCAAGCCACACGGATCATTAGTATCAGTTAGCTCAACGCGTTGCCGCGCTTACACACCTGACCTATCAACCACGTAGTCTACATGGTTCCTTCAGGGGGCTTGTGCCCCGGGAAGTCTCATCTTGAGGCGCGCTTCCCGCTTAGATGCTTTCAGCGGTTATCGCTTCCGAACATAGCTACCCGGCAATGCCACTGGCGTGACAACCGGAACACCAGAGGTTCGTCCACTCCGGTCCTCTCGTACTAGGAGCAGCCCCTCTCAAACTTCCAACGCCCATGGCAGATAGGGACCGAACTGTCTCACGACGTTCTGAACCCAGCTCGCGTACCACTTTAAATGGCGAACAGCCATACCCTTGGGACCGACTACAGCCCCAGGATGTGATGAGCCGACATCGAGGTGCCAAACACCGCCGTCGATATGAACTCTTGGGCGGTATCAGCCTGTTATCCCCGGAGTACCTTTTATCCGTTGAGCGATGGCCCTTCCATACAGAACCACCGGATCACTAAGTCCTACTTTCGTACCTGCTTGATCCGTCGATCTTGCAGTCAAGCACGCTTATGCCTTTGCACACAGTGCGCGATGTCCGACCGCGCTGAGCGTACCTTCGAGCTCCTCCGTTACTCTTTAGGAGGAGACCGCCCCAGTCAAACTACCCACCATACACGGTCCCCGACCCGGATAACGGGCCTAGGTTAGAACGTCAAGCACGACAGGGTGGTATTTCAAGGATGGCTCCACTGCAGCTGGCGCCACAGTTTCATAGCCTCCCACCTATCCTACACAGACGAACTCAACGTTCAGTGTAAAGCTATAGTAAAGGTTCACGGGGTCTTTCCGTCTTGCCACGGGAACGCTGCATCTTCACAGCGATTTCAATTTCACTGAGTCTCGGGTGGAGACAGCGCCGCTGTCGTTACGCCATTCGTGCAGGTCGGAACTTACCCGACAAGGAATTTCGCTACCTTAGGACCGTTATAGTTACGGCCGCCGTTTACTGGGGCTTCGATCAAGAGCTTCGCCTTGCGGCTGACCCCATCAATTAACCTTCCAGCACCGGGCAGGCGTCACACCCTATACGTCCACTTTCGTGTTTGCAGAGTGCTGTGTTTTTGATAAACAGTCGCAGCGGCCTGG
>NZ_CP043567.1:0-852500 GCF_014109845.1 Stenotrophomonas acidaminiphila | reverse complement strand
GCGTGGCCATCGCCGGCAGCCAGGGGCTGATGCACATGGACCAGGTGCAGCTGCAGCTGGCACGACCACTGTTCACCCTGCCGACGCTGTCGTGGGCGGCGGTGTTCGGCATCGCGTTGCCGCTGTTCATCGTCACCATGGCCTCGCAGAACGTCCCCGGCGTGGCGGTATTGAAGGCCTCCGGCTACGACGCGCCGATCTCGCCGGTGGTGGGCTGGATCGGCGTGGCCAATACGCTGCTGGCGCCATTCGGCGGGTATGCGCTGAACCTGGCGGCGATCACCGCGGCGATCTGCATGGGCCGCGACGTACACGAGGACCGGGCACGGCGTTATCCGGCGGCGGTGAGCGCGGGCGTGTTCTATATCGTGATCGGGCTGTTCGGGGCGACGGTGGCGGCGGTGTTCGCCGCCTTCCCCAGGGAGCTGATCGCCACCCTGGCCGGCATTGCGCTGCTGGGCACAATCGGCAACAGCCTGGCGGTGGCGCTGAAGGACGAGGGCGAGCGCGAACCGGCGCTGGTGACGTTCCTGGTGACCGCCTCGGGGCTGTCGATGGCCGGGATCGGGTCGGCGTTCTGGGGGCTGGTGGCGGGCGCGGTGACGTTGCTGGCGCTGCGCCGGCGATAGCGGTTGCGCGCTGGCCACCGCCAGTGCCGGCGCATGCCGGCATTACAACGGCCGGACCTCGAATACCTGCTTGAGGACGTGGCTGCCGCCCGGCGCCAGTTCGATCAGGTCCGGGCCGACGTTGCCGGCTTCGACGCACACGTAGTTGCGCCAGCCGGCGCCGATGTCGTCCATCTTCGCGGCGGCCGCTTCGCCGGCATTCCAGACGACGGCGGAACGGCTGCCTTGGGTGGTGATGTCGATGCTGCGGCCGAAGCCCGGGTCGCGCAGCACGTAGTGGCCGCGCGCCTGGGTGTAGATGCGGTCGCTGCGGCCGGGATCGCGCGGGTCGCGCAGGTTCCAGTCGCCCTGCTGGACATGGGCGTTGCCAGCGTCGAGCTTGTCCAGGTAGGTCAGGCCATCCAGGCCGGCGACGTCGACCTTGAGCGCATCGCTGACGTTGAAGTAGTTGTGCAGCGCCTGGGTGAAGACCGCCGGCTGGCTGCCGGTGTTCTCGGTGATGAGCTCCTGCTCCAGGGTGCGGCCGATGCGCAGCTTCATGGTCAGGCGCAGCGACAGGCCCTCCAGCACGGGCGGTGCCAGGGTCAGGAGCATGCTGCCATCGGCCTCGCGGCGGGCATCGCGCAGCTCCCAGGGCACGGTGCGCACGAAGCCGTGCGACGGGACGTCGCTGCCCTGGCCCTGCCTGGCGAAATACGGCCAGCACACCGGGCTGCCGCCACGGATCGGCGTCGGCGCTGGCTTCGCCGCGGGCGAGAGCCACATCACCTCGCGGCCGCCGTTGGGCACGAACGACAGCAACTGGCCGCCGAACACGCTGATCGCCGCGGTGGAGAACGGCGTCTCCACCTTCCAGGCGGTGAAGCCATTGAAATCGCCTGTGTCCAGGCCCTGCACATCCTTCATCGGAACCTTGCTCCGTACGATCGCTGAGTGGACGAACCGCGGATGGTCGGCGGGCAGCCGGAACACGGTGGGCGTCGCCGGCCGGGCGTCGCGCAACGCGTGCAGGATGCGGCTGCCGGCGCGGCCGTCGGCATTCTGCCAGCCCAACCGCTGCTGTTCGATGCGGATCGCACGACGGGTGGCGTCGCCGACCATGCCATCGGCGCTACCGATGTCGTGGCCGCGCGCGAGCAGCAGGGACTGCAGTTCGCGGCGCTCACCACGGCCCAGGCCGGGATCGTCGGTGGGCCATGCCGCGACCAGTCCATTGCCACCGCGCAGGCGGTCGGCCAGGGTGGCGATGGCCAGCGCGTAGCTCTCGGCCGCGTTGTAGGAATAGATCGCGTCGTAGTTGCGGAACGCCAGCAACGCCGGCCCCGTGCTGCCCGCCGGCAGCAGCAGCGCGGCGGGGCTGTCGTCGGCCAGCGCCGCGGCCTGCAGTGCGCCCCCATCGGCCCCGGTGATGCCCAGCGCGCGCCACGCCGCCAGCGGCCTGCGCTTGCCGCGCCCGGCCACGCTGGTGTCGAACCCGGCGGGAATGCGTACTTCCACGCCCCACGGCTGGCCGCTGCGCCACCCCGACTGCTTGAGGTAGTTGGCGGTGGAGGCCAGCGCATCGGGGATGCTGCCGACCAGGTCGCGGCGGCCATCGCCATCGCCGTCGACCGCGATGCGCGCGTAGGTGGACGGCATGAACTGGGTCTGGCCGAAGGCCCCGGCCCAGGAGCCGGTGAGGCCGTCGGCGACCAGGTCGCCGCGATCGATCAGCCGGAGCAGCGCCAGCAGTTCGCTGCGGAAGAACGCCTGGCGGCGCCCGTTGCAGGACAGGGTCGCCAGTGACTGCAGCAGCGGGCGCCGGCCGGCGATGCGGCCGTAGTCGCTTTCCACGCCCCATACCGCGACCACGGTGGCCGGATCGACCCCGTACCCGCTGGCGATCCGCTCCAGCAGTGCGCGATGGGTGTCGAGCATGGCGCGGCCATCGGCCACGCGCTGCGCATCCACAAGCGCGGCGAGGTAGTCCCAGATCGGCGTGGTGAATTCGGGCTGGGCATCGAGCATGGGCAACACGCCCAGGTCCGGGACGACCTCGGCGAACAGCGCGTCGAAGCGTTCGGCGGGCATGCCCTGGGCCAGGGCCGCATCGCGCACGCCGGCACCGCAACGACCGAAATCGGCAAGGGCGGCATGCGCCTGGGGCGCGGTGGCGAGCGTGCCGGCCAGGGCCAGCGCCGGCAATCTCCGCAACGACTTCATGCAACGGCTCCCTGCTTCGCGCCATCCTGGAACGCAGCCCGATGATAAGAGGCGCGGCGCCCGCCGTGCGAACTCAATCCGGCCGCAGCAGGCGCAGGCCGAACATGCGCGCGGGCGCATCCCAGGCGGCCGCCACCCGCAGGCCGGCCGCGGCCGCCATCGCGGCGAACTGCGCGTCGTCGTACTTGTGGCTGTATTCCACGTGCATGGCCTCGCCGTGTTCGAAGGCGAACGCATGCCCGGCCACGTGCACCACCTGCGCGCGGCGGCTCACCAGCGAGGTCTCGATGCGCCGCCAGGGCACCACGTAGCGGGCACGATGGGCGAAGCTGGAAAGATCGAAGTCGCTGCCGATCTCGCGGTTCAGCCGCGCCAGCAGGTTGAGGGTGAAGTCGGCAGTGACCCCGGCCGCATCGTTGTAGGCGGCCTCGATCAGCGCCGGATCCTTGTCCAGGTCGATGCCGATCAGCGCCAGCCCCTCCTCGCCCATCGCCTGGCGCATGCCGCGCAGGATCGCCACCGCCGCGGCCTCGGTGAAGTTGCCCAGGGTCGAACCCGGGAAGAACAGCAGCGTGCACCGCGCCGCGCGCCGTGGCGGCGGCAGCGCCGGCAACGCGGTGAAGTCGGCGCAGACCGGGAGCATCTCGACCGCGGGGAAATCCACCGCCAGCGCGCGGATGCTGTCCAGCAGCGCGGTGCGCGAGATCTCCACCGGGGTATAGGCCACCACGTCGTCCAGGCCCTGCAGCAGCAGCCGGGTCTTGCGGCCGCTGCCGCTGCCGTATTCCACCACCCGCACCTGCGGCCCCGCATGCGCGGCGATCTCCGGCAGCGCCCGCGGCAACAGTTCGAGCTCGGCACGGGTGAGGTAGTACTCCGGTTGCCGGGTGATGCGCTCGAACAGCGCCGAGCCACGTGCGTCGTAGAAGTACTTGGACGGCAACGCACGCGGCCGCGCCGACAGCCCGGCGAGCACGTCGGCGGTGATGGTGGCACGGTCGGGACGGTGGTCGACCAACCCCTCCAGCAACGGATCGGCGTTGCCCATCAAAGCGCCCTGGCCAGGCGCAGGCCGGCGAACTGCCAGCGCGCCGAGGGCGGAAAGAAATTGCGGTAGCTGGCGCGCACGTGCCCGCCCGGCGTCGCGCAACTGCCGCCGCGCAGTACGAACTGGCCACACATGAACTTGCCGTTGTATTCACCGGCACTGCCCGGCAGCGGGCGGAAGCCGGGATAACCGGTGTACGCGCTGCCGGTCCATTCCCAGACATCGCCGAACAGCTGCCGTGGCACGCCCGGCGCCGTGGCCGCGGTGGCGGCCGGGTGCAGCAGGCCGGCGTCGGCGAAGTTGCCGGCCACCGGCCTTGCCGCGGCCGCCGCTTCCCATTCGAACTCGCTGGGCAGGCGCGCACCGGCCCAGCGCGCGCAGGCATCGGCCTCGAACCAGCTCAGATGGCACACCGGCGCATCCGGATCCAGCGCGCGCCAGCCGCCCAGGGTGTATTCGCGTTCCAGCGCCGGGTCCCAGTACAGCGGACGGCACCATTGCCCTGCCTGCAGCTGCGCCCAGCCATCGCTCATCCACAGCAGGGGATCGCGATATCCGCCGTCGTCGATGAAGGCGCGGTACTCGGCGTTGCTCAGCGGACGGTCGGCCAGCGCGTGCGCCGGAACCAGCACGCGGTGCCGGGGCGACTCGTTGTCGTAGGCAAAGCGCGCATGCGCCGGCCAGGCCGGCGCGCCGATCTCGACGATGCGTTCGGGGCTTTCGATCCACACCGCGTCGGCACGGGCAGGCAGCGCGGGCGGCGTGGGCAGGTCGTCGCGGTAGGCCGGCTGCAGCGGGTTGCTCCACAGCGCGTGCTTGATGTCGGTCAGCAGCAGCTCCTGGTGCTGCTGCTCGTGCTGCAGGCCCAGCAGCAGCAGGCGTTGGGCTTCCTCGTCCAGGCTGCCGGCGCGCAGGCCCTGGCCGATGCGCTCGTCGACCTGGGCGCTGTACGCCAGCACCTGGGCCAGTGCCGGTCGCGACAGCAGCCCGCGTTGCGCGCGCGCATGCGCCGGGCCCACGCTCTGGTAGTAGCTGTTGAACAGCACCTGCCAGTGCGGCTGCAGCGGCCGGTAGCCGGGTAGCCGGCCAAGCACGAACTGCTCGAAGAACCAGGTGGTATGGGCCAGGTGCCACTTGGCCGGGCTGGCGTCGGCCATGCTCTGCACCATGGCGTCCTCGGCCGACAGCGGCGCTGCCAGCGCCAGGCTGGCCTGGCGCACGGCGCGGTAACGCTCGGCCAGCGTGGGCGGCGTTGTCGCAGCGCTGGACGCCTTCAGCAATGCGGCACTGGAAATCTGCATGTCCCCGAGCTTAGCCATGCCCGGTTAGCGCGGCGTCATCGGCGCCGGGCGCTGTTCAGGCAAGCGCGTCCAGGTAGTACCAGCGGCCGTCCTGACGCACGAAGCGGCTGTGTTCCTGCATGCGCACGGCACTGCCGCCGCCGATGCGGTAGCGGGCGACGAACTCCACCTCGGCGGTATCGGTGCCGGTGACCCGGTGGCGCTTCACGTCCAGGCCGAGCCACTGCGTGCGCTGGCCCGGCGCATCGTCCAGCGACAGCGCCTGCGGCCGCGTATCGGGATGCCAGGTGGCAAGCAGGTAGTCGCTGTTTCCGGTGACGTAGGCGCTGTAGCGCGAACGCATCAGCGCCTCGGCGTCGGGGGCGGCCTCGCCGGCATGCCAGCGCGCGCAGCAGCGGCCGTGGGGGCGGCCGGAGCCGCAGGGACAAGGGGAGGTCGAGGTGATCGGCATGCGCGTATTTTCCCTCCCCGCTACCGCCGCGGCCAGCCGGCACCGGCGTATGCTGTCGCGCCCCCCGTTCAGGTCCGACCATGCTGGAACTCCTGCCCACCGAGTTGCCCTGGCTGCTGGCCATCGCCTTCATCGCCGGGCTGGTGGACGCCGCGGTCGGCGGCGGCGGGCTGATCCAGCTGCCGGGCCTGTTCACGGTACTGCCGCAGCACACGCCGGCCGCACTGCTGGGCACCAACAAGTTCAGCTCGGTGTTCGGCACCGGTGCGGCGACCTGGCGCTACGCGCGCTCGGTGCGGTTCCCGTGGCGGCCGGTGCTGCTGGCCGCGGCGACCGCGTTCGTGTTCGCCTTCCTCGGCGCCACCGCGGTCAGCCTGCTGGCCAAGGACGCGGTGCGTCCGCTGGTGCTGGCCCTGTTGATCGTGATGCTCGGCTACACGCTGGCGAAGAAGGATTTCGGCGCCCTGCACCGGCCGCGCGAGGTCGGCCGCCGCGAACTGGGCATCGCGCTGCTGATGGGCGCGGTGATCGGCTTCTACGACGGCTTCTTCGGCCCCGGCACCGGCAGCTTCCTGATCTTCCTGTTCATCCGCTTCTTCGGCCTGGATTTCCTGCGCGCTTCGGCCGCCTCCAAGGTGGTCAACCTGGCCACCAACGTGGCCGCGCTGTCGTTCTTCGTGCCCAGCGGCAACGTGCTGCTGGCCTTCGCGGTGCCGATGGCGGCGGCCAACGTCGCCGGGTCGGTGACCGGCACCCGGCTGGCCCTGCGCGGCGGCACGCCGCTGATCCGCAAACTGTTCCTGCTGCTGGTGGTGGTGCTGATCGCGCGCATGGCGTGGGACACGTTCGCTGGCTGAACGCAGCAGGACGGATTGATCGGACACAACGCCGCTACCACGCGCGGATGTGGATGATGGGGCGATGGCGGCCCTCCCCAGCCGCCCTGGAGACCCACCATGCAACTGGATTTTTCCGGCAAGGTCGCGCTGGTCACCGGCGCCGCCTCGGGTATCGGCGAGGCCGTCGCCCGGCAACTGGCCGCCGGCGGCGCGCAGGTCGTCGTCGCCGACCTCCACCGCGACGCCGCCGAACAGGTGGCCTCGAGCATCGGCGCCCAGGCCCGCGCACGCCAGCTCGACGTCAGCGACGCCGACGCGGTACGGCAGCTGGTGGACGCCACGGTGGCCGAGTACGGCGGGCTGCACCTGGCGGTCAACAACGCCGGCATCGGCGGCGCCAGCCGGGACACCGCCGACTACCCGCTGGAGGAATGGCACCGCGTGCTCGGGGTGAACCTGCACGGGGTGTTCTATTCGATGAAGTACGAGATCGCCGCGATGCTGGCCGGCGGCGGCGGTGCCATCGTCAACATGGCCTCGATCCTCGGCAGCAACGGCTGGGCCGGGTCCACCGCCTACGTCGCGGCCAAGCATGCGCTGGTCGGCATGACCAAGACCGCGGCGCTGGAGTATTCGGCGCGCGGGCTGCGCATCAACGCGGTCGGCCCCGGGTTCATCGACACGCCGCTGCTGGCCGGCATGGACCGCGCGGCCTACGACGGCCTGGTCGCGCTGCACCCGGCCGGACGCCTGGGCAAGGCCGCCGAGGTGGCGGCGCTGACCTGCTTCCTGCTTTCCGCGCAGGCGTCCTTCATCACCGGCAGCTACCACCTGGTCGACGGCGGCTTCTCGGCACGCTGAAGCGCGACGGCCGGCGGTGGCGGCGCGGGCCCGGCGGCTGCCGTCCGTCGGCCCGCCCGCGTCTTCACTTGTCCGCTCCTAACGAATTGCTTACATATCGCCCACGCCCGTCATGGTGGCGGGCGAGGTAGTCCGGCAATCCAAGGAGCTTCCCGATGACGTCGTTATCGTTGCATCCGCACCGCCTGACCAGAGCCATACAGCTTTCCCTGTTGTGCCTGTTGCCTGCCGTCGCCACCGCACAGGAATCCACCACCGCCCGCACCCTGGACACGGTCCAGGTCACCGGCACCCGCATCAAGAAGGCCGAACTGGAAACCCAGGTACCGGTGCAGGTGCTCACCCGCGAGACCATCGACCGCACCGGCTACACCTCGGTGGCGGACGTGGTGCAGCACCTCACCGCCAGCGGCGCCTCGCTGAGCACCAAGCTCAACTCCAGCGGCAACTTCGGCTTCCCGCCCGACGGCGGCGGCGTCGGTGCCGGTGCGGCGACGGTGGACCTGCGCCACCTGGGGCCCAAGCGCGTGCTGGTGCTGGTGGACGGCATCCGCTGGGTCAACGAATCCTCCGGCTCGGGCGTAGGCGCGTCGGTGGACCTGAACACCATCCCGCTGGCGCTGGTCGAGCGCATCGAGGTGCTGGAGGACGGCGCCTCGTCGATCTACGGCTCCGATGCCATTGCCGGCGTGGTCAACATCATCACCCGGAAGAACGTGGAAGGTGGCCGCGTCGAGGTCCAGTACGGCGACTACAACCTCAAGGGCGGCGGCACCACCGGCGTGGACTTCAGCTTCGGCCGCAGCGGCGACCGCGCGCAGTGGGTGGTCGGCGCCTCGTACTTCAAGCAGAAGGAAATCTCCTCGGCCGAGTACCAGTGGGCACGCGAGCCGGTACCGGGCACCGGGCTGGCCAACGGCAGCTCGGCCACGCCGCAGGGCCGGCTGGTGTTCGCCGACCCGGGCGGCAATACCTACAGCATCACCTCCAACACGGGCGTCACCAACCCGCGCTTCGATCCCACCCAGACCGGGTGCGTGCGCACCGACGACTACCACTGCTTCGCGACGCCGGACCGCTTCAACTTCGCGCCGTACAACCTGCTGCTGACCCCGAACGAGCGCAAATCGGTGTTCGGCCAGGTGCGTTTCGACTTCACCCCCGCGGTCAGCGGCTGGTTCCGCGGCCTGTACAGCGAGCGCACGTCGGCCAACCAGGCGGCGCCGGAGCCGATCTTCCTGGGCACCGATGCCGGCGTGTACAACGCATGGGCCGAAACCCGGCTGGTGATTCCCGCCAACCAGCGCTACAACCCGTTCGGCTTCGACCTGACCACCATCGGCCCGGACGCCAACCTGTTCCTGATCGGGCGCCGCCCGGTCGAAGGCGGGCCGCGCCGCTACGAGCAGGACGTGAAGACCTGGTACGCCGCCGGTGGACTGGACGGCAGCTTCGAGGTCAACAGCCGGCCGTGGAGCTGGGACATCAACGCCATGTCCAGCCAGAGCAAGGCCACCCAGACCAACACCGGCAGCTACAACGTCAAGCACATCAACCAGGCGCTGGGCGACCCGGCGGCGTGCGCGGCCATCTCCGGCTGCGTGCCGCTGAACATCTTCGGCGGCCCCGGCACCATCACCGCGGACATGCTGGCGTGGATCTCGCCGGTGGTGCGCGACCGCAGCAAAAACACCCTGAGCCAGGCCTCGGCCAACATCACCGGCGAACTGGCCGACCTGTGGGCCGGGCCGCTGTCCTTCGCCGCCGGCGCCGAGTGGCGCCGCTACAAGGGCGAGTACTACCCCGACCCGATCACCGTGGCCGGCGAGTACAACGGCGTGCCGTCGGGCATCACCATCGGCAGCTATTCGGTGAAGGAAGCCTATGCCGAGTTCGACGTGCCGCTGGCGCGCGGCGGCTTCTGGGGCAAGAGCGTGGACCTGAGCGTGGCCGGCCGGTATTCGGACTACTCCACCTTCGGCGGCACCGGCACCGGCAAGATCGGGCTGCGCTGGCAGCCGGCCGATGAACTGCTGCTGCGCATGTCCTTCGCGCAGGGCTTCCGCGCACCGTCCATCGGCGAGCTGTACGGCACGCTGAGCCGCTTCGACGCCACCCTGGTGGACCCGTGCAACAACGCCGCCTCCACCACCCCCAAGTGCGTGGCCGATGGCGTGCCGCCGGGTTATGAGCAGGTCAACCCGCAGATCTCGGTGGTCACCTCCGGCAACCGCGACCTGCAGCCGGAGAAGAGCCGTTCGTTCATGGCCGGCGCGGTGTGGAGCCCGGGCTGGGCCGAGGGCAGCGGCTGGGCCAGCAAGCTGGACCTGGGCGTGACCTTCTACCGCCACACCATCGACGGCGCGATCCAGGCGCCGGATGCGCAGGCGATCCTCAACCGCTGCATCGACAGCCGCGACGCGGTGGCCTGCGCCAGCTACACCCGCAACGAACGCGGGCAGATCGTCCGCTTCGAGGACATCCTCGCCAACCTGGGCACGATCAACACCAGCGGCTGGGACTTCAGCGCGCACTGGCTGCTGCCGGAAACCGGCTGGGGCCAGCTGGGCCTGGACTGGAAGGCGACCTGGGTCACCCGCTACGAGCTGGTCAACGAATCCGGCCAGGCCGAGCCCAGGCGCCCCGGCGTGGAAGTCAACGACAGCTCGATTCCGGAATGGACCTCGAACCTGACCGCCAACTGGGACTACCGCAACTGGAACGCGAGCTGGTCGCTGCGCTACGTCGACCGCCTGCGCGAGAGCTGCGCCGGCGCCAACGGCTTCCCGATCTGCACCGACAGCGCGGCAGACCTGCACTGGCTTGGCGCCACCACCCTGCACGACGCGCAGGTGAGCTGGCGCACCAACGCGTGGATGAAAGGGCTGAAGATCACCGTGGGCGTCAACAACGTGTTCGACAAGAACCCGCCGATCTGCCTGAGCTGCACGCTCAACGGCTACGACCCGGGTACGTACGACCTGCCCGGCCGCTACAGCTACGCCCGGCTCAGCCTGGATTTCTGAGCCGCCACCCCGGCAACGACGACAAGACGACAAAGGGAGCCGCCAGGCTCCCTTTGTCTTTTACGGCCCCGCTCCGCGACGGCCGCCGCTTACCGGCCGTGCTGGTGCGCTGGGTCCAGTTGAGCCAGGCGATGCGCGGTGGCGTCATGGATGTCCAGCAGGTCGGCGCGGATTTCCCGGAGACCGGCGAGCAGCAGCACGGCCAGTACCGGCGCAGCACCCCTGATGGTTTCATCGCGCCGCTCCGCTCATCGATGCGCCCATCCTGGAATGGCGGGCAATGCCGCACCACTTCGGCCCGCCGGCAGGCTGCCCTGCCCTAGCTGTGTAAACCCAGTACGTTGTTCAGCGGGATTCGGGAGATGGGCGGCTTGTAGCCTAGGCTGGCGTGGAGCCGGTGCCAGTTGTAGTGGTGCAGCCAGTCATGGAGGGCGCCGGCCCGCTGCACGGAGTTGTCGTAGGCGCGGGCATAGGCCCACTCGCGCAGGCTGGTCTGCACCAGGCGCTCGGCCTTGCCGTTGGTGCGCGGGGTGTAGGGGCGCGTGCGCAGGTGGCGCAGGCCGAGGCGACGGACCAGGCGCTGGAAGCGGCGCGACCTGTAGCACGTGCCGTTGTCGGTCAACACCCGCTCGAAGCGCACGCCCAGGCTGCGGTAGTAACGCACCGTGCGGATCAGAGCCTTGCAGGCACTGGTTCCGCGCTCGTCCGGTGCGATGGAGGCGAAGGCCACGCGCGAGTGGTCGTCGATGGCCAGGTGGACGTATTCCCAGCCGATGCCCCGGTGCCGGCGCGAGCGGTCGCCGGTCACACGGTGGCCCGGGGAACCGATCCGCCCCAGCTTCTTGATGTCCAGATGCAGCAGTTGGCCGGGCCGGGCGTACTCGTAGCGGTTCTCCGGCAGCGCCGGTTCCAGTTCGGCCAGGCGATGCAGCCCGGCACGGCGCAGTAACCGGGCGATGGTGCTGGGCGCCACGGGCAGTCGCTGGGCGATCTGGCGATAGGTCCGGCGCGAGCGACGCTGCTCCAGCACCTGCGCCACGATGGCCGGCGGCGTGGCATGGGGGCAGGTCTGCGGCCGGGAGCTGCGGTCAACCAGACCCGTAGGGCCTTCCTCCCGGTATCGCTTGAGCCACTTGTAGGCCGTGCGCACGCTCACGCCGGCCGCGTGGGCGGCCTCTTCGATGCGCAGGCCCTGCACGAGGATGCGCTCCACAAGCAGGGCTCGACCGCGAGGCGTCAAACGGGCATGTTTATGCAGGTTCATCCGGGGCTCCTGGGGGCTGGGTTGGTGTCGTAACCCCCATCTTCCAGCGATGCCCCGGATGAACAACCTACTGAGAGATCACACCTAGCGCAGCAGCGCGCCGGCCAGCCCCATCAGCACCAGCACCATCACCGGCAGCATCGACAATGCGAAGCCCAGCGCGCGGCTCGACGGTGCGCTCACGTAGGCGCGCCAGTAGATGAAGCGGCCGACCAGGTACACCGCGCCGATGCCGGCGACCCAGGCGGACGGCCAGAAGCGCGCGGCGACGAACAGCGCCGGCAGCAGCGCGACCATCAGCTCCAGGGTGTTCATCTGCACCCGGTAGACGCGCTCGAAACCCTCGTGGCCGCTGACCGCCGGCGCCTTCACGCCGTAGCGGCCGCGCGCACGCCCGACCATCGCACCGAAGAACAGGTACTGGGCCACTGCCAGCAATGCCACCAACTCAACGTAATGCATGGTTGCTCCGGGATGTTCGCGGGAATGCGGGGCGCGGGCTCCGCGCCTGCCGGTCGCCCGGCACGCGGCTCAGCGGCGCGCGTGGCCCACTTCGATGAAGCGCAGGAACTCGGCGCGGGTGCGGGCGTCGTCGTGGAAGCTGCCACGCATGCGCGAGGTGACCATGCTGACGCCGCGCTTGTGGATGCCGCGGGTGGTCATGCACTCGTGCGAGCCTTCCACCACCACGCCCACGCCCAGCGGCTGCAGCACGTCCTGGATGACGTCGGCGATCTGCGCGGTCATCTTCTCCTGCACCTGGAAGCGGCGCGCATAGGCCTCGACCACGCGCGCCAGCTTGGAGATGCCGACCACGCGGCCGTTGGGCACGTAGCCCACGTGCACGCGGCCGATGATCGGCGCCATGTGGTGCTCGCAGTGGCTTTCGTACTCGATGTCGCGCAGCACGATCATCTCGTCGTAGCCGGCCACTTCCTCGAAGGTCCGCGCCAGGTACTCGCGCGGGTCGTCCTGGTAGCCCTTGAACCAGTCGCCATAGGCCTCGGCCACCCGCCGCGGGGTGTCCAGCAGGCCCTCGCGGGCGGGGTCTTCGCCGGCCCAGCGCAGCAGGGTGCGCACGGCCTCCTCGGCCTGGGCCTGGGTGACGGACGGGTTCTTGGAGTCGGCCATGGGTGACGGCGCCTGGATTGCGGGGGTGGACATGCTACCAGCCGGGTGTCGCCGGGGCATCGCCGGCAGCGGCCGGAAACGACGAAGGCGCCCGCAGGCGCCCTCGTCCACGGCTTGGATGCGCTGGCCTTACTGGCCCAGCACGCCCTTCACGTAGGCCACGATCTCCGCGTCCTGCGCATTGTCGAAGAACGCCTGCTGGAAGCGCGCGCCGCCCACGGCCTGCTTCACCAGCGCCGGGTCGATCGACTTCAGGCCGGCGATGAAGTCCTTCGAGGCGCCCTGCTTCACCTGCGCCAGGATGCCGGCGTTGGTCATCTGCGACTCCCTGCGCTCGGCCGGGTAGCCCTGGCCGCGCTCGCCGGCGAAGGCCTTCTCGAAGATGTAGCGGATGTTGATCTCCGCGCCCCAGCCGTAGCCCTTGGCGAACGGCAGCGACAGCGCGTTGCCGTTGTTGACCTGGGCAAACAGGAACGCATCGGTCGGCTCGATGCAGTAGCCGCAATACACGCCCGGCCAGGCGTTGAGCGACATCAGCGCGCCCTGCCCGGTACCGCAGCCGGCGACCACGAAGTCCACGGCCCTGGCGTTGAGCAGCAGCGCGGCGCAGATGCCCAGGTGGATATAGGTCAGGCGGTGGTCGTTGTCGCCATCCATGCCGACGTTGAACACCTGGTGGCCCTGCGCGGCGGCCACGGTCTCGAGCTGTTCCAGCACCACCGGGTTCTTGGCGGCCTGGCTGAACTCCTGCATCAAGGCGATCTTCATTGCGTGACTCTCTGTTCGATGGGGAAATGCGTGGCGCCCGGCCGTGGCCGCGCGCCGGGGAATGCCGGATCAGCGCGCCAGCCAGCCGCCGTCGACCGGGATGACCGCGCCATTGACGTAGTCCGAGGCGCTGGAGGCCAGGAACACGGCGGTGCCGCCGAGGTCTTCCGGCCTGCCCCAGCGGCCGGCCGGGATGCGGTCCAGGATCGCCTTGCTGCGGTCCTCGTCGGCGCGCAGCTGCGCGGTGTTGTCGGTGGCCATGTAGCCCGGGGCGATGGCGTTGATGTTCAGCCCCTGCTGCGCCCATTCGTTGGCCAGCAGCCGGGTGATGCCGGCGATGCCGCTCTTGGACGCGGTGTAGGACGGCACCCGGATGCCGCCCTGGAAGGACAGCATCGAGGCGATGTTGATGATCTTGCCGCGGCCCTGGGCGATGAAATGCCTGCCGGCGGCCTGGCACATGAAGAACGCCGACTTGATGTTGACGTTCATCACGTCGTCCCAGTCCTTTTCGCTGAACTCCACCGCGTCGGCGCGGCGGATCAGGCCGGCGTTGTTGACCAGGATGTCCAGCCCGCCCAGGCCCTCGACGGCTTCGCGCACTACCCGCTCGACCGGCTCGATGCTGCCCAGGTTGGCCTCGATGTTGACGAAGCGGCGGCCCAGCGCACGCACCTTGGCCGCGGTCTCCTCGGCCGGCACGATGCCGGCGCCGGCGATGTCGGCCCCGGCGGCGGCCAGGGCCAGCGCGATGCCCTGGCCCAGGCCGGTATTGGCACCGGTTACCAGCGCGATCTTGCCTTCGAGGCTGAATGGATTCGTCATGGTGTTCCTCTCCCTGAGCGGTGGTACGGGGGTGGGTTGCGGTGCCGCGCCTTGCCCGGCGGGCGATGCCGCGCGGCGCGGGCGCCTGGCGGTCCTGGTCGGCCCCGCCGGATGCGATGCGGGGCCATCATAGCCAATTGGGTAACCGGTGTCATTCTGCGCCGCGGAATACTGGCTTTCCTTTCCGGAACAATGGCTTGGGATCAATCCAGGGGGGGCTGGCAGGAATCGCGCACGATCAGGTGCGGGCGCACGCTGGCGATCTGCAGCGCGGCCTGGCCCTCGGGCTGGATCAGCATCGCCGCGGCGGTGCGGCCGGTATCGCGGGTATTGCGCCGCACCGAGGTCAGCGACGGCCACAGCCGCGAGGCCAGCGGGCTGTCGTCGTAGCCGACCACCGACAGTTCGCGCGGGATGTTGATGCCGGCGCGCATGGCGACCTTGTAGACGCCGGCGGCCATCTCGTCGTTGCCGGTGAAGATCGCGGTCGGGCGCTGCTTGCCGAGCAGCAGCTTCTCGGCCGCGGCCACGCCCGATTCGAAGGTGTAGCCGGCCTCGATGATGCGCGCCGGCGGCAGTTCGATGCCACGCCGCTGCAGCGCGTCGATGAAGCCGGCGGTGCGCTCGTGCGCCGAGCGGTAGGCCGACGGGCCGGTGATCAGGGCGATGTCGCGGTGGCCGAGCGAAAGCAGGTAGTCGGCGGCCTCGGCGGCGCCGTCGCGGTCATGGGTGATGACCATCTGCGAGGTGTCGTCCAGCGGCAGCGAGGCGATGCGGGTGTAGCGGCAGCCGATCTCCTCCAGCATGTCGGCCAGCGCCTGGTCCTCGGATGCGCGCGGCACCAGGATCACCCCGTGCAGCTTCTGCTGCTGCACGAAGCGCTTCACGCCCTCGATGTAGCCGGGGCTGCGGGTGTCGCAGGGATGCACCACCAGCTCGAAGCTGGAGCCGCGCAGCGCGTCGAGCGCGCCGTACTGCATGTCCACCACGTATTGCGCGGTGGGGTTGTCGTAGACCATGCCGATCAGGAACGAACGCCGGAACGCCAGCCCGCGGGCCAGCGGATCGGGCGCGTAGCCGACCTCGCGCATCAGCGCCTCGACCTTCTCGCGGGTGTCTTTGCGCACCAGCGGCGAGTTGTTGATGATCCGCGACACCGTCTTTTTGGACACGCCGGACAGGCGCGCGATGTCGTTGATGGTCGCGGCCCTGCCCAGCGGCCGGGTCGTGGCGTCGGAATCGGCCTTCTTGCGCAATGACATGTCCTTGCAAACCATCCAGCGGAACGGGTTCTGGCGGCGCCGCGCCCGGGGGGCACGGCGATGGGAGCGGCGCGGCGGCCTCCCGTCGCTGCCGGCGGCATCCGCCGGCGGCAGGGCAGGGAACCCGCGCCAGGCGGTGATGTTAGCCCGAGACGACGCCGCGGGCCGGAAACGGCGCCTGGCTGTTGCTGCCGGCCCGGCTCAGCCGCGCAGCAGTGCCGGCAGCCACAGCGACAACTGCGGGAAGAACGTCACCACCAGCAGTACCCCCAGCCCGGCCAGCCAGAACGGCCAGATCGTCTTCATGCTCTGGCCCACGGTGATCTTGCCGATGGCCGTGCCGATGAACAGCACCGAGCCCACCGGCGGCGTCACCAGGCCCAGGCCGCCGGTCAGCACCAGCACCAGGCCGAAGTGGATCGGGTCGATGCCATAGGCTTTGGCCACCGGCAGGAAGATCGGGGTGCAGATCAGGATCATCGGCGCCAGATCCATGAAGGTGCCCAGCAGCAGCAGCATCACCACGATCATCAGCAGCACCATGAATTTGCTGTGCGCGAACGACTGCAGGAACGCCACCGCCGCCGCCGGTACCTGCAGGTAGGCCAGCAGCCAGCCGAACACCGCCGCGGTGGCGATCACGAACAGGATCACGCCGGTACTGCGCGCGGCATGGATCACCGTGTCCAGGAACGCGCGCCAGCGCAGCTGCCGGTACAGCACGGTGGTGACCAGCAGCGCGTAGACTACGGCGATGGCCGCCGACTCGACCGCGGTGAAGATGCCGGCGCGGATGCCGACGAAGATCAGCGCCACCAGCCCCAGGCCGGGCAGCGCGGCGACCAGCCGCAGCAGCACCGCGCGCAGGCCCGGGAAGGCTTCCACGCCGTAGCCGCGGCGCCGCGCCACCGCGTAGCCGGTGACCATCAGCACCACCGTCATCAGCAGCGCCGGCACCACGCCGGCGGCGAACAGGTCGGCGATGGACAGGCCGCCGCCGGCCGCCGCCGAGAACAGGATCAGGTTGTGCGAAGGCGGCACCAGCAATGCCACCAGGGCCGCGGTGATGCTGACGTTGACCGCGAAGTCGCGGTCGTAGCCGCGCTGGACCATCTGCGGGATCATCGTGCCGCCAACCGCCGACACATCGGCGATGGCCGAGCCGGAAACGCCGCCGAAGAACAGCGAGGACAGGATCGAGACCTGGCCCAGGCCGCCGCGCAGGCGCCCGACCAGCGACGCGGCCAGCGCGATCAGGCGCTCGGAGATGCCGCCGCGCATCATGATCTCGCCGGCGAAGATGAACAGCGGAATGGCGATCAGCGAGGCCGAGCCGGTGCCGGCCGAGATCTGCTGCACCAGCACCACGCTGGGCAGGTCCAGGTAGAGCAGGGTGGCCAGCGCGGCGGCGGCCAGCGCATAGGCGACCGGCACGCCGATCAGCAACAGCGCGGCGAACACGGCGAACAGGATTGCGATGCCCATGGTTCAGCGGTCTCCTTCGATGGCGGCCGGCTGCAGTGCCAGCCACAGCCGGTTCAACGCGAACACCACCATCAGCGCGCCGCCCAGGCTCAGCGGCAGGTAGTTCACGCTCTGCGGCAGGTTGGCGCCGGCGGTCTTGATGTGCAGTCCGTCGATCCACAGCACCCAGCCCCACCAGGCGATCACCGCGCCGATGGCGGCCACCACCAGCGGCACCAGCGCATCGACCACGCGCCGCGCCAGCGGGTTGAGGTGGTCGGCCAGCAGGAAGAAGCCGAAGTGGCGGTGGGTATGCACGCCGGCGGCCGCGCCCATGCTCATCGCCGTGCTCAGCAGCAGCAGGGTGACCGGCTCGGTCCAGCTGGGCGAATCATTGATCACGTAGCGGGCGAACACCTGCCAGCCCTGCACCACCACCAGCCCGAGCAGGGCGACGACGGCAACGTGGATGACGACGGTGGCCAGGGCTTCCAGCGCGCGCTGCGGGCCGGCCTGGGTACTGCGGGAAGTGGCTTCGGTCATCGCTGCGGATCCTCAGGCGAAATCGCGGATGCGGCGGTGCAGGGCGGCGATCTCCGGCTGCTGCAGGTAATCGCGCAGCAGCGGGGCGGCGGCCTCGCGGAACGCGGCGATGTCCACCGCGTTGGCTTTCACGCCGTGGGCCAGCACCGCCTGCCGCGCCTTGTCCTCGGATGCGTCCCACTCGGTGCGCATCACCTGCACCGACTGCCGCGCCAGGTCCAGCAGCAGCCGGCGGTCGCCGGGCGCCAGTGCGTCGAAGCTGCGCCGCGACATCAGCAGCACGTCCGGCGCGTACGAATGCTGGCTTTCCGACCAGTAGTGCGCGGCCTCGAAATGGCGGCTGGAGTGGAAGCTGCGCATGTTGTTCTCGGCGCCGTCGATCATGTGCGTCTCCATGCCGGAGAACGTGTCGCCCAGCGACATCGGCGTCGGGTTGGCGCCGAACAGGCGCATCAGCTGCAGGAAGATGTCCGAGCTGGCCACGCGCAGCTTCAGGCCGTGCAGGTCGCGCGGCTCCACGATCGGGTGCTTGGTGTTGTAGAAGCAGCGCGCGCCCGAGTCGTAGATCGCCAGGCCGACCAGGCCGCGCTGCTCGAAACCGGCCAGCACCGCGTCGGCGATGCCGCCGTCCAGCGCGCGGCGCATGTGCGCGACCGAATCGAATACGTACGGCAGGCACAGCGCGCGCGTCAGCGGGAAGGCATTGTTCAACGCCCCCGAGTAGACGCGGGTGATGTCGATGGCGCCGAAACGCGCCATGTCGATCGCTTCCGACTCGCGGCCAAGCTGGCCGGAGTGGTACTGCGCCAGCCGCAGCCGGCCACCGGTCTCGCGCTCGAGCTGCTGCCCGATCCACCTGACCGCGGTGACGGTGGGGTAGTCGGCCACGTGGACATCGGTGGCGGTGAGCGCGCGCCCGTCGCCCACCGCCTGGCGCGCCCCGCCCGAACAGGCCACCAGCGCCGGTGCGGCAAGCGCGCCCACGCCAGTGGCAAGAAACGTCCTGCGATCGATCATCGTACCCCCTCCACCCATGTCCACCGTATGCGCCGGTCAGCCGGCGGCCACCGCCCTGCAGGCAATCTCGCCGTGGCCCTCGAAGCGGATCACGGCCTGCTGGCCGACCGCAATGTCGTGGATGCCGGTGGCGTTGCCGGTGGCGATCAGGTCGCCGCGGCGCAGCGGCCGGCCGCGGCGCGCCGAACGTGCCAGCGCGAACGCATACGCCGCACGCAGGCCGCCGGGCAGGTTGCTGGCACCGCCGATGCCGACCACCACGCCGTCGATCTCGGTGCGCGCCAGCAGGCGTGCTTCATCCAGCCGCGTCCAGTCGGCGATCGCGTTGCCCAGCACCAGGCCATTGTTGTTGCCGAAATCGGACACCACCACCCGCGGCCCCAGCACGTTGATCGTCGCCAGCGGGCTGCTGGCCACTTCGACCCCGATGAACAGGCGCGCGGGCAGGGCGGCGGCTTCCTCCGCGGTCCATTCCAGCTTGTCGGCAGGTGCATCGGCGTCGAGCTGCAGCACGTACTCGGCCTCGACCGCGGCGAACCCGCCTGCGCCGGAAAATACCGGGATGTCCACGATGCTACCGGTGGCATTCCAGAGCTGGCGTGCGAACACCGGGCCGAGCAGGCGCTCGTCGCCGGACGCATCGCGGCGCTCGGGGGCGATATAGCCGACCTTCCAGCCGACCACCGCATCGTCCCAGCGGCCGATGGCCAGGTCCTGCACGCGGTAGGCGGTCACCAGGTCGGCCGGGATCACGCCGGGGAACGCGGCGAGCGAACGCCCGGCGCGGCGCGCGTCCACGAACTGGCGGGCGATGTCGTCCAGCGCGGCGGACGGATCCTGTCGGCCTTGGTCGTTGCTCAAGTGGCTCTCCTGGTGGCGTTGCTGCACCGCCCATCGACAGTGCTGTGGGTGCTGTATATGGTAAACCGGTGTCATATGGCAATACGCAACGCATCACGGCCGTCCCCGTTCCGCATCGCGAGAGTTCCCATGTCCCCGCTCCGAATCGGCAGATCATTGTTATTCATGGCTTTTATCCTGGCCGGCGGGGTTTCCACCGCTGCCGCAACCACCGGCCCGGACGGCGAACCGGCAGCGGGATCGGCACAGCGGATCGCGCTGTGGCCGGCGGGATTGGCACCGGGAGACAACGCGCTGCCCGAGGCCGCCCGCATCGTCGAACGCAGCGCCGATCCGGCGCTGCCGGACCGCTACATCACCCACGTCAGCGCGCCCTACCTGGTCATGTACCGGCCGGCCCGCCCCAACGGCACCGCGCTGCTGGTGACCCCCGGCGGCGGCTACCAGCGCGTGGTGCTGGACAAGGAGGGCTCGGCGCTGGTGCCGGCCTTCGTCGAGGAGGGCGGCATCACCCTGTTCGTGCTGCGCTACCGCTTGCCGGGCGAGGGCCGTGACGACCGCGATGCGGCGCTGGCCGATGCGCAGCGCGCGCTGCGCCTGATCCGTGCCCGCGCCAGCGAATGGCAGCTGGATCCACGGCGCATCGGCGTGATCGGCTTCTCCGCCGGCGGGCACCTGGCCGCACGGCTGGGCAACGGCTTCGGGCAACCGGCATATCCGGCCACGGACGCCATCGACCGCACCAGTGCGCGCCCGGATTTCCAGCTGCTGGTGTACCCGGTGATCGACATGGACGGCGCCGACACCCACCCCGGCTCGCAACACCGCCTGCTCGGCGCCGACGCGGATCCGGCGCTGCGGCGGCGCTACTCGATGCAGCACCAGGTGCGTGCCGACACCCCGCCGACCTTCCTGGTGCACGCCGGCGACGACACCGCGGTGCCGGTCGGCAACAGCCTGGGGTTCTACGCCGCGTTGCACCGGGCCGGCGTGCCCGCGGAACTGCATGTGTTCCCGTACGGCGGCCATGGCTTCGGTACCCGCGGCATCGCCGGGCTGGGCGCCGCCGCGTGGCCGCGGCTGGCGCGCGACTGGATCGCCGCACAGGCGCCGGAGCGCGCGCCATGACCGCACTGCCCGGCGATCCGCGGCGGCGGCATTTCCTGCGCGCCGGCACGCTGTGCTCGCTCGGCGCCGGGCTGGCGGCAGCGCTGCCGGCCGCGGCCGCGCGCATGTCCCCGAGTCCGCTCGCCCGCGTGCGCGGGGGGCGTATCGCCGGGCAGACAGAGCACGGCATCCACGTGTTCCGCGGCATCCCCTATGGTGCGGACACCGCCCCCCGGCGCTTCCAGCAGGCCGTACAGGAAGCCCCCTGGCGCGGCGTACGCGACGCGCTGGCCTGGGGCCCGGCCGCGCCGCAGACCAGCGGCGAAGGGCCGGGCAGCGAGGACTGCCTGTATCTCAACGTGTGGACCCCGGCCCTGCGCGACGGTGGCCGCCGCCCGGTGCTGGTGTACCTGCACGGCGGCGCCTACAACACCGGGTCCGGCAGCGATCCGCTGTACGACGGCGGCGCCCTGTGCCGGCGCGGCGACGTGGTGGTGGTCACCGTCAACCACCGCCTCAACGTGTTCGGCTACCTGTACCTGGGCGGGCTCGGCGGCGGGGCGTTCGCCGATTCGGGCAACGCCGGCCAGCTCGACCTGGTGCAGGCGCTGCAGTGGGTGCGCCAGCACGCGGTCGAGTTCGGCGGCGACCCCGGCAACGTCACCGTGTTCGGCCAGTCCGGCGGCGGCGCCAAGATCGCCACGCTGATGGCGATGCCGGCGGCGCAGGGCCTGTTCCACCGCGCCTGGACGATGAGCGGCCAGCAGGTGACCGCCGCCGGCCCGCGCGCGGCCACGCAGCGCGCGCGACGGGTGCTGGAGCACTTCGGCCAGCGCGACCCGCAGGCGCTGCGCACGCTGCCGATGGAGACGTTGCTGGAAGCGGTGAAGCTGCGCGACCCGTCGTGGGTCGAGGACACCGGCCTGTACTTCGGCCCGGTGCTGGACGCGCGCCACCTGCCCACGCACCCGTTCTGGCCGCAGGCACCGCTGCAGTCGGCGGCCATTCCCATGGTCATCGGCAATACCCGCGACGAGACCCGTGCCTTCCTCGGCCATGACCCGCGCAATTTCGCACTGGACTGGGAAACGCTGCCGGCGAAGCTGGAGCGCGAACAGTTCGTGGACCTTCCCGTGTCGGTGGTGATCGCCGCCTACCGGCGGATGTACCCGCACTACACGGCATCGGAGGTGTTCTTCGCCGCCACCACCGCCGGGCGCTCGTGGCGCGGTGCGGTCGAGGAACTGGAGGCGCGCGCGCGCCAGGGGGCGCCGACCTGGGCCTACCAGCTGGACTGGTACGACCGGGGCGGCGACGCCGACCGGCTGCGCGCCTTCCACACCCTGGACATTCCGCTGGTGTTCCACAACACCCGCCAGCCCGGTTCGCGCACCGGTGCCACCGCGTCGGCCACGCGCATGGCCGATGCGATGAGCGATGCGCTGCTGGCGTTCGCCCGCCATGGCGATCCCAACCATGGCGGACTGCCGCACTGGGCGCCATACTCGCTGCAACGCCGGCAGACCCTGGTGTTCGACGACGACAGCCGCGTGCAGGACGATCCGCGCGGCGGCGAGCGCCGGCTGTACGGACAGGTGCCGTTCGTGCAGCGCGGCACCTCATGAGGCACACATGCCACCCCGCCATGAGCGGCGGCGAACGGATTGTTCACCGCTTTGCCCTAGACTGGCGGCATGATTTCAGAGGCAACCGGTACATCCGATTTCAGCGGCTGCGAGCGGCTGGTGGCGGCCATCGACGCGGCACTGGCCACGGCTGATGTCGCCACCGCGGTGGCACGGGTCGAACAGGTGCTGCGGCAGGCCATCGCCGACCCGGCGATCGTGCTGCCGGCTTGCGTGCACGAACCGATCAGCGATCACTACGCGCGCCGCGAGCTGTACCGCAGCGCGCGCCACGGCTACAGCATCGTCGCCATGACCTGGGGGCCGGGCCAGGGCACGCCGCTGCACGACCACGACGGCCTGTGGTGCGTGGAAGGCGTGTGGCAGGGCACGCTGCGGATCACCCCGTACCGGTTGTGCGAAGACCACGGCGACATCGCCCGGCTGCAGCCACTTGCCGGCGTGGACGGTGCGCGCGGCAGTGCCGGCAACCTGATCCCGCCGGATGAGTTCCATGTGCTGCGCAACGCCAGCGACGATGAGATCGCGATCTCGGTGCATGTCTACCAGGGGCCGATGGAGCACTGCACGGTGTTCGTTCCCGAGCCCGGGATCGCCGACGGGTACCGGCGCGAGCGCCGGGTACTGCGGACCGATACGCAGTGACGCCGGTCCCCCTTCTCCCGCCGGGAGAGGGGGATGGCCCGCATTGCCGGCCGTACGCCGCGCCTACCGCATGGGCAGGCGGTTGTTGAGCCGCGTCACTTCCTCGATCCCGCCTTCCTGCATTACCCGCACGCTGGCGCCGCTGCGCTGGAAGCCCGGCGGCAACGCCAGCTCCACCGTGGCCGTGCGCGGCTGCAGGTCCGAGGGCGCTTCCAGCGCCGGGATCGCAACGCGCGCCACTTCGCGGCCGCGTGCATCCTCCACCCATGCAACCCCGGGCCGGGTGGCGACATGGCCGAGGCTGTGCACGGTCAGCCGCACGCGCCCGTCCTCGACCTGCAGGTCGCCACGGCCGATGCCCAGGTCGGCGCGGGTTTCCACCGGCGTGCCCGCCGCGATCCGTTCGAACTCGAACACGTGCGCCTGCTTCGGTGCGAAACGCAGGGCGGTGGATGCGCTGCGCTCCAGCACCACCTCGCGCACCTGCGGCTTGCCGTCGATCCGGTCGTCGCCATCGCGGTCGATGCCGCTGCTGATGCGCCAGGTGCCGGCGGCGATGTTCCAGCCGGTCATCGTCGCCTCCAGCGGCACGTCGGCCATGTTCCAGGCGATCACCTTGAAGCGCTCGCGCGAGGGCGCGTGCACCAGCAGCGCCACCTGCTCGGCGGCCCCGGGCCGGGCGAAGCGCCAGCTCACGGTGTGCCCGGGGAAGCTCTGGTTGCGCTTGAGCGCGATGCCACCCAGGCGCAGGCGCTGCAGGAATTCGCTCGGCGCCTCGACGCGGTCGCTCCACCAGTGGCCCTCGGTGTTCATGTATTCGCGCTGGGCCTTGGCCTGGATGCCTTCGGCATGCAGGGTTTCCAGATACGATTTGTCACCGCTCAGCTGCCACGCGGTGACGGCGGCGAAACCGGTGTCGCCCTTGTCGGCGGCGGCGGCCAGCTGGCGGCCCCAGTCCTGCTGGCGGCCCAGCACGTCGATGAAGTTCTCGCCCAGGTTGGACAGCGCGCCGGGGCCGCCGCGCTGCACGCGGTAGTCCAGCGCCTGCAGGTACTTGTCATCGCCGCTCCAGCGCCAGGCCGCCCAGAACGTGTGCATGACGTCGCCAGCGCCCGAACCCTGGTTCAGTTCGCCACCCCGGGTCTTGCCGGTGGCCCAGTTGATCTCGTTCGGCAGCGTCCAGCGGCCGGTGTCGTCGGTATGGGCGTGGGCGAGGTAACTGTCGGCCAGGCCGGTGACCAGCGCGCGGCCGGTGCGATCGGCGTTGTATTCGCCCATCAGGAACGCCGGGTGCAGCGCCGGGAACGAATACGGCTTCTGCCATTGCCAGTTCGGCTCGCGGTAGACCCTGTTGCCCCCGAACCAGTTGCTGGAGAACAGCAGGTGGCCCTGCGGGTTGCGCAGGATGATGCGCTCGTCGAACGCGCGCACCGTCTGCATCAGCCGCTCCACGGTCAGCGGGTCGCCCCAGTTGAGGTAGAGCATGGCGCTGTTGGCGTTGATGCCTTCCTCGTAGGCATGCAGTTCGTCGGTCTCGATGGTGCTCAGGCCGTTGGCGAACATGCCGTTGCGGTACACCGCGTCGGACAGCGCGGTCAGCGAGGCATTGAGGCGGTCCGGCTCCACGCCCATCAGCGCCAGCCCCGGCCATTGCTGGGTCAGGTCGGTATCGTCGGAAATGCCGCCGCCGAAATCGCCGTACTCGACCTGGCGGTTGTCGATCCACCAGTCGACGAAGCGGCGCACGCGCCTGAGGTCCTCCACCTGGCGGAACGCCCACAGCGGCACGCCCGCGGGCGGCTGTGGCTGCTGGAACGGTGGCCGGCCCTGGCTGTTGTAGCTGATGTAGTTCCAGTACAGCCGGCCCAGCGCGTGGTCGGGGTCCACCCGCAGCAGGTCGCTGAGGTCGGCGTACACGCGCGCATACAGGCGCTGGCGCTTGGAAGTGGTGTGCTCCTCGACCAGGAAGCCCCAGTTGTCGCGCACCTGGTTGAAGCGATCGGCCAGGTGTTCGGCAAGCGCCTGGCGGCGGTCCTTGAACACCAGCCGCAGTTCGGCGCCATCCAGCGCGGCGGCATTGAAGCCGGGCGCGGCCGAGGCGATGGAGATCCACAGGCTGTCGGCGGTAAGGATCCGGTCGCGCAGGTCCAGCCATAGCGTGCGCGGCTGCCCGGGCCGTACCGAGACCGACACGTCGATCATGTCGCGGGCCGGCCAGATCGGGTCCTTGATGCGGATGTTCAGCGGGATCACCGCGCCGTCGGGGCCGTCGTGGGTGGCCGCCAGGTCCAGCGCCGGCAGGTCGATGGCGATGCCGTCCAGGCCATCGTGCATGTTCTCCCAGCTGTGCGCCCAGCTGCGGATCAGCGGCTGCGCCGCCGGCGCGTCGCCGACTCCGGACGGCACCAGTACGTGGACGATCGGCTGCGGCCGCGCCGGCAGCGAGTCGGCCGTGCGCCGGCGCGACCCCGCGCCCTTGGGCAGGGCCATCACCACGCTGCGCTCGTCGGGGGCGAAGCGGCCATCGATGTAGTCGCGCAGCGCGGCGATGTTGGTGTAGTCCGGCAGCACCCGGCTGTCGATCAGGTAGCGCTGCTTGACCGTGCCCTGCGGCTCGGCGGCAGCGCTGACGTGGTAACCCCATATCTCCTGGATCGGTGTTTCCTGTTCGGCGTTGGAGAAGCGCAGCGTGCCGCCGGTCTGCGTGGCGAACCCGTCCACGCTGCGGACCACGCCGCGGGGCCGGGTGAACAGGGTGCCGGCGCTGCCGCGCAGTTCGCCGTGGGCCGCGCCCCGGATCTCGATGCGGTTGATGGCTTCGCCATCGGGCACAGTCAGGTCCAGGTGCTGGCCGCCCTCGACATAGGTGTTCCAGTCCGGCAGCTGGAAGTAGTCGTTGCGGCCGGGCAGGCGCGAGCGGTTGTAGACGCCCGGCCAGGTGGTCTCGGCGATACCGTCGGTGCCCTTCCACATCCACTGCTTCTTGTCGCGGACATCGGCGAACTCGACCTTGCGGATCGTGGTCACCGCCGCCTCCAGTACCGGCGGCGGCGCGCCGTCCCAGCCATGGCGGTGCCACCAGGCCCGTTGCGAGGAGGACGCGGTGCCCTCCTGCGCCCGCGGCGCGTCGTTGCGCGCCAGCGCGGCCACGTCGCTGGTGGCGAGCATGCGGTCGTAGACGCGGATCTCGTCGAAGTCGCTGCCGCGCAGGAAGTTGTAGCGGCTCTGCACCTGGTACGGCGCCATCACCCGCCCGGCCAGGCCGAGCTGGTCGAGCGCGGCGTCGTAGTCGCCGGTGGTGTCCACGCGCGCCACCTCGCGGCCGTCGAGGAACAGGCGCACGCCCTCGTCCTCGTCCCAGGCGAAGGCGATGTGCTGCCATTGTTCGGGCGACGGGTTGCGGTCCAGGCGGAACGACACGCGGGTCCGCGCCAGGTTGGCGTCGGTGACGAAAGCGTCGAAGCCATGGCCGTTCCAGTCGATGCGCAGCCAGGTCATGTCCCAGCTGCTGTGGTCGGCGTAGCCGACGCGGAAGATCACGAACGGGGCCTCGCCCACGGCGTAGCGCGAGCGCCAGAAGAAGGACAGGGTGCCGCGTTCAGCACGGATGTTGCCCGGCGCGTTCCACGACAGCACGCCGTCGTCCTCCCAGCGGATCGCGCGGCCGTGGGCGCCGTCGTCGACCAGGCTCACCCTGTCCTGGAAGTTGGGGACGGCATCGCCCTGCGCCTGGTCGGCGACGAAGCCGTGGTCGGCCGATACGCGGAACAGCAGGTTCGGCGGGGAAGAAAGCGCCGCCGCCGGGAGAGCGGCGGACAGCGCCGAAGCCAGCAGCAGCAGGCGGAGCGGGGAGCAGGCGTTACGTGGTGACATCGGGCGTCTCTTGGAAGCGCGCGGCGGTTGCCTGCGCCGCGCGCGGTGGGCCAAGTTAGCGACGCCAACGCGTCATCACATCCTGCGTCGCACCATCGGCTGGCTCCCGGCAACACGCCGGGAGCGCAGCCAGGATCAGAACCGGTAACGCAGTCCCAGGGTATAGGTGCGTCCGGTCTGGCTGTACTCCAGCGGCAGCGACACCGACGGGTTGGCCACCCACGATTCCTGCGCCTCGTTGGTCAGGTTGGCGCCTTCCAGGCTCAGTTCCAGCTGGTCGCTGATGCGGTAGTGGATCGACGCATCGACGATGGTGGTGCCGCTCTGGCCATGCACGCCGTTGGCGTCGCTGTTGAAGCCGGCCTCGGTGCCCGGCACCTGGATCAGGTAGTCGTTGCGGTTGGTGGCCGAAACACGACCGGAGAAACGCTCGCCTTCGTAGAACAGCGTCGCGTTCCACGAATTCTTGGACTGGCCGGTCATTGCCGCCTTCTGTGCCGTCGCGCCGGAGGACAGCAGGTACTGGATGTCCGAATCGACGTAGGTGTAGTTCAGCTGCGTGCCCAGGTTGGACCACTTGCCCGGCAGGAAGGTGAACGGCTGCACGTAGTTCAGCTCCACGCCCTGCAGCTTGCCGCCCGGGGTGTTGACCGGCACGGTGAAGGTGAACTCATCGCTGGGGCTGGCGTTGAGGTTGTCCAGCAGGCCGGCCGGCAGGCCGCTGTCGGCGTAGACGCGGGTTTCGCGGGTGTTCTGGATGTAGCTGCCGATGTCCTTGTAGAACACGGTGGCACCGAGCATGGCGCCTTCGTCGAAGTACCACTCCAGGCCCAGGTCGTAGCTCTTGGCGCGCACCGGGTCGAGCATCGGGTTGCCGCCGCTGACCGTCTTGGCGCTGCCGCTGACGTTGACGGTCACGCCCGGGGTCAGGCTGCCCAGGCCGGGACGCGACATCACCTTGGCCGCGGCGAAGCGCAGCAGGAAATCCGGGGTGAGTTCGGCCACCACGTTCAGCGAGGGCAGGGTGTCGTTGTACTCGCGGGTCACGGTGGTGGCCACCGGAGTGCCGCTGGCGGTGGCGATGCCCGAGGAGGTCTGCTTGGTGCGGACATGGCGCACGCCGAGGTTGCCGTACACCGGGATCGAACCGATCTCGGTGGAGAACTTGCCCATCAGCCAGCCGCTGCGGTCCTGTTCCTCGACGCCACGCATGCTGGCCGCGTAGTCGGCCAATGCGTAGATCCCTTCGCCGTTTAGGACACCGAACATACTGGCGATGGCGCCGAAGTTGGGCACCACCCACGTGCCGGGCGAGCCGGCCAGGCCGCCGAGGCTGGCCAGCTCGGTCATATCGGCAGGCACGATCTTGTTGCCGGTGCTGAAGTTCGGCACCACGGTCTCGTTGCCGACACGCCGGCGCTCCATCGAATCGAAGCTGTAGTTCTTGCCCTGCACGCCGCCGCTCAGGGTGAACGAAGGGCCGATGACCCAGGAGAAATCCAGCTCGCCGTTGTGGAACTCGTTGGTCACGTAGTTCTGGCGCAGGCGGATCGTGGACAGGGTCCAGCCGTTCGGATCGGTCGGGCTGACGCCGTAGTTGAACACCGGCTTGTTGGCGTTGCCACGGTAGTCGTAGCTGTAGCCCTTGACGTTGAGCTTGTCCATCATGATGGTCGCCTGGACCGGATTGTCATGCTTGGACCGCGAGGTGCCGACCCTGCCGCTGAGGGTGAAGGCATCTGTCAGCCTGTGCTCGCCGTCGAGGCTGACCTGGTAGAAATCCGTGCTCCATTCGTCGTGGCGGTTCTCGGCGCGGATATCGACGTTGTCCATCTGCGCGTAGACCAGGGCACCGTTGCGCACCTCGCCGGCATTGACCAGGATTTCCCGCTTGCCCAGTGCGTCCGACTTGCTCAGGCCATTGGCCTCGATGTACTTCTCGTCGCGCTGGGCGTCGATCTTCGAGTACAGCGCATCGAGGCTGAAAGTGGTGCGGTCGCTGGGCTTGAACTGCAGCGAGCCGGTCACGCCCAGACGCTTCTGGTCGTGCTCCATCAGCGTGTAGCGGGGGAACCGCGGCGCATACACGTCGGACTTCAACGCCTCCTTGAACGCGGAGTTCGGATTGAAGCCACCATTGGTGGTGCCGCCGGCCCAGCGCACGGTGCCGGTGCCTTCCTCCACGGTCTCGCGCTCGGAGTACGCCACCGACAGCAGCGCGCCGACCTTGCCGTCGGCCCAGCTGTTGGCGATCAGGCCGGCGAAACGCGGCATCGCCGCCTGCGAGGCGTCGTTGTAGGCGGTCTGCACGTTGGTCACGAGGGTGAAGCCGTCATAGTCGAACGGCCGCGCGGTACGCAGGTCCACGGTGGCGCCGAGCGAGCCTTCCTCGACGTCGGCCGAGGCGGTCTTGCGCGCGATCAGCTGCGAGAACAGATCCGAGGCGAATACGTTGAAATCGAAGCCGCGGCTGCGGTTGGTGCCGCCCTGGCCGTCGCTGCTGCCGACGGTGCTCAGCGCTTCCATGCCGTTGATGCGCACGCGGGTGAAATCCGGGCCCAGCCCGCGCACGGTGATCTGGCGGCCTTCGCCGCCATCGCGGGTGATGACCACGCCGGGGATACGCTGCAGCGATTCGGCCAGGTTGCTGTCGGGGAACTTGCCGATGTCCTCGGCGACCACGGCGTCGACCATGCCGGCTTCGCCGCGCTTGATGTCCAGCGCCTTCTCGACACTGGCGCGGTAGCCGGTGACGGTCACGGTGTCCAGTTCGGTGGCGGCGGCGCCTGCGTCCTGGGCGGCGGCGGCGCCGGCCTGCAGCGCCAGCGCGATCGACAATGCGAGCAAGGTAACCGGTGTCTTTTTCTGCTTGCTGTGTGGATACATGTGTTTCCCCCTCTCCAAAGGTTTACATGCGAAGCGGCGATTCCTGTAGTGCCAAAGGCATATGACACCGCTGGTCAAAACCGAAAGTAACAGGAGCTCCGGGAGGGAGCATCTTGCACTGCAACAGGCGGGGAAATGCCCGCAACCCCTTGTCTTTGGGACATTACGGCGCCGATATCGACAGGGACAAGGGACATTTCGGCGTGTATGACACCGATGGTCAAACTATCGTGCCATCATTCCCGCCCGTGTAGACCGCGACAGGAGTCCCGATGAGTTCCCCCCGTGTTGTCTGTTTCGGCGAGCTGCTGCTGCGGCTCGGCGCCCCCGGCCACCAGCTGCTGCTGCAGACCCCGGCGCTGGAGGTGCATTGCGGTGGCGCCGAGGCCAACGTCGGCGTCTCGCTGGCGCACTTCGGCCATGACGTGGCGATGGTCAGCGTGGTCGCCAACAACCCGCTGGGCGCGGCGGTCGGCGGCGAGCTGCGCCGGCATGGGCTGGATACCACGCGGGTGCGGCGCGGCGACGGCCGCATGGGCCTGTATTTCCTGACCACCGGCGCCGGGCACCGGCCCAGCGAGGTGGTCTACGACCGCGCCGATTCGGCCTTCGCCAGCGCGCGCGCCGACAGCTACGACTGGCCGGCGCTGCTGCGCGGCGCACAGTGGCTGCACCTGTCCGGCGTCAGCCCGGCGCTCGGCGCCGAGGCGGCGCAGGCCACCCTGGCGGCCGCGCGCGCGGCCTGCGCGGCGGGCATCAAGGTGTCGTTCGACGGCAATTTCCGGCCGAAGCTGTGGGAGCGCTGGGGCGGCGACGCCAGGGCGATCCTGCGTGATCTGTTCGACTGCGCGCACATCGTGTTCGCCGATTACCGCGACATCGGCGTGGTGCTGGGCGGGCAGTTCGCGCAGGCCGACGCACGGACGCGCGTGGACGCGGCCGCGGCGATGGCATTCGCCGCATTCCCGCGGCTGCAGTACATGGCCTGCACCCAGCGCACCGCGCACAGCGCCGGCCACCACTCGCTCGGCGCGATGCTGCTCGGCCGCGACGGCACCCGCGCGGTCGCGCCGGACGCGGAACTGACCGGCATCGTCGACCGCATCGGTGGCGGCGACGCGTTCGCGGCCGGGGTACTGCATGGCCTGATCGAGGGCTTCGACGCCGACGCCACGATCCGCTTCAGCCTGGCCGCCGGCTGCCTGAAGCATTCCATTCCCGGCGATTTCAACCCGGTCGGCGTTGCCGACGTGATGGCCCTGGTGGGCGAAGGAAAATTCGATGTCCGGCGCTGATCCGCGCGTGCGCGCTGTCCTGAAACTGGCACCGGTGATCCCGGTGTTCACCCCCGGGTCCATCGACGATGCCGTGCAGGTGGCGCAGGCGCTGTTCCGCGGCGGTCTGCCGGTGATCGAAGTGACCCTGCGCACGGCCACTGCCATGGACGCGATCAGGGCGATGGCCGAAGCGGTGCCCGACGCGGTGATCGGCGCCGGTACCGTGCTCGACGCGCGGCAGATGGCGCAGGTCAAGGCCGCCGGTGGCCGCTTCGCGGTCTCGCCGGGCGCCACCGACCGGCTGTATGCCGCCGCGCGCGATACCGACCTGCCGTTCCTGCCGGGCGTGGCCACCGCATCGGACCTGATGCGCGGGCTGGAGCAGGGGCTGGACACGTTCAAGTTCTTCCCCGCGGTACAGGCCGGCGGCACGGCGATGCTGGCGGCGTGGAACGGCCCGTTCGGCGACGTGCGGTTCTGCCCGACCGGCGGCATCGACGTACAGACCGCCGCGCAGTTCCTGCACCTGCCCAACGTGCTGTGCGTCGGCGGCTCGTGGCTGACCACGCGCGATCTGCTGGCGGCGCGCGACTGGGCCGGGATCGAACGGCTGGCGCGCGAGGCGGCACTGCTGGCCGGCTGAACCGGCGACCGTCCGTCGGCCACCGCGCCGTTGCTTCCAGGGCGTGATCACGATCAATGCGGCGGCACGCGGACGGCGCGAGAGTAGGCGCGTTCCCCCACGGAGATCGCGCATGGACAGGACAATGAAGGCCGCGGTGGTGCGTGCATTCGGCCAGCCGCTGGTCATCGAGGAAGTACCGGTACCGCGCCCGGCGGCCGGTGACATTCTGGTGAAGATCGAAGCGTGCGGCGTCTGCCACACCGACCTGCACGCCGCCGAGGGCGACTGGCCGGTGAAGCCGGAGCCGCCGTTCATTCCCGGCCACGAAGGCGTCGGCCACGTGGTCGCGGTGGGCGAGGGCGTCCACCACGTCCGCGAGGGCGACCGCGTCGGCATTCCCTGGCTGTACTCGGCCTGCGGCCATTGCGAACACTGCCTCGGCGGCTGGGAAACGCTGTGCGAAAGCCAGCGCAACACCGGCTACTCGGTCAATGGCGGGTTCGCCCAGTACGCGCTGGCCAACGCCGACTACGTCGGCCACCTGCCCGACAGCGTGGGCTTCGTCGAGATCGCACCGGTGCTGTGCGCCGGGGTGACCGTCTACAAGGGCCTGAAGGTCACCGACACCAAGCCCGGCGACTGGGTGGTGATCTCCGGCATCGGCGGGCTCGGCCACATGGCCGTGCAGTACGCGCGGGCGATGGGCCTGAACGTGGCGGCGGTGGACGTGGACGAGGGCAAGCTGGCGTTGGCGCGCCGGCTCGGCGCGACGGTCACCGTCGACGCACGCGCCACCGACCCGGCGGCATTCCTGAAAAAGGAGATCGGCGGCGCCCATGGCGCGCTGGTCACCGCGGTATCGCCCAAGGCGTTCGCGCAGGCGCTGGGCATGGTCCGGCGCGGCGGCACGGTGTCGCTCAACGGCCTGCCGCCCGGCGACTTCCCGCTGGACATCTTCGGCATGGTGCTCAATGGCATCACCGTGCGCGGCTCCATCGTCGGCACCCGCCTGGACCTGCAGGAGTCGCTGCAGTTCGCGGCCGACGGCAAGGTCGCCGCGACCGTCTCCACCGATACGCTGGACAACATCAACGCGGTGTTCGCGCGCATGCGCGCCGGCCAGATCGAAGGGCGCGTGGTCCTGGACATGAGCGCCTGACCGTCCATGCACGGCCGCCGTCGCCCGCTTCCCCTCCCGTGGGCGCGGCGGCCGTGCATCGCCACCTCAGTGTGGTGACCACTGCCATTCCAGGCCCAGGGTCCAGCCGCGGTCCGGGCCGGGTTCGTAGTAGCGGCGGTTGCCGTCGTTGACGATGACCGAACCGATGTAGCGCCGGTCCAGTACGTTGTCCACGCGCGCGAACAGGCGCAGCGGGCCGTTCGCGGTACGCCACTGGCGGGCCGCTTCCAGGTTCAGGAGGGCGTAGCCCGGCGCGCGTCCGTCACCCAGGTCGGTGCTTGTGGTCGCACCCGCGGCCACGGTCTCGGCGGCCAGCTGCCAGCGACCCGGCCGCCAGTCCCAGCGCGCCTGCAGCAGCTGGCGCGGCACCCCCGGCAGCGCGGTGCCCGGTGCCACTGGATTGCGCGGCGTGGTGCACGGCGCCGGCAGGCCCGAGCAGGTCAGGTAGCCCTCGCGCACACGGGCCTGCAGCCACGTCCATGCCAGCTGCAGGTGCTGGGCCTCGCCGATCGGCTGCCGCCAGCCCAGTTCCATGCCGCGGCGGCGGGTGGCGCCGATGTTGCGGTAGCTGCTGCGGCCGCCGCTGTTGCTGGCGACCGCCAGTTCGTCGTCGGTATCGGCGTGGAACAGCGCCAGGTCCAGCCGGGTGCCGGCCTGGGTGCGCCACTTGGCGCCGAGTTCATGGGTGCGGCTGGTGGCCGGCGACAGGTCCAGCGCCAGCCCGGCACCGCCATCGGCGCGATAGCCCAGCTCGTTGAAGGTCGGCGTTTCGAAACCGCGCCCGGCCGATGCGTACAGGCGCAGGTCCTGGCCTGCACGGAACACCAGCCCCGCCACCGGTGTGGTGGCGGTGTACTGGCGGCGGCCGCTGTCGTCCGGGTTGCCGGCAGCGATGTAACGGTCGTCGGAGCGGAAGTCCACCCGGCTGTGGCGCGCCCCGGCCAGCAGCGACCAGCGCGGCGCGAACTGCCACCAGGCCTGCGCGAACGCGTCGACGTTGCCGACCCGGTCGCGCTGGTCGCGACGCAGCCGGCCGCGGACGCCGAGCACGTCGCCGACGAAGTTCTCGTGGCCGCTGCGGTGCTGCCGCTGGCGGTCGGCGTTGGCGCCGATCACCAGTTCCAGCGGGCGCGCGGCCAGGGTGCCATGCCAGGCCCAGCGTGCATCCACGCCGCCGTAACCACCGTCCAGGCCGATCACCCCGCCGGCGTGCAGCGGATTGGCCTGTGCCGCGGGTGGGATGGCCAGGAACTGCGCCACCGTGCGCTGACCGGCATAGGCCATCAGCCGCCAGGTCTGGCGGCTGCGCTGCAGCGTGTACACCGCACCGGCCTGCGCCTGCCGCACCGACTTGCGGGTGTCGTACAGGGAGGCGACTGCAGTGGCCTGGCGCGGGTCCTCGCGCACCTGCGTGCGGTCCAGGCCCAGCGGGTCCTGCGCGCGCGGCGCATCGAGCACGTTGAACAGCAGGTCCAGGCGCTGGCCCGGCGCCATCTCGAACCCGAGCCGGGCGTTGAGCGATTGCCGCCGCGCCGCACTGTGCCGGCGCCAGCCATCGGTGCGGTAGTCGCTGGCGGCGACGTTGTAGCGCATGGCACCGGCCAGGCCCCGCAGCTGCAGGCCCAGGCTGCGGCTGGTGTCGCTGCCGGCACTGGCGCGCAGCCGCCAGGGGTCGCCCGCCTGGCCATCGGCGCTCCACAGCTGCACCACGCCGCCGGAGGAGTTGCCGTACAGCGCCGAGAACGGTCCGCGCAGCACGTCGATGCGTTCGGCGCCAAGCAGGTTGAAGTGCGACAGCTGGCCCTGGCCGTCGGGCATGGTCGCCGGCACCCCGTCCACCAGCAGCCGTACGCCGCGCACGCCGAAGGTGGAGCGCGCACCGAAGCCACGGATCGACAGCTGGGTGTCCTGTGCCAGGTTCTGCCGCTCGCGCGCCAGCAGGCCCGGCACCCCGCCCAGGGCCTCGGACACCAGCGCGCCACGGCCGTTGCCGTAGGCCTCCACGTCCTGGGTGGTGATCGACGCGGGCAGGTCGAAATCATCCACCGCATGCGCCCGTGCCACCTGTACCTGCACCGCATCCAGGGTAGCCGGCGCCGGCGCGGCCAGCGCCACCACCGGCAGCGCCAGGGCCACTTCGATCGCCGCGAACCAGCTGTTGCATCGCTTCATGCCAGCATCATCGCCGATCGCCGCCAAGCGGTACGCCATGCACACGACGGTTCCGCCTGAAACCCTGCGGCCAACCGCTCCCGGCCCTGTTACGATGGGGCGGTTTGACCGCGCTGCGCGGTCGTCCCGAACTTCCCCCTCCCGCCACCGTGACGAGTACCGCCGTGTCCTTCTTTGCAAACGTGGAACAGGTTCCTGGCGACCCGATCCTGGGTCTGACCGAGGCCTACAACGCCGATCCGCGCCCGACCAAGGTCAATCTTGGCGTCGGCATCTATTACGACGAAGACGGCCGCATCCCGTTGCTGCGCGCCGTGCAGCTGATCGAACAGCAGCTTGCCGCCGAAGCCAAGCCGCGCGGCTACCTGCCGATCGACGGCCTGCCGGCCTACACCCAGGCCACGCAGAAGCTGGTGTTCGGCGAGGGTTCGGAACTGATCGCCAGCGGCCGCGTCGCCACTGCGCAGACCATCGGCGGCAGCGGCGCGCTGCGCGTGGGCGCGGACCTGCTGCACAAGCTGCTGCCGCACGCCACCGTGGCCATCAGCAACCCGAGCTGGGAAAACCACCGCGCGGTGTTCGGCGCCGCCGGCTTCGAGGTGGTCGATTACACCTACTTCGACAACGCCAGCCACGGCCTGGATTTCGCCGGCATGATCGCCGACCTGCAGAAGCTGCAGCCCGGCACCGTGGTACTGCTGCATGCCTGCTGCCACAACCCGACCGGCGCCGACCTGGACACCGCGCAGTGGCAGCAGGTCGCCGCGCTGCTCAAGGACCGCCAGCTGTTCCCCTTCATCGACATGGCCTACCAGGGCTTCGACAAGGGCATCGAGCAGGACGGCCAGGCCGTGCGCATCATCGCCGAGGCCGGGATCGACAGCTTCATCGTCGCCAACTCGTACTCCAAGTCGTTCTCGCTGTACGGCGAACGCGTCGGCGCGCTGTCGGTGGTCGGCCCGGATGCGGCCTCGACCAGGGCCGTGCAGTCGCAGGTCAAGCGCATCATCCGCACCATCTACTCCAGCCCGTCCACCCACGGCGCCGCGCTGGTGGCCGGCGTGCTGGGCAGCGCCGAGCTGCGCGGCATGTGGGGCGCCGAATTGACCGCGATGCGCGAGCGCATCCACGCCCTGCGCGCCGGCATGGTGCAGAAGCTGGCCGCCCTGGGCGCGCCGGAATTCGGCTTCATCCAGCAGCAGGCCGGCATGTTCTCCTATTCGGGCCTGAGCAAGGCGCAGGTGGACCGGCTGCGCGACGAATTCGGCATCTATGCCGTCGGCACCGGCCGCATCTGCGTGGCCGCGCTCAGCCAGAAGAACCTGGACTACGTGGCCAAGGCGGTCTACGACGTCAGCCGCGGTTGATCCGCGGCCGACACCAGGATCCGGAAAAGCCCGGCCACGGCCGGGCTTTTTCATGCCCGGCCGCGCCGGCTCAGGCAGGTACCAGCCAGGTCGTGGCCGCCGCGCCGGCCACCATCGCCGCCAGCCCCGCGCCGACGGCGACACCGTAACGCGGCCCGCCGCTGGCGAACGCCAGCACCGACTTGGCCAGCGAGGCCGAAGCCAGCAGCGCCACCACGCCCCAGCGCGCCGCATCCAGCTGCAGGCCGCCGGACGCGTTCAGGCTGGCGATGCCGGCCGCGGCTGCGTGCAGTTCGCCAAGAGCGGCAATGGTCGCACCCACCAGCGCCCCGGCCTGGCCGAACACCTGGCGCAGCCATTCGGACACCAGCAGCACGGCGGCGATCACCAGCGCGATCATCACCGCGTGCCCGAGGCGCAGCGCCTTGGCGGTGGCGGTACGCGGCACCGCCTCTTCCTTCACGTGGCGCAGGCCCAGCAGCGAGAACGCCAGCAGCGCCAGCGCGGCGGCCAGCAGCGGCCAGGCGCTGGCGCGCAGCAGTGCCGGCGACGTGGTGCCGATCACCGCCGCGAACAGCATCAACGAGGCCAGGTTGGCCAACAACGCCGCCGACGCCGACGGACCCACCAGCACGGCCGCCGCCCTGCTGCCGCGGCCGAAGCCGGCCACCGCCGCGGTCGACGAGGCGAAGCCGGAGAAGAAGCCCGCCATCGGCAACCCCCAGCGCGCACCGACCATCCGCAACGCCAGGTGGCCGAGCATGCCCACCCCCATCACCAGCACCACGATCTGCCACAACTTGGACGGCACCAGCACGCCCCAGGGGTCGATCGCGTCATCCGGCAACAGCGGCAGCACCACCAGTGCACTCGCGGCGAGCAGCAACGCGTCGCGCATCTCCTGGTCGCTGATCACATCGCGGCTCAGCCGTGCCAGCGGCGCCTTGGCCCACAGCAGGATGGCCACCACCACCCCGAGCGCCGCCGCCAGTTCCGGCGCGTCGAACGCGAGCCCGCCGAGCAGTACGGTGATCAGCAGCGCGATCTCGCCGGTCAGGCCCGGGTCGGCGCGCGCGGTGATCCGGTAACTGCTCCACGCCAGCAGGGCCGCCGCCAGCAGCACGACCAGGAATACCGCCTGTCCGAAGGCGATGCCCACGGTTCCCATCAGCGCCAGCAGGGCGTGGGTGCGCACCCCGGCCTGCAGCGTGGTGGCATTGCCGTGCTGGCGCTCGCGCACCGCGCCGATCAGCAGGCCGATGCCGAGCGCCGCGGGCAGACTCTGCGTTGCCTGCTCCCAGTCCATGTCCCCTCCCTCCGGAATGCCCATGTTAAGCCAGTACCGGCAGGCCCCGATGGCGCGCACCGGTCTCCAGAGACGACATCGCGTGGCCGCTGCCATGCCCGACCAGGACACGGCCTGTCCATGACCTCGTAAAAGCACGGACAACCCGCGACAATAGCGCTCCTTTCGTCTGAAGGTAGCTCCTGACCATGTCCCGCACGTCGCTGACCCGCTTCCTGATCGAAGAGCAGCATGCCCGGCGCATCAACGCCGACCTGCGCCAGCTGGTGGCGGTGGTGGCCCGCGCCTGCACCAGCATCTCGATCGCGGTGAGCAAGGGCGCGCTGGGCGGCGTGCTCGGCGACGCCGGCACCGGCAACGTGCAGGGCGAGGCGCAGAAGAAGCTGGACGTGATCTCCAACGAGATCCTGCTCGAGGCCAACGCCTGGGGTGGCCACCTGGCCGCCTGCGCGTCGGAGGAGATGGACCACAGCCAGCCGGTGCCGTCGGAGTATCCGCAGGGCGACTTCCTGCTGCTGTTCGATCCGCTGGACGGCAGCTCCAACATCGACGTGAACGTGTCGGTAGGCACCATCTTTTCCGTGCTGCGCGCGCCGCCGGGCGTGGAACAGCCCGGCGACACGCACTTCCTGCAGCCGGGCGTGCAGCAGGTCGCGGCCGGCTACTGCATCTACGGGCCGAGCACGATGCTGGTGCTCACCGTCGGCCATGGCACCCATGCCTTCACCCTGGACCGCGAGACCGGCGAGTTCGTGCTCACCCAGCGCGGCATGCAGGTGCCGGCCGACACCCGCGAGTTCGCCATCAACATGTCCAACCAGCGCCATTGGGAAGCGCCCATGCAGGGCTACGTGGCCGACCTGCTGGCCGGCCGCGAGGGCGTGCGTGGCAAGGACTTCAACATGCGCTGGATCGCCTCGATGGTGGCCGACGTGCATCGCATCCTCACCCGCGGTGGCATCTTCATCTATCCGTGGGACCGGAAGGACCCGTCCAAGCCGGGCAAGCTGCGGCTGATGTACGAGGCCAACCCGATGTCGATGCTGGTCGAGCAGGCCGGCGGTGCCGCCACCGACGGCCGCCGCCGCATCCTCGACATCCAGCCCGAACAGCTGCACCAGCGCGTGCCGGTGTTCCTGGGCTCGCGCAACGAGGTGGCCGAGGCCACCCGTTACCACCGCGAGCACGACGCGCAGGGCTGAGCCGCCTGCGACCTGGGGGCGCGCAGCAGCCGCGCCCCGCCGGGTCATGGCCGGGCGCAGCGCAGCGACGGCGGATCAGAACAGCTCGCCCTGCGGCGAGGCTTTCTTCGGTGGTGCCGGCGGCACGAAACGGCTGCAGTCCAGCCACGGCCACTGCTCGCGCGAGGCGTTGAAGCCCAGGCGCTTGCTGGCCAGCGCGAAGCGCCGCGACAGCAGCTGCGCATAGACGCCTTCGCCGCGCATGCGCCTGCCGAACCCGCTGTCGTAGTCCTTGCCGCCGCGCAGCTGGTTGATGGTGCTCATCACGTGCCCGGCGCGCTGCGGATGGTGCGCCTGCAGCCAGTCGCGGAACAGCGGCGCCACCTCGTGCGGCAGCCGCAGCAGCACGTAGCCGGCGCTGCGCGCGCCCGCATCGCGCGCCGCTTCCAGCACTGCTTCCAGCTCGGCGTCGTTGATCCACGGGATCACCGGCGCAACCATCACCCCCACCGGAATGCCGGCAGCGTGCAGCCGCCGCATCGCCCGCAGCCGCGCATGCGGGGCGGAGGCGCGCGGCTCCAGCCTGGCCGACAGATGCGGGTCCAGCGACGTCACCGAGAAGTGCACGCTGACCAGGCGCTGCGCGGCCAGCGGCGCCAGCAGGTCGATGTCGCGCTCGACCAGCGCGTTCTTGGTGATCAGCGAGAACGGGTGGCCGGTCTCCAGCATCACTTCGATCAGCTGGCGGGTGATGCCCAGCCGGCGCTCGATCGGCTGGTAGGCATCGGTGTTGATGCCCAGCGCGATCGGCTTGACCACGTAACCGGGCCTGGCCAGTTCCCTGCGCAGCAGCTCGGCGGCATTGGTCTTGGCGAAGATCCGGGTCTCGAAATCCAGCCCCGGGGACAGGTTCAGGTAGGCGTGGGTGGGCCGCGCGAAACAGTACGAGCAGCCATGCTCGCACCCCCGGTAGGGGTTAACCGACTGCTCGAAGCCCACGTCCGGGGAATTGTTGCGGCTGATGATGCTGCGCGCGGTTTCCGCGCGCACGTCGGTACGCAGCCGCGGCGCGGCGAACTCTTCGGCGTCGTCGGCCTGCCAGCCATCGTCGACGGCATCGGTGGTGGTGGTTTCGAAACGGCCGGGCAGGTGGCTGGCGGCACCGCGGCCCTTGATCACGGTCGGCATCGGCTTACGCTAGCGCGGCGACGTCGCAGATGCAGCGACGCGGCGTTCATCCACGCCACCGGGGCGCCGCCGCCATCGCGCGCCATGCACCGCCCATGGCTAGAATCGCGGCATGCGCGAAGCCCTGCACCATCTCTGGACCGGCGTGTCCTCCATTCCGCACGCGGCGCAGATCCTGGCGGCGGCCTATGTCGTGTACCTGGTGCTGCTGGCCGGCTACATCGTGCTGCAGAAACGCGAGCCGGTGGCGACGCTGAGCTGGATCCTGTCGCTGGCGGCGCTGCCCTACATCGGGCTGTTCGTGTTCTACCTGATCGGACCGCAGAAGATCGTTCGCCAGCGCCTGCGCCGCGGGCGTTCGCGCGAGGGCATGGAGGCCTACAACGTGGTCTGCCCGGCCGACCTGCACTGCACCGAGCTGGCGCGCATCGGCCAGGCCACCACCGGGCTGCCGCCCAGCACCGCCACCGCGGTGGACTGGCTGGTCGATGGCGCGGCGACCTACGCCGCGATCCTGGCGGCGGTCGCCACGGCGCGGCGCCACGTGAACCTGGAGTACTACATCTTCGAACCCGACCACGCCGGCACCGCCCTGCGCGACGCGCTGGCCGAACGCGCAAGGGCAGGGGTGAAGGTACGGCTGCTGCTCGACGCGGTCGGTTCGTCGCGGATCCGGCGCAGTTTCCTGCAACCGCTGGTCGATGCCGGCGGCGAGGTCGTGTGGTTCCATCCGCGGCAGCTGCTCAAGCCGTTCAAGCGCCCCTGGCTGAACCTGCGCACGCACCGCAAGCTGGTGGTGATCGATGGCACGGTCGCCTTCACCGGTGGCATCAACATCACCGATGAAGAGGATGAAAGCCGCAACCCGCACGCCTACCGCGACCTGCATACCCGCCTGTGCGGGCATGTCGTGCGCAGCCTGCAGCTGGTGTTCCTGGAGGACTGGATCTACGCAAGCGGGCAGAGCATGGCGAGTTTCGACCGCGAGGACCTGTTCCCCTCCGATGGCCCCGCCCGCGATGACGGCACGGTGCAGGCGCAGGTGCTGGTCTCCGGCCCGGATTCGTCATGGGAGGCGATCCATCGCATGCACGTGGCGGCGATCCACGAGGCCTCCCGCAGGGTGTGGCTGGTGACGCCGTACTTCGTCCCCGGCGAGGCCGCGCGGATGGCGCTGACATCGGCCGCGCTCGGCGGGCTGGACACGCGCCTGCTGGTCCCGCGGCGCAGCGATTCGCTGTTCGTCACCCTGGCTGGCCGCTCGTACTACGACGAGCTGCTGCAGGCCGGGGTCAAGATCTACGAGTACGGCCCGCGCATGCTGCATACCAAGGCGTTCATCGCCGACGACGACACCTGCATCGTCGGCAGCGCCAACTTCGACCACCGCAGCTTCCGCCTGAACTTCGAACTGTCCATGCTCTACCACGACCGCGGGTTGACCGCGCAGCTGGATGCGATCCTGGCGCAGGAGTTCGAGCGCGCCACGCCGGTGTTGCCCGACCGCCATCGCCCGCTGTGGCGCCAGCGCCTGCCTGAGGCATTCGCCCGCCTCGCCTCGCCGCTGCTGTAGCGCCCCGGTACATGGAACCGGCCCCGGGCGGGCCGCTACACTGGGCGCCTCCACCGGGAGATCGTCATGTACTGGCTGTCGCTGCTGCTCGCGCTGGGCGCCTTCACCGTTTCCATCACGACCACGCACCGCGGCCTGATGCTGCTGTCGTTGCTGGCCGCGCTGCTCCTGTTCCTGCTGTGGATGAAGGGGTTGTACGCGGCGCGCTTCGGCGGCACCGCCAGGCAGGCGCCGCGGCCCCTGCACGCGGCCGAACTGCAGGCCATGCGCGACCAGTTGCGTCCCCCGGTACCGCCGGCGGCTCCGCCGTCCTCTACCGCACCTGAAGAACACCCGCCGTCATGACCCGCCTGAGCGTCAACGTCAACAAGATCGCCGTGCTGCGCAATTCGCGTGGCGGCAACGACCCGGATGTGCTGCGCGCCGCGGCCGCGTGCCTGGATGCCGGCGCACACGGCATCACCGTGCACCCGCGCCCGGACCAACGGCATATCCGCGCCGATGACGTGCATGTGCTTTCGACGCTCACGCGCGCGCGCGGCGTCGAGTTCAACATCGAGGGCAATCCGTTCGCGCCACCGCGACCGGGCTATCCGGGGCTGCTGCCGTTGTGCGGACAGACGCGCCCGGCGCAGGCCACCCTGGTCCCGGATGGCGATGGCCAGCTGACCTCCGACCATGGCTTCGATTTTGCCCGCGACGGCGAACGCCTGCGCCCGCTGATCGCCGCGTTGAAGGACTACGGTTGCCGCGTCAGCCTGTTCGTCGACGCCGGCAACCCCGACATCGCGGCGGCCGCGGCACTCGGTGCGGACCGCGTCGAACTCTATACCGGTCCCTACGCCGAAGCCTTCGCCAACGGTGCCCCGGATGCGGCGCTGGCGCTGTTCGCAGATGCCGCGCGCCGCGCCCAGGCCGCCGGCCTGGGGGTCAACGCCGGCCACGACCTGTCGCAGGCCAACCTGGGCCGCTTCCTCGCGCACGTACCGCAGGTACTGGAGGTGTCCATCGGCCACGCCCTGATCGGCGAGGCGCTGTACGACGGGCTGGACGCGACGGTGAGGGGCTACCTGCACATCATCGGCCAACGGCCCTGATCCAGCCGGCAACGCCGTCCATCCACCAGGGCCAGGCGACTGCACCCACCGGACCGTGAGCACGGCACCGGCATCCCGGGGGAACGGTGCAGCGGGCATTTGAGCCTGCCCCGCTGCCCAGGCCCGGGGCAGGTCACCTGCGTGCGGTCCATGCACCCGGCCTCATCCGGCAACGGCGCGTGCCGCCGTACACGGCGCGATACGTCGCATGTCCCGTCCGCTGCCGCCACCTGTGTCATTGCAGGCCGGCAGCATAGGCGCGCCTGCTTCGACGGCAAAGCAAAAAAAACGGCACTGTTGCAAATAGTCGGTGGTGATAAACTTATCATCCCCTTTTGCTGATGGAGCTGCACATGAACCCATTCAAAGGCCGGCATTTTCAGCGTGACATCATTCTGTGGGCCGTACGCTGGTACTGCAAATACGGCATCAGTTACCGTGAGCTGCAGGAGATGCTGGCTGAACGCGGAGTGAATGTCGATCACTCCACGATTTACCGCTGGGTTCAGCGTTATGCGCCTGAAATGGAAAAACGGCTGCGCTGGTACTGGCGTAACCCTTCCGATCTTTGCCCGTGGCACATGGATGAAACCTACGTGAAGGTCAATGGCCGCTGGGCGTATCTGTACCGGGCCGTCGACAGCCGGGGCCGCACTGTCGATTTTTATCTCTCCTCCCGTCGTAACAGCAAAGCTGCATACCGGTTTCTGGGTAAAATCCTCAACAACGTGAAGAAGTGGCAGATCCCGCGATTCATCAACACGGATAAAGCGCCCGCCTATGGTCGCGCGCTTGCTCTGCTCAAACGCGAAGGCCGGTGCCCGTCTGACGTTGAACACCGACAGATTAAGTACCGGAACAACGTGATTGAATGCGATCATGGCAAACTGAAACGGATAATCGGCGCCACGCTGGGATTTAAATCCATGAAGACGGCTTACGCCACCATCAAAGGTATTGAGGTGATGCGTGCACTACGCAAAGGCCAGGCCTCAGCATTTTATTATGGTGATCCCCTGGGCGAAATGCGCCTGGTAAGCAGAGTTTTTGAAATGTAAGGCCTTTGAATAAGACAAAAGGCTGCCTCATCGCTAACTTTGCAACAGTGCCCCTGCGTGCGCTGCTGCCATGTCCACTACCTGACGCCGGTGATGGTGATGGCCTCGCCGGAGCGGGAATTTCTTAACCTCGACGAATTTAGACGATCGGCGGGCGAGGGGATGTCGTGGCAAGGTCCGCCTTGCGCTGCTCCGCAAGGGCGACACCAGCGGGTTCGTCGGCGGCCACGCCTAGCGCGACCGCAACCAAGCGTCGAAAAAGTATACGCTCGTCACCCGCCGTCTCCTGTGCTGAGAGTCTCAGGCCGATCGGCCGGCAGGGCTCAATGTCAGCAAACGCGTGATGAGCGGTGGCCTTCAACAGTGATAAGGCGGCACCAGAGAAAAATCACTCAGGGTCAATGCCAGCGCTTCGTTAATACAGATGTAGGTGTTCCACAGGGTAGCCAGCAGCATCCTGCGATGCAGATCCGGAACATAATGGTGCAGGGCGCTGACTTCCGGTGCCAGCAGATATTTTGGCAGTTTGCCTTGGATCAGAGCCATCTGACGCAGGGCTAGTGCAGCCGGATAGTCAATAGCTACCGGCAGCGGTGCGGACTGTTGTAACTCAGAATAAGAAATGAGGCCGCTCATGGCGTTGACTCTCAGTCATAGTATCGTGGTATCACCGGTTGGTTCCACTCTCTGTTGCGGGCAACTTCAGCAGCACGTAGGGGACTTCCGCGTTTCCAGACTTTACGAAACACGGAAACCGAAGACCATTCATGTTGTTGCTCAGGTCGCAGACGTTTTGCAGCAGCAGTCGCTTCACGTTCGCTCGCGTATCGGTGATTCATTCTGCTAACCAGTAAGGCAACCCCGCCAGCCTAGCCGGGTCCTCAACGACAGGAGCACGATCATGCGCACCCGTGGCCAGGACCCAACGCTGCCCGAGATGCGCCGCGTGCGGCTGCTGGAGATGGCGGACGCGATGGATATGTTCTGCCAAGGGTTGGTTTGCGCATTCACAGTTCTCCGCAAGAATTGATTGGCTCCAATTCTTGGAGTGGTGAATCCGTTAGCGAGGTGCCGCCGGCTTCCATTCAGGTCGAGGTGGCCCGGCTCCATGCACCGCGACGCAACGCGGGGAGGCAGACAAGGTATAGGGCGGCGCCTACAATCCATGCCAACCCGTTCCATGTGCTCGCCGAGGCGGCATAAATCGCCGTGACGATCAGCGGTCCAATGATCGAAGTTAGGCTGGTAAGAGCCGCGAGCGATCCTTGAAGCTGTCCCTGATGGTCGTCATCTACCTGCCTGGACAGCATGGCCTGCAACGCGGGCATCCCGATGCCGCCGGAAGCGAGAAGAATCATAATGGGGAAGGCCATCCAGCCTCGCGTCGCGAACGCCAGCAAGACGTAGCCCAGCGCGTCGGCCGCCATGCCGGCGATAATGGCCTGCTTCTCGCCGAAACGTTTGGTGGCGGGACCAGTGACGAAGGCTTGAGCGAGGGCGTGCAAGATTCCGAATACCGCAAGCGACAGGCCGATCATCGTCGCGCTCCAGCGAAAGCGGTCCTCGCCGAAAATGACCCAGAGCGCTGCCGGCACCTGTCCTACGAGTTGCATGATAAAGAAGACAGTCATAAGTGCGGCGACGATAGTCATGCCCCGCGCCCACCGGAAGGAGCTGACTGGGTTGAAGGCTCTCAAGGGCATCGGTCGACGCTCTCCCTTATGCGACTCCTGCATTAGGAAGCAGCCCAGTAGTAGGTTGAGGCCGTTGAGCACCGCCGCCGCAAGGAATGGTGCATGCAAGGAGATGGCGCCCAACAGTCCCCCGGCCACGGGGCCTGCCACCATACCCACGCCGAAACAAGCGCTCATGAGCCCGAAGTGGCGAGCCCGATCTTCCCCATCGGTGATGTCGGCGATATAGGCGCCAGCAACCGCACCTGTGGCGCCGGTGATGCCGGCCACGATGCGTCCGGCGTAGAGGATCCACAGGACGGGTGTGGTCGCCATGATCGCGTAGTCGATAGTGGCTCCAAGTAGCGAAGCGAGCAGGACTGGGCGGCGGCCAAAGCGGTCGGACAGTGCTCCGAGAACGGGTGCGCATAGAAATTGCATCAACGCATATAGCGCTAGCAGCACGCCATAGTGACTGGCGATGCTGTCGGAATGGACGATATCCCGCAAGAGGCCCGGCAGTACCGGCATAACCAAGCCTATGCCTACAGCATCCAGGGTGACGGTGCCGAGGATGACGATGAGCGCATTGTTAGATTTCATACACGGTGCCTGACTGCGTTAGCAATTTAACTGTGATAAACTACCGCATTAAAGCTTATCGATGATAAGCTGTCAAACATGAGAATTCGCGAATGAACAAGCTCCAACGCGAGGCCGTGATCCGAACCGCGCTCGAACTGCTTAACGACGTGGGCATGGAAGGTCTAACGACGCGCCGACTGGCTGAGCGCCTCGGGGTGCAACAGCCAGCGCTCTACTGGCATTTCAAGAACAAGCGTGCGTTGCTCGACGCACTTGCCGAAGCCATGCTGACGATAAATCACACGCATTCGACGCCAAGGGATGACGACGACTGGCGTTCGTTCCTGAAGGGCAATGCATGCAGTTTTCGACGGGCGTTGCTCGCTTATCGCGATGGCGCGCGTATTCATGCCGGGACGCGGCCAGCCGCGCCGCAGATGGAAAAAGCCGACGCGCAGCTTCGCTTCCTTTGCGATGCTGGCTTTTCGGCAGGTGACGCGACCTATGCGTTGATGGCAATCAGCTACTTCACCGTCGGCGCTGTTCTTGAGCAGCAAGCTAGCGAGGCAGACGCCGAGGAGCGGGGCGAAGATCAGTTGACCACCTCAGCGTCTACGATGCCGGCGCGCCTACAGAGCGCGATGAAAATCGTCTACGAAGGCGGTCCGGACGCGGCATTCGAGCGAGGCCTGGCTCTCATCATCGGCGGTCTTGAAAAAATGAGGCTCACTACGAACGACATTGAGGTGCTGAAGAATGTTGACGAATGACAGGGGGCGGCAGGTGCGGAGGGCGCGGTTGCTTCGTCATATGAAGCAAAGTCACCTAGCTGAATTAATGGGTGTGGATCAGGCAACCGTGTCGCGCTGGGAGCGGGGCACCCTTGCATTGTCGGATGGGAGGTGGTCAGCGGTTCTTCAATTGCTTACCGGGCCTTCCGATTCATCGTACGACGCTGCGCTGAAGCGTCTGGTGCAATCCTCCGCCCACAAAGTCCATCTGGTAGCGACCGGACACATTGTTTGCTCGCGGCATCTCCGGCCAGGCAAAGGGAATTGCGGATTGACCTAGCCGAACTCCTTGGTAAATCGCTGCGTGTTTATGCGTCCCCGAGATAGTTGCGGCCGACTCTGCGCTTAATGGGCTCGGTTGGCATGAGGGGCGGCTGGGGTCACTCGAGGTGGATACCGGCCCGAACTGGAGCGAGGAACTTCCATACTGCCAAGGCGAATGCTGTGGGAGCGCATCATGCTCGCTGATGGTAGCCCGGCACTACTTGTTACCACCACAGCTTAATGCGAAGGGTGCTCCTGTTCTTGTGCATATTTTATGCGCTGCTGATTGTGCATCGAACTGATAACCTCAACGGGTCTGCTTTGTAGTTCACCACACCCCTGACGCGCGCGTGCCGGATAAGCAGAACTATGGTGCCGATGGATGTCAGGAACACTCGGCCTGGTTCGTAACTAGGTCGTCCTGCGCGATCCTGCGGCTAGGGCCGGAATCGTGCTCGCCAGTCAGGCGCTGATGAAGCCTATGGGCACTGTTGCAAATAGTCGGTGGTGATAAACTTATCATCCCCTTTTGCTGATGGAGCTGCACATGAACCCATTCAAAGGCCGGCATTTTCAGCGTGACATCATTCTGTGGGCCGTACGCTGGTACTGCAAATACGGCATCAGTTACCGTGAGCTGCAGGAGATGCTGGCTGAACGCGGAGTGAATGTCGATCACTCCACGATTTACCGCTGGGTTCAGCGTTATGCGCCTGAAATGGAAAAACGGCTGCGCTGGTACTGGCGTAACCCTTCCGATCTTTGCCCGTGGCACATGGATGAAACCTACGTGAAGGTCAATGGCCGCTGGGCGTATCTGTACCGGGCCGTCGACAGCCGGGGCCGCACTGTCGATTTTTATCTCTCCTCCCGTCGTAACAGCAAAGCTGCATACCGGTTTCTGGGTAAAATCCTCAACAACGTGAAGAAGTGGCAGATCCCGCGATTCATCAACACGGATAAAGCGCCCGCCTATGGTCGCGCGCTTGCTCTGCTCAAACGCGAAGGCCGGTGCCCGTCTGACGTTGAACACCGACAGATTAAGTACCGGAACAACGTGATTGAATGCGATCATGGCAAACTGAAACGGATAATCGGCGCCACGCTGGGATTTAAATCCATGAAGACGGCTTACGCCACCATCAAAGGTATTGAGGTGATGCGTGCACTACGCAAAGGCCAGGCCTCAGCATTTTATTATGGTGATCCCCTGGGCGAAATGCGCCTGGTAAGCAGAGTTTTTGAAATGTAAGGCCTTTGAATAAGACAAAAGGCTGCCTCATCGCTAACTTTGCAACAGTGCCTTCTACGGCACGTTTGAAGGCGCGCTGAAAGGTCTGGTCATACATGTGATGGCGACGCACGACACCGCTCCGTGGATCGGTCGAATGCGTGTGCTGCGCAAAAACCCAGAACCACGGCCAGGAATGCCCGGCGCGCGGATACTTCCGCTCAAGGGCGTCGGGAAGCGCAACGCCGCTGCGGCCCTCGGCCTGGTCCTTCAGCCACCATGCCCGTGCACGCGACAGCTGCTCGCGCAGGCTGGGTGCCAAGCTCTCGGGTAACATCAAGGCCCGATCCTTGGAGCCCTTGCCCTCCCGCACGATGATCGTGCCGTGATCGAAATCCAGATCCTTGACCCGCAGTTGCAAACCCTCACTGATCCGCATGCCCGTTCCATACAGAAGCTGGGCGAACAAACGATGCTCGCCTTCCAGAAAACCGAGGATGCGAACCACTTCATCCGGGGTCAGCACCACCGGCAAGCGCCGCGACGGCCGAGGTCTTCCGATCTCCTGAAGCCAGGGCAGATCCGTGCACAGCACCTTGCCGTAGAAGAACAGCAAGGCCGCCAATGCCTGACGATGCGTGGAGACCGAAACCTTGCGCTCGTTCGCCAGCCAGGACAGAAATGCCTCGACTTCGCTGCTGCCCAAGGTTGCCGGGTGACGCACACCGTGGAAACGGATGAAGGCACGAACCCAGTGGACATAAGCCTGTTCGGTTCGTAAACTGTAATGCAAGTAGCGTATGCGCTCACGCAACTGGTCCAGAACCTTGACCGAACGCAGCGGTGGTAACGGCGCAGTGGCGGTTTTCATGGCTTGTTATGACTGTTTTTTTGTACAGTCTATGCCTCGGGCATCCAAGCAGCAAGCGCGTTACGCCGTGGGTCGATGTTTGATGTTATGGAGCAGCAACGATGTTACGCAGCAGGGCAGTCGCCCTAAAACAAAGTTAGGCATCACAAAGTACAGCATCGTGACCAACAGCACCGATTCCGTCACACTGCGCCTCATGACTGAGCATGACCTTGCGATGCTCTATGAGTGGCTAAATCGATCTCATATCGTCGAGTGGTGGGGCGGAGAAGAAGCACGCCCGACACTTGCTGACGTACAGGAACAGTACTTGCCAAGCGTTTTAGCGCAAGAGTCCGTCACTCCATACATTGCAATGCTGAATGGAGAGCCGATTGGGTATGCCCAGTCGTACGTTGCTCTTGGAAGCGGGGACGGATGGTGGGAAGAAGAAACCGATCCAGGAGTACGCGGAATAGACCAGTCACTGGCGAATGCATCACAACTGGGCAAAGGCTTGGGAACCAAGCTGGTTCGAGCTCTGGTTGAGTTGCTGTTCAATGATCCCGAGGTCACCAAGATCCAAACGGACCCGTCGCCGAGCAACTTGCGAGCGATCCGATGCTACGAGAAAGCGGGGTTTGAGAGGCAAGGTACCGTAACCACCCCAGATGGTCCAGCCGTGTACATGGTTCAAACACGCCAGGCATTCGAGCGAACACGCAGTGATGCCTAACCCTTCCATCGAGGGGGACGTCCAAGGGCTGGCGCCCTTGGCCGCCCCTCATGTCAAACGTTAGATGCACTAAGCACATAATTGCTCACAGCCAAACTATCAGGTCAAGTCTGCTTTTATTATTTTTAAGCGTGCATAATAAGCCCTACACAAATTGGGAGATATATCATGAAAGGCTGGCTTTTTCTTGTTATCGCAATAGTTGGCGAAGTAATCGCAACATCCGCATTAAAATCTAGCGAGGGCTTTACTAAGCTTGCCCCTTCCGCCGTTGTCATAATCGGTTATGGCATCGCATTTTATTTTCTTTCTCTGGTTCTGAAATCCATCCCTGTCGGTGTTGCTTATGCAGTCTGGTCGGGACTCGGCGTCGTCATAATTACAGCCATTGCCTGGTTGCTTCATGGGCAAAAGCTTGATGCGTGGGGCTTTGTAGGTATGGGGCTCATAATTGCTGCCTTTTTGCTCGCCCGATCCCCATCGTGGAAGTCGCTGCGGAGGCCGACGCCATGGTGACGGTGTTCGGCATTCTGAATCTCACCGAGGACTCCTTCTTCGATGAGAGCCGGCGGCTAGACCCCGCCGGCGCTGTCACCGCGGCGATCGAAATGCTGCGAGTCGGATCAGACGTCGTGGATGTCGGACCGGCCGCCAGCCATCCGGACGCGAGGCCTGTATCGCCGGCCGATGAGATCAGACGTATTGCGCCGCTCTTAGACGCCCTGTCCGATCAGATGCACCGTGTTTCAATCGACAGCTTCCAACCGGAAACCCAGCGCTATGCGCTCAAGCGCGGCGTGGGCTACCTGAACGATATCCAAGGATTTCCTGACCCTGCGCTCTATCCCGATATTGCTGAGGCGGACTGCAGGCTGGTGGTTATGCACTCAGCGCAGCGGGATGGCATCGCCACCCGCACCGGTCACCTTCGACCCGAAGACGCGCTCGACGAGATTGTGCGGTTCTTCGAGGCGCGGGTTTCCGCCTTGCGACGGAGCGGGGTCGCTGCCGACCGGCTCATCCTCGATCCGGGGATGGGATTTTTCTTGAGCCCCGCACCGGAAACATCGCTGCACGTGCTGTCGAACCTTCAAAAGCTGAAGTCGGCGTTGGGGCTTCCGCTATTGGTCTCGGTGTCGCGGAAATCCTTCTTGGGCGCCACCGTTGGCCTTCCTGTAAAGGATCTGGGTCCAGCGAGCCTTGCGGCGGAACTTCACGCGATCGGCAATGGCGCTGACTACGTCCGCACCCACGCGCCTGGAGATCTGCGAAGCGCAATCACCTTCTCGGAAACCCTCGCGAAATTTCGCAGTCGCGACGCCAGAGACCGAGGGTTAGATCATGCCTAGCATTCACCTTCCGGCCGCCCGCTAGCGGACCCTGGTCAGGTTCCGCGAAGGTGGGCGCAGACATGCTGGGCTCGTCAGGATCAAACTGCACTATGAGGCGGCGGTTCATACCGCGCCAGGGGAGCGAATGGACAGCGAGGAGCCTCCGAACGTTCGGGTCGCCTGCTCGGGTGATATCGACGAGGTTGTGCGGCTGATGCACGACGCTGCGGCGTGGATGTCCGCCAAGGGAACGCCCGCCTGGGACGTCGCGCGGATCGACCGGACATTCGCGGAGACCTTCGTCCTGAGATCCGAGCTCCTAGTCGCGAGTTGCAGCGACGGCATCGTCGGCTGTTGCACCTTGTCGGCCGAGGATCCCGAGTTCTGGCCCGACGCCCTCAAGGGGGAGGCCGCATATCTGCACAAGCTCGCGGTGCGACGGACACATGCGGGCCGGGGTGTCAGCTCCGCGCTGATCGAGGCTTGCCGCCATGCCGCGCGAACGCAGGGGTGCGCCAAGCTGCGGCTCGACTGCCACCCGAACCTGCGTGGCCTATACGAGCGGCTCGGATTCACCCACGTCGACACTTTCAATCCCGGCTGGGATCCAACCTTCATCGCAGAACGCCTAGAACTCGAAATCTAACGTCCGTTCGGGCATCGAGGTCCATGTCGGGGTGGGACGGGCCCGTGGCTTCAAGATCACTTGCAGTCCGACCGCGATGTCTTGGTTGCGCGAGAGGTTGTCGATATCCTCCACTTCCATCATCAACCCTGGATAATGCCGCCGCCGTCATCGCCGCCGACGCCCGTGCCGGGCTTTTCGGGCCTGTCAGGCTTGCTCGGCCTTCAGCCTGCCTGGGCGAGATCTCCGGCGGACGGATTAACGGCGGAGCTTCGCCGCCTTTCGTGCGTGTGAAGGCCGAAGATAGTTCTCTCAAAAACATCCGTTTATGAGAGATACCAAATGTCATTTTCAGAAGACGACTGCACCAGTTGATTGGGCGTAATGGCTGTTGTGCAGCCAGCTCCTGACAGTTCAATATCAGAAGTGATCTGCACCAATCTCGACTATGCTCAATACTCGTGTGGGCTCTGTTGCAAAAATCGTGAAGCTTGAGCATGCTTGGCGGAGATTGGACGGACGGAACGATGACGGATTTCAAGTGGCGCCATTTCCAGGGTGATGTGATCCTGTGGGCGGTGCGCTGGTATTGTCGCTATCCGATCAGCTATCGCGACCTTGAGGAAATGCTGGCGGAACGCGGCATTTCGGTCGACCATACGACGATCTATCGCTGGGTCCAGTGCTACGCCCCGGAGATGGAGAAGCGGCTGCGCTGGTTCTGGCGGCGTGGCTTTGATCCGAGCTGGCGCCTGGATGAAACCTACGTCAAGGTGCGGGGCAAGTGGACCTACCTGTACCGGGCAGTCGACAAGCGGGGCGACACGATCGATTTCTACCTGTCGCCGACCCGCAGCGCCAAGGCAGCGAAGCGGTTCCTGGGCAAGGCCCTGCGAGGCCTGAAGCACTGGGAAAAGCCTGCCACGCTCAATACCGACAAAGCGCCGAGCTATGGTGCAGCGATCACCGAATTGAAGCGCGAAGGAAAGCTGGACCGGGAGACGGCCCACCGGCAGGTGAAGTATCTCAATAACGTGATCGAGGCCGATCACGGAAAGCTCAAGATACTGATCAAGCCGGTGCGCGGTTTCAAATCGATCCCCACGGCCTATGCCACGATCAAGGGATTCGAAGTCATGCGAGCCCTGCGCAAAGGACAGGCTCGCCCCTGGTGCCTGCAGCCCGGCATCAGGGGCGAGGTGCGCCTTGTGGAGAGAGCTTTTGGCATTGGGCCCTCGGCGCTGACGGAGGCCATGGGCATGCTCAACCACCATTTCGCAGCAGCCGCCTGATCGGCGCAGAGCGACAGCCTACCTCTGACTGCCGCCAATCTTTGCAACAGAGCCAAAAAAACGCCCCCGGCTTGCGGGGGCGTTTTCCAGTCGCGTCATGACTTGAGTATTGCGTTACTGCACGAAACCGATCTTCTTCATCTGGGCGTTCTTGGCCTGGGCCAGGATCTTGGCCATGACCTCGTACTCGGAATCCGGATTGGCATCGATGCGAAGTTCCGGCTGGTTGGTCGGATCCTTCTGTACTTCTTCTTCCATCTTCTGCTGCAGGTCGTTCACGTTCACCGGGCTGTTGTTCCAGTAAACCTGATTGCTCGCATCCACGCGCAGATCGATCGGCGGCGGCGGCTCGCGCAGCTGCGGCGGCGGGTTGATGACCCGCTGCGGCAGGTCCACGGCGATCGGGTACGTCATGATCGGCGCGGTCACGATGAAGATGATCAGCAGCACCAGCATCACGTCCACGAGGGGCGTGACGTTGATGTCGGCCATGGGGCCCCTGTTTCCACCACTACTGAAAGCCATCGCTTATTGCCCCTTTTCTTTGGTGGCAACGAAACCGACGTCCAGCATGCCCTGGCTCTGCGCGATCTTGGTCACTTCATTGATCACGCTCATCTTGGTGGTCTTGTCACCACGCAGGTTGAGCGGCGGCTGCGGCGTCTGCTGGGCAGCAGTGGCGAAACGCGATTCCAGGGTCTCCTTCGACACCGGCTCATCGTTCCAGTAGAGCGAACCGTCTTCCTTGACTGCCACCGTGATCGGGCCCGCACGCTTTTCAGCGTCGTCCGGATTGATGTTCAGGTTGGCCTCGGGCAGCTCGACCTTGACCTTGTGGGACATCAGGGGAGCCGTGATGATGAAGATGATCAGCAGCACCAGCATCACGTCCACGAGGGGCGTGACGTTGATGTCGGCCATGGGGCCGCCGCTGTTACCACTACTGAAAGCCATAACGGGCTCCGTCTATATCGTTGCGAGGACTGCTCTGCTGCCGGCTCAGCGAACGCGCGAGCCGGTGGCGAAGAAGTCGTGCAGATCGTGCGCGAAGGTGTCGAACTTGCTGACGGTGGCGCTGTTGATCTTGCTGAAGAAGTTGAAGGCGAACACGGCCGGGATCGCGACGAACAGACCGATCGCGGTCATGATCAGCGCTTCACCCACCGGGCCGGCAACGGCGTCGATCGAGGCCGAACCGGTGGCACCGATCTTGATCAGCGCGCCGTAGATGCCCCACACGGTACCCAGCAGACCCACGAACGGAGCGGTCGCGCCGACGGTGGCCAGCAGGATCATGCCGCCCTGCAGCTTGTTGGATTCGCGGGTGACGGCCTGGCGCAGGGCGCGGTCGACGAACTCCGAACGGCTCAGGGTCTCGGCGGCACCGGCCTGCTGGTGGTGCGCAGCGGCCTGGGCGGCGTCTAGCGCGATCTTCGAGAACGGCTCCGAAGCCGGCTGCTCTTCCATGGCGCGGATCGCGTCCTGGGCATTGGCAGCGTCCCAGAACATGCCCGGCACGCGGTCGGAAGCCGACTTCAGGCGGGTGGAGCGGAAGATGTTGATGACGGTCCAGTACCACGACATCGCCGACATCGCGACCAGGGTCAGCAGCACGACCCAGGAAACCGCGAAGTCACCCGGCTTGGAGGTCATTTCGTGAATCAGATGCTCGAAGCCCATCTGCGAGAGCGCGTTGTTTGCGTTGCCCCCGGCAGCAGCGGCGATGAAGATTTCCTGCAGCATGACGCTTACCTTTGTTGTGTGTGGTGTTAAAGGGTGTAGCTAAAGTCGAACGGTTCCCTGCTGGCGGCCGCTGGCCGCCGGGGGATCAGCTCAGCGCAAAGTTGACCGGGACGCGGACGCGACCAGCCGCCTTTTGTCCATTGATGACGGAAGGATTGAACTTCCACTTGCGTGCCGCATCCATGGCGGCGCGGTCGAGATCACGGTTACGGCTGGACTTCTCGACGGACACATTGGTGACGTTGCCGCTGGCGTCGACATCAATGATCAGGATGACCTCGCCCTGGATACCGGCGCGGAAGGCGGCCGGCGGGTAACGCGGCGGGTTCATGTTCTTGGACGAGATGTCCACGCTGGCCTGGATGTCGGTGACCTGCGCCGGCGGCGTCGGCGGCGATGGCGGCGTCACGATATCGGTATCCCGCGGCGTCGGCACGTCCACCACCGGGGCCTCCGGCGGCGGCGGCAGCGGCGAGGCCTTCGGCGGCGCCAGGTTCTTGACCGGCGGCGGCGGCGTGTCCTGCGGCGGCGGCGGCGGCGGCGGCGGCGGTGGCGGCGGCGGGGCGTCGACCAGCGTCACCATGACGTTGCGTTCCTTCTCCTTGGCGGCCTTCGGGGCCACGGCGGGAATCAGGAGCATCATCAGGGCTGCCAGATGGAGTGCGATTACAAAGGCGATACCGGCGATGCGGGGCCAGCTCAGACCCGTCTCTTTCTCGCCGTCATACCTGTGGTGGAAAACCAGTTGTTCCGTCATGCGCCAAGAGCTCATTAGTGGGGCCGGGACGCCGCTGTTCCGACGCCCCTGATTCAGCGGTGCATGACACCGCAGGAACCTCCAAGCTTATACCAATCCTGACCGGCTGCGCATCACAAATGCAGCTGTTCAGGCGTTATTCCTGCTTACTTCAGGTTGATGATCTTGTCTGCATCGGCCGGGTTCTTCACACCTTTAGCCTTTGCATCCCGGGCCGCCTGCTTGGCCTCGGGAATCCGCCCTTCGGAGTGCAGCACACGCGCCAGATTCAGGTAGGTCTCGCCATCCTTGGAAAGCGGGGCGGCCTTCTGCCACGCCTCGATGGCCTGCGGGATCTGGTCGGAGTAGTAGTACGACTGCGCCAGCGCCAGGTAGACCTGGTAGTCCGGCTTGAGGATGCCCTTGGACATGCCCTCGTTGATCACCGCAATGACGTCCTTTTCCTTGTTCTCGGTGTTGGCATAGATCGAGTACAGCTGCTTGTACTCGCGCTCTTCGGTGAGCTGTCCGGCCGCGCGCAGCTTGTCCATCACCGCGGCGGCCTTGTCCATCTGGTCGGCCTGCATGTACATGCTGGCCAGGTTCAGTTGCGCCTTCTTGTCGGCCGGGTTCCTGGCGGCCAGCGCTTCGGCGGCCTTGACCGCCTCACCGGTCTGTCCGGCCTCGGCGTAGGAGGCCATCAGCAGCTGGTTCCAGCTGTCCTTCGGCTCGGGCGAGGCGGCGATGGCCGCCTTCAGCACCGGAATGGCCTCGGCGTACTTTTCGGTCTGGTACAGGGCCTGGCCCTTGATCACCAGTTCCTCGGGCTTGTGCGACTTGGACTCGGCCAGGTACTTGTCCAGGTTGGCCAGGCCCTCGGCGTACTGTTCGTCCTGCAGCTGCAGCTGGGCCAGCATCAGCATCGCCTGGTAGTGGCCGTTGTTGTCCAGCTGGTTCAGGGCGATGGCCTGCTGCAGGTACTGCTTGGCGGCCGCACTGTCGTCCAGGTTGTAGGCCGCCTGCGAGGCGAGCTGGTTGGCGACCGCCTTGTCGTACTCGTTGGCGCCCTCGGCGGCGATGATCTCATCGGCCAGCTTGCGGGTCTCCTCGTATTCTTCCTTGTTGTAGGCGGCGAACAGCTTCTGCAGCTTGCCATTCATCTTCGAGGACGACTTGCCATTGGGTTCCTGGCGGGTTGCCTCCGGATACAGCACCTCGGCCTTGGCCGCACCGCGGCTGCGGCGTTCGCCACCACGGTCGGACGAACGCGCCTGGGCGGCAGCATCGGCAACCACGACACCACCAAGCACGGTCGCGATGAGGACGGAAAGCAGGGCCTGCTTATGGCTGCGGGAGATCATGGGTCACCTCGATGGAACCGCGGGGGCGGGGCTGTAGACGGACTGTCTGTGGAGACAGAGCCGCCAAACGTAACAGAAAAATTTTGACGGAGAAATCACTTCCGATGCTGTAGTGCACCAATGTCCAGGGCCCGGGACGGTCATGTCCACGGGTCAACCGCAGCGCGGCGTCCTTCCGGACTGCCGCGCCTGGCGGTAGACGGGTTCCAGCATGGCCACATCGCGTTGCAGCTCGCGGATCCGGTTGGTCGGGTCCGGGTGGGTCGACAGCCACTGCGGGGGGCGTCCGCCGCCGGCCGCCATCATGTTCTGCCACAGGTCCACGGCCTGGGCGGGATCGAATCCGGCCTGGGCCATCAGCCGCTGGCCGACCACGTCGGCCTCGCTTTCCTGGGTGCGCGAGCCGGGCAGCAGGATCAGTCCCTGTGCGCCCATGCCGCCGAACTGGTTGACCGCACTGGCGGCGGTATCGCCATAGGCGGCACCTGCCAGCGCGCCGATTATGCCCAGGCCCAGCTGCGTGCCCTGCTGGCGGGTCAGGCGCTCCTCGTGGTGCCGCGAGATCACATGGCCGATTTCATGGCCGATCACCGCGGCCAGCTGGTCCTGGTTCTTCGCCACCGTGAAGATGCCGCTGTTGACCCCGACCTTGCCGCCGGGCAGGGCGAAGGCGTTGGGTTCCTTCTCGACGAACAATGCCGTTTCCCAACGTACGCCGCGGTACTGTTGCGGCAGCTCGGCGACCAGCGCGTTGACCACGCACTGGACGTATGCATTCTGGCGGGCGTCCCGGCTCAGGGTCTGCTTGGCCTTGGTTTCGGCAAAGGCCTGCGCGCCGAGCTGGTCCAGCTGCTGTGGGGAAATCCCGCCCACGACCTGGCGGCGCCCGGTGGGCGAGGTCGTGGTCGCGCAGGCGCCGAGCAGCAGGGCGATGGCGGCGCCGAACAGCAGCGGTTTCATGGCGTACTTACCCTCATTCATGCGGCCAGTGTGCGAGCGCCCGGCTTAAATTTCCGTCAACCCGCGACGCGCTTACTGGAGCCCGAAAAACACCAGCGCCGTCAGTGCGATCGCGTTGTTGAGCGTATGCGCGGCGATGGCCGCCCACAAGGTGCCCGTGCGCCGGTACAGCCAGGCGAAAGCCACGCCCATGCCGCCATAGACCAGCCACAGCTGCAGGATTTCCGGCAGTCCGTTGGCGGTGGTCCCGGGAATCTCATGGATGAAGGCGAAGGCCGCGCCACTGAGCACCATCCCCAGCCACGGCCGGCCCGCCGCCCATAGACGCCCGAACAGCACCCGGCGGAACAGCAGTTCCTCGTAGGCCGGCGCCAGGAACACCGCGAAAACCACCAGGAACACGGGGTAGTGGGCCAATGCCTGTTCCATCAGCGGCAGATTGGTCGGTACCGGCTCGATGCCGAGCTGCTTGCCGATCCAGCTGATCAGGCTGCTGCCGGCAAACACCCCGGCGGCCACCAGCAGGGTCCAGCCCCAGGTGGAACCACGACGGGCGGCGGCGTGGGACGCGGCGCGTTCGGCCTGCGAGGCCGGCCGACGCCAGAAATACAGCACCAGTGCGGCAAGGCCGGTGGACACCAGTGCGATCAGCATCTGCGCCAGGGCGCCGGGCTGGCCCAGCTGCGAACCCAGCTGCGCCGCATCCGGCGCTCCGCCACCTTCGCGCGCCAGCGCCATGCCGACCTCGATGCCGCGCCATAGGCCCCAGGCCAGGCCACAGACCAGGCTCAGGCCCAGCAGGATGCTGGCTGCCAGCAGGATATCCAGTCCGAAGCCCAGCAGTGGCGAACCCGGGCGGGAGACGCGGGGTGCGGCAGGCGGGACGGACAGCGGAACCGGTGGGGGTGCGGACATCATGATCCTGCGGCAGCAGCGGAAGTCGTGGGCAGGCGCCAGCTGCGGCCCCTGCCCGTGTTGCCGGATTGTGTCAGATATCCAGGTTGGTGACCTTCAGCGCGTTGTCCTCGATGAAGTCGCGGCGCGGTTCGACCACGTCGCCCATCAGGGTGCTGAAGATCTGGTCGGCGGCCACGGCATCCTCGATCCGCACCTGCAGCAGGCGGCGGGTATCGGGATTGACGGTGGTGTCCCACAGCTGCTCGGGGTTCATTTCGCCCAGACCCTTGAAGCGCTGGATCTGGCGGCCCTTCTTGGCTTCCTCCATCAGCCAGGCCTGGGCCTGGGCGAAGCCGGTGACCTCGGCCGAACGGTTGCCGCGGTTGATGGTCGCGCCTTCGCGGATCAGGCCATGCAGCAACTGCGACGCCTGGTGCAACGGACGCAGGTCGCCGGATTCGAATGCCGCCAGCGGCAGCACCTGGATGTGTTCCTCGCCCATGTGGCGGCGGGTGACCAGCACCGCGGCCGGACGCTGCTCGGTGGGCTCCTGCAGGACCAGGCTGAAACGCGGCGTGCCCAGGCTGCCCTGGTTCAGGCGCTTGGCCAGCGCGTCCAGGCCTTCGCCGGCCGGGGCGTTGCGCAGGTGCTCCAGGTCCATCGGGGTGAAGTCGACCAGGGCTTCGAGCAGGCTGCGATCGTAGCGGTGGGCGTTGCGGTCGATGGCGTCCTGGGCGCTGGCGTAGGTCATCAGCAGCTTCTCCAGCGCGACCCCCTCGATCGGCGGTTCGCCGCTGGCCGGGATCAGCGAAGCGTTTTCGACCGCGTTGTTGGCCAGGTAGGCATCCAGTGCCGGATCGTCCTTCAGGTACAGCTCGGTCTTGCCCTGCTTGATCTTGTACAGCGGCGGCAGGCCGATGTAGACGTAGCCGCGCTCGATCAGCTCCGGCATCTGCCGGTAGAAGAACGTCAGCAGCAGCGTGCGGATGTGCGCGCCGTCGACGTCGGCGTCGGTCATGATGATGATCTTGTGGTAGCGCAGCTTGTCCGGGTTGTACTCATCGCGGCCGATGCCGGTACCCAGCGCGGTGATCAGCGTACCGACCTGGTCGGAGGACAGCATGCGGTCGAAGCGTGCGCGTTCCACGTTGAGGATCTTGCCGCGCAGCGGCAGCACTGCCTGGTTCTTGCGGTTGCGGCCCTGCTTGGCCGAGCCACCTGCCGAGTCGCCCTCGACGATGAACAGTTCCGACAGCGCCGGATCCTTTTCCTGGCAGTCTGCGAGCTTGCCGGGCAGGCCGGCGATGTCCAGCGCCCCCTTGCGGCGGGTCAGGTCGCGGGCCTTGCGCGCGGCCTCGCGGGCGCGGGCGGCGTCGACGATCTTGCCGGCGATGGCCTTGGCTTCGTTCGGATTCTCCTGCAGGAACTCCTCCAGGCGCGCGCCGAAGGCATTTTCCACGGCCGGGCGCACGTCGGAGCTGACCAGCTTTTCCTTGGTCTGGCTGGAGAAGCTGGGGTCCGGCACCTTCACCGACAGCACCGCGATCATGCCTTCGCGCATGTCGTCGCCGGTCAGGCTGATCTTGGCCTGCTTGGCGATGCCGTTCTGCTCGATGTAGTTGTTCAGCACGCGGGTCAGCGCGCCGCGGAAGCCGGCCAGGTGGGTGCCGCCGTCCTTCTGCGGGATGTTGTTGGTGAAGCAGTACATCGTTTCCTGGTAGGAATCGGTCCACTGCAGCGCCACTTCCACGGTGATGCCGTTGTGCTCGCCGCTGACCGCGATGACATTCGGGTGCAGCGGGGTCTTCAGCTGCGCCAGATGCTCGACGAAGCTCTTGATGCCGCCTTCGTAGTGGAAATCGTCGCGACGGCCCTCGCCACGCTCGTCGGCCAGGACGACCTTGACCCCCGAGTTGAGGAACGAGAGCTCGCGCAGGCGCCGCGCCAGGATTTCGTAATGGAACTCGACGTTGCCATGGAAGGCCACGGTCGAGGGCCAGAAGCGCACGGTGGTACCGCGCTTGCTCGTGGTACCCAGCTGCTTCAGCGGGCCGACCGCGGCGCCGTTGCTGAATTCCTGCTGGTAGTGGAAACCGCCCTGGAACACATCCAGCAGCAGCTTTTCCGACAGGGCGTTGACCACGCTGACGCCCACGCCATGCAGGCCGCCGGACACCTTGTAGCTGTTGTCGTCGAACTTGCCGCCGGCGTGCAGGACCGTCATCACCACCTCGGCGGCGGACACCTCGCGGCCGAGCTTCTGGCTCATCTGCTCGTGCTTGCCCACCGGGATGCCGCGGCCGTTGTCCGACACCGATACCGAGCCATCGGCATGGATCGTCACCAGCACGTTGTCGGCATGGCCGGCCAGCGCTTCGTCGATGGAGTTGTCGACGACTTCGAACACCATGTGGTGCAGGCCGGTGCCATCGTGGACATCACCGATGTACATGCCGGGACGCTTGCGGACAGCCTCCAGGCCTTCAAGGGCGGTGATGCTGTTGGCGTCGTAATTGCCGTTGCTGGCCGGAGTGTTCTGTTCTTCGCTCATCGCGCTTGCCGTTGGCTCCACAGGTCACGCGCCGGCCCGGAGGTCGGGGCGTGAGTAAAGAGGGGATCGTCGAAAGTATACCAGCCGGGCCATGACGCACCCGGAACGGTCATTGCCGGGCCTGGATGGCGCCGTGTTCCACGTGGAACACGGCAGCCGGGTGCAGGTGTTCTTCAAGTACGGCGGGGAGTTCGGTGGCGGTAATGAAAACCTGGGCGGGCGTTGCGGCCAGCAGCTGCAGTACGCGCTGCTGGTGGTGCCGGTCCAGTTCCGCCCCCAGGTCATCCAGGGCGATCACCGGCCACTCGCCCCGCTGGGCCGCGTAATCGTCCGCCTGGGCCAGCAGGCAGGCCAGGGCAGTGAGTTTGGCCTGGCCGCGCGACAACGCATCGCGGCCGGGGATTTCCCCGTAGCCCACCGACCAGTCGGCCCGGTGTGGCCCCACCGAGGTGTGGCCCATGGTGCGGTCGCGCTCACGGGACAGCAACAACGCGTCAGCCAGCGACATCTCGTGCCGGCGCCAACCGGGTTGCAGCTCCAGGCCCTGCAACTGTAGCCCTGGCGCCAGATCCGCGGCGATGGCCACCGCACGTTCCTGCAGGCGATCGAGGTACTGCTGGCGCCGCGAGGTCAATGGAACGCCGGCTTCAGCCAGTTCGTGATCCCAGGCATCCAGCTGGCGTGGGGCCGCCCCGGCCTTGAGCAGGGCGTTGCGCTGCTTGAGCGCCCGCGTGTAACGGCGCCACAGGGGAAGAAAGTCAGGTTCCACGTGGAACAATCCCCAATCGATGAAACGCCGGCGCGGTTCGCTGCCCCCACTCACGAGCGCATGGCTGCCGGGCTCGAAGGTGACCACCGCCAGTGCCGCGCACAGCGACCCCAGCTGCGCCACATCCTCGCCATCAAGACGGCCCTTCCAGGTCTGCCCCCCATGGCGCAGGCCGGCGCGCCGGACCCGTTCCCCACTGGCGGCGCCGGCACGTTCCTGCCATTCGACGAAGACCTCCAGGGCCTCGGCGCCTTTCTGTACCAGTCCATCGCGGACCCGCCCCCGGAAACTGCGCCCGTAAGCCATCAGGTGCAGGGCTTCGAGCAGGCTGGTCTTGCCGGCACCGTTGTCCCCCGTGATCAGGTTGATCCCCGGGCGGGGAGCCAGCTCCACGGAGTCGAACCGGCGAACGCGGTTCAGCGAGATACGGACGATGTGCATTGATGCTCGGGAGTAGAAGCAACGCCCCGGCGTGGCATCCGGGGCAGGATCGGCAGCTTAAAGCATCCGCCCGTCGAACCGGGCGCCGGACCTGCGCTGCAAATCGACACACGCCGCCGCCGGATCCTGTGTGTCGAGGGTGGGGCACCCGTTGGCATCCTGTGGATAGATTTGCTGGTTCTTGCTCCGGAATCGCTTGCCCACAGCTATCCACAGGCTCATCCCCGGCTCTTCCATAGGGGTTTCAGCATGCAAATATCATTTAAAAACAATGAGATAACTGTGTTTTACATGAAATCCAGCCCTACCATCACCACCAAGCTTCTGATTTATTCCCAGATTTAAAGCTTTACAGGCTCACAGGAACAACGTTGGAACGGCATTCGATCCGTTGTCCGGCTCATGACGCAATTCGGGATTGAAAGCCGATGCCAACCTGCTGAGCCGGGCCGTCATGACCAGGATCCTTCCAGGATCGAAGGTCAGCGCGTACAGGTCAGTTCCACGTGGAACTCCCTTTCGGGCAGGCAATAGCCAGGCAAAAAAAAGCCCGGCACTGCCGGGCTTATGTTCCACGTGGAACCAGAACTGTCACAGACGCAGCGGCATGACCACATGCCGCGATTTTTCGCTGCTGGCTTCGCGCACCAGGGCCGAGGAGTTGGAATCGCGCAGCAGGATGACGATGTGCTCGTCGCGCAATGCCGACAGCGCATCGAGCAGGTAGTTGACGTTGAAGCCGATCGCCAGGTCGCTGACCTGGGTTTCCGCCTCGATCTCTTCCTGCGCTTCTTCCTGCTCGGGATTGTGCGCACTGATCTTCAGCTGGCCCGGGGTGACCTCGACGCGGACGCCGCGGTACTTCTCGTTGGACAGGATGGCCGCACGCTGCAGCGACGCACGCAGGGTTTCGCGGTCCACCTTCACTTCGCGGTCGGCGCCGATCGGAATCACTGCTTCGTAATCCGGGAAACGGCCGTCGATCAGCTTTGAGGTGAAGGTGACATCGTCGCGCTTCACCCGGACGTGGCTGCGGCCGACTTCCAGCTCCACCTCGCGGTCGCCCCCCTCGAGCAGGCGCTGCAGCTCGGTCACGCCCTTGCGCGGCACGATGATCTGGCGCTTGGAACCGGTGCTGTTCTCCAGCGCGGTTTCGCACAGGGCCAGGCGATGACCGTCGGTGGCCACGCAGCGCAGCAGCTGGTCGCGCAGGTCGAACAGCAGGCCGTTGAGGTAATAACGCACGTCCTGCTGCGCCATCGCGAATGCGGTGCGCTCGATCAGTTCCTTCAGTGCGGACTCCGGCACCGCCACGCGCTCGGTGGCCTCGACTTCATCCACCGACGGGAAATCGTTTGCTGGCAGCGTGGCCAGGGTGAAGCGGCTGCGCCCGGCCTGCACGGTGATCTTCTCGCCGGTCTGCGACACGGTGACGCGGCTGCCGTCGGGCAGGGCGCGGACGATCTCGAACAGCTTGCGTGCCGGAATCGTGGTTTCGCCGTCCTGCGCATCCTCGACCGCGATGCGGGAAACCATCTCCACTTCCAGGTCGGTACCGGTCAACGACAGCTGGCCGCCCTGCACCTGGACCAGGAAGTTGGCCAGAACCGGAAGGGTCTGACGGCGTTCGACCACGTTGACGACCTGCGCCAACGGCTTGAGGAAGGCTTCGCGCTGCAGTGTGAAACGCATGTGGTTTCGTGCCCCTATGCTTTTAAAGATGTGGGTTAAATCAAAAGCTTGGTGGTGCTGGTAGAGCCAGATTTGGTTTAAAACACACCCAAGTATTTGTTTTTAAAGGGTTTCATTGCATCGAAACCCTCTGTATTACTGGCCCGGAACGGGTGGGGAAAGCTGTGGATAAACTGGCGCCGATCCGGAACCGTATTTTTATCCACAGATTCTCCAGCGTCTGCCCCCGAATGATGCACCGTTTTGTGCGATGACGCCCGCATGGCGCCGATGCATCATCTGCCGGCCCTGCTGCCTGGCCGTTCCCGGTGCCCCGATGACTCACTCACTCAACTTGCGGATGAGCTTGTCCCAGTCCTCGCGCAGCTTGCCGTCGGTCTCCATCAGCGTGCGGATCTGGCGGCAGGCATGCAGGACCGTGGTGTGGTCGCGGCCGGCGAAGGCGTCGCCGATTTCCGGCAGGCTGTGCTCGGTCAATTCCTTGGTCAGCGCCATCGCCACCTGGCGTGGGCGCGCCAGCGAACGGGTCCGGCGCTTTGACAGCAGGTCCTTGATCTGCAGGCCGTAGTAGTCGGCCACGGTCTTCTGGATGTTGGGGATGCTGATCGCCTGCTGCTGGGCGCGCAGCAGGTCGCGCAGGGTTTCCTGGGCGAACTCGGTGGTGATGGCGCGGCCGGTGAAATTGGCGCGCGCGGTCAGCGTGTTGAGCGCGCCTTCCAGGTCGCGCACGTTGGAGCGCATCTTCTTGGCGATCAGGAACGCCACGTCATCGGGAATCTCGGCGCCGCGTTCGCGTGCCTTGGCCAGCACGATGGCCGCGCGGGTCTCGAAATCCGGCGGTTCGATCGCCACCGACAGGCCCCACGCCAGGCGCGACTTCAGCCGCGCTTCCAGGCCCTCGACTTCGCGCGGGTAGCGGTCGCAGGTCAGGATGATCTGCTGCTTGCCGTCGAACAGCGCATTGAAGGTGTGGAAAAACTCCTCCTGGGTGCGGTCCTTGCCGGCAAAGAACTGGATGTCGTCGATCAGCAGCGCGTCCACCTGCTGGAACTGGCGCTTGAACTGGTCCATGGTCTTTTCCTGCAGCGCCCGGATCATGGCGCTGAAGAACTGCTCCGAACGCAGGTACAGCACCCGCGCGGCGGGGTTGGCCTGGCGCATCGCGTTGCCGGCGGCCAGCATCAGGTGGGTCTTGCCCAGGCCGGTGCCGCCGTACAGCAGCAGCGGGTTGTGCGCACGGTCGCCGGGCTTCTGCGCCGCCTGGAAAGCGGCGGCCAGGCCCAGCTGGTTGCTGCGGCCCTCGACGAAGTTGGCGAAGGTGTAGTGCGCGTCGAGGTTGCCGTTGAACGGCACCACCGGCGCGGCCGGCGCCATGCCGGCGGCGGGGGCCAGGGCGGCCACCGGTTCGACCGCGCGCGGGCGCGAGCCGATTTCCAGCTGCACGTCGGTGATGTCGGCGAAATAGCGCAACAACTCCTGGATGCGCGGCAGGTAGCGCTCGCGCACCTGGTCGACGATGAAGGCGTTCGGGGCGTACAGCACCATGCTGTCGGCGCGGTGGTCGGCCTGCAACGGCTTCAACCAGGTGTGGACATCTTCGGGCGGGAACTCCGCTTCAAGACGTTCGATACAACGGGACCAGGCATCCATCGGGAATAATCGTCGAAGGCACGCGGGACGGGCGCAGTGAAGCCGCCCGGCCACGTGCCGGATAGGGGGAAAGTGGATGGCCCAGACTACCACCGCGCGGCGGGGGCGGGAATGCTTGTCCCTGACTTGTTCACAGATCCATCCACAGCCTGTGGATGAAACCCCTGCACGACAGGCGGGATATGGCTTGACGCGGTGGGGGGGAGGTCTATAGAATTTCCGGTTCTTTCCGTCCCATTCATACAGGTGCCCCCATGGCCACCAAGCGCACGTTCCAACCCAGCAACCTCAAGCGCAAGCGCGATCACGGCTTCCGCGCGCGTATGAAGACCGCTGACGGCCGCAAGATCCTGTCGCGTCGCCGCGCCAAGGGCCGCAAAGTCCTCAGCGCTTGATTGCGTTGCCGCCCCGTGCGGCAGATGCAACTCCGATCGTGAGCAGCACCGACCCGCGCAAGCGATTTCCTCGCTCTGCGCGGGTTCGTACGCGTGCCGAATATACAACGGTCTTCAACGGCGCCCGCCGTGTATCCGACCCGCTGATGACACTGCACTGGCTGAAAGGGGATTCCCCCGCCCGGCTGGGCCTGGCCGTGTCACGCAAGGTCGATACGCACGCGGTGGGCCGCAACCGTATCAAGCGTGTGCTGCGTGATGCCACACGCCACCTCCGGGCAGGCATGGCCGGGGGTGACTACGTCGTGGTCGCCCGCTCGGCGGCCAAACTTGCCAGCAACCGGCAGATCCGCGAGGCGTTCGAACGCCTGCTCCGCCGTGCCGGCGCATTGCCCGCCGTGGTCGCTGACGGCACAATGCCGCCGCGCGAGGGCAACGAACCCTCTTCTTCCTTGAACGCGCCGGGCACCCTGCCTGGTCGAGCCGAGCCTGCCTGCTGATGAACCAGACCCGTGTATTCCTGATTTTCGCCTGGCTGATGGTGGCGGTGCTGCTGTGGATGGAGTGGGGCCGCGAAAAGAACGCGCCGGACCCGGCCACCGTCGCCGCGACCCAGCCGGCGGTGCCTGCCGCCAACGACGCCGACCTGGCCCCGCCGGCCGCCGGCAACGTGCCGCAGGCAGCGGTTCCGGGGCAGACCCCGGCCGCCCCGGCGCCGGCCATGGAAGCGGCCACCACCGCCAGCCGCGTGACTGTCACCACCGACGTGCTGAAGCTGGTGCTCGATGGCCGCAGCGTGGTCGACGCCGACCTGCTGCAGTTCCCGCAGACCAAGGCCGCCGGCAGCCCGCCGGTGCAGCTGCTGACCGAGGAAAAGGCGCATCCGTACAGCGCCACCAGCGGCTGGGTTGGCCAGGGCGGCTCGGCCGCGCCGGGCGCCAACGGCTTCCAGCCGACCCAGGGGGCGAAGGAATACACCCTGGCCGATGGCCAGAGCGAGCTGCAGGTGCCGTTCGTCTGGAACGGCCCGAATGGCGTCAGCATCCACCGCACCTACACCTTCAAGCGCGGCGACTACGCCATCGGCGTCAAGGATGAAGTGGTCAATGCCGGCACCACGCCGTGGCAGGGCTATGTGTTCCGCAAGCTGGACCGCGTGCCGGCGGTGCTCAGCCGCAGCATGACCAACCCCGATTCCTTCAGCTTCAACGGCGCCACCTGGTACGACAACGACAAGAAGTACCAGCGCCGGCCCTTCGCCGACTACCTGGAGGACGGCAACCTCAACCAGACCATCACCGGTGGCTGGGTGGCGATGCTGCAGCACCACTTCTTCACCGCGTGGATCCCGCAGGCCGACCAGGCCTCGCTGTATCTGCTTTCGCAGAACGGCCCGCGCAACGTGATCGAGGCGCGCGGCCCGGGCTTCACCGTGGCCCCGGGCCAGAAGGTCAGCACCCAGGCACGCCTGTGGGTCGGCCCGAAGCTGGTCAACCAGATCGCCAAGGAAGACGTGCCCGGCCTGGAGCGCGTGGTCGACTACAGCCGTTTCTCGCTGATGGCGATCATCGGCCAGGGCCTGTTCTGGGTGATGAACCAGGTCCACAAGCTGGTCGGCAACTGGGGCTGGTCGATCATCGGCCTGGTGATCCTGCTCAAGCTGGCGCTGTTCCCGCTGGCCAACGCGCAGTACAAGTCGCAGGCCAAGATGCGCAAGTTCCAGCCGCGCATCGCCCAACTCAAGGAGCGCTATGGCGACGACCGCCAGAAGTTCCAGACCGCGATGATGGAGCTGTACAAGAAGGAAAAGATCAACCCGATGGGCGGCTGCCTGCCGCTGCTGATCCAGATGCCGATCTTCTTCGCCCTGTACTGGGTGCTGGTGGAATCGGTGGAGCTGCGCCAGGCGCCGTGGTTCGGGTGGATCCAGGACCTGACCGCGCGCGATCCGTACTTCATCCTGCCGGTGATCAACGTGGCGGTGATGTGGTTCACGCAGAAGCTGACGCCGGCGCCGGGCATGGACCCGATGCAGCAGAAGATGATGCAGTTCATGCCGCTGGTGTTCGGCGTCATGATGGCCTTCATGCCGTCCGGCCTGGTGCTGTACTGGGTGGTCAACGGCGGCCTGAGCCTGGCCCAGCAGTGGTGGATGACCAAGAAGCACGGCGAGGACGCACCGACGCCGCCGGCCAAGGCCGAAGCCAAGTAACCGCGAAAGCCCGCCGCAAGGCGGGCTTTTCGCATGCGCGGCGCATGCCGCCGCCACCCGCGGGGGATTGCCGCGACTGCGGCGGGGCCAGCGGCGCACGCGCGGCTCCACTAGAATCGTCCGGCCCCCGCCTGTCTTCGCCTGCCATGTCCCGTCTTCCAGCACTGCGCGGTTTCCTGTTGCCGATCGCGATCATCGCGTTGCTGGGCGGGTGCGGAGGGGGACAGGGCGCCGCGCCTCCCGCGGCGGCGCTGGCACCCGGCCAGGCCACGACGGCCGATCCGGCTGCCGCTCCGCTGCTGGCGGCGCTGCAGAAGCAACTGGACAGCCACCGCCGCATCATCGTGCTGCTGGCCGACGAGGACACGCAGGGCGAGCGCGACCGTGCCACCTCCACCCGCATCGGCCAGCAGTTGTTCCACCAGGGACTGGAGCAGCGCGACGCGATCGCCGCGCAGTTCGATGCGCTGCTGCGCACCGCCAGTCCGCAGCGGTTCGCCACGCTCGGCGCGGTGCTGGACTACATCGAATCGGCACCGGACCTGTTCGACGCCGACCGCCTGGCGTTCCGCGAGGTACTGCGCGACCTGCACGCGCGCGTCGGTGCCGACTCCTCGCTGCCAGCGGTGAAGCTGCACCAGCGCATCGGCGAGGACCTGGAGGCGCTGGACGAGATCGAGCGCAACTACAACCAGGAAGTCACCCGCATCTTCAGCCGCTTCGAGCGCACCCGCGCCATCGCGCTCAAGCGCGAGAAGTGGGAGGACTACCTCGCCCACCTGCGCACGCGCTACGACCGCGAGGCGATCCTGCGCGACCACGGCGTGATCGAGCCGTACCCGATGTCGATGAAGGACAGCGAGCGCGAGATCTTCGGCCGCGACCTGCCGGCCAAGACCGTGGTGCTGACCTTCGACGATGGCCCGCACAAGGCCCATACCGAGGAGATCAGCGCCATTCTCAAGCGCTACGACGTGCCGGGCGTGTTCTTCGAGGTCGGCCGCAACATCGGCACGGTTGGCGCCGATGGCACGGTGGCGCTGGGTGCGATGGCCGGGATCAGCCGCCAGCTGATGGCCGACGGTTATGCGGTGGGCAACCACAGCCTGACCCATGCGCAGTTGTCGCGTACCAGCGGCGACGCGCTGCGCGAGCAGGTGCTGGGCACCGATGCGCTGCTGCGCCGGGTCGGTGGCGAGCGCGCGCCGCTGTTCCGCTTCCCGTATGGCGCGCGCAACGCCGAGGGCCTGCAGCTGCTCGGCGAAGCCGGCCTCAAATCGATCATGTGGAACATCGACTCGATGGACTGGGCCGACCCGGTGCCGGAGTCCATCGTGCAGCGCGTGCTCGCGCAGGTGCAGAAGGAGCAGAAGGGCATCATCCTGTTCCACGACATCCACGACCGCGCGGTGAAGGCGCTGCCGCAGATCCTGGACCGGCTGATCGCCGACGGCTACCAGTTCGCCGGCTGGAACGGACGCGACTTCTCCGTCAGCCGCGCGCGCCGCGACGCCGGCAACGCGGCCACCGTCACCACCGGCTACGAGAAGTCCTGGGCCATCGTGATCGGCATCGACGACTACGCGAAGTGGCCGAAGCTCGAATACGCCAGCCGCGATGCGCAGGCCGTGGCCGATGCCCTGACCGGCCAGTTCGGCTTCCCCTCCTCGCAGGTGATCGTGCTGAAGAACCGCGATGCCACCCGCAACAACATCCTGGCCGCGTTCCACGACCGCCTGTCCGATGGCCGCACGCAGAAGAACGACCGCGTGTTCGTGTTCTTCGCCGGCCATGGCGCCACCCGCCAGCTCGCCTCCGGGCGCGACCTCGGCTACATCATCCCGGTCGATTCGGATCCGCGCGAGTTCGCCACCGATGCGATCGCCATGACCGACGTGCAGAACATCGCCGAGAGCCTGCAGGCCAAGCATGTGCTGTTCGTGATGGATGCCTGCTACAGCGGCCTGGGGCTGACCCGCGGCGGCCCGGCCTCGTCGTCGTTCCTGCGCGAGAACGCGCGGCGCACCGCGCGGCAGATGCTCACCGCCGGTGGCGCCGACCAGCAGGTCGCCGACAGCGGGCCCAACGGCCATTCGGTGTTCACCTGGGTGCTGCTGCAGGCGCTGTCGGGCAAGGGCGACCTCAATGGCGACGGCCTGATCACCGGCACCGAACTGGCGGCCTACGTCGCGCCGGCGGTCTCGGCGGTCTCGCGGCAGACGCCGGCGTTCGGCAGCCTGCCCGGTTCGCAGGGCGGCGAATTCGTGTTCCAGGTACCGGACAGCCAGGAGTTCCTCAACGCCGGCAGCACCCAGCTCTCGGCCGATGCCATCGCGCTCAACAGCCGCGCCGATGCGGCACAGGGAGGCATCGACGCGACGGTGAAGGTGGCCGGCCTGCAGGGCGGCAGCAGCACGCTGGTGGTGCCGGCGGCGGTGCCGGCGTCCGATCGCCAGCGCGCCCAGCAGGCCAACGACCGCGGCCTGCAGCTGTACCGCGAAAAGCGCTACGACGAGGCGGTGGCGCAGTTCACCGAGGCGCTGAAGCTGCGCCCGGATTTCGCCCAGGCCGCCAACAACCTCGGCTTCGTCTACTACCGCCAGCAACGCTACGCCGAAGCGGCACGCTGGCTGGAGAACACACTGAAGATCGACCCTTCGCGCGCGGTGGCCCATCTCAACCTTGGCGACGCCTATTTCCACGCCGGCGACAAGCTCCGGGCGAAGCAGGCCTATCTCACCTTCCTGGAACTGCAGCCGCAGGGCAGCGGCGCCGCGCAGGCCCGCGCGCAGCTGCAGAAGCTGTAAGCCATGAACGACAGCGCCCGCCGCGACACCATCATCGCCATCGCCAGTGGCGCCGCTGCGGGCGGCGTCGGCATCGTGCGTCTTTCCGGCCCGCTGTCGGCGCCGATCGCGGGTGGGCTGGGCTGCCCCGCGCTGCGGCCGCGCCACGCCCACTACGCGCGCTTCCGCGATGCGGACGGCGAGGTGATCGACGACGGCATCGCGTTGTACTTCCCCGGTCCGCGCAGCTTCACCGGCGAGGACGTGGTGGAACTGCAGGGCCATGGCAGCCCGGTGGTCCTGCGCCAGCTGCTGGAGCGTTGCATCGCCCTTGGTGCGCGCCAGGCCCGCGCTGGCGAGTTCAGCGAGCGCGCCTTCCTCAACGGCAAGCTCGACCTGGCCCAGGCCGAGGCCATCGCCGACCTGATCGCCGCCGGCGACGTGCGTGCCGCCCGCGCCGCCCGCCGCTCGCTCGACGGCGTGTTCTCGCGTCGCGTCGAGGACGTGGCCGAGCAGCTGGTGCGGCTGCGCATCCACGTCGAGGCCGCCATCGATTTCGCCGACGAACCGCTGGATACGCTGGGTGGAGCACAGGTGCGTGCCGGCGTCGCCCAGGCGCGCGAGGCGCTGGCGCGGCTGCGCGTCGATGCCGAGCGCGGCCGCAAGCTGCGCGATGGCCTGCATGCGGTGCTGATCGGCCCGCCCAACGCCGGCAAGAGCTCGCTGCTCAACGCCCTGGCCGGCAGCGAGCGCGCCATCGTCACCGATATCGCCGGCACCACCCGCGACACCCTGCGCGAGACCATCCGCATCGATGGCCTGGAGCTGGAGCTGGTCGACACCGCCGGCCTGCGCGAAGGTGGCGATGCCATCGAGCGCGAGGGCATGCGTCGCGCCCGCGAGGAGATGCAGCGGGCCGACCTGGCCATCGTGGTGCTCGATGCGCGCGACCCGGAGGCCGGCCGCCAGGCGATCGGCGATGCCGCCGCCCAGGCCACGCGCCAGCTGTGGGTACTCAACAAATGCGACCTGCTGCCGCAGTGGCCGCAGCCGCCGGACGCGGACAGCATCGCGTTGTCCGCCGCCAGCGGGCAGGGCCTGGAGCAGCTGCACGCGCGCCTGCGCCAGCTGGCCGGCGAGGGGGCCGGCGGCGAAGGCCAGCAGGGCGAATTCTCCGCGCGCCTGCGCCATGTGCAGGCCATCATCCTGGCCGCCGCGCACCTGGACGATGCCGAGGCGCAACTGCGCCACGACCACCTGGAACTGGCGGCCGAGGAACTGCGCCTGGCGCACCAGGCGCTGGGCGAAATCACCGGCCGCATGACCGCCGACGACCTGCTCGGCCGGATCTTTTCGAGCTTCTGCATCGGGAAGTGATGTGGGGTCCATGGAGGTCCACCGAAGTCTGCTGATGTGCCTGTGAGCCGCATAAATAAAGGGATTTTTGTCTATTGAGTGATTCGGTGATACAGTCAAAGCCATCGCTATTCGGGTCCATATATGGGTCCAAGCTCACCGAATAGCCTGACTATTGACTTTCATGGACCCAAAGGAGGGTCCATGTCTCTCACAGACACCGCACTCAAGGCGCTCAAGCCGAAGGATGCCTCGTACATCGTCAGTGACGATCGCGGGCTGTACGTAGAAGTGCTGCCGAGTGGCAGCATCGTCTGGCGTTACCGCTATCGGCTGGATGGCAAACGGGAAAAGCTCACACTCGGCAAGTACCCCGCCCTTACCCTGAAGAACGCCCGCCTGAAGCGGGATGAGGCGGCACATCTGGTGGCGCTGGGCCAGTCTCCAGCACAGAAAAAGCAACAGGAGAAAGTGGCCGGCGCAGAAGATGCCACCGTGGCCGACTTCGCCGAACGCTTCTTCAAGGACATCCAGTCGCGCGACCGCAAGGATGTGACCATGCCTCGCCGCTACCTGGAGAAGGACATCCTGCCGCACATCGGCAGCAAGCCGGTCCGGGACATTACCGCCGAGGATGTGCGCAGCGCCATCTGGCGCAAGAAGGAACAAGGCTTCGATGCCGCCGCCGGCCAGGTGCGCGGCCTGCTCAAGCGCATGTTCGATTACGCGCTGACCTGCGGCCTGATCCAGGCCAACCCGGTCATGGCCCTGCCGATGCGGCACGTCTACCGCGCCGCCGCCCGCGAACGGGCGCTGACGCCGGACGAAATCCGGCAGTTCCTGCGCGCCATGCAGGCTTCCAACATCCGTCGCCAGTTCAAGATCGCCTTCCAGTTGATCCTGATGACCCTGGTGCGCAAGTCCGAACTGATGCTGGCGCAGTGGAAGGACGTGCATCTGGACGAAGGCGAATGGCACATTCCGGTTGAGAACTCCAAGACCGGCAAGCCGCACATCGTCTACCTGTCCACCCAGGCGCAGACACTGTTCAAGGAACTCAAGCCGCTGGCCAGCAGTAGTGACTGGGTATTGCCGGGACGTGGCACCCTGGCCAAGCCCTTCGCCAACAATGCGCTGAACCAGGCGCTGAAGGTGTCATTGCAGGGGCAGGAGATCCCCGCCTTCACGATCCATGACCTGCGACGTACCGCATCGACGCTGCTGCACGAACAGGGCTGGGTTTCGGATGTGGTGGAAAAAGCGCTGAACCACACCATCGGCGGCGTGCGTGGCGTCTACAACCGGGCGGAGTATGCCGAGCAGCGGCGGGAGATGTTGCAGGCATGGGCGGACTATATCGACGGGCTGGCACCGTCGGCCAATTTGGTGGTGTGAGTCCGGCCGAGGCGTTGGTGGCCTTTTCCCTTTTTTGGGTAGGGCCGTTACCCCTGGGTTGCCATTCCCTTGCCTCTGCCTTTTCCTTTTTGGCAAGCATTTGTGATCGACGATGATTATCAGATACTGATACAATTTTGAATCAACGTGTCATTGGATTCGCGATCATGAAGCGCTGCATTGTGGGTATCCGACAGCCAGAAGGTCCGCCACCGAAGGGAAGCGAAACGCCCAGTATTTGGTTTCCGTCTCTGGCATCACTGGCCGCAGTGCTGTCGGACGACAACCGCCGCCTGCTGCGCCTGATCCATGACCAACAACCCAAGTCTCTGACTGAGCTGGCCGAGCTCAGCGGCCGCAAGGTACCGAACCTGTCACGCACTCTGAGAATGATGGCCGATTACGGCCTGGTATCGCTGCAGCGCAATGTTCGGGATGTTCAGCCGACCGCACTGGCGACTGAGTTCCTGGTGGTGCTGGATTAATGGGAGCGGACATGAGGATAGCTTGCTGATAAACCAGGCAGAACAACTGCTCGACAAGAAACTGCCCCATTTTCGGCACACGCTTCGTGCTTGCGCCAAACCAGATAAATTGAAACAGGAACAACCCTATGACCAGCACCCAACAACGCGCCGCCTTGCAACGACAGATTTGGCAGATAGCCAATGACGTACGCGGCGCGGTCGACGGCTGGGATTTCAAGCAATACGTGCTCGGCACCTTGTTCTACCGCTTCATTAGCGAGAACTTCGCCAGCTACATTGAGGGCGGTGATGACAGCATTGACTATGCCCGACTGCCTGACGGCGTCATCACTGCGGACATCAAAGATGATGCCATCAAGACCAAAGGCTACTTCATCTATCCCAGCCAGCTGTTCGCCAACGTAGCCGCCGGTGCCAACGCCAACGAAACTCTGAATACCGATCTAGCTCGCATCTTCGCCGCCATCGAAAGCTCGGCCAGCGGCTACCCGTCCGAGCTCGACATCAAGGGTCTGTTCGCTGATTTCGACACCACCAGCAACCGCCTCGGCAACACCGTCAAGGAAAAGAACGCCCGTCTTGCCGCCGTGCTCAGGCGTGTGGCCGAACTCGACTTCGGCGGCTTCGACGCCAGCCACATAGACCTGTTCGGCGACGCCTACGAGTTCCTTATCTCCAACTATGCGGCCAACGCCGGCAAGTCCGGCGGCGAGTTCTTCACCCCTCAGAACGTCTCCAAGCTGATTGCGCAGCTGGCCATGCACAAGCAGGCCAGCGTCAACAAGATCTACGACCCTGCCTGCGGTTCCGGCTCACTGCTGCTGCAGGCCAAAAAGCACTTCGATGCCCATATCATCGAAGACGGGTTCTACGGCCAGGAACTCAACCACACCACGTACAACCTGGCGCGGATGAACATGTTCCTGCACAACATCAACTACGACAAATTCAACATCCAGTTGGGCGACACGCTGCGGAACCCGCATTTCGGCGACGAGAAACCCTTTGATGCCATCGTATCCAACCCGCCGTACTCGGTGAAGTGGATCGGCGGCGACGACCCAACCCTCATCAACGACGATCGCTTTGCCCCAGCCGGCGTGCTGGCACCCAAGTCCAAAGCCGACTTCGCCTTCGTGCTGCACGCGCTGCACTACCTTTCGGCCAAAGGTCGCGCCGCCATCGTCTGCTTCCCCGGTATCTTCTACCGTGGCGGAGCGGAGCAAAAAATCCGCCAATACCTGGTGGACAACAACTATGTGGAAACGGTGATTTCGCTTGCGCCCAACCTGTTCTTCGGCACCACTATTGCGGTAAACATCCTAGTGCTGTCGAAACACAAGACCGACACCAAAATCCAGTTCATCAATGCCAGTGGCCTGTTCGACAAGAAAACCAACAACAACGAACTGTCCGATAAACACATCGAACAGATCATGCAGGTATTCGACAGCAAGGCCGACATTGAGCACTTTGCCAAAGCGGTGGATTACGACGCGATCGCTGCCAACGACTACAACCTGTCGGTGAGCAGCTATGTTGAAGCCAAGGACAACCGCGAGGTGGTGGACATTGCTCAGGTCAATGCCGCTCTGAAAACCACTGTAGCCCGGATCGACAAGCTGCGGGCGGAGATTGATGCGATCGTGGCCGAGATTGAAGATGGGGAAGTTAAAGCATGAGTCGAATTGCACAATTAATTTCGGAACTCTGCCCAGATGGGGTGGAGTTCAAAGCACTTGGGGATATCTCCGAACTCGTGCGAGGCAATGGCCTGCCCAAATCCGTATTTGCGGAATCTGGTATTGGCTGCATCCACTACGGTCAAATTTACACGTACTACGGAATTTGGGCGACAAAAACCATTTCCTTCGTCGCTCCGGAAACAGCCATGCCGCTCGCCAAGGTTGACACTGGCGACATAATAATAACCAACACGAGCGAAAATATTGAGGACGTGTGCAAAGCGGTCGCATGGCTTGGTGATTCGCAAATCGTGACGGGTGGTCACGCGACTGTTATCAAACATCAACAAGACCCAAAGTACCTGTCATATTACTTCTGCACCCCGGAGTTTTTCGATCAGAAGAGAAAGTACGCGACTGGAACGAAGGTTATTGATGTATCAGCGAAGAGCCTTGCGAAGATTCGCATTCCTGTTCCACCGCTCGAAGTACAGTACGAAATCGTGAAAATTCTTGACACTTTCACGGAGCTGGAAGCGGAGCTGGAAGCGGAGCTGGAAGCGGAGCTGGAAGCGCGTCGGCGGCAATATAAGTATTACCGCGACGCGCTTCTCGCGTTCAATGAACGCACAGATAGCGCAAGCAAGCAAGCAAGCAAGCAAGCAAGCAAGCAAGCAAGCAAGCAAGCAAGCAAGCAAGCAATTATAAGGTGGATGATGCTGAATGAAATAGGAAAATTCATCCGCGGCCGTCGATTTACCAAAGCTGACTATGTGGAAAATGGCATCAATGTCATCCACTACGGCGAAATCTATACGCAGTACGGTGTATGGACGGACAAGGCTATTTCGCAAGTCAGGTCGGACATGGCAAGCACCCTGCGCTATGCCCAACCTGGCGATGTCGTCATTACCGGTATCGGAGAAACCGTCGACGATGTCGGAAAGGCGACGGCATGGATTGGCGATAAAGAAGTAGCCATCCACGACGACTGTTATGCCTTTCGCCATGATATGAATCCGAAGTTCGTTTCCTACTGCATGCAGACAACTTCCTTCATTTCGGAAAAAGCGAAGTATGTGGCACGCACCAAGGTCAAAAGACTGTTGCTTGATGGTTTCTCAAAAATCCGTATTCCAGTGCCGCCACGGGAAGAGCAGGACCGCATCGTCGCCATCCTCGATAAATTCAATACCTTGACGAACTCCATCAGCGAAGGCTTGCCGCATGAAATCGAACTGCGACGCAAGCAGTACACGCATTACCGCGACAAGCTATTGAATTTCGTGGAGTTGGAGGAAGCCGCATAACATGGGCAAGACGCTCGGGGAAGTCGCCAAACAACTCGGAGAGACCGAAAAAAAGGTGCTGCTGATCTACGCCTTCAACGGTTCGGGCAAGACGCGTCTTTCCCGTGAGTTCAAGCAGCTAGTCGCCCCTAAGAATGGAGACACTGAAGGATTGGCTGCTGATCAATCCGAGTCGCCGCGCAATAAAATCCTGTATTACAGCGCCTTCACCGAGGACCTGTTTTATTGGGATAACGATCTGACTCAAGATGTTGAGTACAAGTTGCGAATTCAACCTAATTCATTCACGGACTGGTTGCTCACGCTGCTCAGGGATCTGGGGCAGGATGGAAATATCGTCAGATACTTCCAGCACTATGCCAACGACAAATTGACCCCCCATTTCAGCGAAGACTTCTCCGAAGTCACCTTCTCGCTGGAGCGTGGCGACGATGAAAGCTCCGGCAGCCTCAAAATCTCGAAAGGCGAAGAGAGCAACTTCATTTGGAGTGTTTTCTACACACTGCTGGACCAAGCCATCAGCACGCTCAATGTCGCCGAACCGGAAAATCGCGAAACCCGGCAATTCGACCAACTAGAATATGTATTCATCGACGACCCGGTGAGCTCACTGGATGAAAACCACCTGATCGAGTTGGCCGTCAATCTGGCGGGGTTGATCAAGACCAGTCCGCCCGGCCTGAAATTCGTCATCACCACCCACAGCCCGTTGTTCTACAACGTGCTCTACAACGAACTCAACGCCAAGACCTGCTATTTACTGGAGCGGCTCGAGGATGGCACCTTCGCCCTCTTGGAAAAGAAGGGAGATTCCAACAAGAGTTTTTCCTATCACCTGCATCTAAGAAAAACCCTTGAGCAAGCGATTGCCGCCAATCAGGTCGAGCGTTATCACTTCACACTGCTGCGCAACCTCTACGAGAAAACCGCCAGCTTTCTGGGCTACCCGCAATGGTCGGAACTCCTGCCCGACGACAAGCAGGCCTATTTGAATCGCATCATCCAATTCACCAGCCATAGCACCCTGTCCAATGAAGCGGTAGCCGAGCCAACGCCGCAAGAAAAGCAAACGGTCAAATTCCTGCTGGACAATCTGATCAACAACTATGGCTATTGGCAGCAACAGGAAATGCAGAATGGTTGAGTACATCAAGCCCATCGCCGAGTCGAACAACTTCATCGTGCTCGACAGGTACGTCAAGGATTGGAAGGTTGCCGAAAGCTACCAAAGCGAAGGCGACCTGGAACGCGAGTTCATCCAAGATCTGGTAAATCAGGGTTATGAATATCTGCCCGACCTGAAAACACAGCAAGGCTTGCTGGCCAACGTCCGTGAACAATTGCAAACCCTGAACGGCGTCCGATTCTCGGACGGTGAATGGGCGCGCTTCGTGGAAACCTGGCTGGACAAGCTAAGCGATGGCATCGTCGAAAGAACCCGCAAGATTCATGACGATTACATCCATGACTTCGTGTTCGACGATGGCCGTATCCAGAACATCTACCTGCTCGACAAGAAGAACATTGCCCGCAACAAGGTGCAGGTGATCAAGCAGTTCGAGCAAACCGGCAGCCATGCCAACCGCTATGACGTGACCTTGCTGGTCAACGGCCTGCCGCTGGTGCAGGTAGAGCTGAAAAAGCGCGGTGTGGCTATCCGTGAAGCCTTCAACCAGGTGCATCGCTACAGCAAGGAGAGCTTCAACAGCGAGCATTCCCTGTTCAGGTATTTGCAGCTGTTCGTCATCTCCAACGGCACCGACACGCGCTACTTCGCCAACACCACGCAGCGCAACAAGAACAGCTTCGACTTCACCATGAATTGGGCGCAGGCCGACAACAGCCCGATCAAGGACTTGAAGGACTTCACCGCGACCTTCTTTCAGAGGCATACCTTGCTCAATGTGCTGCTGACCTATTCGGTGTTCGACGTCGGCAATACTCTGTTGGTGATGCGGCCCTACCAGATTGCTGCGACCGAGCGCATCTTGTGGAAGATCAAGAGCGCCTATCAGGCCAAGCACTGGAACAGCACCGAAGGCGGCGGCTATGTCTGGCACACGACGGGTTCGGGCAAGACCCTGACCAGCTTCAAGGCTGCGCGCCTAGCGACGGAACTGGAGTTCATAGACAAAGTATTCTTCGTGGTAGACCGCAAGGATCTGGACTACCAGACCATGAAGGAATATCAGCGCTTTTCGCCAGACAGCGTGAACGGCTCGGACAGCACTGCGGGCTTAAAGCGTAATCTGGACAAAGACGACAACAAGATCATTGTCACCACTATCCAGAAGCTCAATAACCTGATGAAGAGCGAAAACGACTTGCCGATCTACGGTAAGCAGGTGGTCTTCATCTTCGACGAGTGCCACCGCAGCCAATTTGGAGAGGCACAGAAGAACCTGAAGAAGAAGTTCAAGAGGTTCTACCAGTTCGGTTTTACCGGTACGCCGATCTTCCCGCAAAACGCGCTGGGCGCGGACACCACCGCCAGCGTGTTCGGCCGGGAACTGCACTCCTACGTCATCACCGATGCCATCCGCGACGAAAAGGTGCTCAAGTTCAAAGTGGACTACAACGACGTTCGCCCGCAGTTCAAGGCCATCGAAAGCGAGCAGGACGAGAAGAAGCTCAGCGCGGCGGAAAACCGGCAGGCCTTGCTGCACCCGGATCGCATCCGCGAAATCACCCAGTACATCCTGAACAACTTCCGGCAGAAGACCCACCGCCTGCAAGCGGGTGCCAAGGGCTTCAATGCCATGTTTGCCGTGAGCAGCGTGGATGCGGCCAAGCTCTACTACCAAGCCTTCAAGACCCTGCAGAAGGACAGCGACAAGCCTTTGAGGGTCGCCACCATTTTCTCCTACGCCGCCAACGAGGAACAGGACGCAGTAGGCGACATCGCGGACGAAGGCTTTGAAGTTTCGGCCATGGACAGCAGTGCCAAGGAGTTCCTGGAAGCGGCCGTTGCCGATTACAACGCACTGTTCAAGACCAGCTTCAGCGTGGACAGCAAGGGCTTCCAGAATTACTACCGCGACTTGGCCAAGAGAGTCAAAGAGCAGGATGTCGATTTGCTGATCGTGGTCGGGATGTTTCTGACCGGCTTCGATGCGCCCACGCTGAACACCTTGTTCGTGGACAAGAACCTGCGCTACCACGGCCTGATCCAGGCCTATTCGCGCACCAACCGTATTTTTGACGCCACCAAGACCTTCGGTAACGTCGTCACCTTCCGCGATCTGGAACAGGCGACCGTTGCTGCCATCACCTTGTTTGGTGACAAGAACACCCGGAACGTGGTGCTGGAGAAAAGCTACGCCGAGTACATGGAGGGCTTCACCGATGTCGTCACGGGCGAGGCGCGACGTGGCTTCAAGGATGTGGTGGGTGAGTTGGAGCAGCGCTTTCCCGACCCCACCAACATCGTCAAGGAATCCGACAAGAAAGCCTTTGCCAAACTGTTCGGCGAATACCTGCGCGTGGAAAACGTGCTGCAGAACTACGATGAATTCGCCAGCCTGAAAGCCTTGCAGGACATTGACACGAGCGACCCGCAGGCGGTGGAGGACTTCAAGACGAAACACTACCTAAGCGACGAAGATTTGGCCGTATTGCAGGCGATACACATGCCCGCCGATCGGAAAATCCAGGATTACCGCTCCACCTACAACGACATCCGCGACTGGCTGCGCCGGGAGAAAGCCTCGGCGGAAAAAGAAAAATCCAGCATCGACTGGGATGATGTGGTGTTCGAGGTAGATCTGCTCAAGTCGCAGGAAATCAACCTGGACTACATCCTGGAATTGATCTTCGAGAAGAACAAGAAGACCAAGGACAAGGTGGCTCTGATCGAGGACGTGCGTCGGGTGATCCGCGCCAGCCTGGGTAATCGCGCCAAGGAAAGCCTGGTGGTGGACTTCATCAACCAGACCGACCTGGATGGGCTGGGCGACAAGGCCAGCGTGATCGAGGCATTCTTTAGCTTTGCCCAGGCCGAGCAGCAGCGCGAGGCTCAGGAGTTGATCAACGACGAGACGCTGAATGCAGAGGCGGCCAGACGGTACATCAGCACCTCACTGAGACGCGAGTTCGCCAGCGAGAACGGCACCGAACTCAATGCCCTGCTGCCCAAGATGAGCCCGCTCAATCCGGAGTACCTGACAAAAAAGCAAAGCGTCTTCCAGAAGATCGCCGCGTTCGTCGAAAAATTCAAAGGGGTAGGTGGGCAGGTGTAACCGGCCAGAGTTATCGCACTGGCGTTAAAGCGTGCCTGGTCGACGTACAGACCACGTTGAGATACTTGGTATGAATGGCAAAAAATTGATCCGCAACAGCACAGCCGAGTTTCTGATCTTCACTGGCCAGGCCGGCGAACAGAGCATCGAGGCCCGCTACGAGGACGAAACCCTGTGGCTGTCGCAGAAGCTGATGGCCGAGTTGTTCGGGGTGGACGTGCGCACCGTCAGCGAGCACCTGAAGAACATCTTTGCCAGTCATGAGCTCGCGCCTGAGGCAACTATCCGGAAATTCCGGATAGTTCAGCAGGAGGGCCAGCGGGAGGTGTCCCGCGCGGTGGACTTCTACAACCTCGATGCCATCATTTCCGTCGGCTATCGGGTCAACTCCCTACGCGCAACGCAGTTCCGCCAGTGGGCGACCGGCGTCCTGCGTGAGTTCGCCATCAAGGGGTATGTGCTGGATCGTCAGCGCATGGAAAACGGCAGCTTCCTGGGCGAGGACTACTTCGAGCGGCTGCTGGCGGAAATCCGCGAGATCCGCCTCAGCGAGCGACGCTTCTACCAGAAGATCACCGACATCTACGCCACCAGCGTGGATTACAACAAGGACGCACCAACTACCAAGGCATTCTTCGCCAAAGTACAGAACAAATTGCATTACGCCATCCACGGCCATACCGCGGCAGAGTTGATCCGCAAACGGGCCGATAGCAGCAAGCCACATATGGGGCTGACTTCCTGGGCGAGCGCGCCCGAAGGCAAGATCCTGAAAACCGACGTAGCCGTGGCCAAGAACTACTTGACCAAGGACGAGTTGGATTCATTGGGTCGTATCGTCAACGCCTATCTGGAGTTGGCCGAGGATCGTGCTCGCCGCAAGATTCCCATGAGTATGGAAGACTGGTCCAAGCGGCTGGACGCCTTCCTAGAATTTGATGAACGGGAAGTGCTACAGAGCAGCGGCAAGATTTCTGCGAAACTTGCCCAGACACATGCGGAAAGCGAATTTGAGAAGTACAGAATTGTGCAGGATCGCCTGTTTGAAAGCGATTTCGACAAAGCAGTGAAAAAACTGACGGCCGGTGAGTCAAACACCAGAGATGGCGGATAAGCCTCAGGTTCCCAGATAGATAGACGTCACTTTCAGCCTTTCATGCCCGAGTTCATGGCTGATCTGCTGTCGGGCGTGTTGGTCACTCATTCTCTGACTGCTACTGAGCTGAGCTTTATCAGGGCCACCCGCCGCCGGCGCCTTCCATCCCGTCAGCACCTCATACCGCATCTGCGCATACCGATGCCGCAGCCCGTGCATGTTGCTCAGCCCTGCTGCCTTGCACTGACCGTCGTAGGCATGGCGCTGTTGGATGTAGGTCTTGTGTGATGGAATCAATGATCCCAGGCCTGCCAAGCGATGGGCCTCATCCAGCACGGCACGCTGCTCCGGTGTCGTGATCGGCACCGTCCGGTCGCGTCCACCCTTGGCCCATGACCCCTTGATGGCGATGTGGTCGCTACGGTCGGCATAGCGGGGTTGGAACTTGATGGACTCTTCGCGGCGCAGGCCGAAGGCCGCTTGCAGGCGCAGGCTCATGCGGACGTGCGGATCGGTGATCCGGTCCAGCCTGTCATCGAGTTCCTTGGCCTTGCTTTCGCCGGTCACATAGCGTCGTTCAGGGATACCCAGCTTGGTGTTGTCCGCTGGCAGGATGCCTGCCTTGCCGACCTTTTCGGCCCACCAGCGCAGGTGCGCCATACGATTCTTCAGCGTGCCGGCCGACAGACCTTCGGCTTGCCAGCGCTGCAACAAGGCTTCGACATGCTTGCCCTTGAGCGAGGTGGCTTGCATCTGGCGGAAGCCTGCTTCGCGCAGTTGACGGGCGGCCAGGGTCAGCGACCGTTGCCGATCCGCCTGGGTGGCGTGGCTGCCGTCGCGGTTGCGTAGGCAGAGCTGGCGCAGGGTATAGGTCAGGTCGTCCATTGGTGTGGACCTCCATCGGCTTTGGGGCTGAGATACAAGGGTCAGTGTTTTTGCCAACTCGCCAAGGCGAGATCCCCGAAGGGCAAGGGCCAGGTGCTCAGTTCACCTGTGGCCTCGAATGAGACGTCCGCCTTGCTTCCTGTGGGAAGGCCGAGCGGAGGAATTGCGAGAGACGACAACACGATGTGCTGGGATGGGTACCTCCTGTGGTGCAGTGTGGAAAAGGTGCCGGCTGGCTGCGCAAGGTCGGGCGACCAGCGATGAGCGCCTAGAACGGGGATGTGTGTTGCGACGATGGCGGGACGAACCACGCCGAGAATGAGAAAAGCTCTGCCCATGGGTAGGGCGGCACACAGAGCGAGCCTGGGTGTGCCTGGTTGGTTCCGTCCGGCGAACCGGGTCGGCGCTTGCAGGAACCTGCGCCAGGGTTCCGGTGTTCATACCCACCGGCAGGTCGTTGCTGGGCCAGTGTGTCGGGGCATCGTCATGTGCGCAGCCATCAATGCGATGCTGCGCCAACCCGCATTGCTGCTGCAGTTTGCCGGGCCGTCACTGCGGCGTGCAGTGACGGCCCTATCGGCCTTACGTCGCACCCAGCGGATCGAGCCTTGCAGCAGCATGCGTGTTCCCTGGGCCTGTTGGCAGCGTTCCGCTGTCAGCCATGCATCCGATGATCTGCCCGATGGGCAGCGATGGCGTCTTCAGCATGCGCCGGATCTGCTCCAGATGCCGTTGCGCCACTTCGCGCGACGCAGGTTTTGCGGCTTGGTTGCTGGACGCTGGAGAAGGGGCCGGCGGCGAGCCATGCTGGCTGTTGCTGATGGCCTGCATGGGTGTCTGCTGTGGAGTGGATTTGCGCGCCGCCCAGAGCTTGAACACGCCTTCCACGGCCTTCTTGATCAACCCGTAGAGGTAGGCGATGGCGTTGTGCACGCTACCTGATTCGCAGCGCACGTTCCACTCGGCCAGCACTGCCAGGCGTTGCTCCGGAGGCAAGCCCCTGAGACGCGCGGTGAGAACCCGTTGCTGATCCTGCGGCAGTTGCCGGAAGCGGGCTGGCACATCTGACCTGGATACCTGCTCTTCGGTTGGTGAGCGGTACGTACGTACTTCTTTTAATACTTCTTTTACAGTACGTACTGCTGTCGCAGACGCCGGTACGGGTTTCGGAATGTCGCTGCTGGCTTCGGGCACGCGAGCATCAGGCGAAGTAGGACCACCAGGACTGCCCGGATCATGGTCATCGCCCCGGTGTTGCAAGCGCCTGATCCGCACTTGCATTGTTGCGGGCAGCTTTCCCAACCTGTCTGGATGGCGCATAGCCTCGTCGAGAATGGACTGTGCCAGTTGGCGAATCGTCGCACTGGCATGGCCGAGCGCCCGTTCCAGCAAGGGCAGGTAGTCCTCGTCCTCCATGCAGGCGTCGTCGAACGCGAGGGGCTGATTCCGCACCGCGTAGCGGCTGGCCATCGAGAAGCCGGTCATCGGGTTGCGGCGGTACTCGACCAGCGCAATCCACGTGGACAGCCGCAGGCACAGCACGGCCCTGGAGACGGTTTCAAGGGCAGCCCGCTTGCTGCCCGGCGCGCTCGGCAGGTACCCGCGCAGCGCGTCGTAACTGAGAACCACGGTGCTGTCGCTGCCGGCCAGCGCACGGAAAGTCAGCCAGGCGTTGCGCTCCAGTGGTGTCAGCCGCTCATCGAGCAACAGGGCTTTCGGGGTGATGATGTCCGAGGTTTGGTGTGACATGGTGAGGCTCCTATCGGTATCGGCCAACTGGCCAAAGGAGCCGTCATCTCACCCCGGCATCACCGCTGCCGCAGCCATCAATCCGAACTGCGCTCCTCCCGTTTTTTCGAGTTGAAGCAGAGCGCAACATCCTTGGTGTTCCGGATCAGGAGGTGGGAAAATGAGCCTTCGCTACGGTCATTGGACGTTGCTGAACGCCGATGGCCATGTTCGCCGTCCTTGATCAGACCGCTTACTGGCGCGCTGCACCGGCGACGAGAGCGCGGGGAGCGTACAAGGAGAGCCATCCGCCGCCACCAAGGGACACGCTTGGTATTTGGGTCCAAGAATAGGTCCAAGCGCGTTTCGTAACCGCCATGAATTCCTTGAAAATCAACGACATGCGGGATAAATGCCGCTTCTGCATCGGCAAGTGACCGGCCACCGGCGTTGAAACGTTCATCCGTCGCCGGTTAGTCTTCGCCCCTGCCGTCGCGATGGCGGCCCCGCTTTTCGAAGGAGTCCGGTCCAATGCGCCATTGATGCCCGCCCTGCCAGCCCGCGCTGGCGAGGCCTCGCGAAGTCCCGCTGCCGCCGGCAGCCGGGTGATCCGGGCATGGATGGAATGCAATGACCACGACTCCCTTCATGACGCTTGAACGCGTCTCCTGGCAGCTGCCTGATGGCAGGCTGCTGTTTTCCGATCTGGACGAAACCTTCGACGCCCGGCGCACCGGGCTGGTCGGGCGCAATGGCGTGGGCAAGAGCGTGCTGGCGCGGCTGCTGGCCGGTCGCCTGGCGCCTGCCCGCGGGCGCTGCCTGCGTTCGGGGCCGGTGGCCTGGTTGCCGCAGCAGATCGATGCGGCGCCCGGGGCCAGCGTCGCCGACCTGGCCGGCCTGGGCGATGCGCTCGCGGCCCTGCAGCGCATCGAGCAGGGCAGCAGCGACATCGCCGATTTCGAAGCGCTGGGCGAGCGCTGGCAGCTGCGCGAACACCTCCAGGCCGAGCTGGAACGGATGCAGCTGCACGGCGTGTCGGCCGCCATGCCCGCCTGCCGGCTCAGCGGTGGCCAGCGCATGCGCGTGGCGCTGGCCGGTGCGTTCCTGTCCGATGCCGACTTCCTGGTCCTGGACGAGCCCAGCAACCATCTCGACGCGGCCGGGCGGCAGCTGCTGCGCGAACAGCTGCGGCGCTGGCCGCGCGGCCTGCTGGTGGTCAGCCATGACCGCGAACTGCTGGGCGACATGCAGCGTATCGTCGAGCTGTCCGCGCTCGGGCTGCGCAGCCATGGCGGCAACTACGACCACTACGCGGCGCGCAGCAGCGAAGAGCGGCGCCAGGCCGCGGACACGCTGCAGCAGCGGCGCCACGAACGCCGCCAGGGCGAACGGGCGCTGCGCGAACAGCAGGAACAACGCGAGCGTCGCGCCACGCGCGGCGACCGCCAGGCCGCGCACGCCAACCAGGCGCCGATCCTGCTGGGCCGGCAGAAACAGCGGGCCCAGGCCAGTGCCGGCAAGGCGCAGCTGCAACAGCAGCAGCAGCGTGCACGGCTGGACGAACAGGTACGGCAGGCGGCGGCGCAGGTCGATGCCGCCGCGCCGGTGGTGTTGCTGCCGGCGGCCGATGCCGGCCCCGCGCCCGCCCGCGTGGCCGTGCTGCAGGATGTGGTGCTGCCGTTCGTCGATGGCCCGCTGGCGCGGATCGATCTGCTGCTGGGGCGGGGCGAGCGGCTGGCGCTCACCGGCCGCAATGGCAGCGGCAAGTCGGTGCTGCTGCAGGTGCTGGCGGGGCGGCTGCCGGCGCGGGGCGGCAGGCTGCAGGTGAACGCGCCGCACGCCTGGCTGGACCAGCATCTGTCCCTGCCGCTGCCGCAGGCCACGGCGCTGGAGCAGCTGCGCCATGCCAGTCCGTCGACCGGCGAGGCCGAGCTGCGCACCCGGCTGGCGTTGCTGGGCCTGGACGCCGGCCATGCGGGGCAGCCGCTTGCCGCGCTCAGCGGCGGCGAGCGCATGAAGCTGGCGCTGGCCTGCGCCCTGTACGCGCAACCGCCGGCGCAGCTGTTGCTGCTGGACGAACCGGCCAACCACCTCGACCTGGAGGCGATGCAGGCGCTGGAAGCGCTGTTGCGGCAATGGCCCGGCACGCTGCTGGTGGCCGCGCACGACGAGGCGTTCCTGCACGGCATCGGCATCACCGGCCGGCTGCACGCCGGCACCGGGGGCTGGTGCCGGCTGCCGCCATGAAACCCGGTAGCCGCAGGACGTGTCCCATGCCGGTCATATCCGCCGCGCACACTCCCGCTTCCTTCGATGGCGGCAACGGGAGCGCGCGGTGTTCGGCAGAGCGGTGATGGCGGTGGTGGCAGGGCTGTGCGTGGCATCCTCGACGGCAATGGCCGCCGTTCCCACCCCCTCGTCCGCGCAGGTTTCGGTGTATGCGCACCGCGGCGCCAGCGCGCTGCTGCCCGAGCACACCCTGGCCGCCTACGCGCAGGCCATCGTCGATGGCGCCGACTACATCGAGCCGGACCTGGTGATGACCCGCGACGGGGTGATGGTCGCGCGCCACGAGAACGAGATCGGCGGCACCACCGACGTCGCCGCGCGCCCGGAGTTCGCCGCGCGCCGCACCACCAAGCTGATCGATGGCAAGCGCGTCGAGGGCTGGTTCAGCGAAGACTTCACCCTGGCCGAACTGAAAACCCTGCGCGCCCGCGAGCGCCTTCCGGAGCTGCGCGGCACCGCGTTCGACGGCGAGTTCCGCATCGCCACGCTGGAGGAGATCATCGCGTTCGTGGTGCAGCAGGCGCGGCGCAGCGGGCGCGGCATCGGGCTGGCGCCGGAGATCAAGCATGGCAGCTACTTCCGCGGCATCGGTCTGCCGATGGAGGAGCGCCTGCTCGATGCCCTGCGCGGCAACCCCTACACCCATGTCGCGCCGATCCTGGTGCAATCGTTCGAGACCGCCAACCTGCGCCAGCTGCGCGCGCGTATCGGCCGGCAATCCAACATCCGCCTGCTGCAGCTGCTGGGCGAAGCCCAGGCCATGCCCGCCGACGTGGCACTGGCCGGCGGCGACCTGACCTACGCGCGCATGGTCACGCCGGCAGGCCTGCGCGAGGTGGCCGGCTATGCCGATGCGATCGGGGTCGAGCGCCGTGCCCTGCTGCCGCTCGATGCGCAGGGCCGGCTCGGCGCGCCCACGCCGCTGATCGCCGACGCGCATGCCGCCGGCCTGCAGGTGGTGGCCTATACGTTCCGGCCGGAAAACCCGTTCCTGCCACCGGCGCTGCGCCAGGGGGCGGCCAATGCGCGCAATCCGCAGGGTTCGGTGGCCGAGATCCGCGCCTATCTGCAGGCCGGGATCGACGCCTTCTTCACCGACGATCCGGCGCTGGGCCGGCGCGCGGTGGACGGGGACGCGCCCGCCGCCGGTGGCGCCGGCTGAGGCGCGGTTACGACGGGTCGCGCCGCGGGCGCGGCCGCAGCTGCACCACCACCTCGTAGTCGCGGCCCTCGCGCGGCTGCCACAGCACCGGCACCTGGCCGGGCGACGGCGGCTCCAGCTCGGCATCGGCCAGCGGCGCATCGGCGTCGTCCTCCTCGTCCTCGTCTTCCCAGCTGTAGCGCTTGCGCGGCGCCAGCGGGTCGGCATGGCGGAACAGCAGGGCGGCGATCACGCCGGCGGCGGCGCCGCCCATGTGCGACTGCCACGACACGCCCGGCTCGTGCGGCAGCACGGTCATCACCATGCCCCCGTAGAACAGCACGCCGATCATGCCGGCGGCGATGGCGGCGCGGTCGCGGCGCAGCAGGCCCAGCCCCAGCACCAGGAACATCAGGCCATGGGTGACGCCGCTGGCGCCCAGGTGGTGGCTGCCGGGTTCGCCCAGCATCCACGCGCCGATACCCGACCCCAGCCACAGCAGCGGCAGCGCGCGCACGGTCGCCTTCGGGTAGACGCTGCCGGCCAGGGTGCCCAGGATCAGCAGGGCGGTCGCGTTGGCGGCCAGGTGTTCGATGGAACCGTGCAGCAGTGGCGCGCCGAGCAGGCCCAGCAGGCCGCCGGTGTCGTGCGGGCCCACGGCCCACGGCCGCCAGTCCCAGCCGGTCTGCTGCAGCGCGAACAGCGCCACCAGCAGCAGCACGAAGCCCAGGCTCAGGTTGAAGGCGCGCAGTACGCGCCGGCGATCGCTGCGGTCGGTGGCCGGGGTGTCGCCGGCGGCGGGCGTGTTGGAAGTGTCCATGGCTTTCGGGATTGCGGCGCCCTGCAGTGAATGCAAGGGCGCCGCGTCGGGACGCCGGTGTGCCACCGGCGGGACAATCGGGGCCGTGTGCCCCGGGGATCAGGCCTTGTGCCCGCCCCTGGGCGGCAGCTTCAGGCTGAGCATCATCGTGACCACCAGGATCGCGGCGACCACGCCCAGCGACACCGGCACCGGGATCTTGAACACGTCGATCAGCAGCATCTTGGCACCGATGAAGCCCAGGATCACCGCCAGGCCGTATGGCAGCAGGTGGAAGCGGTCGGCCATGCCGGCCAGCAGGAAGAACATCGCGCGCAGGCCCAGCACCGCGAACACGTTGGAGGTCAGCACCACGAACGGGTCGGTGGTGATGGCGAAGATCGCCGGGATCGAGTCCACCGCGAAGATCACGTCGGTGACCGCGATCAGCACCAGCACCACGAACATCGGGGTGAACCAGCGCACGCCGTTCTTCTCGGCGAGCAGGCGGTTGCCGTTGTACTCATGGGTGATGCGCAGGTGCCTGCGCATGAACTTCAGCGCGGGATTGTCGTCCAGGCTCGGCTCCTGGCCGGCGGCGAACCACATCTTCCAGCCGGTGAACAACAGGAACGCACCGAACACGTAGAGCAGCCAATGGAACTGGCTGACCAGCACGGTACCGGCGAAGATCATCACCGTACGCAGCGCGATCGCGCCCAGGATGCCGATGATCAGCACCCGCTGCCGCGCCGTCTCGGGCACCGCGAAGTAGCCCATGATCAGCAGGAAGACGAAGATGTTGTCGACCGCCAGCGCCTTCTCGATCAGGTAGCCGGTCAGGAACTGCAGGCCGATCTCATTGGCCACCGCGGTACCGGCAGTCTCGTTCAGGTAGTACCAGAGGCCGGCATTGAAGGCCAGCGCCAGGGCGACCCAGCCGATCGACCACAGCAGGGCTTCCTTGAAGGTGACCTTGTGCGGGCCGCCGTGGCGCATCAGCACCAGGTCGATCAACAGGGCGGCGATGACGACGGCGATGAAGCCGCCCCAAAGCCAGGGATTACCGATTGTCTGGATCATGGGAGTTCCGGTCATGTGGAGGTTCTGGGGACCGCAGGGGCCAAGAACTGGACACGGAATCGGGGAGACCGGGGACAGAGCTTCGCCTATGCGGCGAAGGTCTTGCTCACAGTCCCGGGGGCCGGGACTGCCGTTGCACCGGAGCCTTGCGGCTCGAACTGACGGCGACAACGTCTGGGAGCTACTCCCCTTCAGCCGCCGATAGTGCGGCCTGGAGGCTTTGCCGTCAATGAACGCGCCGCGGCGGTGGCCCGGCGCCCGTTACAATGTCGCCATGAATACCCCCCTTCCCGTCGTACGCCTGAAGAACGCGTGGCGCTCCAGCCACCCGTGGATTTTCCAGAAGCTGGTCGAAAAGCCCGTCGCCAAGCCCAAGCCCGGCACCATCGTCGACGTGGTCGGGGTGGACGGGGAGTGGATCGGCCGCGGCTTCTACAACGGCCACTCGCGCATCGCCGTGCGCATCCTGGAAACCCGCCGCGACGTGGACGTGGACCAGGCCTGGTTCGCGGCCAGGATCGCCGAGGCGGTGTCGCTGCGCCGTGACGTGCTCAGGCTGGACCAGGTGTCCAACGCATGGCGCGTGGTGCACAGCGAGGGCGACGGCCTGTCCGGGCTGGTGGTGGACCGCTACGACGACCTGATCGTGGTCGAGTTCTTCGCCGCCGGCATGTTCCGCCACCGCGAATGGATCTACGAGGCGCTGCGTGCGCAGTTCCCGGGTTGCCGCTTCCACAGCTTCGCCGACGAGCACGTGCAGAAGCAGGAGAGCTTCGATTTCCACGGCAACACCACCACCGAACCGGCGGTGATCACCGAGCATGGCATCAAGTTCCGCGCCGACCCGGCCGGCGCGCACAAGACCGGCTTCTTCGCCGACCAGCGCGAGAACCGGCAGTGGCTGAGCCAGCAGGTCGAAGGCAGGAGCGTGCTCGACCTGTGCTGCAACACCGGCGGCTTCGCCGTGTACGCGGCCGCGCGCGGTGCCAGCGAGGTGCTGGGCGTGGACATCGACCAGGACGTGATCCAGATCGCCAAGGGCAACGCCCGGCTCAACAACGCCCGGCCGAAATTCGTGCAGGCCGACATCTTCCCGTGGCTGCGCGATGCCGCCAACCGCGGCGAGCAGTACGACGTGGTGATCCTGGACCCGGCCAAGATGACCCGCGACCGCGACCAGGTCATCAACGCGCTGAAGAAATACCTGGACATGAACAAGCTGGCGCTGGGCGTGGTCAAGCCCGGTGGCCTGTTCGCGACCTTCTCCTGCACCGGCCTGGTGGCCGAGGACCAGTTCCTGGACATGCTGCGCCGCGCCGCGTTCTACGCCGGCCGCACCCTGCAGATCCTGAAGGTGGCGGGCGCCGGCCCGGACCACCCGTTCATGGCGCACGTGCCCGAATCGCGCTACCTCAAGGCGGTGTTCTGCCGCGTGGTGGACTGAGCGGGGTAGTGCCGGCCGTTGGCCGGCACACGCCAGCGCCTTGGCGCTGGCGCCCCGCAGTTTGCGTAGCAAACCACGGGGCCCGTGCCGTTTTCTCCCATACCCCCGCCGCTTCGCGGCCGCCCCCTGACTCAGGGGGCTTTCCTCCAGATACAGCCCGCTTCTTTCCTAAGGCCGCGGTCGCGACAGGTGGTTCGAAGCCACCCGGCGTCGCTCCTGCAGCCACTCCTGCGGTATGGTCGTGGCCTTTCCCCGAAGCCGAGGCCCGCATGCCGCTGTGTCGTCTGTCCCTGCTGCTCGCCCTTGCGCTGGGCGCACCGCTGTCCGCCCAGGCGGTCGACTTCACCCAGGCCGAACTGGCCCGCGCCAAGGCGCTGCAGCAGCGCCTGCTGACCCTGGACAGCCACCTGGATACCCCGGCCAATCTGGCCCGGCCCGGCTTCGACATCCTGCACCGCCATGACCACAACGCGCTGTCGCAGGTGGACTACCCGCGCATGCTCGAGGGCGCGCTCGACGGCGGCTTCTGGGCGATCTACACCGACCAGGGCGACCGCAGCGCCGCCGCGCACCTGGCCGAGCGCGACCACGGCCTGCTGCGGTTGATCGAGATCCGCGAAATGCTGGCCGCGCATCCGGACAGGTTCCAGCTGGCGCTCACCGCCGACGATGCGGCGCGGATCAAGGCCGCCGGCAAGCGCGTGGTCTACATCAGCATGGAGAACGGCAGCCCGCTGGTGGCAGACCCGTCGCTGCTGGGCTTCTACCACAAGGCCGGCCTGCGCCTGCTGTCCACCGTGCACTTCGCCAACAACGAGTTCGCCGACTCGGCCACCGACCCCAAGGGCGCGGAGTGGAAGGGGCTGAGCCCGGCCGGAAAGGCGCTGGTCCAGGAGGCGGTGCGGCTGGGCATCGTGATCGACCAGTCGCATGCCTCCGACGCGGTGTTCGACGATCTGGCGGCACTGCTGCCGGTGCCGTTCATCCTCTCGCACAGCGCCGCCAAGGCGGTGTTCGACCATCCGCGCAACCTCGATGACGCGCGCCTGCGCCAGCTCGCCGCCAAGGGCGGGGTGATCCAGGTCAACGCCTATGGCGGCTATCTCCTGGACGAGACCCCCAGCCCGGAGCGCAAGCAGGCCGAGGAAGACCTGGAGAAGCGGCTGGGTGGCTGGGACGGCATGCCGATCGAAAAGGGCGTGGAGCTGGCGCGCGGGATGGCCGAGCTGGACCAGCGGCTGCCACGCCGGCGGGCGACGCTGGACGACTTCTTCGTCCATTTCGCCCACCTGCTCGACGTCGTCGGCCCCGACCACGTCGGCATCGGCATGGACTGGGATGGCGGTGGCGGCCTGCCGGGCATGACTGACGTCACCGACCTGCCCAAGATCACCGCCTGGCTGCAGCGCCGCGGCCTGAGCGATGCGCAGATCGCCAATATCTGGAGCGGCAACGTGCTGCGGGTGATGCGCCAGGCGCAGGACTACGCGGCGAAGAACGGCACGAAGTAAGCGGCCGCCCTTGCCTGCGGCACGTCGCGTGGCCGCGCTGGCCGCGCGACGGCAACAACCAACGCTGCACGCGCGGCGCTTTCCATGCCGGGGCAGCGGCACCACCGGTTCCAGGCCGGCCTGTCTGCCCGCGGCCGTGATCGGCCGCCGCCGGCTCAGCGGGGGGCAGCCGCCATGCTGGCCGCGCGCTGCGCCCGGCACCCGGGCGCGAAGCCCCGGCGCTCACCCTGCGCGTGCGTTGTCCGTGCAGGTCGACGCACGCCCCCGCCCGCGGCGGGGGCGACGCCGGCGTCAGCCCGCCTGCCTGCCCAGCACCGCGTTGCGGCGGCTGTACAGCACGTAGACCACCAGCCCGAACACGTTCCACAGCGCGAACCACAGCTGGGTCCGGGTGGGCAGGCTGAAGAACAGGTAGATGCATCCCAGGATCGCGATCGGGCCGACCACCCAGGCCAGCGGCGTGCGGAAGGTACGTGCGCGGCCGGGTTCGCGCCTGCGCAGCACCAGCAGGCACAGGCCGACCGCGGTGAACGCGGCCAGCGTGCCGGCGTTGGCCAGCGCGGCGATCTCGTCCAGGCGCGCCACCCCGGCCAGCGCGGCCACCAGCACCGCGGTGAACACGGTGATGGTCACCGGGGTGCCGGTGCGCTTGTTCACCAGCGACAGCCCGCGCGGCAGCAGGCCGTCGCGCGACATCACGAAGAAGATGCGGCTCTGGCCATAGAAGAACGCCAGCAGCACGGTCGGCAGGGCGATGATCGCGACCACGCCGATCACCAGCGCGGCGGTGCCGTGGCCCAGTTCGCGCATGATCAGCGCCAGCGGCTCGGCGCTCTTGCCGAACACGGTGTAGCTCATGGCGCCGACCGCGGCCAGCGCCACCAGCAGGTAGATCAGGGTGCAGCCGACCATCGAGCCGACGATGCCGATCGACAGGTCGCGCTTGGGGTTCTTGGTTTCCTCGGCGGCGGTGGAGATCGCATCGAAGCCGTAGAACGCGAAGAAGATGATCGCCGCCGCGGCCATCACCCCGCGCTCCACGCCATCCGGACCGATCGACTTGGGGAAGCCGTAGGGCATGAACGGCTGCAGGTTGGCCGGGTCGAACGCGGGCAATGCCACCCACACGAACACCGCCAGCGCGATCAGCTTGAACACCACCAGCACCGCGTTGAGCGTGGCGCTCTCGCGGGTGCCTGCGATCAGCATGCCGGCGACCAGGAAGGTGATGACGATGGCCGGCACGTTGAGGAAGCCGCCTTCCACGTGCGGGCCGGCGGCCAGCGATGGCGGCAGCACCACGTTCCAGCCGAAGGAGGTATGCAGCCACTCCAGGAAGCCGACGAAATAGCCCGACCAGCCCACCGCCACCGTGCTGACCACCAGCGAGTACTCCAGGATCAGGCTCCAGCCCACCACCCAGGCGATGGTCTCGCCCAGTGCGCTGTAGCTGTAGGTGTAGGCGCTGCCGGCGGCCGGCATCATCGTCGACAGCTCGGCGTAGGCCAGCGCCGCGCAGGCGCAGACGATGCCGGCGACGACGAACGAGATCAGCACCGCCGGGCCGGCCTTGTCCGCGCCCACGCCGATCAGGGTGTAGATGCCGGTGCCGACGATGGCGCCGATGCCCAGCGCGACCAGGTGGGGCCAGCTCAGCGAAGGAATCAGCCGGCGGCCTTCCTCGTGCTGGGTGAGCTGGTCGATGGATTTGCGCCGGAGCCAGGACTGCATGCGGACCTCGCGGTTCGTGGTATTCGGGAAAGGGGCCGAGTTTCGCCGAACGCAGCGCAGCAAAGCCAGAATTTCCCGCTGCTTTCATGGGCTTTGGCGATGGGCGGTAGCCGGGGCGACGGATCCGGCACAAAACCGGGTGCCCGGCCGGTTGCCGCGCCGAGGCCGCGCCCCGGTGGCCTGCGTGCAGCGGCGGGCTGGCCGCGCTACGCGGCGCGGCGCGGGTGCGCCAGCAGGTAGTCGCGCAGGGCCACGGCCTGGTTGTGCACGGTGTCGCGGGCGCCGTACACCAGGGTCACCGGCCCGGCGTCCAGCGCATCGCGCAGCGGCGCCAGCAGCCGTGGCTGCGCGGCCAGCTCGCGCCAGTAGCGCTGGCGGAACGCGTCCCAGCGTTCGGCGCGGTGGTCGAACCACTGCCGCAGCGCGTCGCTGGGCGCCACGTCCCTGAGCCACTGCGCCTGCAACCGGGCGTGGCTGATCCCGCGCGGCCACAGGCGGTCGACCAGGAAGCGCTGGCCATCGGCGGTGGTGGCGGCTTCATAGGCGCGCTTGCAATGGATGGGCATGCCGACCTCCCGGTGCCGGGGCTCAGCCTTCCAGTCCGAGCCGTACCCCGAATGCGATCAAGCATACGCCGACCGCGCGCCGCAGCCACACGCCCACCCGCGGGTACCCGGCCAGGCGCCGGGCGATGAACTGGCCGCCGAAGATCAGCACCGAGCACCAGCCCACGCTCAACACCGCGATCAACCCGGCCATCAGCCCCAGGGTCAACGCGCCGCGCTGCGTGGCCGGGTCGATGAACAGCGGGAAGAACGCCATGTAGAACAGGATCGCCTTGGGGTTGAGCACGCCCACCAGCAACGCCTGCCGGAACCAGCGCCGGCCCCACTGCTGCGCTGTCGCGCCGGCCACGGCGGCCGGTTCGCGCAGCAGTTGCAGGCCGACCCAGACCAGGTAGGCCGCGCCGACGTAGCGCAGTCCGGCGAACAGCAGCGGGTGCGCCTTCAGCAGCGCGGCCACGCCGGTGGCGGCGATGGCGATCAGGATCTGGTCGCCCAGCATCAGCCCGGCCAGCGTCGCGTAGCCGGCGCGCACGCCGCCGCGCGCGGTGGCGGTGAGCAGGGTGAAGGTGCCCGGCCCGGGCAGCATCAGGAACAGGATGACGGCCACCACGAAGGTGCCCAGGTCGTTGATGCCCATCCACGGCATGGTGTTGGTCCCGTGCGGCTCAGCAGGCGCGCCGCACCGCCGGCTCGCCGCCGGACGCCGCCGCTGCAGTGGCCCGGCCCGGGGTACGAGGCGCCGCCATCGCAACCGGCGACAGCGGCAACAGGCGGGACGGCGGCAACGGCTTCATGGCGGGGGGAATGCGCGTGGGGGCGCACATGATCGCAGAAGCGGCGCAGCCGTTGAGACGCGCGGGGCTACACTTTGTCCCATGCAAACCGAAACCCTGATCCTTGCCGGCCTGCTGCTGGCCGTCATCGTGCTGCTGGTGTTCCTGTTCCGCCGTACCGGCGGCAACGGGCACGCCGAAGCGCTCGCCCACGACCTGGACGCCGAACGCCAGCGCGCCAACGCCGCCGCCATCGACGCCGGCCAGCTGCGCGGGCGGCTGGAATCGCTGGCTGCGGAAATGGAACACGAGCGTCGCGAACAGGCCGAGCAGGCCCGGCAGCTGGCCGCCATGAACCAGCGCATCGAACGGGAAGCCACGCAATCGGCCGAGGCCGCGGTGCGCCTGGCCGAGCGTGAGGCGGCCCTGGCCGACGCCCGCGCGCAGCTGGCGGAACTGACCGCGGCCCTGGACCGCGAGCGCCAGGCCCTGCACGCCGCGCAGGCCGGCGCCGCGCGCCTGCAGGCCGAGCTGCAGCATGCGCGGCAGGCGCAGGAAGAGCTGCGCGACTGGATCGGCGCGGCGCGCGAGAACCTGTCCGGCGCCTTCACCGAACTGGCCGCCAAGGTGTTCGACGAGAAGGGCCAGCAGTTCGAGAAGAACGTGCGCCTGGCCACCGGGCAGTCGCGCACCGACATCGAGACCCTGCTCAAGCCGTTCGCCGACAAGCTGGGCGAGTTCCGGCAGCGCGTGGACACCCTGTATGGCGAAGAGGCGCGCGAGCGCGCCAGCCTGCTCGGCGCGGTGGGTGAGCTCAAGACCCTCAACCAGGACATGGCGGCGCAGGCCGCCGCCCTGACCAGCGCCCTGAAGGGCAGCGCCAAGGTCCGCGGCGACTGGGGCGAGCTGATGCTCGACAACGTGCTGCGCGGTTCCGGCCTGGAAGAAGGCATCCACTACGAGCGGCAGGCGCATGCCACCACCGACGAGGGCGACAGCCTGCGCCCGGACGTGGTGGTGCGTTTCCCCGACCAGCGCGCGGTGGTGATCGACAGCAAGGTCAACCTCATCGCCTGGCAGGAGGCGATGAACGCGGCTACGCCCGAGCAGCAGGACGAGGCCCTGCGCCGCCATGCCGTCGGCCTGCGCCAGCACGTCAAGGACCTGGGCGACAAGAACTACCCCAAGGCCATCGGCGGCGATGCGCTGGACGTGACCATCGCCTTCGTCCCGATCGAAGGCGCGCTCTCGGCCGCGCTCGGCGTGGACATGGACCTGCAGTCCTATGCCTTCGATCGTCGCGTGGTGTTCGCTTCGCCGAACACGCTGATGGCCCTGCTACGCGTCACCGAGCGGCTGTGGACGCGCGACAAGGTACAGCGCCAGGCGCTGGAGATCAGCGACACCGGCGGCAAGGTGCTCGACGCGCTGGTCGCCTTCCTGGCCGAGTTCGACATGGTCGGCAGGAAGCTGGAGGAGGCGGGCAAGGCCTTTGCCCAGGCGCGCAACCGCCTCACCGAGTCGCCGCAGTCGGTGTCCAACCGCGCCCGCCGCCTCGCCGAGCTCGGCAGCAAGGCGCGCAAGGCGCTGCCGCCGGAGCTGCAGCCGGAGAGCGTGCGCGCCTTGACCGACGGAATGACGGGGGACGATGCCACCGCAACGGACTGAAGATCCGCGGCGTCGCACCGCATCGCGGATGCCCGGTACCCGGCAGCGGCATCGATGGAGAATGTAAATGACCGCATTGCTCATCCTTCCCGGTCTGGACGGAACGGCAACACTGCACACGGCATTCATTGAGGCCGCTGCGGCGTGGTTTGACTCCGTTGAGGTTGTGGCGTATCCCCCGCACCGGCCGCTGGATTATGCCGAGCTGGAGGCTATCTCCAGGGCTGCATTGCCAGACAAGCCGTTTGTGCTGCTGGGCGAATCCTTCTCCGGACCTGTTGCGCTTTCCATTGCCGCAGACCCGCCCGCCAACCTGCGGGGCCTGGTTCTTTCCACTACGTTCGCAACCGCGCCGGTTCCCTTCTTGCGCACGTTTGCCCCATTGCTGCATGCCGTTCCCTTCCCGCTCCCGCCATCGATGCTGCTGTCCTGGTGGCTCTACGGGCGTTGGGCGACGCCAGCGCTTGAGACCGCGCTGCGGGATGCATTGCGCCAGGTTTCCCCCCGTGTCCTGCGTTTCCGCGCCGCCATCGCGCTGCGGGTCGACGTGCTGGCGCGATGCGCCGCCATCGCCGTGCCCGTGCTCGATCTGCGTGCCAGCGACGACAAGCTGCTCCAGCGCGATCCGGGCAAGCGGATGAGCGCAGCGATACCACGTTGTCGGACGGTGGAAGTGGCAGGTCCGCATCTGTTGCTGCAGGCCGAGCCGGAGGCCTGCGCCAGGATCGTCGGCGAATTTGCGGCAGGGATAGACGTGGGACGGGATATGCTTGGGCTGCCTCCCCAACCACAGGAACCCCCATGGCTACCGCCATCCAGGACATCCCCCTGACCACCCTCGACGGTACCCCGGCCTCGCTTGGCGACCATGCCGGCAAGGTGCTGCTGGTGGTCAACGTCGCTTCCAAGTGCGGGCTGACGCCGCAGTACGAAGGGCTGGAAAAACTCTACCGCGAGAAGAAGGACGCCGGCCTGGAAGTGCTGGGTTTCCCGGCCAACAACTTCAACGGCCAGGAGCCGGGCAGCGAGGACGAGATCCGTCAGTTCTGCTCGCTGACCTACGACGTGACCTTCCCGATGTTCGCCAAGATCAGCGTCGCCGGTGCCGACGTGCATCCGCTGTACCAGCAGCTGATCGCGGCGCAGCCGGTGGCCACCGGCGAAGGCCCGATGCGCGAGAAGCTGGTTGGTTTCGGCATCGAACCCAACCCCGCGCCGGGCATCCTGTGGAACTTCGAGAAGTTCCTGGTCGGCAGGGACGGGCAGGTCATCGGCCGCTTCTCGCCGGACACCACCGCCGATGATGCCGGCCTGCGCGCGGCGATCGACGCCGCGCTGGCGGCCTGAGCCGTGACCCGCGCCGGGCAACAGACTGAAGAGGCAATCGCAGGATGACTGCAGGCAATTCCGGTGGGTTCGCGGTCGGCTGGTTCACCCTGGCGCTGATCAACGCCGGTCTCGCCCAGGGCAAGGGACGCAGTGGCATGAACTGGGGGCTGCTGTCGCTGCTGCTGGGCCCGCTGGCCACGCTGCTGCTGGTGCTCCAGGCATCCCCGCGCCCGGACGGCCGTTGAGCTCCGGTCCAGAAAAAAAAGCCCGGGATTTCCCCGGGCTTTTTTCCATCCATCGCCGACAGCGCGCTCAGCGCCCCCAGTCCGGCATCGGCATCGCATCGACCGGGATGGTGGTCTGCTCGTCGTCGCCGTGGCGGCGGCGGTCGTGGCGCAGGTCCTTCTCGATCTGGTAATTGCGCCGCTGCAGCCAGGCATCGCGGGTCAGCGCGTACTCGTCCACCGCGTTGTCGCGGATGTCGTCCAGCGACAGCAGCTGCACGCGGGTATCGACCAGCTGCAGGCCCTGCAGGCCGACGCGCAGCGTGTCCATCTCCACCCGGCGCAGCGGCGACAACGGTACGTCGCCGGCCAGCCCGAACACGTCGCGTACGGTGCGCGGGCCGAAGAACGGCAGCTCCACGTAGCGCGACTGGCGCCAGCCCCAGATACCCAGGGTCTGCCCGAAATCCTCGCTGCGACGGGGCACCATGGCCTTGCTGGCAGGGTCGAACAGGCCACCGATGCCGAGCGTGGAGTTCATCAGGAACCGGCCCAGCGAGTCCCAGGCGTCGTCGGCGTGGCCCTGCAGCAGCTGGTTGACCATGGTCACCGGCAAGCGCAGGTTGCTGAAGAAGTTGCTGACCCCGGTACGCGCCACGCGCGGCACCACATGCACGTAGGCGGTGGCCAGCGGGCGGGCGATGCCGCGGTCCACCGCCAGGTTGAAGCGGTGCATCCGGCGGTTGTACTTCTCCCACGGATCGTAGGTCGGCGCGGCGCCATCGCCGCCCTTGCCGGCCTCCGTGCCCGGGGTGCCGTACAGCGCGGCGAAGTCATCCTCGGCGTCGGTGGCCGCGGCCGGGCTGGGCGTGCTCGCCTGCGCCGGGGTACCCGCGACCGTGTCGCCGGATGCCTGGGCGGGCTGCGCTGCCGCGTCGGCAACCGGCGCCGGTACCGGTGCGGTTGCCGGCGCGCCCGCGCAGGCGGCGGGGTCCGCGCAGCCGGGCTGCTCGGCGCTGACGCTGGCGCTGGCGGGCGGTGCGGTCGCGCGCACGGGCTTGCCGGCGCAGGCGCCCAGCAGGAGCACGGCAGCCAGAAGGGGAAGGGTGCGGAAGAGGCTCATGTCAGTGTTCGCCCGATGAGGCGTTGAAATCCAGGTCCGGCGACAGCCGGTACGCCGCGCGCAGCTCGTCCAGGCCCACCGGGGCACCGACGATGGTAGCGCCGCCATTGCTACGCATGCGTGCAGACAGCTCGGCCAGCAGCGCCACCCCGGCGCTGTCCACGCGCTCGACGGCGTTCAGGTCGAGCCGCCGCAGCCGGCCGGCCAGCGCCGCCAGCTGCGGCCACAGCGCGATCGCCGCGGCGCGGTCGAGCGTGCCGGCCAGGTGCAGGGCGTCGCCTTCGACGCGCGCGGTGGCGTCACTTGCCACGGGGTGCCGGGCCCGCGGTGGCCTGCATGCTGCCGTTGCGCAGTTCCGCCGCAACGTCCTTGATCGACTTCTGCCGCAGCGGGGCGTCGAACTGGTTCTTGAAGGTCTGCACGTAGGAGATGCCTTCGATCATCACGTCGAAGATCTTCCACTGGCCACCGACGTTGCGCATCAGGTACTCGACCGGGGTCGGTTCGGCGCCGGCGCGCACCAGTTCGGTGGACACCTTCACGCCACGGTTGCCCGGCAACGGGGCCTCGCCCTTGAAGCGGAAGCTGGGCTTGCCCTGGATATCGAGCAGGGCCGAGCCGTAGCGCGCCATCAGGTTGTCGGCCATCGCGTCGGCGAACAGCTTCACGTCGGCATCGGCGGCGCCGCGGCCATGCACGCCCAGCACCAGGCGGGCGGCGTAGTCGCGATCGAAGCCACGGCTCAGCTCGCCGTCGATGAAGCCGCGCAGCGCGGTCGGATTGGCGCGGAACTCGCTGCGGCGGGTTTCCAGCGCGGACAGGATGCGCGAGCTGGCGTCGAGCACGGTGCGCGCGGCGGCCGAAGGCTGCGCGGCGCTGGTCGCCGGGCGTGCCTGCGCCTGCGCCATCGCCAGCGACGGGGCCGCGGCGAGCAGGGCCGCGGCGAGCACGGTGGTGAGCAGTCGGGTTTTCATGATTACGGTTCTTCCTTGGTGGGCGTCGGGTGGGGGCCCGGGGTGGACTCGGTGGCGTTGTTGCCGCCGCCGCTGAACATGTATTTGCCGACCAGCTGGATCAGGTCCACCGCCGGCTGCGTGAATACGATCTCGTCGCCGGACTTGAGGACGTCCGGATCGCCGCCCGGCTGCAGGCCGACGTAGCTCTCGCCCAGCAGGCCGCTGGTGAAGATGCCGGCCGAGGTGTCCGCGGGCAGGTCCTTGAACTTTCCGTCCAGCGACAGGGTGACGATGGAGTCGTATCTAGCGGGGTCCAGCTGAATGTCGGCCACTTGGCCGATGGTCACCCCGCCTACCTTCACTGGCGCCTGCGGGCGCAGCTGGCCGACCTGGCTGAAGCGCGCCTTGAGCACGTAGTCGCCGCCGCCCATGCCGAAGCGCTGGTTGGTGGACGCCACCGCCAGTACCAGCAGCGACGCCAGCGCCAGCAGCAGGAAGGCGCCGACGGAGAATTCGAGTCGAGGTCCACGAATGGCCATGTTGTTGTCTCACTCCTGATCCAGCAGGTGCCTCGCCGGTGCCGGCGAAGCGGGTTGTTCGTCGGATCCCCGCACCGGAACGTGCGGGTCCCCGGCAGGGATTGGCATCAATGGAACATCAGTGCGGAAAGCACGAAGTTGAACATCAGCACCAGCAGCGAGGCGTTTACCACCGCGCGGGTGGTGGCCACCGAGGTGCCTTCGATGGTGGGCTCGGCATGGAAGCCGACGTAGGCCGCCACCAGCGCCGCGGTGCCGCCGAAGATCGCCGACTTGAGCAGGGCCACGGCGAAGTCGTCCCAGAAATCGACGCTGTTGCGCAGCCCCGACCAGAACGTGCCGTTGTCCTGGCCGAGTACCTTCACCGCTTCGAACCAGCCGCCGGTGATGGCCAGCGAGCAGAACACGCCGGTCAGCAGCGGCACGGTCAGCACCGCCGCCCAGAAGCGCGGCGCCACCGCCTTGGCCACCGGGTCGATGGCCATCAGTTCCAGCGCCTTGATCTGGTCGGTGGCGCGCATCAGCCCCAGCTCGGCGGCGATCGAACTGCCGGCGCGGCCGATGAACAGCAGCGCGGTCAGCACCGGCGCCAGTTCGCGGTACAGCGACAGCCCGAGCAGGGTGGACAGCGCGTCGGCGGCGCCGAACGTGGTCAGCGTGCGGTAGCCCTGCAGGGTCAGCACCAGGCCGACGAAGGCACCGCCCACGGCGATGATCGGCAGCGAGCGCGCGCCGATCTTGTAGATCTCGCGGGTCAGCTCGGCCAGGAAGTCGCGGGTCGGCAGCGAGCCGCGCAGCACCGTCAGCGAGAACAGGCCGGCGCGGCCCAGCGAGCGGATCGAGGAAACGAACGGCATCAGGCAACCCTCGGCCGCGGGGCGGCATCGAACGGGATCGGGCCATCGGGCTGGCCGTGCAGGAACTGCCGCACCAGCGGGTCGCTGCTGGCCTGCAACTGCTCCGGCGTACCGGAGAACACGATGCCCTCGTTGGCGATGACCAGCGCCTGGTCGCAGATCGGCAGGGTCTCGTGCACGTGGTGGCTGACGATGACGCTGGTCAGCCCCAGGCTGTGGTTCAGGCGCTGGATCAGGCTCATGATCACCCCGGAGGCGATCGGGTCCAGCCCGGTCAGCGGCTCGTCGTAGATCATCAGCGGCGGGTCCAGCGCCAGCGCGCGGGCCAGCGCCACGCGCCGCGCCATGCCGCCGGACAGTTCGCGCGGCCACGCATCGGCCGCGGCCAGCAGGCCCACCGCGTGCAGCTTCATCCGCACCAGGCGCTGCAGCACCGGCTCGGCCAGGCGGGTGTGGGTACGCAGCGGCAGGGCCACGTTCTCGGCGACCGTCAGGTCGGTCAGCAGGCCGTTGCCCTGCAGCAGCACGCCGATGTTCTTGCGCATCTCCAGCAGCGCGCGGTTGCCCTGCGGGATGTCCTGCCCGAACAGGCGCACCTGGCCGCTGACCGGGCGCAACTCGCCGGTCAGCGCCGCCAGCAGCGTCGACTTGCCGGTGCCCGAGGGGCCGAGCACGGCGGTGATGCTGCCACGCGGCACGTCCAGCGAAACGTCGCGCAGGATCGTGCGCCCGCCGCGGTCGATGCGGACGTCGGACAACTGCACCAGGGGTGTCCGGGGAAGGGACATGGCGGCCTTTAACGGAAAACCAACGTGGCAGGATTATCGGGTCCGCCTGAACAAAAGAGAACTGGACCGTGCAGTATTGTCGCCGTACCGGCGGCGCGCGTCAGTGACCATGCGCGGAACGCCCAGTCTCCCTGGTGTCGTCACACGCGCAGCGGCGGCGCGTGCGCGCGTCCGTGGCGGACGCCACGCGACCCGCGCCATCCACCGCCGATCACCGCCACGTCCACGTCGCGCCCGCGCGCGTCGCAGTCAACGCGACGCCGCTCCGGCACAATGGCGCGGCCATGCCCGACGCCTCCGCGGACTTCCGCCTCTACCACTCCAACGCCCTGGACGTGCTTGCCTCGCTGCTGGCCCATGCGCTGCGCGAGCCCGATCCCGGCCGGCCGCTGCTGGCGGCCGACACGGTGCTGATCCCGCAGGTGGCGATGCGCCGCTGGCTGCAGTCCACGCTGGCCGCCGAGTACGGCATCGCCGCCAACCTCGAGTTCCTCACGCCCGGCGAGTTCGTCGCCCGCGCGCTGAAGGAAAACGTGCCCGGCGAGCAGGACGACCTCGGCGCGGCCGGGCTGCACTGGCGGCTGTACGTGGCGCTGACCGACGCGGCGCTGATGCGGCAGCCGGCAATGGCCGCGCTGCGCGCCTACCTGGCCGGCAATGCGCCCGGCGGCGACGACCCGTTGCGGGCGTGGTCGCTGGCCGCCGAACTGGGCGGGGTGTTCGAGAAGTACCAGGCCTGGCGCCGCGACTGGCTGCTGCGCTGGGAGGCCGGCGCCGACGCCGCCGACCCGCAGGCCATCCTGTGGCGCCACATCGCCGGTGGCCAGCAGCACCGCGCACGCCGCATCAACGACTACCTGGCGCGGTTCGAGGGCGCTGGCCAGCCGCTGCCGCGCGGCCTGCCGTCGCGGCTGTTCGCCTTCGCCACGCTCAACGTCTCGCCCGACGTACTGCGGGTGATCGCCACCCAGGCACGGGTCGGCACGCTGCACTTCTACCTGCCCACGCCGACGCGCGCCTACTGGGGCGACCTGCAGACCCTGGCCGAGCGGCTGCGCGGCGGCATCGACGACCCGTTCGGCAGCGCCGCCGGCGAGAACCCGCTGCTGCAGGCCTGGGGCGCGGCCGGGCGCGACTTCATGGCGGTGCTGGGCAGTTACGAGGTGGTGCACCCGTCCGGCGAGATCGCCGCCTATGCCGATCCGGAGCTCCGCGAGGGGCCGATGCTGGACCAGGGCGGCCTGCGCGACAGCCTGCTGCATCGCCTGCAGGCCGACCTGTTCCACCGCCGCGCGCGGCCGCCGGCGCCACTGCGCCCGGCATTGCGGGTGGACGACCCCAGCGTGCAGGTCCACGCCTGCCATACCCGCCTGCGCGAAATGCAGGTGCTGCACGACCAGCTGCGCGCGCTGCTGGACGATCCGCGCTTCGACCCGCCGCTGCAGCCGCGCGAGATCGCGGTGCTGGCGCCGGACATCGACCCCTACGTGCCGTACCTGGAATCGGTGTTCGGCGGCCGCGGTGGCGGCGAGGGCCATATCCCGTGGGCGCTGGCCGATGCCAGTCCGCTGCAGGACGAGCCGCTGGCCGAGGTGTTCGTGCAACTGCTGGGGCTGCCGGTCTCGCGCTTCGGCGTCAACGAGATCCTCGACCTGCTGGCCAGCCCGCCGCTGGCCGCCGCCGCCGGACTGGATGCGGCCGCGTTCGAGCGCCTGCATGGCTGGCTGCAGGCCGCCGGCGCGCGCTGGGGACTGGATGCGGCGCATCGCGGCCAGCACCAGGCGCCGGCCGACGACGCCTGCACCTGGCAGTTCGCGCTGGACCGGCTGCTGCTCGGGCACGCCAGCGGCAGCGATGACGACCTGGCCGGGGTCGCGCCGTGGCCGGAGCTGGAGGGCAGCGCACTGGCCGCGCTCGATGCGCTGATCCGCCTGCTGCGGGTGCTCGCCCGCCACCAGAAGACGCTGGCCGAGGCGCTGCCTCCGGCGCAGTGGCGCGAGCGCCTGCTCGGGCTGCTGGCCGCGCTGCTGCCGGACGCCCCGGCCGAGCCGTCCACCCAGCGCGCGCTCGAACGCCTGCGCAAGCTGGTGGACGAGTTCGCCGGCGAAGCCGCCCGCGCCGGCTTCGAGGCCCCGGTGCCGGCCGAAGTGGTGCGTGCGCATTTTTCCGCGGTGCTGTCCGAGGCCGACACCCGCGCGCCGCTGCTCACCGGCGGCGTCAGCTTCGGCCGCATGGTGCCGATGCGGCTGCTGCCGTTCCGCGCGATCTGCGTGCTGGGCCTGAACGACGGCGATTTCCCGCGCCGCGACCCGGCCGCGGGCCTGAGCCGGCTCACCGCCGAACTCGGCACCGCGCGTCGCCGTCATGGCGACCGCTCGCTGCGCGAGGACGACCGTTTCCTGTTCCTGCAGCTGCTGGCCTCGGCGCAGGACGTGTTCTACCTGAGCTACCTCGGTGCCGACGCGCGCGACGGCAGCGTGCGCGAGCCCTCGGTGCTGGTCAGTGAGCTGATCGATGCGGTGGCCGCCTGCCACGCCGATCCGGCGGCCGCGCGCCACGCCATGGTCGTGCGCCATCCGCTGCAACCCTTCGCCCCGGCCGCGTTCGGTGGCGACGGCGAGCCACGGCGTTTCAGCTATCGCCGCCAGTGGCACCCGGCCGCCGGCGCGGTCGGTGGCCAGCGCCGGCAGCTGGCGCCGTGGTCGGCCGGCGTGCTGGATGCGCCGCTGCCCGCTGCCCTGCGCGAGCCCGGCGTGTCGCTGGATGCGCTGCGCCGTTTCCTGGCCGATCCGGCCGGGCAGTTCCTCGAACAGCGCCTGGGCCTGCGCCTGGGGGGCGAGATCGAGGCCAGCGACGATGTCGAACCGCTGGTGCTGCCCGAACGCGGGCGCGAGCACGGCACGCTGCAGCAGCAGGTGCTCGCCGCGCTGCTGGAGGGCCGCGAGCAGGGGCTGTACGCACGCCTGCGCGCGCGCGCGCTGCTGCCGTCCGGAGCGCTCGGCCGGCAACAGTTCGAACAGCTGCTGGGCCGCATCCGCCCGTGCGCGGACAGCTTCGCGCAGTGGTACGACGGCACGCCGCTGCAGTCGCAGCGGCTGGAAGTGGCGATCGACGACTGCATCGTTCACGGTCGTATCGCACAGATCCATCCACAGGGACTGCCACGCCTGCAGGCCGGTGCGCCGGGCGTGGCCTGGGTGCTGCGCAGCGGCCTGGACTGGCTGCTGGCCAATGCCGCCGGCGTGCCACTGCCCCTGCTGCAGTTCATTGATGCCGGCGATGGCGGTTTCGGTCCGCACGTCCTGCCGCCGCCATCCGCTGAACAGGCCAGGTCGGCCCTCAAAGCCTTGCTGCAGTTGCGCTGGCAGGGGCTGCAGGCGCCACTGCCGTTTGCCCCGTACACCGGCTGGGCGATCTACAACGCCGATCCGGACGCACGCGAAAAGACCGCGCGCGAGAAGTGGCATGGCAGCGAGCGCAGCTGGGGCGAGCGCGATGGCGAAGCCCTGCAGCTGGCGCTGCGCGGCGCCGATCCGTTCGCCGATCCAGCCACTACCAACAGATTTATCCACAACAGCCTGCTGGTGTTCACCGCACTGCGCGAGGCCCGGGTGCCGGCCGGCAGCGAGGACCGCGCATGAGCGCCGCGCCGCTTGCGACCGACCCGTACCTGGACCTGCCGCTGGACGGCCTGCGCCTGATCGAGGCCAGCGCCGGTACCGGCAAGACCTTCACCCTGGCCACCCTGTTCACCCGCCTGGTGGTGGAGCAGAACCTGCGCATGGGCCAGATCCTGGCGGTGACCTTCACCGACGCGGCCACCCAGGAACTGCGCCGGCGCATCCGCGAGCGCCTGGACCTGGCCGCGCGGCTGGCCGACGCCGTGCCGGGGCCGGGCGACGGCAACGAAGCCGCGCTGACCAGCGCCATCCTGCAGCGCCATCTGCAGCAGGGCACGGAAACCGCCGCGCAGCTGGCCCGGCGCCTGCGCATCGCCGCCGAGGAAACCGACCTGGCGGCGATCTTCACCATCCACGGCTTCTGCACCCGGGTGCTGGCCGAACACGCGCTGGAGAGCGGCCACAGCTTCGCCGCGCCGGAACTGCTGACCAACACCCGCCAGCTCCACGCCGGGCTCGCCGCCGACCTGTGGCGCCAGCATGCCGCCCGCGCCGATGTACTGGCGGCCCTGACCGGCCTGTGGAAAAGCCCGGACGCGCTGGCGGCCGACCTGCCGGTGCTGGTCGCCGACCTGCCGCTGCTGCCGACGCTGCCGCCGGCGCCGCTGGACGATGCCCGTCCGCTGCGCGATGCCGCCGCCGGGCACCTTGCCGCCGGGCTGGCCACGCATGGCGAGGCGTACCTGCACCAGCTGCGCGCCGCGTTGGAAGGCGGCGTGCTCAACAGGAGCAGCTACAAGGCCGAGTGGATCGAACCGCTGTTCCGGCAACTGCTGCAGTGGGCCCGGCATCCGGATCCGGATGCCGGGCTGGATGACCGGCTGCAGCGGCTGACCCTCGACGCGCTCACCGCCAGGACCGTCAAGGCCAAGGCCGGCAGCACCCCGGTGTCGCCGCTGCAGCCGCTGATCGCCGACTACGCGCAGGCACAGGCACGCTTCAGCGAGTGGCGCATGCAGCAGTCCATCGCCCTGCTGCATGCGCTGCGCGATGAAGCCCGCCAGCGCCTGGCACGGCACAAGCAGCAGTACCGCGTGCAGACCTATGACGACCTGATCGACGGCGTGCATGCGGCGCTGGACGGCGAAGCCGGCGCGGCGCTGGCCGAACGCCTGCGTGCGCAGTACCGCTTCGCCCTGGTCGACGAATTCCAGGACACCGACCCGCGGCAGTGGGACATCTTCCGCCGGGTGTTCGCCGAACCGCCCGCCACTGCCGCGCTGTTCCTGATCGGCGATCCCAAGCAGGCCATCTACGGCTTCCGCGGCGGCGACGTGCATACCTACCTGCAGGCCCGCGAACGCGCCGCCGAGGCGCCGCGGCTGGCGCACAACTTCCGCTCGCGCCCCGGCCTGCTGCGCGCGATCGACGCGCTGTACGCCAACGCCGGCGACCGTGCCTTCGTCGATCCTCGGATCCGTTTCGAACCGGTGCAGGCCGGCAGCAAGCGAGGCGATGCCGACTACCTGCTCGATGGCGCCCCGGCCCCGGCGTTGACCCTGCACCTGATCGAAGCCGATGCCGACGGCAAGCCGCTCAAGGCCGACGACTCGCGCCACGCCGCCACCCTGGCCTGCGTGGCCGACATCCACCGCGTGCTGTCCGCCGCACGCCAGGACAGGGCGCGGGTCGATGGTCGCCCGCTGCGCCCGGGTGACATCGCCGTGCTGGTGCGCTCGCACCGCGAGGCCACGCGCATCCAGCAGGCGCTGGCGGCGGCGGCGATCCCGGCGGTCGCCGCCGGCCGCCACAGCCTGTTCTCCACCGCCGAGGCGCACGAACTGCGCCTGCTGCTGCTGGCGCTGCTGCAGCCGGCCGACGAAGGCCGCCTGCGTGCGGCGCTGGCCACCGTGCTGCTGGGCGAAAGCGCCGCCGGCATCGCCGCGATGGAACACGATGGCGAGCGCCAGCGCACGCACCAGGAACGCCTGCTGCAATGGCGCGAGCGCTGGCAGCGTGGCGGCGTGCTGGCGATGCTGTCCGACCTGTGCGCGGAACAGGCCGAACGCCTGCTGGCGCTGGTCGACGGCGAGCGCCGCCTGACCAACTACCTGCAGCTGGGCGAACTGCTGCAGGAGGCCGGCACCCGCAGCATCGGCCTGCATGGCCTGCTGGATTGGCTGCAGGCGCGCATCGCCCATGCCGATGACGGCGACGAGACCCAGCTGCTGCGCCTGGAATCGGATGCGCACCGGGTCCAGGTCATCACCCTGCACAAGAGCAAGGGCCTGGAGTACCCGCTGGTCTACCTGCCGTTCGTCGGCATCGACGGCGGCGCGCCGGCCACCGATGCCCACCGCATCGTGCACGACGGTGAGCGGCGCGTGCTGCACTGGAAGATCGACAAGGACGCGGCCGACTGGAAGGCTGTCGGCCAGCAGGCTGCCGCCGAGGACGCGGCCGAAGCCGCGCGCCTGCTGTACGTCGGCCTGACCCGCGCCGAGCACGCGCTGTGGATCGCCGGCGGCGCGCTGGCGGGGCTGCCCGGCTCGCAGCTGGGGCCGATGCTCGGCGACCTGGAACGCCTGGCCGCGCATGCCGACATCCGCATCGTCGAAGGTGGCGCGGACGCGCTGCCACCGCGCCTGGCGCCCGTGCGCGAGCCGGCGTTGCCGTCGGTGCGCAGCGTGCGCCGCGCGCTGTCGCAGGACTGGTGGGTGTACAGCTTCACCCAGCTCGCCCACGCCGAGGCCGGCCACGACACCGCGGCCGCGGCCACCGAGGACAGCGGCGGTGCCGCCGACGAGCCGCCGCAGGCCGCCGACGAGGCGGTGCAGGATCCGGCGGTGGCGCAGGATGCGTTCGATCCGCGCTTCGCCGGCAGCCGCTTCGGCAACGTGCTGCACGCGGCGCTGGAGACCACCGAGTTCGGCGCCTGGAGCGGCTGGCGGCCCGGCGACGACGCGCCTGCGGGGCAGGCCGGAGTGATTGCCGCGGCACTGCGCGCCGAAGGCTATGCCGAGGCCGACATCGACGACGGCGTGGCCCTGCTCACCGCGCTGGTCGGCCAGACCCTGACCGTGGCCCTGCCCGAGGGCGGCGCGCTGCATGCGCTGGGGCCCGGCGAGCGCCGCGCCGAAATCGAATTCCACTTCGCCATGCAGCCCACCGCGGTGCCGGCACTGCTGCGCGTGCTGCACGCGCATGGCGTGGTGCGCGGCCGCCACGGCTTCGGCGCGCGTGGCCGCCTGGAAGGACTGATGACCGGCAAGATCGACCTGACCTACCTGCGCGATGGGCGCTGGTACGTGCTCGACTACAAGTCCAACCGCCTGCCCGGCTACGCCGCGGCGCAACTGGAGGTGGCCATGCGCCACAGCGAGTACGACCTGCAGGCGCTGATCTATACCGTGGCGCTGCACCGCTGGCTGCGCTTCCGGCTTGGCGGCGGCTACGACTACGCGCGTGATTTCGGCGGCATCCGCTACCTGTTCTGCCGTGGCCTGGACGCGACCCGCGTGCCGTCGCCGGGCGTATACGCGCATGTCTTCGCGGCGGAACTGGTGCATGCGCTGGACGCGCTGTTCGCCGGCGGCGATGACGCCCACGCGGCCATGCTGGCGCGCCTGGGAGACCGCGCATGAGCCTGTTGGCCGCACTCAGCAAGGCCGGCGTGCTGCGCGCGCTCGACCACGCCCTGGCGCAGAGCCTGCGCCGGCTCGATCCGGACACCCCGGACGCGGTGCTGGCCGCCGCCGCGCTGGCCTCGCTGGCCGTCGCCCACGGCCATGCCGGGTTCGACCCGGCGCGACCGGCGCGGCTGCTCGAGGGGCCGTTGCCCTGGCCCGACGCGCAGGCGTGGATCGCCCAGCTGCAGGCCTCGCCCTGGGTGGCGCAGCCGCATGACGATGCGGCCGAGGCCGCGCAGGCGCCGCTGGCCTGGGAACACGGGCTGCTGTACCTGCGCCGTTACCGCGAGTACGAACGGCGGCTGGCGCTGGGCCTGCAGCGCATCGGCCAGGCACCGCTGGAGCGGGCCGATCCGGCGGCATTGGCGCCGCTGTTCGCGCAGCTGTTTCCGGGCACCGTGGATGCCGCGGCAGGCGTGGCGTCGGCACAGGGCGATCTGTTCGCGCAGTCGGCCGTGGCCGATGCGCCCGCCGCTGGCGACCAGCAGGCGCGCGCTGCCGCGCTGGCGCTGCGCCACGCCCTGCTGCTGGTCACCGGCGGGCCCGGCACCGGCAAGACCACCACCATTGCGCGGCTGCTGGTGCTGTTGGCCGCGCAGGCCCATGCCGACGGCCGCGCGCCGCCGCGCGTGGCCCTGGCCGCGCCGACCGGGCGCGCCGCCGAGCGCATGGCCGAGAGCCTGCGCAATGCCGTGCAGAAGCTGCCACAGCAGGGCGTTGACCCGGCGCTGTGCGCGCAGCTGCCGACCACCGGCACCACCCTGCATCGCCTGCTGGGGGTGGTCCCGGATTCGCCGCGCTTCCGCCACCATGCCGACAACCCGCTGCCATACGACACCCTCGTGGTCGATGAGGCATCGATGATCGACCTGCCGCTGATGGCCAAGCTGGTCGAGGCGGTGGCCAGCGGTACCCGGCTGGTGCTGCTGGGCGATCCCGACCAGCTGCCTTCGGTGGAAGCCGGCGACGTGCTCGGCGCGATCCTGCGCGCCGCCGGCGACGGCACACGCATCGCGCCCGACGACGCACAGGCGTTGCAGGGCCTGCTGGGCAGCCTGCCTGCGGCGGCGGTCGCGGCCCCGGCCAGCGGTTTTGCCGGCACCCGCGTGCAGTTGCAGCGGGGCTACCGGCAGAGCGAGGCGCTGCGGCTGGCGCCACTGGCCGCGGCGATGCGCGAGGGTGACGCCGCGCGCGCGCTGTCGCTGCTGCGCGACGCACAACTGCCCGGCGTGCACTTCCACGAGAACGAGGACGATCCGCTGCAGGCCTGGCGCGAACCGCTGCAGCGCTACTGGGAGGCGCTGGCGAGCGCGCAGACGCCGGCGCAGGCCCTGGCCCTGGCCGGGCGCCTGCGGCTGCTCACCGCCGTGCGCGAAGGCCCGCAGGGCGCACGCGGGCTCAATGCGCGCATCGAGGAACTGCTCGCCGGCGGCACCGCGCGGGGCGCCGCCGCGCACTTCCACGGGCGCCTGCTGCTGGTCACCGAGAACAGCTATCGCCACCGCCTGTTCAACGGCGATGTCGGCATCTGCCTGCGCGGCGAGGGCAGTACCCATGGCACCACCGCCTGGTTCCCCGGCGACGATCCGGACGATCCGCGCCCGTTCCACCCGGCGGCGCTGCCCGCGCACGAGAGCGCCTTCGCCATGACCGTGCACAAGGCGCAGGGCTCGGAGTTCGACGAGGTGTGGCTGCAACTGCCGCGCCGCGACAACCGCGTGCTCAGCCGTGAACTGCTCTACACCGGCATCACCCGCGCGCGCCACGCCGTGCACGTGGCCGGCGACGCGGCGGTGATCGAAGCGGCGCTGTCGCGCCACGCCAGCCGCTGGTCGGGCCTGGCGCAGCGGCTGGGCCGCTCGCGATAGGGGTGCACTGAAGTCAGCTCCTGTCGCCCCAGGTACTCCTCGGCATAAAAGCCGCGCAGGAAACCGTCGATCTCCTCCGCACTCATGCTGCCGCCCTGCCTGCGGGCGGCGGCCACGGCTTCGCGGTACTGCGCGGTCTGTCTGAACGCCTGGAACTTCCGCTCGCGCCAGACGCGGAACTGTTCGGCACCCATCGACAGCGCCTCGAGAACCCGGCCCCTGGCGATGCGGTAGACGCGGTAGTGCGCATGGGGGGAGCCATAGCCCATGTGCACGTAATCGACCAGGCGCCCGTCGGGGACGATCACCGCATCGCTGTACCAGGTGGCGGCCACCGGCGCGCCTGGGGGAAAAGCTCCGGCAGCAGGTCGATGACACTTTCCTGTTCAGTCTGGCGGTCGTACAGGCGTAGCTCGACCTTGCGCAGCAGACGGTCGCCGTCTATCGCCCAGTGCGCCATGTACCCGCGCCAGTTGGCGCTGCTGCGCGAGACATTCTCCGGCGGGAACCCGGGGCGATCACGCAGCTGGCTTTCCAGCGGATTGGTATCGAGCGCGTAGTCGCGGTCTTCGATGAAGATCCGGTCCGGTACCTGCGCGGTCGCGCCCGCGGTTCCCGCCACCACCAGCAGCAGGCCCGCCAGCAGCATGCGCATCGCCAGGTGCATCGCCTTCTCCGTGGTCCTCGTCCAGCCGCGAGGTTAACGGCCTGCACCCGCGCCCGTCGCCCACGGCGCACGTTCCAGCCCGGCGGCCAGGTAGTCGATCAGCCGCTGCACGCGCGCCGGGCGGCGCAGGCCCGGCGGGGTGACGATGTGCAGCGCGATCGGCTCCACCTGCCAGTCGTCCATCGCCGTTTCCAGGCGGCCGGCGCGCAGGTCGTCCCAGACCATGAACTCCGGTTGCAGGGCGAGCCCGAGCCCGCCGCGCAGTGCGGCGGCGAACACTTCGGCGTTGTTGGCCTGCAACTGGCGCGGCACGGTCTGCGCGTACTCGCCGTGGCGGGGATGGCGGAAGCGCCAGGTGTTGCCGCCGCGCGTGTAGCTGTACTGGAAACCGCGGTGGCCGGCCAGGTCGCGCGGATGCTGCGGCCGGCCGTGTTCGGCGAAGTAGCCCGGCGCGCCGACCAGCAGGATCCGCACCTGGCACAGGCGGCGCGCGCGCAGGCTGGAGTCGGCTAGGGTGGAAATGCGCAACGCCAGGTCGAAGCGCTCGGCCACCAGGTCCACCTGCGCGTCGCTGAGCTGGATGTCCAGTTCCACGTCCGGATGCGCGCGCATGAATGCGGGTAGCAGCGGCGCCAGCTGCGCCACGCCGAACGACATCGGCGCAGCCACCCGCACCAGCCCGCGCAGCGTGGTCGAGCGGTCGGCGACCTCGGCCTCCACCGCCTCGCCCTCGTCGAGGATGCGCGCGGCGCGCTCCAGCGCCGCGGCGCCGGCATCGGTCAGCGACATGCGCCGCGAGGTGCGGTGGAACAGGGTGGTGCCGATGCGCGCTTCGAGCCGGGTGATGGCCTTGGACACGGTGGCCTGCGACAGCCCCAGCGCTTCGGCCGAACGGGCGAAGGAGCCGGCCTCGGCGACCCTGGCGAAGATGGCCCAGGCTTCCAGGTCGGGCAGTTGGCTCATGGCGGAGACCGCGGGGGGAGGAGATTGGATCATGGCATAAATGGAAAGAATGTCTTTTCATTCCTTCCATTCCGAATGTAAAGGCGCGTGCCTAGACTGGCCCCCATCGCAACCACCCCGCAGGACAGGACCATGATCGAGCGTCGCCCGTTTGCCACCCTTGGCGGAGCCAACCACGGTTGGCTGGATGCCAGGCACCACTTTTCCTTTGCCGGCTACCACGACCCGGCGCGCGTCCACTGGGGCGCCCTGCGGGTGTGGAACGACGACACCATCCAGCCCGGCACCGGCTTCCCGCCGCATCCGCATGCGGACATGGAGATCGTCACCTATGTGCGCGAGGGCGCCATCAGCCACCAGGACGACCAGGGCAACAAGGGCCGTACCGAGGCCGGCGATGTGCAGGTGATGAGTGCCGGCACCGGCATCCGCCATGCCGAGTACAACCTGGAGCCGGGGGTGACCCGCATCTTCCAGATCTGGATCATCCCGGATGCGCGCGGCGGCGCCCCGGCGTGGGGCACCAAGCCCTTCCCCAAGGGCGGGCGCCCCGGTCGCTTCATCGCCCTGGCCAGCGGCATGCAGGGTGACGAGGAGGCCCTGCCGATCCGCGCCGATGCCCGCGTACTGGGCGCGTCGCTGAAGGCCGGCGAGAGCACCGAGTATCACTTCCGCGACGCCACCCGCCACGGCTACCTGGTGCCCAACACCGGCAAGGTGGAAGTGAACGGCGTGCTGCTCGAAGCCCGCGACGGCGCCGCCATTGCCGGCGAGGGCAGCATCACCGTCCGCGCGCTGGAAGATGCCGAACTGGTGCTGGTGGATACCGCCACCTGAGCGGCGGGACCGCTTGATGATCGACGCAAGGGCGCGGGCGACCGCGCCCTTGCCGTCGTCCGCGAAGGCAAGCCGGATGCAGGAGCGACGCAAACACCCGTGCCTTCCGGTAAAACCCGGGCGCCACTGCCGCTGCGGATTCGCCGTGACATTCCAGGCGCCGCGCGGGTTCTCCCCTGCATGACGTATGAACGCGGCCGCGTCAGCGCATCGCTTCGCGACGACGGGTCGGAGGCGACCGGCCTGCGCATGCGCGGACAGCGCCGGGCCGTGCAACCGCAGGAAGCAGGCCCCTCGTCCGCCGATCCGTGCATGGCGCCACAGGCAGCGGTTGCGCTTGCCGCCATACTGCGGATTGGCCGGCCACGGTACCGCGACGACATGCGTGACTTCCTCTACTACTCGTTCCTGCTCCTGCTCGGATTCGCCTGGTACCGGTTCGGGCAGAAACAGCTGCGCAAGGCGCCGTTCGACGAGAACGGCGCGCCCACCCAGGGACTCGTCGGGCCGGTAGGCTTCCTGATGAGCGTCGGCGTGGGCGGGGCCATCGTGTTCTTCATCCTGCGCGCGCTGGCGCGCGGCGAAGTGCCGTGCGTCGGCAAGGGCTGCGCCGGGCAGGTGTATACCCTGGCCGCGCACGCGAGCGCCTACTGGGCCAATGTCCTGTTCCTGGTGTGGCTGGCGCTGGCGCTGGGCTATGCGCTGTACGTGACCCTGAAGATCTGGTTCCGCTGATGGTCCATCGTGGGCTTTGCGGGTAGCGCCGGCACCGGCAATGGCGGCATGCGCGGTCCCTGCCTAGACTGCTTTCCTTGCCAACCCGGGAATCCCGTCATGCAGGCCAAGGGCGAGTTCGACATCACGCGCGTCCCGCAGGAATCGCTGGACATCGGCGGCGGCGCGGTCGTCGGCCATGTGCGTTTCGACAAGCGCTTCCATGGCCCGTTGGACGCCAGCAGCGTGGTGCACATGCTGGCGATGATGTCGCCGGTATCCGGCTCCGGCGCCTACGTCGCCCTCGAACGCATCGAGGGCACCCTCGACGGCCGCCGCGGCAGCTTCCATGCCCAGCACAACGGTGTCATGGACCGCGGAGCGCCCCGGCTCGACCTTACCGTGGTGCCCGACAGCGGCACCGGCGAGCTGGCCGGCCTGCACGGCCGCATCGCCATCGACATCGTCGACGGCAGGCATTTCTACACCTTCGATTACGGCTTCCGCGATACCTGAGGCCGCCGCAAAACCCGGCCCGGCCGGACGCGGGAAGAAGGCGCGCCAGCCGATCCCGCGCTGGCAGGCCGGTGCGTCGCGGGGTCGTCCGTGCGGGCCTGCAGGCGGAAGACCGCGGCGCTGGCAGGCCTTTCCGCCTCAACGCGTCCTGTGCGCCGCATAGGTCCCCGCGCCGCGGACCAGGTCGAATCCCGCGATCGTGCCGGCACCGTCCTGCCGGAAGCGGATGCGCATGTCCTGGGCGGTCATGAAAAAGGAATCCTCCGACTCGCGGAACAGTTCCATCCGCCCCGCGCCGAACAGATCGCTCTGGAAGTAGAGGCGTTCGCCTTCGGCGACGACGTGGGCGGGCTGGTCGAGCAGCCGATAGTCGCCGGCCAGCAGCCGGTTGGTCGCCACGTCGGTGGGAATGGCCGTCTTCTCGACGACCTGGAACTCGGGCCAGCCGTACTCGGCGGCGATGCTGCACAGGATCTCGTCGATCAATGCGGCGCCGTTGATGCTGTTGGTCATGATCACCGCGCCCTGCCCGGAGCGGGTATAGCCATAGAGCTGGGAGCGGAACCCCTCGGTGCCGCCGCTGTGGCTGAAGCTGGTGCGGTCGCCCAGGTCCTCGACGAAGAAGCCCAGGCCGTACTCGCCCAGGCCGCGCGTCAGCATGGTCGAAACCATGTCGCGCGACAGGATGCTGCCAGGTCCGCCCGCCTCGGCCCGCTGCACTTCCAGGATCACCTGCGCCAGGTCGCTGGGGGTGCTCCACAGGCCAGCGGCGGCGGATTCGGGGTACAGGCGCCACCGGCCGGCGAGGACCTGGCCGTTGCCGTCGTGGGCGGCGCCCGCCTGGCTGGCCACACTTTCCGGCGGCGGCACGGCATAGGTGCTGTGCGCCATGCCCAGGGGCTGCAGGACCGCCGTTTCCAGGTACCGGTCGAACGGTTGCCCGCTGGCTTCGGTCATCATCAACTGCACGATGCTGTAACCGCCGCCCGAATAGCGCCAGGCGCTTCCGGGCGCGATATCGACGCGGACCGGCTCGGAGTTCGCCGGCGCGATGCCATCGAGCACCTGCAGCAGCGTGGGCAACGGCTGCCCCGGTGCGTAGCCGTCATAGCCGTGCACCGTCACCCCGGCGCTGTGGTTGAGCAGCCTGCGCAGGTTGATCGTGCCGGCGCGGGTGAACGCGCTCTGCGGAATCTTCCACGAAGCCAGCTGGCCGTTCGCGTCCGCGTCCAGCGAGAGCCGGCCCTGCTCGACCAGGCGCAGCGCGCCCAGGGCGCTGAGCGGTTTGCTGATGGAGCCGGCCTGGAAGCGCGTGGTGGTGGTGGCGGGCTGCTGGCTGGCGGCATCGGCCACGCCATAGGCGCGCGCCCACGCGATCCGGCCCTGGTCGATGAGCGCGATGCTGACCGCCGGCACCCGGTGGAAGGCCATGCGTTGTTCCAGCGCCATCCTCCGCTCCGGCGAACCCTTGACCACGATGCGCGTGGAAAGCCCCTGCTCGACTCTGGAAATGCGCGCCTGGAGCGTGGATGCCGGCGCCGCGGTGGACGCGGACGCCGCGGCCGGCTGGGCGGCAGCGCACAGGCTCCACAGCAGGAGTGTCGTGCAGGACAGCAACGCAGGGTTCTTCATGGAAGTTCTCGCCATCGTGGCAGCGTTGCCGGGCCAGGGAAGCAGTGTGACGGACATGTGCCGGCTGATGTGACAACCCATGGCACGGGAGCGGACAGGTGCGGCCTACTTCTTCCTGCGTCCGCCCGTGCGTGCGGGTCTGCGCGGAGTGGCCGCGCCATCGGCGTCGCCGCCGGTGGCCGCGCTGCCGCCGAGCTGTTCCAGCCACGACAACGCGTCGGTGTAGGCGACGAAATGCTGCAGGTAATCCGGGCAGACCTCGCGCATCAGCGCCATGGCGCGGTAGGTGAGCACGCTGGAATGCAGCGGGCCGGCGTCCTCGGGCAGGCCGTCGAGGCAGTGCCGCAGCAGGCCGTCGATGCGGATGCGGGTCCACAGCTGCTGGAACTCGTCCAGTACCGGCATCGGCGCGGCCAGATCGACGACCGGCGCTGCGTCGCCGGCATCGCCCGCTGCGCCGGGCGCAAGCGGGGCGACGGCCTGCGCGGGTGCATCCACGGGCCGCGCATGGCCGAACCGGTCCAGCAACTGCCGCAAGGGGCTGGCCTCGGCCGCGTGCGTGGGTGCCCGCGCAGCGCCCGGCGGCGGCAGCGCGGCATAGGCATCGGCCAGCGCCTGCAGGCGCGCATCCAGGCGCTGCCGCAGCGCGCCGTCGTGGCGCGCCGCATGCCGCGCCAGCGCGCGCATCACCGCGAAGCGCAGCGGATCGATGCGGTCGGCACCGTCCCGGTGCCAGGCCTCCAGCCGCGCGTGGACGTCGCCGGTTTCAGCGGGCATGGGCCTTGCCATCGGGCGTGTGACGCGGGATCGGCGCGATCTCAACGCGGCGGTTCCGGGCGCGGCCGGCTTCGTCGTCGTTGGCGCTTACCGGCTGCTCGGCGCCGAACGCGGCGGCGAACACCGACGCGGACGGCACGCCGTCGGCGATCAGGGTGCGGGTGACGGTGAGCGCGCGCGCCGCCGACAGTTCCAGGTTGTCGGCGAAGCGGGCGTTGGCCGCGCGCACCGGCTGGTTGTCGGTGAAGCCGCTGACCATCAGGATCTCGTCGCGCGCGGCCAGGTAGTCGCGCAGCGGCGCGGCGATGCTCTGCAGCAGTTCGCGGCCTTCGGGCTGCAGCTGGTCGGAGTTGAGCGCGAACAGCACGCTGCCGCTGATGCCGATGCGGCCGTCGATCACAGTCACCCGGCCGGCCGCCAGTGGCGCGGCCAGCGCCTGTTCCAGGGTCTTCAGCCGCGCGGCCTCGGCCTGGCGCTGCTTCACTTCCTCGTCCAGCCGGTTGTGCAGCAACAGCTGGATGCCGATGACGCTGGCCAGGATCAGTACGAACGCGCCCAGCAGCACCGACATCAGGTCGCCGAACGCGGCCCAGGTGGTGGCGCTGGATTCGGCATCGAACTCGATCTCGTCGCTCATGCGCCGGATGCCCCGTCGCGGCTGCCGGCCAGTTGCTGCAGCTGGCCGATGATCTGCTTCTGCGACAGCATGCTCAGCTCGATCACTTCGCGCGCCTGCGCCACGTAGTAGGCCAGCTGCTCGTCGCTGCGCGCCAGCGATTTCTCCAGCGCCGATTCGATGCCCTGCAGGCGTTCGTTGAGGCTGCCGGTGGCGTCGCCGAACGCCTGCACCGCGCCGCCGAACGCCTCGCCCAGGCTCGCCACTTCCAGCGCGCTGCCGCTGACGTGCGCGGCGGCGGCGTCGAGCCGGCCAGCCTCGCCTTCGACCTGCGCGCTGAAGCGGCTGCCGACCCGCTCCAGCAGCTCGGCCGAGGTCGAGACCAGTGCGTCGATGGCGCCGCGTTGCTCGCGCGATGCATGGTTGACCGCGTCGAGCAGGGTCTGCAGGGTTTCCAGCAGGCGCCCGCGCTCTTCCAGCATCGCGGTATCGCGCACCATGCTGTCGGACAGCTTCTGGCGCAGCTCGGCGACCACTTCGGCGGCGGCACGCGGCGCTTCGGAGGCGGTGGCGACCAGCCGCTCGATCTCGGCCAGGGTATCGCGTGCCTGCGCCTGCGCCTGCGCGTGGATCGCCTGGGTGGTCAGCGCCAGCGTGTCGCAGACCTGCTGCTGCTGCGCGGCGACCTGGGCGCTGCTGTGTTCCCAGCGCTGGCCGAACTCGCCGGTCAGGGTGGCGAAGGCGTCGCGCCATTGCGCCAGGCGCTGCGCGTCGCGCGCCTGCAGTGCGTCCTGCAGTTCGCCATGCGAACGCTGCAGGGCGTCGATCATGGCCTCGCTGCGCAGGGCGAAGGCGGCGGCCGCGTCGGTCAGCGCCTGGGCGTTGCCGGCGATGCCCTCCAGCGCGCCGCCGGCCGCGGCCTGCAGCTGCGCCGAGACCTCGCCCGCGGTGCGGGCCAGCGCGTCGCAGACCTGCTGCTGCTGCTGCGCGACCTGCGCGCCGTTGCGCTGCCAGTTCTCCTCCAGCGTGGCCAGCATCGCCGCCAGCGACTGCGACCAGTGCGCCAGCCGCTGTTCGTCGCGCGCGGCCAGTGCCGACTGCAGTTCGGCGTGCGCCTGGCCCAGGCTGTCGACCAGCGCGTGCGCATGCCGGTCGAAGTGGTCGGCGGCGGCAACCAGCGCCTGCTCGTTGCGCTGGGCCAGCGCCGCCTGGGCGTCGAGCTGGCGTGCCAGCGCGCTGTTCCAGGCATCGGCGGTCCGGCGGGTGCTGTCTTCCAGCCGCGTCGCCACGCCATCGACCAGCGCGTCCGAACGCTGCCCGAAGGTGGCGGCGAACTGCTGCAGCGCCTGCTGCAGGCCGTCGGCCAGTGCGGCGTTAACGCGCTGCTGCTCGGCGACGGCGGCGCTCCAGCTGTCGCGGGCGGCGCTGGCCGCACCCTGCACGGCACTGTCCAGGCCGTCGAGCTGGCGGCGCACGGCCTGTTCGATGGCCGCATGCAGGTGCCCGGATCGGTCCGCCAACCCGGCCATGGTGGTATCCACCACCGGCTGCAGCGCGGCACCGACGGCGTTGGCCTGCTGGGCGATGCCGTCGCGCAGCGCCTGCTGCAGCGACGCGGCCAGTTGCGTCCACGCGGCCTCGCTGCGCTGGTGGAACTCCTGCTGGCTGGACTGCAGGCGTTGCCCGGCGTCGTGCTGCTGGCGTTCCAGGGTGCCGGCCAGGGCCTGCAGGCGCTCGACCAGTGCCGGCATCAGCGCGTTCTGTTCCTGCAGCAGGCGGAAGGTCTCGCGGCGCTGGACCGCGTGCGACAGGTGCCCCAGCTGTGCGGCGATGCCCGCATCCAGCTGCTGCACGGCCTGCGCGCGCTCGCGCCGCAGCAGCGCCGACAGCAGGCCCAGCGCGGCCGAGCTGGCGACGCCGGCGATCGAGGTGCCGAAGGCGAAGCCCAGGCCCTTGACCGGTGCGGCCAGCGAACTGCGGATGGCGTCCAGGTCGGTGGCGCTTTCCAGGGCCAGCCCGGTGCCGCGCAGGGTCGCCATCATGCCCAGCAGGGTGCCGAGCATGCCCAGCAGGACCAGCAGCCCGACCAGGTAGGGGGTCAACGCCGGCGCCGGCAGGCCGACCCGGTCGCCCTCGATGCGCAGCCGCACGCCATTGCGCAGGCCCGGCTGCAGCCGCGACAGCCAGCCGTCGAGGTCGCCGGCGGCCTCGCCGAGCGATGGCAGCGCCTGTACCAGCGTGGCGGTGGCCTGCCGGTAGCGCAGCAGCTCGAAGGCGCCGGCCAGGTAGCAGGCGGCGATCAGCGCGGCGACGGCGGTGGCCAGCGGGTGGCTGCCGAGGTAGCCGATGCCGATCCAGCACACGGCCAGCAGGCCGGCAAGGAACACGACGGGAACGATGGGATTTCTGGACATGGAGATGCGGTTACCGGGTGCGCAACGCGGCGAGCAGGCCGTCGATGGGGTGGAAGCGGACTTCCAGTTCGGCCAGCAGCGCGGTGCGCATGTCCTGGCGGAACCGTGCCAGCCAGGGGCCGGCGGCGGGAGTGGCGGGGGTGTCGTCCGGCGCCTCGGCGCCGGTGGATTCGGGCAGAGCGGCGTCGCGCAGGCGCTGGTAGTGCAGGCCGAGCAGGCCCGGCACGACGGCCAGCAGGGCCTGTTCGCGCGGGCTGAGCGTGGCTTCCATCACCGCGTCCACCTCGGCCAGCCGCGCCTTGGCCGGCGATTGCAGCGCCAGCATGTCGCGCAGGCGGCCGCGCAGCAGGCCGGTGGCCGCCTGCATCGCGCGCTGCATGGCCAGGCAGTGCTGGCGGTAGGGCAGGTAGCCGGGGTCGACCGCGGCGGCGCTGGCGTCCTTGCGCCGCGGCGCGGACAGGTCGACGTCGGCGTCGATGGCCTCCCGCAGCGAACGCCGCAGGCGTGCGCATTCGGTTTCCTGGGCGTCGTCGAAGCCGGGGCCGTCGGCCGCTTCGGGCAGGCGGTTGTCCAGCGCGCGCGACAGGGTGATGGCGCGGTTCCAGTCGAACCACTGCGCCAGCCGCTCGGTCAGCACCGGTGGCGTGCGCGGGAGGTCGGCGTCGCCGAAGCGGGCCAGCAGGCGAATGAACGCCGGGCCCAGCACGGGCGCCCGTGTGGAAGCTTTCGCCATGGTCCTGGCCGAAAAATCGGGCATTTTACATGGCCCGCCAAGGGGTGCCCCGGCGGCCCGCATTCATGCCCGGCGGGCGGCCAGCGCGGGCTTCAGCGCGCGTGGCGCTTGAGCAGTTCCAGCAGCACCCCGGCCTCGTCCGCGCGCCGCGCCGGGTCGGGCTCGGCGACGACGTGGTCGCTGAGGTGGCCGGCCATCACTTCCAGCATCAGCCCGTGCATGGCGCCCTTGGCCGCGGCGATCTGCACCAGGACCGCATCGCAGTCGTCGCCGGCTTCCAGCGCCTGTTCCAGCGCCGCCACCTGGCCGGCGATGCGGCGCACCCGGGCAAGCAGTTTCTTCCTGTCGCGCTGGATGTGTGCCATGGCGCTTATCGTATACCCTATGGGGGTATCTGAGAAGGCCGCCACGATGAACCTCGAAACCCTTGCCGTGTCCCGCCGGCACAGCCATGTCTTCAGCCAGGGCAACCCGATGGCGGAGAAGAACACCCGCCGCGCCATGATCCTGACCGTGCTGATGATGGGGGTGGAGATCGCCGGCGGCTGGTGGTTCAACTCGATGGCGGTGCTGGCCGACGGCTGGCACATGAGCTCGCATGCGCTGGCGCTGGGGCTGGCCGCGTTCGCCTACGCCTGCGCGCGGCGCTACCGCGACGATCCGCGCTTCGCCTTCGGCACCTGGAAGATCGAGATCCTGGCCGGCTACACCAGTGCGATTCTGCTGCTGGGCGTGGCCGGGCTGATGGCGTTCGAGTCGATCGCGCGCGTGTTCAAGCCCAGCCCGATCCACTACCAGCAGGCCATCGCCATCGCCGTGGTGGGGCTGGCGGTGAACCTGCTGTGCGCGTGGTGGCTGCGCGACCAGCACCACCACGGTCACGGCCACGGCCACGGCCATGACCATGGCGATCACCACGACCACGGCCACCATCACCACCACGGCCATCACCAGCATGACCTCAACCAGCGCTCGGCCTACCTGCACGTGCTGGCCGATGCGGCCACTTCGGTGCTGGCGATCATCGCCCTGCTCGGTGGCCTGTACTTCAACGCGTCCTGGCTGGATCCGCTGATGGGCATCGTCGGCGCGGTGCTGGTGTCGGTGTGGGCGTGGGGCCTGATCCGGCAGACCGGGCGGGTGCTGCTGGACGCGGAGATGGACGCGCCTGTGGTGGCCGAGATCCGCGAAGCGGTCGAACAGGGGCCGGTACCGGCCCGGATCAGCGACCTGCATGTCTGGCAGGTCGGCCGTGGCCGCTTCGCCTGCGCGATGGAGGTGGCGACCGCGCCGGGCGTGGAGGCCGAGGTGTTCCATCGCGCGCTGGCGATCCACGAGGAGATCGTGCACGTCACCGTGGAGGTACGCAGCGCCGCCTCGTGAGGGCGACGGCGCTCAGATGATGCGCAGGGTGATCGCCTTGAGCACCGCGCGGGTGCGGTCGCGGGTATCGAGCTTGTCGAGGATGGCCGAGACGTAGTTCTTCACCGTGCCCTCGGCCAGGAACAGGCTGCCGGCGATCTCGCGGTTGCTGTAGCCGCCGGCCATCAGCCGCAGCACGGCCACCTCCTTCTGGCTGAACAGCTCCCTGGGCGCATCGTCGGCGTGGTAGCGATAGCGTTGCCGCACCGGGTCGGTGCTGACCGGCTGCAGCAGGGCCTGGCCGGCGACGATGCGGACGATGGCCTCGCGCAGGTCTTCCGGCGCGGCGTCCTTGAGCAGGAACCCCTGGGCGCCGGCCGCGGTGGCGCGCAGCAGCAGGTCGCTGTCGTCGAAGGTGGTCAGGAACAGGCAGGGCGTGGCGTCGCCGCGCGCGCGCAGCGCCTGCAACGCCTGGATGCCGTCCATGCCCGGCATGCGGATGTCGGAGACGACCAGTTGTACCGGCTGCAGCGCCAACCGGGCCAGCAGTGCCTCGCCGCTGTCGGCTTCGAACACGATGTCGATGCCCTGCTGCTGCAGCAATGCGCGCAGCCCGGCGCGGATCAGGGCCTGGTCGTCGACCAGGGCGATGCGTGGGGCGCCGCTCACGCCGCGAACTCCGCCTGGATGTGCAGCGCGCCGGATGCGTTGCGCTGCAGTTGCAGCCTGCCGCCATGCTCGGCGACCCGTTCGCGCATGCCGGTCAGGCCGTTGCCCTCGTGCAGTTCGCCGCGCAGCCTGCCGTCGTCGTGCATGTCCAGCAGCAGGTGCCCCTCGTGCCGCCGCAGGGCGACGTGCAGCACCTGTGCTTCGCCATGGCGCGCACTGTTGGTCAGCGCTTCCTGCACGCAGCGCAGTACCGCCTCGGCCAGCGCGGTGTCGTGCAGCTGCACGTTGTCGTCCAGCTGCAGGTGCAGGCGCGGCCGCGGCAGCGGCGCGGCCAGCGCGTGCAGGGCGGTGGCGATGTCCAGCCCGTCGCTGTCGCGCAGCGACTGCACCACCGCGCGCAGGTCGCCCAGCAGTTCGGCGGACAGCCGTTCGCACAGTGCCAGCCCGGCGGGCGCGCCGGCCTCGCCGGCCAGCGCGCGCAGCTGCAGCCGCAGCGCGGTGAGCTTGTGCCCGGCGACATCGTGCAGTTCGCGCGACAGGCGCAGGCGTTCGGCATCGCGCGAACTGTCGGCCAGCAGCGCGCGGGTGGCCAACAGGTCGGCGTTGACCTGCGCCAGCCGGTCGCGGGCCTGCTCGGCGCTGCGTGCGTAGTGCGTGGTCAACATCGCGAATGCCTGGAACCCGGCGAAGATCAGCACCACCACGCCGGCATGCCCGTTGACCTCGCGCAGCACGAGGTACATGCCCAGATCGAGGGCGGCGACGGCCACCACGGCGCTGCGTGGCGGCCAGCTGGCGGCGACCTGCGCGGCCAGCATCACCAGCAGTGCCGGCGCCACCCCGCTGTGATGGGCCAGGCGGACCAGCGCCAGCGCCGCGGCGGCTTCGACCAGCAGCAGCGTGGCCCGCTGCCAGGACGCCCGCGGCAGTGCGGTTGCCAGCAGGAACGCGGCCAGGAACACCAGCGCACTGCCCCAGCGCCATGGCTGCGATGGGGCGTCGCCGTAGGGCAGGGTGAAGGCCACCGCACACCAGGTGAGCAGTCCGGCCAGATTGAGGGGGTGGAGAAGTCCGCGCCAGCGCGACTGCGAGCCGAGTTCCATGTGTGCATGCTGGTGGGCGCGCCGGCCGGCGGCAAGGGGGACGCCGCAGAAAGTGACTTCCGGCAGGGTCCGGAGGTGACCACGGCGACTGCCGTGGCCGGCGCCGTTCAACGAACCTGTGCACGCGCCGCCGCATTCCGCCGGCCGCCATCGGAGGAGGTCACATGCCTGGGTACTCGTTGTTCGTCGCGCTGCACGTGCTGGCCGGGGTGGTCGCGCTGGCCGGCTTCTGGTCGGCGGCGCTGATGAAGAAGGGCTCGCCGCGCCATCGTGCGCTGGGCAAGGTGTACCTGCTGGCCATGGCGGCGATCGTCGCCACCGCGCTGCCGATCACCGTGGAGTACGCCGTGTTCCGCCGGCAGCCGCTGTCGGCGCTGTTCCTGGCCTACCTGATGGCCCTCACCGGCAACGCCGCCTGGCTGGCCTGGCGCGCGGTCACCGACAAGCGCGACTGGAAGCGGCTGGTGGCGCGGATCGGCTGGAAGCTGGCGCTGTGGCCGATGCTGCTGCTGGCGCTGGCCACGCTGCTGGTGGGCATCGGCATGCGCCAGCCGCTGTTCCTGGGTTTTGCGACGATCGGCCTGTGGGTGGGCTGGCGCATGTGGAAATTCGCCCGCCGCGGCCCGTCGCGTGCGGACTGGGCACTGCGCCAGCACTACCAGTCCATGCTGGGCGCGGGCATCGCCACCCACGTGGCCTTCCTCGGCATCGGCATGCGTCCGGTGTGGCAGTGGCTGCAGGCGCACGCCGCGGTGCCGCCGCTGCTGGTCGAACTGTTCCCGTGGACGGCGCCGCTGGTGGTCGCGGTGGCCATCGGCATCCGCCTGGACCGCCGCTACGGCCGCCGCCATGCACCGGCCGCCACCCCGCCGGCGCCTTGAGCGACCGGTTCCGGGAGCGTCAGCAGAAGAGCCGCCCGCGGGCGGCTCTTTCACTTTGGGTGTGCTGCGATACGCCGGTTCAGACGTCGCCGCCGGCGGCCCAGCCTTCGCCGCTGCCGCGCTGGAACACGCGGTCGCCGTCCTGCACGTCGCCGGCCGGCAGGTGCGCCTGCCCGGCGAGCCGCGCGTAGATCGGGGTGAAGTCCGGTTCGGTCGCCGCCATCAGCTGCTCGAAACTGTCGATGACGAAGTAGGTCTTCTGGAAGGTATCGATGCGGTAGCGGGTGCGCATGATCCGCTCCAGGTCGAAGCCGATCCGGTTCGGCGCCGCCGATTCCAGCGAGTACAGCGATTCGCCCTTGGAGGAAACGATGCCGGCGCCGTAGATGCGCAGGCCGTCGGCGGTATCGATCAGGCCGAACTCCACCGTGTACCAGTACAGGCGGGTGAGGTTCTGCAGCGCGTCCGGGCCGATGGCGTGGGCCTTGACCCCGCCGCGGCCGTAGGCGGCCATGTAGTCGGCGAATACCGGGTTCATCAACAGCGGCACGTGGCCGAACAGGTCGTGGAACAGGTCCGGTTCGGCGATGTAGTCGATCTGGTCGGGGCGGCGGATCCACCACGTCACCGGGAACCGGCGGTTGGCCAGGTGCTCGAAGAAGTCCAGTTCCGGCAGCAGCCCCTCCACGCCCACCAGGGTCCAGCCGGTGGCGGCACCGAGCACCTCGTTGAGCTGGTCGAAGCGCGGGATCATGTGCTCGCTCATGCCCATCTCGTCCTGGGCATCGAGGAACTCGCGGCAGGCGCGGCCGACCAGCAGCTCGCGCTGGCGCCGGTACAGCGTGCTCCAGGTGGCATGGTCGTCGGCGCTGTAGCCGTCCCACGGCTGCTCCACCACGGCGGTGGTGTAGACCGGCACATATCCCTTGTCGGTCTGCTGGTGCTCTACGCGGCGCGGGGACGTGTCCATGGGGCGGTTCCGGAAAGTAGATCGCCTTGATGGTAGAAATCCGCACGCGCAACAGGTGTGCGAAATTGCGTCGAGCGACTGCCTTGACGCAAGATTGTTGCGTCGATTCGATGTTGCGAGGCAACAAAATGAATGCCATCTCCCTCGACCGCACCGATCTGCGCCTGCTGGCGGAAATCCAGCAGCATGGCCGCGCCACCAATGCCGAACTGGCCACGCGGGTGAATCTCTCGCCGTCGGCCTGCCTGCGCCGCGTGCAGCGGCTGGAAGCGGACGGGGTGATCGCCGGTTACGGCGCGCGCCTGGAGCCGCGCGCCATCGGCCTGGGCCTGCAGGCGTTCGTACGCGTGCAGCTGTCCAAGCACGGGCAGGCGGCGATCGGCCATTTCGTCGAGGCGGTGCAGCTGTGGGACGAGGTGGTGGCCTGCCACGCGCTCACCGGCGACATGGACTACCTGCTGCACATCTACGTGCGCGACCTGGATCACTTCTCGGCGTTCCTGCTCGACAAGCTGCTCGACGCCACCGGCGTGGCCGACGTCAATTCCAGCTTCGTACTGCGCACGGTCAAGGAGTTCCGCGCGCTGCCGCTGTCGCAGCTCGGGCGCGGTTGACCGGCCACGCCGCCTCGGCGGCGGCAGGGTGATGTAGCGGGCTTGATCCAGGTCAATGCCATTCAAATGAGAATGGTTATTGTTACGTTGACTCTCATCGGCCGCCACCCGCCGGCAGCGCGGCTTCATTCCAGAGGAAACACGGACCATGACTCCACGACACTCCCGGCGCGTGTCGGGCGCCCGCACGCGCCTGTCCGCCGGTATCGGCCTGGCATCGATGCTGGCGCCGGGCATCGCGCTCGCCGCCGCCAACTCAGCCGCCGTTCCCACCGACCTTGATGCGGTGGTGGTCACCGCCACCGCCAGCGAGCGCAGCGTCGAACGTGCGCCGGCCAGCGTCACCGTCGTCAGCGGCGAGGAACTGCGCACGCGGCCGGCGCGCGACGTACTCGATGCGATCCGCGACACGCCCGGGCTCAACATCCGCGCCGTCGGCAGCCTTGGCCGCCGCGTGGTCAGCGTCCGCGGCATGGAGAGCCGGCATACGCTGGTGCTGGTCGATGGCGAGCGCATCGCCGCCACCGACCAGGTATTCGGGTTGAGCGACCTGCAGTTCGGCTGGATCCCGCTGGAGGCGATCGAGCGGGTCGAGATCGTGCGCGGGCCGCTGTCCTCGCTGTACGGGTCCGATGCGCTGGGCGGGGTCATCAACATCATCACCCGGGGCCCCGGCACGCAGTGGGGCGGCGCGCTGCGCACATCGCTGGGTCTGTTGCCCGAAGACGATGGCGGCCGCTTCCAGCAGGCGGCCGCGCATCTGGCCGGGCCGCTGGGCAAGACCTTCGCGCTGGCCGTGGATGGCGCATGGCAGAAGCAGCAGCCGGTGCCGGAGCCGGACCAGCCGCGGCTGGACCAGCGCGAGGGCCAGGAGCAGGCCACGCTGCGCGCGCGCCTGCAATGGCAGCCGGCGCAGGGCCAGCGGCTGGCATTCACCGCGATGAAGAGCGACGAGGACCGCTGGTACGGCACCCGTACCGGCACCGGCCTGTTCCATCGCCAGTCCTATGATTTCGACCGCACCCAGATCGGACTGGGCTACGACGGCGGGATCGGCGGCGGCCAGCTGCGCCTGGCCGCGCAGGTCGCCACTATCCACCAGCGCCAGCGCAACACCGGCGGTGTGGCGCCTTCGCCCGAGCAGGAAGCCGGCGAGGCTTCGCTCAACGGTCATTACGGCATCGCGCTGGGCCGCAGCCACCGCCTCACCAGCGGCTTCGAGGCGCGCGAGGAACGGCTCGAACACCCTTCCTTCGCCGGCGGCGAGGAAACGGCCAGGCAGTACGCGCTGTTCCTGCAGGACGAGTGGGCGCTGACCGGCAGCGTGGACCTGGTGTACGGCGCGCGGGTGGACAAGCACGACCTGTTCGGCAGCGAGGTCAGCCCGCGCGCGTACGCGGTGTGGCAGCCGGCCGACCGCTGGACGGTGAAGGGCGGCTACTCGCGTGGCTTCAAGGCGCCGATGCTCAAGCAGATCTCGCCGGACTACCGCTTCGACGGCCCGCACAGCTTCATCGGCAACCCCGGCCTGCAGCCGGAGAAGAGCGACAACCTGGAGCTGTCGGTCGGCTACGCCGGCCAGCGCCACTGGTGGCGCGCCACGGCCTTCCGCAACACGGTGCGGGACCTGATCGACTCGGTCTGCCTTGAACGCTGCACCCTGCCGCTGCGGCGCCTGTACCGCTACGAGAACGTGGACGACGCGCGCATCCGCGGTGCCGAGCTGGAAGCGGGCGTGGAACTGCCGGCAAACCTGCGCCTGGCCGGCAACTACAGTTACAACGACGCGCGCGACGAAGCCGACGACAGGCGCCTGGCCGAACGGCCGTTGCAGAGCGGCAACGCGCGGCTGGGCTGGAGCAGCGACGACCGCGGCTGGCAGCTGGAACTGCGCTACGACCATGTCGGCCGCCAGCTCACCGCCGCCAGCGTGCCGCAGGAGCAGCCGTCCTACGGCCTGTGGGGCGCGTCGGTGAAACGGCGCCTGCCCGGCCGGGTGGACCTGCAGCTGGGCGTGGAGAACCTGGCCGACCACCGCGTCGAGGACCACGGCATCTACAACTACCGGGAGCGCGGGCGCTACCTGTACGCGATGCTCGGGATCGGGTTCTGAGCATGGCCGGTTGGCGATATGCGATCTGCGGGCTGCTGCTGGGCATGGCCGGCATGGCGACGGCCATTGCCGCAGCGGCGGCGGATGCGGCCGTCCAGGATGCGGAGCCGGCGCGGCTGGCGCTGGTCGGCAGTGGCTTCTTCGCGCAGGGCAAGCTGGCGCTGTACCGCCAGCTTGCCGCCGATGAAGGCGTGGCGCTGGACTACGTGGCCGCACCGCTGGGGCCGGACGCGCTGGCCACGCTGGCGGGCGCCGACCTGGTGCTGGCCGAGCTGCCACCGGTGCAGATGTACCGCGACGAAAAGCTGCCCGGGCAGCTGGCCCTGCTGCCACGGAGCCTGCTGGTCGAACGCGATGGCGAGCGCGGTCGCGGCATGGATGACGGGCAGGCCGCGCTGCTGGCGGCGTATGCGCGCAACGGCGGCGAGCGCAACCTGCGCGGGCTGCTGCGCTACCTGCACCGATGGAAGGCGCAGCGCAGCCCGCCGGCCGATCCGCAGCCGCCGCTGGTGATGCCGGGGACCGGCATCTACCACCCCGACTACGGCGACCTGGCCTTCGCCACGCTCGACGACTACCTGCACTGGCTGGGGGCCAGGGTACGCCCGGGCCAGCCGGTGGTCGGCATCGCCATGTTCGCCTCGGCGATCGGCTCCGATTCCACCGCCCACATCGATGCGCTGGTACGCGAGGTCGAGGCGCGCGGCGGCATCGCCCTGCCGTTCTTCCGCGACACCGATGCCGGGGTGCCGGTGGACACGCTGCTGTCGCGCGACGGAAAACCCTTCGTCGACGTGGTCGCGAACTTCGAGATCCTCTACCGCAGCGATATCGGCGCCGACTACGCGCGGCTGGGCGTGCCGGTACTGCAGGCGATCACCTACTGGGACGGCGTGGAGGCGGCGTGGCAGGCCGACCGCCAGGGCATATCGCCGGGCGCGACCTCGTTCTACCTGGCGTTGCCCGAGCAGGCCGGATTCATCGACCCGCTGATCGTAGCCGCCGGCAGGTCGCGCACGCCGCCGCAGCCGATTCGTGCACAGATCAAGGCGCTTGCCGACAAGGCGTTCAACTACGCGGCGCTGCGGCGCATACCCGCGGCCGACAAGCGCGTGGGCATCGTGTTCTACAACTACCCGCCGGGCGAAAAGAACCTCGGTGCCTCGGGCCTGAACCTGCCGCGCAGCCTGCACGCCACCCTCGTCGCGCTGCGCGAGGCCGGCTACGGCGCCGATCTGCCCACCGAGCCGGCCCTGCTGGAAACGCTGCAGCGGCTGCTGGCGCCGGCGTACCGCGGCAGCGCGGAACTGGACGCGCTGCTGCGCGATGACCTGGCCGGCTGGCTGCCACTGCACGACTACCGGCGCTGGTTCGATGCGCTGCCGGCGGCGGTACGCGCGGACATCGTCAGCGCGTGGGGCGAGCCCGACGCCAGCCCGTGGCTGCGGCGGCGCGGCGGCGAAGCCGGCTTCGCCATCCCGCGCCTGCGCCTGCGCAACGTGACGCTGCTGCCGCAGCCCACGCGCGCATCGCCGGGTGCCGACAGCACCGGCAGCGCCGGCTACCACGACATCAAGCGCCCGGTGGATCACTTCTATCTCGCCGCGTACCAGTACCTGCGCGAACAGGCCGGGCGCGACGCCATCGTCCACTTCGGCACCCACGGCACGCAGGAGTGGAGCTACGGCAAGGAGCGCGGGCTGTCGGTCTACGACAACCCCATGCTGCTGGTGGGCGACGTGCCGGTGGTCTATCCCTACATCGTCGATGACGTGGGCGAGGCGCTGCAGGCCAGGCGCCGTGGCCGCGCGGTGATCGTCAGCCACCAGACCCCGGCGTTCGGCAGCGCCGGCCTGCACGGCGAGCCGTTGCGCCTGCACCAGCTGATCGAGGAGTACCAGCAACTCGACCGGGGCGCGGTGCGCGACACCGCCGCGCGCCAGTTGCGTGAACTGGCCGCCAGCAGCGGCATCGCCGCCGACCTGCAATGGGATGCGGCGCGGATCGCGGCCGATCTCGATGGCTTCCTCGTCGAACTGCACGCCTACCTCGACGCGCTCGGTGGACAGCCGCAGCCACAGGGCCTGCACGTATTCGGTACCCGCGCCGACCCCGCGCGCCGTGGCGACACGCTGCGGCTGATGCTGGGCAGGCGCATCGACCAGGCGCTGGGGCTGGGCAACGATCCGCACGCCGCATCGGCCGAATACCGTGCACGCGGCGACGAACCTGGCCGACGCTGGCTGCAACGTCACCTGTACGACGGGCAGCCATTGCCGGACGACGCACCGCCGGCGCAGCACGAACTGCTGGACGCCGCGCGCCGTGCCGATGCCACGCTGGATGCCGGCAGCGAACTGACCGGGCTGCTCGATGCGCTGGCCGGGCGCTATTCCACGCCGGGGCTGGGGGGCGACCCGCTGCGCACGCCCGAGAGCCTGCCGACCGGCCGCAACCTGTACGGCTTCGATCCGATGCGGGTGCCGTCGCGCGCGGCCTGGGACGCCGGCCAGGTGGCGTTGCGGCAGCTGATCGACAGCTACCGCGATACCCACGCCGGGCAGTACCCGGACAAGCTCGCGTTCTCGTTGTGGGGGGTGGAGACCATGCGCCACAACGGCATCCTCGAAGCCCAGGTATTCGCCGCGCTGGGCGTGCGCCCGGTGTGGGACGAGGGCGGGCGCATCGGGAAGGTGGAACTGATCCCCGCCGCCGAGCTGGGCCGGCCGCGGATCGACGTGGTGCTGTCGGCCACCGGCCTGTACCGCGACCAGTTCGCCACGCTGATGCAGCGGATGAACGAAGCGGTCGCACTGGCCGCCGCCGCCGAGAACGGCGACAACCCCATCGCCCGCCACACCGCCGGCGTGCGCGCGCGGCTGCTGGCGCAGGGACTGGCCGAGGACCTGGCCGACCGCTATGCGCGCACCCGCATCTATTCCAGCGCGCAGGGCAGTTACGGCAGCGGCCTGGGCGGCACGGTGCTGAAGACCGGCCAATGGGATGCCGACACCGAGCTGGCGCAGCGCTATCTGGCGCAGATGCAGTACGGCTACGGACCCGATCCGGCGCACTGGGGCGAGGTTCCCGCCGGCGTGAACGCCTACGCCGAGCACCTGCGCGGCACCCGCGCCGCGGTGCTGTCGCGCTCGTCCAACCTGTACGGAATGCTGACCACCGACGACCCGTTCTCCTATCTGGGCGGGTTGTCGCTGGCGGTGCGCCACCTCGATGGCGCGGCGCCTTCGCTGTACATCTCCAACCTGCGCGACCCGGCCGGCAGCCGCGTGGACGCCGCCGCGCGTTTCCTCGCCGCCGAACTGCAGACCCGCCAGTTCCACCCCGGCTGGATCACGCAAATGCAGCAGGAAGGCTATGCGGGCACCCTGGAGATCGTCGCCTCGATGGACAACTTCTGGGGTTGGCAGGCGGTCGATCCGGGCATGGTCCGCGACGACCAGTGGCAGAGCTTCCACGATGTCTACGTCGCCGACCGCCTGCAGCTGGGCATGCGCGATTGGTTCGAGCGCGCCAATCCGCATGCGCTGGCGCAGATCGTCGAACGCATGCTCGAGGCGCAGCGCAAGGGCTACTGGAACGCAGACGAAGCGACCCTGCGCAGCCTGGTGGACACCTGGACCGAACTGGATGCGCGCCACGGCGTGCTGCCGGGCAGCGACAAGCTGCGCCCGCACGTCGCGCGGCTGGCCGCGGCGTTCGGCCTGCAGCCGCGCGGCGCAGCGCCGCCGGACGCGCCGGTGCCGGCGTCGCCCGCTGCCACTGCATCGCCACCGGCAACAGCGCCCGCCAACGCCCCGCCACCGCCGGTTCGCGCTCCGGCCAAGGTCAGCGGCATGCAGCTGCAGCGCGTGCCACCGCCGGCGCCGCCGGTACCCGGCGCATGGTGGCTGGCGCTATGGCCGGCATTGCTGGCGTTCGCCGGCGGCGGCTGGCGACAGGCGCGCATGACCGCCTGATTTCCCTTCCCTCCTCGAACGAAGAACCGACATGAACCTGATCGAATCCCTGTTGCACCAGCTTTCCGGCTGGTTTCTCGCGCCGGTGCTGCTGCTGATCCTGGCGCTGTTCCTGTACGCCTGCTACGCGCTGGGCATGTTCGCGGTGGAGGCCGTGCAGCGCCGCGGCGACCGCATGCATGCGATGGAGCGGCACTGGCGCCGCAACGGCGGCGGGCTGGAAGACATGGAACTGTGGACGCTCAAGCGCCTGGAGCCGCTGCGCATCGGCAGCCGCACCGCGCCGATGCTGGGGCTGGTGGCGACCATGATCCCGATGGGGCCGGCGCTGGCCGGGCTGTCGGACGGGCGCATGGATGAGGTCGCGCGCCACGTCGGGGTCGCCTTCGCCGCGGTCATCGTGTCGCTGCTGGCGGCCTCGGCGATCTACACCGTGCTGGTGGTGCGGCGGCGCTGGCTGCTGCAGGACCTGCGCCGGATCGAGCTGGCCATCGCCGGCGCGGAGGGCTGAACCATGCGCCGTCGCTATCTCGACGAGGACGACCAGGACGATCCGGTACTGTCGGTCGTGAACCTGATCGACGTGTTCCTGGTGATCGTGGCGATCCTGTTGATCGCGTTGATCCGCAACCCGCTCAATCCCTTCAGCCACGACAAGGTGGTGATGGTCGCCAACCCCGGGCAGGCCGACATGGAGATCGTGGTCAAGGACGGGCGCACGCTGGACCGCTACAAGGCCAGCGGCAGCATCGGCGAAGGCGAGGGCACCCGCGCCGGCACCGCTTACCGGCTCAAGGACGGCAGCATGATCTACGTGCCCGAAGGCGGTGACGGGAGCGAAGCCGCCGCGTCTGCGGAACAGGGACAGCGCTGACCGCGTGGCTTGACCGGCGTCATGGTGGTCGCGGGGGGCGGCGCGGAGGATGGCGCCATTCCCCCAAGGAGCATCCGCCATGACGATCCGCCTCCTCCATGCCCTGCCGCTGTTGCTGGTCGCCGCCCCGGTGCTGGCCGCCGATGCCGGTGGCGCGCCACTGCTGGACCTGCGCTACCGCTACGAGCACGTCGCGCAGGATGGCTTTGCCCGCGACGCCGACGCCAACAGCGCGCGCCTGCGGCTGGGCTATCGCACCGCGCGCTGGCATGGCTGGTCGGCGCTGGCCGAGGCGGACGGCGTCGCGCACCTGGGCGGGGAGCGGTTCAACGACACCCGCAACGGCCGCACCGGCTACCCGACGGTGGCCGACCCGGACTACGCCGAACTGAACCAGGCGCTGCTGCGTTACGACGGCAGCCGTGCCAACGTGCAGTTCGGCCGCCAGCGCATCAACCTGGGCAACCAGCGTTTCGTCGGCGGCGTGGGCTGGCGCCAGAACGAGCAGACCTATGACGGCGCGATGATGGAACTGGCGCCGGACGCGCGCTGGAAGCTGACCTACGCCTACGTGGCCAACATCAACACGGTGTTCGGCCCCGATGAACCCAAGGCCCCCAGCCTCACCGCGCCGGCCAACATCCACGGTGACAGCCACCTGCTGCAGGCGCGGTTCGCGCCCGGCCCGGCACTGGCGCTCACCGGCTACCACTACCGCCTGGACCTGGAGAACGTGGCGGTGGCGGCGGGCGCGCCGCGCGGCACGCTGTCGGGCAACACCACCGGCCTGCGCCTGCAGGGCAGCCACGGCGCTTTCGGCTACGTGCTGGAACATGCGCGGCAGGTCGATGGCCGCGGCAACCCGTGGTCGCTGGACAGCCGCTACTGGCTGGGCGAGGCCAGCCATGCCGCAGGCGAAGTGAAAAGCACGCTCGGCTACGAAGTGCTCGGCGCCGGCGAGGGCGGGCCCGGCAACCGTGCGTTCCAGACGCCGCTGGCGACCAAGCATGCGTTCCAGGGGTGGGCCGACCAGTTCCTGACCACGCCCGCCGATGGTCTGCGCGATGCGTATGCGGGCGTGGTGGTGCCGCTGGCCGGCGGCAAGGCGCAGGCGTGGTACCACGACTTCCGCAGCGATCGCGGCAGCTACCGCTACGGGCGCGAGTTCAACCTGTCGTGGGAGCGCGCCGTTCCGCAGCTCAAGGGCCTGAGCGTGCTGCTCAAGGCCGCGCGCTACCGCAGCAGCGACGAGCTGCGTACCCGCGATGCCGACAAACTCTGGGTGCAGCTGCAGTACACCCGGTCCTAGCCGCGTCGCGGCGGCAGCGCGGCTTCAGCGTACCGGTGCCGCGCAGCTGCCTTCCTTGCCGCGCAGCTTGTCCAGCCGCGAGCGGCCGTCCAGGCAGCGCTGGTAGGCCTCGGTCGCGGCCGCGCTGGCCCTTGCATCGGCGTTGCGCGCGCTGGCCGCATGCGCCTGCTGCAGGCGGGCGATGCCGGCGCGGATCTGCGGCATCGCCGCCATCGCCGCCTTCTCGCCTTCGAGGATGGCGCGGCCGCGCTGCTCGAAATCGGCCGCGCCGATGTCCAGCACCTGCGGCCGGATCACCACGTCGGCGCGCGCCAGCTCCTGCTCGCCCAGGCGCTGGCCCATGATGGAGATGGACTGGTTCAGCGTGCCCAGCAGGCCGCTCGGGCGCTGGCCGCTGGCCTTGCTGGAAATGTCCACGGCGATGACGAACTCGGCGCCGAGCTGGCGCGCGGCATCCACCGGCACCGGGCTGACCACGCCGCCGTCGACGAAGGTCTTGCCGCCGATGGTGACCGGCTCGAATACCCCCGGCACCGAGCTGGACGCCCGCACCGCCTGGCCGACGTTGCCGCGCACGAACACCGCGCGCTCGCCGGTCTCCAGCTGGGTGGCCACCGCCGCGAACGGCTTCTTCAGCTGCTCGGCAGGCTTGTTGCCGACCTGCGCGTTGACGTAGTCCTGCAGCTTCTGGCCCTGGATCAGGCCGCCGGAGAACAGGCGCACGTCGCGGATGCTGGCCTGGTCCAGCGAGACCGCCTTCTGCTGCATGTCGAAGGCGTTCATGCCGCTGGCGTACAGGGCGCCGACCACGCTGCCGGCACTGGTACCCGATACCACCACCGGCTCGAACCCGTTGGCCTCCAGCATCTTGATCACGCCGATGTGGGCGAAGCCCTTGGCCGCGCCGCCGCCCAGGGCCACGCCGATCTTCACCGGCTTGGCCGCGGTGACCGGCCGGCTCGCGGCCGGCGCCGCGGGCTTCACGTTCTCGCCACCGCATGCGGCCAGCAGGCCGGACAGGGACAGGGACAGCAGCAGGCGGGCGGTGCGCGGCTTCATGATGAACGGGCAGGGGTGTTGAAAAGGGCGCCAGCATAGCGCTTTGCGCCGGGCACGGGCCGCGCCGGCCGCGCGGCCGTTTAGGCGCCACTTCGTTGCCGCCGCGTGGTGGCGGTCAGGCGTCGCCGGTCAGCAGCACCAGGCTGGCCAGCGACATCAGCCAGAACAGGCCGCCCGGCACCAGCCAGAGCCAGTTGGCCACCGTCAGCCGCGCATTCGCCGCGCCCGTGGCGTCGCCGCTGGCCAAGTTGGCCGCGCGCTGCGCGTGGACCATCGCCAGGGTGCCGCCGGCCAGGCTCAGTACGATCAGCCCGAAACCCGGCCCGAATGGCAGCACCGAATCGGGGAGGCGGCTGATGATGCGGCCGGTGATCGCCGAGACCACGAACAACGTGGCCCAGGCGCCGGGTGACCAGGCATGGCGGCTGCCGGATCGTTGCAGCCGCTGGTCGATTTCGCGGTTCAGCCCGTGGGCGAAGAAGATCGAGAAGAGGGCGCGCGGGACCGGCCAGATGTCGAGCTTCCTGTCGAGCTTGTGCAGTTTCCAGTGACGCCAGAACCAGTACAGCGAATACAGCCCCACAGTGGCGAACGAGAGCAGTACCAGCTTGGTGACGGACACCACGTAGAACGGCGGCAGGCGCGGCCGTTCCGTGGGAGCGGCGACCAGCGCCGCCCGTGGTGCCGCGTAGACATCGTCCTGCGCGTCCATGCCACCCATCCATCCCTGCAGGTGATTGCGGCGAGTATGCGAGGGCCCGCGCACGCCGACAAGCGGCGCCGGCCCGCGCGCCGGGCGGTCCTGCAGCGCCGGCCGCGTGCCCGGGCGCTGCGCGCCGCGGTGGCTCAGAAGCGGTTGTCGCCGTCCAGGATGCGTCCCAGCCCGCCCAGCACCGAGCCTTCGCCGCGGCTCTGGCCGCCGCCCTGCGGCGCGGCCGCGTACATGCGTCCGGCCAGGCGCGAGAACGGCAGCGACTGCAGCCACACCTTGCCCGGTCCGGTGAGGGTGGCCAGGAACACGCCCTCGCCACCGAAGAACATGCTCTTGAGCCCGGCCACGCGGCGCACGTCCATGTCCACGCCGGCGTGGTAGGCGACCACGCAGCCGGTATCCACGTCGATGCGCTCGCCGGCCGCCAGTTCGCGTTCGACCACGCAGCCGCCGGCATGCACGAATACCCAGCCGTCGCCTTCCAGCTTCTGCATGATGAATCCCTCGCCGCCGAACAGGCCGGTCATCACCTTGCGCTGGAGATGCACCCCGACCTGCACCCCGCGCGCACCGGCCAGGAAGCTGTCCTTCTGGCAGATCAGCTTGCCGCCATGCTCGTCGAGCTTCATCGGCAGCACGGTGCCGGGGTAGGGCGCGGCGAAGGCGACCCTGGCCTTGCCCTGGCCGCCGTGCGTATAGAGCGTGGCGAACAGGCTTTCGCCGGTGATCACGCGCTTGCCGGCCGACAGCAGCTTGTCCATGAAGCCGGCGCCCTCGCTCTCGTGGCGGCCATCGCCGAACACGGTATCCATCCGCACCGCGGCGTCCTTGTACATCAGCGCGCCGGCCTCGGCGATGGCGCTTTCGCCCGGATCCAGCTCGATCTCCACGAACTGCATCTCGTGGCCGACGATGCGGAAGTCGATGTCATCGGCGCGGTTGCGGCGCCCGCCCACCGGCGGCGGCATCGGCGGCGGCGACGCCTGGCCGCCGAGCTCGGGCAGCGAGCCGGCCGGCTGCCAGCCCTGCAGGCCCTCGCGCCAGGCCAGCGCATCGCGGTGCAGCTGGGCGTGGCGGCGGGCGGCCTCGTCGTCGAGCGGGCCGATACGGTCGGCGTGTCCGGGGGTGTGGAAGTACCACTGGCTCATGGGTGCGCCTGGCGGGAAGAAGGCCACCAGTCTATGACGCGGCGCCGCTGCCGGGCATGACCCGGCGCGGCATCCGCGCAGGTGGCGGCCAGGGTGTGTCGCGTCGCCGGGCGCGGGTGGCCGCTCAGCGCGCGTCGGGCAGGCCGGTCGCCAGCGCCGCGGCTTCGGCGGCGCAGTCGCGTGGCAGCGGCCGCGGGTGCACGCGCGCGGCGGCGAGCTCGCGCCGCGCCGCGCCCAGGTCGGCGACGAACCCGGGGTTGTCGTGCAGGCGCGCGACCGTGGCCGCACCCAGCGTCTGGGCCTGCTGCACGTCGCTGTACCAGTGCACGTTGCACACCAGCCGGCTTTGGCCGTAGTTGCGCCCGCGCTCGAGCAGCGCGGTGGCGCGCTCCGGGGCGATCTCCGACAGGATCAGCGCCCATGCCCAGCCGATGGCGGTGTGGCCGGACGGGTAGGAGCCGCTGCCGCGCAGGTGCGGCTCGTCGTCCGGGGTGCAGGTCGGCTGGCCGTTGACCATGAACGGGCGGGGCCGCCGGTAGTGGTTCTTGGCCGCGCGGGTGGCCGCGCTGGCGTCGATCAGGCTGCGCTGCAGCAGGCGGTACAGGGCCGGAGTGTGTTCGCTGTCCACCGCAACCCCCAGCGCGCAGCTGAACTGCCCGGCGCCGGCGGGAAAGCGCAGGTCGGCGTCGGCGCCCGCCTGCGCGAAGCGCGCGCTGCCGCGCAGTGCGGTGGCCTGGCGGGCGATGGCCTCGTCCAGCGCCGCCCAGGCCGAGCCCGGTGCCGGTGGTGGCGGGCTCAATGCCTGGCTGTCGGGAATCGCCGCGCCCTGCAGGTAGCCGGTCGGTGCCGGCTCGGCGGGCGCGCCGTGGCCGCGGGCAACGGGGGCGGGCGTGCTGGCGCAGGCCGCGAGCGCGGCGGCCAGGACGGAGGCCGCGCCCAGGCGCAGCGGAAACGGGGAACGGGACATCGTGCAGGCGTGGATCGGCGGAACGGGCCGGCATCATCGCACCGATGCCCCGGCCCACCTAGATGGCGCGGACCCACGCGCTGAGCCGGCCGTCTTCCTCCCGCACCTCGATCGGGCCACCGAACACTTCGGACAGCGGGCCGGCGCGCAGCAGCTCGCCCCGCCTGCCGTCGGCGAAGATGCGGCCGCCCTTCATCAGCACCACCCGCTGGATCTCCGGGATCACTTCCTCGATGTGGTGGGTGACCAGCACCAGGGTGATGCCCTGCCCGGCGAGGTGGCGCATGGTGTCGATCAGGTGCTGGCGCGATACCAGGTCCAGGCCGGTGGATGGTTCGTCGAGCAGCAGTGCGCGCGGCTGGTTCACCAGTGCGCGGGCGATCAGCACGCGGCGGGTCTCGCCGGCGGACAGTTCGGCGTAGCTGCGGCCGAGCAGCGGCAGGGCGCGTGCCAGCCCCAGCGCGTGGCGCGCGCGGGCGCGCATGTCGTCGCTGACGTCGCGGTGCGCCGGCACCACGTAACTGGCGAAAAAGCCGGAGATCACCGCCTCTTCCACACCCAGCCCCGGCATTTCGGCCAGGCTGCCGGACAGGTCGCCGCTGACGATGCCCAGCTGCGAGCGCAGCCGGTCCACCTGCCAGCGGGTCTGGCCCAGCACCTTGACCGGCACATGGCCATCGGCGCGCGCCAGCGGGTACAGCTCGCGGGTGATCAGTTTGATGAAGGAGGATTTGCCGCAGCCGTTGGGGCCGAGGATGGCGGTGTGCTGGCCCTGCTCGATGCGCAGGTCCAGTTCGTGCAGGACCCGGACCTGGCCGCGGATGACGCAGGCGTGGTCCAGTTCGATCAGGGGAGCCGCGGCGGCGGCAGGGGCGGTGGGCATCGTTCAGGCGGGAGCGGGGCAAGGGGCGCGCAGCTGAAGGATTGGACCAAAGTCGGGCGCCGGGTGGATGAAGTTTGCCGCTGCAGGCCCCATCATGTGTATCCACAGTTTCATATGCCACCGAACGGCCTGGAGTTCCGCGATGTCCGACACCCTCCTCGACTTCCTCACCGGCGGCGTCGCCGGCCTGGGCTGGTGGGGCATGCTGGCGGTGCTGCTGGTGTTCACCCAGCTCACCATCTTCGCGGTCACCCTGTACCTGCACCGCAGCCAGGCCCACCGCGGCGTGGATTTCCACCCGCTGATCGCGCATTTCTTCCGCTTCTGGACCTGGCTGACCACCTCGATGATCACCCGCGAGTGGGTGGCGATCCATCGCAAGCACCACGCCAAGGTGGAAACCGACGAGGACCCGCACAGCCCGGTGACCAAGGGCATCGGCCGCGTGTTCTGGCGCGGCGTCGAGCTGTACCGCGAAGCCCGCGCCCAGCGCGCGGACATCGAGCAGTACGGCCGCGGCGCGCCCGAGGACTGGATCGAGCGCCACCTCTACACCCCGCACGCCAACCTCGGCCCGGTGGTGCTGTTCGCGCTGGACTTCGCGCTGTTCGGCCTGCCCGGCATCGCCCTGTGGGCGATCCAGATGGCGTGGATCCCGTTCTGGGCCGCCGGCGTGGTCAACGGCCTGGGGCACTGGTGGGGTTACCGCAACTTCGAATCGGCCGATACCTCGACCAACCTGACCCCGTGGGCGTTCTGGATCGGCGGCGAGGAGCTGCACAACAACCACCACGCCTTCCCCAGCTCGGCGCGTTTCTCGATGCGCCGCTGGGAGTTCGACATCGGCTGGCAGGCGATCCGCCTGCTGCAGGCGCTGGGCCTGGCCAAGGTGCTGCGCGTGGCGCCGACCATGGACATCCGCCCGAACATCGCCGTGCCCGACACCGACACGCTCAAGGCGCTGCTCTCGCACCGTTTCCAGGCCATGACCGACTACCAGCGCAACGTGTTCGCCCCGGCCCTGCGCGAAGAGGCCGCCATCGCCGGCGCCAAGCTGCGCAAGATGCTGCCGCGGCGCATGCGCAAGGGCCTGGTCAACGATGGCCGCTGGCTCAAGCCGGCCTGCCGCGAACAGCTGCAGCAGTGGGTGAGCCAGCGCCCGCGCATCCAGCTGCTGGTGGAACACCGCGCGCGGCTTTCGGCGCTGCTCGAGGCACGTACCCACGACGCCGCCGAGCGCCTGCGCCACCTGCAGCAGTGGTGCCACGAGGCCGAGGCCAGCGGCGTGGCCGCCCTGCAGGCGTACGCGGCGCGACTGAAGGGTTACTCGCTCAGCGCGGCATGAGCGCCCGCGCCGCCGCACCGGTCACGGGACGCCGCTTCGCGCGGCGCCTGCCGGTGCTGCTGGCGGCGCTGCTGCCATGGACCGCGACGGCGCAGGTGCAGGACGCCGGCGACTACCTGCGGCGCATGGACCTGGACGGCGACGGCCGGGTCGCGCCGGACGAATACCAGCGGTGGATGCGCTACGCCTTCGAGCGCATGGACCGCGACGGCAACGGTGTGCTGGAGCCGGCGGAACAACCCGGCGGCCGCGGCCGGCCGATCACCCGCGAACAGCACGGGCAGGTGATCCTCGAACGCTTCCGCAGGCAGGATGCCAACGGCGACGGCTACCTGGACGCGCGCGAGCTGATGGCGCCACCGCGTTGACGCGCTGCCGGCGTACGACCGCAATGGCGCACCCGAACCATCTGGGACATCGGCGATGAAGCCCTTGTCCGTACCATTGCCGGCCACCACGTCGTTGCGATTGCCGGGAGCCGCGCTGTCGCTGGCGCCGGGCAACCAGCCCATGTGGCGCTTTTCCAGTTGCGCGTGGGCCGCTTCGGCTGCATGCGCGCGCGGCCAGGCCCGCCCGGACCCGCGTTCCGGGGGGCGCGAATAACAGGATCGAGCGATGCCGGAACTGCCCGAAGTAGAAACCACCCGCCGCGGCCTGGAGCCGCACCTGCAGGGGCGTCGCATCCACGGCGTGATCCTGCGCCGGCCGGACCTGCGCTGGCCGATTCCGCCGGACATCGAGCGGGCGCTGCCCGGCCAGCGCATCGCCGCGATCCGCCGCCGCGCCAAGTACCTGCTGCTCGATACCGATGCCGGCAGCGCGCTGCTGCACCTGGGCATGTCCGGCAGCCTGCGCGTGCTGCCCGGCGACACCCCGGTGCGTGCCCACGACCACGTCGACATCAGCCTCGAGGATGGGCGCCTGCTGCGCTTCAACGACCCGCGCCGGTTCGGTTGCCTGCTGTGGCAGCCGCCGGGCGAAACCCACGAACTGCTGCGCGGGCTCGGCCCCGAGCCGCTGGACGCGGCGTTCGACGGCGACTACCTGTTCGCGCGCAGCCGCGGCCGCAGCGCACCGGTCAAGAGCTTCCTGATGGACCAGCGCATCGTCGTCGGCGTCGGCAACATCTACGCCGCCGAAAGCCTGTTCATGGCCGGGATCAACCCGCTGCGCGAGGCCGGCAAGGTGTCGCGCGAGCGCTACCAGCGCCTGGCCACGGCGGTGAAGGACATCCTCGGCTACGCCATCACCCGCGGCGGCACCACCCTGCGCGATTTCATCAGTCCCGACGGCGCCCCCGGCTACTTCGAGCAGGAGCTGTCGGTATACGGCCGCGAGGGCCAGGCCTGCGTGCGCTGCGGGCGCCCGCTGCGGCATGCCAGCATCGGCCAGCGCGCCAGCGTGTGGTGCGGCCACTGCCAGCGCTGAGCGGCCGCGGCGGGCCGGCGCGCGGCCGGGTCGGCCTTCACCCGCGGCTTACCTTCGTTCACCCGCCGCTGCCTATCATCCGCCCACCCCTTACCGGACGACCGCATGGATCGACGCGACTTCCTCCAGCGCGCCTCGCTGGCCCTGGCCGCCTTCGGACTGCCGGCGCTGCCGGCCTGTGCCGCCGCCGAACGGCAGTTGGGCCTGCGTCGCATCGGCCAGCCGCAGCCGTTCGACTTCGCCGCGCTCAAGGGCCAGGCGCGCGCGCTGTCGCAGGCGCCGTACCGCAGCCACAAGCGCACCCTGCCGCCGGAAGTGGAGGCGCTGGACTGGGACCAGTACCAGTCCATCCGCTACCGCCAGGACCACGCGCTGTGGGCCGACCAGCCCGGCAGGTTCCAGGCCAGGTTCTTCCACCTGGGCCTGTATTTCCATTCGCCGGTGCGCATGTTCGACGTGGTCGACGGCAAGGCGCAGGAGCTGGCCTACGACGGCGCCGCGTTCGATTACGGCAACAGCGGCATCCACGGCGGGCGGCTGCCGGCGGACCTGGGCTTCGCCGGCTTCCGCCTCAACACCCGCAGCGATACCGAACGCGACTTCGCCGCGTTCCTTGGCGCCAGCTACTTCCGCGCGGTGGGCAAGGAAGGCCAGTACGGCCAGTCCGCGCGCGGGCTGGCGATCGACACCGGCACCGGCAGGCCCGAGGAGTTCCCGGACTTCATCGCCTACTACCTGGAGCAGCCGGCGCGCGACTCGGACACGGTGGTCGTCCATGGGCTGCTGGATTCGCCGAGCGTGACCGGTGCCTATCGCTTCGCCATCACCAACGGCGACGTGCTGCTGATGGATATCGACAGCGCGCTGTACCCGCGCCGGGAGATCGAGCGGCTGGGCATCGCCCCTTGCACCAGCATGTACCAGGTGGGCGAGAACGACCGCCGCATGGGCTGGGACTGGCGCCCGGAGATCCACGACACCGACGGCCTGTCGATGTGGAGCGGTGCCGGCGAGTGGATCTGGCGCCCGCTGTGCAACCCGGCGCAGTTGCGCTTCAACATGTTCGTGGATGACAACCCGCGTGGCTTCGGCCTGCTGCAGCGCGACCGCGACTTCGACCATTACCAGGACGACGGCGTGTTCTACGAGAAGCGCCCGTGCCTGTGGGTCGAGCCGAAGGGGCAATGGGGCGAGGGCTCGGTGCAGCTGGTGGAGATTCCCACCGTCGACGAGACCTTCGACAACATCGTCGCGTTCTGGAACCCGAAGCAGAAGCCGCAGCCGGGGCAGGAACTGCTGGTCGGCTACCGGCTGTACTGGGGCGCGCAACCCCCGGCACGGCCGCCGCTGGCGCACTGCGTGGCCAGCCGCACCGGGCTGGGCGGGGTGATCGGCAAGAAGCGCGAGTACTTCTCCTGGCGCTTCGCGGTGGACTTCGAAGGCGGCGAACTGGCCGGCCTGATCGACAAGGCCGAGGTCGAGGCGGTGGTGGAAGCCAGCAGCGGGCGGGTGGAGGTGGTGTCGGCGCGCCCGTTGCGCGAGATCAACGGCTACCGCGCCATGTTCGACCTGGTGCCGCCCGACGGCGGCACCGGGCAGATCGACATCCGCCTGTACCTGCGCAGCGGCGGCAAGGCGCTCACCGAGACCTGGCTGTACCAGTACAGCCCGCCGCCGGCGGACCAGCGCACGCTGTACTGACGCGCCGCGTCCCGGCGTGTCCGGCAGCGCGCGGCCGGGGGCTGCGGCGCAACGGCCGGGCCGTCGGCCGGCGCCGTGCACGCGCGCTGACCGGTGCATCGGCAGGCATCCGTTGACAGCATCGCCGGATCGCGCCTAAAACGGCCGACGGTCCGTCATCGCCCGCGTGTGCGTGTGCGTGTGCGCGTGGCGTGGCGGGACCGCGCACGGGGCATCCCGTGGGTCCGCAGGGGACGGGCGCGGCGCGCCCGCAGTGACGACGACAACGAGACCGGGATGCCATGACGCAGAAAACCCGCTGGTCGCAGTTCGGTGTGCTCATCACGGTGTTCTTTTTCTGGGGCTTCGTCGCCGCCAGCAACGACATCCTGATCCCGGTCTTCCAGAAGGCCTTCGACCTCAGCCACGCGCAGAGCCAGCTGGTGTCGTTCGCGTTCTACATCGCCTACACGGTCGGCTCGCTGGCCTATTTCGGCATCTCCCGGCTCGCGGGCCAGGACCTGCTCAACCGCATCGGCTACCGCAACGGCATCTGCCTGGGCCTGCTGGTGTCGGCGCTGGGCACGCTGCTGTTCTACCCGGCGGCCAACAGCGGGTCGTTCGTGCTGATGCTGTCGGGCCTGTTCATCGTCGGCCTGGGATTCTCGCTGCAGCAGATCGCGGCCAACCCGCTGGCCATCGTGATGGGCAATCCGGCCACCGGCGCGCAGCGCCTGACCCTGGCCGGCGGGGTCAACAACTTCGGCACCACCATCGGCCCGCTGCTGGTCAGCGTGGCGATCTTCGGCAGCGTGGCCAGCGGCAACACCGAAGCCAGCATCGAGAGCGTCAAGATGCCCTACCTGGTGCTGGGCGTGGCATTCGTGCTGGTGGCGCTGTTCCTGAGATTCTCCTCGGTGCCCAACCACATCGACCTGGAGGGCGTCGCCCGCAGCGAGGCGCAGGACACCGGCAGGCTCCCGCACAAGGCGTCGGCGTTCGCCTACCCGCAACTGCTGCTGGGGATGGTGGCGATCTTCCTCTACGTCGGCGTGGAGGTGTCCACCGGCGCGCACCTGCCGGCCTACATGCGCGAACACCTGGGCGTGGATACCTCGGCGGTCGCGCCCTACGTGTCGCTGTACTGGGCCAGCCTGATGATCGGCCGCTGGACCGGCGCGGCCGGCGCGTTCGAGATCGGCGCCGGTGCCCGGCGCATGCTGACCCTGGTCCTGCCGTTCGTCGCCTTCGGCGTGTTCCTCGCGGTGAACGCGGCGCTGCGCCACGAGGTGGCGCAGTTCTACGGCTATGCCGGAGTGATCGTGGTGATGATCGCCGCCACCCTGCTCAGCCGCGGCAATCCGGCGCGGATGCTGCTGTACTTCGCGCTGTGCGGCATCGCCGCGCTGCTGGTGGGCATGTTCAGCGACGGCAAGACCAGCGCCATCGCCTTCATCAGCTCCGGACTGTTCTGCAGCACCATGTGGCCGTGCGTGTTCGCGCTGGCCATCGCCGGACTCGGTCGCCACACCAACCAGGGCAGCAGCCTGCTGGTGATGATGATCATGGGCGGCGCGCTGGTGCCGCTGCTGCAGGGCGTGCTGGCCGATACCGCCGGCATCCACATGAGCTTCTGGGTCGGCGTGGCCTGCTTCGCCTACCTGGCGTTCTACGCGCTGCGCTCGGCCGCGCTCCTGCGCCGCCAGGGCATCGACCTGGACCGGCTGGCAGCCGAAGGCGGGCATTGAGCCACCCGGCGGCGGCCGCCACCGCGGCGGCGCCCGCTACAGCGGCAGCGGCGCCTGCATCGGGTCGATCCGGCCTTCGCCGCGGGTGATCTTCTTGAACTCGGCGCGGCTGACCGACACGTAGCGGTCGTTGCCGCCGATCTCCACCTGCGGGCCGTCCTGCACGGCGAAGCCGTTCCCGTCCACGCGCACGGTCATGGTCGCCTTCTTGCCGCTGTGGCAGATGGTCTTGATCTCCTGCATCTCGTCGGCCCAGGCCAGCAGGTACTGGCTGCCCTCGAACAGCTCGCCGCGGAAATCGGTGCGCAGGCCGTAGCACAGCACCGGGATGCGCAGCTGGTCGACCACCTCGCTCAGCTGCCACACCTGCGCCTTGGTCAGGAACTGCGCCTCGTCCACCAGCACGCAGCCCAGCCGCCCGTGCGCGGCGATGTCGCCCTCGACCAGCCGCTGCAGGTCGGTGTCGTGGTCGAAGGCGGTCGCCTCGGCCTGCAGGCCGATCCGCGAGGCGACCACGCCGCTGCCGGCGCGATGGTCCAGGCGCGGGGTCAGGATCGCCACGCGCATGCCGCGTTCGCGGTAGTTGTGCGCCGATTGCAGCAAAGTGGTGGTCTTCCCGGCGTTCATCGCCGAGTAGTAGAAGTAGAGCTTGGCCATGGAGCTGGGAACGAGTGGAAAGGGGCGGGTCGAGGCAACGGCCGACCCTGAGGGGTGACAGAATACCCGCCGCCGGCCCACCCGGGCTTCTCACGTTTCTGGTTCCCGTCCCTTCGTTCCCATGCTGGATTCCCTCAATCCCCCCCAACGCGCGGCGGTGCTGCACACCGAAGGCCCCCTGCTGGTGCTGGCCGGTGCCGGCAGCGGCAAGACCCGCGTGATCGTGGAGAAGATCGCCCACCTGATCGGCAGCGGCCGCTACAGCGCCCGCCGCATCGCCGCGATCACCTTCACCAACAAGTCGGCCAAGGAAATGCGCGAGCGCGTGGCCAGGCGCCTGCAGGGCGGCCAGGCCGAGGACGTGACCATCTGCACCTTCCACGCGCTGGGGCTGAAGTTCATGCAGATCGAGCACGCCGCGGTGGGCCTGAAGCGCGGCTTCTCGATCTTCGACGCCGACGACGCGGCCGCCCAGGTCAAGGACCTGCTCGGCGGCGGCAACGCCAAGCCCGACGACATCGAGGACATGAAGAACCTGATCTCGCGGGCCAAGAACGCCGGGCTCTCGCCCGAACAGGCGATGGCGGCCGCGCGCAGCAACCGCGAGAAGGACGCGGCGATGGTCTACGCGCTGTACCAGGCGCGGCTGACCGCGTTCAACGCGGTCGATTTCGACGACCTGATCCGGCTGCCGGTGCAGGTGCTGGAAGAGAACCCGGACATCGCCGCGGCCTGGCGCGAACGCATCGGCTACCTGCTGGTGGACGAATGCCAGGACACCAACGATGCCCAGTACCGGCTGCTCAAGCAGCTGGCCGGCGCGGCCGGCAACTTCACCTGCGTGGGCGACGACGACCAGTCGATCTACGCCTGGCGCGGCGCCAACCCGGAGAACCTGCAGAACATGGCGGTGGAATACCCGTCGCTGCAGATCATCAAGCTCGAGCAGAACTACCGCTGTTCCAACCGCGTGCTGCGCGCGGCCAACGCGCTGATCGCGCACAACCCGCACGAACACCTGAAGACGCTGTGGTCCGACCAGGCCGACGGCGAGCGCATCCGCGTGTGGGAGTGCCGCAACAGCGAGCACGAGGCGGAAAAGGTGGCCGCCGAGATCCAGTTCATCGCCACCAGCCGGCGCGTGCCGTGGAGCGATTTCTGCATCCTGTTCCGCGGCAACTTCCAGAGCCGGCCGCTGGAGAAGGCGCTGCAGATGGTCGGGGTGCCCTACCACCTGACCGGCGGCACCGTGTTCCTGGAACGGCAGGAAGTGAAGGACACCCTGGCCTGGCTGCGGCTGCTGGTGAACCCCGATGACGACACCGCGTTCATGCGCTCGGTGCAGGCGCCCAAGCGCGACGTCGGCGCCGGCACCCTCGCCAAACTCGCGGAGCTGGCCTCGGACAAGGGCATGTCGATGGCGCAGGCGGCCGAGGCGATGGGCGCGCTGGCGCAGCTGCCGCCGCGCGCGGCCAACAGCCTGAGCCGCTTCACCGACATCCTGCGCGCGCTGCGCATGGACATGCGGCAGATGTCCTCCGGCGACCTGGTGCGGCGGGTAGCCAAGGATTCGGGCCTGCTCGCCGAACTGCGCCACCAGGCCAAGGACACCGCCGGCTATGAACGCCGTGCCGCCAACCTGGAGGAGCTGGCCTCGTGGTTCGAGAACGGCCCGCGTGGCGCCAGCGCCGCGGACATGGCCGCGCAGCTGGCGCTGATCTCGCGCAGCGACAAGGACGACGGTGGCAACCAGGTGCGGATGATGACCCTGCACGCCTCCAAGGGCCTGGAATTCCCGTACGTGTTCATCGTCGGCTGCGAGGACGGCGTGCTGCCGCACCAGGTCAGCCTCGACGAGGGCAACCTGCAGGAGGAGCGGCGCCTGCTGTACGTGGGCATCACCCGCGCCAAGATCCAGCTGTGGATGAGCTACAGCCGCCTGACCCGCAAGTTCGGCGAGCACGTGCGGCTCAAGCCCAGCCGTTTCTTCGACGAGCTGCCGGCGGCCGAGATCCAGCGCGACGGCGCCGACCCGGTGGCCGACGCCGTGCACAAGAAGGAGCGCGCGCAGGCCGGGCTGGCGGCGATCCAGGCGCTGTTCGACTAGCCGCCAGCGGGCTTGCGCCTATGCGTGCGTGGAGCGACCCTGCATGGCAACGACCGCGGCGGGGCAGGCGATGCTGATCGAAACCGAACGACTGCGCCTGCGCCCGCTGCGCGATGACGACGGCGATGCCGCGGCGATGCTGGAGCTGCTCAACGAGCCGGGCTTCCATCGCTACATCGGCGACCGCGGCATCCGCACGCTGGAGCAGGCGCGCGGCTGCATCCGCGACGGCCCGCTGGTGAGCTATGCGCGGCACGGCTATGGCATGTATGTGGTCGAGCGCCGCAGCGACGGGGCCTGGCTGGGCAATGCCGGGCTGGTGCACCGGGCCGCGCTGCCGCATGCCGATGTCGGCTATGCCCTGCTCGAGCGCCATACCGGCCAGGGCTATGCGCTGGAGGCGGCCCGGGCGGTGCTGGGCCATGCGCGCGATACGCTGGGGCTGGGCGCGCTGTGCGCGATCGTGACGCCGGGCAACGCGCGTTCGGTCGCATTGCTGGAAAAACTCGGGTTCCGGGCCAATGGCAGCGTGCGTCTGCCCGGCAAGGACGAGGACCTGCTGCTGTTCATCAACGAGCCTGCAACCGGTTAGCCCGGGTCATACCCGGGACCCGCCAGTGCGGCGGGACGTGCATGCCGGAGGCATGGCCGCGGCATGCATCGCTGCGCAGGCGACGGGCCCTGGCCCTCGCGGGGCATTCCGGCGATGCCCCCGCGGGGCAGGCCCCGCAGCTGCGCCGGCTCAGTCGTCCAGCCGGGACTGCAGCCGCGCCAGCTGTTCCTGCAGCGCCGCCACCGCCGCTTCGAGCTGCGCCACGCGTTCTTCCAGCGCGCCGTTGTCCGCGGCCGCGCCCGCGGGTGCGCGGAACTGCGCCGCCAGCGCGTCCACGTCCACCGGGCCGCCGAGCAGGTGCATGTAGCGATCCTCGCGCTGGCCGGCCGCGCGTGGCAGCTGCACCGCCAGCCCACGCTGGATCAGGCGCCCGAGCTGGTGGCGCAGGTCCTCGGCGTCGGCGAACTTGGCCATCCGCTCGCTGCGCGTGGCCAGTTCGCCGGCGGTCTGCGCGCCGCGCAGCAGCAGCAGGCCCAGCAGCGTGACCTGCTGCCGCGGCAGGTCGAGCTTGGCGCCGAGCAGGTGTTCGTAGCGCTCGGCGCGCGCGGAGAAATGCTGGCGGGCCAGGCCCATCGCCTCCAGCTGGCGCAGTGCGTGCTGCACGGTACCGGCGTCCAGGTTCATCACCGGATCGCGTGCGGTCTTCTGGTTGGCCGCGGTCTGCGCGGCGTTGACCGTCAGCGGATAGGTCTCGGGCGTGGTCGCTTCCTTCTCGACCAGGCAGCCGAGCACCCGCATCTGCGCGGCGTCGAGCACGGGAACGGGCAAGGGGGCAGGGGTGTCGGTCATCGTCGGCGTCCGGTCGCGCGAGGGGGGCGCAAGCATAGCCGAGGGCCCGACAGAACCGGGGTCGGAGTCGGCTTGCCGCAAAACCGACGCCGCCCCTGGTTTTGCCTGCTCTCGGCGCGGGCCGGGTGGGGAGCCGGTAAACTTGCCGGGTTTTCGTTCTGTCCGGTAGCCGTGCCCATGTCCCGAATCCCCCCCTCCCTCCTGCTCGCCGGCGCGCTGTTGTCGCTGGCCGCGTGCAGTACGTCCCGCCCCCTGGTCCACGGCGAGCCCGCCGTCCCGGCCCCGGCTACGGCGACGGTCGCCGTCGAGGGGGCCAACGACAACCTGAATGCGGTGCTGTGGATGCAGCGTTCGCAGGAATACCGGGCCAATGCCCTGCAGACCTGGCGCGCCGCCGCCGCGCAGCTGGATCGCGCGCTGGCCGACCGCTCGTGGACCGCGCTGCTGCCGCAGGAAGGCGGCAGCCAGCAGTCGGCCAGGTTGAAGCCGGCGGTGGTGGTGGACGTGGACGAAACGGTGCTGGACAACTCGCCCTACCAGGCGCGGCTGGTGCGCAACGGCGGCAGCTACGACGACGTCAGCTGGGACGCCTGGGTGTCCGAAGGCAAGGCCGGTGCGGTGCCGGGTGCGGTCGAGTTCGCGCAGGCCGCGGCGGCCAAGGGCGTGACCATGATCTACATCACCAACCGCACCGAGCACATGAAGGACGTCACCCTGGCCAACCTGCGCCGGCTCGGCTTCCCGGTCGCCGGCGACGACGTCTACCTGGGCCTGGACAAGTACGTGCCGGGCTGCGAACAGGAAGGCAGCGAAAAGGCCTGCCGCCGCCAGCTGGTGGCGCAGCAGTACCGGGTGCTGATGCAGTTCGGCGACCAGCTCAGCGACTTCGCCGCGATCGGGGTCAATACCCAGGCCGGCCGCGATGCGCTGCTGCAGGCCCACCAGGGCTGGTTCGGCCAGCGCTGGTGGATGCTGGCCAACCCGACCTATGGCGGCTGGGAGCCGGCGCAGTTCAACAATGCCTGGTCGCTGCCCGAAGCCGAGCGCCGCGCCGCCAAGCGCGCCGCGCTGGACCTCGCCCAATGAGCCGCGGCCCGCTGCCGCTGCGCACCGACGAGCGCCTGATCTTCGCGCTGGATGTGCCGGGGCGTGCCGAGGCCATCGACTGGGTCGAGCGGCTTGGCGACGCGGTGTCGTTCTACAAGATCGGCATGGAACTGCTGGCCTCGGGCGAGTACTTCGCGGTGCTCGACGAACTTGCCAGGCGCGACAAGCGCGTGTTCGTGGACCTGAAGTTCTTCGATATTCCCGCCACTGTCGCCGGCGTCATCCGGCGCCTGTCGCAGTGGCCGGTGAGCTACTGCACGATCCACGGCTGGCACCCGGCGATGATGCAGGCCGCGGCCACGGCCAACACCTCGGACATGCGCCTGTTGGCGGTGACCGTGCTGACCTCCATGGGCCGCCCCGACCTGGCGCAGATGGGCATCGACCGCGAACCGGTGGAGGTGGTGGTCGAACGCGCACTGGCCGCGCAGCGCGCCGGCATCGACGGCGTGATCGCCTCCGGCCAGGAGGCCGCGCCGATCCGCGCCGCCACCGGCAGCGGCTTCTCCATCGTCTGTCCGGGCATCCGTCCCGGTGGCCCGGTGGGTGACGACCAGCAGCGCACGGTCGGCGTGGCCGAGGCGTTCAGCGATGGCGCTGACGCCATCGTCGTCGGCCGGCCGATCCGGCTGGCCCCGGATCCGCGGGCGGCGGCGCAGGCGATGCAGCGCGAAATTTCAGATTTCTTTCATTAAAAATCAATAACTTATATATTGATTCATGAAGTGTTGCATTAACTGAAGCGGGCGCGTAGGCTGTGCCCGTCCCGGCATTGCCGGCGATGTGTCACATGTCCCCGGCTCCGCCGGCTTGAGGAGGTTCGCCACCGGCAACGGGGCGGCCTCTTTTTTTTTGCGCGCAGACCGGCGCCGCTTGCCGCTGTCACCTTGCTGGCCGCAAGATGCCACGGCCCGGGGGAGGACCAACGACGCCATGCCACGCCGTTCATCTCGCAGCCGTTCGCGTCTCGTCTTGCTGTCGCTGTGCGCGGTGGTCGTGTTTGCCGCTGGCTGCCGGCGCTCGCAGGAGCCCTTGCCGGGCGCTGCCACCGAGCCGGCCGCGGCCGTGCGCCAGCTGGTCCAGCACCTGCACGACAACGACCTGGCCGGCTACGCCCGCGCGGCGGTGCCGCCGGCGCAGTACGCGGAACTGGAGGCGGCCTGGGCCCAGGGCCACAGCCGCTGGCCACTTGACCAGCTGCCGCTGCACGACAAGCTGCCGGCGCTGCTGGCCACGCTGTCGGCCGCCGACGCCGAGACCCGGCTGCAGCGCGCATTCAAGGCGCAGATCGCCGGGCAGGCGGCCGGCGTGCGCCAGGCCGCGCACTCGCTGGGCCTGTTCGGCGAGCAGTACATCAGCCGCCAGGGCGACTACAGCGACGACGAGCGCGCCCACTACGTGCAGCTGGTCAAGGCGCTCAGTGCCTGGGCACAGGCCGCGCCGCTGTCCGATCCCAAGCTGGCCCGCTCGGCCATCACCACCTTGACCACCGCCGCGCGCGCCACCGGCCTGGACAGCGACGCCGCGCTGCAGGCCGCGGGCATGGGCGGCAGCCTGCAGCGGCTGTCGCCGTTCGCCGCGGCCAGCAAACTGGTGCTGGCCAGCTACGGGTTGTCGCTGGACGAGAGCGTCGCGCAGATGCGCACCGGCCTGAGCAGCCAGGACGGCGACCACGCCGTCGTCCACGTGCAATACCCGCTGGCGGGCCACGACATCGACCTGCAGGTGGCGCTGCAGCGCCGCCAGGGGCACTGGTACCTGGCCCGCACCCTGGCCGAAGTGGATGCCGTGCTGGCCGCCGCGCGCGCCGCCGCCCCGCCGCCGGTGGAGGGCGAGGCGCCCCGGTCCGGCTCCGGTTCCGGTTCGGGCAACGACGCAACCACCGGCACCAGCACCGGGGACAGCCTGGCGGCGGCAGCTAAGCCATAATGTCGCCGATGTCGAAACAGAACCCACGGCCCGAACAGGGCGAACTCCTGCCGTCGGGCGAGGCCAGCGCCCCGGCCGCCTCCCCCCTGCCAGCCCAGGCCGGTCGGCCGCCCGTACGCCCGGGCCGGCGCCCGCTGTGGGCGCGCCTGCTCGGCCGCCTGATCGAGCCGTGGCTGGGGCTGAAGATCGAGCCCGAGCAGCTCCAGCACGACCCGGCGCAGCCGGTGGTCTACGTACTGGAGGACTACGGCCTGTCCAACGCGCTGATCCTGGACAAGGCCTGCCGCGACGCCGGGCTGCCGTCGCCGCTGGTCCCGCTGGCCGGCGACCCGACCGGGCGCAAGCGCGCCTATGTCGCGCTGTCGCGGCGTTCCAGCAACAACGCGCTGATCCCCGAGCAGCGCGGTGCCCGTACCCATTCCGACTCGCTGGCGCGGCTGCTGCAGGCGCATCGCGCCAATCCGGCGCTGGACGTGCAGCTGGTGCCGGTGTCGATCTTCGTCGGCCGCGCGCCGGACAAGCAGAGCGGCTGGTTCGCGGTGCTGTTCTCGGAAAACTGGGCGCTGGTCGGTCGCTTCCGCCGCCTGCTGGCGGTGCTGCTCAACGGCCGCGACAGCATCGTGCGCTTCGCCGCGCCGATTTCGCTGCGCGAGACCGTGGAAGAGGGGCTGGAGCCCGAACGCACCGTGCGCAAGCTGCAGCGCGTGCTGCGCGCGCACTTCCGCCGCATCCGCGAATCGATCATCGGCCCGGATCTTTCCACCCGCCGCCTGCTGGTGGACAAGGTGCTGGAAGCCGAGCCGGTGCGCGAGGCCATCGCCGCCCAGGCCAAGCGCGACAACTCCAGGCCGGCCGATGCCTGGAAGAAGGCGCAGGGCTACGCCTGGGAGATCGCGGCCGACTATTCCAGCCCGGTGGTGCGTTCGGCCAGCTTCATGCTGACCCACGTCTGGAACCGCATCTACGCCGGCGTGCTGGTCCACCACCTGGACAAGTTCAAGGAAGCCGCGCCCGGGCACGAGGTGATCTACGTGCCCAGCCACCGCAGCCACATGGACTACCTGCTGCTGAGCTACCTGCTGTACGACCGCGGCATCGTGCCGCCGCACATCGTGGCCGGCATCAACCTCAACCTGCCGGTGGTCGGCACGCTGCTGCGCAAGGGCGGCGCGTTCTTCATCCGCCGCAGCATCCGCGGCAACGCGCTGTACTCGGCCGTGCTCAGCGAGTACGTCGCGCAGCTGGTGGCCGGCGGCTACTCGATCGAGTACTTCGTCGAGGGCGGGCGCTCGCGCACCGGGCGCCTGCTGCAGCCCAAGGGCGGCATGATCTCGATGACGCTGCGCGCGTTCCTGCGCCAGCCGCGCAAGCCGGTGCTGTTCCAGCCCATCTACATCGGCTACGAGAAGCTGATGGAGGGCAACAGCTACCTGGACGAACTGTCCGGGCGGCCCAAGGAAAAGGAATCGATCTGGGCGCTGCTGTGGGGCATCCCCAAGGTGCTCAAGCAGAATTACGGCCAGGTGGTGGTGAACTTCGGCGAGCCGATCGCGCTGAACGACGTGCTGGCCGAGAAGGCGCCGGAGTGGGATGGCCAGCCGGTGTCCGAGGACGAGAAGCCGTCCTGGCTGTCGGGCACGGTCGATACCCTGGCCGAGCAGATCCAGGTGCGCATCAACGGCGCCGCCGACGTCAACCCGATCAACCTGCTGGCGCTGGCGCTGCTGTCCACGCCCAAGCACGCCATGGGCGAGGCCGACCTGGTCGCGCAGATCGAGCTGTGCAAGAAGCTGCTGGTGGAACTGCCGTATTCGGACCGGGTGACGGTCACCCCGCATTCGCCCGAGCGCATCATCGCCCACGCCGAGGAGATCAACGTCCTCACCCGGGTCAAGCATCCGCTGGGCGACGTGCTCAGCGTCAGCGGCGACACCGCGGTGCTGCTGAGCTACTTCCGCAACAACGTGCTGCACCTGTTCACCGCGTCTTCGTGGGTGGCCTGTTGCTTCCAGAACAACCGCCGCATGAGCCGTGCCGGCCTGCTGCGGCTGGGGCGCGGACTGTACCCGTTCCTGCAGCAGGAGCTGTTCCTGCCGTGGACCGAGGACGAATTCGCAGCGCGCATCGAGCAGACCATCAACGTGTTCGTGCGCGAAGGCCTGCTGCAGCAGGTGGGCGAGGACGAGGGCGGCATGCTCGCGCGCAGCACCGGCCAGACCGACGAGGTATTCCGCCTGCGTGCCATCGGCCATTCGCTGCAGCAGGCGTTCGAGCGTTACTACATCGCCATCTCGGTGCTGGTGAAGAACGGCCCCGGCGTGCTCGGCGCGGCCGAACTGGAAAGCCTGTGCCAGCAGGCCGCGCAGCGCCTGAGCCTGCTCTACGCCCCGGCCGCGCCGGAGTTCTTCGACAAGACCCTGTTCCGCGGTTTCATCCAGAAGATGCGCGAACTGCGCCTGGTCTGGCCGGACGAGAACAGCAAGCTGCTGTTCGACGAGCGCCTCGATGCCTGGGCCAAGGACGCCAAGTTCATCCTCGGCCGCGAACTGCGCCACACCATCGAGCGGGTGAGCCCGGAAGCGGTCAAACCGGAGGAACCGGCGGCGGGTTGAAGCTTCCCAGGCACCGGACAACGGAGGGCAGGGTGATGTGGCAGACAACGTTCTTCGCGTCGGTGGCGACCCTCTGCGTGCTTGCCGCGGTGCACGCCATGCGCCGCAAGCCGCGCGATGTTTCCGCCTTGCCCGACCCGTCGGACGCGGTGAAGGCGCTGCTGCGCAGCGGGAACAGGATCGCCGCGATCCGGGCCTGCCGCCGGCAAAGCGGTGCATCGCTGCTGGAAGCGAAGCGGGTCATCGCCCGCCACGCGGCCTGAGTGGCGGGCGTGGCGGCGCTGCGGTTCAGGCCGGCTCGTCGGGAATCAGCATGCTTTCCAGGCGGGCGATGCAGTCCTTGAGCTGCAGCCTGCGCTTCTTCAGCCGCTTCGCGTCCAGTTCGTCATCCGGGTTGGCGGCGAGCCTGCCGATGCGTTCGTCCAGGCTGCGGTGCTCGGACCGCAGTTCGGCGATGCGCTGGCTGATCTCGGCGAGGGACGGCAGCTCGGACATGCCGCCAGCTTAGCCGGTCAGCGGGGCCAGTTCACGTACACCGGGTTGCCCAGCATCAGCAGGCTGCCGTCGCCATCGCGCGCATCCACGCGCAACCAGTGCCGCTTGCCATCCGAGCGCCAGCGCAGGCTGGCCCGGTGGCTGCCGTCCGCGCCGGTTTCCACCGTGGCGGGGTGGCGCTGGCCGTCGATGACGAACTCGACGCGCAGCGGGCGGGGATAGTCCAGCTCTGCGTGCACGGTGGCCCACTGTCCGGCGGCCAGGTCCCGTTGCTGGCCCATCCCGGTGCTCTGGCCGTCCTCGCCGCGCAGCCACAGGTCCAGCCGGCTGCCGGCGACGTTGCGCACGTCCACCACCACCCGCCCCTGCCTCAGCGCGGCCAGGATGGCGTCGCGCGACAGTGCCGGGGCATGCACCAGGGTGGCCGGCAGACCGATCGGCGAAGGACCCTCGGCCGCGCCCGGATCATGGCTGTCGCTGCCGCCGATGGCGGTCATGCGCCGGCCCTGCTGCAGCTGCTGCTCCCAGAAGCCGACGCCCGCGCGTGGGCCGTCGGCCTGGCTGGCGTTGACCACCTCCACCGCGGCGACCGCGTCCATGTCCACCGGTTCGGCGGGGGTCCAGCCGCAGCCCATGCACGCCTCGCCGGAGGCCAGCGCCGGGTGGTTGATCGACAGCAGCGCACCGCTGTCGTTGACCTGGCGCAGCAGCGGGTTCCAGTCGGGCAGGGTGTCGCCGAGCCGGAACGGCAGCGGCCCGTTGATGCCGAAGACGTTGGCGTGGCCCTGGAAGGTGGTGACTTCCATGCCCGGAATCAGCAACAGGCGATCGAACCAGGGCTGGTGGCGGGCGAGCTCCTCCAGGTGCGAGGCCGTGTTGTGCTCGGTGACGGCGACGAAATCCAGGCCCTGGCGTGCCGCGGCCTGCAGGCTCAGGAACAGCGGGCAGGGCACCTTGTTGCCCTGTTGGCTGCTGCAGCTGCCGTCGCTGTGGGTGCTGTGCATGTGCAGGTCGCCGCGGTACCACGCCGGCCCCTCGCGCAGCACCTGCGGCGCGCGGTCCCTGCCGGCCTGCACTTCATCCTCGTCCCACAGGGTCACGCCGACGGTGTAGGGCGTGCGTGCGCCGGCACGGATGTTGGGAATGCCGAGCAGCACCTTCCACTGGCCTGCCGGCAATGCGCCGGGCAGGTAGCCACCGCTGGCGTCGTAGCGGGAAACCGTGACCGCGCGGCGCGAACCGCCGCTCCAGCCGCGAAAGCCATGCGTGTCCAGCAGGCCGAGGTCGATGACGGTACGCTCGCCGGCGCCGTCATGCCGCAGCGTGACGTCCACCCTGGCGGTGCCGTCGGGCACCGTGAACGGCAGTTCCAGGTACCGCTGATGGTCCTTGCCGCTCAGCGTGCCCTGCAGTTGCAGGGTCTGCGCAGCGTGGGCGCAGGGGCTGGCGGCAAGCGCCGCCAGCACCACCGGGAACAGGGCGCGCATCAGAACCGGTACATCAGGGCCAGGCGGTAGTTGCGGCCCAGCAGCGGCCGCGCGATGAAGGCGCTGGCGCCCGCGTCGCTGCTCGCGAGCTCGCCGGCACGCGGATTGCCCTCGGTCAGGCCCAGCGAGTTGGTGACGTTGTCGACGTAGCCGTACATCGACACGCGCTCGCTCAGCTCGTAGCGCGCGCTGAGGTTGAGCAGCTGGTAGGACGGCAGGCGCACCGAGTTGGCGGTGTCCACGTAGCGCTCGCCCTGGTGCTCGGCGGCGGCCTGCAGGCGCAGGCGCTGGTCGAGCAGGTTGATGCCGGCGACCACGCGCGCGCCCAGCTCCGGCACGCGGATCAGCTGGTTGCCGACGAAATCGCGCAGCACCGGCGCGCCATTGACCAGCTCGCTGTAGCGCAGGTCGCGGTACTGCGCATCCTGCCAGGTGGCGTTGACGCGCAGGTCGAACCAGTCGGCGGGGTACCACGCCGTCTCCAGTTCCAGGCCGAACGTGCGGGTACTGGCATAGCCGGCTTCGCGGGTGGACACGCCGGTGTCCGGGTTGAAGCGGTAGTTGCTGAAGCCGACGTTGTCGTACTTGGTGTAGAACGCCGTGGCGTAGGCGCTGAACAGCGGGTTGGCGAACTTGAAGCCGACTTCGGCCAGGTCCATCGTCTGCGTGTCGGCCGCCTTGCCGTTGGCGGATGCGCAGGCGGCGACGGTCGCGGCCGAGGTCGCGTCGCAGTTGTCGTTGCGGGTGATGTAGTTGCCCAGGCTGGGCAGGCGGAACGCCGAGGTCCAGCGGCCGAACACGCCCATGCCATCGTTGAACTGCCAGTTGGCGCCGATCGACCAGCCCAGGTCGTCCGACTCCAGGTCGTGGTTCACGTACAGGCCGGAACCGGCAAGCATCTGCGAGGTCGCCAGGGTGCCGCCGTCGACGCTGCGGCGCACCTCGTTCCAACCGCTGCTGCTGGCCTTCTCCCAGCGCAGGCCGCTGTCGATGCGCAGCCTGTCGTTGACCTGCCACTCGTCGCTGACATAGAAGGCCTGGGTCTTCTGTTCGCCCGAGGCGTTGTTCCATTCGTAGCCATAGCGCCACACGCCGTTGTCGCTGAGCGTACGCACCACGTTGCCGTTGGCATCCAGTGCGACCAGGTCGAGCAGGCGGGCGTTGTCGGTGGCGTCCATCAGCACCGAGGACGAGTAGCGGGTGTAGTCCTCCCGGGTCGAGGCCAGGTAGTAGCCCAGGGTCAGGTCGTGCTGCTGGCCGCCGAGCGCGAAGCTGCGCATCAGCCGCGTGTCGCTGACGAACTCGCGCACCGGGATGTCCAGCCCGCGCAGGCCGCCGATCACCAGCAGGCCATTGCCGTTCTGGCTGGCGCTATCGAAGCCGCCGCTTCCATTCACGTAGCGCAGGCCCAGCGCGGTGGCGCCCGGCACCGACGCCAGCAGGTTCTTCTGCCCGGCGAGGAACGTGGCCGCCGGCGTCAGCGAGTTGGGGAACACGCCGTTGCGGATGGTGTCGGTGCGGCTGAAGCGCGCCGATTGCGCCAGTTCCCAGTCGCCGCCCAGCCCGGTTTCCAGCTTGAACGTGAGCTGGTCGCGCTTCACATGGGTGCCTTCGCTGTTGTCGAAGTCCCAGCCGCGGCCATCGGCGGTCTTCATCGACAGGTAGCGGGTTTCCGGACCGGCCAGCGTCCCGTGGTTGCCATCGAAGCCGGGCACCGCGCGGATGTCGCCGTTGCCGTTGGTGTACATCGGGATGCCCAGGTACAGGGCGACGCGGTCATCCATGCGCTTGGCGTCGATGCTGAAACGCCCGCCCTCGAACTCCCTGGCCAGGTTGAGGCGGAACTGGCCGCCATCGTTGCTGTTGAAGCCGGGATCGCGCACGCCGTCCTCGACCCGGTAGAAGCCACCCAGCAGCAGCTTCCAGCCATTGGCCAGCGGGCTGCCGTAGGCGAAGTCCAGGCGGTTCAGGCCGTTGTCGCCGACGGTGTACTTGAATACGCCGCTGGCGTCCTCGCCGACCTGGCGCGGGATGAAGTTGATCGCGCCGGCCGGGGCGTTGGAGTACATCACCGATGCCGGTCCGCCGCGTACCACCTCGATGCGTTCGATGGTCTCGTCCAGGCGGAATGCCTGGTCGCCGTTGAGGTAGCCCAGCGCCGGGTCGTGCACCACCGGGATGCCGTCTTCCAGCAGGGTGACCGAGCCGAAGCCGTCGACCGGGATGCCGCGCGCGCGGATGTTGCCGCTGGCCTCGCCGCCGGAGGCTTCCACCCAGAACCCGGGCACCGACTTGAGCGCCTCGGTCACGCTGGTCGGCGCCTGCATGCGCAGCTGCTCTTCCTCGATGTTGGTGATCGAGTAACTGGTCTCGGCCTTGGTGCGCACGCCGGTGCCGCTGCGGCCGGTGACGATGACCGTATCCAGCTCCTTGGCGGAGGAGCGGGAAGCGTTGGCCGCATCCTGGGCAAGCACGGAAGCCGGGGCAAGGGCGGAGGACAGCAGCAGCGCACGGCAGACGGCGGAAGCGAGACGGTTATCGAGCACGATGGACCCAGGGGCTGGACGGGGGAGCCCGGGATGCTGTCAGTGCGGCGTGACGTCGCCATGACGCTTTTGTGCCAGCCCATGTCACCCGCCGCTGTGGAGCGCGGGGCCAGCCGGTAGAATGCACGCGATGAGTGCCGTCATTCCCCTTCCCGATCCCGCGCCGCGCGCCCGCGACCCGCGCGTGGCCGAACGCGAACACCACAAGCTGGGCAAGCGCCTGCGCCGCCAGGTCGGCCAGGCCATCGCCGACTTCGGCATGATCGAGGCCGGCGACAAGGTCATGGTCTGCCTGTCCGGCGGCAAGGACAGCTACACCCTGCTGGACATCCTGCTGCAGCTGCAGAAGAAGGCGCCGGTGCCGTTCGAGCTGGTGGCGGTGAACCTGGACCAGAAGCAGCCCGGATTCCCCGAGCATGTGCTGCCCGGGTACCTGGCCGGCATCGGCGTGCCGTACCACATCATCGAGCAGGACACCTATTCGGTGGTCAGCCGGGTGATCCCGGAAGGCAAGACCATGTGTTCGCTGTGCTCGCGGATGCGTCGCGGTTCGCTGTACAGCTACGCCGAGGAGAACGGCTTCACCAAGATCGCGCTGGGCCATCACCGCGACGACATGGTGGCCACGTTCTTCATGAACCTGTTCCACCACGCCAAGATCTCCGGCATGCCGCCGAAGCTGCGCAGCGACGACGGCAGGCACGTGGTGATCCGCCCGCTGGCCTACGTGCGCGAGAGCGACATCATCGACTACGCGGCGGCGCGGCGGTTCCCGATCATTCCGTGCAACCTGTGCGGCAGCCAGGAGAACCTGCAGCGCAAGCAGGTCGGGCTGATGATGAAGCAGTGGGAAAAGGACCACCCCGGACGCATCGAGCAGATCTCGCGCGCGCTGGGCGACATCCGCCCCTCGCAGCTGGCCGATCCCAACCTGTTCGACTTCATGGCGCTGGGCCGCCGCGACGACGCGCCGCTGCCCGACGCGCATGCCTGGCTGGCCGGTGGCGACCCGCAGGGCGTCCCGCAGCCGGAAGAAGACTGAGGCGGCGCGGCCACCCTGATTCCGGCGCCGCGTCGCGGCGTCTTTTCCAGGCGGGAGGCATGTTCCCGCCGATCACGTATTCCCCAGGACCTCCATGTTTTTCAAGAACCTCACCCTGTTCCGCTTCCCCACCTCGGTCGATTTCTCCGAAGTCGATACCCTGCTGCCGCACGTCGTGCTCAAGCCGGTCGGCGCGCTGGAAATGAGTTCGCGCGGCTTCATCTCGCCCTTCGGGCGCGAGGAGAAGGCGCAGTTCTCGCACCGCATCGGCGATGCGCTGTGGCTCACCGTCGGCGGCGAGGAGAAGATCCTGCCCGGCGCGGTGGTCAACGACCTGCTGGCGCGCCGGCTGGAGGAAATCGAGGAAAAGGAAGGGCGCAAGCCCGGCGGCCGCGAGCGCAAGCGGCTCAAGGACGACCTGCTGCATGAACTGCTGCCACGCGCCTTCGTCAAGAGCTCGCGCACCGACGCCTTCCTCGACCTGCAGCACGGCTACGTCGCGGTGGACAGCTCCAGCCGCAAGACCGGCGAGAACGTGATGAGCGACATCCGCGGCATGCTCGGCAGCTTCCCGGCGATGCCGTTGAACGCCGAGGTCGCGCCGCGCGCGATCCTGACCGCGTGGATCGCCGGCGAGCCGCTGCCCGAAGGCCTGAGCCTGGGCGAAGAGTGCGAGATGAAGGACCCGGCGGAAGGTGGCGCGGTGGTCAAGTGCCAGCACCAGGAACTGCGCTGCGACGAGATCGACAAGCACCTGGACGCCGGCAAGCAGGTGACCAAGCTGGCGCTGGTGTTCGAGGACAACCTGTCCTTCGTGCTCGGCGACGACCTGATCGTGCGCAAGCTCAAGTTCCTCGACGGCGCCCTGGACCAGCTCGAACACATCGACGAGGAAGGCCGCCGCGCCGAGCTCGACGCCCGGTTCGCATTGCAGAGCGGCGAGATCCGGCGCCTGTTCCTGCTGCTGGAGCAGGCGTTCAAGCTGAGCAAGGCCGACAGCTGAACGGGCGATCCATCGACCCGCCCGGCGCGCGGGCAGGGACTATGCTGGACACATGGCCAACCTGTTCCGCCGCCTGACCGCACCCGCCGCGCCCGTTATCCAGCGCGACACCGTGCGGCTGCGCCTGGACGATGCCGAGATCGACGTGCTGCGCGTGCGCGACCCGCGTGCGCGCCGGCTCAAGCTCAGCGTCGATGAGCGCGGCGCGCGGCTGACGCTGCCGCTGCGCGCCAGCCTGGCATCCGGCGAGCGCTTCCTGCAGGCCAACCGGCAATGGCTGCAGCAGCAGCTGGCGCGGTTCGATGGCGAGGGCCTGCTGGCGCCGCCGCTGGCATTGCGCGAACCCGGCGTGCTGCCGCTGCGCGGGGCGTTGCTGCCGGTGCGCTGGCAGGAAGGCCGCTTCACCCGGATCGAGGTGGATGCCGAAGGCGCCTGCATCCAGCTGCCGGCGCGGGCCGGCGATGCCTCGCTGCGCCGGGTGCTGCGCGAGTTCTACGAAGCGCGGATGCGCGCCGACGTCGGCCGCTGGCTGCCCGCTTACCTGCCGGGGCTGCCACGCGCGCCCGCGCGGATGCGGTTGAAAGTGATGTCCTCGCAGTGGGGTTCGCTGGCGCCGGACGGTTCGCTGGCGCTGGACCTGGCGCTGGCCTTGGCACGGCCGGCGGCGTTCGAGTACGTGCTGGTCCACGAGTTGTGCCACCTGCTGCAGGCCAACCATTCGCCGGCCTTCTGGGCCGAGGTGGAGGCGCGCTTCCCGCAGTGGCGGCACGAACGCTACTACCTGCGCGAGGAAGGCCGCCGGCTCAAGGCGACGCTGCGGCAGCTGCTGCGCGGCGCCTGACGCACCGGTGGTACCGGGCGCGATCCGGGCCGCCCGCCCCGCGCCCCCGCGGTTGCGCCGGCGCGCGTGCGGGTACCTGCCCCGGCATCAATGGCGCGGAACCGTACCGAGGAAATCGCGGACCACCGCCGCCACCGCTTCGGGCTGGTCCATGTGCAGGTGGTGGTGGCCGGGCAGCGTGTGCAGGCGGCCATGCGCCAGCAAGGCCGCGCGCTGGCTGCGCCCGGGCTCGGGAAAGTAGGGCTGCGCCGGCGTGGCGTAGATCACCTGCGCCGGGCATTGGATGGCGGCCAGCACGTCGCGCACCTGGTCCTCGGTCATGCGTACCGCGGTGGGCAGCATCAGCCGCGGATCGCTGCGCCAGCTCCAGCCGCCGGCGACCGGACGCACGCCACGCTCGACCAGCAGCCGCGCCGACGGCTCGTCCAGCTGGTTGGCCAGCATCCGCGCGCGCACCGGCGCGGCGATATCGGCGAACACGCGCAGCTGTTTGTCGCTGAACGCGGCCAGCGCCGCCACGTGCGCGCGCAGGCGTTCGACCGTCTGCGAGGCGGGTGCGGCAAGGCCGCCGAGCGCCTCGATGGCGACCAGCGCCTGCGCCCGCTGCGGCGCCACCGCCGCCACCAGGCTGGTGATCGCCGCACCCATCGAGTGGCCCAGCAGCACGCAGCGCTCCCAGCCCAGCGCGTCCATGATCGCCAGTACCTGCACGATCGCCTGCGGCGTGGTGTAGGCCGCGTCGGCAGGCAGGGGGTCGCTCAGGCCGTGCCCGGGCAGGTCCACCAGCGCCCAGTCCAGCTCCGGCAGCCGCGCCGCCAGCGGGACGAAGCTGGCGGCGTTGTCGAGCCAGCCGTGCAGCGCCAGCACCGGCATGCCGCCACGGCGGCCGGCGCGGAGCCCGGCCACGCGCAGGCCGCCGGCATCCAGTTCGAACGGCGTGGTCATGCGTCCTGCGCGGTGGCCAGCGCAGCCAGTGCGCGGGCATGGGCAGGGCTGTCGTTCAGGCAGGGGATGTAGCGCATGGTGGCACCGCGCTCGGCGACGGTGGCGGTGAAGCCCATCGCCACTTCCTCCAGCGTTTCCAGGCAGTCGGTGGCGAAGCCCGGGCAGACCACGTCCAGCGTCCGTACGCCGCCTTCGGCCAGTGCCCACAGCGTGGGCTCGGCATAGGGCTGCAGCCAGCGCTCGCGGCCGAAGCGCGACTGGTAGGCCAGCTGCCAGTCGCCGTCGCCCAGTTCCAGCGCCGCGGCGATCGCGCGCGCGCTGGCCTCGCAGCGCTGCGGATACGGATCGCCAGCGTCCGCCAGCCGCTGCGGGATGCCATGGAAGGAGAACACCAGCCGGTCGCCACGGCCGTGCGCCTGCCAGTAGTCGCGGATCGAGCCGGCCACCGCCGCCACCCACTGCGGGTCGTCGGCGTAGTCGCGGATGGTGTGCACCTGCACGTCGCGATGGCGGGCCTGCCACTGCTGCACCTTGTCCTCGACCGAAGCGGTGGTGGTGGTCGAGTACTGCGGGTACAGCGGCAGCACCACGATGCGCCTGGCACCGGCCGCGGCCAGCGCGTCCAGTGCCGGCTGCAGTGCCGGCTGGCCATAGCGCATGGCCTCGCGTACCTGCCAGTGCGGCAGTTCGCGGGCGATGTTGGCCACCAGGCGGCGGGTATGTACCGCCAGCGGCGAGCCCTCCGGCATCCACACCTGCGCGTACTTGTGCGCGGAGCGGCCGCCGCGCAGCGGCAGGATCAGGCCGTACAGCAGCGGCTTCCACAGCAGGGGGGGAATCGAGACCACGCGCGGGTCGCCGAGGAACTCGGCCAGGTAGCGACGTACCGCCGGGGCGGTGGGTGTCTCGGGCGTGCCTAGGTTGACCGCGAGCAGTGCGGTAGTGGGTGCGTCGGACATGCGCGCATTGTGGCAGAAGGCAGTGACCGGTTTGCAGTGGCCGGCAGCCGCGAACGGGCCCGGGTCGCGGCCACGCCGGCTGACGCGCGCGGGTACGGGCCGGCGCCGCTCACTCCCTATTCATGGCGTCGCTTCCAATCTCCAGTGCTTGCCGTATCTTTCCGTGCATCGACCTGTGGAGTCCGCCATGCGCCGCCTGCCGTACATCGCCCTGCTGCTGTCCGCGAGCCTGTTGTCCGCCACCGCCCTGGCCGGGCCGCAGGAGGACCAGCGCGCCCGCAACGCCGTGCGCGTGCTCGGCGAGATCCAGGAGATTCCCGAGCAGGCCATTCCCGACAAGCTGCTCGACGAGGGCCGCGCGATCATCGTCATCCCCGATACGATCAAGGCCGGCCTGGTGCTCGGCGGCCGCCGCGGCCATGGCCTGATGTCGGTGAAGATGCCCGACGGCAGCTGGTCCAACCCGGTGTTCGTCAAGCTCACCGGCGGCAGCATCGGCTTCCAGGCCGGCGTGCAGTCCTCCGACGTGATCCTGGTGTTCCGCAACAACCGCAGCCTGGACAACATCGTCAACGGCAAGTTCACCCTGGGCGCCGACGCCGGCGTGGCCGCCGGCCCGGTCGGCCGCAGCGCCGCTGCCGCCACCGACGGCCAGCTCAAGGCCGAGATCTGGTCGTGGTCGCGCGCCCGCGGCCTGTTCGCCGGGGTGGCGCTGGACGGCGCGGTGCTGTCCATCGACGATGCCGCCAACCTCGACGCGTACGGCCAGGGCACCACCCCGCGGATGATCCTCGAGGGCCGCCTGAATGCGGCACCCTCCAGCGACGTGGTCGCGTTCCGCGACCGCCTCGAGGAATCCACCTACGCAGCGCGCGAGAAGCGCGGTACCCAGGGCGGCACCGCGCCGGTGGCCGCGTCCGCGCCGCGCGCGCAGGCGGTCACCGTGTCCGCCGGCACGCCGCAGCAGGGCGCCGAGGCGACCACCCAGCCGCTGCAGCCGGCCACCGCCGAGCCTGCGCCGCAGCAGGGGTTCCAGCCGGTGTCCGAAGGCGAAATCCGCACCGAGTCGCTGGACGGCGGCAACTGACCTTCGGCAGGGGCGTCCGGCGGGGCCGGGTGCGTTATGCTCACTGACCTCCACACCGAATAACGCGAGCGGATCATGGGCAGTTTCAGCATCTGGCATTGGTTGATCGTGCTGGTCATCGTCGTGCTGGTGTTCGGCACCAAGCGGCTGACGAGCGGCGCCAAGGATCTGGGCAGCGCGGTCAAGGAATTCAAGAAGGGCATGCGCGAGGACGACACGCCGCCGGCGCGCCTGAACGACGAATCGCGCGAACGCGAATCCAGCCGCGACACGCAGGCCGAGCGCGACCGCGAGACGCGCTGAACCGAAGGTTCCACGCGTGTTCGATATCGGCTTCAGCGAACTGCTGCTGATCGGGGTGGTGGCGCTGGTGGTACTGGGCCCCGAACGGCTGCCCAAGGCAGCGCGCTTTGCCGGGCTGTGGGTGCGCCGTGCGCGCAACCAATGGGATTCGGTCAAGCAGGAGCTCGAGCGCGAACTGCAGGCCGAAGAGCTGCAGCGCAACCTGCGCAGCGTGCGGCAGTCGGTGCAGCAGGCCGAACGCGACCTGCAGGAAGGCGCCACCCAGCTGCGCGGCGACGTGGATGCGCTGCGCAGCGAGGTCGATGCCGTTGCCGCCCCCGCACCGCCCGCTGCCGATGCAGGCGATGAGCGCACGGCGCAGGCGCTGCCGGCGCCCGAAGCGGCCCCCGCGCAGGCCCCTGCGCCGGAGATGACCGAAGCGGCGGCGTCGCCGGCCCCCACGGAGCGCGCGCCATGAGCGAGGACTTCAACGAAAGCCCGTTGATCGAGCACCTGGTCGAGCTGCGCGCACGCCTGGTGCGCGGCCTGCTGGGGCTGGGCGTGGTGCTGCTGGCGCTGCTGCCGTTCGCGCGCACGCTCTACAACCACCTGGCGACGCCGCTGATATCGCAGCTGCCCGCCGGGCAGTCGATGATCGCCACCAATCCGGCCGGCGCGTTCTTCGCGCCGCTCAAGCTGACGTTCTTCACCGCCGTGTTCATCGCCGTGCCCTGGCTGCTGTACCAGGCCTGGGCATTCGTGGCGCCGGGGTTGTACGCGCGCGAGAAGCGCCTGGCCGTACCGCTGCTCGCCTCGGCGGTGGCGCTGTTCTACATCGGCTGCGCGTTCGCCTATTTCCTGGTGCTGCCGGCGGTGTTCCATTTCCTGACCACCTTCCGCCCGGAAGTGATCGCCATCACCCCGGACGCCAACGCCTACCTGGATTTCGTGCTGGCGATCTTCTTCGCCTTCGGCGCCAGCTTCGAGCTGCCGGTGGCGATGGTGATCCTGGTGCTGCTGGGCTGGGTCACGCCGCAGCAGCTGCGCGAGGGGCGCGGCTACGCCATTGTCGGCATCTTCGTGCTGGCCGCGGTGCTGACCCCGCCGGACGTGGTCTCGCAGCTGATGCTGGCGATCCCGATGTGCGTGCTCTACGAACTGGGCATCCACGCCTCGCGCTGGCTGCAGCCGCGCAGGCAGCCGGCCTCCGAGCCGTAAGCACGGCACCCGCCCGATCGGGGCGCCGCAGCCGCCTGCGTGCCGCCCGGCGGGGATGCCGCACCGCCGCCGCGGCGCGGCTCAGGCTTCGATGACGTGCATGTCCGGCGATGATGCCGCCGCGGCCGCGGTCGGGCCCAGCATCTGCTTCCAGGCCGCGTACACCGCGCCGGCGAACACCGGCATCAGCACGGCCATCAGCAGCAGCTGCGCCACCGCCATGGCCGCGGTCTGGCCGGCGACCAGGCCGACGATGACCGCCAGGATCATCACCGCGAAATAGATCGCGAAGATGGCGATGAAGGCCAGCACGAAGAACACCAGCATCGCCGGCAGGTTGTGCAGGCTCGAACGCAGGCTGCGGCGCAGCGCGTGCCAGCCACCGGTGCGCTGGAACATCACCTGCGGCGGCATCACGAACAGCGCCAGGGTCAGCGCGGCGAAGGTGGCCAGCATCAGCAGCAGCCACAGCAGGATGCGACCGGCCGGCAACGTCGCCACCAGCGCCTCGATCTGCGCCGGGTCCGGCTGCGCGCCGGACTGGCTCAGCTCGTTGATCCGCAGCATCACGTCCGACAGCCGCTGCAGGCCGTCGCTGCCCACCAGTACCAGCAGCAGCGTGCCCAGCAGCAGCGCCGCCACCAGCTGCGGCAGCAGCGCCACCAGCAGGTGCGGGGCGCGGCCTTCGCGCACGCCCTCGAGCAGGTGCGCCGGACGCGCCGGGCGGTTCTGGTCCACTTCGCGCACGGCCCACAACAGGCCGCCCATGAACAGCGGCCCGGCCAGCAGCAGCAGGAACTGCACCAGGGTGCCCAGTGCCGGCACCAGCAGGGACAGCGACAGCACCAGCGAGGCGCCCACGCCCCAGAGGATGCCCAGCGAGCCCAGCGCCAGCGGCGCGCGCCTGAGCAGGCCGAAGCCGGCCAGCAGCCATTCCGCGCCGGCGGAGGCCGGCACCTTGCGAATATCGCCCATTGCAGTTCCGAGAAGGGGGAGCGCCGGCACCACGCCGGTGTGGGCGGATTATCGCCCGAACCCGGCTGACGGGCGAGTCGCGCCACGGGAACCTGTATTCCGCCGCCGGGTGCGCTGCCGGCAGCGCGCGGCGCCGGGCGCCGGCGCGGTTACAGCGTGCGGGCGTGGCGCACGAAACGGCGCAGCAGCTGGCGCGCCTGCGGCGCGGCGCTGACCTGGCGCGACACGGTGCGCGCGCAGCCGCCGTGGCGGGCAATGCAGTCGGCGCGGGCGCGCACGTAGCCGCGCATGTGGTGGGTGGCGAATTCCGGGTGGAACTGCAGGCCCCAGGCGTTGTCGCCCCAGCGGAACGCGTGGCAGCCGTCCTGTGCCGAGCGTGCCAGCACGGTGGCGCCCGCCGGTGCCCGGAGCACGGTCTGCAGGTGGGTGGCCTGGGCCGGGAAACTGGCCGGCAGCCCGCCGAACAGCGGATCGCCGGCGGCGGCCGGGTCCAGTTCCAGGCGGATGGTGCCCGATTCGCGCCCGGCCGGGTTGTAGTCCACCTGCCCGCCGAGCGCGTGCGCCAGCAGCTGGTGGCCGTAGCAGATGCCCAGCAGCGGCATGCCGGCGTGGGCGGCCTCGCGCAGCCAGTCGGCGCTGCGCTCGCTCCACTCGGCGCGGTCGGTGACGAAGGCCGCCGAGCCGGTGACGATGGTGGCGGCGAAGCCGTGGCGCGCGGGCAGGCGCTCGCCGTGCTCGACATTCACCACCACGGTCTCGGCCTGCTCCAGCCCCGCGGCGACGCGGATCCAGTGCGGGAAGCGGCCGTAGCGGCGCAGGCTCGGGAACGGTTGCCCGGTTTCGATGATGAGGAACGGCGGGGGTTTCATTCCGCTGGGGGCAGGACCGACAGGACTTCCTCGATTGTAGTCAGCCCCTGCGCCACCTTTTCAAGCCCGGTACGGCGCAGCGTGCGCAGTCCGTCGGCACGCGCGGCGTGGCTGAACCCGGCCAGGTCCATGTCCGCGCGGATCAGCGAACGCAGCCGCGGGCCCAGTGGCAGCAGCTCATACAGGCCGATCCGGCCCAGGTAGCCGGTGCGCCGGCACTCCAGGCAACCCACCGGCGCACAGGCGTGGATGGCATCAGGTAATGCCTCATTGCCATCACGCAGCGGCGCCCAGTCCTCGTCGTCGAGCACGTCGGCGCGCTTGCAGTGCGGGCACAGCGTGCGCACCAGGCGCTGCGCCAGCACGCCGTTGACGGTGGAAGCGATCAGGTAGTGCGGTACGCCCAGGTCGAGCAGGCGGGTGATGGCCGAGGGGGCGTCGTTGGTGTGCAGGGTGGACAGCACCAGGTGGCCGGTCAGCGAGGCCTGCACCGCCATCTGCGCGGTCTCCAGGTCGCGGATCTCGCCGATCATGATGATGTCCGGGTCCTGGCGCAGCAGGGTGCGCACGCCGCTGGCGAAGTCCAGGTCGATGTTGGTCTGCACCTGCATCTGGTTGAACTCGGGCGCGATCATCTCGATCGGGTCCTCCACCGTGCACACGTTGACGTCCGGGGTGGCCAGCCGCTTGAGCGTGGAGTACAGGGTGGTGGTCTTGCCCGAGCCGGTGGGGCCGGTGACCAGCACGATGCCGTGCGGGCGCGCGACCAGCTCGTTCCAGCCGGCGGCTTCCTCCGGGCTGAAGCCCAGCTGCTCGATGCTCTTGAACGCCGCGTCCGGGTCGAAGATGCGCATCACGCACTTCTCGCCGAACGCGGTGGGCATGGTCGACAGGCGCATCTCGACCTCGCGCCCGCCCGGGGAGCGGGTCTTGATGCGGCCGTCCTGCGGGCGCCGGCGCTCGGCCAGGTCCATGCGCCCGAGCACCTTGATGCGGCTGATCACGGCGGTCATCACCGCCGGCGGCAGCTCGAACACCTTGTGCAGCACGCCGTCGATGCGGAACCGCACCCGGCCCATGTCGCGGCGCGGCTCCAGGTGGATGTCGCTGGCGCGCTGCTCGTAGGCGTACTGCAGCAGCCAGTCGACGATGCTGACCACGTGGTGGTCGTCGGCGTTGACGTCGCCGGCACGGCCCAGTTCCACCAGCTGCTCGAAGCTGGGCAGGCTGCCGCCCTCGGTGCGCGCGTCGCTGCGGGCATTGCGCACCGAGCGGGTGACGCCGAAGAACTCCATCGAGTAGCGGTGCAGGTCCAGCGGGTTGACCAGCACGATCTCGACCCGGCGCCGGGTCAGGTGCTGCAGGTCGGGTATCCAGTCGCGCGCCATCGGCTCGCTGGTGGCCACCAGCACCCGCTCGGCGTCCATCGCCAGCGGCAGGATCCGGTGGCGCCGGGCATAGGCGTGCGAAACCACCGCGGTGGCGTTGGCCACGTCCACCCGGGTCGGGTCGATGCGCAGGTAGCGGACCCCGGTGCGGGCGGCCAGCCATTCGGTCAGCCGCTCCAGCCCGAGTTCGCCGGAGGCCGGGGGCGCCGCGGACAGCTTGAGGTTGGCCAGCAGCACCAGCGGGTGCACCTCGCTGGCGTTGCGCGCGCCCTGCGCGGAGAAGCGGATGCGCTCCTGGTCGTGCGCGGCCACCAGCCCGTCGCCGAGCGCCGCGGCGGCAATGTTGGAGAACTGCAGCCGGCCCGGGGCGATGGCCACCGGGGACGGCGGGGTCGGGACGCTCGGTGCGGCCGGGTGTTCCACCTGAAACTCCTTGCTGGCGCGGCCGCCGCGCGGTCGCTCGCTATACTAGCGCACCCATCCGTACGGCCCAGGCAGCATGTCCGCGACTCCCACCGTTCCCATCACTTTCCAGGGCCTGATCCAGACCCTCAACGACTACTGGGCGAAGCAGGGCTGCGTGCTGATCCAGCCGCTGGACCTGGAAGTGGGCGCCGGCACCTTCCACCCGGCCACGTTCCTGCGCTCGATCGGCCCGGAAAGCTGGAACGCCGCCTACGTGCAGCCCAGCCGCCGCCCCACCGACGGCCGCTATGGCGAGAACCCCAACCGCCTGCAGCGCTACTACCAGTACCAGGTGGCGATGAAGCCGAGCCCGGACAACATCCAGCAGCTGTACCTGGATTCGCTCAAGGCGCTGGGCATCGACCCGCTGGTGCACGACCTGCGCTTCGTCGAGGACAACTGGGAATCGCCGACCCTCGGCGCCTGGGGCCTGGGCTGGGAAGTGTGGCTCAACGGCATGGAGGTCACCCAGTTCACCTACTTCCAGCAGGCCGGCGGCCTGGAGTGCAAGCCGGTGCTGGGCGAGATCACCTACGGCCTGGAGCGGCTGTGCATGTACCTGCAGAACTGCGACAACGTCTACGACCTGGTGTGGACCTACGGTCCGGATGGCACCCCGGTCACCTACGGCGACGTCTACCACCAGAACGAGGTGGAGCAGAGCACCTACAACTTCGAGCATGCCGACGTGGCCGAAATGTTCCACCGCTTCGACGCCTGCGAGCAGGAAGCGCAGAAGCTGGTCGAGGCCGGGCTGCCGCTGCCGGCCTATGAGCAGGTGTGCAAGGCCAGCCATTCGTTCAACCTGCTGGACGCGCGCCGCGCCATCTCGGTGACCGAGCGCCAGCGCTACATCCTGCGCGTGCGCGCGCTGGCCCAGGCGGTGGCCAGGTTGTACGAGGCCAAGCGCCTGGAAGCGGTGGCGGCCAGGGAGGTGCAGGCATGAGCATGCAGCCGCTGCTGATCGAACTGGGTGTGGAAGAACTGCCGGTCAAGGCGCTGCCGGGCCTGGCGCAGGCGTTCTTCGACGGCGTGGTCGACGGGCTGGCCCGGCGCGGGATCGCCTTCGAGCGCGACGACGCCAAGCCGCTGTCCACCCCGCGCCGGCTGGCGGTACTGCTGCCGGGCGTGGAAACCGAGCAGCCCGAGCAGCACTCGGAAGTGTTCGGCCCGTACCTGAACATCGCGCTGGACGCCAACGGCGAACCGACCAAGGCGCTGCAGGGCTTCGCCGCCAAGGCCGGCATCGACTGGACCGCGCTGGAGCGCACCACCGATGCCAAGGGCGAGCGCTTCGTGCTGCGTTCGGTGACGCCGGGCGCGAAGACCGCCACGCTGCTGCCGGAGATCGTGCGCGAGGCCATCGCCGCGATGCCGATCCCCAAGCCGATGCGCTGGGGCGCGCACGAGTACGCCTTCGCCCGCCCAGTGCACTGGCTGGTGCTGCTGCACGGCAACGAGGTCGTCGACGCCGAGCTGCTCGGGTTGAAGTCCGACCGCTTCAGCCGCGGCCACCGCTTCATGGCCGACAAGCAGGTGTGGCTGAGCCACCCGTCCGACTACATCGAATCGCTGAAGGCGGCGTACGTGCTGGTCGACGCCGACGCGCGCCGCGAGCGCATCGTGCACGAGGTCAACGCCGCCGCGGCGCAGGCCGGCGGCGTGGCGCGCATCACCGACGACAACCTGGAGCAGGTGGTCAACCTGGTCGAATGGCCGTCGGCGGTGCTGTGCAGTTTCGAGCGCGAATTCCTGGCGGTGCCGCAGGAAGCGCTGATCGAGACGATGGAGATCAACCAGAAATTCTTCCCGGTGCTGGATGCCGGCGGCAGGCTGACCGAGAAGTTCATCGGCATCGCCAACATCGAATCGAAGGACGTGGGCGAGGTGGCCAAGGGCTATGAGCGGGTGATCCGCCCGCGTTTCTCCGATGCCAAGTTCTTCTTCGACGAGGACCTCAAGCAGGGCCTGGCGGCGATGGGCGACGGACTGAAGACCGTCACCTACCAGGCCAAGCTGGGCACGGTCGCCGACAAGGTGCAGCGCGTGAGCGCGCTGGCGCAGCGCATCGCCGGGCAGGTGGGTGCCGACCCGGGGCAGGCAAGGCGCGCCGCCGAGCTGGCCAAGAACGACCTGCAGTCGCGCATGGTGGGCGAGTTCCCGGAACTGCAGGGCATCGCCGGCCGCCACTACGCCGTGGCCGGTGGCGAATCGCCCGCGGTCGCACTGGCCATCGACGAGGCCTACCAGCCGCGCTTCGCCGCCGATGACATCGCCGCCTCGCCTCTGGGCAAGGTGCTGGCCATCGCCGAGCGCCTGGACACCCTGGCCGGCGGCTTCGCCGCGGGGCTCAAGCCGACCGGCAACAAGGACCCGTTCGCGCTGCGCCGCAATGCGCTGGGGCTGGCACGCACGATCATCGAGTCGGGGTTCGACCTGGACCTGCCGGCGCTGCTGGCCGCCGCCAATGCCGGCCTGGCCGGACGCGAGGTGCAGGCCGACACCGGTGAGCTCTACGACTTCATCCTCGACCGCCTGCGCGGCTACTACGCCGACAGGGGCGTGCCGGCCACGCACTTCAACGCCGTGGTCGAACTGAAGCCGGCCTCGCTGTACGACTTCGACCGCCGCATCGACGCCATCGGCATCTTCGCCCAGCTGCCGGAAGCCGAGGCGCTGGCCGCGGCCAACAAGCGCATCCGCAACATCCTGCGCAAGGCCGAGGGCGACATCCCGGGCATGATCGACCCGGCGCTGCTGCGCGAGCCGGCCGAGAGCGAACTGGCCGAAGCGGTGGCCGCGGCCATCGACGACACCGGCGCGGCGCTGGCGCAGAAGGACTACGTCAGCGTGCTGGGCCGCCTGGCGCGCCTGCGGCCGCAGGTCGACGCGTTCTTCGACGGGGTCATGGTCAACGCCGAGGACCCGGCGCTGCGTGGCAACCGCCTCGCGCTGCTGCGTACCCTGGGCGACCGCCTGGGCAGCGTGGCGGCGATCGAGCACCTGTCCGGCTGAGGCATGGACGTGGCCGCCTCCTGGCAGTCCGCGCAGGCCGCACTGGCCCGGCGCGACATGCCGGAGGCGCGCCGGCACCTGCTGGCGGTGTTGGAACGGCAGCCCGCGCACGCGTACGCGCGGGTGATGCTGGCCGGCACGGCACTGGCCCAGGGGCGCCTGCGCGAAGCGGTGCAGCAGCTGCAGCTGGCAGCTGTGCAGGAACATGACGATCCAGTGCTGCTGCTGCGGGTGGCGCAGGCGCTGCTGCGCGTGGGCGACAGCGAAGGCGTGGCGGCGCTGATGCGGCAGGCGTGCGTGGCGCGCTGCGACGATGCCTCCACCCTGGCGGCGCTGGCCCACGTGCTGCAGTCGCTGGGCCTGCACGCCGATGCGCTGCGACTGATGCGGCGCGCCGCCGCGGCCGGCTTCGACAACGCCGACTTCCAGTACTTCCTTGGCGTGCAGCTGCAGTTCAACGGCGAACTGGACGCGGCCGGGCAGGCGCTGGCGCGCTGCCTGCAGCTGCGCCCGGGTCATGGCCGCGCCGCGCTGACGCGCGCGCGCCTGCGCCGCTGGGACGCAGGCGACCACCATGTCGACGCGCTGCGCCGGCAGCTGCAGGTGGTCAACGCCGACGGCGAGGACGCGGCGGCGTTGTGCTTCGCGCTGTACAAGGAACTGGAGGACCTGGGCGACCTGGACGGCGCCTGGAACGCGCTGCGCCAGGGCAATGCGGTGATGTGGCGGCGGCTGCGCCACGACCCGCAGGCCGACGGCGCCCAGCACGCCGCCATGGCGCGGCTGGCGGCCGGCGGTGTCTTTGCCGCGGCCGATGGCGTGGAGGACGACGGCGGCGCGCAGCCGATCTTCATCATCGGCATGCCGCGCTCGGGCACCACGGTGCTGGAGCGCATGCTCGGCAACCATTCGCAGGTGGCGTCGGCCGGCGAACTCGGCGATTTCGCCCAGCAGCTGCGCTGGGCCGCCGACCAGGCCGGACGCGCGCTGCTGGACCCGCCGCTGCTGCAGGCACTGGCGACACTGGATTACCGCGGCATCGGCCAGGGCTATCTACGGCAGGTGCGTTGGCGGCTGGATGGGCAGCGCCGCTTCATCGACAAGCTGCCGCCCAACTACCTGCTGGCCGGGCCCATCGCGCGCGCACTGCCGCAGGCGCTGATCGTGTACGTGCGCCGCGACCCGATGGCGGTGTGCTTTTCCAACTACCGGGCGATGTTCGGCGACTCCTATGGCTACAGCTACGACCTTGATGCGCTGGCCGCGCATCACCACGCCCACGCGCAGCTGATGCGCGCCTGGTGCCGGGAACTGCCCGGGCGGGTGCTCGAGATCGAGTACGAAGCGATGGTGCGCGATCCCGATGCGGCGCTGGCGCAGGTGCTGGGCCGCTGCGGCCTGGCTGCGGAGCATGGCGCCAGTGACCTGACCCGCAACGCCGCGGCTACCGCCACGCTGAGCAGCGTGCAGGTGCGCGAGCCGGTGCACGCGCGCAATGTCGAGGAATGGCGGCGCTATGCCGACCGGCTCGCGCCGCTGCGCGAGCGCCTGCAGGCGGACGGGTGAAAAGAACAGGGGCGGCCGTGGCCGCCCCCGTTCCTTCCCCTGGCCGCGAGGGCTACTGGCTGCGCCCGAAGCGCCAGTTCACTTCGAGCATGTAGGAGCGGCCGTAGCCGTTGTAGTTGAAGATGTTGTAGTACGGATAGCTGGTGTAGGTACGGTCGCGCGGCGGCCGTTCGCCGGTCAGGTTGTTGGCGGTCAGGCTCAGTGAAACGTCGTCGGTCACCGCGTAGTCGACGGTCAGGTTGAAGGTGGTCCACGCCTTGACCCGGCCGGCGTTGTTGGCGGCATAGCCCTGGGTGCTGTCCTGTGCGGCGAAGTTCGGCGTGCGCCCGTAGCGGATGCCGTACAGGGTGGTGGTCCAGTCGCCCATCTGCCAGCCCACGGTACCGCTGAAGATGTTCTTGAACTCGGACGAATAGTACGGATCGCGCAGCAGGTCGATCACCGGGTCTTCCGGGTACTGCTGGCTCTCGTGCTTGAGGGTGACGTTGTAGCGCGCCCCCAGCATGAAGCTGCCCCACGCATCGGTGGCCCAGCGGTAGTCCATGTTGGCGGTGATGCCGCTCACGTCCTCCTTGGCCACGTTGATCGGGTTCACCGCCACCGTGTTGATCTGGTTCGGCTGCGGTGCGTTGGCCCCGGCGCGGCCGATGCGCTGCAGGGCATCGACGCAGGTGGGCGAACTGGCGTCCAGCTGGCCCTGGCGGCAGGCCGCCTCGTTGCGCAGCAGCAGGTCCAGGTCGAGATCGGCGACCTTGTTGTCGATCTTGATGCGGTAGTAGTCGGCGCTGACGGTGAACTGCGCATTGGGCGACCACACCACGCCACCACCCCACGACTTGGCGGTGATCGACTTCAGGTCGGGGTTGCCGGCGCGCGAGCCGCGCACCTGTTCGTCGTTGTAGGAGCACTGGCTGATCGGGACGCCGGGTTCTTCGGTGGCGCAACGGTAGTAGTCGGGCACGAAGGTGTAGAAGCCACTGTCGCCGGCGAACACGTAGGCCATGTCCGGCGACTTGAACGCAGTGGCGTAGTTGGCGCGGAACAGCAGCGAATCCAGCGGCCGGAACTCCAGCGCCGCCTTCCACGTCGCGCGCGAATCGCTGCCGCCGCCCTTGTTCTTGTAATCGTCGTAGCGCCCGGACAGGCTGGCGGTGAGCCGGCTGAAGACCGGCACGCGCAGTTCCACCGCCGCGGCCCAGTTGTCGCGCTTGCCGGCGCCCTGGGTGCCGCTCAGGCCCCAGAACTGGTCGGTGACCACGCGTGGGTCGGTGGGGTTGCTCCAGGATTGCTGGCCGGCCTGCAGCACGCCGGCGAAGCCGACGTCGCCGGCCGGCAGCGAGAACAGCGAGGTGTTGGTGAACTGCAGGTTGACGTTCTGGGTCCAGGTCTTGGACTTGGTGCGGATCTCGCCCTGGAAGCTGCGGTACTGCTCGGGCGTCAGCGGCGTGTAGAAGCCGGCGTCGTTGGGCTCGTAGATCGGGTAGCCGTAATAGTCGCCCAGCTGCGGCCCCAGGAAGTGCTCGCGGAAGAAGTCCTCCATCTTGTCCTTCAGCGGCCACCACTGGCGGCTGTCGATGTGGTACTCCGAACGCGCGTAGTAGGCGTTGTAGTCCCAGTTGGACTGGCCCACGGTGCCCTTGATGCCCAGCGCGACGTTGTAGGAGTCGGCGGTCTGGCGCTCGTTGTTGAAGTCGCGGTCGCCGGTTTCCTCCGGCGAGAAGATGCGCTGGTAGCTCTCCAGGTCGCCGGTGAGGTTGTTGAAGATGTAGCCGCTGGTATCGATCGATGGCTGCCAGAAGCGCGAACCGGAGTTGCTCTCGTTCTTGGTGCGGTTGAGCAGCACGGTGGCGTAGAGGTCGGTGCTGTCGTTGAGCGCATAGTTCAGGTTGGCGTAGCCCGATGCGCTGCGCTCCTTGTTGAGGATGGTCGAATAGCCCGGCTCGTAGCGGCTGCCGCAGTAATTGCCGCGACCGGGACGGGTGTCGTAGATGGTGGTGCCGCCGAACAGGCCGGACAGCGGCGCGCAGGCGGCGGCGCCCGGGTCGATGTAGGCACCGTTGCTGGCGCTGTGGACGAAGGTGCGGCTGCCGTAGCGCGCGGCCGCATTGGGGTTGTCGTTGGTGGAGTCGAAATCCTTGCGGTTGAAGCCGTAGATCGGGTCCTGGTTGCTCAGCTGCAGGCCGGCGGTCAGGTCCAGCTTGTCCCAGCTGTGGCCGCTGGTCAGCTGGAAGCGCTGGTTGCCGCCGCCGCCGCCGTCGTAGCTGCCCATGCGGAAGCTCATCTGGGTGCCGTCCAGCCGCTTCTTCAGGATGATGTTGACCACGCCGGCGATGGCACTGGAGCCGTAGATCGACGACTGGTTGCCGGGCGCGATGTCGATGCGCTCGACCATCGAGGTGGGGATGCTGGCCAGGTCGACGAAATTGCTCTGGCCGTTGTACAGCAGCGGGTAGTCGGCCATGGGGCGGCCGTCGATCAGGACCAGGGTGAAACCCGGATCCAGCCCCAGCAGGCTGATCGGCTTGGCCCCGGGGGTGAAGCCGCCGGAGAACTGGCTGTCCTGCACCGCGCCGGTGGCCAGCGGCTGCGAGCGCAGTACCTCGTAGACGTCCTTGAAGCCCTGCTTCTGGATGTCCTGCGCGCTGATCGAAGTGATCGGCGTGGCCGTCTCGACCTGTACCTGCGGGATCAGCGAGCCGGTGACGGTGATGCGGTCGAGGGTCTCGACGCCCTTCTTGCCGCCGCTGTCGTCGGACTGGGCGAAGGACAGCGGTGAGTAGGCGGTGATGGCGGCGCAGATCGCGGCGCTCAGCAGCTGGCGTTTCATCGGATGGATTCCTGGCTCATGGCGGGTGGACGGTGGAACCCAGTCGGACCGGCGCTCTTCCATGAGCGGGCTCGCCCGCGGCGGTGCCGCGGCGACGCATGCATGACCGGAGGGGCTGGATGCGTTCACGATAATTTAACCGTCCAGGTGAAACCGCCGTGATGATTCCGGCCTTCACGAGCGCCCGGTATGCTGTCGCTATGCTGCCCAAGACCCCCGCATTTGCCCTGTTTCTGGCCACGTTCGCCGCCGTTCCCTTCGCCCATGCCCGCGGCACGATCGAGAAGGTCCAGATCAAGGGGCTGGACAAGGGCGACGACGCGGCGATCATCGAGAACATCGAGGTGTCGCTGTCGCTGTACGACACCATCGGCAAGGCGCAGGGCGAGTCGCGCCTGGAGTACCTGCTGTCGCAGGCCGAGCGGCAGACCCGGCAGGCGCTGGAGCCGTTCGGCTATTACAACCCGACCATCACCGTGGAGGCGCCGCGCGAGGGCGACACGGTGCGGGTGGTGATCGAGGTGCACAAGGGCGAGCCGGTGCGGGTGCGCCAGTCGGAGGTGGTCATCACCGGCCCGGCCGCGCGCGACCGCTACCTGCAGCAGGACCTGGAGGGTTTCCAGCCGCGCGAGGGCGAGCCGTTCGACCACAGCACCTACGAGGCCAGCAAGGTGGTCATCACCCGGCGCCTGTCCGAGCGCGGCTATTTCGACTCGGACTTCACCCAGCGCAAGGTCGAGATCACCCGCGCGCAGGACGCGGCCGACATCTTCCTGAGCTGGGACAGCGGCCGCCGCTACAACATGGGCCGGATCAGCTTCAACCAGGACTATTTCCGCCCGGGGCTGTTCGACCCGCTGGTGTACTGGGAGCAGGGCAGTTACTGGCACGAGGGCAAGCTCGACCGCCTGCGCGAATCGCTGACCAAGCTGGACTACTTCAGCACCATCGACATCCAGCCGCGCCCGGAAGATGCCTATGGCGACGGCGAGGTGCCGGTGGACGTGAACCTCACCCTGGCCAAGCGCACCATCTACACCGCCGGCCTCAGCTACGGCAGCGAGAGCGGCCCGGGTGTGCGCGGCGGGGTGGAGCGGCGTTACGTCAACAGCCGCGGGCACAAGCTCAACACGCAGCTGGACTACGCGCAGAAGCGCAAGAGCCTGGTCACCAGCTACCGGATACCCGCATTCCTCTGGCTCGACGGCTGGTACACCTTTGCCATCAGCGCCTACGACGAGCAGACGCGCTATCTGGACATGCGCAACTTCAAGCTCATCGGCAGCCGCAGCGGCGAGATCAACGAGTACTGGACCGCGATCGCCTCGGTCAACGCGCTGCGCGAGCGCTGGCGCTACAGCTCCGGCGACCCGTTCAGCGATGCGGTCTACCAGTACTCGACGCTGGTGTACCCGCAGCTGACCGCCGACTACGTGAACGTGGACGACAAGGCCTTCCCGCGCCGCGGCTTCAGCGGCAACGCCACGCTGCGCGGCGGCATCCAGGGCGCCGGTTCGGACACCAGCTTCATCCAGGCCGACGCCACCGTGCGCTGGTACATGCCGCTGGGCGACAGCGACCGCCTGATCCTGCGCGGCCAGGCCGGCACCACCTGGACCGGCGACCTGGTGGCGATGCCGCCGAGCCTGCGCTACTTCGCCGGCGGCGACCGTTCGATCCGCGGCTATGCGTGGCGCGAAGTGGGCCCGCGCACCCCGGCCCCTGACAAGTACGCGCTCGGCGCCAAGCACCTGGTGGTGGGCTCGGCCGAGTACGAGCACTACTTCGGCGGCGGCCCGTGGGGCGCGGCGGTGTTCGTCGATACCGGCAGCGCCTTCGACAACACCATCGACCTGCATACCGGCGTGGGCCTGGGCGTGCGCTGGAAATCGCCGGTCGGGCCGGTGCGCATCGACATCGCCCATGGCCTGAACCAACCCGACTCGCAGTTCCAGCTGTACCTGAACATCGGAGCCGACCTGTGAGCCGCCGCCCCGACGACATCACCCCGGAGGAGCGCGAGGCGCGCATCGCCGAACTGCGTGCGCGGCGCCGCGCACGGATGCGCACGCTGGCGATCCGCAGCGGCATCAGCGTGGGCGTGCTGGTGGTGCTGGCGTCGCTGGCGCTGTACTGGCTGCTGCAGACCGTGGCCGGCCGCGACGTGCTGCTGGCGCAGGTGGTGGCACGGCTGCCGGCCGGTTCCTCGCTGACCTGGAGCAAGGTCGAAGGCCCGCTGGCCGGGCCGCTGGTGCTGCACGACCTGGACTTCCGCTACCAGGACATCCACTTCAGCGCCGCCCAGGCCTACCTGGACCCGGACATCCGCCCGCTGCTGGGGCGCAAGCTGCGCCTGGACCTGCTGCGCATCGACAACGCGCAGCTGGAGCTGGGGCCGCTGGAGGACAAGCCGTTCGAGCTGCCGCGCTGGCCGGACGTATTGCCGGCCATCACCCTGCCGCTGGCGTTGCAGGCCGACACCATCGAGATCGATGGCCTGCGCATCGTCCAGCAGGATGCGCCGCCGATCGACATCACCCGCATCCGCGGTGGCCTGGAAGCCGCCGACGGCGAGTTCCGCGCCACCGGCCTGCAGGTGGACGGCAACCTGGGCGACTTCCGCATCGACGGCCACTACCTGCCGCGCCAGGATTACCGCACCGACCTCACCGTGCGCGCGCTGATGCCGGCGCGGCCGGGCCAGCCACGGGCGCGGCTGGGGCTGGTCGCGCGCGGCGACCTGGCGCACATGGAGGTGGCGCTGGCCGGGTACGCGCCCAGGCCGCTGCATGCCAGCCTGGTGCTGGATGGCCGCAGCGACCCGGTGTGGAGCGTGGCCGCGCGCAGCGAGGAACTGGATCTGGGCCAGCTGGTGCCGGCACAGTACCTGGCGCAGGCGCCCGCGCCGCTGGCGCTGGACTTCAACGCGCGCGGGCGCGGCGGCAGCGCGCGGCTGCAGGGCCGCGTGCGCCAGGGCGACCAGGAACTGGTGCTGGCGCCGTCCAATATCGTCATCGACAACCAGGTGCTGACCGTCTCGCCGCTGGTGGCCGAGGCCTTCGGTGGCGAGCTGCGCCTGCAGGGCAGCGCCGACTTCAGCGACACGCAGAACCCCGGCTTCCGCTTCGCGGTGGTCGCCAACCGGCTGACCTGGACCCCCGCGCCCGATCCGTCGGCGCCCGGCATCACGCCGGTGCCGCTGCACCTGAAGGAAGCGCGGCTCGGCGTGGCGGGCACGCTGAAGAACTGGGCGGCGATCGGCAAGGCCGAGGTCGCGCGCGAGGCGCAGGACGCCCGCCTGGACTTCGACCTGCGCGGCAGCGACCAGCAGGCGCGCATCGAGAAGCTCGCGGCGAGCACGCCCGGCGGCTCGCTCGATCTCACCGGTTCGGCGGCCTGGCAGCCGGCGCTGTCGTGGGACGTGGATGCGCGCCTGGCCAGCTTCGACCCGGGCTATTTCGTGCCGGGCTGGGAAGGCAGGCTGTCCGGCACGCTGGCCTCCCGTGGCAAGCAGCTGCCGCCGCCGGCCGGCACCGCGGACATGCGGTTCGAGGCCAGCCTGGACGTGCCGCAGCTCAAGGGCAGGTTGCGCGGCCGCAGCGTCGACGCGCGCGCCCGGCTGGCCTTGCAGGGCACCCAGGGCGAAGGCGACGTGCGCCTGCTGATGGGTGACAGCCGCATCGAGGCCAAGGGCACGGTGGGCGACCGCCTCGACGTGGATGCGCGGCTGCAGCCGTTGCACCTGTCCGACCTGCTGCCCGGCGCCAGCGGCAGCCTGGCCGGCACCCTGCAGTTGCGGGGCACGCCGGCCCAGCCGGACGTCACCGCCGACCTGCGCGGCAACGGGCTGCGCTGGGATGACTGGAAAGCCGGCCAGGCCAGCATCAGCGGCCACCTGCCGTGGAAGGGCGACAACGGAGCGTTGCAGGTACAGGCCAGCGCGGTGGAAGCGGGCATGCTGCTGGACAGCGTGCGCATCGATGCGCGTGGCAGCGTGCAGAACCTGCGGCTGGAGGCCGACACCCGCAACGAACTGGGCGCGCTTGCCGTGGGCGGCAGCGTGCGCCAGGCCGGACAGGCATGGCGCGGCGAGCTGGCGGCGTTGCGGGTAGCGCCGGTCAAGGGCGCGCCCTGGCAGCTGCGCCAGGCCGCGGCCTTCAGCGTGCAGGGCGGCAACTTCACCCTGGCCGACACCTGCCTGGGCTCGGACACCGGCGGTGCGCTGTGCGTGGGCGCCAACTGGCCGCGCGAGGGCCTCCGGCTGCGCGGCGATGCATTGCCGCTGGCGCTGGTGCAGCCGTGGCTGCCGCCGAACGCGGGGCGGCGCATCTACCTGCGCGGCGAGGTCACCATCGATGGCCAGCTGCGCCCGCGCGGCAAGGCCTGGGAAGGCAGCTTCAAGGTCGCCTCGGCCGAAGGCGGCATCCGCCTGGGCGACAACGCCCGCGGCGAACTGGTGCGCTACGACCACTTCTCCATCAACGTGGACATGCAGCCCGGCGGCATCAACGGCTACCTCGGCGTCGGTTTCCAGGGCGACGGCTTCGTCGATGCCAAGGTGCGGACCGGCTGGGAGCCGAACGCCGCGCTCAACGGCGAGCTGTACCTGAACATGTCGCGGCTGTACTGGATGGAGCTGTTCTCGCCCGACCTGGTACGGCCCAAGGGCCTGGTCGAAGGCCATGTCAGCCTGCGCGGCACGCGTGCCCAGCCCTCGCTCGGCGGCGAGGCCAGGCTCAGCGATTTCAGCGGCGAGTTCCCGGCGCTGGGGCTGGCCCTGAGCGAAGGCAAGGGCAGCTTCACCGCGCAGCCCGACGGCTCGGCGCGCATCGCCGCCGAGGTCAGGACCGGTGGCGAGGGCGCGCTGCGGGTCGACGGCGGCCTGTCCTGGTTCGGCGACGCGCAGCCGCTGCGGCTGCACATCGGCGGCGACAAGGTGCTGGTATCCAACACCAGCGAACTGCGCGTGGTCGCCAACCCCGACCTCGACTTCACCCTGGCTGGCACCGCCATGGAACTGCGCGGCAGCGTGCATGTGCCCGAGGCGGCGATCGACCTGGAGCGCCTGGACCGCGGCACCTCGGTATCCGAGGACGTGGTGGTGCTCGATCCGGTCGATCCGGAGGAATCGCGCTCCTCGCCGCTGGACATGGACTTGGCGGTCAGCCTCGGCGACAAGGTGAAGATGAGCGGCTTCGGCCTGAAGGGCGCGCTCACCGGCAAGATGCAGGTACGCGCGCGTCCCGGCCGCGAGATGACCGCCAACGGCGGGCTGGAAGTCAGCGGCCGCTACAAGGCCTACGGCCAGGACCTGACCATCACCCAGGGCCAGCTGCTGTGGAACCACGGCATCGTCTCCGATCCGCGCATCAACATCCGCGCCCAGCGCGGCATCGGCGAGGTCACCGCCGGCATCGTCGTCACCGGCCGCGCGCAGCAACCGCGCGTGGACGTGTGGTCCGATCCGGCGATGTCGCAGTCCGAGGCACTGTCCTACCTGGTCCTCGGCCGCAGCCTGAGCATGGCCAGCAGCGACCAGGCGCAGCAGGTCAACGCCGCCTCCGCGGCGCTGTCGGCCGGCAGCGGCCTGCTCGCCGCGCAGGTCGGCGCCAGGCTCGGCCTGGACGACGCCGGGGTCAGCCAGTCGCGCGCACTGGGCGGTGCGGTGATCGGCGTGGGCAAGTTCATCACCCCCAAGCTCTATGTCGGCTATGGCGTATCGCTGATCGGCAGCGGCTCGGTGCTGACCCTCAAGTACCTGCTGCGTCGCGGCTTCGACATCGAGGTCGAATCGAGCACCGTGGAGAACCGCGGCTCGGTGAACTGGCGCAAGGAGAAATAGCCGGGCCCGCGCCGGCGCATCCGTGGCGGGCGCCGGGCGGATCCGGCGTTCACCACCGCATCATCCGGGCGCGGCCAGGCCGGTTCACGGCGCGGGCGCGGGCGCGGCGGGCAAGGACGAGACGACCGCGCCGCGCAGCACCGGTTTGCCGGCGACCACGTCGGTCCACACCAGTCGCGCGCTGCCGCGGTCGGCGAGCAGGCGCGGGAAGCCGGTACCGCGCCCGCGGCCCTGCAGGATCGCAACCTGCAGGCGGCCGAGCTCGCGCTCCAGAGCAGGGCTGTAGCGGGCAAGCCACAGCGATTGCCCGCGCCCGTCCTCGCGCAGCCAGGCCAGCCACAGGCCATCGGCATCGGCGGCTACCTGCACCCGGCCCTGCACCCCGGCGCCCCGGTCCGGCGCGCGCGGCGCGCCGAAGCTGGCGCCGCCATCGCTGCTATGGGCCAGGCGCAGCAGCGGTTCGCCCTGCGGCGCGGTGTACCACGCCACCCAGGCATGGCCAGCGTATGCGGTGACCGCCGGGCCGTTCACCGGGCAGGCCGGCATGACCCAGTCGTCGGCATGGACCCGCCGTGCCGGTTGCCAGCCGGCGGCCGTGCGGCGGCGCAGGTGGATGTCGCGGGTCTCGGCGGCGTCGCGGCCGCGATACACCAGCAACACCCCGCTGGCGTCGGCGTGGGCTCCGGTCTGGCAGCAGTCGCAGGTCATCGGGTCCAGCTCCTGCTCGTCGTGCTTGCCCAGCCGGGCATCGAAGCGGGCGCTGCGCAGGGTCATCGCGCCGTGGCCGTGGCCGTCGCCGTGCCCGGTACCGGCGGTGCGGCGCCCGTCCAGCCAGGCGATGCCCATGCCGTCGGCGCCTTCCGGCCACAACGAAACGAAACCGTGTTCGGTGGCGGTGGCGTCATCGTGCACGGTGACCGGCGCCGACCACTGCCGGCCGTCGGCCGAGCGCGCCAGCTGCACGTCGTAGGCATACGGGGTAGCGGCGGACCTGCGCAGCCATTGCGCCCACAGCGCGCCATCGGCACTGGCGCGCAGGTGCGGCGTGTCGGCCCAGTTCACGAACCAGTCGTCGCCACGCGCGATCTGCCGGGCCGGCTGCCAGCGGCCACCGGAAAAGCGCGCGTAGCGCAGCTGGTGGCCCTGTGCGTCCGGGGCCAGCCACGACAGCAGCAGGCTGCCGTCGGGCGCGGCCACCAGGTCCGGCTGCGCGGCGCTGGCGTCGGCCGCCAGCGGCCACGGTTCGGCATGCAGGCGCAGGGCCTGGCCGGCAGCCGCGGCAGCGGGCGCCGGCCCATCGCCGGAGCAGGCGCCGAGCAGCGCACATGCCAGCGCGAGGGAAACGGGGAAGATGCGCATGCGCGCAGGATAGCGGCATCGTGACCGTTGGCGGTTGCCCCCCCACCGGTGCCCGGCTACTGTCGCCCCCTGTTCTGTACCTGCTGGAGTTCCGATGAAGCGCACACCGCTTGCAGCCGCCATGGCGCTGGGCATGAGCCTGGCTGCCGCCGCCAACGCCAACGAGGGCATGTGGATGCCCACGCAGCTGCCTGGACTGGCGAAGACGCTGAAGGAGGCCGGCTTCAAGGGTGACCCGTCGGCGCTGGCCGACGTCACCGCGCCGCCGTTGAGCGCGGTGGTAAGGGTGGGCGGCGGCACCGGTGCGTTCGTGTCCGGCGACGGCCTGCTGCTGACCAATCACCACGTCGCCTACGGGGTGATCCAGTACAACGCCAGCAAGGAGCACGACACCATCAACGACGGCTTCATCGCCCAGGGCCGCGATGACGAGCGCGCGGCCAACCCGGACTACCGGGTGCTGGTGACGGTGGGCTTCGACAAGGTCACCGACGAGGTGCTCAAGGAGGCGCGCGGCAAGAACGGGCGTGCCTACTACGATGCGGTGGAGAACGCGCGCAAGCGCATCGTCGCCGACTGCGAGGCCGAGGGCGGGGTGCGCTGCTCGGTGGCCAACATGTACTACGGCAGCGATTTCTACCGCATCCGCCAGCTGGAGCTGACCGACATCCGCCTGGTCTACGCGCCGCCGCGCGCGATCGGCAATTACGGCGACGAGATCGACAACTTCATGTGGCCGCGCCACACCGGCGATTTCACCCTGCTGCGTGCCTACGTCGGCAAGGACGGCAAGCCGGCGCCGTACAGCAAGGACAACGTGCCGTACCACCCGCCGGCACACCTGAAGATATCGCTGGACGGCCCGAAGGAAGGCGACTACGCGATGCTCGCCGGCTATCCGGGCACCACCTACCGGCTGCGCACCGCCGCCGAGTTCGCCAACCAGATCGACACGGTGCTGCCGCGCCGCGTGGAGGTGTTCCAGCAGCTGATCGACGTGATCGAGGCGCAGGGCAAGGGCAATGCCGACGCGCGCACCCGCTACGCCTCGCAGCTGCAGTCGCTCAAGAACAACCGCAAGCGCGCCGCCGGCGAACTGGAAGGCCTGCTGCGCAGCGACGCCAAGGCCCAGCGCGCGCAGGACGAGCAGGCGATGCTGGCCGCCACCGACGCCCGCTACAAGGCCGACATCGACGCGTTGTCCGCCTCGCTGGCCGCCGAGCGCGACGCCGGCGCCGGTGACTTCCTGGTGACGCTGATGTCCAGCCAGACCCAGCTGCTGCGCTCGGCCATGCTGCTGGAGCGCCTGCGCATCGAATCGGCCAAGCCCGACGCCGCGCGCGAGAGCGGTTACCAGCAGCGCGACCAGGCGCTGATCGAAGGCGTGCTCAAGCAGGTGCAGCGCCGCTACGACCCGGCCGTGGAGAAGGCCCTGCTCACCGCGCTGCTCACGCGCTACCAGCAGTTGCCCGACGCCCGTCGCGACGCGCGCTACGACGCGCTGTTCGGGCGCACCCCGGAGCAGCTGCGCAAGGCACTGGATACCCTGTACGCGGCGACCCGGCTGGGCGACGAGGCGCAGCGCCTGTCGCGCTTCGAGGCGGCCCGCAAGGGCGGCGCGCTCGAAGCCGATCCGCTGCTGGCGGCGGCTGCCACCCTGGTGGCGGCGCAGCTGGACACCGAACGCGAAAGCAAGGAGCGCGAGGGCGAACAGCTGCGCCTGCGCCCGTCCTACATGCAGGCGCTGTTCGCCTGGCGCGCCAGCCAGGGCCGCGCCGTTTACCCGGACGCCAACAGCACGCTGCGCATCAGCTACGGCAAGGTCGAGGCGCTGCATCCGCGCGACGCGGTCAGCTATTCGCCGGTGACCACGGTGGCCGGCATCGTCGAGAAGAACACCAGCACGGTGCCGTTCGACGCGCCCAGGCCGCTGCTCGATGCCATCGCCAAGGGCGATTTCGGCAGCACCGCCGACCCGGTGCTGAAGACGCAGACGGTCAACTTCCTGACCAACCTCGATACCACCGGGGGCAACTCCGGTTCGCCGGTGCTCAATGCGCGCGGCGAGCTGATCGGCCTGAACTTCGACTCCAACTGGGAGTCGGTGAGCGCCAGCTGGTGGTTCGACCCGCGCTACAAGCGGGCCGTGCACGTGGACATGCGCTACCTGCGCTGGCTGCTGGCCAAGGTCTACCCGGCGCCGGCGCTGCTGGCCGAAATGGGCCTGCCGCGGGAGTAGGCGCCTGCACGGCCGGGGCCGGCATCGTGTCTGCCGGGCCCCGGCTCCGTCCCGTCCGGTGTGCGTGGCCGGGCGGCAGCAGGACGCCACTGGCCTAGAATGGCCGGGCGAACAGGGCGGGACAGGTCGTGGGGAAGCACTGATGCAGGTGGATGGGGAACGGCCGGCAGGCGATGCCGGTTGCCGGCTGGATGGCGTACGGATCTGGGTCGTCGAAGATGATCCCGAGTGGCGCGGCATGGTGGTCGAGGAGCTCGAGTACCACGGTGCCGACGTGCGCGGCATCGACAGCGTCGAGGCGCTCTACCGCGAACTGGCGGTGGACCGGTGCGACATCCTCGTGCTGGATGTCGGCCTGCCGGGCGAGGATGGATTGAGCGCCACCGGCCACCTGCGGCGGATGGACGGCATGGGCATCGTGCTGGTCACCGGGCGCAGCGGCACCGCGGACATGGCGCACGGGCTCTCGCTCGGTGCCGATGTCTACCTGCCCAAACCGCTGGAGCTGCCGGTGCTGGTGGCCGCGCTGCACAGCCTGCACCGGCGCATGTCGCAGTCCTCGCCCGCCGTGGCCGCCCCCGGCGAGGCCATCGCCGCATGGAACCTGCGCTCGGACGGATGGGACCTGCATGCCCCCAATGGCAGGGTGCTGACCCTGACCGCGGCCGAACGCGGCTTCCTGCGCGAACTGTTCGCCGTTCCCGGCGAGGCGGTCGACCGCGAGCGGCTCATCGCCGCGGTCACCGACCAGCCCTGGGATTTCGACCCGCACCGGCTGGAGGTGCTGGTGCACCGCCTGCGCACCCGGGCACGCAATGCCACCGGCACCCTGCTGCCGGTGCGCGCGCTGCGCGGCATCGGTTACATGCTGGTCTCCGAGCCGACCCCTGTCGCCTGAAGGCGGCAGAACCGGTTTCCGCTGCCGGCACGGGTGCCGGTGAATTCCGGAGAGCAATGGAGATGGTTTGATACTGCCGCGTTGCCGGCAGCTGTCGAGAATCCCACCCCGCCGTCGGGGCCGCGCATCGTGTGGCCGGCGTGCATGGGGACCGGTATTGGAAACGAATCAGGAAGGGCCGCCGGCATGCGCGCCGCCGCCGTTGCAGGGCGTACGCATCCGGGTGGTGGAGGACGACCCGGAGTGGTGCGCGCTGGTGGTCGATGAACTCGCGCGGCAGGGGGCTGCGGTCCGCGGCATCGGCAGTGTCCAGGCCCTTTATCGTGAACTGGCGGTGGCCGCCTGCGACATCGTCGTGCTCGACATCACGCTGCCGGGCGAGGACGGGTTCAGCGCGACCCGCCACCTGCGCCGTACCGGCGACATGGGCATCGTGCTGGTCACCGGGCGCGGCAGCGCCGCCGACATGGCGCACGGCCTGTCGGCGGGAGCCGATGTGTACCTGCCCAAACCGCTGGAGCTGCCGGTGCTGGTGGCGGCCCTGCACAGCCTGCACCGGCGCATGGCCGCCCGCAGCGGTGCCGCGCCCGACCCGGTAGCGGAGCCCGCCGCCGCGCCGGCGCAGCATGCCGGCAACGACTGGAGCCTGCGCGCCGGCGGCTGGGAGCTGTGGTCGCCCGATGGCCGCGTCCTGGCGTTGTCCACAGCCGAGCGGGCGCTGCTCCACGAACTGCTCTCGTGCCCCGGCACGCCCGTGGGCCGCGAACAGCTGATCGCCGCGCTCACGTCCACGCCATGGGATTTCGACCCGCACCGGCTGGAAGTGCTGATGCACCGCCTGCGTGCGCGTGTCCGTGCTGCGACCCCGTTGGCCTTGCCGGTGCGCGCCCTGCGCGGGGCGGGCTACCTGTGGGTACCCACGCAGTCGTGATCCGGGTTCCGCCGGGGCAGGTCGCTGCCTGGTGATTCGAGAGCAAGTGTGAGCAAGCGTCAGGGACTGCTACTGCCTTGACCGCGCCAGCTGCCGAGAATGCGGCCCGAATGCCCTGAACGGGTGTTCCGCGCCTGCCCGCAACGGCAGGCACCGACGACACGCAAGGCCCGGGCCGCCAGGCCGCCGGGTGGGGCGCAACAGCTGCAACGCAGGGGAAAACCCGTGTACCAAACTCACGATCAGGCCGCTCGCGCGACGTCTTCGCGCGCGCATGCAAATGGATTTGCCGTCCGCGCAATGAAGCTCGCCGGCCTGTTGGCCGCGATCGGATTCATGGTGCCGGCCGCCAACGCCGCCGTGACCGCGACGCAGGTGACCACGGCCGCGGACATCGGCATCGGCCAGGACGTGAACGTCACGGTCGACTGGACGCGTACCAGTGCCGGCGGCGACACCATCACCGTCGTCATCCCCGCCCAGCTCGGTGCCAACCCGCCCGCGCCCCCGGCCGGTTGTACCTACACCGCGCCGAACATGGTGTGTTCGACCACTGCCGGCAGCAGCGGCACGGTGACCTTCCCGGTACGCGGCGTGACCGCCGGCGGTTTCAACCTGACCGCCACCGGCACCTCGGGTCCGTCCGCCGCCTTCTCCGGCAACGTGCGCAACGCCGGCGACCTCACCGTAGGCAAGGCCATGACCGTGCCGGCCAGCGGCAGCCCGCTGACCGGTGGCAACAGCACCTTCCGGCTGACCCCGAACATCGCCGCCGGCGGCAACAACGTGCCGGTGGGCGGCAGCATCGTCATCACCGACAACCTGCCGGACAGCGCGGCCACGGGCTTCGTGGCGACGGCAATCAATTTCGGCGGCCCGCTGACGCCGGCGTGCACCGCGGTGGCCACGGCCAACAGCAGCCGCGTGCTGACCTGTACCTATGCCGCCGGCGGCTCGGCGATCACCGCCGCGCAGCTCAACAGCAGCTGGATCGAGGTCAGTGGCACCACCCGCAGCTACGGCAGCTTCGTCAACACGGCGTCCATCAGTTCCGCCAATACGCTCTATATCGACCTGGCCGCGGGCAACAACACCACCAGCCTCAACTACAACACCGAGCCGGCCACCGACCTGGTGGCGACCATCAGCAGCTCGCTGAGCAACAGCTCGGCCTCGCCCTCGTCGGGCCTGAGCAACCAGACCATCACCCTGGGTGTGACCAACAACGGCCCCATGGCGTCGGCCGCCGGTGCCGTGATCGAGACCATCGTTCCGGCCGGTTTCACCATCGGTGCACTGCCGCCGGGTTGTACCTCCGTGCCGGCCAGCAGCCTGACCATCGCCCCGCCGGTGAGCGGCGGCACCCAGACCGGAACCTGGAACGGCACCAAGGTCAGCTGCATCGCGGGCGCGTTGAACGTGGGCCTGTCCGCCTCGTTCGTCATCCCGGTGACGCTGGACAACGTGCGCCGCACCGGCGAGTACCTGCCCGCCGTGCTGACCCTGCCGCCCGGACAGGATGATGGCCAGCCGAACAACAACAGCGCCACCCGCCGTTACTGGATGGCGCCGTCGGCGGCCGACCTGGGGCTGAGCAAGAGCAAGCCCGGCAAGGTGGCGCCGGGACAGACCATCAGCACCACCCTGACCGTCACCAACCGTGGTCCGGAAACGGTCAGCTGGAGCGCCTCGCAGCCGCTGCGCGTGGTGGACTGGCTGGATCCGCGCGAAATCACCAATGCCTCGGTCACCGCCACCAACGGCTGGGTGTGCACCGTCACCCCGGCCTCGCCGCGAACCGATGGCGCCAACCCCGCGCAGACGACGCAGGTCTCGTGCGAGCTGCCCGTCCCCGGCACCATGAGCGTCGGCCAGTCGCGTTCCTTCAGCTTCGCCCACACCATCGCCGACGCCGCGACCCTGGGGCCCAACCCGGTAACGTTGACCAACATCGCCTGTACCGGCAGCGAGGTGCTGCGCCTGCTGGGGCTGGACGCGAACAACGGCCCGCAGCCGGCAGACCCCGAGGATGCCGGCGCGACCGGCGGCATCGGCGAGAACGGTACCAACGGCCAGGACTGCCAGGCCGCCAACGGCATCGGCACCACCATCGAAGACGTCCGCGTGGGCATCCGCAAGGAGTCCTCGGTGGACGGCACCACCTGGCACGATGACGTCGCCGACGCGCCGACGCTGGCCGCCGCCGACAACGACATGCACTGGCGGATGACCATCACCACCGCCGCGGCGCAGGCGACGATCCCGAACCTGCAGGTGAAGGACGTCTACAACGGCCTGATGCGGGCCGTCGGGCAGACGCCGAACTACACCACGCCGAACATCAGTTTCACCTACGACCTGAGCCAGGCCACGGGCGCGACGCACAGCTGCCCCGCCAGTATTTCCGGCAATCCAAACTCGTACGGCCAGGGCGGCAGTACCGTCGAGTCCGGCAGTACCTACGAGCAGACCTGCAATTTCAGCAACGTGCCGGCCGGCGCCACCATCGTGGTCACGGCCACGCTGTCGCGCCCGCTGGGGGCGCCCACCGGCCAGCTGAACAATACCGCCACGCTGGATTCGACCAACGCGTTCCTGAAGGACCTGTCCGGCGGCAACGTGATGAGCGACAGCGCGCGGGTGCTGGTGCTGCCGCGTGCCGACGTGGCCATGACCAGCAAGACGGTCACGACCAGCATCCCGGCCAGCGGCGGCAACAATCCGATGGCATCGGTCGGCGAGACCGTGCTGTTCACCCTGGTCGCCCGCAACCAGGGCCAGGACCACATCGCCGCCGGCAACTTCCGTATCACCGATAGCCTGTTCACCGGTGCGGCGACGCTGGCGACGCCGGCCTTCGAGGTGCTGGAAGTCAAGCCGGCCGATGCGGCCAAGATGAGCTGCGCGGCCAGCAACCTGGCCAGCGGTTCCATTTCCTGCGTCAACGTCACGACCATCTCCCGCCATGAAGTGCAGACGGTCACCGTGCGTGCGCGCGTCAAGAAGCCGCCGAGCTACACCGGCGCGCTGGGCGACAAGCTGTACGAGAACGTCACCAACACCGCCCAGGTCCACCTGGACAACATGTGCGAGTACCGTTTCGACGGGGTCGCCAACTCCAGTGCCTGCGGCGACGCCAACGCGCAGGCGAACAACACCGCCTCGGCCGTGTTCGACGTCACCGTGCCGTCGTTCGACCTGCAGCAGGGCAAGGTGCCGGTGTTCCCCGCCGGCCAGAGCGAGTTCCGCGCCGGCGACGACCTGCGCTACCGCTTCAGCGTCCGCAACGCCGGCCCGTCGATCGCCGAAAACATCGAAATGACCGACACCCTGACGGTGCCGTCAGGGTTCAGCCTGGCGCTGCAGGGCACGCCGCAGAACATGAACGCGGGCGCGGCAAGCGCCGGCTACACCCTGGCCAGCAAGACCGTTGTCTGCGCCCAGGCATCGCCGAACGCCGCGACGGTGTGCACGTTCGGCATGCTGGACGTGAACGAGGAAGTGAATTTCGAACTGGTGTTCCGGCCCACCGGCGTGTCCGCCGCCCCGGTGATCTTCGGCAATGCCGTGCACGTCTGCGCCGACGAGACCAACAGTTACGAATCCTCCGGCAAGTGCACCGCCGATCCGCTCCAGGCCGGCAACAACCTGGCCGCGATCAACAACGTGCTGTTCCCGAGCACCGACCTGGAAGTGGTGAGCAAGACCGCCATGGTCTCGCCGGTCGACGTCGGCCAGGCCGTGCCGTGGCAGATCGTGCTGCGCAACAACGGCATTTCCACCTCCACCCAGATGCGCGTGGTGGACACGCTGCCGTCCGGCTTCGAGTGGATTCCCGGCACCGCCCCGGGCGTGGGCACCGCCACCGGCGGCGCCACGCTGGCCGCGGCCGGCGGCACCCTGGCCGTGCAGCCCGGCCCGCCGGCGCCGGACGCGGCGGACGTCTGCTATGTCTCCAACGGCGTCGCCAGCGTCACCAGCGCGACCCCGGTGCAGCAGGTGACCTGCCACGTCAACGGCAATTTCCCGGCGGGCAGCGGCTACACCCTGACCCTGCATGCGCGTCCCAAGGCGGGCGTGTATGCCGGGCCGTGGCTGACCGACGTGGACAACCACGCGGCCGTGCAGCCGGGCAAGGACGCGGCCAACGAGGACCTGGCCAAGGACAGCAATCCGAACAACAACGAGCAGGACGGCCCGGTGCAGGTGCGCAATGCCAGCATCGGCGGCCGCGTGTTCCTCGACCAGAACAACAACGGCGATACCGACGCCGGCGACAACGGCCTGGCCAACGTCGCCGTGCGCCTGACCGGTACCGACGTCTACGGCAACGCGATCGACGTCACCGTCACCACCAATGCCGACGGCGACTACGTGTTCAACGGGCTGGCGCCGTCCGATGCTGCCGGTTACACCATCAACCAGGACCAGAGCACCGTGTCCGGCGGCTACAACAACGGCCTGCCGCAGCCCAACAGCACGCGCACCGTGCGCAACGGCACCAGCACCGGCGTGACCGACAAGGGCACCGCCGGCATCGTGGCCAGCGGTGGCGTCATCAGCGGGGTGGTGCTCGGCAGCGGCGGCCAGGGCGTGCAGTTCGACTTCCCGGAAGTCACCCTGTACACGCTGTCCGGCCACGTGTTCCTGGACAAGAACGTCAACGACGTGCGCGACCCGGCCACGGATGAGCCCATCGCCGGCGCCACCCTGGAACTGCTGGAGCTGGTCGGCGGCGACTACGTGCCCGTCACCGGTCCGACCGGGACCGCGCTCACCGACGCCAACGGTTTCTACAAGTTCGTCGGCCTGGACCCGGCCAAGACCTATGCCGTGCGCGAAGTGCTGCCGGCTGGCCACCTGAACCGGCCCAGCGCGGTGAAGCCCGGTACCTGCGGCGGTGCCGGCTGCAGCGCCGGCAGCGCGCAGACCGGCGTGGCCGGCGATGCGCCGACCACCGACCGCATCAGCGGCATCCGCCTGACCGGCAACGGCGAGAACTACGATTTCGGCGAACAGGAAGGCGCCGAGATCCATGGCCGCGTGTTCATGGATTACGACAACGACGGCGTGCAGAACGGCAGCGACGGCGGCATCGGTGGCCAGACCATCGAGCTGCGCAACGCGGGCGGCACGGTGGTCGCCACCACGACGACCGCCAACGACGGCACGTTCTCGTTCACCCAGCTGCTGCCGGGCACCTACATCCTGCACCAGCCGAACCAGCCGGCGGGCACCGCCAACGGCATCACCACCGAAGGAACGGTCGGCGGCATCGCCACCGGTACCGCGACCGGCGTGAACACCACCCCGTCGCAGATCACCGGCATCACCGTGGCCCCGGGCCAGAAGTCGCTGGAGAACCTGTTCGCCGAGATCCCGACCCGCAGCACCATCGCCGGCCGGGTGTGGCTGGACAACGACGACAACGGCGTGATCAATGCGGGCGAGCAGGGCATCGCCGGCGTCACGGTCGAACTGACCGGCACCGACGTCAATGGCAACGCGGTCACCCGTACCACCACCACCGGCAACGACGGCAGCTACCTGTTCGCCGACCTGCCGGCGGGCACCTATGCCGTCACCGAGCCGAACCAGCCGCCGCTGACGCTCAATGGCAAGACGGTACCGGGCAACATCGGCGGCGTGCCGATGGCGGGCGCCACCGCGACCGGCAAGGCCACCACGCCGTCAGCGATCGGCAACATCGTGCTGGGCGAGAACCAGCACGCGGTGCAGAACAACTTCGGCGAGATCCCGATGAACGGCTCCATCGCCGGCCGGGTGTGGCTGGACCGCAACAACGATGGCGTCATCGCCGCTGACGAGAACGGCATCGCCGGCGTCATCGTGCGCCTGACCGGCACCGACATCCAGGGCAACCCGGTGGTGGCCGAGGTGAGGACCGACCAGAACGGCGACTACCTGTTCGACGGACTGGTGCCCGGCACCTATACCGTGACCGAGCCGGAACAGCCGGCGGGCACGTTCAACGGCCATACCCGTGCCGGCAGCCACGGTGGCGACGCCACCGCGGTGACCACCACGCCGTCGGCGATCAGCGGCATCGTGCTGGGCGCCAACGAACACTCGGTGGCCAACAACTTCGGCGAGATCCCGCCGGCATCCATCGCCGGCCAGGTGTGGTACGACGACAACGACAACGGGCGCATCGACGCCGGCGAAACCGGCATCCCCGGCCAGGAGATCGTGCTGGAGGGCGTCGACGACCTCGGCAACCCGGTCCGCACCACGGTCGTCACCGACGGCGATGGCCGTTACCACTTCCCGAACCTGCGCCCGGGCCGCTACAAGGTGACCCAGCCCAACCAGCCGCCGCAGACGCAGAGCGGGCAGACGGTGCCGGGTACCACCGGTGGCGACGGCACGCCGAAGAGCGAGCCGGTCTCGGTGATCAGCTGGCTGACGCTGGAGCCGGGCATCCACTCGCAGTCCAACAACTTCGGCGAGCTCAACACCGACGTGCCCGACCTGCGGGTCAGCAAGTCGGTGGATCCGGCGACCCTGGTCACCGGCAGCGCCGCGACCTACCGCATCGTGGTGCGCAATGCCGGCCTGGCCGCGACCAGCGGCGAGTACGAGGTGCTCGACCGCCTGCCGCAGGGCGTGACCCTGGCCGATGTCCCGACGGGTGACGGCTGGAGCTGCACCGGTGCGGCCGGCGACACCCGCTTCAGCTGCCGCAGCAGCACCGTGCTGGCAGCCGGGCAGAGTGCGACGGCGGTCATCAGCGCGTTGGTGCGCGTGGGCGCCGATGCCAGCGCCGGTACCGTCAACAATGCCGTGCTGGTCGCCGGCGGCGGCGAGCCGGAATCGCGCCGCCCGACGCCGGAAGAACAGCAGGCGCTGGAAGGCGGCGACGTCGGCATCCTGCCGGTGTGCGAGGCCGAGGTGGTGCACAACGCCTGCCGCCTGCCGAGCGAACTGGTGAAGGCATGGCCGGACGTGGTGGTCAGTAAGGCCGCCGACAGCGCCGTGTTCACCGTTGGCCAGCAGGCCAGCTACCTGATCCGCGTGCGCAACATCGGCGAGCGCGCCACCGACGCCGAGTACGTGGTCAGCGAACACCTGCCGGCCGGCATCGTGCTGTCGGGCCTGCCCGCCGGCGATGGCTGGACCTGTACCGGCAGCGCGGGCGAGCGCCGCTTCGAGTGCGCCAGCGCGCGCGAACTGGCGGCCGGTGCGACCCATCCGGGGGCGATCAAGGTGCCGGTGGACGTGCTGCCGGAAGCCGTGCGCCAGGGCACCGTGAACAACGCGGTGGTGGTGTCCGGCGGCGGCGAAGATCCGCAGCGCAAGCCGGGCGAGGAACAGTGGAAGCAGTTCGAGGAAACCCCCGGCCAGCTCGACCTGTGTGACCCGCAGATCAGCCAGAACCTGTGCCGGGTGCCGAACGAGGTGCAGGAAGCGCCGGAAGACACGCTGCTGGTGATCAGCAAGCGTGGCGACCGCGCCATGGCCGAGATCGGCGACACCGTGCAGTACACCATCGAGGTACGCCACGTGTCCGGCAGCGCCGCGCGCACGGTGAACATCGTCGACGTGCTGCCGCGCGGCTTCACCTACATCGACGGCACCGCCCGCGTCGACGGCCGCGTGCTGGACGAACCGCTGGGCAGGCCGGGTCCGCGCCTGGGCTTCGACCTGGGCCCGATCGCCGCCGGTGGCCAGCGGGTGCTGACCTACCGCGTGCGCATCGGCGTGGGCGCGCTGCAGGGCGATGGCATCAACCGCGCGCAGGCGCACGGCTGCTCGATCCCCGGCGGCTGCATCGATCCGGTGGGCCTGAACCCGCTGCCGGGTTCGACCCCGTCCAACCACGCCCAGTACCGCGTGCGCGTCACCGGCGGCGTGTTCACCGACGAGGCCTGCGTGCTGGGCAAGGTGTTCGTGGACTGCAACAACAACCACGTGCAGGACCCGGAAGAACTGGGCATCCCCGGGGTGCGCCTGTACTTCTCCGACGGCACCTGGCTGGTCTCCGACTCGGAGGGCAAGTACAGCTACTGCGGCCTGCCGCCGAACAGCCACACGCTGAAGGTCGATCCGTCGACCCTGCCGGTCGGCGCACGCCTGACCACCAGCAGCAACCGCAACCTGGGCGACGCCGACAGCCTGTTCCTGGACCTGAAGAACGGTGAGCTGCACCGCGCCGACTTCGTCGAGGGCAGCTGCGCCAACCCGGTGCTGGAGCAGGTCAAGGCGCGCCGTACCCAGGGTGAGGTGCGCGCACCGGAGAGCGAGCCCGGCCAGTCGCCGCTGCGTTTCGAAAGCAAGCCCGTCCGTGCGCCGCAGCAGGCCACGGATACGGCCAACCAGAGACCGATCGTGGATCCCAGACCCAACCCGCCCCCGGCATCGGCCGCGCAGGAGGTGCAGCCATGAGCCGCCGCGACTTCCCGCGTACGCCGCCGCGCCTGAGCCTGCTGGCCTGCGCGCTGGCTGCCGTTGCCGTACCGGCGATGGCCCAGAGCGTGGGCACCAGTACCCGCTTCACCCCGGTGCTGGGCGATGCCAGCACCCTGTACCCGCGCTCGCCGGCGAGCGTCGATGCCGCACCTGAAGCGGTGCCGGCGCGGCCGGGCCAGGTCGACTACGCCCTCAACCGCGGGGTGGACCTGGTCCGCGTCGAGGTCGACCGCGACGGCGTGCCGGCCGACGGCCAGACCCCGGTGCACGTGCGCGTGCAGCTGCTCGACGGCGAAGGCAAGCCGCTGGCCGGCCGCGCCTACGCCACCATCGAGAACAGCGGCGGCCGCGTGCGCCTGCCCGGTTCGCGTACCGATGAGTTCGGCCCCGGTGCCGGCGATGCCGACAAGGTCACCCCCGGCGTGCAGCTGGTGGTGGAGGATGGCGTGGCCGAGTTCGACCTGCTCGCGCCGCACGAGCCGCAGGACGTGGTGCTGCGCATCACCGCCGGCGGCCACACCGCCGAGGGCGTGATCGGCTTCCTGCCGGAAATGCGCGAACTGCTGGCCACCGGCCTGATCGAGGGCGTGCTCAATTTCCGCAACAGGTCCAATGCCGGGCTGATCTCGCCGGTGCAGCACCACGACGCCTTCGACCGCGACATCCGCCGCTGGGAGAAGCAGTTCAACAACGGCAAGGCCAATGCCGCCGCGCGCACCGCGTTCTTCGTCAAGGGCCGGATCAAGGGCGAGTACCTGCTCACCGCCGCCTACGATTCGGACAAGGACGTGCGCGGCCGCCTGCTGCGCGACATCCAGCCGGAGGAGTTCTACCCGGTCTACGGCGATGCGTCGCTGCGCGGCTTCGACGCGCGCTCGGCCGAACGCCTGTACGTTCGCATCGACAACAAGCGCAGCTACCTGCTGTACGGCGACTTCCAGACCGGCGACACGCTGGCCACGGTCACCGGCATCGGTGGCAGCGGGCCGATCCCGCAGCGCAGCCTGAGTGCCTACAACCGCACCGCCACCGGCCTGGGCTGGCACTTCGAGAGCGCGCGCGCACGCGGCAACGTCTTCGCCATCGAGGACTCGCTGCGCCAGGTCATCGAGGAGTTCCGCAGCCAGGGCAGTGGCCCGTACGCGCTGCGCAACAACACGGTGCTGGAAGGCAGCGAGCGGGTGGAAGTGATCGTGCGCGACCGCAACCAGCCGACCCGCATCGTATCGGTGCGTCCGCTGGCGCGGCTGGTGGACTACAGCTTCGAGCCGTTCTCCGGGCGCATCCTGCTCAACCAGTTCATGCCGTCCTTCGACAGCGACCTGAATCCGGTGTCGCTGCGCATCACCTACGAGCTGGACCAGCAGACCGAGAAGTTCTGGGTGTTCGGCGCCGACGGCCAGTTCAAGCTGACCGAACGGCTGGAGGTGGGCGCCTCGGCGGTGGAAGACCGCAACCCGTACGCCGAGTTCCGCATGGGCAGCGCCAACGCCGGCTACCGGTTCGGCGAGAACACGATGCTGGTCGCCGAGTTCGCGCGCACCCGCAGCGAGGTCAACACCAGTTCGCTCAACCAGGTCGCCTCGCAGGGCCTGAAGGACGTGGTCGGCGAGGTCGAGGGCGACGCCTGGCGCGTCGAATTCGCGCATGACGGCGACAGGTTCGATGCACGCCTGTTCGCCGCGCGCACCGATCCGGCGTTCAACAACCCGGCATCGCCGTTGTATGGCGGCCGCGGCGAGTACAACGCGCGCCTGGGCTATGCGGTGAGCCCGCGGCTGGAGCTGTATGTCGAAGCCCTGCGCAGCGAAGACCGCAATCCCGATGGTGGCGAGCGCGAGGCCGGCGGTGCCGGCGTGCGCGTGGGCGCCACCGGGCGCCTGACCCTGGACGTGGGCCTGCGCAGCGTGCGCGAGACCATCGGCGTGACCTCGCCGTGGTCGATGGGGTCGCCGTTCGGCCAGGCCGGCGGCCTGACCGGCGGCTTCGCCACCGGTGCCGGCGGCGGCGCGCTGGGCTATGGCCAGCAGGCGCTGGACCCGGCCACCGGGCTGATGGTCATCAATGGCCCGTCGTCCGGCAGCCTGATCACCAGCGACCTGCCGGTCGGCACGAAGCTGGAATCGGACAGTGCCCGCATCGGCCTGGGCTACCGTTTCAGCGAGAAGTTCAGCGGCGGTGCCGAGGTCGAGCAGAGCGTCAACGGCGAGGACCGCAACCGCGTGGCCGCCGGCGTCGACTACCAGGTGTTCGAGCGCAGCCGCCTGTATGGCCGCTACGAGAAGCAGACCGGCCTGACCAGCGCCTACGGCATCACCACCACCGACCGCCAGGCCGATGCGCTGGTGTTCGGCGTGGACAGCACCTACCTGCGCGACACCCAGGCATTCAGCGAGTACCGGCTGCGCGATGCGATCAGCGGCCGCGACGTGCAGGCCGCCTCGGGCATCCGCAACAACTGGGACATCCGCGAGGGCCTGCGCCTGAGCAGCTCGGCCGAACGGGTCAACGTGATCGCCGGCGACACCGGCGACAGCACCGGGCTGGCGCTGGCGCTGGACTACAGCGCCAACCCGCTGTGGCGCGGCGCGGTGCGCGTGGAGCACCGCATCTCCGAAGACGTGGCGCACACCGAGGCCAACGAGGCGTTCGACACCACGCTGCTGCAGTTCATGCTGGCGCGCAAGCTCAGCCGCGACTGGACCCTGCTGGGCCGCAACTACCTGCTGGCGACCAACTACAAGGAACGCGGCGACGTCCTGCAGGACCGCTTCCAGCTGGGACTGGCCTACCGCGACACCGACCGCAACCGGGTCAACGCGCTGATGCGCTACGAGTACAAGCTCGAACGCGACGAAAGCGGATTGACCCTGCTCGACGGCCAGGTGGTCAACGGCACCAGCCAGGACGTGCGTACCCGCGCCCACATCGTCTCCTCGCATGCCGACTGGCATCCGTCGCGGCCGTGGTGGCTGACCGGACGCGTGGCCGGCAAGTGGCAGCGCGACCAGTTCGCCCTGGCCGACGGCGCCCGCGTCAACAGCAGCTTCCGTGCGCTGCTGTTCTCCGGCCGCATCGTCTACGACATCACCGAGAACTGGGACGTCGGCGTGCTCGGCTCCACCTTCCGTGGCCAGTCCGGCGGCAACCAGTACGCCTACGGCGTGGAAGTGGGCCGCCTGCTGCGGCAGAACCTGTGGTTGTCGGCCGGTTACAACTGGACCGGCTTCGAGGGCGACCGCGACCTCAACGGCTACGAGTACACCCAGCAGGGCCTGTTCCTGCGCCTGCGCTTCAAGTTCGACGAAGACCTTTTCCGCCGTGACCCGGTGCGCTACCGCGACCCGGCCCGCTGAGGACGACCCGATGACTCTCCCGCATACCCGTTCCACCCTGTCCCGCGCGCTGCTGGCGACCGCCCTCCTGTCCGCCCTGGCCGGCACTGCCGCCGCCCAGCAGACCCGGCTCAACCCGCAGGAAAAACGCATCACCGACGAGGCCATCCACGCCGACCTGCAGGGCTACGAAGCCACGCAGGGCCGCATCCAGGCGCTCAACGACGCCGGCCGCCCGGTGCGCGACTACCACCTGTCCAAGGCGCAGTGCTGGCTGGACGTGTCCTTCCACGAATACACCCGCAACGACCGCAGCGCGTTCCCGCAGCAAGCGCTGACCGAGTCGGAGAAGCTGATCGTGGCCATGGAGAACGGCGTCTCGCCGATCCCGACCGATACGCCCCTGGTCAACAACGCCAAGTACCTGCGCGACGACCTGTGGCAGCGCCTGAAGGCGATCCACGGCACCCCGGGCTTCAGCTGCGCGCAGCAGGCCGTGGCCTGCGGCGAGGTCGAGCTGGTGCACGCCGGCAATGAATTCAACCAGCAGCAGTGGCGCCATTCCAAGCCGTACATCCAGATCGCCGAAGACCTGGTCAACGACGCCGAGGCGTTGGCACGCCAGTGCGCCGTGGCGCCTGCTGCCGTGGCGCCGACGCCCGGCCCGCTGATCGCCAACGTGCTGTTCGAGTTCGACCGCGATGGCCGCAAGGACATCCGTACCTACTCGCTGGAGAGCATCGACCGCGCGCTGGCCACCCTGGCCGGGGAGCAGCGCGAACTGGCCGGCGTCACCCTGGTCGGGCATGCCGACCGCATGCAGGGCAAGGGCTTCGACTACAACCAGGGCCTGTCGCAGCGTCGCGCGCAGACGGTTCGCGAGCTGCTGATCGGCCGCGGCATCGCCGCCGACCGGATCCGCTACGAATACCGTGGCGATACCCAGCAGGTGCAGCAGTGCGATGGCGTCAAGCCGCGCGCCGCGCTGCTGGAATGCCTGCTGCCCAACCGCCGGGTCGAAGTGCGCTTCGAGCTGGCCCGGTAATCGCCGCGTCGCGTGAAAAACAGGGCTCGGAGTCGGCTGTCGCGTGCGCGTGGCCGCCGGATCCCGGGTTCAAGGCAGATGGGAAATCCGACTCTGGCCCCGGTTTTCGTCCCGCGCTGGCGGGGCACCGACGTCGCGCGGCGGTGCCCACGACATCGGCCGGCCGCCGCCGATCATGATCCAGCCCTGCGCCAGCGCATGTTCCGGATCGCGCAGGATGCTGTACAGGTCGACGTTGCGGCCCTCGGCCAGGCCCCACAGCCCGGCCCAGGTGCCGATGCCGCTGCGGCGCGCCACCTGCAGCGCCCGGCTGGCCGCACGCAGGGTCTCGGCATGGCTGGCGGCGGTCCCCGGGAACAGCGGATGCGGGGCCACGCCGGCGGACATGCTGGGGGTCAGGCACTGGCCCGGCGCGACATCCACCTGCAGCCGCTCGATGCAGCGGCACAGGTGCGCGGCCAATGCGAACGCCGCGGCCTGGGTGGTGTTGGCGCGGATCACCACGAAGGTCGCCCCGCCCCAGCGCGCCACGTGGTCGTGCTGGTCGCTGCCGCGCACCAGTTCTTCGGCCACCGCGCGCAGCAGCAGGTCGCCGGCGTCATGACCGTGCAGGTCGTTGAGGGCCTTGAAGCCATCGATCTCCAGCAGCAGCACCGCGCTGCGCGTGTCGCCGGTGCGCACTGACATGGTGGCGTCCAGCAGGCGTTGCGCCTCGCGCCGGTTCGGCAGCCCGGTGAGCGCGTCGATGGTGCCGAGCCTGCGCAGCCGCCGCTGCTGGCGGCGCATGCGCAGGTACAGGCCGCCGCCGCCCAGCAGCAGGACCGCCACCGCGGCCAGCGCGGCATTGCGCAGCAGGCGGTCGCGGCTGGCCTCCTGGACGGCGTTGATGCGGATCGGGTCCAGCGCCTGCTCGGCCGTGGCCTGCAGCCTGGCCAGGCGATTGAGGTTGTCGCCTTTCATCTGTGCCTGGTCGATCTGCCTGGCCTGGCGCAGGTAGTCGCGCGCCTGGGCGGTATTGCCGAGTGCCACGCTGGTCTCCGCCAGCAGGTCCAGGCTGTCGCGCGCGCCTCCGGGGAACTTGCCGGCTTCGGCCAGCGCCAGCGCCTTCTCGCCGAGATCCCGGGCCTGCTGCGGTTGCGCCTGTTCCAGTGCGATCCGCGCCAGCCGCTGCAGGGTGACGATCTGCCCGAGCGGATCGTTCTGCGCCTGCCACGGCAGCACGGCCAGGAACTGCGCCCGGGCCGCCTCCAGGTGCCCGCCGGCACGCTGGATCTCGGCCCGGTGGCTGCGGATCCGGTGCAGCATCACGTCCTGGTTGGACACGCGGTTGGCGATCGACTCGGCACGCGCGAAGGCGCGCTCCGCCTCGTCATGGCGCCTGAGCCGCAGCAGCGTATAGCCGTGGTTGTAGTGCAGCATCACGTCCTGCGGCAGCGGCGGCCGGCGCAGGTGGTCGGACAGCGCCAGCGCCTGCTGCTGGTAATGCAGCGCCCCCTCGGGGTCGTCCATCTGCTCGGCGCGGATCAGGGCGATGCCGCTCAGCGCGGTGATCTGGCTGCCTACGTCGCCTTCGGCGATGCCGCGTTCGAGCATCGACTCGAGCAGTTGCAGGCCCTCGGCGGTCTGGCCATTGCGCTGCAGCAGCGTGGCCGCCATCTGCATCGCCCGGCTGCGTTCGATGGTGGGCAATTCCGCCGTCTGCAGCAACGCCTGCACCCGCGCCGCCGATTCCAGGCTGGCGTCGCCCTGGCCGAGCAGCTGCCGGGCGAAGCCGCGGCAACCTTCGGCGCCTATCTCCACCACCGCCGGCAGCGCCGGTGTGGACAGCAGCTTCGTGGCCATCGCCAGCGCTTCGCGCGGGGCACCGTGCACCATCGTATGGCAGCGCATGACCTGGTCCATCAGCCGTATGTCGGCGTCCGTGCCCTGGGCACCCGCGGGGCCGGCCAGGGCCGTTGCCAGCACCGCCCAGGGCAACAGGCAGCGGAATCGAATGACACGAAGCGGTGGGAGCATGGCGTCCGGTGTTTCCTGGCGGGGGAAAGTCCGGCCGGGCGGCGGCGCGGAAGGTCCGGCAACGGACGTCGCTAATATAGCCGCACTCCCTGCGCGCCGGGCGCCGCATCGCCCCGCCGCCGCGGCTGCGGGCCGTCCCCGGCACGCGCGTGGGCGCTTGGACGACGGTGGGTCCGTAATATAGCGGCGTCTTTCCATGTATCGCGCGGCAACCCGCCGTGCCGGGGATTCCGCCCGATGCCTTCCCGAACTACCCGGCCCGAAGACCAGGCCACGTCGCGCCGCGCCACCGACCGTCGCGGGCCGCCGGCCGTGGTCGACGCCACCGAGGCCCGCGCCATGGCGATGCTGCAGCGCCTGCTGCTCGCCGTGGCCGGCTACCAGTTGCTGCTCCTGCTGTGGGGTCCGCCGGGGAGCGGGGGGCTGGGGCAGGTGCTGGGCGTGGCCGGCATGCTGGCCTGCCTGGCTTCGCTGGAGCTGCTGCGGCGCCGGCGCCTGCACCTGTCGGTGATGGTCTTCGTGGTGCTCAACCTGGTGCTGAGCTCGGTGGCCTATGGCTACTGGGGCCTGCGCGCGCAGATGCACGGGCAACTGCTGCAGCTGCTGCCGGTGCTGCTGGCCGGTGCGCTGCTGGGCCGCCGGGCGCTGTGGCTGGCCACCGCCTGGCTGGCTGCGCTGCTGGTGCTGGGCGCATGGCTGGACGCGGCCGCCGCCTTCTACCTGCCCGCGCGCGTGGAGCTGGCGTTGCGCGACCTGGTGCTGGCCGGCTTCGGCACGCTGGTGGTGGCGTTCGTGCTGGACCAGTCGCTGTCCGCGCTGCGCGACAACCTGCGCATCGCCCGCCGCCGCGGCGCCGACCTGGCGCGCAAGCGCGACGCGCTGCAACTGGAAATGCAGGAAAAGGAGCGCTCGCGCGAGCAGCTGGTGCACGCGCTGAAGATCGAGAACGTCGGCCGGCTGGCCAGCGGCGTAGCGCACGATTTCAACCATCTGCTGGCGCTGATCATGGGATATGCCGGCAAGGGCCGTCGCAGCGACGATCCGGCGGAGCTGAAGGCGGCGCTGCAGGGCGTGGAGTCGGCGGCACGGCGCGCCGGCGCGGTCACCCGCCGGCTGCTGGATTTCAGCCGCCAGGACGTGGCGCGGCCGCAGCTGCTGGACGCGGCGCCGACCATCGCCGCGATGGAGCCGATGCTGCGCCAGCTGTTCGACACGCGCATGGTGTTCGAGCTGGACACCGGCCAGGTGCAGTGCCAGATCCATTTCGACCCGGCGCAGCTGGAGCTGGTGCTGTTGAGCCTGGCCGCCAATGCGCGGCAGGCCATGCCCGACGGCGGCACCTTCCGGCTGGCGTTGTCCTGCCCGGAGCCGGGCAACGAACTGCGGATCGAAGTGAGCGACAGCGGCCATGGCATGAGCGAGGAGGTGCGGCTGCGCTGCATGGAGCCGTTCTTCACCACCAAGCCCAGCGGCCAGGGCACCGGCCTGGGCCTGGCGGTGGCGGTCAACCTGATCGCCGCGGCCGACGGCCGCATCGAAGTGGACAGCGCGCCGGGCGAAGGCACCCGGTTCCATCTGTACCTGCCGGCGCGGGCGTTGTCCGTCGAGCCGGCGGCGCCGGCCGGGGGCGGCGAAACGATCCCCTGCTGAGCCGCGCCGCACGGCCGCCACGGTGCGGGCCGTGCAGCGGCTACACTGCGGCACGGCCCGTCCGGAAACGCGTCCTTGGTCTCAAGCTGGATCCTGCTGCTGGTTTCGCTCGGCTATGCCGCGCTGCTGTTCGGCGTGGCGTGGTGGGGCGACCATCGGCCGATGTACCCGGACCGGCCGTGGCTGCGGCCGGTGATCTACAGCCTGGCGCTGGCGGTGTACTGCTCGTCGTGGACCTTCTACGGCGCGGTCGGCACCGCGGTGCGCTACGGCATCGGTTACCTGCCGATCTACCTGGGGCCGCTGCTGCTGCTGCTGTTCGGCTGGCGCATCATCGAACGGCTGGCGCTGATCGCGCGCAGCGAGAACGTGGTCTCCATCGCCGATTTCATTTCCTCCCGCTACGGTCGCTCGCGGCGGCTGGCCGCGCTGGTGGCGGTGATCGCGCTGATCGGCGTGGTGCCGTACCTGGCGCTGCAGTACAAGGCGGTGGCGATGAGCCTGCAGGTGCTCACCGGCGACAGCGGCGGCGGCGGCGTGCTCACCGATCCGGCGCTGTACGTGGCGCTGCTGATGGCCCTGTTCGCCACGTTGTTCGGCACCCGCCAGGTGGACGCCACCGAGCACCACCACGGCATGATGCTGGCCATCGCCCTGGAATCGATGATCAAGCTGCTGGCGATGGTGGCGGTCGGGGTGTTCGCCTACGTCTGGCTGTCCGACCGCGGCACCGCGGTGGTGGCGTCGGCACGCACCCTGTTCGAGGGCACGCCGCCGGTGGGCTTCGTCTCGCAGACCCTGCTCAGCTTCCTGGCGCTGATCTGCCTGCCGCGCCAGTTCCACGTGGCGGTGGTGGAATGCGGCGACGTCGGCGACGTGCGCCGCGCGCGCTGGCTGTTCGGCGGCTATCTGGTCCTGATCTCGCTGATGATCGTGCCGATCGCGGTGGCCGGCAACGCCCTGCTCGGCGGCGGCGGCGTGGTCGACGACGCGCTGGTGCTGGCGCTGCCGATGAGCAGCGGCAACACCGCGCTGGCGCTGGTCGCCTACGTCGGTGGCTTCTCCGCGGCGACCGGCATGGTGATCGTCTCCTCGATCGCGCTGGCGACCATGATCAGCAACGATCTGGTGATGCCGCTGCTGCTGCGCCGCAGCGGCGACCACCGCGAGGCCGCCGACGTCGCCTCGCGCGTGTTGTGGATCCGCCGCCTGGCGATCCTGCTGCTGGCGCTGGTGGCGTACGGCTACTACCGCGGCAGCAACAACGACACCATGCTCGCGACCTACGGGCTGATGGCGTTCGCCGCGGTGGCGCAGTTCGCCCCCGGCCTGATCGGCGGCCTGTACTGGCGCGGCGCGAGCCGCCGCGGCGTCGGCACCGGCATGGCGGTGGGCTTCGCGTTGTGGATCTACACGCTGCTGCTGCCGGCGCTCTGCCATGGCGGCTGGCTGGACGTGGGGCTGGTCGAGCGCGGCCCGTTCGGCATCGGCTGGCTGCGGCCCGAACAGCTGTTCGGCCTGCGTGGCTGGGACCCGCTGACCCATGGCACGTTCTGGTCGCTGCTGCTCAACACCGCCACCATGCTGCTGGTGTCGATGCGCTGGCGCCCGGGGGTGGCCGAACGGCTGCGCGTGGCGCCGTTCCTGGAGCCGTACGCGCGGCGCCCGGCGGTGGCCGGCGACTGGCCGGCGCACGTCAAGGTGCGCGACCTGCTGGCGCTGGCCACGCGCGTGGTCGGCGACGTGCGCGCGCGGCGCGCTTTCGTCGAACAGGCGCAGGCGCTGCAGCGCGAGTTCCAGCCGGCCGCCGCCGCCGACCGCGCCTGGGTGCAGTTCACCGAGCGCCTGCTGGCCGCGTCCATCGGCGCCGCCTCGGCGCGCCTGCTGCTGACCAGCCTGCTGCGCGGTTCGGGCATGGACCTGGGCGAAGTGGTGGCGGTGCTGGACGAGGCCGGGCAGGAGCTGCGTTTCAACCGCGAGATCCTGTCCACCACGCTGGAGAACATCAGCGCCGGGGTCAGCGTGGTCGATCCGGACATGCGCCTGACCGCGTGGAACCGCCGCTACCAGCAGATGTTCGGCTATCCCGATGGCATGCTTTACGTCGGCCGCCCGGTCGCCGACCTGATCCGCTACAACGCCGAGCGCGGCGAGCTGGGCGAAGGCGACATCGAGATGCAGATCAACCGGCGCATCGGCCACATGCGCGCCGGCACGCCGCACGTGTTCGAGCGTACCGGCGCCGACGGCAAGGTGATCGAGCTGCGCGGCCAGGCCCTGCCCGGCGGCGGTTACGTCACCAGCTACAACGACATCAGCGACTTCAAGCGCGCCGAGCAGGCGCTGCTGGAGGCCAACGAGACCCTGGAGCAGCGGGTGGCCGAGCGCTCGCAGGCGGCCGAGGCGGCGCAGCAGTCCAAGACCCGCTTCCTGGCCGCCATCAGCCATGACGTGCTGCAGCCGCTCAACGCCGCGCGCCTGTTCGCCTCGGCGCTGCGCGACGGCCTGCAGGAAGGCGACGAGCAGCGCCACCTGGCCGAACGCGTGGACGCCTCGCTGCGTGCGGCCGAAGAGCTGCTCGACGGCCTGCTCGACGTGTCGCGGCTGGATGCCGGCGGCCTGCGTCCGACCGTCACCGATTTCGATGCCGCGGTGCTGGTGCGCGAACTGGCCGCGCAATACACCCCGGTGGCGGCCGGGCGGGGGCTGCGCCTGCACGTGTTCGCGCGCCAGGCGTGGGTGCGCAGCGACCGCCGCCTGCTGCGCCGGGTGCTGCAGAACTTCATGGCCAACGCGCTGCGCTACACCCGCAGCGGGCGCATCGTACTGGCGCTGCGGGTGCGTGGTGGCCAGGTCGAGCTGCAGGTGTGGGATACCGGTCCCGGTATCCCCGAGCACCACATGCAGCAGATCTTCAACGAGTTCCACCGCTACCAGCAGCCGTTCGACTGGGGCGAACAGGGCCTGGGCCTGGGCCTGTCGATCTGCCAGCGCATCTCGCGGCTGCTCGGCCATGGCCTGGATGCACGCAGCCAACCCGGCCGCGGCAGCATGTTCTCCATCACCCTGCCGCGCGTGCCGACGCCTGCGGTGGCGCCGCCGCCGCGCGCCATGCCGGCGTTCGGCGGCGACGAGGCGCTGGCCGGCCTGCGCGTGCTGTGCGTGGACAACGACCAGGAGATCCTCGACGGCATGCGCGCGCTGCTTGGCCGCTGGAAGGTGCAGGTGATCGCGGCCAGTACCGTGGACATGGCGCTGGAGAAGATCGCCGAGCGGCCCGACGTGATGCTGGTGGACTACCACCTGCACGACCGCATGGACGGGCTCGACGCGCTGGTCGCGCTGCGCGGGGCCGCCGGCCGCCCGCTGCCCGGCGCGCTGCTCACCGCCGATGGCCGCGACGAGCTGAAGCGGCTGGCGCGCGAGCGCGGCTACCGGGTGCTGACCAAGCCGGTGAAGCCGGCCTCGCTGCGCGCCTTCCTGACCGCGCTGCGCTGAGGCCGGCGCGCTGACGGACCTGCCGGCGGGGCGATGCCGCCGGCGTGCCCGGCCGCCGCCGCGGTCCTGCGCTCAGGCCGCGCCGTGCAGGTGCTCGTACAGGATGCTGGCGCCGATGACGATCAGGATCACGCCGCCGACGATCTCCGCGCGCTTGCCGACCAGCGCCCCGAGCACGCGGCCGAGCATGATGCCCAGGGTCACCATGACCAGCGTGCACAGGCCGATGACCAGCGCCACCACGCCGATGTGCACGTCCAGGAAGGCCAGGCTCACGCCGATCGCCGCCGCGTCGATGCTGGTGGCCAGGCCGGTGGCGGCCAGCGTCCAGAAGCGGTGGTGGCGGTTGTCGCCGGGTTCCTGGGTTTCCTCTTCGGCATCCGGGCGCAGCCCGGCGACGATCATGTGCACGCCCAGCGCGCCGAGCAGCACGAACGCGATCCAGTGGTCGAACGCTTCGACGTACTGCGAGGTGGCGCGGCCCAGCAGCCAGCCGAGCAGCGGGGTGATGGCTTCGATCACGCCGAAGATCAGGCCGGCGCGCAGCGCGTCGGGCAGGCGCGGCCGGCGCATCGCCGCACCCTTGCCGATCGCGGCGGCGAAGGCATCGGTGGACATGGCGAAGCCGATGAGAAGGATGGACAGAGGGGACATCGGGTTTTCCTGGCCGGGCGGACACGGACGGCACGCGGCGCGCCCGACCTGACGTTGCGCTCGCATGCCGTTGGTCTCGCCAACCGTGGAACCGGTCGCACGCGCCACGACGCAATGGTCGAGTGTGTTGACGCGTGCGCTTCCAGACGCTGGAAGCAGGCTACTCCCCAAGGGAGCGCGGATTCTAGCACGCCGTCGCGGCCGTCGCCGTGCAGGCGGGGACGGGCGTGGGCGGGGCTGACATGCAGCTGTCATCACCCGCTGGCTTCATTGCGCCGCGCGCGGCGACCGGCACGCCCCCCGCTCGCGAAACGTCCTAAAGGTTGTGCGCCGGCGGCCGATCCAGAGGCGTCCCCACGCCCGGAGTCGTGCAATGAAGTTCCCGCTTGGAATCGCCCAGAAGCTGCGGCTGAGCCTGCTGGCGCTGGTGGTCGGCCTGGCCGTCATCGGCTCGGCCTATGCCTGGCTCAGCGCCGGCACCCGCGCCGCCGACCAGCGGCTGCAACGCTACCAGCAGGACGCGGCGCGGCTGGAGCGCCTGGCCCGGGCCTTCGCCGAGACCCGGCGCGCGCAGGCCGAGTATGCCATGTCGTTTTCGACCACCGCCGGGCAGGCTTTCGGCAAGGCGCGTGCGCAGCTGGGCCAGGCATTGGCGCCGGTGCCCGGCGCCGAGCCGTGGCCGCCCGCGCTGGCTGCCGCGCTGCAGGCCTACCTGGAATCGGCGCGCCTGCTGGACGAGCGCATCGGCGAGCTCGGCCACGATGCCGACAGCGGCATGCAGGGCGAGCTGCGCGCGGCGGTGCATACCGTGGAGAACCTGATCGGCGATTACCGCGAGCCGGAGCTGCAGGTATCGATGCTGAGCATGCGCCGCTACGAAAAGGACTTCATCGCGCGCCGCGAACAGAAGTACGCCGACGAACTGGGGGCCGAGGCGATGCCGTTCGAACTGCTGCTGCAGCGCGCACGCATGCCGGAGCCGGTGCGCGCGCAGGTGCGCGAGGCGATGCAGCGCTACCAGGGCGCGTTCCTGTCCTATGCGGCGGCGCGCTTCGGCGTCGACAGCGAGACCCAGGCGCTGGACGAGCATGCCGCGCAGGTGGACCCGGTGATCCTGCGCCTGCAGCGCGACCAGCGCAGCGCGCTGCAGCGGCAACAGGCCGGGCAGGCTGCCGCGCGCAGCTGGATGAACGCCGCCTTCGCCGCCACCGTGCTGATCGTGGGCGTGCTGCTGGTGACGCTGCTGGTGCTGCTGCTGCGCGCCATCGACCGCCCGCTGGCCGCGGCCGCGGCCTTCGCCGGGGCGATCGCCGACGACCACCTGGATGGCACCCTGGTGGTGCGCAACCGGCACGACGAGATCGGCCGCCTCGCCACCGCACTGATGCAGATGCAGGCGCGCCTGCGCGAACGCATCGCCAGCGAGCGCATCGCCGCGCTCGCCAACCAGCGCGTGCGCCGGGCGCTGGACGTGGCGCGCGCCGCGGTGCTGGTGACCGATGGCGAGGGCTGCGTGGTCTACGCCAACGATGCCCTGCGGCTGACCTTCGCACGGGCCGGCGTCGAGATGCCGGCCGGAACCGGCGCCGCGGTGGCCACGCTCGGCCCCGACGTGGCCGCGGTGCTGGCCCGGGTGCGCGACGGCGGCGGCACCATCGACGCCGAGGTGGAGCTGGGCAACACCGGGTTCTGGCTGCGCGCCAGCCCGGTACTCGAGCAGGAGCGGGTGCTGGGAATGGTGATGGAATGGCAGGACCGCCGCCTGGAGCGGGTGATCGCCAACGAGGTCGCGGCGGTGGTCGCCGCTGCCGCCGGCGGCGACCTGGAAGGCCGCATCGAACTGGCCGACAAGCAGGGTTTCGTGCTGGAGCTGGGCGGGCGCATCAACGCGCTGCTGGACAGCGTGCAGTCGCAGGTCGGCGACGCCACGCGCGTGATCGGCCACTTCGCCCGCGGCGACCTGAGCGCGCGCATGCGCGAGGATCGCGGCGGCATCTACGCGCGGCTGCGGCAGGGGCTGGAAGTGGCGATGCGCCAGGTCGGCGCTATCGTCTCCAGCATCCAGCAGTCGGCCGGCAGCGTGCAGGCGGCGGTGGCCGACATGGCCGGCGGCACCCGCGAACTGTCCGCCCAGGTCCAGCAGCAGGTCGATGACGTGCACGACGCGTTGCAACGCGTGCGCTCGGTGGCCGGGGAGGCGCGCGAGAATGCCGACAGCGCGCGCCACAGCGCCGAGGTCTCCGAGGCCGCCAGCATCGCCGCCGAGCGCGGGCGCGAAGCCACCGCCGCCGCGGTGTCGGGCATGGAGCGGCTGCGCGCGTCCTCGCGCCACATCCGCGAAATCGTCGCCACGGTGGACAGCCTGTCGTTCCAGACCAACCTGCTGGCGCTCAATGCGGCGGTGGAAGCGGCGCGCGCCGGCAGCCACGGCCGCGGCTTCGCGGTGGTCGCCGGCGAAGTGCGGCAGCTGGCGCAGCGCTCGGCCGAAGCCTCGCAGCAGATCCGCGCGCTGGTGGATGCCTCGCTGCAGCAGGTCGAAGCCGGCGCCCACCTGGTCGACAGCAGCGGCGAGGCGATGCAGGACATCGGCGGCCGCGTGCAGCAGGTGGTGACGGCGATGGCGCGCATCGACGCGGCGTCGGCGCGCCAGGTCAGTGCGGTGGACGACGTCGAACGGCTGCTGCGGCGTATCGGCGAGGGCACGCGCCAGAGCGACAATGTCGCCCGGGCCTCCTCGCAGGCGGCGCTGGCCATGCGCGAGCAGGCGCAGGACCTGGCGGCGGCGGCGGAAACATTCGTGCTGGGCGGCCACGACGCGCCGCCGCCGGCACGCGTGGCCTGACGCCGGGCGCGGCAGCGGGGCGGCGGCAGGCCGCTCCGCCGTCGCCACGCCGGTGTCGGCTCAGTCCTCTTCCGGCGGCAGCACGATGCTGTCGTCGTCGATGGCCAGCTTGCCTGCCATCAGCACCGCCTGGGTGCGGTTGGTGACGCCGAGCTTGCGCAGGATCGCGGTGACATGCGCCTTGATGGTGGCCTCGGACACGTTCAGGTCGTAGGCGATCTGCTTGTTGAGGCGGCCGGCGCCGAGCATCTGCAGCACCCGGAACTGCTGCGGGGTCAGCTCGCGCAGGCGCTGGCCCACCTCGCGCTCCTCATGGTCGGTGGGCGGCACGTTGTGCGCCTCCGCCGGCGCCCAGCGCTCGCCATCGAGGATGGTGCCCAGGGCATGGCCGATGGTGTCCGAATCGGCCGATTTGGGAATGAAGCCGAATGCGCCGTGGTCGAGCGCACGCCGCATCACCGTCGGCTCCTCGCGCGCGGACACCACCACGATCGGCAGCTGCGGATGCAGCGAGCGCAGGTGCACCAGCGCGTTGAACCCCTGTGCGCCGGGCATGTTCAGGTCCATCAGCACCAGGTCCGCGTCGGGGTGCTGCTCGGCCAGCGCATACAGCGCCTCGACGCTGTCGGCCTCCAGCAGCTGCACCCCCGGAATCACCCGCTGCACCGCCCCGCGCAGCGCTTCGCGGAACAGCGGGTGGTCGTCGGCGATGAGCAGGGTGGGCATGGGGGCGGGAGGAGTCGGCAAGCGGGGGTCGGGGACGTGCATCGGCGGGGCGGGCGGTGGAACGTGAGGGACGGGGGGCGATGCGGGCAACGCTGTCGCCGTCGCGCCGTGCCGGCCCCCACGTGGTGCCCGCACGCCGGTTCAGCGCACCTTGCGCTCGTCCACCAGCGAGGCCACGACCGACGGATCGGCCAGGGTCGAGGTGTCGCCGAGCTGGTCCGGTGCATTCTCGGCGATCTTGCGCAGGATGCGGCGCATGATCTTGCCCGAACGGGTCTTGGGCAGGCCCGGCGCCCACTGCAGGTGGTCCGGTGCGGCGATCGGGCCGATCTCCTTGCGCACCCACGCCACCAGCTCCTTGAGCAGTTCGTCGGTCTGCGCCTCGCCCGCCACCAGGGTGACGTAGGCGTAGATGCCCTGGCCCTTGATGTCGTGCGGGAAGCCGACCACCGCCGCCTCGGCCACCTTCGGGTGGCTGACCAGCGCGCTTTCCACTTCGGCGGTGCCGATGCGGTGGCCGGAGACGTTGATCACGTCGTCGACGCGGCCGGTGATCCAGTAGTAGCCGTCCTCGTCGCGGCGGCAACCGTCGCCGGTGAAGTAGCTGCCCGGGTAGGTGCGGAAGTAGGTGTCGATGAAGCGCTGGTGGTCGCCGTAGACGGTGCGCATCTGGCCCGGCCACGAGTCGCGGATGATCAGGTTGCCCTCGGTGGCGCCTTCCTGGATCTCGCCGTCGGCGTTGACCAGCGCCGGCTGCACGCCGAAGAAGGGCAGGGTGGCCGAGCCGGGCTTGAGGTCCATCGCGCCCGGCAGCGGCGAGATCAGGATGCCGCCGGTCTCGGTCTGCCACCAGGTATCCACGATCGGGCAGCGCGCCTCGCCGACCACGTCGTGGTACCAGCGCCAGGCTTCGGGGTTGATCGGTTCGCCGACGCTGCCGAGCAGGCGCAGGCTCCTGCGCGAGGTGCGCTTGACCGGCTCCTCGCCGTCGCGCATCAGCGCGCGGATCGCGGTGGGCGCGGTATAGAAGATGGTGACCTGGTGCTTGTCGATCACCTCCCAGAAGCGCGAGGTGTTGGGGTAGTTCGGTACGCCCTCGAACATCACCGAGGTGGCGCCGTTGGCCAGCGGGCCGTAGACGATGTAGCTGTGGCCGGTGACCCAGCCCACGTCGGCGGTGCACCAGTAGATGTCGTCCTCGCGCAGGTCGAACACCGCTTCGTGGGTGTAGGCGGCGAACAGCAGGTAGCCGCCGCTGGTGTGCAGCACGCCCTTGGGCTTGCCGGTGGAACCGGACGTGTAGAGGATGAACAGCGGGTCCTCGGCGTTCATGCGCTCCGGCTCGCACTGCGCCGGCTGGGTGTCGACCACGTCATGGAACCAGCGGTCGCGCGGGGCCTGCATGTCCACCGCCGCACCGGTATGGCGCACCACCAGCACGGTTTCCACGGTGTGGGTGCCGGGCAGCTTCAGCGCGGCGTCGACATTGGCCTTCAGCGGCACCTTGCGGCCGCCGCGCAGGCCTTCGTCGGCGGTGATGATCAGCTTGCTGCCGCAGTCGCCGACGCGGTCGGCGATGGAATTGGCGGCGAACCCGCCGAACACCACCGAGTGGATCGCGCCGATGCGCGCGCAGGCCAGCATCGCCACCGCGGCATCGACGATCATCGGCAGGTAGATGGTGACGCGGTCGCCCTTGCCGACGCCGAGGTTGCGCAGCGCGTTGCCGAGCCTGCACACGCGTTCGTGCAGCTCGCGGTAGGTGACCTTCTGCGCCGGCGCGTCGGGGCTGTCCGGTTCGAACAGCAGCGCGGTCTTGTCGCCGCGGGTGGCGAGCTGGCGGTCCAGGCAGTTCACGCTGACGTTGAGTTCGCCGTCCTCGAACCACTTGATGCGGAAATCATCCAGCTGGTAGCTGACGTTCTTGATCCGGGTCGGCCGGGTGAACCAGTCCAGGCGCTCGGCGGCCTTGGCCCAGAACGCATCGGGATGCTCCACCGATTCGCGGTACTGCTGCTGGTACGTGGTCTTGTCGATCCGCGCCCGGGCGGCGAACGCGGGATCGACGGGATAGAGATCAGCCATGGCAATACCCTCACCTTTGCACTTGTAACCAATGGAGGAGCCGCATCCTGCGACGCGGCCGCGACCTCCCAAGTGTGCCGCATCACCCCAGTCGCGCGCTGCCCCGCGGCTTAGACGATGGTCGAATACCCGCCCGCTTTCGACTAATGGCGAATAGCCGCCTGCGGCGAACGCCGCGCACCCTGCCGTTGACCGTGCGACCGACGCGGCCGTCAACGCCAGCCGGAGAGAGGCAGACCTGATGAACAGACACGTGTTGAAACCAGCGGGCCGCGCGTTCCCGGCCGCTGCGACGATGGTGCGCCGGCCACTTGCCGCCGCGTTGTTCGTGGCGCTGCTGGCGCCGGGCATGGCCTTTGCCGGCACCGCCAGGGAACAGGTGCTGGAAGCCCGCGTCGCCGAACTGGAGCGCCAGGTGCAGCTGCTGCTCTCCACCCAGCAGCAACAGCAGGGCGCCATCGCCCAGGCCCAGGGCGATGTGCAGCAGGTGCGTGCCGAACAGGCGGCCACCGCCGCCGCGCCGGCCAGACCCGTGGTGCCGGCCGGCAAACAGCCGATCCAGGTGACCAGCATCACCCCGGGTGCCACGCCGGGCACCACCTTCAAGTTCGGCGGCTTCATCAAGGCCGATTTCCTCGCCACCCGCACCGGCGACGGACAACTTGCCGACGACGCCACCGGCCGCTCGCTGTACCTGCCGGGACAGACGCCGGTGCACGGCGCAGGCGGCTCGGGCAAGGCGTCGAGCGTGGACTACAACGCCCACGCCAAGTTCTCGCGCTTCAACCTGGGCGTGGACCACGTGGCCGAGAACGGCGACAAGGCCGGCGCGCTGGTGGAGATGGATTTCTTCGGCAATGCGCTGGGCAACCAGACCGCGACCAACACCTACGGCGTCACCCTGCGCCATGCCTACATGTACTGGAACAACTGGCTGGCCGGCCAGACCTGGTCCAACTTCATGGACGCGGCCTCTATTCCCGAGGCGGTGGACTTCGTCGGCCCGACCGACGGCGTGATCTTCGTGCGCCAGGCGCAGGTGCGTTACACCAGGGGCGGCTTCAGCGCATCGCTGGAGAATCCGGAAACCACCCTGGTCGGCGCCACCAGCTCCGACCGCGGCGCGCTGCCCGACCTGACCGCGCGCTACGGCTGGAAGGGCGACTGGGGCACTTTCGGCGTGGCTGGCCTGCTGCGCCAGCTGAAGGTGGACAACCAGGCCACCGGCGCGCACGCCACCGCCACCGGCGGCGGCCTGACCCTGGGCGGCAAATGGGTGATGGGCGGCAGCGATTCGCTGCACTACCAGCTCACCGGCGGCCAGGGCATCGCCCGCTACATCGGCCTGGGCATCACCGGCGACAGCGCCTGGGACGCGGTGCGCGACGAGCTCGACCCGACCGGGGTGATCGCCGGCTACGTCGGCTGGCGCCATGCCTTCACCCCGAAGCTGCGCACCAACCTGATCTACGCGCGCAGCGACTACGACAACGACGCCTCGATCACCGGCCAGCTGGTGACGAAGAGCGTGCAGTCGATCCGCGGCAACGTGTTCTACACGCCGATGCCCAAGGTCGATATCGGCGCCGAGCTGATGTACGGCGTGCGCGAGATCGAGAACGGCCGCAAGGGCGACATCAGCCGCGTGCAGTTCACCACCAAGTACAGCTTCTGAGTGCCCGGCAGCGGCGTCGCGACGGCGCCGCTGCCACCGCAGGAAACGCAGTACGCACCATCTCCCTACCCCCACGGGGAGCACTCATGCCCGCACCGGCGCGCACTGCACGCCTGCGTCCGTATTCCCGAAATCTGGAGAATCCCGATGAATGCTTCCGTCGATCCCCGTGTTGAGCGGATCGCCTCCCACCCGGCCTACCAGCGGCTGCGCCAGTCGCGCAACCGCCTGGGCTGGATCCTCACCGCGCTGATGCTGCTGGCCTACTACGGCTACATCGGCCTGATCGCCTTCGACAAGGCATTCCTCGCCACCCCGCTGGGCGAGGGCCGGATCACCACCATCGGCATCCCGATCGCGCTGGGGCTGATGGTGTTCACCATCCTGATCACCGGCTTCTACGTGCGCCGCGCCAACAAGGAGTTCGACCAGTTGACCCAGCAGATCGTGGAGGACGCGCAATGACCCGTTCGTTCCTGCGCCCGGCCGCGCTGCTCGCCCTGCTGGCCGCCAGCGGCGCGGCCCTGGCGGCCGGCGGCGACATCGGCCAGACCGTGCGCCAGCCCACCAACTGGACGGCGATCGTCATGTTCGCCGTATTCGTGCTGGCGACCCTGGGCATCACCAAGTGGGCCGCCGCGCGCACTCGCTCGGCGTCCGATTTCTACACCGCCGGCGGCGGCATCACCGGCTTCCAGAACGGCCTGGCGATCGCCGGCGACTACATGTCGGCGGCATCGTTCCTGGGCATCACCGCGGCGGTGATGGCCAACGGCTACGACGGCCTGATCTACGCCATCGGCTTCCTGGTCGGCTGGCCGATCCTGACCTTCCTGATGGCCGAGCGGCTGCGCAACCTCGGCCGCTTCACTTTCGCCGACGTCGCCGGCTACCGCTTCGCGCAGAAGCCGATCCGGCTGTTCGCCGCCTCCGGCACGCTGGTGGTGGTGCTGTTCTACCTGATCGCGCAGATGGTCGGCGCCGGTGCGCTGATCAAGCTGCTGTTCGGCCTGGACTACTGGATCGCGGTAGTGCTGGTGGGCGTGCTGATGATGGTCTACGTGCTGTTCGGCGGCATGACCGCCACCACCTGGGTGCAGATCATCAAGGCCTGCCTGCTGCTGTCCGGCGTGACCTTCATGGCGCTGATGGTGATGTGGCAGTTCGGCTTCAGCTTCGAGAAGCTGTTCTCCACCGCGGTGCAGGTCAAGGCCCAGATCGCCGCCAACGGCGGCAAGAGCGCGGAGGAGGCCGCCGCGGCCGGCCTGTCGATCATGGGGCCGGGCGGTTTCGTCAAGGATCCGATCTCGGCCATCTCCTTCGGCATGGCGCTGATGTTCGGCACCGCCGGCCTGCCGCACATCCTGATGCGCTTCTTCACCGTTCCCGATGCCAAGCAGGCGCGCAAGTCGGTGTTCTGGGCCACCACCTGGATCGGCTACTTCTACATCCTGATCTTCATCATCGGCTTCGGCGCCATCGCCCTGGTGCTGACCAACCCGGCGTACGCCGACCCGGTCACCGGCACCATCCAGGGCGGGCCGAACATGGCTGCGGTGCTGGTCGGCAAGGCGGTGGGCGGCAACCTGTTCATGGGCTTCATCTCCGCGGTCGCGTTCGCCACCATCCTGGCGGTGGTGGCCGGGCTGACGCTGTCCGGTGCCTCGGCGGTGTCGCACGACCTGTACGCCACGGTGATCATGAAGGGCAGGCCGCCGGCGGGCACCGAACTGCGCGTGTCGCGCGCCACCACCCTGGTGCTGGGCGTGATCGCGGTGCTGCTGGGCATCGCCTTCGAGAAGCAGAACGTGGCCTTCATGGTGTCGCTGGCCTTCGCCATCGCCGCCTCGGCCAACTTCCCGGTGCTGATCCTGTCGCTGCTGTGGAAGGACTGCACCACCCGCGGCGCGGTGATTGGTGGCTTCCTCGGCCTGGCCTCGTCGCTGCTGCTGACGCTGCTGTCGCCGTCGGTGTGGGTGGATACGCTGGGCAATCCGGCCGGCAGCGCGCCGTTCCCGTACACCAGCCCGGCGCTGTTCTCGATGACCATCGCCTTCGCCGCCATCTGGCTGTTCTCGGTGCTGGACAACAGCGCGCGCGCCAAGGCCGAGCGTGCGGCCTACCCGGCGCAGCAGGTCCGCGCCGAGACCGGCGTCGGCGCCAGCAAGGCCGCCGACCACTGACGCTCGCCCGTTCCTGATGTGTGTGCAGACAAGGGCCGCTCCGCACAGGGCGGCCCTTGTCGTTCCATCCGCCCCACGCGGGGCACGGCCGATGGTGTCCGGTGCTCAGCCGCCGGTTTCCCACCAGATGAAGGCCCAGCGGCACGTAGGAGCCGGCCCGAGCCGGTTGTCGGGGGACGCCGCGTGCCAGTCGCACAGCGATTGCCGCTCCGTGGCGGTGAGTTCGCCGAACAGCGCTTCGGCCTGTTGCAGCAGGTCAGCCGCCTCCGTGTCGGCAGCGGGCACCGGCACCGGAAGGTAGTCCACGCGCGGCAGGCGGCCCATGTCCAGCAGCAGGTTGACCGGGTAGCGATGGTCCGGCATCGGCGTCCACGTGCGCCGCAACAACGCGGCCAGCTCGCCGGCGCCGGTGCGCGGGCCGGTGGCGAAGGTGATGCAGGCGCGCCGGCGCGCGTGCGCGTCCAGCTTCGCCAGCGCCTGTGCCAGGTCCGGCACCATCAACGAGCGCGAGGCGATGGCGACATCGCAGCGCGGCACCGCGCTCCAGTCGTCTTCCCAGGACAGCTGCCACGGCTGGATGTTGCCGACGCCGGCGCGGGCGATCGCCGCGCGCAGGCCATCGAGCATGCCGCGGCTGTAGTCCAGCGCATGCACCTGCCGCACCCGCGCGGCGATGGGCAGGCTGAGCAGGCCGGGGCCGCAGCCGATGTCGAGCACGCTGTCCACGCCGTCCAGGTCCAGCCGCGCGAGGAAGGCGTCGCTGTAGTCGTCGTGGCGTCGTTTCCAGCCCGGTTGCGCCGCCCGCGCATCCCACGCGCTGGCCGGTTTGGGCGCGTAGCCGCAGGCCTGCAGGTGCTGGCGGTAGCGGGCGGCATGGTCGATCGGCGGGGGCAGGGCGGTCATCGCGGCATGGCTCCGGTGGCGGGAAGGGAGGCGGCGATGCGCGCGGCGTCCACGCCATACAGCGTGGCCAGCCGGGCGGGCGTGGCGACTTCGTGCGCCGGGCCCAGCGCCTGCAGGCTGCCACCGGCCATCAGCGCGATGCGGTCGGCCACCTGCAGTGCATGCTGCGGCTGGTGGGTGGACAGCAGCACGCCGATGCCGCGTCCGGCCAGCGCGCGCACGGTGTCGAGGATGCGCAGCTGGTTGCCGAAGTCGAGACTGGCGGTGGGTTCGTCCATCACCAGCACCCGCGCCTGCTGGGCCAGCGCCCTCGCGACCAGCACCAGTTGCCGTTCGCCGCCGCTGAGGGTATCCACCGTGCGCGCGGACAATGCGGCGATGCCCAGTTGCTGCAGGCAGGCGTCGGCGATCTCTTCATCGGCGCGGCCCGGCGCGGCCAGCAGGCCCAGGTGCGCGGCGCGGCCCATCGCCACCAGCTCGCGCACGCGCCAGGCGAACGGCAACGGCGCAGCCTGCGGCACGTAGCCGAGCAGGCGCGCGCGCTGCGCGCGGTCATGGCCGCGTAAGGGCCGGCCATGCAGCCGCACTTCGCCGGCCACCGCCGGCAGCAGGCCCAGCAGGGTACGGAACAGCGTGGTCTTGCCGCAGCCGTTGGGGCCGAGCAGGCACACCACTTCACCGGCCTGCAGCGACAGCGCCAGCGGCGCACCCAATGCGACGCCGGCATGGCCGATGGCCAGCGCGCGCGCTTCCAGCAGCGGGGTCGCGGCGTTCATGCGCGGCCTCCGCTGCGGGCCAGCACCCACAGGAAGCACGGCACGCCGACGCAGGCGGTGAGGATGCCCAGCGGCAGTTCGATTGGCGCCAGCGTGCGCGCCAGCGTGTCGGCGGCCAGCAGGAAGCTGGCGCCCAGCAGCAGGCTCGCCGGCAGCTGCCGGCGAAAGTCGGCGCCGACCAGCAGGCGCGCGATGTGCGGCACCACCAACCCGACCCAGCCGATGATGCCGGCCAGCGACACCGCTGCTGCGGTGCACAGCGTCGCCGCCGCGATCAGCGTCCAGCGCAAGGGAACGACCGCCACGCCGAGCGCGCCGGCCTCCTCGTCGCCCAGCGCCAGCAGGTTCACCCGCCAGCGCAGCAGCACCAGCGGCAGCAGGCCGGCCAGCAGCAGCGGCGCGCTGACGCGCAGGTCGTCGCCGACCACCGCGTTCAACCCGCCGAGCAGCCAGAACGTGATCGACGGCAGTTGCGTGTACGGGTCGGCCAGCAGCTTGAGCAGCGAGATGCCGGCGCCGAGCAACGCCGATACCGCCACGCCGGCCAGTACCAGCACCAGCACCGGCTCGTGGCGGCGCACCAGGGCGGCGACCAGGCACACCAGCGCCACCGCCGCCAGCCCGCCGGCGAAGGCGAAACCCTGTACCAGCAGCATCGGCAGGCCGAGGAACAGCGCCAGCGAGGCGCCCAGCCCGGCACCGGCGGAAACGCCGAGGATGTCCGGTGATACCAGCGGGTTGCGGAACATCGCCTGGTAGGCGGCACCCGCAGCCGACAGCACCGCGCCGATCAGTACCGCCGCCAGTACCCGCGGCAGGCGGATGTGCCACAGCGCCGCATGCACCGTCGGCGGAACCGGCTCGCCGATGCCGAACAGCTGCGATCCCAGCGCCTGCAGCAGCATCGTCGGCCGCACCGGGAACTGGCCGACGGCGAAGGCCAGCAACAGCATCGCCAGCAGCAGGCCCCAGCCACCGGCGTGCCAGGCCCAGCGCGGCACCGCACCGGCTCTCACCGGCCAGGCTCCAGCGCATCGGCGATGCCGGCCGGCAAGCGCGAGCCCCACAGCAGACGGTGCAGTGCGTCGATGCGCGCCCGCAGCGCGGCCGGCGCCAGCGCCGGGGTAGCGCCGGGGTGCAGCCGTGCCAGCAGCCATGCCAGCCCCGGCAGGCGGTTGATGCCTGGCGGGCCGTCGAGCCAGCCGAACGGCAGGGTCGGCGCGCAGTGCAGGCGTCCGCTGCGCACCGCGCGCAGGCTGCGCCAGCGCGGGTCCTGCGATGCGCTGGCGGCGAATGCCGCATCCTGGGTCAGGATCACGTCCGGGTCCCACGCCAGCAGTTGTTCCAGCGATACCCGTGCCAGCCCGCCGCTGCCGACGGCGGCGGCGACGTTGCGGCCGCCGCAGAACTCGATGACCTCGGTATTGATCGAACCGGCAAGCCCGCTCTCCAGCCCGTCGCCGCCGCGGCCGTAGTAGACCGTCGGCCGGGCGTCGGGCGCGCGCGTGGCCAGTACCTCGCGGACCAGCGCCAGCTGCGCCTCGGCGGCCTGCGCCAGCGCTTCGCCGCGCGCGGCCACGCCGAGCCGCCGGCCGACGTGGCGCAGTTGGGTCGGGTGGTCGGGCAGGCGCCCGGCCACCAGTTCGATGGGAATGCCGGTCTGCTGCCAGACCCGTTCGGCGGAGGAGCGGTAGTTGGCGTCGAAATCGCCGGCATCCAGCACCAGGTCCGGCTGCATCGCCAGCAGCCGTTCCAGGCTCACCGTGCTGCCACGCCCCGCCAGCCGGCCAATCACCGGACGCGCGCGCAGCGGCGCGGGCAGCAGCGCCAGCGCCTCGGGCGCCATCTGCATCGGCCAGCCCAACAGGCGTTCCGGCGCCAGCGCGGCGATCAGCACGGCCGCCGGAGCGCCGGCGGCAAACACCCGTGCGGGGACGCCCCTGGGCTCCCCCAGGCGCAGCACGCGCTGCGCCGGCATCGCGCGCAGCGGGCCGTTGCCCGCCGCCAGCAGCGGCGCCAGAGCCAGCGCCTGCAACAGCGCGCGGCGCTTCATCCCGCCACCGCCGGCGTGGCGCGGCATGCATCCCACCAGCGTTGCAGGGCGTCGTCGCGGGGAGGCAGTTCGCGTGCCTGCCCACCGGTGAAATCGCGCCATGCGGCCAGGTAACGCGCGTTCACCACGGTGAGCAGCGGGATGCCGGCCAGCATCAATGCCAGCAGTTCGTCGGCCATGCCCCGTCCCTGCGCTTCCAGCGTGCCGAAACGGTTGGCGATGGCCAATTCGGCCGGTTCCCGCACGGCCCGCCGCAGTACCCCGCTGGCATCGGCGATGCCGCGCGGGTCCAGGTTGCAGCCGCAGGCGGCCGCTCCCAGCGCCTGGCTGATCGGGTAGCGGGCGGTGCGGTCGGCCACGTCCATCAGCACCATGCGCTTGCCGTTGGGCGCGGCCTCGTGTGGCAGCGCCACCAGCCCGCGCACGCGGTGGCCGGCAGCCAGTTGCCGCGTCGCAAAGGCTGCCAGCACCGCGTCCGGGTCCGGGCCGTCGCCGGCATCGTGGACCAGCGCGGCAATGCGTACGGGAATGCGCTCGGCCATGCTCAGAATCTCCTGTTGACGTTGACGAACCAGGTACGGCCCGGCATCGGGTAGCCGTCGGCCAGTTCATACCACTTGTCGCCGACGTTGCGGACGCCCAGGTCCAGGCCCAGTCCGTCGCGCGGCATCCAGCTCGCCTTCACGCCCACCGTGCCGAAGCCTGGCAGCTCGCGCACCGGGGCGGCGGCATTGGCGTAGCTGACCCGGCGGCCCTGCTCGGCCTCCAGCGTGGCCTGCAGGCGCAGCTGCGGCAGCGCGGCCCAGCCCAGCACCAGGAACAGGCGCTGGCGCGGGCTGTCCAGCAGGGCCACGTTGCGGTTCTCCAGATTGGTGCGGCGCAGCCAGGCGTAGCTGCCCTGCAGCTCCCAGTCCCCGGCCAGCTGCTGTTGCAGGCCCAGTTCGACGCCGAGGTGACGGGCGCGGCCGATGTTCTGCGCGCGGTTGCAGGTGCTGCCGCCGCAGGCCGTGGAGGCGACCACCTCGTTCTGGATCAGGTCGTCGATCAGGCTGTGGAATACCGCAGCCTGTACCTGCGCGCCCTCCCACCAGCGGCCGCGCAGGCCGAGTTCGAGATGGGTGGCATGTTCTGGCGCGAGGTCCGGGTTGGGCAGCGCCGCGCCCATGCGCGCCGAATAGCGGTCCTTGATGGTCGGGAAGCGGGTGCGGCGCGCGGCGCTCGCGTACCACTGCCGGTCCGGTGCCAGCTGCTGCACGTATTCGAGCACGGCGTTGGTGGCGTCGGCGCTGCCGGTGGGCCAGTAGTAGACGCGCCGGGCCTCGCGGCGGTCGTGGCCGAGGCCGAAGCGCAGGTGCGAGGCAGCGGTCAGGGCGAAGCGGTCCTCCACCGCCACCGAGGTGGTGACGTCGCGGTAGTCCTTGGTCGGCGCGTTGCGGTTGCGGTCGCTGTGCCGGTCGTCCTTGTAGTGGATGGCCAGCTGCAGTTCGTGGCGCTCCAGCGCGCTGCCGGCCAGGGTCACCGAGCCGCCGACGGTGCGGTCGTCGTAGACGCTGGGGAAGCTGCTGTTGTCCAGCCCGGTTGCGTAGCTGCCGTCGGTATAGGCCTCCAGGCCGTTGCCGTAGGTGTCGCGGTACACGCGGGTGCGCAGCGTGGCGTGCCGGCCCAGCCGGGTGTTGCCGACGAAGTACAGGCTGTCCTTGTCCCACCACGGCCAGCGCCAGTAGCGGATGCCGCCGCGCGCGCTGCCGGTATAGACCGGATTGCCCTTCTCCCCGTCCTGGCGGGCGTAGCCGAGGGCGTACTCGTCGCCCTCGCGCGGGGTGTAGCCGAGCTTGAACGACAGCCGGCGGTCGTCGCGATCGGCGTTGCGGCGGTCGTCGCCGGTATCGGTGGGCACGCTCTTGTAGTCGCGGAAGCCATCGGGCAGCGGGAACGCGTCCGCCTTCAGCTGCGACCAGCCGAGCTGGTAGTACCAGTCGCCCCGGCGGCCGCCGAGGTTCAGCGCGGCCTTGCGCTCGCCGCCATCGGCGATGCCCAGTCGCAGGTTGCCTTCGAACGGGCGCTCGGGGCGGCGGCTGACCAGGTTGATCGCGCCACCGAGGATGTTCGGCCCGTACAGCAGCGAGGCGCCGCCGCTGGCGACCTGGATCTGCGCCAGGTCGAAGGTGGTGAAGCGGCCGAAGTCCACGTAGCCGTCGTACGGGACGTACAGCGGGACGCCGTCGAGGAAGACCGGCACCTGCCGCGGGTCGAAGCCGCGCAGGTAGAGCATGTCCTCGTTGCGCGAATTGCGCGACAGGCTCGCACCGGGCAGTACGGCGACTGCCTCGCCGACCGTGTCGCGGTCCAGCTGCTGGATGCGCGCGGCATCCAGGGTGTGCTCGGCGACGGTGGCCGAGCTGCCGCGGCGGGCATGGACATCAACGCTGCCCAGGGTGAACACCGGGGCGGAAGACGGGGCGTTGGCGGCGAAGGCCGACAACGGCAGGAACAGCGCGGACAGGGGCAGAACGAAACGGCGGGTACGCATCTTGGCGGTCCTCGGATTCCGTTATATCCAGAATGATATAGCGGTGGGCACGACCAACTCCCACGGTCGACCCGGTCATCGATTCTTGCCCCGCGCGTCCTGGCCGTCCTTGACGAAGGTCAAGCACGGCCGATGTAGCTGCCGCCGTACACTGCACGCTCCCGCAGCGTGATGGACGAGCAACCGCGACATGGCCGATTCTCCCCTGCATGCCGCTGTCGAGCCGCACGGCCACCTGTGGCTGAGCGTGGACGGGAAAAGCCTGGGCGGCCGCGGCCGCTTCGCTCTGCTGGGCCTGATCGATGCCTGCGGCTCGATCAGCCAGGCCGCAAGACGCATGGGCATGACCTACAAGAACGCGTGGGACGCGGTGGACGCGATGAACACCGCCGCCGGCGAACCACTGGTCGCGCGTACCGTGGGCGGACGTGGGGGCGGTGGCGCCCGGCTCACCGAGCGCGGCCGCCAGCTGATCCGCCACTTCGAGCAGCTCGAACGCGAGCACCGGCGCTTCCTGCATTCCCTCCAGTCCCTGCCGGGGCTGGGCGACGATTTGGCCCTGATACGGAGGATCGGCATGGTCACCAGTGCGCGCAACCAGTTCCACGGGCATGTCCGCGGCATCGTGGCCGGTGCGGTCAACGACGAGGTCCTGCTGGAAGTGACCCCGGGACTGCGGGTCGTGGCCACCATCACCCGCGACAGCGTGCACAGCCTCGGGCTGGAGGTGGGGACACCGGCCTTCGCGCTGGTCGACGCGTCGTCGGTGATCGTCGCCCGCGACGTGGAGGGCGCGCGCTATTCGGCGCGCAACCGTTTCAGCGGCACGGTCGGCCGCATCAGCCAGGGCGCGGTCAACGACGAAATCGTCGTGGACGTGGGCGATGGCTGCAGCATGGTGGCGATCATCACCCGGGAAAGCGCGCGGGCGCTGGCGCTGGAGCCGGGAATCGTGGTCACGGTCCTGTTCAAGGCATCCAGCGTCATCGTCGGCGTACCCCACTGAGCCGCGCGGCCGGTTTGACCGCCCCGTGCATTGGGCGCAAGCTCTCGCGAGGCATGACACGGGACAGAGCACCATGACCGCAGCGACTTCGATGAGCGCACCGGATGGCAAGTCTCCACCCTCGCACCTGTGGCGCGTGTTCTGGCTGCAGGGCGTGATTCCCAGCAACCTGCTGTGGGCGGCGGCGCTGTGGGCGCTGGCGCAAGGCATGACCGAACTGCTGCTGGGCCTGTTCGTGGTGCTGCTGCTGTATACCGGCTGGATCATCCCGGCGGTGTGGCGCGCCGCACCCTCCGCGCGCAACCCCAACTATGGCGTGGCCGCACGCGGGCTGACCGTGGTGTGGGGCCTGAACACCGTGCTGGTGGTGTTCTTCCTGACCCTGCAGCTGGTGGCTCAGTAGAACTGGACCGGTTCGCCGGCGCGGTCGAAGGCCGCGAAACGGCTGACCTGCCCGTCGTTGATCGCGTTGACCATCAGCCGCAGCGGCTGCGCCGCTTCGTCGGGGGACGGGGCGACGCCGGCGCGGCCTTCCAGCGCGGCGACGAACACCAGGTCCCACGCCATGCCGGTGGCGGTGGATTCGGCGGCCAGCGCGGCGAACGAGGCGACTTCGCGCGGCGCCTTGTCCACGCACAGCACCGGCGCCAGCGTGCCGCCCTCGCCGGCGGCATGGCGCGCGTGCTGGTCGCTGCTGGGGGACTCGGGAAGTTCCGCGCGCACGAATACGAACAGCAGGCGCTGCGGCTCGGCCTGTTGCAGCGCGGCACGCAGCAATCCATCGAAATCGCTCAGCATCATGGCATCGTCACGGTAAAGGAACGCGGTTGCCGCATGCTGCCATACCTGTCCGGCGCATGATTGATCCATGTCATGTCGGCGCCGATGTGCGACAAGGTAGGCTGGCAACCCATTGACGCAAGTGGGAGTATCCCGGCGAACCGGGCCAGTGGACGACGGTGGAACCGCCATGAGCCAGCTCACCGACGGCTTCGGTCGCAGCTTCCCCTACCTGCGGCTGTCGCTCACCGAGGCATGCAACTTCCGTTGCAGCTATTGCCTGCCCGATGGTTACCACGCCGACGGCCGGCCGCGCTTCCTGGCGGTGGAGGAGATCGCCCGGCTGGTGCGCGCGTTCGCCACCCTGGGCATGCACAAGGTCCGCCTGACCGGCGGCGAGCCGAGCCTGCGCAGGGACCTGACCCGGATCATCGCCACGGTGGCGCGGGTGCCGGGGATCCGCAAGGTCGCCATCACCACCAACGGCACCCGGCTGCCGCGTTACCTGCCGGACTGGCACCGGGCCGGACTCACCGCGCTCAACGTGAGCGTGGACAGCCTGCAGCGCGAGCGCTTCCATGCCATCACCGGCCACGACCGGTTGCCGGAGGTGCTCGAAGGCATCGCCATGGCGCAGGCGCTGGGGCTGCAGTCGGTCAAACTCAACGCGGTGCTGCTGCGTGACCGCAACGACGACGAGCTGCCGGCGTGGATGGAGTTCCTGCGCGAGCGTGCGCTGAGCGTGCGCTTCATCGAACTGATGCGCACCGGCGACAACGGCGACTATTTCCAGCGCCACCACCTGCGCGCCGACGTGCTGGTGGAGCAGCTGCAGGCCGCCGGCTGGAGTCTGCGCCCGCGCGTTGCCGACGCCGGGCCGGCGCGCGAGTACGTGCACCCGGCCTATCGCGGCAGCATCGGCATCATCGCGCCGTACTCGCGCGATTTCTGCGCCGGCTGCAACCGCCTGCGGGTCACCGCCCGCGGCGACCTGCGGCTGTGCCTGTTCGGCGATTTCGGGGTGGCGCTGCGGCCGTTGCTGCAATCCGACGCCGACCACGACGCGCTGCTGGCGCGCATCACCACCCAACTCGGCCTGAAAGCGGCCGGGCACGGATTGCACCAGGGCCGGACCGGGTTGACCCCGCACCTGGCCTCGATCGGAGGATGAGCAGCACGATGAGTGGTCAGATGAATGCGGCATTCCACATGGCCGACGTCCGCGACAAGCGCGTTACCCGCCGCCGCGCGGTGGCGGTGGGCGAACTGCACGCCGGGCCGGTGGCCTACCCGCTGATCGTCGAGCGCCGCCTGTCCAAGGGCGATGCGCTGGTGATGGCCGAGATCGCCGGCCTGCAGGGCGCGAAGATGGCATCGGCACTGATGCCGCTGTGCCACCCGCTGCCGCTGGAGCTGGTGCACGTGTACTGCGCGCCGGTGCCCGAGCGGCAGGCGATCCGGGTGTGGTGCGAATGCGCCAGCGAAGCGCGTACCGGCGTGGAGATGGAGGCGCTGGCCGGGGTCAACGCGGCCCTGCTGACCCTGTACGACCTGAGCAAGCCGGTGGAACCGGCGCTGCGCATCGAGGGCATCCGCCTGCTGTTCAAGGAAGGCGGCAAGAAGGGCCTGTGGCTGCACCCCGACGGCATGGACGAGGCCGAGCGGGCCCGCTTCAGGCCACGCCCGCCACAGGGCCTGGGCGGCGCCGCGTGCGCGGTGCTGACCCTGAGCGACCGCGCCAGCCAGGGCATCTACGACGATGAATCCGGCCCGCGCCTGGTCGCCGGACTGCAGGCGCTGGGGGGCGAAGTCGTGGCCACGGAACTGCTGCCCGACGGCGTCGAGCCGCTGGCCGGCCGCCTGCGCGCGCTGGCCGCTGCCGGCGTGCGCCTGTGCCTGTGTACTGGCGGCACCGGGCTGGGGCCGCGCGATCTGGCGCCGGAGGCGCTGCAGTCGCTGGGCGCGCGCCGGGTGGACGGGCTGGCGCAGATGCTGCGTGCGCTCAGCGCGCAGCACACGCCGATGGCCTGGCTCAGCCGCGCCGAGGTGGTGCAGCTGGACGGCATGCTGGTGTTCGCGCTGCCCGGCAGCCCGCGTGCGGCGGCGCAGTGCCTGGACATCCTCGCGCCGGTACTGGGCCACGCGCTGGCGATGGCGGGCGGCGCTGGCCACGGGAGCGCGGGATGATCGCCTATGACGAAGCGCTGCGGCACCTGCTCGACGCCGCCGCGCCGCTGCCGCCCGAACGGGTGCCACTGGAACGGGCCGAAGGGCGGGTGCTGGCCAGCGACGTGCTCAGCGCGCAGTCGCTGCCGCCGTTCGACAATTCGGCGATGGACGGCTTCGCCCTGCATGCCGGCGGCACGCCGCTCGATGCCGGCATGGAGTTTTCCGTCCGGGGTTGGCAGGCGGCCGGCGACCCCGGCAGCGCCGCCGCGCGGGACGCTGGCGGCGCATGGGAAATCATGACCGGTGCGCGCATGCCCATCGGGCTGGACAGCGTGGTGCCGGTCGAACAGGTCACCCTCCTCGACAGTCGCGACGGCAGGCCCACCCGCATCGCCCTGGGCGCGCAGGTCAGGCCCGGCCAGCACGTGCGCCTGCGCGGCGAGGACGTGGCCGAAGGCGAGCGCGTGCTGCGCGCCGGCCAGCGCCTGGATCTCAACGCCTGCACCCTGCTGCATGCCATCGGCGTGGGCGAACTGGCGGTCGCCGCGCGGCCGCAGGCCGCAGTGATCGCCACCGGCAAGGAGCTGGTCACCGACGCGGCGCAGGCATTGGACTCCGGGCAGATCCGCGACAGCAACCGGCCCTACCTGGTCGGCCGCCTGCGCGCGGCCGGTGCGCAGGTGGCGTGGCAGGGCACGGTCGGCGACGACGTGGCCGCCTTCGATGCGGTGCTGGACCAGGCGCTGGCGGCCGGTGCGCGGGTGCTGGTGAGCACCGGCGCGGTGTCGCAGGGCCGCTACGATTTCATCCCCGATGCCCTGCGTGCCCGTGGCGCGCGCATCGTTTTCCACAAGGTGGCCATCCGCCCGGGCAAGCCGCTGCTGTTCGCGGTGCTGGCCGACGGCGCGTTGTACTTCGGGCTGCCCGGCAACCCGGTGTCGGCGGCGGTCGGCCAGCGCTTCTTCGTCGAGCCGGTGCTGCGCAGGATGCTTGGCATGGACGCGGAGCCGGCGCTGTACCTGCCGCTGCTGGCCGACGCGCGCAAGCCGCCGGGCCTGCGCTTCCATGCGCGCGCGCGGGTCGAGGCGGATGAACGCGGGCAACTGGGCGTGCGACTGCTGGCGGGTCAGGAATCGTTCCGCCTGATGTCGATGCTGCACGCCAATGCCTGGGCGGTGCTGGAAGGCGACGCCGGTCTTGCCGCGGCCGGCACCCATGTACGCGTGCAGGGTCCCGGGCACCACGACCCGGTGCAGCTGATGGGCGGAGTGCCGTCATGAAACAGGTGAACCTGCAGTTGTTCGGCGCCTTCTCCGAGCTGGAAGCTTCGCGCGAGATCGTGGTGGACGTGGCCGGGGACCACGTGGCCGACCTGCGCCAGGCGCTGCGCACGCTGCTGCCGCAGCGCTGGCCGCAGTTCCGCGCCGGCCTGCTGGACTACTCGGTGTTCGCCGACCAGCAGAGCGTGCTGCGCGAGCACGAGCGGCTGCCCGAAGATGGCCGCGTGGCGATCCTGCCGCCGGTGAGTGGAGGTTGAGATGGGCAACGACGTGTTCATCGGCAAGGTGCTGGACCGCACCAGCGCCGCCATCGACCCGGCCGAGGCGATCGCCGCGGTATCCGATCCGGGCTTCGGCGGCATCGACGTGTTCATCGGCAAGGTGCGCGACCTCAACCAGGGGCGCGCGGTGCACGGCATCACCTACGACCTGTTCGAGCCGCTGGTGCTGAACGAGTTCCAGCGCCTGGCCGCGGAGGTGGAGGCCGCCTTCGGCCCGCGCGTGAAGCTGTACGTGGCCCACGCCCGCGGACGGCTGGCGGTGGGCGAGGTGGCGGTGGTGGTCGCCGCCGGCAGCCCGCACCGCGACGAGGCGTTCCGCGCCTGCCGGCAGTTGATCGAGGCGGTGAAGCACCGTTGCCCGATCTGGAAGCAGGAACATTACGAGGACGGCGACAGCCAGTGGAGCGAAGGCTGCGCGTTGTGCCATGGCGAAGGCGGCGCGGCGCATGGCCACGATCACGCCGATTAACCGGCCAGCGCCGGCCGGCATCGTGCTGGCCGGCGGCCGCTCCAGCCGCATGGGCCGCGACAAGGCGCTGCTGCCCTGGCACGGGCGCACGTTGCTGGAACACATGCGCGGACTGCTGCGCCAGGCCGGCGCGCAGCGGGTCTGGGTCAGCGGCGCGTATCCGGCCTTCGCCGGCATTCCCGACCGGATCGCGCATTGCGGCCCGCTGGGCGGGCTGTACAGCGTGGCGATGGCGATGCCCGACGGGCCGGCCTGGGTGGTGGCGGTGGACATGCCGCGGTTGACCCCGGCGCTGCTGCAGCGGCTGCACGCCGCGCACCGCGGCGGCTGCACGGCGCTGGCCGGGCATCCATTGCCGATGCTGCTGGATATCGATGCGGACTGCCGCGCACTGCTCGCGGCGATGCTCGACGACCCGCATGGCCCGCGTTCGCTGCATGCCCTGCAACAGCGCCTGGCCACGCGGCGGCTGCCGTTGGCGCCCGGTGACGAGGCCTGCCTGTTCAACTGCAACACGCCCGTGCAATGGCAGGAGGCTGCATCGTGAAGGTCCAGTTCCGGCAGCAGTCGCTGCGCCTGCGCGTGGATGAAGATGAGCTGGCGCGCCTGCTGGCCGGTGAGACGGTGACCGATACGCTGCGACTCGGCGCCGGTGCGGGCTGGTCGCTGGCGTTGCGCCTGAATGCGGGCGCGGCCGTCGTTTCCGCCACGGCCGGTGATTGCCAGGTGGCGCTGCCGATTGATGCGGTGCGGGAACTGCAGGCCCGTTTGCCGAGCCGTGAAGGGATCTGCTTCGAATCGAGCGCCGGCAGCGACAGCGTGCGTCTGCAGCTGGATGTGGACGTGCGCGACAGCATGCGGCGGCGTGATGCAGTACGCCCGGTCAAGCCTTCGGCTTGACATTTGTCATGGAGAGATCGAAAACCGGCGTGGATTGATCGAAATCAAAACCGGCTCGACCCGCCTGCTGGCCTAATCGCGGACCAGACAGGTACTGCCTGAATCTTTGTACCTACACGTCGTCATCTGCAGCCTTGGAGCCATGCATGACCGCCGGTAGAGAAGTGATGCAACGCAGCAACGCAGGTCCCGGCCGGACCATCGGCGACTGGCAGCCGGAAGACGCCGGCTATTGGGAGCGCACGGGCCGGCGGGTTGCCACGCGCAACCTGGTGATATCGATCCCGGCACTGTTGCTGGCCTTCTCGGTCTGGGTGCTGTTCTCGGCGGTGTCGATCAGCCTGCCGCGCATCGGCTTCGACTTCAGCACCGACCAGCTGTTCTGGCTGGTGGCGCTGCCCAGCCTGTCCGGCGCCACCCTGCGCGTGGCGTATTCGTTCGTGATCCCGATCTTCGGCGGGCGCCGCTGGACCGCGCTGTCCACCGCCTCGCTGCTGCTGCCCACGCTGTGGCTCGGTTTTGCGGTGCAGGACCCGGCCACGCCGTACTGGGTATTCGTGCTGATCGCGATCCTGTGCGGCTTCGGCGGCGCCAACTTTTCCTCGTCGATGTCCAACATCTCCTTCTTCTACCCCAAGCAGAAGCAGGGACTGGCGCTGGGCCTGAACGCCGGACTCGGCAACGTCGGCGTGTCGGTGGCGCAGGCGGTGGTGCCGCTGGTCATCACCGTAGGCGCATTGGGCATGCTGGCCGGGCCGCCGCAGGCACTGGTCGATGGCAGTGGCCACCTGTTCCTGCAGAACGCAGGCTTCATCTGGGTGCCGGCCATCGCGCTGGCCGCCCTGGCTGCGTGGTTCGGCATGAACGACCTGACCAGCGTGCGCTCCTCGTTCACCGAGCAGGCAGTGATCTTCCGCCGCAAGCACAACTGGCTGATGTGCTGGCTGTATATCGGCACGTTCGGCTCGTACATCGGCTTCTCCGCCGGTTTCCCGATGCTGGTCAAGAGCCAGTTCCCGGAGGTGAACCCGATGACCTACGCCTTCATCGGCCCGCTGCTCGGCGCGCTGATGCGCTCGGTCGGCGGCAGCCTGGCCGACCGCTGGGGCGGGGCGCGGCTGACCTTCTGGGTGTTCGCGCTGATGGTCGCGGCGGTGTTCGGCGTGCTGCACTTCCTGCCCGACAAGGGCCAGGGCGGCAACTTCTTCGGCTTCCTGGCCGCGTTCATGGCGCTGTTCGTGCTCAGCGGCATCGGCAACGGCACCACCTTCCGCATGATCCCGGTGATCTTCCGCACCCTGCACGAACGCCTGTCGGCCGGTGCCGATGCGCAGGGCAAGGCCGACGCCAGCCGCCAGGCCGGGATCGAGTCGGCCGCCGTGGTCGGCTTTTCCGGGGCCATCGGCGCCTATGGCGGCTTCTTCATCCCCAAGAGCTACGGCTCGTCCATCACCTTGACCGGCAGCCCGGACATGGCGCTGTACGGCTTCATCGCCTTCTACATCACCTGCCTGGCCGTGACCTGGTGGTGGTACTACCGGCGCGGCGCGGAGGCGCCCTGCTGACAACCCCGGCACGCACCGCAGCCATGAACGCCACAGCCACGATGCAGATGTCCGCAAAGGGAGATCCACGATGAGTTATTTCCTCGATCGCTTGCAGTTCTTCAAGCGCGACCCGCAACCCTTTGCCGATGGACACGGCTTCAGCAAGAGCGAAGGCCGCGACTGGGAGAACAGCTACCGCGCCCGCTGGCAGTACGACAAGATCGTGCGCTCCACCCATGGCGTGAACTGCACCGGCTCGTGCAGCTGGAAGATCTACGTCAAGAACGGACTGGTGACCTGGGAAACCCAGCAGACCGACTACCCGCGCACGCGCCCGGACCTGCCCAACCACGAGCCGCGCGGCTGCCCGCGCGGTGCCAGCTATTCCTGGTACCTGTACAGCGCCAACCGGCTGAAGTACCCGCTGGTGCGTGGCACGCTGCTGCGCCTGTGGCGGCAGGCGCGCAAGACGCTGCCGCCGGTGGAGGCATGGGCCAGCATCGTCGAGGACAAGGAAAAGGCGCGCGCGTACAAGAGCCGCCGCGGCATGGGCGGCTTCGTGCGCCTGCGCTGGGAGGAGGCCAACGAGATCATCGCCGCCTCCAACCTGTACACGGTCAAGCAGTACGGCCCGGACCGCGTGGTCGGCTTCTCGCCGATTCCGGCGATGTCGATGGTGTCCTACGCCGCCGGCGCGCGCTACCTGTCGTTGCTCGGCGGCGCCTGCCTGTCGTTCTACGACTGGTACTGCGACCTGCCGCCGGCGTCGCCGCAGGTATGGGGCGAGCAGACCGACGTGCCCGAATCGGCCGACTGGTACAACAGCCGCTACATCATCGCCTGGGGCTCGAACGTGCCGCAGACGCGCACCCCGGACGCCCACTTCTTCACCGAGGCGCGCTACAACGGCACCAAGACGGTGGCGATCACCCCGGACTATTCCGAGGTGGCCAAGCTCACCGACCACTGGCTGCATCCCAAGCAGGGCACCGACGCGGCGCTGGCGTTCGCCTTCGGCCACGTGATCCTGCGCGAGTTCCATGTCGATTCGCCGTCGCAGTACTTCCAGGACTACTGCCGCCAGTATTCGGACATGCCGCTGCTGGTGCGGCTGGAGCGCCGCGCTGATGGCCGCCTGGTGCCGGGCCACTTCCTGCGCGCCAGCGAACTGGGCGGGCTGGGCGAGGCCAACAATCCGGAATGGAAGACGCTGGCGTATGACGAGGCCAGCGGCCAGATCGTCGTGCCCAACGGCTCGATCGGCTTCCGCTGGGGCGAGAAGGGCAAGTGGAACATCGAGGAAAAGGCCAGCAGCGGCGCCGCCACCCGCCTGCGCTTGAGCCTGGCCGATGGCAACGACGGCATCGAGCCGGTCAGCTTCCCCTACTTCGGCGGCATCGAGACCGACGGCTGGACCGCCGCGCCGGCCGAGGAGGTGCTGGAACGCAACATCCCGGTGCGCCGGCTGGCGCTGGCCGATGGCGGCGACGCGCTGGTGGCCACGGTCTACGACCTGCTGCTGGCGCAGTACGGCGTGGACCGCGGTTTCGGTGGCGGCAACGTGGCGGCGAGCTTCGACGACGACGTGCCGGGCACCCCGGCCTGGCAGGAGCGCATCACCGGGGTGCCGCGCGCGGAGGTGGTGGAGATCGCCCGCGAGTTCGCGCGCACCGCCGACAAGACCCGCGGCCGCAGCATGATCATCGTCGGCGCCGGCATGAACCACTGGTTCCACAACGACATGAACTACCGCGGCCTGATCAACATGCTGGTCATGTGCGGCTGCGTGGGCCAGACCGGTGGCGGCTGGGCGCACTACGTGGGCCAGGAGAAGCTGCGCCCGCAGACCGGCTGGCAGCCGCTGGCCTTCGGCCTGGACTGGAGCCGGCCGCCGCGGCAGATGAACGGCACCTCGTTCTTCTACTTCAACACCGGGCAGTGGCGCTACGAGAAGCTGCAGGTGGACGAGCTGCTGTCGCCGCTGGCCGATGCCTCCAAGTACGCCGGCAGCCTGGCTGACCTCAACCTGCGCGCGGTGCGCATGGGCTGGCTGCCGTGCGCGCCGCAGCTGGACCGCAATCCACTGCAGCTGGTGCGCGAGGCCGAGGCGGCCGGGGTGGCGCCGGCCGACTACGCACTGGGCAAGTTCAAGGACGGCTCGCTGGACTTCGCCTTCGCCGACCCGGACGCCAGCCAGAACCACCCGCGGATGATGTTCATCTGGCGCTCCAACCTGCTGGGCTCCTCCGGCAAGGGCCACGAATACATGCTGCGGCACCTGCTGGGCACGCGCCACGGCCTGCAGGGCAAGGACCTGGGCGAGATGGGTGCGCTCAAGCCACAGGAAGTGAAGTGGCGCGACGAAGCGCCGGAGGGCAAGCTCGACCTGCTGGTCACGCTCGACTTCCGCATGTGCACCACGGCGCTGTACAGCGACATCGTGCTGCCGACCGCCACCTGGTACGAGAAGGACGACCTCAACACCTCGGACATGCACCCGTTCATCCATCCGCTGTCCAAGGCGGTGGACCCGGCGTGGGAGTCGCGCAGCGACTGGGAGATCTTCAAGGGCGTGGCGCGCACGGTCAGCGACATGGCGCCGGGCGTGCTCGGCGTGGAGAAGGACCTGGTGCTGGTGCCGACCCTGCACGACACCCCGAACGAACTGGGCATGCCGTTCGGCGTGGCCGACTGGAAGAAGGGCCAGTGCGAGGCCATCCCCGGCCAGACCATGCCGGGCATGGCGGTGGTCGAGCGCGACTACCCGAACCTGTACCGCAAGTTCACCTCGCTGGGCCCGCTGCTGGACAAGCTCGGAAACGGCGGCAAGGGCATGAGCTGGGACACCCGGCACGAGGTGGAATTCCTCGGCCGGCTCAACCACACCGTGCGCGAGGACGGCGTCAGCCACGGCCGCCCGGCGATCGAATCGGCCATCGACGCGGCCGAAGTGATCCTGCACCTGGCGCCGGAGACCAACGGCCACGTCGCGGTGAAGGCGTGGGAATCGCTGGGCGGCTTCACCGGCCGCGAGCACACCCACCTGGCGGTGGGCAAGGAGCACGAGGCGATCCGCTTCCGCGACATCCAGGCGCAGCCGCGCAAGATCATCTCCTCGCCGATCTGGTCGGGACTGGAGGATGAGAACGTCAGCTACAACGCCGGCTACACCAACGTGCACGAGCTGATCCCGTGGCGCACCATCACCGGCCGCCAGCAGTTCTACCAGGACCACGAGTGGATGATCGATTTCGGCGAGGCCTTCATGGGCTACCGGCCGCCGGTCGACACGCGCACGGTGCAGCCGCTGCTCAACCAGCGCCCGAACGGCAACCGCGAGATCGTGCTGAACTGGATCACCCCGCACCAGAAGTGGGGCATCCACAGTACCTACAGCGACAACCTGATCATGCAGACGCTGTCGCGCGGCGGCCCGATCGTGTGGATCAGCGAGGACGACGCGCGCAGCGCCGGCATCGAGGACAACGACTGGATCGAGCTGTTCAACGTCAACGGCGCGATCGCCGCGCGCGCGGTGGTCAGCCAGCGGGTGATGCCGGGCATGGCGATGATGTACCACGCCCAGGAACGCATCATCAACGTGCCGGGTTCGGAGATCTCCGGCACCCGCGGCGGCATCCACAACTCGGTCACCCGCGTGGTGCTCAAGCCCACCCACATGATCGGTGGCTATGCGCAGCTGGCCTACGGCTTCAACTACTACGGCACCTGCGGCACCAACCGCGACGAGTTCGTGATCGTGCGCAAGATGGACAAGGTCGATTGGCTGGATGGCGAGACCGCTGCGGTCGCCGCCGGGGAGGTGGTGTGATGAAAGTGCGCGCACAGATCGCGATGGTGCTGAACCTGGACAAGTGCATCGGCTGCCATACCTGCTCGATCACCTGCAAGAACGTGTGGACCTCGCGCGAGGGCGTGGAGTACGCCTGGTTCAACAACGTGGAGACCAAGCCCGGCATCGGCTACCCGAAGGAGTGGGAGAACCAGGACAAGTGGAACGGCGGCTGGGTGCGCACCCGCGCCGGCAAGCTGGTGCCGCGCGCCGGTGGCCGCTGGCGCATGCTCGCCAAGATCTTCGCCAACCCCGACCTGCCGCAGATCGACGACTACTACGAGCCGTTCGACTTCGACTACCAGCACCTGCACGATGCACCGGAGGTCAAGCACCAGCCGACCGCGCGGCCGCGCTCGCTGATCAGCGGCGAGCGCATGCAGAAGATCGAGTGGGGCCCGAACTGGGAGGAGATCCTCGGCACCGAGTTCAGCAAGCGCGCCCGCGACTACAACTTCGACCAGGTGCAGAAGGAGATCTACGGCGCCTTCGAGAAGACCTTCATGATGTACCTGCCGCGCCTGTGCGAGCACTGCCTGAATCCGGCCTGCGTGTCCGCCTGCCCGTCGGGCGCGATCTACAAGCGCGAGGAGGACGGCATCGTTCTGATCGACCAGGACAAGTGCCGTGGCTGGCGCATGTGCGTGTCGGCGTGCCCGTACAAGAAGATCTACTACAACTGGAAGAGCGGCAAGTCCGAGAAGTGCATCTTCTGCTACCCGCGCATCGAGATGGGCGAGCCGACCATCTGCTCGGAAACCTGCGTCGGCCGCATCCGCTACCTCGGGGTGATGCTGTACGACGCCGACCGCATCGCCGAGGCGGCCGCGGCGCCGGCCGAGAAGGACCTGTACCAGGCGCACCTGGACATCTTCCTCGATCCCACGGACCCGGCGGTGATCGCCGCCGCGCGCGCCGAGGGCATTCCGGACAGCTGGCTGGACGCGGCCAGGGCGTCGCCGGTGTACAAGCTGGCGATCGACTGGAAGCTGGCGCTGCCGCTGCACCCGGAATACCGCACCCTGCCGATGGTCTGGTACGTGCCGCCGCTGTCGCCGATCCAGAACGCGGCCGAGCGCGGCCGCATCGGCATGAGCGGCGAGCTGCCGGACGTGGCCTCGCTGCGCATCCCGGTGCGCTACCTGGCCAATCTGCTCTCGGCCGGCGACGAGGCACCGGTGGTACGCGCGCTGGAACGGCTGATGGCGATGCGCGCCTGGCGCCGGGCCAGGAACGTGGACGGCATCGAGGACACCCGCGTGCTCGAGCAGGCGGGGCTGAGCGTGGCCCAGGCCGAGGACATGTACCGCTACCTGGCCATCGCCAACTACGAGGACCGCTTCGTCATCCCCACCGGCCACCGCGAGTACGCCAACGACGCGTTCGGCGAGCGCGGCGGCTGCGGCTTCACCTTCGGCAACGGCTGCAACGGCGACAGCCCGGCCGACCTGTTCGGGCAGCGCAAGACCACCGCCTACGCGGTTCACCCGAACCGGCAGCACCGGCATGAGGTGGTCGAATGAGCCTGCTCAAGCTGATCGGGGTATTGCTGGACTACCCGCGCGACGAACTGTGGGAGCACGGGCCTGAGCTGCTGGCCGCGTGCGACGACCCGGCCCTTGCGCCGGCGCGCCAGCGGCAGCTGCGCGGCTTCGTGCAGGCGCTGCTGGACAGCGATCCGCTCGATGCGCAGGCGCGCTGGCTGGGCAGTTTCGATCGCGGCCGCTCGATGAGCCTGCTGCTGTTCGAGCATATCCACGGCGAATCGCGCGACCGCGGCCAGGCGATGGTGGACCTGGTGGATACGTACCGCCGCAACGGCTTCGAGCTCGACGCGCGCGAGCTGCCGGACTACCTGCCGCTGCTGCTGGAATTCCTTGCCCACCGGCCGCAGGCCGAGGCCCGCGACTGGCTGCACCACGTCGGCCACATCGCCGGCATGCTCGCCGCGCGCGCGGCCGAGCGCGAGCTGCCGCACGCGGTGCTGCTGGAGATCCTGGTCGAGGCCGGCGACGGCAAGGTCAACCTGGCGCTGCTGCGCCAGCGCGCGAGCGAGGAAGCGCGCGATGACACCCGCGAGGCCATGGACCGGCTGTGGGAAGAGGAAGCGGTCCGCTTCGGCAGCGATGCCCCCGCGCAGGATTGCGCGCCGCCCCGGCGTTCCCCGGCCCGTCCTTCGCATCCAGAGGTGCAGCCATGAACCATTACCTCCACCAGTTCGCCTTCCAGTTCTATCCGTACATCGCCGTGGCGGTGCTGCTGATCGGCAGCTGGGCGCGCTACGACAAGGCCATGTACACCTGGCGCACCGGCTCCAGCCAGCTGCTGTCGGACAAGGGCATGCGGATCGGCAGCAACTGCTTCCACATCGGCGTGCTGGCGATCCTCGGCGGCCACCTGGTCGGCCTGCTCACCCCGCATGCGGTGTACGAGCAGTTCATCACCTCCTCGCAGAAGCAGTTGCTGGCGATGGTGGTCGGCGGCCTGTTCGGCGCGCTGTGCTTCGTCGGCATCGTCATCCTGCTGGTGCGCCGGCTGACCAATCCGCGGGTGCGCGCCACCGGCAGCTTCGGCGACACCCTGGTGCTGGTGCTGCTGTTCGCGCAGCTGTGCCTGGGCCTGTACAGCATCCGGATCTCGGCCGGCCACCTGGACGGCGGGGTGATGGTGCTGCTGGCCGAATGGGCGCAGCACATCGTCACCTTCCGTGCCGGCGCGGCCGATTTCATCGAGGGCGTGCACTGGGTCTACAAGCTGCACATCTTCCTCGGCCTGACCCTGTTCCTGATCGCGCCGTTCACCCGCCTGGTGCATGTGTGGAGCATTCCGCTCAGCTACCTGTGGCGGCCCTACCAGGTGGTGCGCCGCCGCCAGGCCGCGCTGCGCTACGGGCCGCGGGAGTAGACGATGAACGTGCAGACGCGGATCCTGCCGATCACCGTGATCGATTCGGCGCAGCCGGTACCGGCCGAGGCCGGCCACCATCATGACGCCGACGCCGAAGGCCCGCGCTCGCTGGGGCAGCCGGCACCGTGCCGTCTGTTCGTGGACGACACCGCGATCAGCGAAGCCGACATCGCCCGCGAGATGCAGCACCACCGCGCGATGCGTCCCGAGCAGTCGCGCGCCGATGCCGCGCGCGCGCTGGTGGTGCGCGAACTGCTGCGCCGCGAAGCACGGCGGCTGGGCCTGCAGGCGCCGGCCGGCGGCACGGTCAGCGACGAGGAGGCGTTGATCCAGCAGCTGCTGGAGCAGGGCGTGGAGGACCGCGTGCCGGACGAGGACGCGTGCCGGCGCTACTTCGAGCAGAACCCCGAACGCTTCCGCGCGCCCGACCGGGTGCACGTGCGCCACATCCTGCTGGCGGCGCCAGCCGACGACGTGGCCGGGCGCCTGGCCGCGCGCAGCGAGGCCGAGCGCCTGCTCGCCCAGCTCAAGGACCACCCGCACCTGTTCGCCGATTTCGCCCTGCGCCATTCGCGCTGCCCCTCCGCCAGCGATGGCGGCGACCTGGGCTGGCTGCAGCGCGGCCAGACCACGCCGGAGTTCGACCGCCAGGTGTTCCGCCTGCGCGAGGGCCTGGCCGGCTTCCCGGTGGAGTCGCGCTGGGGCTACCACGTGGTCCGCGTGGAGGCCTGCGCCCCCGGGCAGCCGCAGGCGTTCGAGGTGGTGCATACGCAGATCCGCGATTACCTGGAGCTGCAGGTACGCCAGCGCGAAATCCAGGCCTACCTGCTGCAGTTGCAGGAACGCTACCCGGTCCGTGGCCTTGAGGAGATAGAGGCCGAGGCCGGCTGATCCCCATTTCCCCAAGGAGGACTCCCATGAACCAGGCCCTCGCTCCCGCCAGTGCCGGGCAGCAGCAGCGTGCGCTGTGGCTGAGTACGTTCGCCTTCACCGTGTGCTTCGCGGTGTGGATGATCTTCGCGATCATCGGCATCCAGATCAGCAAGCAGCTGGGCCTGAACGACACCCAGTTCGGCCTGCTGATCGCCACTCCGGTACTGACCGGCTCGGTGATCCGCGTATTCCTCGGCATCTGGTCCGACCAGTTCGGCGGGCGCAAGGTGATGACCCTGGTGATGCTGTGCGGCGCGGTGGCGACATGGCTGCTGACCTATGCGCAGACCTACCCGCAGTTCCTGCTGGCGGCGTTGTTCGTGGGTATCGCCGGCGGCAACTTCTCGGTCGGCGTGACCTACGTGTCCAAGTGGTTCCCGCCGGAGAAGCAGGGCACGGCGCTGGGCATCTTCGGTGCCGGCAACATCGGCTCGGCGGTGACCAAGCTGCTGGCGCCGATGGTGATGGTGGCCGCGGGCTGGATGATGGTGGCCAAGCTGTGGGCGGTGGGGCTGGCGGTCACCGCCATCGTGTTCTACCTGTTCAGCAAGGAAGACCCCTCGCTGGAAGAGCGCCGCCGCAGCGGCGTCAAGCCGATGCCGTTCGCCGAACAGATGGCGCCGCTGAAGAACCTGCAGGTGTGGCGCTTCTCGCTCTACTACTTCTTCGTGTTCGGTGGCTTCGTCGCGCTGGCGCTGTGGCTGCCGCACTACCTGGTCGGCGCCTACGGCATGGACGTGGGCACCGCGGGCATGCTGGCGGCCTGCTATTCGATCCCGGCCAGCCTGTTCCGCGTGGTCGGCGGCTGGCTGTCCGACCGCATCGGCGCGCGCCGGGTGATGTACTGGACGCTGGGCGTGTCGGCCCTGTGCACCTTCATCCTCGCCTATCCGGACACCCGCTACGTGGTGCAGGGCGTGCATGGCGAGATCACCTTCCACCTGGCCATCGGCGTGACCCTGTTCACCGTGCTGGTGTTCGTGCTGGGCTTCTTCATGTCGCTGGGCAAGGCGGCGGTGTACAAGCACATCCCCGTCTACTACCCGCAGCATGTCGGTGCGGTGGGCGGCGTGGTCGGCATGATCGGCGGCCTGGGCGGCTTCATCCTGCCGATCGTGTTCGGTGCGCTGAACGACGTGATCGGCATCTGGAGCAGCTGCTTCATGCTGTTGTTCGTGCTGGTGTCCAGCGCGCTGGCGTGGATGCACTTCGCGATCCGCCGCATGGAACGCCGCCGCTTCCCGCAGATCGACCGCGAAACCGATCTGCCGGAGGCCATCGACGCGGCCGCGGCCGACGGCCGGCGGCACGGTTGAGGCGGACATCGGCGCAGCGCGTGATGCGGGGGCAGGGCGTACCGGCGCTACCATGACGGTGCGCCGCCCCGCCGCCTTTCCCCGCCACGCGGTCCGTGCGCCCGGAATCCCGCCATGAACAAGTCCTGGATACTGCTGTTGCTGCTGCACGTCCTCCCGGTCTCGGCCGCGGAGCTGACGGTGTCGGCGGCGTCCAGCCTGACCGAAGGCTTCCGCGAGATCGCCGGCGCCTACGCCGCGCGCCATCCGGACGCCCGGGTCGATTTGAACTTCGCCGCGTCCGGGGTGTTGCTGCAACAGGTCGCGCGCGGCGCGCCGGTGGACGTGCTGGCCTTCGCCGACCAGGCGACGATGGACCAGGCCGCCCGCCGCGGGCTGGTGGACCCGGCGACCCGGCAGGTGTTCGCCCGCAACGCGCTGTGGGTGGTGGTGCCGCCGCGCACCGCCGCCCCGCCGGCCTCGCTGGCGGCGCTGGCCGGGCCGGCGGTCACCCGGGTGACGCTCGGCAACCCCGACAGCGTGCCGGCCGGGCGCTATGCGCGGCAGGCGCTGCAGCAGGCCGGGCTGTGGCCATCGCTGCAGCCCCGGCTGATCCTGGCGCAGAACGTGCGCCAGTCGCTGGACTACGTGGCGCGCGGCGAGGTCGATGCTGGCTTCGTCTATGCCACCGATGCGCTGGCCATGCCCGGCCGCGTGCAGCGCGCGTTCGAGGTGCCGTTGCCCGGCGGCATCCACTACCCGCTGGCGATGGTCAAGGGCAGCCGCAACGCCGACGAGGCGCGGCGCTTCATCGCCTTCGTGCGCTCGCCCGCCGGCCAGGCCATCCTGCGCCGGCATGGTTTCGGAAGCCCTTGATGCTCGACCTGGACTGGAGTGCGCTGTGGCTGTCGCTGAAGGTGGCCGGCTGCGCGACCGCGATCAACCTGGTGCTGGGCATCGCGCTGGGCGGGCTGCTGGCGCGGCGCCGCTTTCCCGGCCGCGAACTGCTGGACACGCTGTTGACCCTGCCGATGATCCTGCCGCCGACCGTGCTGGGCTATTACCTGCTGGTGCTGATCGGCAGCAACGGGCCGCTGGGCGCATGGCTGCAGCGCAGCTTCGGCATCAACCTGGTGTTCACCTGGCAGGCGGCGGTGATCGCCGCGGCGGTGGCGTCGCTGCCGCTGGTGTTCAAGCCGGCGCGGGCCGCGTTCGAAGGCGTGGACGGACAACTGGAGCAGGCCGCGCGGACACTGGGCGTATCCGAGCCGGCGCTGTTCTTCCGGGTCACCCTGCCGCTGGCCTGGCGCGGCATCCTCGCCGGGCTGCTGCTGGCGTTCGCGCGGGCGATGGGCGAGTTCGGCGCCACCATCATGGTGGCCGGCAGCATCCCCGGCCGTACCCAGACCCTGTCCATCGCCATCTACGAAGCGGTGCAGGCGGGCAACGACGGCCGCGCCAACCTGCTGGTAATGGTGTCCTCGGCGGTCTGCATCGGCGTGCTGCTGGTCGCCGCCCGGCTGGTTGGCCGCCCTTCCGGCGATGCGCGCGATGTGGCTTGAACTGGACATCCACTGCCAGCTGCAGGCCGCCGGGCAGCGCTTCCGGCTGCAGGCCGCGCTGCGTTGCCGGCAACCGCGGGTGGTGCTGTTCGGCCCGTCGGGCGCGGGCAAGAGCCTGACCCTGAAAGCCGTGGCCGGCCTGCTGCGGCCGGACGCCGGCAGCATCCGCATGCACGGCCAGCCGCTGTTCGATGCCGCTGCCGGCATCCACCTGTCCCCGCAGCAGCGCCGGATCGGCTACGTGTTCCAGGACTATGCGCTGTTCCCGCACCTGAGCGTGCGCCAGAACGTCGCCTTCGGCCTGCGCCGGGGCTGGCGCAATCCGCCGCGCGGCTGCCGCATCGCCGCGGTGGAGCACTGGCTGCAGGCATTCGGCATCGACACCATCGGCGACCTGCTGCCCGCGCAGATCTCCGGCGGCCAGCGCCAGCGCACCGCGCTGGCCCGCGCGCTGGTCACCCGGCCGCAGGCGCTGCTGCTCGACGAGCCCTTCGCCGCCCTCGACCACGCCCTGCGCGCGCACCTGCGGCGCGAGCTGGAAGGCGTGCTCGCGGAGACCGGCATCCCGCTGCTGCTGATCAGCCACGACCCCGAGGACGTGGCGCTGTTCGGCCAGCAGGTCGTGCACATGGCCGATGGCCGCATGCAGGCGTGAGCCGGCGGCGCGCGCCGCTTTCGGCGATGACGGAAGGCAGCGGATCGAGCGGGTAGAATCGCGCCATGAAAATCGCCTCGTGGAACGTCAACTCGCTCAATGTCCGCCTGCCGCACCTGGAACAGTGGCTGGCCGGCTTCGCCCCGGACGTGGTCGGCATCCAGGAAACCAAGCTGGAGGACCACAAGTTCCCGGATACGCGCCTGCTGGAGCTGGGCTACCGCAACGTGTTCGCCGGGCAGAAGACCTACAACGGCGTGGCGCTGCTGGCGCGCGACCCGATCGAGGACGTGCAGATCGGCATCCCCGGTTTCGACGACGAGCAGAAGCGGGCGATCGCCGGCACCATCAATGGCGTGCGCGTGATCAACCTGTACGTGGTCAATGGCCAGGACGTGGGCACCGACAAGTACGCCTACAAGCTGCGCTGGCTGGAGGCGGTGCATGACTGGGTCGCCGCCGAGTTGTCCAGGCACCCGCGGCTGGTGGTGCTGGGCGACTTCAACATCGCCCCGGACGACCGCGACGTACACGACCCGGCGGTGTGGAACGGCGACCATATCCTCACGTCCACCGCCGAGCGCGGCGCGCTGAACAAGCTGCTGCAGCTGGGCCTGCACGACGGCTTCCGCCTGCACAACGATGCGGCCGGGGTGTTCAGCTGGTGGGATTACCGTGCCGCGGGGTTCCGCCGCGACCTGGGCCTGCGCATCGACCTGACCCTGGTGTCCGAGGCACTGCGGCCGACGGCGGTGGCCGCCGGCATCGACCGCGAACCGCGTACCTGGGACCGTCCCAGCGACCATGCCCCGGCATGGGTGCAGCTGGCGAAGGACTGAGACGACGAAGCCCGGCCGTTACCGGCCGGGCTTCGCCAGGCGCGGCTCCGCCGCTCAGCGGATGCTCTTGCGCGTGAACAGGTTGACGATGGCCAGCAGGATCACTGCGCCGAGCAGCGACAGCAGGAACGAGCGCAGGGTGATGGCGCCGTTGATGCTGCCGCCGCTGAACAGGAAGCCGGCGATCATCGCGCCGATGATGCCCACCACGATGTTCAGGATGATGCCCTGCTGCGCGTCGCGGCGCATGATGAGGCTGGCCAGCCAGCCGACAACGCCGCCCACGATCAACCAGATGATGATGCCCATGCCGATGTCTCCTTTCGTGCGTGCACCCGGAGCGGTGCGACCGGTGCAGTCAAGACGATCGGGCGTGAAGCGCCTGTGGACCGGGGGCGGGCGTTGATCCAGCCGCTGCAGGCGTGGCGGTTCGGGCAGGTGAGGGTGTGGCACCTGCCGCACCAGCCCGGCGCCCGTGGCGAGCCGCAGGCGCGCGAACTGCTGGCGGCCGAGCTCGGCGACACGCCGCAGTCGCTGCCGCTGACCCGCGACGAGCGCGGGCGGCCCTGGCTGATCGGCGAGCTGGCCCATTACGGCACCGGCTGGAGCCACAGCGGCGGCCACCTGCTGGTGGCGCTGGGCGAACACGCCCGGCTTGGCGTGGACCTGGAGCAGCAGCGCCCGCGCCGGCAGATGCGGCAGGTGATCGCGCGCTTCTTCCATCCCGACGAGATCGCCTGGCTGGACAGCCTGGACGATGCCAGCCGCGAGCACTGGTTCTTCCGCGTGTGGTGCGCCAAGGAAGCCCTGCTCAAGGCGCACGGCCATGGCCTGTCCTTCGGCCTGCACCGGTTGTGCTTCGCTCCCGGCGCGGACGATGCCCTGCACCTGGCCTGGTGCGATCCCGGGCTCGGCGAGGCCGCGCGCTGGCACCTGCACGAATGGCAGGCCACGCCGGACTTCCGCGCCGCGCTGGCCTGGTACCCGTTCTGAACCGCTCTGCGATAATCCGCCGATGAACGACACATCCCTCCCGCCCGGCGTGGCCGACGAACTGCAGGCTGGCCTGCAGGCCATGGGCCTGGACGCCGCGCTGGCGCCGCCGCTGCTGGCCTATCTGGCGCTGCTGGTGCGCTGGAACCGCACCTACAACCTCACCGCCATCCGCGACCCGCACGAGATGGTCACCCGCCACCTGCTCGATTCGCTGGCCATGGTGCCGCACGTCGAATCCGGCACCCTGGCCGACCTCGGCACCGGCCCCGGGCTGCCCGGCATCCCGCTGGCCATCGCCCGCCCGCAACTGCAGGTGACGCTGGTGGAGAGCAACGGCAAGAAGGCGCGTTTCCTGCGCGAGGCGGTGCGCCAGCTCGGCCTGGGCAACGCCCGCGTCGCCGAATCCCGCGCCGAGGCGCTGGACGAGCCGGCCGCCTACGACAACCTCACCGCGCGCGCCATGGACACCCTGGCCGGCATCGTCGCGGTCGGCGGCCACCTGCTGCGCCCCGGCGGCCACCTGCTGGCGATGAAGGGCGTATACCCGCACGAGGAAATCGCCGCGCTGCCGGCCGACTGGCACGTGCTCGACGTGCGCCCGCTGCAGGTGCCGGGGCTGGTCGGCGAGCGCCACCTGGTGGTGTGCAGCCGCAGCTAGGGCCCGCTCCCTGCCGGCCAATGAGGCCGTCGCGGCTGGCGAGACACCCCGCTCGGCGTCCGGCCGGCGCCGCCGTGCGCGCTGCGGGCCGCCCCGTCCGGGGCGGGAGGCGCACGGCCACATGCGGCAAGGCCGGGATTTCCCCGATCCGGTCCCCAGCCCGCATAATGGCCAGTCCCAACCTTCCAGCCCATGAGGCCCATCCGCATGGCTCGCATCATCGCCATCGCCAACCAGAAAGGCGGCGTCGGCAAGACCACCACCGCCGTGAACCTGGCCGCCGCCCTTGCCGCAGCGCCCCGGCGCGTGCTGCTGGTCGACCTGGATTCGCAGGGCAACGCGACCATGGGCAGCGGCGTGGACAAGCGCGAAGTCGCGGCATCGACCTGCGACCTGCTGCTGGGCGAGAGCGCCGCGGCCGACATCCGGGTGAAGGCGCCGGAGGGCTACGACCTGCTGCCGGGCAACATCGACCTGACCGCGGCCGAGATCCAGCTGATGGAGCAGGAAGGCCGCGAGCAGCGCCTCAAGCGCGCGCTGGCGCCGATCCGCGGCGAATACGACTTCATCCTGATCGACTGCCCACCGGCACTGTCGCTGCTGACCCTCAACGCGCTGGCCGCCGCCGACTCGGTGCTGGTGCCGATGCAGTGCGAGTACTACGCGCTGGAAGGCCTGAGCGCGCTGGTGGAGACCATCGAGGCGCTGCGCGCCAACCTCAACCCGGCGCTGGAGATCGAAGGTGTGCTGCGCACCATGTTCGACGTGCGCAACAACCTGGCCAACGCGGTATCGGCCGAGCTGACCGAGCATTTCGGCGACCGCGTGTTCCGCACCATCGTGCCGCGCAACGTGCGCCTGGCCGAGGCGCCGAGCCATGGCCAGAGCATCGTCGGCTACGACCGCACCTCGCGCGGCGGCGTGGCCTACCTCGGTCTGGCGGGCGAGCTCATCCGCCGCACCGATGAACGCAACAGGGCCGCCAGGGCCATGGAGGCTGTCTGATGAGTGCTGCAAAGAAACGCGGCCTGGGCCGTGGCCTTGACGCGCTGCTGGGCCCCAAGGGCGCGGTGACGCCGGTATCGGTGGCGGCGGTGGCCGAACCGCAGCCGGGCGAGGTGCTGCGCAAGCTGCAGATCGACCTGCTGCAGCCGGGCAAGTACCAGCCGCGCCGCGAAATGGACGAGGCCAAGCTGTCCGAGCTGTCCGAGTCGATCAAGGCCCAGGGCGTGATCCAGCCGATCCTGGTGCGCCAGGTCGAGGGCGGCAGGTACGAGATCGTCGCCGGCGAACGCCGCTGGCGCGCCTCGCGCCTGGCCGGGCTGGACGAAGTGCCGGTGGTGGTGCGCGAGCTGGAAGACCGCACCGTCATCGCCATGGCGCTGATCGAGAACATCCAGCGCGAGGACCTCAACCCGCTGGAGGAGGCCGAGGCGCTGCAGCGGCTGATCTCCGAGTTCTCGCTGACCCACGCCGAAGCCGCGCAGGCGGTGGGCCGCTCGCGCGCCTCGGTATCCAACCTGCTGCGCCTGATCGACCTGCCCGCCGGCGTGCGCGTGCTGCTGGAAAGCCGCCGCCTGGAAATGGGCCATGCCCGCGCGCTGCTGACGCTGGCGCCGGAGCTGGCGACCAAGCTGGCGCAGGACGCCGCCGACGAAGGCTGGTCGGTGCGCGAGGTCGAACACCGCGCCCAGCAGTTCGCCGCCGGCAAGGTGCCGGGCGCGCGCAAGGCCAAGCCGGCGCCGAGCGCGCCGCAGGCCGACATCGCCTCGCTGGAGACCGAGCTGTCCGAATCGCTGGGCACCAAGGTCGCCATCAACCACGGCCGCGGCGGCAAGGGCAAGCTGGTCATCCACTACACCGACCTGGACACGCTCGACGGCGTGCTGGAAAGGCTGCGTACCCGTCAGCACGGCTGACGTCCCGTCCCACCCCCGAGGTGCATGCAAGGCAATGAACCCCACCAAGGTCGACCGCAATCACCTGTTGCGTCTGACCGACCTGCCGAATGTCGGGCCGGCCTGTGAAAAGGATCTCCGTCTGATCGGGATCCGGGTTCCCGCGCACCTGCGCGGGCGTGATCCCTACGACATGTACGCGCAGCTGTGCCTGAAGACCGGCGTGGTGCACGACCCCTGCGTGATCGACGTGTTCCTGTCGGTCGTGCGCTTCATGGAAGGCGGCGATCCGCAGCCCTGGTGGGCCTTCAGCCGGGAGCGCAAGGCCGCGCTGGCGCGGGACCCGTTGACGCTGTGAGCCGGCGTCCCCGTCCACGCCGGCAGGCGCGGCGGCGACAATGGCCGCTGCCGGCAACGCCGCCCGGCATGGCCGGGCGTGCAGTGGCGGCCGCCTCGATGCATGCCGGGCATGCCGGCGCCCGCCGTGGTGCCGGCCCCGATGCCTCTTCCCCGTGGAGAGGCGCTTGACCCCGTACTTTTCCGGATCCGACAGATGACCGTTCTCGTCACCGGCGCCGCCGGCTTCATCGGCGCCTACACCTGCCAGGCACTGGCCACGCGCGGCGAGCGTGTGGTCGGCCTGGACAACTACAACGACTACTACGACCCGCAGCTCAAGCGCGACCGCGTCGCCGCGCTGTGCCCGCAGGTCGACATCCGCACGCTGGACCTGACCGACCGCGACGGCCTGGCCGCGCTGTTCGACGAGATCCGCCCGTCGCGGGTGGTCCACCTGGCGGCGCAGGCCGGGGTGCGCTACTCGCTGCAGAACCCGCACGCCTACGTCGACAGCAACCTGGTCGGCTTCGTCAACATGCTGGAGCTGTGCCGCCACCGCGGCGTGCAGCACCTGGTCTATGCGTCCAGCAGCTCGGTCTACGGCGATTCGGCCACGCCGCCGTTCTCCGAGGACCAGCGCGTGGACCAGCCGCGCTCGCTGTACGCGGCGACCAAGGCCGCCAACGAGCTGATGGCGCATACCTATGCGCAGTTGTACGGCCTGCGCGCCACCGGCCTGCGCTTCTTCACCGTGTACGGCCCGTGGGGCCGGCCGGACATGGCGCCGCTGCTGTTCTCGCGCGCGGTGCTGGCCGGGCGGCCGATCGAGGTGTTCAACGAAGGCCGCATGCGCCGCGACTTCACGCATGTTTCCGACATCGTCGCCGGTATCCTCGGCGCACTCGACCACCCTTCGGAGGCGCCCGTGCCGCATCGGGTGTTCAACCTCGGCAACCACACCCCGGTGGAGCTGGAGCGCTTCATCGAGGTGATCGCCACGGCCGCCGGCCGCCCCGCGCAGAAGGTCTACAGGCCGATGCAGCCGGGCGACATGGTGGAGACCATGGCCGACACCGCGCGCGCGCGCGCTGCCTTCGGCTTCGAGCCGGTCACGCCGATCGAGGCCGGGCTGCCGCCGGTGGTGGCCTGGTGCCGCGATTATTTCGGCGCCGCCGCCTGACCGATCTTCCATCCAGCCGCGTACCGGAAAATGCGCGGTCTTTTTTCCTACTGCACGAACGGATCCCGCGATGAGCCAACCCGCACTTTCGGTGGTCGTCCCCGTCTTCAACGAACGCGACAACGTCGCGCCCCTGGTCGGCGAGATCACCGCCGCGCTGCGCGGCCGGGTGGATTTCGAGATCGTCTACGTCGATGACGACTCCAGGGACGACACCCTGCAGGTACTGCGCTCGCTCAAGGCCGCCAACCCCGAGCTGCGCGTGCTGCACCATGTCAGCCAGAGCGGGCAGAGCACCGCCGTGCGCACCGGGGTCAAGGCCGCGCGCGGGCCGTGGATCGCCACCCTCGACGGCGACGGCCAGAACGACCCGGCCGACATCCCGAAACTGCTGGCCGCGCGCGACGCCGCCGCGCCCGGGGTGAAGCTGTTCGCCGGCTGGCGGGTCAACCGCCAGGATTCCGGGTCCAAGCGCTGGGCCAGCCGCTGGGCCAACCGCATCCGCGCGCGCATGCTGCGCGACGACACGCCCGACACCGGCTGCGGGATCAAGCTGTTCGAGCGCGCGGCGTTCCTCGACCTGCCGTATTTCGACCACATGCACCGCTACCTGCCGGCGCTGATGCAGCGCGCCGGCTGGCAGACGGTGAGCGTGCCGGTCAACCACCGCCACCGCACTGCCGGGGTGTCCAAGTACAACAATCTCGGCCGTGCCCTGGTCGGCATCCGCGACCTGCGCGGCGTGGCCTGGCTGATCGTGCGCAGCAGGCGCACCGCGGTCGAGGAGGTCTGAACATGGACTTCATGAGCCAGCCGCTGCCGTGGCTGGAGTGGACCGGCGTGCACATGTCGCCGTGGAAGCTGATCGGCCTGACCGGCACCTTGATGTTCGGCGGCCGCTGGCTGGTGCAGTTCATCGCCAGCAAGCGCCAGGGCAAGCCGGTGATCCCGCGCCTGTTCTGGTACATGAGCATCCTCGGCAGCCTGATGACGCTGAGCTACTTCGTGTTCGGCAAGAACGACGCGGTGGGCATCCTCGGCAACCTGTTCCCCACCTTCACCGCGCTCTACAGCCTGTACCTGGACATCCGCCACCGCGGCTGGAAGCGGGACAAGGCCGGGCACTGAGCCGCCGGCAACACCGGCGACGCGCGGCAGCGCCTTTCCCGCCCGCGTCCCGGCCCGCGCCGGTGCCTGCGGGCAGGACTTTCGAACCATGCACGGCCGGGCCGCCGGTGACATGATCGGGGTCTGTTTCCCGAAGAGTCCGCCGTTCGTGAAAACCTCCCTGTCCGTTGCCCTGCTGCTCGCCCTTGCCCTGCCGGGCGCCGTCGTCCACGCCGCACCCGCCAGGACCTCCGCCCCTGCGGCGCTGGCCGTGCAGGATGCCGATGCGCAGTTCAAGGCGATCTACGCGAAGGAATGGGCCTGGCGCCAGGCCGGTGGCGGCGAGGCCAGCGAGGACGAGGACGCCCCGGCCAACGCCACCCGCCTGCCGGACGTCGGCCCGGAGGCGCAGGCCGCGCGCCTGAAGGTATGGGACGAGGTGCTGCAGCAGCTCAAGACCATCGACCCGGCCACGCTCTCGGCCGAGAACCAGGTCAACTACGCCATCTACAAGTACCAGGTGGAGAGCCTGGCCGACGCGGTGCGCCTGCGCGCCTACGAGATGCCGTTCAATTCGGATTCCTCGTTCTGGTCGAACCTGGGCTTCATGGCCCGGCGCGAGATGAAGACCGCGCAGGACTACCGCAATTACATCGCGCGGCTGAACGACGTGCCGCGCTACTTCGACCAGCAGACCGCCAACATGCGTGCCGGCCTGGAGCGCGGCTTCAGCGTGCCGCGCGCGGTGCTCGACGGCCGCGATGTCTCGATCTCGACCGTGGCCGAGCTGAAGGACCCAGGCGAATCGCCGCTGTATGCGCCGTTCCGGAAGCTGCCGGCCAGCATTCCGGCCGATGAGCAGCAGAAGCTGCGCGAGGAGGCGCGGCAGGCGATCGGCGGCAGCGTGATCCCGGCGTTCGGCAAGCTGCTGGCGTTCTTCCGCGAGGAATACGTGCCGCAGGCGCGCACCACCCTGGCCGCGGAAAAGATGCCCGGCGGCAAGGCGTTCTACCGCCAGCAGATCCGCGAGTACACCACCCTGGACATGAGCCCGCAGCAGATCCACGCGCTGGGCCTGAGCGAGGTCAACCGCATCCAGCAGGAGATGAACGCGATCATCGACAAGGTGGGGTTCAAGGGCAGCAGCGAGCAGACCCGCTTCGCCGACTTCCTCGAGTTCCTGCGCACCGACCCGCAGTTCTACGCGAAGACCCCGGAAGAGCTGTTGTGGCGCGCGGCCTGGATCTCCAAGCGCGTCGACGGCGTGATCGGCAAGTTCATGACCCTGCCGCGGGCGCGCTTCACCATCGTGCCGGTGCCGCCGGACATCGCCCCGTTCTGGACCGCCGGCCGCGGCGGCATGGGCACCTACTGGGTCAACACCTACAACCTGCCGGCGCGCCCGCTGTACAACCTGCCGGCGCTGACCCTGCATGAATCCGACCCGGGCCATGCGCTGCAGGGCGCGCTGGCCGCCGAGCAGGGCGAGCAGCCGGACTTCCGCCGCGGCGCCTACATCTCCGCCTACGGCGAGGGCTGGGGCCTGTACAGCGAGAAGCTCGGCATCGAGATGGGCATCTACGAAACCCCGTACGAGGATTTCGGGCGGCTGACCTACGAGATGTGGCGCGCCTGCCGCCTGGTCATCGACACCGGCGTGCACCACTACGGCTGGAACCGCGAACGCGCCATCGCCTACCTGCGCGACCACACCGCGCTGAGCGAGCACGAGGTGACCACCGAGGTCGACCGCTACATTTCCTGGCCGGCGCAGGCGCTGAGCTACAAGCTGGGCGAGATCACCATCGTCAAGCTGCGCGCGCAGGCCGAGAAGGAGCTGGGCGACAAGTTCGACGTCAAGTCCTTCCACGACGCCATCCTCAGGCAGGGGTCGGTGCCGCTGCCGGTGCTGGAGCGGCAGATCAAGGCCTATATCGAAGAGCGCAAGAAGGCCTGACCCGGCCTGCCAGGCGGACGCGCCGGCGCGACGAGATTGTGTAACGCGGCATGTCGCGGCTACCCTGCCGCGCATGATCGCGTTCCTGCGCCGCCGTCCGCCGTCGCTGCTGCTCCGCCTGCTGGTGCTGGCGGTGATCGCGTTTGGCACCGCCGGCGGCGCACTGGCCTCGGCGCTGGGCGAGCTGCATGCGATGACCCACGCCGATCACCCGGCCGCCGCGCACGACCCGGTACTGGAAGCGGACACCGGCCACGACGAATCCGACGGTGGCGCCCGCCTGCTGCACGCGCTGGTGCATTGCGGCCACTGCCACGGCCACGGCGGCGTGCTGCCGTTCGCCGCCGTGACCTGGGACCTGGCGATGCCGCCGGCCGCCACCGCCACCACCCCGCACGACACCCGCTGGCGCCCGGCGCCACTGGAAAGCCTGCTGCGTCCTCCGATTACGGCCTGATGCCGCGTCCGCCGCGCGGACGTCCCGATCCTTTGCCGAAATCCGGAGATTCCCCATGTGGAAACGCCTGGCCGCGCTTGCGGCCCTGGCGATCGCACCGTGCGCCTTCGCGCAGGTGTCGTCGCCGCCTGTACCTTTGACCCTGGACGAGGCGGTCAGCCGCGTCGCCCGCACCCATCCCGACCTGCGCCTGCCCGTCCTGCAGCGTGCCGCCGCCGAGGCCCGCTACGAGGGCGCCGGTTTCAAGCCACCGCTGGTGTTCGGCGTCGATGTCGAAAACGCCCTGGGCACCGGCGCCAACCGCGGCTTCGATGCCAGCGAAGTCACCGTTTCGCTGGCCGGCGTGCTCGAGCGCGGTGGCAAGCTCGATGCCCGCCGCGCGCTGGCCCAGGCCAACATCGACGCGATCGCGCCGCAGCGCGAGATCACCCGCCTGGACCTGATGGCCGAGGTGGCGCGCCGCTACCTGGCCGTCACCGCCGCGCGTGGCCAGCGCCGGATCGCGATGGACGACATCGAGCAGCGCCGCCGTGCGGTTGCCGCCGCGCGGGTGCGCATGCTGGCGGGTGCGTCGCCCGCATCGACGCTGATGACCGCGCAGGCGGCATTGGCCCAGGCCGAACTCGACCGCGACCGCGCCGAGCAGGCCGAGCGCGCCGCGCGCATGGCCCTGGCGGCGTTGTGGAACGCGCGCGAAGCCGACTTCACCGAGGTCAGCGGCGAGCCGCTGCAATTGCCGGCGCTGGAGGATTTCCAGCAGCTGGCGACGCTGCTGTCCGATACGCCGGAACTGGCGGTCATCGCCGGTGAGGCGCGCGTGCGCGAGGCACAGCTGCAGCTGGCGCGCAGCGAACTGCGCGGCAACCTGTCCTGGCAACTGGGCGTGCGCAACAGCCGCGCCAGCGGCGACAACGGACTGGTCGGTGGCTTCAGCATGCCGCTGGGCACCGCCCGCCGCGCCGGGCCTGAGATCCGTGCCGCCGAGACCGAGCTGGCGATGAGCGCGGTGCAGCGCGAATCACGCGCGCTGCAGCTGTACTCGACGCTGGCCGAGGCCCACGGCCGTTACGGCACCGCGCGACTGGAAGTGGCGCGCATGGACAGCGACGTGCTGCCGCAGCTGCAACGCGCCGAGAAGGCCGCCGAGACCGCCTGGCGCGCCGGCGCCATCAGCTACATGGAGTGGGGCCAGCTGCAGGCCATGCGCATCGAGGCGCGCCAGCGCCAGCTCGATGCCGCGCTCGCCGCGCAGACCGCCCTGATCGAAATCCAGCGCCTGACCGGGCAGCCCCTGGTCACCACCGCTTCCGAAGGAAACACGCCATGAAGGCTTCCCCGCATCTCTCCCCCCTGTTCCGCCTGGCCGCGCTGGCCGTACTGGCCGCCGCGCTTGCCGGCTGCGGCGACAAGCCCGCCGCTCCCGCCGAGGCAGCGGACGCTGCCGCGCAGGAAGAACCCGGGCATGCCGATGACGACGGCCACGCCGACGCGGATGGCGGCCCCGAGCAGACCACCATTCCCGCCGAGCGCGCCAAGGCGGCCGGCATCGTCAGTGCCGTCGCCGGCGCCGGCACCATCGTCGACGAGCACGAGGTACAGGGCCTGCTGACGCCGATCGACGGCCGTACCGCGCAGGTCACCGCGCGTTTCCCCGGCCCGATCCGCGCGCTGCTGGCCAACGTCGGCGACCGCGTGCGTGCCGGCCAGCCGCTGGCCAGCATCGACAGCAACCTGAGCCTGACCACCTACGGCGTCAGTGCACCGATCTCCGGCGTGGTGCTGTCGCGCCAGGCGCGGGTAGGCGGCATCGCCGCCGAAGGCCAGCCGCTGTTCGAGATCGGCGATCTGTCGCAGCTGTGGGTGGACCTGCACATCTTCGGTGCCGATACCCAGCACATCACCGCCGGCGTGCCGGTGACCGTCACCCGCATGGCCGACGGCGCCAGCCAGACCACCCGCCTGGAGCGGGTGCTGCCGGGCACCGCCACCGCCAGCCAGAGCACGGTGGCGCGCGCCACCGTGGACAACAGCGACGGCCTGTGGCGGCCGGGCGCGGCGGTGCGTGCGCGCATCGTGGTGGCGAGCGCGCCGGCGGCCATCGTGGTGCCGTTGACCGCGCTGCAGACCATGGACGGGCGCGACGTGGTGTTCGTGCGCAAGGGCGATACCTACCAGGCGCGGCCGGTCACGCTCGGCGCGCGCGACGCCCGCCAGGTGGCGGTCAGCGCCGGCCTGCAGGCCGGCGAGGACGTGGTCGTGGAGCAGAGCTACACGGTGAAGGCCGACATCGGCAAGGCGGGGGCAGGCCATGAACACTGATGCCACGCCGCGCGCCGGCCTGCTCGAACGCATCGTCGCGGCCGCCATCGCCCATCGCTGGCTGATGCTGCTGCTGACCGGTGCGCTGGTGCTGATTGGCGCCTGGAGCTTCACCCGCCTGCCGATCGACGCCACCCCCGACATCACCAACGTGCAGGTGCAGGTCAATACCGCCGCGCCCGGCTACTCGCCGCTGGAGACCGAACAGCGCATCACCTTCCCGGTGGAGATGGTGCTGGCCGGGCTGCCGAAGATGGACTACATGCGCTCGCTGTCGCGCTACGGGCTGTCGCAGGTGACGGTGGTGTTCGAGGACGGCACCGACATCTACTTCGCCCGCCAGCAGGTGGCCGAACGCCTGCAGCAGGCGCGCTCGCAGATACCGGACGGCCTCGACCCGCAACTCGGGCCGATCGCCACCGGCCTGGGCGAGATCTTCATGTACACCATCGACGCCGACCCCGAGGCGCGCAAGCCCGATGGCACCCCCTACACCGCCACCGACCTGCGCACCCTGCAGGACTGGGTGATCCGGCCGCAGCTGCGCAACGTCCCCGGCGTTACCGAGGTCAATACCATCGGCGGGTTCCAGCGCCAGGTGCACATCACCCCGGACCCGGCCAAGCTGCGCGCGCTGGGCTTCACCCTGGAGGACGTCGCTGCCGCGGTCGAGGCCAACAACCAGAACGTGGGCGCCGGCTACATCGAGCGCAACGGCCAGCAGTTCCTGGTGCGCATCCCCGGCCAGGTCGCCGACCTGGAGCAGATCGGCAACATCGTGCTGGACCGCCGCGAGGGCGTGCCGATCCACGTGCACGACGTGGCCAACGTTGCCGAAGGCCCGGAGCTGCGCAGCGGCGCGGCCACCCAGAACGGCCATGAAGTGGTGATGGGCACGGTGGTGATGCTGATCGGCGCCAACAGCCGTGACGTGTCCCAGGCCGCAGCGGCACGGCTGGAACAGGCGCAGCGCAGCCTGCCCGAAGGCGTCACCGTCACCGCCAGCTATGACCGTACCGCGCTGGTGGAGCGCACCGTCGAGACCGTGGCCCGCAATCTGCTGGAGGGCGCGCTGCTGGTGATCGTGGTGCTGTTCCTGCTGCTGGGCAACTTCCGCGCGGCGCTGATCACCGCCGCGGTGATCCCGCTGGCGATGCTGTTCACCCTCACCGGCATGGCGCGCGGCGGCGTGTCGGCCAACCTGATGAGCCTGGGCGCGCTGGACTTCGGCCTGATCGTGGACGGCGCGGTGATCATCATCGAGAACTGCCTGCGCCGCTTCGGCGAGCGCACGCATGCGCTGGGCCGGGCGATGACGCACGCCGAGCGTTTCGCCGAGACCGCGGCCGCCACCGCCGAGGTGATCCGTCCCAGCCTGTTCGGCCTGGGCATCATCACCGCCGTGTACCTGCCGATCTTCGCCCTCACCGGGGTGGAAGGGAAAATGTTCCACCCGATGGCGATCACCGTGGTGCTGGCGCTGAGCGGGGCGATGCTGTTGTGCCTGACCTTCGTGCCGGCGGCGATCGCGCTGTTCCTGGGTGGCCGCGTGCAGGAGAAGGAGAACCGGCTGATGGCGTGGCTGCGCCGGCGCTACCAGCCGCTGCTCGACCTGGCCATGCGCCGCGGCAGCTGGATGGTGGCCGGCGCGCTGGCCCTGGTGATCGGCTGCGGCCTGCTGGCAACCAGGCTGGGCAGCGAGTTCGTGCCCAACCTCGACGAAGGCGACGTGGCGATGCAGGCCATGCGCATCCCCGGCACCAGCCTGACCCAGTCGCTGCAGATGCAGCGGCAGATCGAGCTGCGCCTGCTGCAGTTCCCGGAGGTGACCAAGGTGTTCTCCCGGGTCGGCACGGCGGAAGTCGCGTCGGACCCGATGCCGCCATCGGTGGCCGACACCTTCATCATGATGAAGCCGCGCAGCCAGTGGCCGGATCCGCGCAAGCCGCGCGCCGACCTGGTGGCCGAGCTGGAGCGGGCGGTGGAGGAAATGCCGGGCAACAACTACGAGTTCACCCAGCCCATCCAGATGCGCATGAACGAACTGATCTCCGGCGTGCGCGCCGACGTGGCGGTGATGCTCTACGGCGACGACCTGGACACGCTGACGGAGGTCGGGCGCCGCATCGAGAAGGTGGCCGCGGGCGTGGCCGGTGCCGCCGACGTGCGGCTGGAGCAGACCAGCGGCCTGCCGCTGCTCACCGTTACCCCGGACCGGCAGAAACTCGCCGGCTATGGCCTGAACCCGGGCCAGGTGCAGTCCACGGTGGCCACCGCGGTGGGCGGGCAGGTGGCCGGGCAGTTGTTCGAGGGGGACCGCCGCTTCAACATCGTGGTGCGCCTGCCGGAGGAACTGCGGCAGGATCCAGCGGCCCTGGCGGACCTGCCGGTGTCGCTGGAAACCGCGCTGGCCAGCGGCAATGCCGATGAACTGAGCCGCGGCGGTGCCGCCGGCGTGTTCACCGGCAACCCGCGCACGGTGCCGCTGCGCGAACTGGCGAGCATCGAAGCCAGCGAAGGTCCCAACCAGATCAACCGCTACAACGGCAAGCGTCGCATCGTGGTCACCGCCAACGTGCGCGACCGCGACCTGGGCAGCTTCGTCAGCGAACTGCAGCAGGCCATCAACACCCGCGTACAGCTGCCGGCCGGCTACTGGATCGACTACGGCGGCAGCTTCGAGCAGATGATCTCGGCCAGCCAGCGGCTGGCGGTGGTGGTGCCGGTGACGCTGACCCTGATCTTCGCGATGCTGTTCTGGGCGTTCGGCTCGGGCAGGGATGCGGCCATCGTGTTCAGCGGGGTGCCGCTGGCGCTGACCGGCGGCGTGCTGGCACTGGCCCTGCGCGGCATCCCGTTGTCGATCTCCGCGGGCGTGGGCTTCATCGCGCTGTCCGGCGTGGCGGTGCTCAACGGACTGGTGATGATCAGCTTCGTGCGCAGCCTGCGCGAGCAGGGGCGGCCACTGCTGGAGGCGGTGCGCGAAGGCGCGCTGGGCCGCCTGCGGCCGGTGCTGATGACCGCGCTGGTGGCGTCGCTGGGCTTCGTGCCGATGGCCTTCAACGTCGGCGCCGGTTCGGAAGTGCAGCGGCCGCTGGCCACGGTGGTGATCGGCGGCATCGTGTCCTCGACCCTGTTGACGCTGCTGGTGCTGCCGGTGCTGTACCGCTGGCTGCATCGCCGCGAGTCGTGAATCCGGCCCCGGTCCACGCCTTCGGCGTGGGCCGGGGACGCTGCGCTGCGGGGTGCGCTGCAATCGGTGCCCGCCGGTGGGAAAATGGGCCCGGGCATCGGGTCTGGAAGCGGAATGAGCGATTGTTGCGGCTGTGGCCGAACCCTGGAGGTCGGGCGCATGCAGGCCCGCCAGCGGCGTGTGCTGGTGTGGGTGCTGGCGATCAACCTGCTGACCTTCGTGATGATGATGGCCGCGGCCTGGCACAGCGGTTCGGCTTCGCTGCTGTCTGGCAGCCTGGACAACCTGGGCGACGCGCTGACCTACGCGCTGAGCCTGGCGGTGGTCGGTGCCGGCCTCGCCGCCAAGGCGAGGGTTGCCCTGCTCAAGGCGGCCTTCATCCTGTGCGCGGCCATCGCGGTGGCCGTGGGCATCGGCTGGAAGCTGGCCCATCCGCAGCTGCCGTTGTTCGAGAGCATGGGCATCGCCGCGCTGCTGAACCTCGCCGCCAACCTGCTGTGCCTGCGCCTGTTGTGGCCCTACCGCCAGGGCGACATCAACCTGGCATCGGCCTGGGCGTGCTCGTTGAACGACGTCTACGAAGGCGGCGCGGTGATCCTGGCCGCGCTGGCGGTGTGGGCGTTCGGTGCCGGCTGGCCGGACCTGCTGATCGCGGTGGCCTTGCTGCTGCTGTTCCTGCGCTCGGCCTGGAAGGTGGCGCGCACGGCCTGGCGTGAACTGCGTGGCGCGCAGGCGCGCGCGTCCTGATTTGATCTGCACCTGCCGGGCTGGCTAGAGTCCGGCGGTACCTCCAGGGAGCGGACCCATGCGAGCGCGCCATCTTGCCGTGCCCATCCTGTTGTCGCTGTGCGGCGCGGCCGCCGCGCAGGACAGTGGCATCTACATCGAGCTCCTGTGGTCCAGGCCCCGGCTGACGCGCTTGCCCGCCAGCAGACCCGGCAGTTCGTCATGACCGGCGATCAGGAGCACCAGATCTGTGTGGCCGCCACTGCCGCGACCGGCGATGTCGGCGGCCTGCAGCTGGAGCTGCGCGATGCCGACGGCACGCCGGTGTCCCTGCAGCGTCATGACGACTACCGTGGCGCCAAGCGGTGCTATCGGGCCGACCTGGGCAGCGGCGGCCGGCCGGGAGACTGGACCGCGCATGTGGTCCTCGGCGACGGTGGCAGCAACACGGCGACGATCCGCGTCGATCCACGGTTGGAGGACGCGCCATTGTTCCAGCAGCGCGACGTTCCCTATGTTGCCGGGCGCCCGAACTACGATGCCTCGATCGCCCCGGAACAATGGGCGGGCCGGCTGGTCTGGGCGATGGACGTCGATCCGCAGGGCAAGGTCACCCATGTGGAGGTCGAAGTGGCCGAAGGCGTGGGTGAACGCCTGCGCGACCGCGCCATCGCCGCCGGCTACCTGAGCCTGTTTCCGCCGGACCCGGGCCGGGCCGGCACGCCGCTGCGCTGGCGCCGGAGCCTGGATTTCGCGCCCCGCTAGGGCCGGCCGCGGCCGGCGGTTTGCACTCGAGGCCCTGGCCCGGCATAATTGCCGGCTCGCTGTGTCCGGAAACCTCCGGATCGGTGGTCGGGAACGTGTCATCCGCCCACCCTCGTCAGCGTAACCCTTTGATTCCCATGACACGTGGCGGGCAACCGCCGGGGCCGCCCTCTTCCTGGCCAAGGAAGAGACAACCGACATTACCGAGGTGCGCAATGTCCCGAGTTTGCCAAGTTTCCGGCAAGAAGGTGCAGACGGGTAACAACGTCTCGCATGCCAACAACAAGACCCGTCGTCGTTTCCAGCCGAACCTGCACGAGCGTCGTTTCTGGGTCGCCAGCGAGAACCGCTGGGTCAAGCTTCGTGTTTCCGCGCATGCACTGCGCACCATCGACAAGAACGGCATCGATTCCGTTCTGGCTGAGCTGCGTGCGCGCGGCGAAAAGGTCTGAGGAGTAAACCATCATGGCAGGTAAGCGCGATAAGGTCCGTATGATTTCCTCGGCCGGCACTGGCCACTTCTACACGACCGACAAGAACAAGAAGAACACCCCGGGGAAGATGGAATTCCTGAAGTACGACCCGGTGGTCCGCAAGCACGTGATGTACAAGGAAGGCAAGATCAAGTAATCCGCAAGGATTGCCTGGATCACCGTTCCACACCGGACCCGCCGCAAGGCGGGTTCCGTGTTTCAGGGCCATGGGCAGGCTGTCGGCAGGCCATCGGCACCACCATCAGCACATGCGCCGGCGGCATCAGGCAGTGGTGGCGGCATCGCCTACAATCGGCGCATGACAGTTTCCGACCAGACGCAGGCCTGCGACATCGCGATCATCGGCGGCGGTGCCGCCGGCGTGCTCGTGGCGATCGGCGTGCTGCGCGGCGCCACCCGCGCGCTGCGCGTGGTGATCGTCGAGCCGCAGCTGCCGCTCGGCCGCGGCGTGGCCTACGCCACGCGCCACCCCGCGCACCTGCTCAACGTGCCGGCCGGGCGGATGAGTGGCTTCCCCGACCGTCCCGACGACTTCCTCGATTACCTGCTCGCGCAGGACGCGTTCCCCGGGGTCGAGCGCGAGGTGCTGGCGCGTGCCTTCGTCGCCCGCCACCACTACGCGGCGTACCTGCGGCAGCGCCTGCAGCAGGCAGTGGACGCCAGCCCGGCGTTGCTGGACGTGCGCGCGGCGCGGGTCCAGGCGCTGGAACGCCACGCCGCCGGCATTGTGCTGCAGCTGGATGCGGGCCCGGCGCTGCTGGCCGGATCGGTGGCGCTGTGTACCGGCAACGCGCTGCGCCCGCTGCCGGCCCGCGGCGCCAGCGCGGTGCCGCCCGGCAGGCGCATCGAGGCCTGGGATTACGACGCGCTGCAGGACGTCGCCGCCAGCGCCGACGTGGCCATCGTCGGCTCCGGGCTGAGCATGGCCGACAGCGTGGCGTCGCTTGCCGCCTGCGGGCATCGCGGGCAGGTGCACGTGCTTTCGCGCCATGCGCTGCTGCCGCTGCCGCATGCGCAGGGCCCGGCCGCCGACTACGATCCCGAGCCGTTGCTGGCCATGGGCCTGCGCCAGCGCGTGCGCGCGCTGCGCCGGCATGCGGCCGAGGCCGCGCGGCGCGGCATCCCGTGGCAGAACGTGATGGAACGCATCCGGCCGCTGGGCCAGGCGTTGTGGCAATCGCTGTCGCTGGACGACCAGCGCCGCTTCCTGCGCCACGTGGTGCGCTACTGGGACGTGCACCGGCACCGCATCGCCGTGCCGGTGCATGCGCAGTTGCTGGAACTGCAGCGGCAGGGCCGCCTGCACCTGCACCGCGGCCGCCTGGAAACCGCCATCGCCGAAGGCGCCTGCGTGCGCCTGGGCGCGCTCGACCGGCGGCGGCAGCCGTTCCAGATCGATGCGCACTGCGTGATCAACGCCACCGGCGTGGAGATGCGCGCGCAGGCCATGCGCAATCCGCTGCTGCAGCAGATGCTGGGCAGTGGCGTCGCCCGCCCCGGGCCGCACGGCATCGGCATCGACAGCGCGCCGGACGGCAGCCTGCTCGATGCGGACGGCGTGGCCGAGCCGCGCATACAGGTGCTCGGCAGCCTGCGCATCGGCCGCCTGTGGGAGAGCCTGGCGATACCCGAACTGCGCGTGCAGGCGCAGCAGGCGGCCGCCCGGCTGCAGCCGCCGCTGGGCTGAACGCACGGTGCCGCCGGGGCCTTTCCCGTAGAATGCGCCGATGGATGTTTCCCACCTGCTCGATGGGCTGAACCCGGCCCAGCGCGAGGCCGTTTCCGCTGCCCCCGGCCACTACCTGATCCTTGCCGGCGCCGGCTCCGGCAAGACCCGCGTGCTCACCCACCGCATCGCCTGGCTCAACGAAGTGCACGGCGTGCCGACCCACGGCATCTTCGCGGTGACCTTCACCAACAAGGCCGCCGGCGAGATGCGCCAGCGCATCGACCTGCAGCTGCGCAACGGTGCGCGCGGCATGTGGATCGGCACGTTCCATGGCCTGGCCCACCGCCTGCTGCGCCTGCACTGGGCCGATGCCCGGTTGCCCGAAGCGTTCCAGGTGATGGATTCGGACGACCAGCTGCGGCTGGTCAAGCGCGTGGTGCAGGCGCTGGAGCTGGACGACGGCAAGTTCCCGGCCAAGCAGATCGCGTGGTGGATCAACGCGCAGAAGGACGAAGGCCGGCGCCCGCAGCACATCCAGCCCGAGCCGCACGATGCCTGGCTGGAAACCATGCGCCAGGCCTACATCGAGTACCAGGCGCGCTGCGACCGCGCCGGGCTGGTGGATTTCGCCGAACTGCTGCTGCGCGCGCACGAACTGCTGCGCGACAACCCGGCGCTGCTGGCCCACTACCGCGCGCGCTTCGGCGAGATCCTGGTCGACGAGTTCCAGGACACCAATGCCATCCAGTACGCCTTCGTGCGCGTGCTGGCCGGCGACTCGGGCCACGTGTTCGTGGTCGGCGACGACGACCAGGCCATCTACGGCTGGCGCGGCGCCAAGGTCGAGAACGTGCAGCGCTTCCTCAAGGATTTCCCGGGCGCGCAGACCATCCGCCTGGAGCAGAACTACCGCTCCAGCGCCAACATCCTCAACGCCGCCAACGCGGTCATCGCGCACAACCCGGACCGCATCGGCAAGCAGCTGTGGACCGACAGCGGCGACGGCGAGCCGATCGACCTGTATGCCGCCTACAACGAGATGGACGAGGCGCGCTACCTGGTCGAGCGTGCGCGGCAGTGGGGGCGCGACGGCGGCAGCTACGGCGACATCGCCGTGCTTTACCGCAGCAACGCGCAGTCGCGTGCCTTCGAAGAGGCGCTGCTGTCCGAACAGGTGCCGTACCGCGTGTACGGCGGCATGCGCTTCTTCGAGCGCGCCGAGATCAAGGACGCGCTGGCCTACCTGCGGCTGCTGACCAACCGCAACGACGACGCGGCGTTCGAGCGCGCGGTGAATACGCCGGCGCGCGGCATCGGCGAGCGCACCCTGGACGAAGTGCGGCGCGTCGCGCGCGCGCAGTCGCTGTCGTTGTGGGAGGCGGCGATGCTCGCCACCCAGGGCGGCGACCTCGCCGCGCGTGCCAGGAACGCGCTGGCCGGATTCCTCAACCTGGTCCAGCAGATCGGCGGCGAAACCACGCAGATGACCCTGGCCGAGCGCATCGACCACGTGCTGGTGCGCTCGGCGCTGCGCGAACACTGGAGCAAGGAGAGCCGCAACACGCTCGACTCCGAATCGCGCAGCGACAACCTCGACGAACTGGTCTCGGTGGCCTCGCGTTTCGTCCAGCGCGACCAGGACGAGGAGGGCGCCGCCGACATGAGCGAGCTGGTTGCCTTCCTGTCCTACGCCTCGCTGGAGGCCGGCGAAGGCCAGGCCCAGGCCGGCGAGGACGGCGTGCAGCTGATGACGCTGCATTCGGCCAAGGGCCTGGAGTTCCCGCTGGTGTTCCTGGCCGGGCTGGAGGAAGGGCTGTTCCCGGGCGCGCGCTCGCTGGAGGAAAGCGGCCGGCTGGAAGAAGAGCGCCGGCTGGCCTACGTCGGCATCACCCGCGCCCGGCAGAAGCTGGTGCTGGGTTACGCCGAGTCGCGCCGCATCCACGGCCAGGACAACTACAGCCTGCCGTCGCGCTTCCTGCGCGAGATCCCGCGCGAACTGCTGCACGAAGTGCGGCCCAAGGTGCAGGTCTCGCGCCCGGCCTCGCTCGGCAGCAGCCGGGTGACCGGCCATGCCGCGCTGGAGGCGCCGGCGATCCGCCTGGGCGCCAGCGTCAGCCACCCCAAGTTCGGCGAGGGCGTGGTCACCGACTATGAAGGCAGCGGCGCGCATGCGCGGGTGCAGGTCGAGTTCGCCGAGGCCGGCAGCAAGTGGCTGGTGATGGCCTACGCCAACCTGAACGTGCTCTAGGCGCCGCAGCGCGGCGGTCGCCCGCGGCCGGCCGTTTGATCAGGCTCAATGCGCCGGGGCGGGCGCGGGTGTGTAATGCTCTCCTGCCACCCTTGCCAAGGAACACCGCCATGTACAAGCGCATCCTGATCGCGACCGATGGTTCCGAACTGGCCATGAAGGGCCTGCAGAAGGGCCTGGAACTGGCGGCGCAACTCGGCGCCAGGGTCGACATCGTCACCGTTTCCGAGCCGTGGGCCGTGGGCATGTACGACGCCATGGGCTGGAGCGCCGGCTACGAAGCCAGCCCCGAATACAAGCAGGACCGCGAGGCTGCGGCGCAGAAGATCCTGCAGCCGTCGCTGGACGCCGCGCGTGCGGCCGGCGTGGCCGAGGTGATCGGCCACCACGTGCTCGACCGCTATGCGGCCGACGGCATCATCGAGACCGCCGATGCCTGCGGCAGCGACCTGCTGGTGATGACCTCGCACGGCCGCCGCGGCATGACCCGGGTTCTGCTCGGCAGCCAGACCGCCGAAGTGCTGGCGCGCAGCAAGGTGCCGGTGCTGGTGATCCGCTGAGGTCGCCGCGCCGGCGCTGATCGATCCGGGGGAGGGCGCCTGCGCCCTCCCACCGGCGAGGCTGCCGCCCTTTTCCGTTTTCAGCGTACCCCCTTCAATGCCATTGTTGCCGAAGGGGGCTTTTCCGTGTCCGCCGGTGCCGGCCGCGGCAGGCCATGCCCGCCGCGGCGGCGAAGGCGATCACCAGCTGTACAGCTTCCAGTAGACCGGCGACACGCCGTCCTTGTCGTTGTCCATGCGGCCGTCGCCATTGCGGTCGTAAAGGTAGAACGGCGCCCCGCGTGCGGGAGTGACCTTGACCATGCGCAGCTGGCTGCCGACGCGGTATTCCTCGATGGTGTCGCCGTTGTCGAGGCTGCGGCGGGTGACATCGGCGCCGGTCACGTCCACCGGCGGCGCATCGGCGTCCCGGCCCATGCTGGCGCAACCGGCCAGGGCAAGCAGGGGAATCAGCAGCAGGTGTTTCATGACGGCGGCTCCTCGCATCGGTGTCCCCCGATTATGCCTGCCTGCGGCCGGTGCGCGCGTCGTGCCGGGGGAGGCCGCGTAGAATCGCCGCATGAGCAGATTAGTCCTGATCGACGGGTCCAGTTACCTGTACCGCGCGTTCCACGCGTTGCCGCCGTTGTCCAATGCCGCCGGCGAGCCTACCGGCGCGCTGTTCGGCGTGGTCAACATGCTGCGTGCCACGCTGAAGGAAAAGCCCGACTACGTGGCCTTCGTGGTCGACGCCCCGGGCAAGACCTTCCGCGACGACCTGTACGCCGAGTACAAGGCCAACCGCCCGCCGATGCCCGATGAACTGCGCGCCCAGGTGCAGCCGATGTGCGACATCGTGCACGCGCTGGGCATCGACATCCTGCGCGTGCCCGGCGTGGAGGCCGACGACGTGATCGGCACCCTGGCCCTGGCCGGCGCCGCCGACGGGCTGGAGGTGACCATCTCCACCGGCGACAAGGATTTCGCCCAGCTGGTGCGCCCGGGCGTGATCCTGGTCAATACCATGACCGGCAGCCGGACCGATTCCGATGCCGCGGTGATGGACAAGTTCGGCGTGCGCGCCGACCAGATCGTGGATTACCTGGCGTTGATGGGCGACGCCGTGGACAACGTGCCCGGCGTGGACAAATGCGGCCCCAAGACCGCGGCCAAGTGGCTGGCCGAGTACAACGACCTGGACGGCGTGATGGCCGCCGCGGCCGCCATGAAGGGCAAGATCGGCGAGAACCTGCGCGCGGCGCTGCCGCGGCTGCCGCTCAACCGCGAGCTGGTCACCATCCGCACCGACGTGGCGCTGGAGCAGGGGCCGCGCGACCTGCGCCTGCGCGAGCAGCACGTGGACAGCCTGCGCGAACTGTACGGCCGCTACGGCTTCACCCAGGCGCTGCGTGAACTGGGTGGCATCGCGGCGCCGGCCGCGGCCGACGAGGCCAAGGTCAGCCTGCGCGGCACCGCCGCCGGCTTCGCGCGTGGCGGGGACGGCCCGGCGCCGCCCGTGACCGACCCGGCGATGGCGGGCAAGGGCGAGTACGAGACCGTGCTCACCGATGAACGGCTGCGTGCCTGGGTCGAGCGCCTGCAGGCGGCGCCCGAATTCGCCTTCGACACCGAGACCGATGCGCTGGACGCGATGCGCGCGCGGCTGGTCGGCGTGAGCCTGGCGGTCGAGCCGGGTACCGGTGCCTATATCCCGGTCGGCCACGACTACCCGGGCGCGCCCGCGCAGTTGCCGTCGGCGCAGGTGCTGGACGCATTGCGGCCGCTGCTCGAGGATGCCGGCAGGCGCAAGCTCGGCCAGCACGGCAAGTACGACATGCACGTGTTGCGGCGCCACGGCGTGGAGGTGCGCGGCTATGCCGACGACACCATGCTGGAGAGCTTCGTGCTCAATTCCACCGCCACCCGCCACGACATGGATTCGCTGGCGCAGCGCTACCTGGGCTACACCACGACCAAGTTCGAGGACGTCGCCGGCAAGGGCGCCAAGCAGATCTCGTTCTCGCAGGTCGGCATCGACGAGGCCGGCCACTATGCCGCCGAGGATGCGGACATCACCCTGCGCCTGCATCGCGCGCTGGCGCCGCAGCTGGCCGCCGAACCGGCGCTGGAAAAGGTGTACCGCGAGATCGAGATGCCGCTGGTGCCGGTACTGGCGCGCATCGAGGCCAACGGCGTGTGCATCGACAGCGCCGAGCTGCGGCGGCAGAGCGCCGACCTGTCCGCGCGCATGCTCGCCGCGCAGCAGAAGGCCACCGCACTGGCCGGGCGCAGTTTCAACCTGGATTCGCCCAAGCAGCTGCAGGCGGTGCTGTTCGACGAGCTGGGCCTGCCGGCGCTGGTGAAGACGCCCAAGGGCCAGCCGAGCACCAACGAGGAGGCGCTGGAAGCCATCGCCGAGCAGCACGAGCTGCCGCGCGTGATCCTGGAATACCGCGGCCTGGCCAAGCTGCGCAGCACCTATACCGACAAGCTGCCGGAGATGGTCAATCCCGACACCGGCCGCGTGCATACCAGCTACCACCAGGCGGGCGCCGCCACCGGGCGGCTGTCCTCGTCCGATCCCAACCTGCAGAACATTCCGATCCGCACCGACGATGGCCGCCGCATCCGCAAGGCCTTCGTCGCGCCGCCGGGACGCAGGCTGATGGCCTGCGACTATTCGCAGATCGAACTGCGCATCATGGCGCACCTGTCCGAGGACCCCGGCCTGATCCGCGCCTTCGAGCAGGGCGTGGACGTGCACCGCGCCACCGCCGCCGAGGTGTTCGGCCGCAAGCTGGAGGACGTCAGCGCGAACGAGCGCCGCGCCGCCAAGGCCATCAACTTCGGCCTGATGTACGGCATGAGCGCGTTCGGCCTGGCCAAGAACCTGGGCATCGACCGCGGCCAGGCGCAGGACTACGTGGCGCTGTATTTCAGCCGCTACCCGGCGGTGCGCGACTTCATGGAGCGCATGCGCGTGCAGGCGCGCGAGCAGGGCTACGTGGAAACCCTGTTCGGCCGCCGCCTGTACCTGAACGACATCCATGCGCGCAACCAGGGCCTGCGCGCCGGCGCCGAGCGCGCCGCGATCAACGCGCCGATGCAGGGCACCGCCGCGGACATCATCAAGCGCGCGATGGTCAGCGTGGACGACTGGCTGGCCGGCCACCGCGCGCGCGCGCAGATGATCCTGCAGGTGCACGACGAACTGGTGTTCGAGGCCGATGCGGATTTCATCGACACGCTGCGCGCGGAAGTGGAATCGCGCATGGCCGGTGCGGCCCGCTTGCGGGTGCCGCTGGTGGTCGATACCGGCGTCGGCGACAATTGGGACGAAGCGCACTAGGCAGCGTCCGCCGTGCTTCACCGGCGCCGCGTGGCGGCGCGGTGGAGGCACTGCAGGCGCTGGCGTGCCCGGGATGCGGGCGCCACGGACGCGAGGCTGCGGCTGCCGGGCCCCTGGTTTCACGATATCGAAACTATTTACGCGTCGAATGGCAGCCAGTGCGTTTCCTGATGCATGCCATCCGGTCTGCGATCGGCAGCACGGATTTGCAGTGAATCCACCCATTGCTGGAACGTTGCGTCGTGCGTGTCGTATGCAATCGCGCGTCCTGCGTTTTGCGGATGAATCACTCCTTAATCATCCGGAAATAAATAGCCATTCTTCACGAACCATCAATGTACGCGGTGGTCATATAGCCCGTGACAGGTGCAACGCCTGTCGCGGATCTCTCCCATCCCCTGGAGCAGATCTCGGAGCGGGGATTCCTCCCCAAATCGCCGCTCCTCCCGCCCCGTCGACCCCCCCCTGGTCGGCGGGGCTTTTTTTTTGTGCGCGCGCCGGCGCATCCATCGTGCGCGGGCGCGGCGGGCCATGCATCATGGCGGGACGGACAGGAAGGGGTGCAGGCCGATGTCGGACATGTTCGCGCTGGCGATGCCGTGGTGGGAATTCATCCTGCGCGCGGTGGTGGTCTATGTCGTGGTGCTGGGCATGGTGCGGCTGAGCGGCAAGCGCGCGCTGGGGCAGATCACGCCGTTCGACGTGCTGCTGATCGTGCTGCTGGGCAATGCGGTGCAGAACGCGCTGCTCGGGCAGGACACCTCGCTGGCCGGTGGCCTGCTGCTGGCCGCGACGCTGATCACGCTCAACTATGCGGTGGGCTGGCTCGCCACCCGCAGCCGGCGCGTGGAGCGCCTGGTCGAGGGCGAGCCGGTACTGATCGCGCGTGATGGCCGCCTGCTGGACTCGGTGCTGCGGCGCGAGCTGATCACGTCTTCCGATTTCGATGCGGCCATGCGCCAGCAGGGATGCGGTGGCATCGAGGAGGTCGAACTGGCGCTGCTGGAAACCAACGGCCACATCACCATCGTGGCGCGCCGCCAGGACGGGCAGGGGCCCGGCTGACGGCCGCCGGCTACGCGCCCGGCCGTGCCGCGGTCACAGCCATTCGCGCGGAACCAGGTACGCGGCCAGCCGCGCCTCGTCGCTGCCGGCCTCGGGCTGGTAGCCATATTCCCAGCGCACGCGCGGGGGCAGGCTCATCAGGATGCTCTCGCTGCGCCCGCCGCTCTGCAGGCCGAACAGCGTGCCGCGGTCGTAGACCAGGTTGAACTCGACGTAGCGGCCGCGCCGGTACAGCTGGAACTCGCGCTCGCGCTCGCCATACGGGGTGTCCTTGCGGCGCGCGACGATCGGCAGGTAGGCGTCTAGGAAGCCGTCGCCAACGGCGCGCATGTAGGCGAAATCAGCCTCGAAATCGCCCTGCAGGTCGTCGAAGAACAGGCCGCCGACGCCGCGGGTCTCGTTGCGGTGCTTGAGGAAGAAGTACTCGTCGCACCAGCGCTTGTGCGCGTCGTAGCGCCCGGCGCCGAACGGCGCGCACACGTCGTGCGCGACCTGGTGCCAGTGGCGCACGTCCTCGTCGAACGGATAGAACGGGGTCAGGTCGAAACCGCCGCCGAACCAGGCCGCGACCGCCTTGCCGTCGCGTTCGGCCTGGAAGTAGCGCACGTTGGCGTGGGTGGTGGGCAGGTAGGGGTTGAGCGGATGGAACACCAGCGATACGCCGCAGGCGCGCCACGAGGCGCCTGCCAGTTCCGGGCGGTGGGCCGAGGCCGACGGCGGCAGGCGGGTGCCGGAAACGTCGGAGAAGCCGATGCCGGCCTGTTCGAACACCGCGCCGTCGCGCAGCACTCGGGTGCGGCCGCCGCCGCCAAGCAAGGGGCTGGCAGCGGTGGCGGGCGCGCCGGGATGCGTGCCGGGGTCGGCGCGCTGCCAGCGGTCCTCGACGAAGCGGGCGCGGCCATCGGCGGATTCGATGGCCTGGCAGATACGGTCCTGCAGACCGGTGAGGTAGTCGCGTACGCGTTCGAAATCGTCCATGCGCGTACTGTAGCGCAGGCGCTCAGCGGAACAGTGCGCGGACCTCGTCGCGGCACAGCCTGACCACCAGCCAGGCGTGCAGGCCGGCGAACGCCAGCGCGGTGACGCCGGCGCTGATCAGGGCGGTCCAGCGGCTGGCCTGCATCTGGGCCATCGCGTGGCGACCGTCGGGCGAGTCGTGGAAGCCGGGCGGCAGGATCGCCTGCATCGCGGTGAACATGCCGTCCACCAGCGGCAGCATGGCGAAGTTGGCCAGGGCCACCCCCACCAGGAACACGATGAAGCCGATCCGCCCCCATTCGTAGCGTCGCAACATTGCCCACGACACCGCGAGCAGGGCCACGCACAGCAGCAGCATCAGCCCGGTCAGCGACAGCGCATGCTGCGCGGTCCACTGCAGCGCCGCCGGCACCGGCAGCCCCTGCCGCTGCAGCCAGTCCAGCGGGTCGAGCCGATCCAGGAGAGCCACCAGCAGCAGCTGCAACAGGCTCCAGGCGATGGACAGCACGGCCATCGCCAGCGACAGGCGGGCGGTGACATCGATGAAGCCGGCGGCCGACGCGGACGCGGGACGGAGAGGCGGCGGGACGGACTGGATCACGCGAGGCGCTGGTGGTGGCAGTGGGCGCACTATCGCCGGCTTCAGCCGGGTTGCCCAGTCCCCAGCACCCGCCATGCCGCCGGCAGTACGTGGCGTTCGCTCAGCGGCGCCAGCTTCACGCCGTAGGGGGGACGCACGGGGATCCAGGCCAGTTCGGCGATCTCCGCCTGCGCACGTGGCGTGCCGTCCACCTGCACCAGGAACGACTCGCCCTGCACGCGCCGCCCCGGTTCGTTGACCGCATCGTCCTCGAAGTGGCCCAGCGCCCGTACCGGGGCGTGGCGCAGCGTCACGCCCAGCTCTTCGTGCAGTTCGCGCGCCAGCGTGTGCAGCGCGTCCTCGCCGGGTTCGCGCTTGCCGCCAGGCTGGATGAAGGTGTCCGAGCCGTGCTTGCGGACCACCAGCACGCGGCCGGCGTCGTCGAGGATCACCGCGGTGACGATGCGGATGGGAGGCACGGCCGGTTCCTGTCGCGGCAGATGCCCGGGGAGCGGCGCCGGCGGCAGGCTGCCGGCAACTGCCGCTCCCGCGGAGCGGGAGCCAGGGCGGCCGAGGGCCGCCGCGGCCGCTTACTTCAGCGTTTCCTCGAACAGCTTGAGGATGCGCTTGTACTGGTCCAGCCAGGAATCGGCGCGGGTGTAACCGTGGCGTTCCAGCGGGTACGGCGCGATCGACCAGTTGTCCTTGTGCAGCTCGATCAGGCGCTGGGTCATGTTGACCGAGTCCTGGAAGAACACGTTGTCGTCCATCATGCCGTGGGCGATCAGCAGGTGGTCCTGCAGGCCTTCGGCATACTCGATCGGCGAGGACACGCGGTAGGCCTCCGGATCGATGTCCGGCGTGTTGAGGATGTTGCTGGTATAGCCGTGGTTGTACTGGTGCCAGTCGCCGACCGGGCGCAGCGCGGCGCCGGCCTTGAACGTGCCCGGTGCGCGGTACAGCGCCATGAAGGTCATGAAGCCGCCGTAGGAGCCGCCGTAGATGCCGGCGCGGTCGCGGTCGCCCTGCTGGGTATCCACCAGCCACTCCAGCCCGTCCAGGTAGTCCTCGAGTTCCGGGTGGCCCATGTTGCGGTAGATCGCGGTGCGCCAGTCGCGGCCGTAGCCCTCGCTGCCGCGGTAGTCCATGTCCAGCACGATGTAGCCCTTCTGCACCAGCAGGTTGTGGAACATCTGCTCGCGGAAGTAGGTGGGATAGCGCTGGTGCACGTTCTGCAGGTAACCGGCGCCGTGCACGAACATCACGATCGGGTACTTCCTGCCCGGCTCCTTCTGCGCCGGGCCGTAGTACTTGGCCCAGACCACGCCGGCGCCATGCCGCGACGGCACCGCCACCAGCTGCGGCTGGATCCACTGCCGCGCCTTGAACTCGGCGCTGCGGGTGTCGGTGAGCACGCGCGCGCTGCCGCCCGTGGCCGGCACCACCGCCAGCTGCGCCGGCAGGTAGGCGCCGGAGTAGCGCACCAGCAGCTGCTGGCCGTCGGGCGAGAGCGAGAAATCCTCCACGCCGTCGAGGTTGGTCAGCTCGCGCACCTGGCCGCTGGCCGCATCGACGCCGCAGACCTCGTAGTCGTGCGGCGCCTGCCGGTTGCACAGCACGTAGAAGCCCTTGCCATCGGCCGACGGCACCGGCGCGGAGGCCTCCCACTTGCCGCTGGTCAGCGCGCGCGGCCGCGCGGTCCCGGCCTGGGTGTACAGGTGCGAGAAGCCGGACTCTTCGGACAGCAGCCACAGCGTGCGGCCGTCGGCCATCCAGCCGAAGTCGTTGAAGCCCCAGTTGATCCAGCCCGGATCGGTGAGGCGGTGGCGGTTGTGCAGGCCGCCGTCGTCGCCGACGCTGACGATCCAGCGGTCCTTGTTGTCGTTGGCGCGCAGCATCACCGCCGCCTGTGTGCCGTCGGCGCTCCAGCGGATGCCGCCGCCCATGAAGTCGCCCATCACCTGCACGCTGCGGTTGCCCTTGAGCGGTTCCTTGCCGGCGGCCTTGCGCAGCGCGGCCAGCGGATCGGTGCCGATGCCGGGCAGCGCGTCCAGCGGCAGCGGCCGGACCTGGCCGCTGCGGGCGTCGGCCAGCCACAGCGCGTGCGGCGCGAAGCCGTTGCGGCCGACGCGGGTCCGGGTGTCCTCGGTTTCCTCGTAGCCGGATTCGGTGACGTACAGCGGCATCTTGCCGCCGCGGCCGTCCTCGAAGTTCTTCGGCTTGGTCACCACGACCAGGTGGGTGGCGTCGGGCGACAGCGCGCTGTCCACGATCTCCACGTCCGCACCCAGGTAGAGCGGGCCCGGCGCGCGGGTCGGATCGGCCTGGCGCCAACGCTCGCCCTGCTCGCGCAGCGCGTCGCGCTGCGCGCGGTCGCGGCGCAGGGTCTCCAGCGTGCGCATCTGCTGGTCGCGCAGCACGTCGGCCTTGGGCGCGTCGGCGGGGTTCTTCTCGGCCTTGAGCTGGGCGACCAGGGCGATGCCGCCGGTGCCGGGGGTCCAGTGGTACCAGCTGTTGCCGACGCTCCAGATCACCCCGCCATCGGTGGCGAAATCCACGCCCGAGGCGCGCTCGTTGCCGCGGGTGAGCTGGGTCAGCGCGCCGCTGCGCAGGTCGCGCACGAACACGTCGCCGTTGCGCACGAAGGCCATGCGCTGGCGCTGGCGGTCGTAGACCCGGCCGGCCGCGTCCAGGGTGCCGCGCTGGTCGTCGGCGACCTGCTGCGCCGCGCCGCCGGCCACCGGCTGGCGGAAGGTGTCGCGCACCGGGCTGCCCTTGCGCTTGAGCGCGTACTCGACCTGGGTGCCGTTCCACGACCACCAGGCCGACTCCACCGGCGGCCCGATCCAGTCCGGGTCGGCCATCGCCTGTTCGATGGTGATCGGCGTGGGTGCGGCATGGGCACCGCCGGCGGCGGCCAACAACAGCAGGGACAGGGGCAGGAATCTGGACATCGCGGGCACCGGTGAAGAAAACCGGCAAAGCCTAGCAGCCCGGTCCGCCGCAGGGCTGGGCCACAGGTCATGGACGTGCCGGCAAGCCGTGGCTGCGGCGGGTGCGGTGGCCGCCCGGTGCCGCCGTCGCGTTTGTCCGGCTTCCGCCAGCGGCTATGCTGGGCGCCGGCCGCATCCCTGTTCCGCGGCGGTTTTCCCCCAAGGTTGTCCCGCGTGCCCGCCGCCCATCCGATGTCCGCCTGCCTGCACCCCCTCGCCATTGGCGCCCCCGCACGACCGCTGGCGGCGGGGGCCGGCGCGCGGATCGACCTGGCCACGTTCCTGGAGCATGTGCGCGGGGTGGCGGCGCTGCTGCCGCCCGGGCGCCACGCGGTCAACCTGTGCGAGGACCGGTATCGCTTCCTGGTCGGCTTCTGCGCGATCGCCCTGCGCGGCCAGGTGAACCTGCTGCCGCCCTCGCGCGCGCCGGCGGTGGTGGCCGACGTGCAGCGGCGCCATGACCAGGCCTGGTGCCTGGGCGACACCGCGCCCGATCCCCTGCCGGACGGCTGGTTCGCGTTGCCCGAGGTGCTGCCGCGGCTGCCGGGCGAAGCCCCGCTGCTGGATGCGGCGCAGCGGGTCGCCATCGGCTTCACCTCGGGCAGTACCGGCGCGCCTGCCGCCAACCCCAAGACCTGGGGCGCGTTCGTGACCAGCACCGCGCAGAACCTGCAGGCGCTGGGCGACCTGTGGGGCGGATGCACCCCGGCGGTGGTCGCCACGGTGCCGCCGCAGCACATGTACGGCATGGAGATGTCGGTGCTGCTGCCGCTGCTGGCGCCGGCGGTACTGCATGCCGGCCGCCCGTTCTTCCCGCAGGACGTGGCGCAGGCGCTGGCCGAAGTGCCGGCGCCGCGGCTGCTGGTCACCACTCCGGTGCACCTCAAGGCGCTGGTCGAATCGGGCGTGGCGCTGCCACCGCTGGCCGGCATCGTCACCGCCACCGCGCCGCTGCCGCAGGCGCTGGCCGCAGCGGCCGAAGCGTGCTTCGCCACGGAAGTGCGCGAAGTGTTCGGTTCCACCGAGACCTGCATCTTCGCCCGCCGCCGCACCGCCCGCGAACAGGCGTGGACGCTGCTGCCGGGCGTGCGCCTGGTTGCGGGGGAGGACGGCACCCAGGTCCATGCCCCGCACCTGCCCGGCCCGGTAGTGCTGGCCGACCTGGTCGAGCTGCTGCCGGAAGGACGCTTCCTGCTGCGCGGCCGGCGTGCGGACCTGCTGGAGATCGCCGGCAAGCGCGCCTCGCTGGGCGACCTGACCCGTCGCCTGCAGGCAGTGTCCGGGGTGCGCGACGCGGTGGTGGTGCAGCTGGATCCGGAGCCGGACCAGCCGGTGGGCCGCATCGCGGCGCTGGTGGTGGCACCGGAGCGTGAGGAGGCGGACATCCTGCGCGAACTGCGCGCGGGCATGGATCCGGTGTTCCTGCCGCGGCCGTTGCGCCGGGTGGCGTGCCTGCCGCGCAACGAGACGGGGAAGTTGCCGCGGGATGCGGTGCTGGCGTTGCTGCGCGGCGGGGAATAGTTCTGCCGTTGCCGTTGCCGTTGCCGTGATTTTGCTTTTGCCCTGGCTTTTGACTACCGGGTCCCCTTCCGCAGCGACGGAGCCGGCGGGAATAACCCGAAGGGCGACGCGCATGGATGCGCATCGTTTTTCGACGAGACAGGGATGTCGCGTCGAAAAATCCCGCCGGCGGAGTGGACCCGGCAGTCAAAAGCGGGGAGCAACGGCAACGGCTACCGCAACCGCGGTCAGGCGCCGTGGACCCCGTCGATCTCCACCCGCAGGTCGCGCCGGCAGACTTCGGCGTGCAGCACGATGTACGCCACCTCCGGCGGCAGATGCCGCGCCAGCGCCTGCCGTATCGCCGGGATCTCGGCCGCATCGCGCACGTACACCTTCAGCCGGCTGCCCGCGCCGAAATGCGCCGGCAGAGACGGCAGGCGCGCGCGCGCGGTGCCGACCAGCGCATCGAGGTTGGCGAAGGTCTCCTCCAGCTGCCGCAGCGTGTCCTCGCCGTGCAGGGTGGCGTGGCCGACCACGCTGGCAGTGCCCGACAGCAGCAGCGGCAAGCTGCTGCCCGGTGCGGCCAGCATGCCGCGGGCGAAGCTGGGCGACTGCGGGCCGTACTGGCGCGGATAGCGCCAGGCGCTGACCTGGCGCGGGTTTTCCAGCGGCGTGCCCGGCTCGCGTGCGGCCAGCCAGTAGACCTGCAGCACGCGCACGCCATCGAGGCGGCCGATGGCGGTCGCTGCAGGCAGGGTGCCGGGATCGATGGTGCCGATGCCGCGCGCGCGGCCCACGCAGAACTGGCGGTAGCGCTCGTCGTCGCCGTCGCCGTCGGTGATCGCGTCCAGGTAGTTCCAGATCCGCAGCAGGTGCGGATAGCCCTGCCCGGGCAGGGCCGACAGCAGCCGCGCATAGGCGTGCTCGCCGGCCTCGAGGATGCCGCCGTGGCGCGATTCGTCGATCTGCAGCGCGCCGAACATCAGCGCGCCGTCGCTGGCCCAGGCCAGGCCGTCGGCCTCGCGGCCGCTGCGTACCGTACCGGTGCTGCGCCAGACCTCCAGCCGCGGCGCGCCGTCCGGCTGCAGGCCGACCTGCAGGTAGCGCGGGTCGTCGCTGGCGGGCGCGCCGTCGCCGGCCTGGAAGCCGAATACCGCCAGCACCCGCGGATCGGCCAGCAGCACCGGCAGCTGCGCCGGGTCGGCGTAGTCCACCTCCAGCCCGGCGGCGGGCACGAAGCCGGAAACCGCGTTCATCGCGCGCTCCGGCGGCCAGGGCGACCGGCAGCGGGGGCGAACGTGGGAGCGGGAGCGGTGCAGGGGAGCAGGGACGTCATCGTGCGCGCGGATCGGTGCTGCAGAAACCGTCATGATACCGCGCGCGCCGTCGTGGCCATGGTTGCACCGCGGGCGGCGATACCGGATCGTTGCGCATCAATCTCTTCATGGAAGTGGCAATGTCGCAACAAACCGAGGCCGAGCGCGAGCTGGCCGAACTGCTGGTCGAGAGCCTGAACCTGGAAGACGTGGATCCCGCGGCGATCGACCCGGAGGCGGCGCTGTTCAACGACGGGCTGGGCCTGGACTCGATCGATGCGCTGGAACTGGCCCTGGCCATCGGCAAGCGCTACGGCTTCCAGTTGCGTTCGGACAACGACGACAACCGCCGCATCTTCGCCTCGCTGCGCGCGCTGTCGGCGCACGTGCAGGCCCACCGCACCCCCTGAACGCCATGAACGGTGCCGGCCACGCGCCCGGCCACGGGGCGGCCGCCCAGCTGTTGCGGCTCCTGCTGCTGCTTGCCTATCCGGTCCTGTCGCACGTGGCCAGCCTGCGCAGCGAGGGCGGCTGGGCCGCGCTGGCGCTGTTCGGGCTGGTGCTGCTGTGCCTGCTCGATGCGCTCGCACGCCGCCTGCCGCTGGCCTGGGCCGCGCTGCTGGCGTCGGCACTGCTGCTGGCCTGGCTGGGGCGTTCGCCATGGGCCTGGATGCTGCTGCTGGCGCCGCCGGTGGTGTTCCCGCTGCTGGTGGCCTGGGGGTTCGCGCGCTCGCTGCGGTCCGGCCGGGTACCGCTGATCACCCGCATCGTGCAGGCGCTGCATGCACGCGCCGGGGTGCCGGTCGAGCCGCCGCTGGAACGCTATGCGCGGCGCCTGACCGCGGCCTGGGCGCTGCTGCTGGCGCTGCTGGCGGCGATCAACCTGGCGCTGGCGATGAGCGCGGTGCCCGATGGCCTGCTGGCCGCGTTCGGCCACCAGCCGCGCTGGCCGCTGAGCCACGCGCAATGGTCGTGGTGGGCGAACGTCGCCGATTGGGGCCTGATCGGCGGCTTCTTCGTCGCCGAATACGCGCTGCGCTGCCGGTTGTTCCCGCACCGGCCCTACCGCAGCGCCGGCCAGTTCGTGCGCCAGATGGGGCAGCTGGGCCCGGCGTTCTGGCGCGACCTGCTGCGCTGAACCGGCGGGGCCGCGGGTATCCTGTGGCCCCCGCCGCCACCCACCCTGCCATGCAGTTCAGCATCCGTCCCGACCATCCCTGCCTGCCCGGCCATTTCCCGGGGCGGCCGCTGGTGCCGGGTGTGGTGGTGCTGGAACAGGTCCTGCGCGCCGTCGAGGCCGCGGCCGGGGGACCGCTGGGCGCGCTGCGCCTGCCGCAGGTGAAGTTCATGGCGCCGCTGCTGCCCGGGCAGGAGGCACGGATCGAACTGGACGGCGGTGCGCCGCACTGGAAGTTCCGGGTGTGGCGTGGCGACGAACTGCTTGCACGCGGTGAGCTGGTGGCCGGCGGCGGACCGGCGGCATGAGCGATGCCGACTGGAAGCGCCGCCCCGAGGGCGGTGGCCGCGCCGCGATCCGCCTGATCGCGGCCATCGCCCGCCATGGCGGGCGCGGCGTCGCCCGGCTCTGCCTGTATCCGATCACCGGTTACTTCCTGCTGGTACGCGCCAGCGAGCGCCGCGCCTCGCGCGCCTACCTCGGCCGCGTGCTGGGCCGCCGCGCCCGGCTGCGCGACGTGGCGCGCCACATCCACACCTTCGCCGCCACCATCCTCGACCGGGTGTTCCTGCTCGGCGGGCGCATGGACCTGTTCGACATCCGCACCGAAGGCACCGGCGAGCTGCTTGCGCGGCTGGACGAAGGCCGCGGCGTGCTGCTGTTCGGCTCGCACCTGGGCAGCTTCGACGCGCTGCGCGCGCTGGGCCGGCAACGGCCGGACCTGAAACTGCGCGTGCTGCTGGACCGTGGCCACAATGCCGCCATCACCGAACTGCTGGCCGAGCTCGACCCCGGCCTGGCCGCGGGCATCATCGATGCCGGGCAGGGCGGGCCGGCGGTGGTGCTGGCGATCCAGCAGGCGCTGCAGGAAGGGGCGATGGTGGCGTTGCTGGTGGACCGTGCGCGGCCGGGCGAAACCGCGCTGGCCGCGCCGCTGCTGGGCGCGCCGGCACCGTTCCCGACCGCACCGTGGCTGATCGCCAGCGTGCTCAAGGCGCCGGTGATGCTGGCCTTCGGCCTGTACCGCGGCGGCAACCGCTACGATCTGCTGTTCGAGCCGTTCGCGACCGCGGTCGACGTGCCACGCGCGCAGCGGGCCGAGGCTCTGTCGGCGCTGGTTCACCGTTATGCCGGCAGGCTCGAACACCACCTGCGCGGCGCTCCCTGGAACTGGTTCAATTTCTATGATTTCTGGCATTCCCAAGCCTCACTTCCTGCGCCGCCTGACGGCAGCGGCGCTGCTGGCCGCCTGGGCCAGCGCGCCGGCGATGGCGGCCGACGTTGACGCGGGGTGGATCCTGCGCCGGTTGGCGCAGCCGGCGCCCAGCCAGACCGGCTTCGTCGAGCTGCGCGGCTCGGCGCTGCTGAAGGAACCGTTGCGGGTCGAGGGCCGCTACCGCCGCCCTGACACGGCCACGCTGGTGCGCGAAGTGCGCGTGCCCTATGCCGAAACCACCACGATCGCCGATGGCAAGGTCAGCATCGCCCGCGCCGGCAAGCCGCCGCGGGTGTTCTCGCTGCAGCGCGTGCCGGAGCTGTCGGACCTGCAGGCCAGCTTCGGCGCGCTGCTGTCCGGCGACCTGGCCGCGCTCGAACAGGCCTACCGCCTGCAGGCATCGGGCACCGCGCAGCGCTGGCAGCTGGTGCTCACGCCCAAGGCCCAGGCGCTGGCGGCGCGGGTGCGTGCGGTGACGCTGCGGGGGCGCGACGGCGAGCTGCGCTGCATCGAAACGCAGCCGGCGCGGGGCGAACTGCAGCGTACCCTGCTGGGCGCGGCGGCCACTGCCGCCGATGGCGTGCGCCAGGCCGATGCGCTGGCCGCGCTGTGCCATGACGGCGCGCAGGCCGGTTCCGTCGCCGCTCCGGGCCCGGACGGGAGCCGGCGTTGAAGCTGACCCCGCGCCTGCGCATCGGCCTGGCGATCACCTGGTTGCTGCTGCTGGGCCTGCTCACCGCCTGGCTGAGCGGGCGCATGCAGGTCAGCGGCGACCTGCGCAAGTTCATGCCCGATGCGCGCACCCCGGCACAGAGGCTGCTGCTCGACGAACTGGGCGAAGGCCCGGGCGCGCGCCTGCTGCTGCTGGCGCTGTCCGGTGCCGCGCCGGAACAACTGGCCGAGCAGTCGCGGCAACTGCACCAGGCGCTGGCGGACGACCCGCAGTTCGAGCTGGTCGCCAATGGCGGCCAGGCCGGGCTGGAGGCCTTCCCCGAGCGGCTGCTGCCCTATCGCTACCTGATCGACGCGCTGCCCGCCGATGCGTTCAGCGCCGATCGCCTGGGCGAGGAACTGCAGGCACGGCTGCAGGACCTGGGCTCGCCGGCGGGGGCGCTGGTCGAGCCGCTGCTGCCGTCCGATCCCACGTTGCAGGTACTGCGCGTGGCCGAGGCGCTGCAACCGGCCAACGCGCCGCAGCGCATCGACGAGGTCTGGTTCGACCGCAGCGGCCACCAGGCGCTGCTGCTGGTGCAGACGCGCGCGGCCGGGTTCGATCCCGGCGCGCAGCAGCAGGCGGTGGACACCATCACGGCCGCGTTCGCGGGCATCGCCGGCGACAGCGGCAGCCGCCTGGAGATGAGCGGGCCGGGCGCGTTCTCGGTGAAGATCGGCAACCGCACCGCGCGCGAGGCCGGCACCATCGGCACCATCGACACGCTCGGCATGATCCTGCTGCTGTGGATCGCCTACCGCAGCTGGAAGATGCCGATCCTGGGTTTCCTGCCGCTGGCCAGCGCCGGCCTGGCCGGGCTGTCGGCGGTGGCGCTGGCCTTCGACGGCGTGCACGGCATCACCATCGCCTTCGGGTTCACCCTGATCGGCGTGGTGCAGGATTACCCGATCCATTTCTTCAGCCACGAACGCCCCGGCCGTTCGCCGTGGGACAACGTGCGCGCGCTGTGGCCGACCCTGGGCACCGGGGTGGTCGCCACCTGCATCGCCTACCTCACTTTCCTGTTCTCCGGTGTCGATGGCCTGAAGCAGTTGTCGGTGTTCACCATCACCGCGCTGGCCACCGCGGCGCTGGCCACGCGTTACCTGCTGCCGGCGCTGGTCGACCCGGCCACCCGCGACTTCGCCGATTCGGCGCGGCTGGCGCGGCTGTGGCGCCATACCCGGCGGCTGCCGCGCCCACGCCGGTCGCTGGCGGTACTGGCGGTGGCGGCGCTGGCGGTGCTGGTGTGGGCGCCGGGGCCGTTCTGGCAGAACGACCTGGGCAAGCTGACGCCGGTGGATCCGGCCGACCTGCAGCGCGATGCGCAGCTGCGCGGCGAACTCGGCGCGCCCGACGTGCGCTACGTGATCACCGTGCGGGGCGCCGATGCGCAGGCGGCGCTGGCCGCCAGCGAAGGCCTGCGGCCGGTGCTGGAGCAACTGGTCGCCGACGGTGCGCTGGACCGCTACGACATGGCCGCGCGCTACCTGCCCAGCGCCGCGCTGCAGCGCCAGCGGCAACTGCGGTTGCCGGACGAAGCCGCGCTGCGCGGCGCGCTGGCCGCGGCGGTGGCCGCAACCCCGTTCCGCGATGACGCCTTCGAGCCGTTCATCGCCGACGTGCAGCGTGCCCGCGGCGCGCCGGCGCTGCAGCCGCAGGACCTGCACGGCACGCCACTGGCCACCGCGGTCGATGGCCTGCTGCTGCAGGGCCATGGCCACGCCACCGCGCTGGTGTCGCTGAGCGGACTGCACGACGTGGCCGCGGTGGCCACCAGCGCGCGCCTGCATGGCGCCGAACTGCTGGACCTGAAGCATGCCTCCGAATCGCTGGTGGCCGAGTATCGCGGCCGCGTGCTGATGGCGCTGGCGGTGGCGGTGCTGCTGTTGTCGGCCACGGTGTGGGCGGCGCTGCGCTCGCCGCGGCGCGCGCTGCGGGTGCTGCTGCCGATGCTGCTGACCACGCTGGTGGTGCTGGCGCTGCTGCGCGCCAGCGGCGTCGAACTGAACCTGTTCCACCTGATCGGGTTGATCCTCGCCGCCGGCCTGGGCCTGGACTACGGCCTGTTCTTCGAGCACGCCGGCGACAGCCTCGACGACCAGCTGCGTACCCTGCACGGGCTGCTGGTGTGCAGCGCGATGACGCTGCTGGTGTTCAGCCTGCTCGGGCTGTCCTCGATCCCGGTGCTGCGTGCGATCGGCACCACGGTGGCGCTGGGCGTGGTGTGCAACTTCGTGCTGGCGCTGCTGATATCGCGCCATCCCTGGCAGGAGGCCGCCGATGCTGGCGCGTGAGGACATCCTGCAGCTGGTGCCGCACCAGGGCGACATGTGCCTGTGGGACGAAGTGCTGGCGTGGACCGCCACGGACATCGTCCTGCGCGCGCGCAACCACCGCGACCCGGCGCATCCGCTGCGCAGCGACGGCCGGTTGCGCGCGATCCACCTGTGCGAGTACGGCGCCCAGGCGATGGCGGTGCATGGCGGCCTGCGTGCGCGCCAGCGCGGCGGCGCGGTGGTGCCCGGGGTGCTGGTGGCGCTGCGCGACGTGCAGCTGCACGTGGCACGCATCGACGATCTCGATGGCGCCATCGAGGCGACCGCACAGGTGCTGGCCGAGGCCGAAAGCAGCCAGCAGTACGGCTTCCGCATCACCCATGGCAGCCGCGTGCTGGCCGCAGGCCGGGCCGCGGTGATGCTGCAGCCGGGGCCACTTCCCGGACAGGACTGACCCAGCCGCGGGCGCGGCGGTCGTGCCTCAGTCGCGCGCGTCGTCGCCCAGGCCCAGCGCCAGGGCCCGTGTCAGCAGCGTGCGCAGCCGCGCGGTGTCCATGTGCGGATCGTGGATCGCATGCACGGCCAGGCCGTTGATGAAGCAGCGCATGAACACCGCGCGCAGCGCCGCGTCTTCCGGGTCGAGGGCCACGCCACGGGCATCGGCCCGGCGCTGCAGCCACTGCACCAGGTCTTCGCACGATTCGCGCTCGAAGCGGTTCAGGACCTCCGCCACCTGCGCGTCGCGCAACCCCAGCGCGCTGATCTCCGACAGCAGACCGGCATGCCGCATGTCCGGCGCGCCGCGGCCCCACGCCGCGTAGGCGGTGATGAGTTCACCGACGAAGTCGGAGGTGACCGGCACCTTGTCCAGGCCCTGCCGGTCCTCGTCCAGCTGCATCTGCACCATCGCCAGGATGATGGCGCGCTTGTTGGCGAAATACCGGTACAGCAGGCTGATGCTGATTCCCGCTTCGGTGGCGATGTCGGCCATCGAGGTGGCTTCCAGCCCATTGCCGATGCAGCACCTGCGCGCGGCCTCGAGGATGCGGCGGCGTTGCTGTTGCGCGTACTCGGAGGGCGGCCTGGCGGCCGGACGTGCGGTCGGACTCATCGGTTCTGCATGGCCCTGGGAGGGTTCTGGCCGCGCAGGGTAACCGAATCCATGACAGGTGAACGGTCATTCACCTGTCATTTCCGGCCACCAGAATCCGTCGCGCCTCCTACCTACGACGAGTACCCAGACCATGACCCATCCTCTTTCACGAGCGGTGGCCGGCGTGCTGCATACCCGTGCCGCGGTGCTGTTGGCCGTTGCCTCGGCGGCGCTGCCGGCGTTCGCCGACGAGCGCCCGGAAGACGCGCCCGCCGCCGGCCTCGAAGCGATGGCGGCCACCACCCTGGATTCGGTGGTGGTCAGCGCGCAGAAGCGCGAGACCAACCTGCAGGAAACGCCGATTTCGGTATCGGTGGTCGGTGCCGAAGCGCTGGCCGACCGCCATGCGATCTCGCTGGCCAGCCTGGCCGACGGTTCGGTGCCTTCGCTGCGGGTGGCGCCGTTCGCCACCCGCTCCTCGGCGCTGAACATCGGCATGCGCGGCATCGGTGCCTCGGGCGATGCCAACCAGCCGGCACGCGACGCCGGCGTCGGCGTGTACGTGGACGGCGTGTTCCTGGGCCGCTCGCAGGGCCTGGGCATGGCGCTGTACGACGTGGAGCGGATCGAAGTGCTGAAGGGCCCGCAGGGCACGCTGTTCGGGCGCAACACCGAGGGCGGGGCGATCAGCGTGATCACCCGCCAGCCGACCGGCGAATTCGGCCTGAAGGCGACCGCCGGCGTGTCCAACTACGGCGGCTACAACGCCGGCGCGCACCTGGACCTTCCGCGCGTGGGCGATTTCAGCTTCAAGCTGGACGGCGTGCTCGACGCGCGCGGCGGCACCACCGACAACCCGATGCGTGGCCAGCGCGACTTCAACGCCTACGACAAGCGCGGCCTGCGCTTCACCACGTTGTGGCAGCCCAGCGCCGACTTCCAGGCGACCTATGCCTACGACTACTCCTACGACGCGACCACGCCATACCACGCGCAACTGTTGGTGGCCGGCCCGTATGCCAGCCAGGCGCAGCGCGAAGGCGCGTCGACCGGGCGCCGCGACGGATCCATCTTCGGCGGCCCGCAGGAAGACAGCGTCGGCAAGACCGACGGACACCTGCTGGTGATGGACTGGATGCTGTCGGACGCGCTGCAGCTGAAATCGATCAGCGCGTACCGCGAGCTGCGGCAGAGCCAGTTCGACCAGGGCCTGGTCGATGTGATCTCCACCTTCGCGCCCAATGGCGAGTTCGGACGCTACAGCCTGGCCCAGCTGTGGCAGCACCAGTACAGCGAGGAACTGCAGCTGATCGGCAACACCGACACCCTGGAATACGCGGTGGGCGCGTTCTACTACAGGGAAGCGGTGGCCGACAACGCGCAGACGCCCAACACCCTGCGCTGGAACGCCGACGGCAGCGGCTACACGGTGATCAACGCGCCGCTGGACCTGGGCAAGGTCCGCATCGACCGCGCCAGCAAGGCGTGGACCGACAGCCTGGGCATCTTCGGCCAGGCGACGTGGACGCCGGCCGCGTTCGACAGGCTGCACCTGACCGCGGGTGGCCGCTGGACCCGCGACGAGAAGGAAGGCGTGCTGCGCACCCTGAACGACGCGCCGTCGGACCTGGCCTTCGACGGCAAGTGGAGCCGTTTCGACCCGATGGTCAACATCGCCTACGACCTGGGCAGGGACGTGATGGTCTACCTGCGCTACAGCACCGGCTTCAAGGCCGGCGGCGCCAACTCGCGCTCGTTCAGCTACCGCGCCTTCGCGCCGGAGGAAGTGAGCGCGTTCGAGCTCGGCCTGAAATCGCAGTTCTGGGACAACCGCGCGCGGCTGAACCTGGCGCTGTTCGATTCGCGCATCGAGAACAAGCAGATGGATTTCTACCTGCCGCTGGCGCCGGGGCAGAGCCGTACGGTTTCCGACACCACCAATGCCACCACCACCGGCACCTCGCGCGGCGCGGAAGTGGAGCTGAACATCGTGCCGCTGGACTACCTGACGCTCAGCCTGAACTACGCCTACACCGACATCGGCGCGCTGCAGGCACCCAATCCCTATGTGGAGGGTAACCCGGTGGTGACCGTGTTGCCGCTGTACGCGCCGAAGAACGCCGGCAGCCTGGCGGTGGACTACCTGCTGCCGCTCGGCGCCGCGGCGCTGAAGTTCCATGTCGATGGCAACTGGTCCGACGGCTTCTACACCAGCGAAATCGAGCAGACGCTCACCGACAGCTCGTTCGTGGTCAATGCGCGCGTCGCGCTGATCGACGTGCCGCTCAACGGCACCGGCGCGACCGCCGAGTTCGCGTTGTGGTCGCGCAACCTGCTCGACGAGCAACACCTGTTCTACAAGAGCAGCAGCACCTCGCTGGGCAGCTACGGCATTTTCAACGACCCGCGCACCTTCGGCGCGGAAATCAGCATCCGCTTCTGACCGACGGGAGAACCCACCCCATGCAATGCAGGAAAACCGCCCTGGCGCTTGCCCTGGCCTCGCTCGCCGCCGCCGCGCACGCCCGCCTGCCGGCCGACGTGCAGATCGAACGCCTTTCGCCGACGCGTATCGCCGTGGTCTGGAGCGGTGCGCTGGTGCCTGCCGAGAAGCTGGACGTCGGCCTGGCCGCCGCGCCGGGCAAGCCGGTGGACGGCGCCACGCTGCGCGATGACGTGGCCGGCAGTGCCGGTCGCGTCGAACTGGAGCACGCCAGCGGGGTACGTCCCTACGTGTGGATCGGCGACAACAGGGGCAACGAGACCACCCTGGGCGAGCGCGTGCTGCCGCTGCAGGGCGGGGTGAACTTCCGCGACCTGGGCGGCTACCGCACCGATGATGGCCGCAGCGTGCGCTGGGGCCGGCTGTACCGCAGCGGGGTCATGGCCGACCTGACCGACAGCGACTATGCCTACCTGCAGCGGCTGGGCATCACGGCCATCTGCGACCTGCGCGACAGCCGCGAGCGCAGCCATTCGCCGACGCAGGCCGGGCGCATCGCCCGCGGCGGGCGCTACATCGCCTGGGATTACCAGCAGGACTTCGACGTGAAGGCGTTCGCAGGCGCCTTCGCCATGGGCGGCGACCCGCAGGAAACCGCGCTGCGGTTGATGGCCGCCTTCTACCGGCAGATGCCGGCCGCGTTCGCCGCGCGCTACCGCGAGGCGTTCGACGTGCTCAAGCAGGGCGACGGACTGCTGTTCAACTGCAGCGCCGGCAAGGACCGGACCGGCCTGCTCGCCGCACTGGTACTGACCGCGCTGGGCGTGGCCCCGGACGTGGTGGTCAACGACTACGCGATGAGCCAGCGCGTGCCCAGCCTGCAGCGCCTGCGTACGCGCATGGATGCCTCCGGCACGCAGGACCCGGGCATGAGCGCGTTGTCGCGCCTGCCCGAGCCGGCGCTGCGTGCGCTGATGGGCACCGATCCGATGTACCTCAGCGCCGCCTTCGACCAGATCCGTGCCGACCATGGATCGATCGATGCCTACCTGGAACAGCAGCTCGGGGTCGGCGCCGCCGACCGGGCGCGGCTGCGCGCGCTCTACCTAGAGCCGGCACCGGCATCGACCGGGACCGCCGCGCGCTGACCGCGGCTGCATCGATGCCTCCGCCCGTGCGCGCGGCGCCGGGGGCGTCCGCGCCGGCTTGCCCTGCCCGCCGCTTTGCGACAGGCTGCGCGCTCGCAGCGGAAGTGGAACACCGGCATGGCCGACATCGACAACAAACGACGCGCGCTGGTGACCGGCGGCAGTGGCGACCTGGGCGGGGCGATCTGCCGGCGGCTGGCAGCGGCCGGCGCGCACGTGATCGTGCATGCCAACGGCAACCTGGCGCGCGCGCAGGCCGTGGCCGCGGAGATCGCCGCCGCCGGGGGCAGTGCGCAGGCGGTTGCCTTCGACGTGGCCGACGGCGAGGCCACCGCGGCGGCGCTGGACGGCCTGCTGGCCGACGGCCCGATCCAGATCGTGGTCAACAACGCCGGGGTGCACGACGACGCGCCGATGGCCGGCATGGACGCGGCGCGCTGGCGGCGGGTGATCGACGTGTCGCTGCACGGTTTCTTCCACGTCACCCAGCCGCTGCTGCTGCCGATGGCGCGCACGCGCTGGGGCCGCATCGTCAGCGTCTCGTCGGTGGCGGCGGTGCTCGGCAACCGTGGCCAGACCAACTACGCGGCGGCCAAGGCGGCGCTGCACGGCGCCTCGAAGTCGCTGGCGCGGGAGATGGCCAGCCGCGGCATCAGCGTCAATGTCGTCGCCCCGGGCGTGATCGAAGGCCGGATGGCCGGCGATGCGTTTCCGCCGGAGCTGATCAGGCAGACCGTACCGGCCGCACGCGCGGGCCGCCCGGAGGAAGTGGCGGCGCTGGTGGCGTTCCTGTGCAGCGACGACGCCGGTTACATCAACGGCCAGGTGATCGGCATCAACGGCGGCATGGGCTGAGCCGCCGGCGGATGCAGCCAGCGGCCGGCGGCGCGGCTCACCCGCTCGGGGTGTCGTCGATGAGCGGCGGGTTGGCGCGGATGCTGCGGTGGACCCTGCGCACGTCGCCGTGGCGCAGCGCCAGCCGCACGATGTGCACGGTGATCCGGGTGAGGTCGCGCAGCGGGCGGAAGTGGCTGGGGCGGAAGCACTCGTCGCGGTCGGCGCTGCGGTAGCGCGATTCGATCGGCACCGACACGCAGCGCGTGCCCAGTTGCCGTGCCGCCGAGATCAGCACCTGCGCCTCGAACACGAAGTCCTCGCCGGGCACGTCGCGCATGGCGATCACCCCGGCCGGGTAGAAGCGCTGCCCGCTCTGGCTGTCGGCGACCTGGTAGTGCGTACCCCAGGCCACGCCCCAGTCGCCGAACTCGTTGGCCAGGCGCCGCAGCAGCGGCTGCGAGGCGCGCTTGCGCAGCCGCGCGCCGATGATGATGCAGCCGGGGTGGCGGTTGGCGCTGGCCAGCAGCCGTGGCAGGTCGGTCGCCGCGTGCTGGCCGTCGCCGTCCATGGTCAGCACGCCGCGCAGGCCACGCCGCACGGCTTCGGCGAACCCGCTGCGCAGCGCCTGGCCCTTGCCGCCGCGGCGCGCGTGGCGCAGCACGGTGACCGGCAGGTCGGCGATGCACTCGACGGTGCCGTCGTCGGAGCCGTCGTCGACCACGATCACATGCGGGCAGAACGCGAGCGCGCCGCTCACGACCTCGCGGATGCGCAGCGCTTCGTTGAGCGCCGGGATCACCACCGCCACGTCGTCCGGGCGCAACATGCGGGAATCAGCCATGGCCGATGTCGATCCGCAGCGCCAGGTCCGGGCTGGCCGGCAGCAACACCTGCGTGCGTTCCAGCGCCAGCGCCTCCAGCAACGGCAACGCCGGCTGCATCGCATTGCCGGCCAGCCGCCGCGACAGCGGCCCGGCATCATCGGCGGCGTCGGTGCCGGCGCAGGGCTCCAGCGCCACGCGCAGCGTCGGCAGCCCGGCGCAGGGCGTGCGCGACAGCACCAGGGCGACGCCGAGCAGGCCTTCGCTGGGGGCCACTTCGCCGAGCGGCCCGCACGCCGGGCCGTCGTAGGCGACCAGCAGCACCGCCTCGCTGCCGGCGGCCAGCTGCGCCATCGCCTCGACCAGGCCCTGCGCGAAGCTGGCGCGGCCGGCGCTGATCGCGGTGGCCGGTACGTGCGCGCCGGTGCCGATGGTCCAGTACCCGGCGGCGGCGTTGTGCACCGAGTTGTGGAAGCGGGTCGGCGATACCGCGCGCGGGTCGCTGGCCAGCGTCGTGCACATGTAGTCGCTGATCGACATCTCGCCATGGGTGGAGGTGAACACCGACGGCAACTCGGCCGCTTCGCGCCCGGCCGCCTCGCAGGCGGCGAGTGCCGCTTCCAGCGCCACTGCGACGGTGGCCGGTGCGCGGCGGCGCTCGTTGGCGGCCAGCAGCATCGGCGCAGGCCGCGCCGGCACCTGCGCCGGCTGCACGCCCGCCCGTGCCCAGGCGCACGCCGCGTCCCAGTCGGGCAACCCGCTGCCCCAGAATCCGATGCCTTCGACGACCGCTTCGCGCATGCGCCTCATCCCACCTTGCCGAACACCAGCGAGCAGTTGTTGCCGCCGAAGCCGAAAGAGTTGTTCATCGCATGGCGGATATCCGCCTGCGCATTGTCGAACCGGATCTGCGGCCCGCAGGCCGGATCGGGAACCGTGCTGTTGAGCGTGCCCGGCAGCAGTCCGTCGGACAAGGCCAGCAGCGCGAACACCGACTCGACGATGCCGGCCGCGCCCAGGGTGTGGCCGGTCCAGCCCTTGGTCGAGCTGGCATGCAGCGACGGCGGGAACAGCGCCGCCACTGCGGTGGCCTCGATGCCGTCGTTGGCCGGGGTCGAGGTGCCGTGCAGGTTGAGATATCCCAGCTGCGCGGGATCGAGTCCGGCGCTGTGCAGCGCCTGCTGCATCGCCAGGCGCGCGCCCAGCCCCTGCGGATGCGGCGCCGACATGTGGTGGGCGTCGCTGGATTCGCCGTAGCCGCTCAGCTGCAGCGCGGTCTCCGGGCCGGCGCCGGCGCGCTCCAGCACCGCATAGCCGCCGGCCTCGCCCAGCGACAGCCCGCTGCGGCGCGCGTCGAACGGCTGGCACGGCGCAGTGGCGACCAGCTGCAGCGAGTGGAAGCCGAACAGCACGCTGCCGCACAGGGTATCGACCCCACCGACCAGGGCGGCATCGGCGAAGCCGGCATGGATCAGCCGCGCAGCCTGCGCGAACACCTTGGCGCTCGACGAGCAGGCGGTGGCCACGGTCACGCAGGGGCCGCGCAGCCCGGTGGCGGCGCGGACGAAATCGCCCAGCGCATGCGGGGTGTGGATGCGCGGGCGCTGCAGCTCCGGCGGGAAATGCGCCACGCCGGCGCTGTCGGTGTGCAGGCGCGCGTACGCCTCCTCGGTGGCGCCGATGGCGGAAGTGGAGGTGCCCATCACCACCGCCACGCGGCGGGCGCCGTGGCGGGCGACGACCGCGGCCACGGCGTCGAGCAGGCCGTCCTGCTGCAGCGCCAGCCACGCCAATGCGTTGTTCCGGCATTCCAGGCCGGCCAGTGCCGGCGGCAGCGCCACCTCCTCCACGCCGTCGACGCGGCCGATCCAGCAGTCCAGCGGGTCGGCGCCGAAATCGTTGCGGCGCAGGCCGCTGCGGCCGTGCGCCAGCGCCTGGCGCTGCGCATCCAGCCCGGCGCCCAGCGCGGTGGTGGCGCTGTGCGCGAGGATGTTCAGCGGGAGCAGGCGCGGTGGCGAGGCGGCGGTCACGCGGTCTTCCGGGCATTGGGCGGGGCGCGAGTATATCGGGGCGCCCGTCCACCGTACGGTGTCCCGGCAGGGTGATGGCGTGCGCATTTCTTGATGAAAATGAATGAAGCCCCGGCAAAGATGCGGACGACGGCGTACGGCAATGCCTTTCACCGGCGTCGGGTTTCCGACACAATCCCCTGCATTCCCAAGCAGGGCAACGCCCGCGGGCATGCAAGCCTACGTCTACAAAAGCCAACGCAAGCAGGACACCTACGTCTACCTTGCCAAGCGCGACGACTTCGACGCGATCCCGGCCACGCTCGGCGCCGCCCTGGCGCCGTTCGCGTTCGTGCTGGAAGTCGCGCTGACCCCGGAACGGCGGCTGGCCCAGGCCGACGCCGCGCTGGTGCGTGACAACCTGGCCGCGCACGGGTTCCATCTGCAGCTGCCACCGCAGCCCCTGGCGCCGGTGAAGATCGCCCGCATCGACGGCCGCGATGACTGACGCCCGCCGTACCCGTGCCTTCGGCGCGCTGGCGCTCGGCGCGCTGCTCGCGCTCGCTACCGGGTTCGGTGGCGTGGTGGCCGCCGCGTGCGGCCTGCTGGCGCAGCCCGCGTTCGCGCTGGCGGTGGCGTGGTGGCGGCGCACGCGTGCCCCAGCGCCGCTGTCCGCGCTGCCACGGCAGGACCTGCCGGGCCTGCTTGCGGTGTGGACCGCCGGCACGCTGCTGCTGGCATTGCTGGTGTCCTGGCCGCTGGCGGCGCTGCACGACAGCGGCAGCCTGCAGGCGGTACTGGCCCTGTGCGTGGCGCTGAGCATCGCGGTGGCGGCGCTGTGGCGCACCTGGCCGCTGTGGCAGGCGCTGGAACGCGAGGGCGGCACCCTGCGCGCGCAGGGACAGGCACTGTCCTCGCGGGCCATGGATTCCTGGCATGGCGTCGGCGCGGCGCTGGTGCTGTGCCTGCTGTGCGCGGCGGTGGTCGCGCCGGCCTGGCCGGGCCTGGTCGGCGACAGCCTGCGCTGGCCGCTGGCCATCGCCGTCGCCCTGCTTTCGCCGCTGCTGCACGCCGCGCTGCAGGCGCTGCCGGCCGCGGCGCCGGCCGCGCCGGTCGTGGCGGTGCAGGCCTTCGATCCGTTCGCCGAGGCCCTGGCCGAACCGGCACCGCTGGAGCCGATGGCGCAGCACGAATGGGTGCCGCAGCTGTACGAGGCCGCGCGCGCCGGGCGCGTCGACCGCGCCCTGCAGCTGCTCGATGCCGGCGCCGATCCGCACGCGCCGCCGCCGGCCGATTCGCGCGACCAGCGCAGCCTGGTGGTGCTGGCCGCGGTGCTGCCCGACCTGCGCCTGCTGCGCGCACTGATCGGCCGGGGCGTGGACGTGAACCTGGCCCATCGCGGCATGACCCCGCTGCTGGCGGCGACCCGCGACAGCTGGCATGGCCGCCCCGAGGCGGTGATGACCCTGCTGGCCAACGGCGCCGATCCGCGCGCCACCGACGCCGACGGCAACACCCCGCTGCACCACGCCGCACGCAGTTCCGACCCCGGCGTGGCCGCGCTGCTGCGCGATGCCGCCGCCGAGATCGACGCGCTCAACCATGAAGGCCACAGCCCGCTGGCGGTGGCCTGCCAGGCCGGCAACTGGCGGCTGGCGCGGTTCCTGCTCGAACGCGGCGCCCGGGTCGAACCCGCCGATGGCGTACCGGTGCTGATTCCCGCCGCCGCCACCGAAGACGACGATGCCGCCGGCGTGCAACTGCTGCTCAAGCACAAGGCACGGCTGGACGCGCGCGACCGCCGCCGCCGCAGCGCGCTGCACGAGGCCGCCGCGGCCGGCCACGGCGACATCGTCGATGCGCTGCTCGCGGCCGGCGCCAATGTCGAGCCGCGCGATGCCGCCGGCCGCACGCCATGGCTGGACGCTGCCGCGCATGGCCATGCCGGCGTGCTCGAACGCCTGCTCGCGCACAAACCCGATGTCACCGCGGTCGACGGCGAGGGCTGCAATGCCGTGCTGCTGGCCTGCCGCGCCGAGAACGTGACCGCGGCGCTGGTGCGCCGCCTGCTGGAGCTGGGCATCGCCGCCGATGTGGTTGCCGCCGATGGCCGCCGTGCCATCGACCATGCCGCCGCCGCCGGCCGCTGGAGCATCGTCTCGCTGCTGGATCCGGCGTATCCGCTGCCGGCCGCGGTCAGCGACGCGCTTGCCGGCGGCGATGCCGGCGATGGCGCGGCCGCGCCGCCGCAGCTCAGCGACCGCCCGCCGCTGGCGCTGCTGCGCGAGGCGCTGGCCTTCGGCAACACCGAGGGCATGGCACCGCTGGCACGGCTGTGCTCGGCCCGGGAACTGGGCACGCTGCTGCACGACGTGGAGCTGGCGCTGCAGCCGCGCGTGGTCGACTGGCTGCTGGCGCACGGTGCCGATGCCGAGGTGCTCGATGCCTGCGGCGACACGCCGATGTTCGCGCTGCTGGCGCGCGGCGTGGATGCCATTCCCACGCTGCAGGTACTGCTGCGGCACGGGGTTTCGCCCGCCGGCCGCGGCGGCCTGGGGCGCCTGCTGGCTGCCTGCGTGCAGCACGACCAGGGCTCGCGCGGTACCGAGCAGTTCGTGCTGGAGCTGCTCGACCAGGGCGCCGACCCGTTCGGCGCATCGCCCGCCGGCGATCCGCCGCTGGCGCTGGCGGTACGCCTGGGCTGGCTGAAGGTGCAGCACTGGCTGCTGGTGCATGGGGTCGACCGCGAGGCGCGCGACAGCCACGGCATGACCGCGCTGCACCTGGCCACCGCGCTTGCGCGTGAGGCCTCGCTGAAACAACTGGTGATGCATGGCGCCTCGCCGGACGCCCGCGCCGCCGACGGGCAGACGCCGCTCGGCGTGGCCCTGTCCAGTGGCCGCCGCGACCTGGCCGACTGGCTGGACTGGCGCGGCTGGCCGTTGCCGCTGCGCGCGCTGCGCGAATCCGACGTGCCGGCCGCGGCGATGGCCGGCGACGCCGACGCGGTGCGCCGCCTGGTCGAACTCGGGCTGCCGGTGGATGCGGTCGATGCCCAGGGCTGCACCGGCCTGCTGCGTGCGGCCGGTGGCGGGCACGTGGCCACGGTGGACCTGCTGCTGGCGCGCGGTGCCGACCCGCAGCACGCGGCCGCCAGCGGTGCCACGCCGCTGTCGGCGGCGGTGAGCATGCGCCAGGCCGCGATCGTCACCGCCCTGCTCGACGCCGGTGCGCGCATCGACCACCGCCTGCCGGGCGGCGTCACCGTGCTGATGCTGGCCGCGGCGCTGGGGCTGCCGGACATCGCCGCCAAGCTGCTGACCGCCGGCGCCGACGTGCATGCCGGCGACGACCAGCAGCTGGCGCCGCTGCACTGCGCCGCGCTCTACGGGTTCACCGCGCGCGACCGCACGCGGCTGCTGGCGCTGCTCGACACCCTGCTGCTGGCCGGCGCCGAGCCGGACCAGGCCTCGGCCGGTACGGTCACCCCGTTGCTGCTGCTGCTGGGCGCGCGCGCCGAGCCGGGCACCGCCTGCGACGAGCACGTGGTGCTGGCCGCGGTCGAACGCCTGCTCGACGAAGACGTGGCGCTGGACGTGCGCGATCCGCGTGGCTTCGGCCCGCTGCACCTGGCCGCGCTGCATGGCCTGCCGTTGCTGGTGCAGCGCCTGCTGCGCGCCGGCGCCGACCCCGAGCTGCGCGACGCGCTGGGCCGCAGCCCGCGCGAGATCGCGGTCATGCGCGGCTTCATCGACGTGGCCGGCGAGTTCGAACCGGCGGTGCCGGGCGTCTCGTCGATGGCCCGGTTCCTGCGCGACCGCGGCTGACCGCGGTCGCCTTCCGCACCTGCCGGCAGCTGCCGCTGCCGGATGCCGCAGCGATGCGGTAGCTTCAACCGCCGCCGGTGCCGCGTGCGCGCGTCACTCGCGGTTCGCCGTCGGCCGCTGCGGCGAACCGCCGTCCTCGTCGTCGCCGGCGTCGGCCTCGAACAGGTGCATCAGGTCGGCGCGCGCGTCGCGCGAGGTCTGCATCACCGCCGCTTCGTCGTCGTAGACCAGGTGCTGGGCCTTGAGCAGCTTCTCGTCATGCTCGCGGAAACGGCGCACGTGCTCGCGCGCGGTGTTCTCGGCGATGCCCAGCGCGGTCAGCACCCGTTCGCTGATTTCCAGGCTGGAGCCGAACACTTCGCGGAACGGCTCGGCCGACATGTCCATCAGTTTCCATGCGTGTTGGCGGTTGCGTGCGCGTGCCAGCACCTTGGCGTGCGGGTACAGCCTGCGTACCAGCCGCACCGCGCGCAGGTTGGTATCCGGGTCGTCCATGGCCATCACGAACACCCGGATCTGGTCGCCGCCGGCCGCGCGCAGCAGGTCGGGGCGGGTGGGATCGCCGTAATAGAGGTGGTTGCCGAAGCGGCGCAGGTCTTCCACCGTGCCCGGGTCGGCTTCCAGCGCGACGAACGGGATGCGCTGCGCGGTGAGCAGGCGCGCGACGATCTGGCCGAAGCGGCCCATGCCGGCGATCAGTACCTGCGGATGCTGGGCCTGGGCGTCGTTCATGTTGTCCGGGGCGCGTTCCGGGCCCAGGTTCGGGGCGCGCGGCCGCACCAGCTGCTTGAGCCCGATCATCAGCAGCGGGGTCAACGCCATCGACAGGCTGACGATGGCCACCAGCCTGTCATGGTTGATGCGCCCCAGCAGGTTGACGCGCTCGGCCTCGTTGAACACGACGAAGGCGAACTCGCCGCCCAGCCACAGCACGCTGCCCAGCATCAGCGCGCTGCGCAGCGGCATCCGCGCGGCCAGGCCGATCAGCACCAGCAGGCCGAACTTGACCGCCAGCAGCACACCGACGCCGATGGCGATCACGGTCGGCTCGGCGGCGATGCGCGCCAGGTCGATGCTCATGCCCACGGCGATGAAGAACAGCCCCAGCAGCAGGCCCTTGAACGGCTCGATCTGCGACTCGATCTCGTGGCGGAACTCGGAGTCGGCCAGCAGCACGCCGGCCAGGAACGCGCCCAGGCTGGGGCTCAGCCCGGCCGTCTGCATCAGCCACGCCGTGCCCAGCACCACCAGCAGCGCGCTGGCGGTGAATACCTCGGGCATGCGCGTGCGCGCGACCATGCCGAACAGGTGGCGCAGCACCGGCCGGCCCAGCAGGATCACCACGGCCAGCGCGCCAACGGCGGTGGTCACGTTCTGCCAGGTCAGGGTTTCGTTGCGGATCCCGCCCAGCAGCGGGATCGCCGCCAGCAGCGGGATCGCGACCAGGTCCTGGAACAGCAGGATGGCGAAGCCGAGCCGGCCGTAGTCCGTGTTCAGGGCCTTGTGCTCGGACAGCAGCTGCAGGCCGATGGCGGTGGAGGACAGCGCCAGCGCGGTGCCGATCACCAGCGCGCTCTTCCACTGGAAGTTGTAGAGCAGCAACAGCCCGCCGAGCACTCCGGCGGTGACCAGCACCTGCAGCGCGCCGCCGCCGAACACCGTGCGCCGCATCACCATCAGCCGCGACGGCGAAAGCTCCAGCCCGATCACGAACAGCAGCATCACCACGCCGATCTCGGCGGCGTTGAGGATGCGGTCGGCGTCGTGCACGAACGCCAGCACGTGCGGGCCGAGCACCACGCCGGCGGCGAGATAGCCCAGCACCGCGCCCAGCCCGAAGCGCTTGAACACCGGCACGGCGATGACGGCCGCCAACAGCAGCACCAGGGCCAGTTCCAGACCGCCGCCATGCATCGGGATCACGCTCGGAGAAAGTGAAGGGGAAAGTGAAGGGGAAAGGCGGAGCCGTGGCCGGGGCGGGCGCATGCGGGTGCCTGTACGAAAGAGTACCGCGCGCCTGCGGCCTTGGAAAATTTCACGGCACGCCGCTTGACCCCGCCGCGCGCCGGTCGCAGACTCGCGCAGCCGCCGGCCCGTGCCGCGCGGTACTTCCTTCGGAGTCCCACCCATGCCCAGCGACAGTAGAAGTCGATCTCGTCCGACGTCGGTGACGGCCAACGCCTGAGTGGGTGTTTCGCCGCTGCCGGCGTTGCGCCCGCAACCCAGCAGCCGACCCGGTCGGCAAGGCGAAACACGATGAACCAGAAGCAACTCCTGCGTCCGGCAGCGGACGCCAGCGCCCTTGGCGCACCCCTGGCCGAGTTCAACACCGCCGACGCGGTGGTCCATCTCAACCAGCTCGAACAGGCCGCTGCCGGCGCGGTGCTGGCGGCATTGCCGTTGCCGCGCGCGGTCAAGCTGCTGGAAGCGCCGGAGCTGCAGCATGCCGGCGAGCTGGTGGCGTCGATGCCGCCGGCCCGGGCCGCCGCCCTGCTCGGGCTGATGGCCGACGACCGCGCCACCGACATCGTCCATGAGCTCGACGAGGCGCAGCGCGCGCGGCTGATCCCGCTGCTCGACCCGGAGGCGCGCCGCTCGATCCAGCTGCTGCTCAGCTACCCGCCCAACACCGCCGGCGCGCTGATGACCACCGAGTTCGTCAGCGTTCCCGCCGACTGGACCGTGGCGCGGACGCTGCAGCACATCCGTGAGGTCGAGCGCACCCGCGAGACGGTCTACGCGATCTACGTGCTCGACCCGCGCACCCGGCAACTGCTGCAGGTGGTGACCATGCGCCGGCTGATCACCGGCGCGCCGTCCGACTCGATCCTCGACGTGGCGCAGGTCAACCCGCCGGTGAGCGTCGGCCCGGAACTGGACCAGGAGGAAGTGGCGCAGCTGATCCGCCGCCACGACCTGCTGGCGATCCCGGTGGTCGACGCGCAGCAGCGCATGCTCGGCATCGTCACCGTGGACGACATCCTCGATGCCCTGATCGACGAGTCGACCGAGGACGTGCACAAGTTCGGCGGCGTCGAGGCGCTGGACCGTCCCTACATGCAGATCGGCTTCTTCGACATGATCAGGAAGCGCGCCGGCTGGCTGAGCGTGCTGTTCCTCGGCGAAATGCTCACCGCCAGCGCGATGCAGCATTACGAGGACGAACTGGCGCGTGCGGTGGTGCTGACGCTGTTCATCCCGCTGATCATGAGCTCGGGCGGCAACTCGGGCTCGCAGGCGACCTCGCTGCTGATCCGCTCGCTGGCGCTGCACGAACTGCGCCTGCGCGACTGGTGGAAGGTGGCACTGCGCGAACTGCCGACCGGCGCGGTGCTGGGCGCCATCCTCGGCCTGCTCGCCATCCTCCGCATCAGCGTCTGGCAGCTGGCCGGCCTGCACGACTACGGCGAGCACTGGAAGCTGCTGGCGGTGACCATCGGCGCGGCGCTGGTGGGCATCGTCACCTTCGGCTCGCTGTCCGGGTCGATGCTGCCGTTCGTGCTCAAGCGGCTGGGCTTCGACCCGGCCAGCGCTTCGGCGCCGTTCGTGGCGACCCTGGTGGACGTCACCGGCCTGGTCATCTACTTCAGCATCGCGGCGATGATCCTGGGCGGAACGCTGCTGTAGCGCGGTGGCGGCCGGTTGGCGGGCGTCTGGCGCGCGGCTGGCGTGGCATCATCGACCGCGCGCCCTACAGTCGTGGCTCCCCGGCACAGGTGCCACAGCATGGAGCAGGACATGAAACTGAATCCGTCGATCGTCCGCCGCCTGCGCGAGGCCAGGCACTGGTCGCAGGAGCAGCTGGCCGCCGCCGCGGGCCTGGGCCTGCGGACCGTGCAGCGGGTGGAGGCCGACGGCGTCGCCTCGCGCGAGACCCGGGTCTGCCTGGCGGCGGCGCTGGATACCGACGTGAGTGCGATGCTGGACGCCGGTCCCGGTCCCGGTCCCGGTCCCGGCCCGGTCGCCGCGGCCCGCTGGCAGCCGTGGATGCTGCTGGTCATGGCCGGCGTGCTGGTGTTCGCCGCCGGCACGACGCTGGGGGCGCCGAGGGTCGTCGATTACGTCGCGATCCTGCTGGTTTCGGTCGGCGTGCTGGGCCGTTCGCTGACGCGCTGAGGACCGCGGCATGGCCGCCGCGGCCGCTTGATCCTGCTCATGCCGCGGGCACCGCGACGCGTGTACCTTTGACCGGGTTCCCGTTGCCGGCATCGCGATGAGCACCTATCACCTGCAGACCGTGTTCCGTCCCCGTTCCGTGGCCGTGGTCGGCGGCAGCCCGCGCGAGCGCTCGGCCGGGCGCGCGGTGGTGCGCAACCTGCGCGCGGGCGGCTTCGCCGGGCAGATCGGCTGGGTCAACCCGCGCCACGCCGAGATCGACGGCATGCGCACGGTCAAGCGGCTCAAGGACCTGCCGTGGATACCGGACCTGGTGGTGGTGACCACGCCGGCGGCGATGGTGCCGCAGGTGGTGGCCGCCGCCGCCGACCTGGGGGTGGCCGCGGCCATCATCCTCACCGCCGGGCTCGGCCGCGGCCCCGGCTCGCTGGCCGCGCAGGTGGAGGCGGCGGCGCGGCCGAAGGGCATGCGCATCCTCGGCCCGCACTGCCTGGGGGTGATCGCGCCGCACGCGCGGCTCAACGCCTCCATCGCCGCGCATACCCCGCAGGCCGGCGACCTGGCGCTGATCTCCGAATCCAGCGCGATCGCTGCCGCGCTGGTGGAATGGGGCGTGGCGCGTTCGATCGGGTTCTCCGCGGTGGTGTCGCTGGGCGATGCGCTGGACGTGGATTTCGGCGACCTGCTCGACTATTTCGCCGCCGACTACCGCACCCGCGCGATCCTGCTCTACGTCGACCAGATCAGCGACGCCCGCAAGTTCATGTCGGCCGCGCGCGCGGCGGCGCGCGCCAAGCCGGTGGTGGTGGTCAAGTCCGGGCGCCAGCCGCGCAGCGCCGGGGCGCGCGCCGAGACCCATGCGCAGACCCTGGCCGCATCCGATGCGGTGTACGGTGCGGCGTTCAACCGCGCCGGCCTGCTGCGGGTGAACGCGCTCGACGAACTGTTCACCGCCGCCGAGACCCTGGGCCGGCTCGGCACGTTTCCGGGCAACCGGCTGGCGATCCTCAGCAACGGCGGCGGCATCGGCCGGCTGGCGGTGGACCAGCTGCAGGCCCTGGGCGGCACCCTGGCGGCGCTGTCGCCGGCCACCGTGGCGCACCTGGACCAGGCATTGCCGCAGGGCTGGTCGCGCGACAATCCAGTGGACATCATCGTCGATGCCGGCGGCGACCGTTACGCCGCCGCGGTGGAGGCGCTGCTGGCCGACGAGGCCAACGACGCGCTGCTGGTGGTCAACGTCCCCACCGCGTTCACCTCGTCGGCCGATGCGGCGCAGGCATTGACCCGCACCCTCGGGCTGCGCTCGCGGCAGCTGCGCGACAAACCGGTGTTCGCGGTGTGGCTGGGCAACGACGAGCAGGCCACCGCCACCCTCAACACCGCGCGGGTGCCCACCTATCCCAGCGAGGCCGAGGCGGTGCGCGGATTCCAGCACCTGGTGCGCTACCGCCAGGCGCAGGCGGCGCTGATGGAGACGCCGCCGAGCCTGCCGGCCGATTTCGTGGTGGACGCCGCGGCCGCGCGCGCGCTGGTGGAGTCGGCGCTGGCGCATGGCCAGCACTGGCTGGACCCGGTGGCCACGCACGCCCTGCTGCAGGCCTACGGCATTCCGTCGCTGGCGGTGATGGTGGCGCGCGACGCGCACGAGGCGATGGAGCTGGCGCAGCCGCTGCTCGAGCGGGGTGCGACCGTGGCGGTCAAGGTGCTGTCGCCGGACATCCCGCACAAGTCCGACGTCGATGGCGTGCGCCTGAACCTGGGCACGCTGCAGGCGGTGCACATGGCGGCGACCTCGATCCTGCAGCGCGCGCGCGAACTGCGCCCGGAGGCGCGCATCGAGGGCGTGCTGCTGCAGCAGACCCTGGTGCGGCCCAAGGCGCGCGAGCTGATCGCCGGCATCGCCGACGATCCGGTGTTCGGGCCGGTGCTGGTGTTCGGCCGCGGCGGCACCGCGGTGGAAGTGATCGACGACAAGACCCTGGCGCTGCCGCCGCTGGACCTGCGCCTGGCGCACGAGGTGATCGGCCGCACCCGGGTCTCGCGCATCCTCAAGGCCTACGGCGACGTGCCGGCCGCCGACGAACGCGCGGTGGCGCTGGTGCTGGTCAAGCTGGCGCAGCTGGCCGCCGACATCCCCGAGATCCGCGGCCTGGACCTCAACCCGCTGCTGGCCGACCGCGACGGGGTGATGGCGCTGGACGCGCGCATCGCCATCGCCCCGGTGCGGCGGCTGCACAAGGGCCGCGGCCATCCGCGTTTCGCGATCTTCCCGTATCCGACCGAATGGGAACGCACCATCGAACTGTCCGACGGTGCGCGGGCCTTCGTGCGCCCGGTGCGGCCGGAGGACGACGCGCTGTTCCGCGCGTTCTTCGCCCGCGTCACCGACGACGACCTGCGCCTGCGCTTCTTCCAGTCGGTCAAGCACTTCAGCCACGAGTTCATCGCGCGCCTGACCCAGCTCGACTACGCCCGCTCGATCGCGCTGGTGGCCATCGACCCGAAGAGCGGCGACATGCTCGGCGCGGTGCGCCTGCACGCCGACGCCGACTACGACCGCGGCGAGTACGGCATCCTGATCCGCTCCGACCTCAAGGGCCACGGCATCGGCTGGAAGCTGATGCAGATCATGATCGAGTACGCCGGCTGGCAGGGCCTGAACGTGGTCGAGGGCCAGGTGCTGCGCGAGAACAGCACCATGCTGGCGATGTGCCGCACGCTCGGCTTCAAGGTCAAGCCCGACCCGGACGACCCGGCGATCATGAGCGTCACCCTGCCGGTGCATTGCAGCGGCGACGGTACCGGCTGAGCGCCGGCGGCGCGACAATGGCGCCATGCAAACCGCCACCGCCGGGAACCCGCCCGGGAAAACCCCGCTGCTGTTGCTGCCGGGCCTGCTCAACGACGCCGAACTGTGGCGCGCGCAGATCGCAGACCTGTCCGACGTCGCCGACTGCATCGTCGGCGACCAGACCCGTGGCCAGACCCTGCAGGCGGTGGCCGCCGACGTGCTGGCGCAGGCGCCGCCGCGGTTCGCGCTGGCCGGGTTCTCGCTGGGAGGCTTCGTCGCCCAGCAGATCCTGCGCGTCGCCCCCGCGCGGGTGCAGCGGCTGGCATTGATCGGCGCCTCGATCCACGCCGATTCGCCGGAGCGCGCAGCGCAGCGCCGTGCCCAGCGCGCCAGCGTGCGCCTGCCCGGCACCTTCCACGGGTTCGGCGACCGGCTGATGCGCAGCTACATCGACGCCTCGCGCCTGCACGACCAGGCGCTGGTGCACCGCGTGCGCGCGATGACCACGCGCCTGGGCGCGGAGGTATTCCTGCGCCAGAGCGCGCTGGAACGGCTGGACGGCCGCGACGTGCTGGCCGCCTACCGCGACCCGCTGCTGATCGTGTGCGGCGCCAACGACCGCATCACCCCGCCGGCGGTCAGCGGGGAAATGCACGCGCTGGCACCGCATTCGCGGTTGCTGCTGCTGCCCGGCTGCGGGCACCTGGCGCCGATGGAAAAGCCGGCCGAAGTCAGCGCGGCGCTGCGCGACTGGCTGCTGGCACCGGCCTGATCCCGCGCGCCCGGATGCAGGGAACGCGCCTGCCCGGGGTGATGCCAGGCAGGGCGTACCCGCCGGTGCGCCGCGTCCCATGGCATCGCCAGCGCATGCCGGTGATGGCGGCCCCGAAACACGCGGTGGCGCTGCGCCAGCACGCCATCTCCGCGTCCCCATCGAGGTTGCGACGGTCGGCAGTGTGCGGGGGCGCACGAGCGGCCGCGGTTCGCGGTTCGTCCCGTGCAGGCTGGACGTCGCGTCCGGGCCGGCGCCGCGTTCAGCCCCCGGCGCTGGCCGCGTCGAGCTGGGCGATATCCGCTGCCGACAGCGACAGCCGCGCGGCGTCGAGAACCTCGCGCAGCTGCGCCACGCCGGTGGCGCTGACGATCGGGGCGGTGATGCCGGGCCGTGCGATCTGCCACGCCAGCGCGACCTGCGCCGGTGTCGCCCGGTGGCTGGCGGCGATGTCGTCGAGCGCGCCGAGGATGCGCAGCCCGCGCGGGTTCAGGTAGCGCGCGACCACCCGCGCGCCCCGCGCGCCGCTCTTGCCGGCGTCGGCCGCGTCGCGGTACTTGCCGCTGAGGAAGCCGCTGGCCAGCGCGTAATAGCCGAGCACGCCCAGCCCGTGTTCGCGTGCCAGCGGTTCGAGCGCGGCTTCGTAGCCGGCGCGGTCGTAGAGGTTGTATTCGGGCTGCAGGCTCTCGTAGCGCGGCAGGTGGTAATCGGCCGATACCTTCAGCGCGTCGCGCAGGCGCGTGGCGCTGTAGTTGGAGGCACCGATCGCGCGTACCTTGCCGGCTTCGACCAGGCGCGCGAAGGCGCCGAGGGTCTCCTCCAGCGGCACCGACGCGTCGTCCTCGTGCGCCTGGTACAGGTCGATCACGTCGGTCTGCAGCCGGCGCAGCGAATCGTCCGCGGCGGCGTGGATGTTGGCGGCCGACAGCCCGGGGCGTTCGGACCATTTGCCGACCTTGCTGGCGAGCACCACCTTGTCGCGCTTGCCGCCGTGCCTGAGCCAGCGGCCGATGATGGCTTCCGATTCGCCGCCGCTGTTGCCCGGCACCCATGCCGGGTAGACGTCGGCGGTATCGACCAGGTTGAAGCCGGCCTCGACGAACGCGTCGAGCAGGGCGAAGGCGGTCTTCTCGTCCACGCTCCAGCCGAAGACGTTGCCGCCGAAGGCGATGGGGCCGACCTGCAGGCCGGAACGGCCGAGTTCGCGTAACCGGGTCATGCGCAGCTCCTTGGGATCGGCGCCCCAGCATAGACGCAGCGCCGTCCGGTTCCATTGCGCAGCGGTGAAAACAGCGTTCCGCATGCCCTGCGCGCGGCGCCGGGGCGCGGTGCGCGCATGCTAGGCTCGCCGGACTCCAACCGTGGAACCTCCCGATGAAGACGACCGCCCCGCTGGTTGCCGCCTGTCTGTTGTTCGCCGCCCTGCCTGTCGCCGCGCAGGCCCCTGCACATGCCGGCCACGACCACGCGGCCATGCACGGCGCACCGGCCGCCGCCGCGTCCGCGCAGTTGCAGGCCGCGGTGGGCGGGGACTGGCGCAGCCCCGCCAACGCTGCGCGCGATGCGTACCGGCATCCGCTGCAGACCCTGGAGTTCTTCGGCGTGCAGCCGCAGCAGACCGTGGTCGAGATCACCCCGGGCGGTGGCTGGTACGCCGAGATCCTCGCGCCCTACCTGCGTGGCCACGGCCACTACGTGGCCGCGGTGGTCGACCCGATGGCGCTGCCGGCCGGTAGCGGTCGCGACTACCAGCAGCGCACCCGCGACGGGCTGGAAAAGAAGTTCGCCGCCGCGCCGGCGCTGTTCGACAAGGCCACCGTGGTCGCCTACGACCCGGCGGCCCCGGTGCTCGGCAAGCCGGGTTCGGCCGACGTGGTGCTGACTTTCCGCAACGTGCACAACTGGCGCGCGGCCAACCAGGCCGAAGGCCTGTTCCGTGCGTTCTTCGCGGTGCTCAAGCCCGGTGGCACGCTGGGCGTGGTCGAGCACCGCGCCAAGGCCGACGTCGCGGCCGACGACAAGAGTGGTTACGTCGGCCAGGCCCAGGTGATCGCCATGGCCGAAGCCGCCGGCTTCAAGCTGCAGCAGAGCAGCGAGATCAACGCCAACCCGCGCGACACCAGGGATCACCCCAATGGCGTGTGGACGCTGCCGCCGTCCAACAACCACGACGCCGCCGATGCCGCCCGGTACAAGGCGATCGGCGAGAGCGACCGGATGACGCTGCGCTTCGTGAAGCCCTGACCGGGGCTGAAGGCAGGGCAGGGCGCGTGGACGCCCGCGCGGCGCGCCTTGCCGGCGGCCGCGCGCCCTGCCGTTGCGGCCGGTTGCGCAGCGCGGGGTGACGCCGCGACTGCGGGCCATCCCAGTTCGCCGTCGCCGTCGTCATCGTCATCGTTCTGCCCCGCCGCCATGCTCATCGCCTTCAACAAACCCTTCAACGTACTGTGCCAGTTCACCGACCGCAGCCAGCCGCCGCGGGCGACGCTGGCCGGTTTCGGCCTGCCCGGGAACGTGTACCCGGCAGGGCGCCTGGACTACGACAGCGAAGGCCTGCTGCTGCTCACCGACGACGGTGGCCTGGCGCATCGCCTGACCGATCCGCGCCACAAGCAGGACAAGACCTATTGGGTGCAGGTGGAAGGCGTGCCGACCCGGGACATGCTGCAGGCGCTGCGCGACGGGGTGCTGCTCAATGACGGGCCGACGCTGCCGGCGCGGGTGCAGCTGCTGGAGGCGCCGCCTGCGCTGTGGCCACGCGATCCGCCGGTGCGGTTCCGCAAGACCGTGCCCGACGCCTGGCTGGCGATCACCCTGCGCGAAGGACGCAACCGCCAGGTGCGGCGCATGACCGCCGCGGTAGGCCTGCCGACGCTGCGGCTGGTGCGGGCCGCGATGGGCGCGCATGCGCTCGACGGCCTGCAGCCCGGGCAGTGGCGGCTGCTGCAGGGTTAGGAAAGGGGCGGGCGCGCACCGCGGCGCGCGCCCGCAGGCATCAGGCGTCGCTGCCGATGTCGCTGGTCTCGTCGACCGTGGTCTGCGCGCGGCGGCGCTGGGCGATCTGCTGCGACTTCGCTTCCAGTGCGGCGTTGTCGCGCTTGTTCTTGCGGTAGATCGCGTAGCCGATCAGCCCCAGCCCGACCGCAGCCACGGCGATGGTGGCGGTGGGGTTGCGCCGCGCCACCCGGCCCACGGCGCGGCCGCCGGTCTTCATGGCGCCGATGGCGGCCCCGGCCTTGAGCCAGTCGGCGGCATTGGAGCCGCCGTGCTTGAGGCTGTCGCCGGCGTGGCCGGCCAGTTCCATGGCCCGTTCCAGGGCCGATCCGGTGATGTCGCTGAACTTGCTCATGGGGGAGTCCTCGGTTGCAGGGGCTGGCATGCAGTGTCGCGGCACGCGCGTGCAGGAAATGTTAGTCGCGCGCCGTGCATCGCATCATGCAGCAATGCCACGCCACTTGGGGGGGCCGTCCGCGCCGTGGCAGTGTCACGGGCGGTGGGCGTTCACGTCCCGCGGGGTTTTGCGCGGTGCGTGGCGGTTGCGCTCCAGGGGTCGTCCGGCCATGGATGCCGGGGGTACCGCCCCTTCATCTCCTTCCGCACTTCCGCATAGGTGTTCTCCCAGAAGTTGCGCAGGTCGCCGGTGACCTGCAGCGGCTTGCCGCCGGGCGAGAGCAGATGCAGCAGCAGCGGCACGCGGCCATCGGCGATGCGCGGGGTGTCGGCCAGGCCGAACAGCTCCTGCAGCTTGACCGCCAGTACCGGCGGGCGCGGGGTCGATCCATCGTCGTCCATCGCGTAGTCGATGGCGCGGTCCATGCCCGACGGTACGCTGATCCGCACCGGCGCATGGCGGTCGATCTGCTGGCGCAGGTTCCAGTCGATGCCCGACTTCAGCGCTTCACCCAGCTCCGGTTCGCCGAGGGCATCGAGCCGGGTCTTGCCGGCGAAAGCCGGCAGCAGCCAGGTGTCGAGCGTGTCCAGCAATGCCGCGTCGGACAGGTCCGGCAGGCCCAGTTCCGGCATCCACTGGCGCAGTCCCTGCACGCGGTGGCGCCACTGCCGCAGCGCGCCGGTCCATGGCAGCGCGTCCAGCCCCAGTTCGCGCACGGCGTCGGTGAGCGCGCGCGCGGCCTGTGCCGGATCGACCCTGCCGGCCGGGCGGCTGTCCAGCACGATGCGGTCGAAGCCGGATTCGCGCCGTGCCTCCAGCGCGCGCCGCTCGCCGTTCCAGCGCACCACGTCGCGCTGGTGGAAGCGCTGCGGGAAATCGGTACGCAGGCGCGCCTCGTCCACCGGCGCGGCGCGCAGCAGCAGCGCGTCGCGTGCCTCGAAGCGCAGCTCGCTGATCACCAGCCAGGGCTCGCCGCGCAGGTCGCTGTTGTCGTGCAGGCGCGCGCTGCGGCCGTTGGCCAGCTGGTAGCGCAGCGGGTCGGACGGATGGCGTGCGGCGATGCGGTCGGGAAAGGCGTGGGCGAGCAGGTCGCCGAGCGCGTGCGCCTCGATGTCGTCCGGGGGCGTGGCGTCGCAGCGCAGGCGCCGCCGCCACTGCCGGCTGGCCGCATCGATGGCGGCCAGCGCGCCGCGGCTGGCGTCGTGCGGCACGTGGCCACCGCGCATCGCCGCCAGTGCGCGCCAGCGCGCGGCCAGCGCGTCGCCACCCTGGCGCAGTGGGTCGCGTGCCTCCAGCAGCGCGGCCAGGTCGGCCGCCAGCGCCTGCTCGCGCGGACCGGCCGCGGCGATCAGCATCGCCGCCAGCCGTGGGTGGGTACCCAGCGCCAGCATGCGCCGCCCGGTACCGGTGATCGTGTTGCCTTCGAGCGCACCGAGCCGCTGCAGCAGTTCCCGCGCGGCAGCGAGCGCGCCGGCCGGCGGTGGATCGACGAAGCGCAGCGCGTCGCTGCCCCAGGCAGCCAGCTCCAGCGCCAGCGCGGCCAGCTCCACCTGCGCCATCTCCGGGCGCCGCTGCGGCTCCAGCCGTTGCGACTGCGGCCACAGGCGCAGTGCCCAGCCAGAGGCCACGCGCCCGGCGCGGCCGGCACGCTGGTCGGCCGACGCCTGCGATATCGGCACCGCGTCCAGCCGCGAGAAACCGCTGTTGGGGTCGTAGCGCGGCTCGCGCGCCAGGCCCGCGTCGACCACCACGCGCACGCCGGGCAGGGTCACCGAGGATTCGGCGACGTTGGTCGCCAGCACCACGCGGCGGCGCCCGTCGGGGTCGGGCTGCAGCACCCGTGACTGCTGTTCCACCGGCAGTTCGCCGTGCAGCGGCAGGACGTCGGTACCGGCCGCGCGCACCGCGTCCAGCGCGGCCTGCACGCGCGCGATCTCGCGCTGGCCCGGCAGGAACACCAGCACGTCGCCCGGATACGCCGCCAGCGCATGTTCGACCGCGCGCCGCGCCTGCGCTTCCAGCGCCTCCTCGCGCCGTGGCGGGAAATGCGCGATCTCCACCGGAAAGCCGCGGCCCTGGCTGGACAGGCGCGGCGCGTCGAGGAACGCGGCCAGGCGCTCGCCGTCGAGGGTGGCCGACATCACCACGATGCGCAGGTCCTCGCGCAGCCCGGCCTGTACGTCCAGCGCCAGTGCCAGGCCGAGGTCGGCCGACAGGTGGCGCTCGTGGAACTCGTCGAACAGCAGCGCGCCGACGCCGTCCAGCAACGGGTCGTCCTGCAGCATGCGGGTGAGGATGCCCTCGGTGACGACCTCGATGCGGGTACGCGCGGAGATCCTGTTCTCGAAGCGGATGCGGTAGCCGACGGTCTCGCCGACCGGCTCGCCGAGCTGCCGCGCCATGAACTGTGCGGCGCTGCGCGCGGCGACGCGGCGCGGTTCCAGCATCACGATCCGGCCGCCCTGCAGCCACGGCGCGTCGAGCAGCGCCAGCGGCACCTGGGTGGTCTTGCCGGCGCCGGGCGGGGCTTCGAGTACCAGCCGCGGGTGCGCGGCCAGGCTGTCGGCGATGGCCGGCAACAGCGGGGAGATGGGGAAGTCGGGGCGTGCCATCGCGCAAGGATACGGGTTCGCGCCGGCGCGACCGCCTACAATGCGCGGTTTCCGTATCCGCATCCCTGCCCACGGCCATGCAACTGATCGACATCGGCGCCAACCTCACCCACGAATCCTTCGCCCGCGACCTGGACGCGGTGCTGGAGCGCGCGCGCGCGGCCGGCGTGGTGCAGATGGTGGTGACCGGCGCCAGCCGCGAGCACTCGCCGATGGCGCTGGCGCTGGCGCAGCAGCACCCGGGCTTCCTGTACGCCACCGCCGGGGTGCATCCGCACCACGCGGTCGAGTACACCGACGAATGCGACGCGCAGATGCGCGCGCTGCACGCGCACCCGGAAGTGGTCGCGGTGGGCGAGTGCGGGCTGGACTACAACCGCGATTTCTCGCCGCGCCCGGCCCAGCGCCGCGCGTTCGAACGGCAGCTGCAGCTGGCGGCGGACCTTGCCGTCGATGGCGTGGGCAAGCCGCTGTTCCTGCACCAGCGCGACGCCCACGACGACTTCCTGGCGATGATGCGCAACTTCGATGGCCGCCTGGGCCCGGCGGTGGTGCACTGTTTCACCGCCGATCGCCGCGAGCTGTTCGACTACCTGGACCGCGACTGGCATATCGGCATCACCGGCTGGCTGTGCGACGAGCGTCGCGGCGCACACCTGCGCGAGCTGGTCAGGCACATCCCGGCCGGGCGGTTGATGATCGAGACCGACGCGCCCTACCTGCTGCCGCGCACGCTGCGGCCGTTGCCCAAGGACCGCCGCAACGAGCCGGCGTTCCTGTCGCACATCGTCGAGGAGCTGGCACGCGACCGCGGCGAGGAGGTGACGCTCACCGCGGCCAATGCCACCGCCGCCACCCGCGCGTTCTTCCGCCTGCCCGATCCCGCCGCCTGAGCGGCGGCACCGGGCGTGGCCCGGTTGCTGCCGGGCCGCGGGCCGCGCATCAGCGCTTGACCAGTTCCACCCGGCGGTTGCGCGCGCGGCCTTCTTCGCCGGCGTTGTCGGCGACCGGCGTGTCGGCACCGAAGCCTGCCGGTTGCAGGCGGCCGGCATCGATGCCCTTGCCGGCCAGGGCCGCGACCACGGCCCGGGCGCGCGCCTGCGACAGGCTGCGGTTGTGCGCGGCGTCGCCGGTGGCGTCGGTGTGCCCTTCGACCGCCAGCTTCAATGCCGGGTCGGCGCGCAGCAGGTCGAGCACCTGCGCCAGCTGCGGTTCGGAGCTGGGCAGGATGTCGGCCTTGTCGGTGGCGAAGTTGACCTGGATGGCAACGCGTCCGTCGCTGTCCAGCTTCTGCTTCAGCGCCGCGGCCGGCAGCAGCGTGGCGGTCTGCACGAAGCCGGTGCGCTCGCTCACCACCCAGCCGGCGCTCAGGTACTCCAGCCGTGCATGCACCCAGACCTGGCGGCCATCGGGCAGGTCGGCGCGATAGACGACCAGGTCGAAGTCGTCCCAGCTGTAGCCGGCGGCCTGCGAGTAGGCCGAACGCAGCGCTTCGGGCACGGATTCGGCCTGCTCCCTGGGGATGCGCCCGTCGAACACCTTGGTGGCGTCGACCGTGGCCATCATCGCTTCGAGATTGCGGCGTACCTCGTGCATCGAGTACTCGCGCTCGCCCTTGTCGAAATCGGCCGCCCAGGTGCGGCCCTCGACCTCCTCGAAGCGGTCGCCGGTCCAGAACGGGAAGCGGTCGAAGTCGCGCTGCTGCGGCGTGTTGCGGTCACGGTAGCCGGCCGGCAGCGACAGGTGCGGGAAGGCCTCGTTCCAGTGCGCGCTGGGCTGGAACGGCACTTCCTCCAGTACCGTCATGCCCGCGCCGTTGGCGTCCATCGCCAGCTGCACCCAGACGTTGCGCTGTGCCTGGCGTACCACGTACACCGCGGTCGGCGCGTCCTGGCCCATGTTGACCGCGTCGATGAAGCCGCCGCCGATCTCGTCCTCCAGCTGCGGGCCGTAGTAGATGTCGCGATGCAGCGGGCCTTCGAACACCTTCCTGCCGCCGGCCGCGTCGATCAGGTTCTCCAGGTTGCGCTGCAGCTCCAGCGCGGAGAACCCCTTGTCGCCCTCGGCGACGATGCGCGCCGACCAGCTCGGGCCTTCCACCCAGTGGATGCCGTCGCCGATGCGGAACGGGAAGCGCGCCCAGGCGCGCGGATAGGGACGATTCTGCGGTGCATAGCCCTGCGGCAGGCCGAAGAACGGCATCGCACCGAGCGCGGCCTGGCTGGTCGGGATGCTGGCGACATCGAACGGCAGTACCGCCACCGGCTTGCCGTCGCGGTCGACGATGGCGCCTGCCACCGGCTGCGCGGCCGCGGCGGCCGGTGCATCCGCGCCGGGAAGCGTGGGTTGCTGCGCGTCACCGGCCGCGGCAGCGGCGGTGTCCGTGCCGGGTGCGGCGCCACACCCGGCCAGCAGCAGCGCCACCAAGCCATAGCCCGACATCCTGCCGTTCCTGCGCACGCTGATCTCCTGGGTCGGGGGAGCGCCGAGCATAACGGAGGCCTGCTGCCGCATCCCACTCAGGCGCGGTGGCGGTCGGCCCGCTCGTCAGTGCGCGGGCATGACGCCGTCGCCCGCTTCCCAGGCATCCGCCAGGCCTTCGCGATAACTACGGAAGCGCGGTTGCCACTGCAGCGCCTGGCGCGTGCCGCGGCTGTCGATGCGTTTGTTGCTGGCGTGGAAACGACGCAGCAGCGGGTCGAGCCCCGGGTCGTCCCAGGCCAAGGCCGGCGGCAGGGTGAAGCCGCCGAGCCGTGCGGCATGCGCCAGCACGTCCTGCGGCGGTGCCGGCTCGTCGTCCGCCGGCAGGTACAGCGCGTCGCGGACCGGGCGGCGCATCGCCGTCACCACCGCTTCGGCCAGGTCGTCGACGTGCAGCCGGTTGAACACCAGCCCGGGCCGCACGACATGGCGCGCGTTGCCTTGCGCCAGCCGCACCAGCGCGTTGCGGCCGCGGCCGTACAGGCCGGGCAGGCGCAACGTCGCCGAGGCGATGCCGCGCGCATCGGCCAGCGCGCGCCACTGGGCTTCGGCCTGCAGCCGGCGCAGGGCGACGGGGTCCCGGGCATCGGCATCGGAGTGCGCGTCGACCCAGCCGCCGCCGCGGTCGCCATACACCCCGGTCGAGGACAGGTAGCCGACCCAGCGCAGCGCCGGGCTGGCCTGCAGGGCGGGACCGAGCAGGCGCAGCGCGGGGTCGCCTTCGGCATCGGGCGGCACGCTGCACAGCACCGCATCGGTTCGGGCGATGGCTTCCAGCAACGCGGTGTCGGGGGCGTGGTCCGGATGCAGGCGGTGGCGCGCGATGCCGTCGCCGGGCGCGGTGGCCGGATCGCGCACCGTGCCCGCCACGGCGACACCCAGCGACCGTAGGTGCAGCGCAAGCGCGCGCCCGGCAAAGCCCAGCCCCAGGATCAGCACCCGCTGTGGCAGCTCCGCGGCGGTGGTCATGCGCGCCGCTGCGCCTCGTAGGCCTGCAGATGGCAGTACGTAGCGTGCAGGTGCGGCGCGGGGTGTCCGGCGGCGAGTGCGCGGTCGAGCATGTCGCCGACGATGTGCGCCGCTTCCACCCGCTGCCCGGCTTCCAGGTCGCGCAGCATCGACGCCTTGATCGGCGAGCCGGCCCTGGTCAGCGCGGACAGGGCGGTCTCCTGCGCCTTGGCCGGTATCGGCTGGCCGGCGTGCACGGCCGCGGCCAGGCATTCGCCGTACAGCGCCTGCAGGAACGCGATGCCGTGGTCGGTGGCGACGATGTGGCCGATGTCGGCGCGCATCAGGCAGGTGGCGGCCGCCAGCGTGGCCAGGAAGGTGTACTTGATCCACTGCTCGCCGGCGATGTCGTCCGTGGCGAGATGGTCGATGCCCGCTGCCCCGCAGGCAGCCGCCAGTGCGGCCACGCGTGCGCTGGCACTGGTACGGTCGCGCTCGCCGAAGGTCAGCCGCGCCGGCCGGTCCAGGTGCACGATGGCGCCGTCCGCGGCCTTGGTCGCACTGATGAAGCACAGCCCGCCGAGCACCGCCCCGCGGCCGAAACGGGCATCCAGCGCAGGGTAGTGGCGCAGGCCGTTGAGGATCGGCAGCAGCGTGGTGCCCGGGCCCATCGCCGGTGCGATGGCCTCGATCGAGCTGTCCAGGTCGTAGGCCTTGCAGCTGAGCACCACCAGGTCGAACGGCCGTGCCGCGGCCAGTGCCGGCAGCGCATCGGCGGTGACATGCGCCACCGGGAACGCCGCGTCGCCGAGCGGGCTGCGGATCACCAGCCCGTCGCGCTGCAGCTGCGCCGCGCGGGCCGGCCGCACCAGGAAGGTCACGTCGATGCCGGCCTGGGCCAGGCGGCCGCCGAAATAGCCGCCGGTACCGCCGGCGCCGAGGATCAGGATGCGCATGTTGCCGGCTCCATCGGGATCAGGGAAAAGATCGGCTGCGCTCAGCTGCGCAGGCCGACGCCGCGCCGCAGCAGCCACAGCGACAACGCGGTAAGCGCGGCGACGAACCCGAGCATCAGCGCGTAGGACACCCACAGCGGCACGTCGCTGGTGCCCAGCAGGCCATAGCGGAACGCGTTGACCATGTAGAAGATCGGGTTGGCCTTGGTCAGCGCCTGCGCCCAGCCGGGCAGCAGCGTGACCGAGTAGAACACGCCGCCCAGGTAGGTCAGCGGGGTCAGGATGAAGGTCGGCACGATGGCCACGTCGTCGAACTTCTTGGCGTACACCGCGTTGATGAAGCCGGCCAGCGAGAAGATCGTCGACCCCAGCAGCACCGTGCTCAGCGTCACCAGCGGATGCGGCACGTGCACGCGGGTGAAGAACATCGCGATCATCAGCACGATGGCGCCGACCATCAGCCCGCGCAGCACCGCACCGGCGACGTAGCCCCACAGGATCACCCAGTTCGGCATCGGGCTGACCAGCAGCTCCTCGACGTGGCGGCCGAACTTGGCGCCGAAGAACGAGGAGCTGATGTTGCCGTAGCTGTTCTGGATCACGCTCATCATCACCAGCCCGGGCACGATGAACTGCATGTAGCTGTAGCCGCCCATGTCGCCGATCTTCGAGCCGATCAGGCCGCCGAAGATCAGGAAGTACAGGGTCATGGTGATGGCCGGCGGCACCAGGGTCTGGCCCCAGATGCGCAGGATGCGGTTGACCTCGCGGCGGACGATGGTGCCCAGCGCCACCCGGTTGCGGGCGCTGTCGGTCAGGGGAGCGGGCGTGCTCATGCGGCGGTGTTCTCCAGGTTGCCGGTGAGGCGCACGAACAGCTCCTCCAGGCGGTTGCTCTTGGTGCGCATCGAGCGCACGCGGATGCCGGCGGCACCCAGCGCGTCGAACACGCGGTTCAGGTCCATCGCCCGCGGCATGTCCAGGTCCAGGGTGTGCGCGTCGACCGCGGCCAGCTGCGCGCCCTCGATGTGCGGCAGCTGCGCCGGCAGCTCGCCGTCGATGTCGAGCACGAACCCTTCCACGTCCAGCTTGGCCAGCAGCGCGCGCATCGGGCCCTGCTCGACGATGCGGCCGTGGTTGATGATGGCCAGGTTGCGGCACAACTGCTCGGCCTCTTCCAGGTAGTGCGTGGTGAGGATGATCGTGGTGCCGGCGGCGTTGATCTCCTGCAGCGTCTTCCACATGTCGCGGCGGATCTCGATGTCCACGCCGGCGGTGGGTTCGTCCAGGATCAGCAGGCGCGGGCGGGTCATCATCGCGCGGGCGATCATCAGCCGCCGCTTCATGCCGCCGGACAGCGTGCGGCTCATCATCTGCGCCTTGTTCCACAGGTGCGCGCGCTTGAGTTCCTGCTCGGCGCGGGCCTCGGCCTCGGCGCGCGGGATGCCGTAGAACCCGGCGTAGTTGACCAGGATGTCGAAGGGCTTTTCGAACAGGTTGAAGTTGATCTCCTGCGGCACCAGCCCGATCAGGCGCATGGTCGCGCTGCGTTCGGCCACCAGGTCGGTGCCGAACACCTGCACGTCGCCCGCGCTCAGGTTCACCAGCGACGAGACGATGCCGATCAGGGTGGACTTGCCGGCGCCGTTGGGGCCGAGCAGGGCGAAGAAGTCGCCCGGGGCGACCTCCAGCGAGACGCCCTTGAGCGCCTCCACGCCGTTGTCGTAGGTCTTGCGGAGATCGTGGACGCGCAGTGCCGGCGCGACGGGAGGAATTCGGGAGTCCAAGCTCGGGCCTTCGCGCCGGGGTGACGGCGCCGGATGAGTGCGAGCGGCTATTATAGGAGGCCCCGTGGCGCCAGCCCGGCTACACACTGTTTCCCGTTCGTGCCTGTCCAATTCCCCCTCAAGCTGGTCGGTCGCCGCATGCTGGCGCCCACCGTCGGCCACTACCAGTTCGTCCGCGACGACGGCCAGCCGCTGGATTTCCAGCCCGGGCAGTTCATCCAGGTGCACTTCGACTACGCCGACGGCACCGCCACCAAGCGCAGCTATTCGCTGGCGACCCTCCACGACCACGCGCTCGGCCCGGGCGACGCGGTGGACATCGCGGTCAGCTTCGTGCCCGGCGGTGCCGCCACCGCCCTGTTCGAGGGCCTCGAGACCGGCCAGTGCATCACCGCCAGCGGCCCGTTCGGGCGCTTCTGCCTGCAGCCGGGCGACCATAACGGCCGTTACCTGCTGATCGCCACCGGCACCGGCGTCACCCCGTACCGCTCGATGCTGCCGTTGCTGGCCAGGGCGATGGCCGGGCGCGGCGTGGAAGTGGTGCTGCTGCAGGGCGCGCGCACCCCGGCCGAGCTGCTGTACGCCGATGATTTCCGGGCCTTTGCCGACGCCCACCCGGGCTTCCGCTACATGCCATGCCTGTCGCGCGGGCTGCCGGCCGACCCGCACCCGGACGTGCGCAGCGGCTACGTGCAGCAGCAGCTGGCCGAGATCGCCCCGGACCCGGCCCGCGACATCGCCTACCTGTGCGGCAACCCGGTCATGGTCGATGCCTGTTTCGAGGCGCTCCGGGCGGCCGGCCTGGCGCTGCCGCAGCTGCGCCGCGAGAAGTACGTCAGCAGCAAGTAGGCTTGCCCCCCGCGCCACGGGGCGTGATGATCCGGCAGACTGCTCCACACGTGGCGATGCCGCCCGACGCAAGGATCCCGGGCATGACTACGCTGGACTTCCCCACCATTGCCGCCATCGGCCTGCTGCTGAACATCGGCCTGGCGGCCGGCTTCTCGTTGATCCTGCTGGTACTGCGCAGCCAGCCGGTGCCCAGGCTGTGGGCCGCCAGCCTGTGGGCCGGGGCGGTCAGCACGGTGCTGGTCAGCGTGCCGCTGCCGCTGCCGACGGCGGTGGGCATCCTGGTGCGCAACGGGTTCGCGGTACTGGGCAGCATGCTGATGCTGTTCGGCGTGGCCCTGCATGTCGGCCGCCGCGCGCCGCTGCGCCCGGCCCTCGTGCTGGGGGGCGGCTACCTGCTGGCGATCGCCTGGTTCAGCGTGGCCCGGCCCGACCTCGGCATCCGCCTGGCGCTGTACAGCGTGCTGATCATCATCTGGAAGACCTGGGAGGCCTGGCTGCTGCTGCGCCATGCCCCGGCCGACGTCCGCCGCAGTTGCCGGCTGGCGGCGGGGGTGTTCCTGCTGGATGCGGTGCTGTTCCTGGTACGGGCTTTGATCCCGGTCGCGCCCGGTGCCGACGGCGACATCCTGCGCGCCGGCCTGTCGATGAACGTCACCTACGTCGGTGGCATGTTCGTGATGCTCGGCCACACCTTCGCCCTGGTGCTGATGATCGTCGAGCGGCAGATGGTGGACCTGCGCCGGCTGGCCCGTCGCGATGGCCTGACCGGCCTGCTCAACCGCACCGCGCTGATGGGCGACGGCGAGGAGCAGCTGGCGCAGAGCCTGCACCAGCAGCAGCCGTTCGCGGCGATGCTGCTGGACCTGGACCACTTCAAGCGGATCAACGACACCCGCGGCCACCCGGTCGGGGACGAGGTGCTGCACCATGCCGCGCGGACCCTGCAGCGTTCCCTGCGTGGGCGCGACTGGCTGCTCGGCCGCTATGGGGGCGAGGAGTTCGTGCTGCTGCTCGCGGACACCGGCATGGAACAGGCGATGGCCCTGGCCGAGCGCCTGCGCGCCACCCTGGAGGCCAGCCCGCTGCACCGCGAGGGTGGCCCGATCGTCATCACCGCCAGCATCGGCGTGGCCGTGGCCGATGCGGCGTCCGGGCTGGAGAGTCTGCTGGCGCGCGCCGATGCGGCGCTCTACCGGGCCAAGGCCGCCGGCCGCAACCGTGTTGCCTGCGACCTGGGAGTGGAGCCGGCACCGGTGCCCTGAGCGCCCGGCCGCGTCGGCCCGGCGACGGGGCCCTCGATGCCGGCGTCCGCGCCGTACCCGCCTGTAAAGCTCGCTTGACAGATGCCGGCGACCCCTTCATCCTCCTGTAAAGCTTGCTTGACAGGGTGGGGCCATGGGAGACGAGGGCATGAACGCAGCAGGAAGCCGGGCGCGCACCGGCGCCGCGTGGCTGGGAATCGGCGCGGCCTTCATGGGCGTCGCGGCGACCGGCCAGGCCGCGTTCGTCGGCGTGGGCACGGCCGCCTTCGCGCTGGGCCTGGTCATGCTGGCGCGTGCGCGCGGAGGATGCTGAGCCATGGCGCGCGCACTCGACCGCTGGATCATCGCCGCCGCCTTCGCCACCGCCGCGGCCGGTCTGGCGCTGCTGCGGCTGGTGCCGGGCGACAGCACCGACATGCTGGGCGGGATCTGCATCGGCGTGGCCGTGGGCCTGTCGTTCGTGCTGCTGCTGCGGCGGCAACTGCCCAATGCCTGCGACACCGCGCCGTTGGCGCTGCGCCGGCGCTACAGCCGCGAGATGATGATCGCGATGGGCGCCTACGTGGTGCTGCTGGTGTTGTCGATCCTGCTGCTCAAGCGCGTGGAGGGCACCGCGCTGCGCGCCTGCATCGCGCTGCTGCCGGTGCCGCCGATCGCGATGACGCTGCGGGCGATGATCCGCTACATCCGCGACGTCGACGAACTGCAGCAGCGCATCGAGCTGCAGGCGGTCAGCTTCGCCGCGGCGTTCGTCTCGCTGCTGTATCTCACCGGTGGCCTGCTGCAGTCGGCGCGGGTGCTGGACGTGGCGGCCAGCGCGGCGATGATCTGGGTGTTCCCCCTGGTATGCCTGACCTATGGCCTGGCCAAGATCGTCGTTTCGCGCCGCTACGGTTGAGCCCGCATCCATGGACAACCGCCTGCGCGAACTGCGCGAAGCCCGGGGCTGGTCGCAAGGAGAACTGGCCGAGCGGCTGGAGGTCTCGCGACAGACCGTCAACGCGCTGGAGACCGGCAAGTACGATCCCAGCCTGCCGCTGGCGTTCCGCATCGCCCGCCTGTTCGACGCCAGGATCGAGGATATTTTCTTTCCCGCTGTCACATGACGCCGCCAGCCGCGTCTTGGGCTGGCAGGACCCAACCCGTTCCATCAACCACAAGGGGCTGTTCCGATGATGTCCCGCAAGACCCGTACCCTCCTGGCGGTGGCCGCACTTGGCGCCGTGCTCGGCTACCGTGCGCTCAAGCCCGCACCCGATGAGGCAGAGGCCGCCAAGGCCCCGCTGCCCGCCGCCGAGGCGGAGGTCAAGCCGCTGATGCTCGGCAGCCTCGCGTTCCGCCCGTGCACCCTCGATTCGCCGAACAGCCGCGACAGCCTGGAAGCCCAGTGCACCACCTTCGAGGTCCCCGAGGACCGCGGCAACCCGCAGGGCCGGAGAATCGCGCTGAACATCGCGCTGCTGACGCCGGACAAGCCCGAAAGCGCGCAGCCGGACCCGGTGTTCTTCCTGGCCGGCGGCCCCGGCCAGTCGGCGACCCAGAGCTATCCGCAGATCGACCCGGCCTTCGCCGAGGTGCGCAAGCGCCGCAACGTGATCCTGGTCGACCAGCGTGGCACCGGCAAATCCAACCTGCTGTCCTGTGAGCCGCCGGAGGACGACGACGCCAGCATCGAGACGATGCAGGCCAGTGCCGTCGCCTGCGCGGCGACGTTGTCGGGCAAGGCCGACCTGCGCCACTACACCACCACCGACGCGGTGGCCGACCTGGACGCCGTGCGCCAGGCCATCGGCGCGGCGCGCATCAACCTGATCGGTGTCAGCTACGGCACCCGCGTCGCGCAGCAGTATGCGATGCGCCACCCGGACAGCACGCGCAGCATCGTGCTCGACTCGGTGGTGCCCAACACCCTGCAGTTGGGCAACATCTTCGCCCGCAACCTGGACGATGCGCTGGCGCTGCAGTTCGCCCAGTGCACCGGCAACCCCGCGTGCAAGGCCGCGCTGGGCGACCCGCGCGTCGAACTGGACGCATTGCTGGCCGCACTGCGCGCCAACCCGGTGACGGTGCGCTACCGCGATGCCAGCACCGGGCAGGAGCACGAGGACGTGCTGCGCGCCGATACCGTCGCCGGACTGGTGCGCATGTACGCCTACATGCCGGAAGCCGCCGCGCTGCTGCCCAAGCTGATCCACGAGGCGCGCAACGGCCGCTACGGCGACCTGATGGCGCTGGCGAAGATGCTGCAGGGAGGCATGAAGGACAGCATGGCCATGGGCATGCAGCTGTCGGTGATCTGCAGCGAGGACGACGAGGGCATGGTCGCGCGCGCCGAGGACGCGGACACCGTGCTCGGCAACCGCATGGCCGATGGCCTGGCGGCGATGTGCAGCACCTGGCCGAAGGGCAGGATGCCGGCCGATTTCCACAAGCCCCTGGCCACCGCGGTGCCGGCGCTGGTGCTGGAAGGCGAGTTCGACCCGGTCACCCCGCCGCGCTATGGCGAGGAAGTGGCCAAGAGCCTGCCCAACGGCCGCCTGTTCGTGCTGCGCGGCCAGGGCCACGCGGTCGTCGGCGCCGGCTGCATGCCCAAGCTGTTCGCCCAGTTCGTCGACACCACCGACGCCGCCGCGCTCGATGGCACCTGCCTGGAAAAACTGAACTACGTGCCGCCGTTCACCAGCTTCAATGGCTGGGAACCGTGACCGTCCACGCATCACTGAGGAATCCGCTTCCATGATCGTTGCAGAACGACTCCGCAAGACCTTCCCCGGCAAGGGCAAGGACAAGACGCCGGTGATCGCCGTGGACGACGTCGGCTTCACCGCCCACGACGGCCAGATCACCGGCCTGCTCGGCCCCAACGGCGCCGGCAAGACCACCACGCTGCGCATGCTCTACACGCTGATGACGCCCGAGACCGGCAAGGTCGTGGTCGACGGCGTGGACGCCGCGGCCGACCCCGACACGGTGCGCCGCAGCCTGGGCGTGCTGCCGGACGCGCGCGGCGTGTACAAGCGCCTGACCGCGCGCGAGAACATCGAGTACTTCGGCCAGCTGCATGGCATGGATGCGGCGGCGATCGCCGCGCGCATCGCGCGCCTGGCCGCGGCGCTGCAGATGGAGGACTTCCTCGACCGCTCGACCGAAGGCTTCAGCCAGGGCCAGCGCACCAAGACCGCCATCGCCCGCGCGCTGGTGCACGACCCGAAGAACGTGATCCTCGACGAACCGACCAACGGCCTGGACGTGATGACCACCCGCGGCCTGCGCGGCTTCCTCAAGGAACTGCGCGCCGAAGGCCGCTGCGTGATCTTCTCCAGCCACATCATGCAGGAGGTGGCGGCGCTGTGCGACCGCATCGTCATCGTCGCCCATGGCCGCGTGGTGGCGCAGGGCACGCCGGACGAGCTGCGTGAGCATGCCGGCGAGAGCAACCTGGAAGACGCGTTCGTCAAGCTGATCGGCAGCGAAGAGGGCCTGCACGCATGAACAAGACCGGATTCATTGGCAGCATGTTCACGGTGATGCGCAAGGAGCTGCGCGATTTCGCCCGCGACCGACGCACCTTCTTCCTGACCCTGTTCATCGCGCCGCTGCTGTACCCGCTGCTGTTCCTGGGCATCGACAAGCTCAGCAACCTGCGGGTATCGAACCAGCTGGAAAAGGACATGGCGCTGTCCGTGGTCGGCATGGAACGCGCCCCCAACCTGATGGCGTTCCTGGCCAGCCAGGGCATCACCCCGCGCGAGGCACCGGACGACTACGAAGCCCGCATCCGCGCCCAGCGCGAAGACGTGGCGCTGGTGGTCGCGCCGGATTTCGCCGACGACTGGCACGCCGGCAAGCCGGCCAAGGTCGAGGTCGTCGCCGACACCACCCGCCGCACCAGCGACGTGCAGGTGGCGCGCGTGCGCAAGGTGCTGGCGGCCTACGGCCAGCAGGTGGGCGCGCTGCGGCTGATGGCGCGCGGCGTCAATCCCGCGGTGGCCATGCCGGTCGGCGTGGGCACGCGCGACCTGGCCACCGCCGAGGCCAAGCGCGGCATCCTGCTGTCGGTCATCCTGCCGATCCTGCTGATGATGTCCGCCTTCATCGGCGGCTCGCACCTGGTCATGGACACCACCGCCGGCGAGCGTGAGCGGCAGTCGCTGGAACCGCTGCTGGCCACCCCGGCGCCACGCGGCGCCCTGGTCAGCGGCAAGATGCTGGCGTCGACCCTGGTCGGGTTGACCGCGATCCTGCTGATCCTGCTGTCGTTCAAGTTCAGCGCCAGCATCGGCCGTGGCGTGGGCAGTTCGCTGGACGTGAGCTTCATGGCGATGGGCAAGCTGCTGCTGGTGCTGCTGCCGCTGGTGCTGATCGGCACCGCGCTGCTGACCTGCCTGGCTGCCGGCGCCAAGAGCATGAAGGAAGCGCAGAGCCACATCGTCTGGCTGATGATGATGGCGATGATGCCCGGCTATGCGCTGATGGCCTATCCGCTGAAGGACACCCAGCTGTGGCAGTACGCGGTTCCGTTCCTGTCGCAGAACCAGATGCTGGTGAAGGTGACCCGCGGCGAAATGCCGGTTGCCGAGCAGTGGGGTGTCTACCTGGGTGCCTCGCTGCTGCTCACCGTGGTGCTGTGGGCGATGGCGGTGTGGCGCTACAAGCAGGAGAAGCTGGCGATCTCGGGCTGAGCCCCGGGTCGCCACGCCGGTAACGAAAAGGCCCGGAGCGATCCGGGCCTTTTCCTTTTCCTTCCGCTGCGGTCCGCAGTGCGCCGCGGGTGCGGCCTGCCGCGTTACTGGTTGGGCTGGAATGCCAGCGTGCGACGGGTGGTGGTCGGGCTGGAGATCGGCTCGAAGCGCCAGCGCCTGACCGCATTCAACGCCTCGCGGTCGAACACCCGCGGCGGGTTGGCGCGCAGCACGCGGGCGTCGGTCACCGAACCGTCGGTACCGACGGTCAGCTCCACCAGCACTTCGCCGGAAGTACCGGAACGCAGCGCGTCGGCGGGGTAACGCGGGGCCGGCGTGCTTACCGCGCGCAGGCTCGGCGCGGTCGCGGCCGGCTTCGGTGCGGCGGCGACCTGCTGCGCGGCGGCACGGGCGTCGGCTTCGCGCTTGGCCGCGGCTTGGCGTTCGGCTTCCAGCCGCTCGCTTTCCTTGCGTGCCGCCTCCTGTCGTGCCGCCAGCTGCTGCGCGGCGGCAGCCTCGGCGGCCTGCTGCTGGGCCAGGCGCTGCTGCTCGACCAGCTGCTTGGCGCGGTCCTCGGCATTCTTCTTGACCTGGTCGGTCTCTTCCTGGGTGCGCTTGACCGCCACTTCCATGCCGCGGGTGATGCCCTGCTTCAGGCGCGGCAGCGCCGGCGCCGATGGGTCCACCTTCTCGATCAGCGCGACCAGGCGCTGCGCCTCGGGGAAGTCCTCGCGTGCCAGGCTCTGCTCGGCGGCGATCAGGGTGTAGGGCTGCAGGTCGGTCAGCGCGCTCTTGACCGCCGCATCGTCGGGCAGCTTGTCGCGCAGGGCCAGGTAGTACTCCATGGCGTTGTCGCCGGCCGGCGCGTACATGCGGTTCTCGCGCAGCGCGGTACTGGCAGAGTCGCGCAGCTGGTCGGTGCCCATCGACTGCACCTTGGCCGAAACCGCAGGTTCGGGCGCGGTGGCAGCGGGGCTGGCGGGCGTGCCGGCGGCAGCCGCCGGGGCGGAATCGTCCTTGCCCGAACAGGCCGCCAGGGCGACGGCCAGCAGGGTGGGCGCCAGCAGGCGCGCTTTGCCGTGGATCGTGACGTACGACATCAATCTTCCCCTTGAATCGACGAACGCGAATGGTTGGTCGCCCGGGCCGTCATGGATGCGCGGCGTTTCCCCACGCCGGCCGGATCCGGGCGAAGGGAGAATCTAGCATTGCCGCCCCGGTTGCACGAGGCGGGGGCGGCTGGCGCCGCCCGCGCCGCTGGCCGCCACGTGGTGGCGATGAGCGGCCCCTGCGAGGGCGGATCAGTGCCCGTTCTGTTTGGAATGCCCGTTGGACATCAGTTTGTCGGTCCAGGCGATGCCGACCGCCGACAGGATGAACACGCAGTGGATGATGGTCTGCCACATCACCCCGGTGGAGGTGAACTTGGTACACGCAACGCCCGTGGCCACTTCCGGTCCGCACAGCGGCAGCCCCAGCTGCCCGGCCTCGATGAAGGTCTTGAGCAGATGGATCGAGGAGATGCCGATGATCGCCATCGCCAGCTTCACCTTCAGCACCGAGGCGTTGACGTGGCTCAGCCACTCCGGCTGGTCCGGGTGACCCTGCAGACCCAGGCGCGAGACGAAGGTCTCGTAGCCGCCGACGATCACCATCACCAGCAGGTTGGAGATCATCACCACGTCGATCAGGCCGAGCACGATCAGCATGATCTGCTGCTCGCCCAGGGCGTTGGCGTCGTGGATCAGGTGCCACAGTTCCTTGCCGAACAGGAACACGTAGACGCATTGGGCAACGATCAGGCCGAGATAGAGCGGCAGCTGCAGCCAGCGCGAGGCGAAGATCAGGGCCGGGAGGGGGCTGAGCGGTTTGTGTTCGGACATGGCAGGAATGCTGCGTTGCGGGAAGGCGGCAGGTTAACGGTCGTCCGCCAGGCTGCCAAGCGTTACCGTATCGGTCCCGGTGACCGTTCCCCCGCGGAGACGCATTCATGATCGAACTCTATTACTGGCCCACTCCCAATGGCCACAAGATCACCCTGTTCCTGGAAGAGGCCGGGCTGCCGTACCGCCTGGTGCCGGTCAACATCGGCAAGGGCGACCAGTTCCAGCCCGACTTCCTCGCCATTTCGCCGAACAACAAGATGCCGGCCATCGTCGACCATGCACCGGCCGACGGCGGCGCGCCGCTGAGCGTGTTCGAGTCCGGCGCGATCCTGCTGTACCTGGCCGAAAAGACCGGCCGTTTCCTGCCGACCGACCTGCGCGGCCGCGCCACCGCGCTGGAATGGTTGTTCTGGCAGATGGGCGGACTGGGGCCGATGAGCGGGCAGATGGGCCACTTCAACGTCTATGCGCCCGAGCGCATCGCCTACGCCATCGAGCGCTACGACAGCGAGGTGCGGCGCCTGCACCGGGTGATGGACAAGCGCCTGTCCGGGTCGGCGTACCTGGGCGGCGACGAGTACGGCATCGCCGACATGGCCAGCTACCCATGGATCGGCGCCTACAGCAAGTTGCCGGCCGACTTCGACGCCTTCCCGCACCTGCACCGCTGGCACCAGGCCATCGCCATGCGCCCGGCCACGCAGCGCGCCTACGCGCTCGGCCCGACGGTCAACCCGGACGCCGGCAAGCCGCTGAGCGAGGAGGAGCGCAGGCAGCTGTTCGGCCGGCGCTGAGCAGCGGGCGCATCCCGGCAGTGCACGACGCTGCCGGCGCGCACTCGAAACGGGTGTGAGGTAGTGTCCCCCCGGCAAGGCCATGGGCCTGGCGGGCGTGCCGATTGATCCAACGCAAGGCCGGCCGCGGACGGTACCCCTACGCTGCGTGCATCGACAAACGGCACGGGGAGGGGACGATGCATCCGATACTGCGCGACATGCTGACGCAACCGGTGGGCTGGCTGACGATCTGCGGGGCGTTGATCATCCTGGGGATTCCGGTTTTCACGGTGTTCTTCATCCGCCGCCGGCTGCGCGAGGAGCAGCGCAACCAGCGCTGAGCCGCGGGCGGGACTGAAGGCAGGGGGCAGGCGCGGGCGGGCTCGGCTAGGATGGTGCGATCCATGCTGTCCATGACAGGAAGCCCATGCGCCCCTTGTTCCTCGCCCTTGCCATGATGCTCGCCACGCCCGCCGTCCACGCCGAAAAGCTCACCCTGGAAGCCATCACCGGCAGCGCGCCGCTGTCCGGGCCGACGCTGATGAAGCCCAAGGTGGCGCCGGATGGTTCGCGCGTGACCTTCCTGCGCGGCAAGGACAGCGACCGCAACCAGCTGGACCTGTGGGAATACGACATCGCCAGCGGCCAGACCCGGCTGCTGGTCGATTCCAAGGTGGTGCTGCCCGGCACCGAGACCCTGAGCGACGAGGAAAAGGCGCGGCGCGAGCGCCAGCGCATCGCGGCGATGACCGGCATCGTCGATTACCAGTGGTCGCCCGATGCGAAGACCCTGCTGTTCCCGCTCGGCGGCGAACTCTACCTGTACGACCTGGGCAGGCAGGGCCGCGACGCGGTGCGCCAGCTCACCCACGGCGAAGGCTTCGCCACCGACCCGAAGATCTCGCCCAGGGGCGGGTTCGTCAGCTTCGTGCGCGAGCGCAACCTGTGGGTGATCGACCTGGCCAGCGGCAAGCCGCTGCAGCTGACCCGCGACGGCAGCGCCACCATCGGCAACGGCGTGGCCGAATTCGTCGCCGACGAGGAAATGGACCGCCACACCGGCTACTGGTGGGCGCCGGACGACTCGGCGATCGCCTTCGCCCGCATCGACGAATCGCCGGTGCCGGTGCAGAAGCGCTATGAGATGTACGCCGACCGCGTGGAGATGATCGAACAGCGCTACCCGGCGGCCGGCGACCCCAACGTGCGGGTCAAGCTCGGCGTGGTCGCACCGCGTGCCGGTGCCGCGCCGAAGTGGGTCGACCTGGGCAGGGAGCAGGACATCTACCTGGCCCGCGTCACCTGGCGCGACCCGCAGCGCCTGACCTTCCAGCGCCAGAGCCGCGACCAGAAGACGCTGGAACTGATCGAGACCACGCTGGCCGACGGCCGCCAGCGCACCCTGGTCACCGAGAGCAGCCGGACCTGGGTACCGCTGCACAACGACCTGCGCTTCCTCAAGGATGGCCGCTTCGTGTGGTCGTCCGAGCGCAGCGGCTTCGAGCACCTGTACCTGGCCAGCGAGGACGGCGCCACGCTGACCCCGCTGACCTCCGGCGCCTGGCCGGTGGACGAACTGCTGGCGGTGGACGAGGAGGCCGGCAAGGTCTATTTCCGCGCCGGGGTCGAATCGCCGCTGCGCAGCGAGATTCATGCCGTGCCGCTGGCCGGCGGCGCGCCCGTGAAGCTCTCGCACGCGGCGGGCATGCACAGCGCCGCGTTCGCCAACAACGCCAGCGTCTACGTGGACAGCTGGTCCAACAGCACCACGCCGCCGCAGATCGAGCTGTACCGCGCCAATGGCGAGAAGATCGCCACGCTGCTGGACAACGACCTGGCCGATCCGTCGCACCCGTATGCGAAGTACCGCGACGCGCAGCGGCCGGTCGAGTACGGCACGCTTGCCGCTGCCGATGGCCGCACCGAACTGCACTACAGCCTGATCAAGCCGGCCGGCTTCGACCCGGCGAAGCAGTACCCGGTGGCGGTCTACGTGTATGGCGGCCCGGCGTCGCAGACGGTCACCGACAGCTGGCCCGGCCGCGGCGACCACCTGTTCAACCAGTACCTGGCGCAGCGTGGTTATGTGGTGTTCTCGCTGGACAACCGCGGCACGCCGCGCCGGGGCCGCGATTTCGGTGGCGCGCTGTATGGGGTGCAGGGCACGGTGGAAGTGGCCGACCAGCTCAAGGGTGTGGAATGGCTGAAGCAGCAGCCGTGGGTGGACGGCGCGCGCATCGGCGTGCAGGGCTGGTCCAATGGCGGCTACATGACCCTGATGCTGCTGGCCAAGGCGTCGGACCATTACGCCTGCGGCGTGGCCGGCGCGCCGGTCACCGACTGGGGCCTGTACGACACGCACTACACCGAGCGCTACATGAACCTGCCGGCGGCCAACCCCGACGGTTACCGCGAAGGCCGCATCCTCACCCACATCGATGGGCTGACCTCGCCGCTGCTGCTGATCCATGGGATGGCCGACGACAACGTGCTGTTCACCCACTCGACCCACCTGATGAGCGCGCTGCAGAAGCGCGGCCAGCCGTTCGAACTGATGACCTACCCGGGCGCCAAGCACGGCCTGTCCGGCAGCAACGCACTGCACCGCTACCGCGTCGCCGAGGACTTCCTCGCGCGCTGCCTCAAGCCCTGAGCCGGACAGGAGGACACGGATGTCGTCACCGCCACCTCCCTTGCCGGGCGCGCGTCCGCCCGGCCTGCGGCCACCCCGCAACTGGCTGCAGCGCAACCTCAAGTGGGCGTTGCCGCTGTTCGTGCTGCTGATCGTCGGCGGCTGGTCGCTGACCTACTGGATGGGCCTGCGGCAGATGGCCGCGCCGCTGGAAAGCAGCGAGCCCTACCGCGAGGCGCTGGCGCGCGCCGGCCGCAACCCGGAAGTGGCCGCGGCGCTCGGGCAGCCGCTGCGGGCCAAGCCGTTCCCGTTCGGCAGCATCAACCAGTTCGGCGATGGCGGCGGCGCCGACATGGTGATCCGCATCCAGGGGCCGCACGGCAGCGGCAAGCTCGACGTGCGCGCGCAACGCAGCCAGGGGCGCTGGTCCTATCCGCGGCTGCAGGCCGAGCTGCCGGGCCGGCATGCGCCGGTGGACCTGCGCGACGAACGCGACCGCGACTGCGCGATCTTGCCGGGTTGCCGCTGACTGCGTAGGGTCACGGCTCCACCCCCGGAGCCGCGCGCATGAAACCGATCGTCCTCGCCGTCGCCCTTGCCCTTGCCCTGGCCGCGCCGGCGCCGCTGGCCGCGGCCACCACGCCGCCGTCGCCGGCATCCGCGCCCGCGCCGGCCTGGGTGGCGCACAGCAACGCGCTGGCGCAGATCCTGCTGCGCGCGCAGGCGCCGTTCCGGCCGGAAATGGCCAGCTTCTTCGGGGTGCCGGGGTATGACGACAAGGTCGTCGACCTGGGCCCGGACAATGCCGCGCGCTACCGCGCCGCGCTGGAACAGGCGCGTACCCAGCTGCGCGAAAAGCTCCAGCTCGAACGCGATCCCAACGTGCGCCAGGACCTGGAGATCATGATCGCCGCGGCCGGCCGCGGCATCGAGGGCAGCACGCTCGAGGAACAGCACCTGATGCCGTGGGTGGACGTACCGCAGAGCGTGTTCGGCGGCCTCAACGGGCTGCTGTCCGACCAGGTGCCGCCGGAACGCCGGGCCAGGGCGCTGGACCGGCTCAAGGCCTACATCGGCCAGGCCCCCGGCAGCCAGCCGCTGGCCACCCTGGCGCGGCAGCGCTATGCCGAGAAGAGCGGCACCCCGGGCCTGCTGCAGCCGACCCGGATCGAGGTCGAACAGGCGCTGGCCAACGTCGACACCTACATCGACGGCATCGGCAAGCTGTTCGCAACGTACGACATCAAGGGCGCGGACGCGGCGCTGGCCACCCTGGCCACGCAGATGAAGGAGTACATCGAATGGACGCGCCGGGACGTGCTGCCGCAGGCGCGTACCGATACCCGCCTGCCGGCCGCGCTGTATGCCTTCCAGCTCAAGGACGTGGGCGTGGACATCGACCCGGCGCTGCTGATGCAGCGTGCGCAGCTGGAGTACATGGAAACCCGCGCGATGATGCGCCAGCTGGCGCCGCTGGTGGTGCAGGCCAGGGGCCTGAAGGTGGATGATGCCAACGACCATGCCGCGGTGATCCGCGCGCTGAAGCGGGACACGATCGGCAACGACCGCCTGGAGGCGCACTACCGCGGCATCATCGACGCCATCGATCCGATCATCCGCCGCCAACGCATCGTCGATGTGCCGCAGCGCCCGCTGCAGATGCGCCTGGGCAGCGCGGCTGAAAGCGCCGCGTCGCCGGCGCCGCATTACCTGCCGCCGCCGCTGGTCGGCAATACCGGGCAGCAGGGCACCTTCGTGCTGCCGCTGGGCAACCCGGCCTCGGGCGGCAAGGCGCAGTACGACGATTTCAACTTCGGTTCGGCGGCCTGGACGCTGAGCGCGCACGAAGGCCGCCCGGGCCACGACCTGCAGTTCGCGGCGATGGTCGAGCGCGGCATCTCGCTGGCGCGCACGCTGTTCGCGTTCAACTCGGTCAACGTCGAAGGCTGGGCGCTGTACGCCGAGGCCGAGCTGGTGCCGTTCGAGCCGCTGGACGGGCAGATGATCGCGCTGCAGTTCCGCCTGCTGCGCGCCGCCCGCGCCATGCTCGACCCGATGCTCAACCTCGGCCTGGCCGACCGCGAGCAGGCGCGCAAGGTGCTGGTGGAAGGCGTCGGCCTGTCCGAGGCCATGGCCACCCAGGAACTGGACCGCTACACCGTGCGGGCTCCGGGCCAGGCCTGCAGCTACTTCTACGGCTATACCCGGATCATGGAACTGCGCATGCGCACCGAGCTGGCGCTGGGCGACCGCTTCGACCGCCTGGCCTTCAACAACTTCCTGCTCGACCAGGGGCTGCTGCCGCCGGACCAGCTGGCCACCGCGGTGGACGAGGTCTTCATCCCGGCGCAGCGCCGCAGGTGACGCCATGGGCGCCGGGTGGCGCCCGTGCCGGGCGGCCCCGGCCGCGAATGAGGGCCAGGGCACGGCATGCCGCCGCCCGCACCACCACGGCCGTGGCCGGACTTACCTGGCCGCGCCCGGCGGTACCCAGATCGCCACGCCGGCGGCGCGCTTCTGCTGGGTCGGGATGCCCACGCTCAGGCCACCGCCCCCATGCCGGCCGTAGCTGCCGGCGCCGACCGACATGCCCACCGGCGAGCCGCCGGCGCCCACGCCCATCAGGATCACGCCGTTGGCGCCGAGTGCCGCGGCCTCGCGCTTGAGCCGGGCAATGGCCGCATCGGTCTGGCCCTGGGTGCCGAAGCCGACCGCGCTGGAGGCTTCCAGCTGGGCGATCTCCACCGCCCCGGCCGGTGGCGTGGAATAGATCTGCACGCTGGCCGGGTCCACCGGCGCGCGCGCCTGGCCGAGCATGACCCGGGAGGTACTGGCGCAGCCGCCGGTGGCCAGGGCCAGGCCCAATGCGATGGCGAGCGGGAATTTCATGGGTTCACTCCCGGGTGGGTGATGGCTGGATCATCGGTGTGCGTGCGTGAATCGGCCGCGAACCGCGTGGAACATTTGATCGCGGGGATTTCCGGGCTATCTTGCGCGCATCAACCAGTGGAGGGAACGACATGGGGCTGATCAGCCTGGTCTGGGGCATCGTGGCGCTGTTGTGGATGGTGTTGGCCTTCATCCCGCTGCTGGGCTGGGGCAACTGGTTCCTGATCCCGTTCGCCGCGGTCGGTGCGGTCATCGCCGCCATCGGCCTGCTGTTCACCCGCGAGGGCAACCGCGGCCGCGCCAAGGCCGGGCTGCTGCTCAACGTGGCGGTGATCGTGGTCGGCGTGATCCGCCTCGGCCTGGGTGGCGGTTTCGTCTGACCGGCAGGCGTAGAATTGCGGGCCCTGCCGGCACCCGGGCCCGGCGCACGGGGCCCGCCGCCGGCGCGACCTTCCACCGATGATCATCCGACCCCGCCCCCGCGGCTGGCAGCTGCTGTACATCCTGCGCGGTTCGATCGTGCCGGCCATCGCCCCGCGGGTGCTGGCGATCGGCGTACTGGCGGTGGCCGTGGCGCTGCTGGCCAAGCTGCATCATCCGTTCGCCGCCGATGGCCTGGCGGTGGCGCCGTTCACCCTGCTGGGGCTGGTGCTGTCGATCTTCCTGAGCTTCCGCAACAACGCCTGCCACGAGCGCTGGTGGGAAGGCCGCAAGCTGTGGGGCCAGCTGCTGATCGAGACCCGCAGCTTCGTGCGCCAGGGCAACGCGCTGCTGGCCGACGATGCGCCGCTGCGCCGGCGGGTGTCGCGGCTGCTGGTGGGTTTCGCCCACGCGCTGGCCGCGCGCCTGCGCGGTCGCGACGAGGCCGCCGCGGCCGCGCCGTGGCTGGCGCCGGGGCAGCAGGCGCTGCTGCAGCGGCAGAACATCCCCGACGGCCTGCTGGCGCTGGTCGCCGCCGAACTGGCGGTGCCGCTGCGCGGCGGCCGCCTCGACCCGTACCTGTACGCCTGTTTCGAACAGCGCCTGCATGCGCTGTCCTCGGTGCAGGCAGCGTGCGAGCGCATCGCCGGCACGCCGCTGCCGTTCGCCTACACCCTGCTGCTGCACCGTTGCGCGTGGCTGTTCTGCGTGCTGCTGCCGTTCGGCCTGGCCGGCGCGCTGGGCTGGGCCACGCCGGTGGTATCGATGCTGCTGGCCTACGCGTTCTTCGGCCTGGACCAGCTGGGCGAGGAGCTCGAGGAGCCGTTCGGCCTGGAACCCAACGACCTGCCGCTGGACGCCATGGTGCGCACCCTCGAGATCGACGTGCTCGACGCACTGGGCGAGCACCCGCTGCCCGAACCGCTGCAACCGCAGGGCTACCTGTTGCAATAGCCATTCCCCCCATCCGGAGTCCCGCCATGTTCCACCCCCGTTACCGCCCGCGCCGCATGCGCCACGATGCCTTCTCGCGCCGGCTGATGCGCGAGAACACGTTCACCGCCGACGACCTGATCTGGCCGGTGTTCGTGCACGAGCTGGCCGGCCGCGCGCCGGTGGCATCGATGCCGGGCGTGGAGCGCCTGTCCATCGACGAACTGCTGCGCGAGGCCGAGCAGGCGCTGGAACTGGGCGTGCCGGTGATCGATCTGTTCCCGGTGGTCGACCCGTCGTGCAAGTCGCTCGACGCCGCCGAGGCCTGGAACCCCGACGGGCTGGCGCAGCGCGCGGTGCGCGCGCTCAAGCAGCGCTTCCCCGAGCTGGGGGTGATGACCGACGTGGCCCTGGACCCGTTCACCGTGCACGGCCAGGACGGCATCATCGACGACCGCGGCTACGTGCTCAACGACGTCACCGTCGATGCCCTGGTGAAGCAGTCGCTGTCGCATGCCGAGGCCGGCGTGGACATCGTCTCGCCCTCGGACATGATGGACGGGCGCATCGGCGCGATCCGCCAGGCGCTGGACGACGCCGGCCACATCCACACCCGCATCATGGCCTATTCGGCCAAGTACGCCTCGGCCTTCTACGGCCCGTTCCGCGATGCGCTGGGCAGCGCCGGCAACCTCGGCAAGGCCGACAAGCACACCTACCAGATGGACCCGGCCAACAGCGACGAGGCGCTGCGCGAGATAGCGCTGGACCTGGACGAAGGCGCGGACATGGTGATGGTCAAGCCGGGCATGCCGTACCTGGACGTGGTGTACCGGGTGAAGCAGGAGTTCGGCGTGCCGACCTTCGCGTACCACGTCAGTGGCGAGTACGCGATGCTCAAGGCGGCCGCGGCCAATGGCTGGCTGGACGAGCGCCGCTGCGTGATGGAAACCATGATCGGCTTCAAGCGCGCCGGCGCCGACGGCGTGCTGACCTATTACGCGCCGCAGATCGCGCGCTGGCTGCGGGAAGGCTGAGATGGACGCACCCGGCATGCAGCCCTGGCAATGGGCGGTGTGGGTGGTCGGCGTGACCGCGTTCGCGGTGGCGATCGGGCTGGTGATCGCCGCCGCGGTCCGCGCCGCGCGGCGTCCGCCGGAACTGCCCTCGGCCGCGCAGCGGCTGCAACGGCAGTCGCCGCCGTCGCCGGAGGTCGAGGCGCAGCTGCGCGAACTGGCCGGCCTGCAGCAGGCCGGGCGGATCGGCGAAGTCGAGTACGAGCGGCGGCGCGCCGAGGTACTGGCCGGCAACCCGGCTCCCGGTAACGACCCCCAACCGTAGATGCGGGGTCCGCCCCGCATGTGGCCGTCCCGGTGAAGCCCGTGCCGGGCGAGCCCGGCACCTACGGGGCCTGCTGCCACAACCCATGCACTCCGTAGATGCGGGGCTCGCCCCGCATGGACCTTGACCGCCCTCACCGCCGCACGTCGCACGCGCGGTGCCGGGGCGTTGGCTCCCGCTAGCGGCAGTCGCCGCTGCCGTCGCTGGCCGGCGCGCGCATCCGGTACAGGTCGAAGCCACCGGCACGCGGCGCGCGCGCATGGCCGCTGACCAGCAGTTCGCCCGGGGTGCTGGCATCGACCAGCGCCGCCCGGGTATCGCCCTCGGCGCTGTTGAACGACAGCGCCAGCGGTTGCGCCGCACTCCAGCGGCCATGGCGGCAATGCGACAGCTGCAGCTGCGCGCCGCCGTTGCCGTTGCCGCGCGCGAACACCACCGCGCGCCCGCCGGCCAGCCAGGCGCCGTCGAATTCGTCGCCGGCGTTGTTGAGGCCGGTCATCGGCCGCGGTGCGGCGAAGCCGTCGCCGGTACGGTGCGCGCGCCACAGGTCCCAGCCGCCGGCCCCGCCAGCGCGGTCGCTGGCCAGCAGCAGGCTGCCGTCCTGGTCATGCACGGCCGGCGAGCGTTCGTGGTCGGCGCCATTGATGGCCGGGCCGAGGTTCTGCGCAGGGCCGAAGCCGCCGTCGTCCCGCAGCGCCGCGCGGTACAGGTCGAAGCCGCCATGGCCGCCCTTGCGGTTGGAGGCGAAGTACAGCCAGCGACCGTCGGCATCCAGGAACGGATCGACTTCATCGGCCGCGGTGTCCAGCGGCAGCGGGCGCGGGTCGCTCCAGCGCGCGTCCTGCCAGGTGGCCTGCCACAGGTCCCAGCCGCCGGCGCCGCCGTCGCGGTTGCTGGCCCAGACCAGGCGCCGGCCATCGGCCGAGCGCGTGGCGCGCAGTTCGTCGGCACGGGTGGATACCACGCCGATGCCTTCGATGCCGAACTCCGCCAGTGCCGTCACCCGCGGTGCAAAGAGTAGACTCATGGACAGCGCGAGCAGCAGCGATCGGGTCCGCATGGAGGTTCCGCAAGCCAGGGATCGCGCCAGTCTAGGTCATGCAGAGGATCACCATGAGCGTTGCCCGCTACGCCGTCTTCGGCCACCCCATCGCCCATTCGCAGTCGCCGCGCATCCAGGCCGCCTTCGCCAAGGCGCAGGGAATCGAGATCGATTACCGCGCCATCGACGCGACGCCGCAGGATTTCGCCGCGGCGCTGGACGCCTTCGCCGCCGACGGCGGGGTGGGCGCCAACGTCACCCTGCCGCACAAGGAAGCGGCGTTCGCGCTGTGCGCCACCACCACCTCGCGCGCGCAGCGTGCCGGCGCGGTCAACACCCTGCTGCGCAAGGGCGAGCGCTGGCATGGCGACAACACCGACGGCATCGGCCTGGTGCGCGACCTCACCGGCCGCAACGGGCTGGACCTGCGCGGCCGCCGCGTGCTGCTGCTCGGCGCCGGTGGCGCCGCGCGCGGCGTGGCCCCGGCGCTGCTCGACGCCGGCATCCTCGAACTGGTGGTGGCCAACCGCACCCCGGAGCGTGCCGACGCCCTGGTCGATGCGATGAGCGAGCCGGGCCGCGTCATCTCGGCCTATTGGGATGCGCTGCGCGAGCAGGGCGACTTCGAGCTGATCATCAACGCCACTTCCGCCGGTCGTGGCGACGGTGCGGTTTTCAACCTGCCGCTGTCGCTGGTCAACAGCCTGACCACCGCGGTGGACCTGAACTACGGCGAGGCGGCGATCCCGTTCCTGGCCTGGGCGCGCGCGGCCGGGTGCCGCAATGAGTTCGACGGGCTGGGCATGCTGGTCGAACAGGCCGCCGAGAGCTTCCAGCAGTGGCATGGCGTGCGCCCTGAAACCGACGCGGTCTACGCCGCGCTGCGCGAACGCGCCGCCACCCTGGTCACCGCGGACTGAGCGGCATGGACCAGGCGCAACTGCTGGGCTCGCTGCTGGTATCGGTCGGCTACCGCCTGCCGGTGATGATCGCGCTGGGCGTGGCGCTGGTACTGCTGTTGGGGGCGCCGAAGGCGGTGGCGCGCAGCGCCGCGCTGTGGGCGCTGGCGATCCTGATGGCGACGACGCTGTTCGGGGCGGTGCTGGCGGTGTTGCCGCTGCTGTTGATCGCGGCGGGCAACTTCGATGGCATCGCCGCGCTCAATACCGCCCTGGGCATCGGCCACTTCGCGTTGTCGCTGCTGGAAGCCGGCGGCTTCGTGCTGCTGGCCTGGGCGCTGGCCCGGGCGCTGCGCGCGAACGCCGCCGCGCCCGGCTGAACCGGCGCGGGTCGGCGCCCGCGCGCCGGTATGGGAAAATGCCGGCCATGAACGGAGCAGGCGGCAGGTTGGCGTGACGGAGAAAGTGGAAGCGCCGCGTGCGTTGACCGAGGAAGTGAAGACGGCCATCCGCGACGCCTACGCGAAGCTGCAGGCCAACACGCCCGGATTCAGCACGCGGCGCTCGCAGAGCCAGATGATCGGGGTGGTCTCGCGCGCGCTGGCCAGCGGCGGCGTGGGCGTGGTCGAGGCGCCGACCGGGGTCGGCAAGAGCCTGGGCTACCTGACCGCCGGCGTGCCCATCGCGCTGGCCTCGAAGAAGAAACTGGTGATCAGCACCGGCACGGTGGCGCTGCAGTCGCAGCTGGTCGAACGCGACATCCCCAATTTCCTCAAGGCCACCGGCCTGCAGGCCACGGTGGCGCTGGCCAAGGGCCGCACCCGCTACCTGTGCACGCGCAATGCCGCCGAAGCGCAGGGCGAGGGCGCGCAGGAGAGCATGTTCGGCGACGAAGTGCTGCTCTACGAGCGGCCGCTGGCGCCGATCGAGATGGACGTGGCCGGCAAGCTGATGCGGGCCTTCACCGAAGGCCGCTGGAACGGCGACCTGGACAATGCGCCCGAAGCGGTGACGCCGGGCCTGCGCCCGCGCATCACCACCCCGGCCTCGGGCTGCGCCGGGCGCCGCTGCGCCTATTCCACCCAGTGCCCGGTGCTGCGCGCGCGCAACGAGGTGCGTGAGGCGCAGATCGTGGTGACCAACCACGCGCTGCTGCTGTCGGCGCTGTCCATCGGCGAATCCGACAACGGCCAGCCGCTGATCGCCGCGCCCGCCGACATGCTGCTGGTGCTGGACGAAGGCCACCACATCGGCAACGTCGCCATCGACCAGGGCGCGGCAAGCCTGCCGCTGGACGACATGGCGCGGCGCACCGGGCGCCTGCAGATCATCATTGCCGGTGCGTATCGCGCGGTGGACAAGGACAAGATCGGCAACCTGCTGCCGAACGAGGCCATCGACGCCGCGGCGCGCGTGGCCAAGCTGCTCAAGGCATTCGCCGACGGCATCGCGCAGGTGTGGACGCCGGCGCCGGACGAACGCGAGCCGCTGTGGCGCGCCGCCAACGGCCGCCTGCCCGAGGCATGGCGGCAGCCGATCGAGGAACTGGCCGACGAGACCCGCACCCTGCTGAACTGGGCCACGGCCGCCGCCGCGCAGGTGGCCAAGGGCAAGCCCGAGGATGCCGGCCACGAGCGCCTGCAGCGCAGCCTGGGCATGGCGCTGGAGATGATCCAGCAGCAGTACGACCTGTGGGCCGGCTGGCGCCGCGAGGACAAGGAAGGCCAGCCGCCGATGGCGCGCTGGATCACCCTGACCCGCGACGGCGAGCACGTGCTGCACTGCTCCCCGGTGTCGGCGGCGATGGTGCTGCGCAAGCTGCTGTGGGACGAGGTGGATTCGGTGGTGATGACCTCGGCCACGCTCACCGGCGGCGGCGACTTCCAGGCGCTGGCCATCGACAACGGCATCCCCGAAGAGGCGGAGATGGTGTCGCTGGCCTCGCCGTTCGACCTGCCCAACCAGGCGCAGCTGGTGGTGCCGCCGTTCCCGGTGACGCCCGACGACCGCGAGCGCCACCCGAAGGAGGTGGCGAAGTACCTGGCCGCCGAACTGGACTGGGACAAGGGCAGCATCGTGCTGTTCACTTCGCGCTGGAAGATGGAGAAGGTGGCCGAACTGATGCCGGCCACGCAGCGCAGGAAGGTGCTGGTACAGGGCGAGGGCGCCAAGCAGAAGATGATCGACGAGCACCTGCGCCGCACCGCCGCCGGCGAGGGCTCGGTGCTGTTCGGGCTCAATTCGTTCGGCGAGGGCCTGGACCTGCCGGGCGAAGCCTGCACCACGGTGGTCATCACCCAGGTGCCGTTCGCGGTGCCAACCGATCCGCAGACCTCGACGCTGAGCGAGTGGTTCGAGAGCCGCGGGCTGAATTCCTTCAACCTGATCGCGATCCCGCACGCGCTGCGCACGCTGACCCAGTTCGCCGGGCGCCTGATCCGCACCTCCACCGATACCGGCCGCGTCGTCATCCTCGATTCGCGGCTGCTCACGCGTCGCTACGGCAGGCGCATCATCGACGCGCTGCCGCCATTCAGGCGGGTGATCGGCTGACGCCGCCCGCCGCGTGCGGGTGCCGCCTGGGTGGCACCGGCGCTGCGCCGCGAACGGTGCGCCTCATTCCTCGCGCTTGTTCAGGGCCGAGGTCACCGCCGCGGCGTCTTCGCGCGACAGGAACAGGTATTCCAGCTCGCAGCCGCCGAACTTGTCCTCCAGTTCCTGCATGCGCACGGGATGGCTGCCGAAGCGGTAGTGCTGGCTGTCGTTGTCGGTGTCCTGCACCAGGTAGACACCGAAGGAAGGGGGATTGGTGAGGGTGCCTTCCAGCTTCACGGATGACGGGTCTATGGCGCGCTGGATGAGGTCTTCGAGGTCGGTCATGGCGTTGCGTGGGGATGTCGTGTCGTACTTTCGGGGGCAAGTGGAATCGTTGGCGGGGCCGGCGTCAATGCCTTTCGTGTTTCCAGTGGCGGCGCTTGCCCTGGGCCAGCCATTCGATGGCCTGGGCGATGCGCTGCTGGCGGGTGGATTCGCGCCGGGCCTCGCCGATCCACTCCAGGTAATCGCGGCGGGCGCCGGGGGGGAAGCCGTCGAACGTGGCGCTGGCCTGCGGTGCCGCGGCCAGCGCCCGGGCCAATGCCGGCGGCATGGTTAGCGGCGGCCGTGGGCCGCGCTTGAGGGCCGGCGCGCCGGCCCCGATGCGTTGCATGGCCAGGCGCAGCTGGGCGGCCAGCTCCTGGGTACCGGGCAGGTCGGCGACCGACCGCAGCCGGCCATACCGGCCCATGCCCTGCCCGGTGCCGCGCGGCTGGCCATCGCGCGGCCACAGGCTCAGTGCGGCGTGCGCCTTGAACGCGGCCATGCCGCACAGCAGCTTGCCGTCATGCAGGAACGCCGGCCGGCCCCACCTGATCGCCTCCCCGCCCCCGGGACTGGCCGCGTGCACGCGCTGGCGGATCTCGCGCAGGATCGGCTGCGCGAAGGCGGCGGCGCTGGCGATGTAGGCATCGACACGGGGATCGGGCGTGGGCATGGCGGGGCCTCGGATGGGCGGAGCCTGCCGCCACCCGCGCGCCAATACAAGCCCGCGGCGGGGCTGGCCGCGGGTTGCCTGCTGCCGCTGGCGTCCTCAGCCGCGACGCAAGCGCCGCGCCAGCCCGTTCACCACGGCGATGGCGGCGGTCAGGGCGGCCATCGACAGGAACTGCAGGCGGGTCTCGGGTGCGGACAGCAGCAGCGCGAAAATCAGCACCAGGATCGCCAGTGCCAGTACCGTCAGGTAGGGAAATCCGGCCATCCGGAACGGCAACGGCGTGCCCAGGCGTTCGGCGCGGCGGCGCAGTACCAGCTGCGAGACCAGGGTGATGGTCCACACCAGCAGGCAGGTCGAGCCGACCACGTTCAGCAGCACCGGCAGCACGCGCTCCGGATACAGCAGTTCCAGCACGGTGGCGGCGAAGCCGAACAGCACGCTGGCCAGCACCGCCAGCACCGGTACCTGGCGGCTGCTGATCCGCGCCAGTCCACGCGGCGCTTCGCCGCGTGCGGCCAGCGAGTGGATCATGCGCGAGGCGCCGTAGAGATTGGCATTGAGCGCCGACAACAGGGCGATCACCGCGATCAGGGTGATGGCGGTGGCCGCGCCGGGGATGTTGGCGACCTGCAGCACCGCCGCGAACGGCGATCTGAGCGATTCGCTGGTCCACGGCACCACCGCGATGATCACCCCGATCGAGCCGATGTAGAACACCAGGATGCGCCAGGCCACGGTACGGATCGCGCGTGCCAGGCTGCGCTCGGGATCCTGGGTCTCGGCCGCGGCCACCGCCACGATCTCGGTGCCGCCGAAGGCGAACACCACCACCAGCAGCGCCGCGCCGACGCCGGCCAGGCCATTGGGCGCGAAGCCGCCATGCGCGAACAGGTTGGACAGGCCCGGCGAGGGCACGCCCGGCAGCAGCCCGCACAGCAGCGCGATGCCGACCACGATGAAGGCAATGATCGCCGCGACCTTGAGGATGGCGAACCAGAACTCGAACTCGCCGTAGTTGCGCACCCCCATCAGGTTGATGACGGTGAACACCACCATGAACGCCAGCGAGGTCAGCGGCACCGACAGCTGTGGCCACAGCGTCGCCAGCAGGCCGGCCGCGCCGACCGACTCGGCCGCGATCACGATCACCAGCTGCACCCACCACAGCCAGCCGATGGTGGCGCCGGCGGTGGCGCCCAGCGCATCGGCGGCGTAGACCGAGAACGCGCCGCTGGTCGGGCGTGCGGCGGCCATCTCGCCCATGGCATGCATCATGATGATCACCAGCGTGCCGGCGACCAGGTAGGACAGCAGCACCGCCGGGCCGGCGGCGTGGATGCCCACGCCCGAGCCCAGGAACAGGCCGGCGCCGATCGCGCTGCCCAGGCCCATCATGATCAGCTGGCGCGGTTTGAGCGCGCGTTCCAGTTTCTGCGACGGCGGAGCCGGGGCGGCGACGGACGGATTGGCGGGCATCGGCGGGCTTCGGAGGGCGGAAAGGGCGACACCATACCGCGTCGGCCGCGTCCCGTGCCTGTTCCGTTGGTTGGGCCTGCCGCGCCCCGGTGGCAGGGGGTGCGGCGCCCGGTCCGGGGGCCCGGGAGGTGCGTGCCGGACCGCCGGCGGCATGTCAACGTGCGGACGCAGCATCTTTCCCGGCGCGGATGCACTACCTTATTCATCCACCCTCCCGGCCGTGATGGCAGCTTTCCGAGACAGCAATGACTTTGAAGACCCTCAACCCCTTCGACCTGTTCGATGTGCGTTCGCTGCTGAGCGAGGAAGAGCGCGCCGTGCAGGACTCCGTTGCCCGCTTCACCGACGAACGCGTACTGCCGATCATCGGCGACTGTTTCGACCAGGGCCGCTTCCCCGACGAGCTGATCCCCGAGATCGCCGACATGGGCCTGCTGGGCAGCACCCTGCCGGAGCAGTACGGCGGCGCCGGCCTCAATGGCGTCAGCTACGGCCTGATCTGCCAGGAACTGGAGCGCGGCGATTCGGGCCTGCGCAGCTTCGTCTCGGTGCAGAGCTCGCTGTGCATGTACCCGATCTATGCCTATGGCTCGGAAGAGCAGCGCATGCGCTGGCTGCCGGACATGGCGCGCGGCAAGGTCATCGGCTGCTTCGGCCTGACCGAGGCGCACGGCGGCTCGGACCCGGCCAGCATGAAGACCCGCGCGGTCAAGGACGGCGGTGACTGGGTCATCAACGGCTCCAAGATGTGGATCACCAACGGCTCGGTGGCCGACATCGCCATCGTCTGGGCCAACACCGACGAGGGCGTGCAGGGCTTCGTGATCGAGAAGGGCACCCCGGGCTTCACCGCGCAGGAGATCAAGCACAAGATGAGCCTGCGCGCCTCGGTGACCGGCGCGCTGTTCTTCGACAACGTGCGCGTGCCCGACGCCAACCGGCTGCCCAACGTCAAGGGGCTGAAGGGCCCGCTGGGCTGCCTGACCCAGGCCCGCTACGGCATCACCTGGGGCCCGATCGGCGCGGCCATCGCCTGCCTGGACGAAGTGCTGGCCTACACCAAGGAGCGCATCCTGTTCGGTCGCCCGGTCGCGGCGACCCAGAGCGCGCAGATCAAGATGGCCGACATGGCCCGCCGCATTACCGCCGGCCAGTTGCTGGTGCTGCAGCTGGGCCGCCTGAAGGACGCCGGGGAAATGCAGCCGCAGCAGGTGTCGCTGGCCAAGTGGAACAATTGCCGCCTGGCCATCGACATCGCCCGCGAATGCCGCGACCTGCTGGGCGGGGCCGGCATCACCACCGAACACTCCGCCATCCGCCACGCGCTGAACCTGGAGTCGGTGATCACCTATGAAGGCACCGAGACCGTGCACCAACTGGTGGTCGGCCGTGAACTGACCGGCATCAACGCGTTCTGAGTCTGGGACGGCCTGCATCTGGAATGCAGGCCGTTTTCCCGCGCGGTTCCCTGGCATATGCCGCCGACAGGGTATTCGGGCTGGCGGGAATGCGTGGTGTTCCCGCGGCTTCGGTTTCCACTCCTGCGCGGCTGCCACGCGGAATAGTCGGTGCCTTCATCGGGGCGTCCGGCAGGTAGGCCGGGCATGCGGCTGGCGGCGCCAGGGAACGGTGAGGCCTTTTCCGGGTGGGCCGGCTTCAGTCCTGCGCAAGCATCAGGGCCATGTGTGGCTCTTCATGCGGCCTGTACAGGGACAGCCCAGGCAAACAATCCTTGCTCCGGGTCTGCCTGGCTGTCAGCGACGATGGAAATTCTGAAGTTGGCCGGATCCCGGGATCCGGCCATGTGTTCAACCTGCAATCTGCTGCAGGCGTCCGCCAGAGTGCGGCGCCATTGAGCAGCTGCTTTCAAGGCCTACTTTTCCTGACGGGTGTCTTTCTCGAAGGGATCTTTCGCGACGAACACGTAGCCGCAGCTCGTACCGGTATTCGAGCACTTCCACACCCAGCAGCCTGATTGGACACAGACGTCCGGGACGGCATTTGCCGTACTGGAAACGGAGAAAAGTGCGATCGCAATTGCAGCTCCAGCTATTGCCTTGTACATATCGATCTCCATTGGCCGACGATCCTGTCGGCCAACCGATCCTTTCATGATTCCCCATCGCGTATGTTAAGGATCCGGTCCGGATCGATGGTGGTCCCTGGCTTTCCGCAATGCTTCATCGTTACGCTGCTGGCAGGAAATGCCGTGTCGAATGACTGCCTTCGATCATCGCCGACGAGTTGGCGGTGGGTATCGAGCAGAGTGGAAACTGGCGATGACGTGAGCTCTGCAATCCTGGCCCGGCATCCTTTTCATGATCGTGCGGAACCCTCCAGAGCTGGAGCCATGCCCTATGGTGGTCAACATGAAACTTCTGGAAGGTATCCGCGTACTTGACCTGTCGCGCATCCTCGCCGGGCCGTGGGCCACCCAGGTGCTGGCCGATTTCGGCGCCGACGTGATCAAGGTCGAGCGCCCCGGGGTGGGCGACGACACCCGCGGCTGGGGGCCGCCGTTCCTCAAGGACGCCGAGGGCAACGACACCACCGAGTCGGCGTACTACCTGTGCGCCAACCGTGGCAAGCGTTCGGTCGCCATCGACTTCACCCTGCCGCAAGGGCAGGCGCTGATCCGCGCGCTGGCCGCACGCTGCCAGGTGCTGGTGGAAAACTACAAGGTCGGTGGGCTGGCGAAGTACGGGCTGGACTACGCCAGCCTGCGTGCGCTCAACCCGGCGCTGGTGTACTGCTCGATCACCGGTTACGGCCAGGATGGGCCCTACGCACGGCGCGCCGGCTACGACGCCGCCATCCAGGCGATCGGCGGGCTGATGAGCGTGACCGGCGAACCCGACGGCGCGCCCGGCGGTGGCCCGCAGAAGGTGGGCGTTGCGGCAACCGACCTGATGACCGGCATGTATGCGGCCACCGCGATTCTGGCGGCGCTGCGCCATGCCGAACGCACCGGCCAGGGCCAGCAGGTCGACCTGGCGCTGCTGGACACGCAGGTGGCCTGGCTGGCCAACCAGGCCTCCAACTGGCTGGTCGGCGGCCAGGTGCCGGGCCGCCAGGGCACCGCGCATCCGAACATCGTGCCGTACCAGGTGATGCCCGCGGCCGATGGCCATTTCATGCTGGCGGTCGGCAACGACGCGCAGTTCGCGCGCCTGTGCGAGGTGATCGGTGAACCGTGGCTGGCGGCCGATGCCCGCTATGCGACCAACAATGGCCGGGTGGCGCACCGTACCGGACTGGTGTCGCTGCTGCAGCAGCGATTGCGCACGCGGCCGGCGGCGGAATGGCTGGAGAGGCTGGAGCAGGCGGTGGTGCCGGCCAGCCCGGTCAACCGCATCGACCAGGTGTTCGACGATGCGCAGGTGCGCGCGCGCGGACTGCGCATCGACCTGCCGCACGCCAGCGGCGGCACGGTGCCGGCGGTACGCAATCCACTGCGGTTCTCGGCGACGCCGCTGCAGTACCGGCAGGCCGCGCCGGTGCTGGGGCAGCACACCACGCAGGTGCTGGAAGAGGTGCTGTCGCTGGATGCCGACCGCCTGCAGGAACTGCAGGCGGCAGGGGTGCTCGGCGGCGCGGCGTGAACCGCCGCCGCCAACGGCTCAGGGGCGGTTTTCGGGCCAGCTGATACCGGTCTTGCGCATCGCCTCCATGCTGCGCTCGCGCGCGGCGGCGCGTTCGGCGACCGTCATGCAGATGGTCTGCGGGCGGTTGCTGCCGGTCAGCGTTTCGCGGCGGCAGACCAGCCGGCTGTCGGCCCTGGCCTTGGCAAGCAGGGTGTTGACCAGTTCCTGGTCGTTGACGACGTCCACCTGTGCGGTCGGGTGCAGGCCGGACAGAACGCCGTCGCTGCCCAGCTTTTCCTGGATGCGCGCCAGTGCGTTGACCACCTGCGCATGGTCGGCCGGCTTCAATTCGCTGTAGGTCTTTTGATCCGCCAGCTCGGCCCGGATGTGCTCGATCTGCGAGGCCGTCGGCCGGGTGGTGTCGATGAGCGGGTTGGTCGAGGCATGGAGCTGGCCGATGGCCATGAAACCGATCAGCCCGACGGCGATTGCGATGCGCTGCATTATCCTTCCATTGATTGGCGCATGGGTATGCGGAACCCTTGAGCATACCGGACCGGCGCAGCGTTTTTGCCTGCGCCGATGCTTTTGTTACTCGCCGCCGACGAAGCCATGCTGGCGCCAGGCCTCGAACACCACCACGGCGACCGAGTTGGACAGATTGAGGCTGCGGTTGTCCGGCTGCATCGGCAGGCGCAGGCGATGGCCGGCGGGCAGGGCGTCGAGCAGTTCCTGCGGCAGGCCGCGCGTTTCCGGGCCGAACAGGAAGGCGTCGCCGTCGGCAAAGCGTACGCTGTCGTAGCGCACGCTGGCGCGGGTACTCATGGCGAACAGGCGGCTGGGCGCGATGCGCGCCAGCGCGGTGTCCAGGTCCGGATGGACCTGCATGCGCGCGTATTCGTGGTAATCCAGGCCGGCCCGCTTGAGCTGCCTGTCGCTGAGATCGAAGCCGAGCGGTTCGATCAGGTGGAGCCGGGCGCCGGTGTTGGCGCAGAGCCGGATCACGTTGCCGGTGTTGGGCGGGATCTCGGGCTGGTACAGCAGTACATGGAAAACGGGAGGCGCGGTCATCGGCGCAGTTTACGCCGTGGGTGTCTGGCTAGGACCTGCCCGCGCCGTTGCAGCCTGCTGCGGGCGAAGGGATGGCATGTGCCCGGTACGGCTGCGGCACGGACAGGTCCGGAGGGGTGCGACGACTCACTTGGCGACCATCCCGTTGGCAACCTCGCCCAGGGTATCGGCAGCCAGTTCGGTGGCCAGCGCCTTGACCTGCTGGGCATCGGGACGAACGGTGATGGCCGGCAGCGAGACCATCCACTGGCCGATGCTGGCGCCGATCGCGACCGGCGTATGCGCGGCCAGCTGGGCGGCGGCCTGCTCGGCAGCGAGTTCGACGATCTGGCCGGCGGTCGGGCGCACCTGGACCGACGACAGGGTCGGGATGGCGCTGGAGCGCTCGAGTTCGGCCTGGGCCAGCTGGTCGGCGGAGGGGCGCACCTGCACGGTGTCCAGGGTGACGATGTTGGAGGCATGCGCGGAGGCGGCGAAGCCGGCAGCGAGGACGAGGGCGACGGCGAAGGATTTGGTGTTCATGGCGGGCCTGTTTGGTGTGTGTGAACGGTGGTGTGGTAGTAAGGTAGTACACCAAATCTCAGGATGCAAGGAATTTCTTGCTTTTCTTCGATTTGTTCAGCATCCAGTCATGTTTTGTTTGATCCGGATGAACTGCAGGTCTCCATGAAGCAGAATGCGTGCCATCTCCATCATTTTGATTTTCAAGTGATTTTCATGGCGAACGAGTGTCCGCTGTCCGGACGGTGTGGCCAGCCACCGGCGTCCGCGGACATCGATGCAGCCGTGGGCGCAGGTGGGGTTCATTGCCGGGGCGGGCGGCGCGGTGCTGTGCAGGTCGCCGGAAACCGAGCGCGTGCCTGTGGCTGCCACCCATGACCCATGGCGTATGCGGCCGGTCGGCATGGCCGGTTAGGATCGGCGTCCATATTCATTGCTCAAGGAAAGTGGGATGAACGCAGCAACACCCCGGACCGCCCTTCTCACCGCCGCGCTGGGCCTCGCCCTGGGCGGATTCGCCGGCGTGCCACTGCCCGCCGCTGCCAAGGCCCCGGCCGCGGCCACGGCGGTGGACATCCCGTTCGAGGAATTCACCCTGCCCAACGGCCTGCGCGTGGTGGTGCACACCGACCGCAAGGCGCCGATCGTGGCGGTCAACATCTGGTACCACGTCGGTGCCAAGGACGAGCCGTCCGGGCGCACCGGCTTCGCCCACCTGTTCGAGCACCTGATGTTCCAGGGCAGCGAGAACCACAACGGCGAGTTCTTCGAGCCGTTCAAGCAGGTCGGCGCCACCGACCAGAACGGCACTACCAACACCGACCGCACCAATTACTTCCAGAACGTGCCCACCACCGCGCTGGACATGGCGCTGTGGATGGAATCGGACCGCATGGGCCACCTGCTCGGCGCGATCGACCAGGCCGCGCTCGATGAGCAGCGTGGCGTGGTGCAGAACGAGAAGCGCCAGGGCGAGAACCAGCCTTATGGCCAGGTGTGGGACAAGCTGACCCGCGCGCTGTACCCGGCCGGGCATCCGTACCACCACGGCGTGATCGGCTCGATGAACGACCTCAACGCCGCCTCGCTGGAAGACGTCAAGACCTGGTTCCGCACCTGGTACGGCCCGAACAACGCGGTGCTGGTGCTGGCCGGCGACGTCGACGTGGCCACCGCCAAGGAAAAGGTCGCCCGCTACTTCGGCGACATCCCGGCCGGCCCGACCATGGCCCAGCCGAAGGTGGACGTCGCCCAGCGCGCCGCCTCCACCCGCGAGGTGATGACCGACAAGGTGCCGCAGGCGCGCATCTACCGTGCCTGGAACGTGGCCCAGGTCGGCACCACCGACATCGACCAGCTGCAGTTGTTCGCGCAGGTGCTGGGCGGTGCCAAGTCCTCGCGCCTGGACCAGCGGCTGCTGCACCAGGACAAGCTGGTGGACAACATCGGCACCATGGTCGGCCCGTCGCAGCTGGGTTCCAACTTCATCATCATGGCCACGGTCAAGCAGGGCGTGGACCCGGCCAAGGTCGAGGCGGTCATCGATGAAGAACTGAAGCGGCTGGTGGCCGAAGGCCCCAGCGCGGAGGAGCTGGCACGCGCCAAGACCGCGTTCCGCGCCGGCTTCATCCGCGGCATCGAGCGCATCGGCGGCTTCGGCGGCAAGGCCGATGCGCTGGCCGAATGCGCCGTGTACGAGGGCGACCCGGGCTGCTTCCGCACTTCGCTGTCCACCATCCGCGACGCCAGCGTCGCCGACGTCAAGGCGGTCGGCGCCAAGTGGCTGGGCGTGGGCGACCACACCCTGGTGGTGGAGCCGGGCGAGCGCGTGGCGCTGGCCGAGCTGCCGTCCGGCAAGCCCGCGCCGTTCAACGTGCCGGCGGTCGACGCCAAGTACCGTGTGCTGCCCTCGCAGGTGGACCGCAGCGCCGGCGTGCCGCAGACCGCGACCTTCCCGGAGCTGAAGTTCCCGCAGCTGCAGCGCGCCACGCTGAAGAACGGCACGCGGGTGGTGCTGGCCGAGCGCCATGACATCCCGGTGGTGCAGTTCAGCTACGAGTTCCAGGGCGGCTTCACCGCCGACCAGGGCCGCAAGCCGGGTACCGCCAACTTCACCATGGGCATGCTCGACGAGGGCGCCGGCAAGCTCGGCTCGCTGGCCTTCGCCGATGCCGCCGACGCGCTGGGCGCACGCATCGCCGCCGGCGCCTCGCTCGACGGCGCCAATGTCTACCTGTCGGCGCTGAAGGAGAACCTGGCGCCGTCGCTGGCGCTGTATGCCGACGCGCTGCGCGCGCCGCGCTTCGACCAGGGCGAGATCGACCGCATCAAGGCCACCTGGATCGCCGGCATCAAGCAGGAGAAGGTCAACCCGAACGCGGTGGCGATGCGCGTGCTGCCGCCGCTGCTGTACGGCAAGGGCCACCCGTACGCCATCCCGTTCACCGGCAGCGGCGACGAGGCGGCGATCCAGGCGCTGGGCCGCGACGACCTGCTGTCCTTCCACAAGGACTGGGTGCGTCCGGAGAACGCGACCCTGATCGTGGTCGGCGACACCACGCTGAAGGAGATCGTGCCGCTGCTGGACCGCCAGCTCGGCGACTGGAAGGGCGAGGGCGCGGCACCCGCGGTGGGCGCACCGTCGGCGGTCGCGCGCCCGGACAAGGCCCGCGTGTACCTGATCGACCAGCCCGGCGCGGTGCAGGCCAACCTGTTCGCCGGCCAGGTCGTGCCTTCCACCATGGACGCGGGGGCGACCCGCTTCGACATCGCCAATGGCGTGCTGGGCGGTGACTTCACCTCGCGCCTGAACATGAACCTGCGCGAGGACAAGCACTGGTCCTACGGTGCCCGTTCCAGCGCCAGCGGTGCGCTGGGGCAGCGGCCGTGGATGGCGGTGGCGCCGGTGCAGATCGACAAGACCAGCGACGCGATGAAGGAGATGCAGGCAGAGATCAGCCAGTTCGCCAGCGGCCAGCGGCCGCCGACGACGGACGAAGTCGCCCGCATCCGCAACATCCAGACGCTGAGCCTGCCGGGCGCCTACGAGACCGCCTCGGCGGTGATGAACACCATCGGCGGCATCGTGCGCTACCAGCGCCCGGACGACTACGTGTTCAAGCGCAAGGCCGAGATCGAGGCGATGACCCCGGCCCAGGTGGCCGAAGCGGCCAGGACGCTGGACCCGGCCAGGCTGACCTGGGTGGTGGTGGGCGACCTCAAGCAGACCGAGGCGCCGGTGCGTGCGCTGGGCCTGGGCGAAGTGGTGGTGGTCGACAGCGACGGCAACCCGGTGCCGGCCGCCAAGTGATGTAGTACCGTCGCGGCCCGCTCCCCCGGGAGCGGGCCGCGGATCATCACCGATTCATCCACACCCGGCACAATCCGTTCCGATTCCAACAAGGACCTGTCCATGCGCGCTCTGATCCTTACCGCCCTGATTGCCAGCACGGCCGCCTGCACCTGGGTGCCGATCGAGAGCGGTGGCAAGGCGGTGCGCGTGCTGCCGGCCGGCCCGGTGGCGCCGGGCTGCGTGGCCAAGGGCGAGATCGTGGTCTCGGTCAAGAGCAAGGTCGGTTTCTACAACCGCAACCCGCTGCGGGTGCAGGAAGAACTGGAAACCCTGGCGCGCAACGAGGCGCCCAGCGCCGGCGCCAACGCCATCCAGGCCCTGGCCGCACCGGCCGATGGCAGCCAGCGCTACAGCGCCTGGCAGTGCCGCTGACGCGCCGCGCGCGGACCTGCGGCGCCGACGCCCGGTCGGGTGGGGTAACGCGGACAGGCGGGCGCTGCCCTCCGTAAAACGCGCCTGGCGCGGGGCATCCGGCCGCTGGCCTGCAGGCCCGGTCCCCATACGCAGCGGCCGCAAACCGTTAAAGATGCGTCAAACACGGGCAGCCGCTAGAATGGCGCCCCCTTCGCCTGAGTCCTGGCGCCTTCCGATGCCCTTCCAGAATGTCTCCATCGCGGGACTGGCGCATGTCGACGCGCCGCATACCCTGACCTCCAAGGAAATCAACGAGCGTCTGCAGCCGACGCTGGACCGTCTGGGCATCCGTGCGGACATGCTGGGCGATGTCGCCGGCATCCATGCGCGCCGTCTGTGGGACCCGGGTACGCAGGCGTCCGACGCGGCCACCATGGCCGGGCGCAAGGCGCTCGAGGACGCGGGCGTGTCGCCCGACCGCATCGGCCTGCTGGTCAATACCTCGGTCAGCCGCGATTACCTGGAGCCGTCCACCGCCTCCATCGTCTCGGGCAACCTGGGCATCGGCGAGGACTGCGTCACCTTCGACATCGCCAACGCCTGCCTGGCCTTCATCAACGGCATGGACGTGGCCGCGCGCATGATCGAGCGCGGCGACATCGACTATGCGCTGATCGTCGACGGCGAAAGCTCCAACCTGGTCTATGAAAAAACCCTGGAGCGGATGAGCGCGCCGGACGTCACCGCGCAGCAGCTGCGCGACGAGTTCGCCGCACTGACCACCGGTTCGGGCGCCGCCGCGATGGTCCTGGCCCGCGCCGAGCTGGTGCCCGACGCGCCGCGCTACAAGGGCGGCGTGACCCGCGCGGCCAACCAATGGAACAAGCTGTGCGTGGGCAACCTGGACCGCATGGTCACCGATACCCGCCTGCTGCTGATCGAAGGCATCAAGCTGGCCTCCAAGACCTTCGAGGCCACCCGCCAGGCGCTGGGCTGGGCGGTGGACGAGATCGACCAGTTCGTCATCCACCAGGTCAGCCAGCCGCATACCAACGCGTTCATCAAGGCGTTCGGCATCGACCCGAAGAAGGTGATGACCATCTTCGGCGAGCACGGCAACGTCGGCCCGGCCTCGGTGCCGATCGTGCTGAGCAAGCTGCGCCAGCTGGGCAAGCTCAAGAAGGGCGACCGCGTGGCGCTGATGGGCATCGGCTCGGGCCTGAACTGCACCATGGCCGAGGTGGTCTGGTAAGCCAGCGGCTGCACTGCCGCAATGGTCCGCCCGGCGGTACGGGCGTGAGCCCCTGAAACGCCCGCAAGCCGCACTTGCGGGCGTTTTGCGTGACAGCACCCGCCTCGCACGTCGCCGCCGATCAGGGGCCTGGCGGGGCGGTGCTTGGCCCGCATGGGTTCCAGCTGGGCAGGAGCGCGTGGCGCGATTCCGGAACCTATGCCCGGTCGCGGAGGCCGGGGGGGCATCCCCGGCCCGGTGTCCCGGGTTCGGGCTGGCCGTGGCTCCGCCGCCCGGCAGCGACCGGCTGGGCGGGCTTGCCCGGCCGGCTCAGTTCAGCCCGCAGCACTTCTTGTATTTCTTCCCGCTGCCGCAGGGGCAGTCATCGTTGCGGCCGGGTTCGGCGTCGCGGCGGATCGGCACGCGCGGGGTCAGGGCATCCACGCGGTGGTGGTTGAGGTCGGCCAGCATCGCCGGCAGCTCCATGCAGATATCCAGGCGTTCGCGATAGCTGACCCTGGCCGGCGGGGCGTCGGGGTTCTCCGGATCGATCCGTTCGCCGCTGGCCAACTGGTCGAGCAGGTCGAAGATCTCCTCGATCCAGGCGTGCTCGTCCAGCCACGTGTCCCATTCCGCTTCATGCAGCATGACCGCGGTGAAGAAGCCCATCGCCCAGTCCCGGCCGACATCCAGTTCGGATTCGTCCAGGGCTTCCTCGGCCTGCTCCGGGTCTTCCGGCAGCCACATCAGCGGCGCGAGGTGGTCGGGCAGGTCTTCGCCTTCGAACCGCGCACGCGCGGCGCACATGTTCCAGTGGCCCATCAGCAGGTTCTGGACCTGGACGGCTTCGTCCTCGTTGTTCCAGCGCGGCGGCTGGCCACCCCAGACCTGCGGCTGCCATTGGCCGGGCGGCGCAGGCACTGGCGCGACCACCAGGGCCGAGAGGAAGCCGTCCAGCGCTTCGAGGTTGAGGCCCTTGAACGGCACCGCGCGCTGCTCAAGCAGGCTGGACAGCCGTTCGATCTGGTTGTCGTCGAGGAAGGAGGGAGGCGTGGACATGGCGGCCGCTGGGTGGGGTGGGCGTGCATGGTAGTCGCTGCGGGGCCGGATCCCGCATCCGGGCGCGGGCAACGGACCGGACGGCCGCGACGTCCGGCTTCGGCGCCATCCGGTGCTGGCCGGCCCGGCAATCGCGGCGTGCCGCCGGCTCAGCCGGCCAGCGCGTCCGCCACCCGCGCACGCAGTACCGGCAGCAGGTCGCGCTCGAACCACGGGTTGCGGGCGAGCCACAGCCGGTTGCGCGGGCTGGGGTGGGGCAGCGGCAGCACGCCGCGCTGCAGGTGCTGCCGCCAGGCCTGCACGGTTTCGGTGAGCGTGCGCCCGCGCTGTTCGCCGAGCAGGCCGGCCTGCGCGTACTGACCGATCGCCAGCGTCAGCCGCAGCCGTGCCAGTCGTGGCAGCAGCCGTGGATGCCAGGTGGGGGCGCATTCCGGGCGCGGCGGCAGGTCGCCGTTGCGGCCGGTGCCCGGGAAGCAGAAGCCCATCGGCACGATGGCGACCCGGGCGGCGTCATGAAACACCGTCCTGTCGATCCCCAGCCAGCCGCGCAGGCGCTCGCCGCTGGGGTCGTTGAAGGGAATGCCGGTCTCGTGCACCCGGCGCCCGGGCGCCTGGCTGACGATCAGCAGGCGCGCCCGCGGCGATGCCTGCAGCACCGGGCGGCAACCCAGCGGAAGCTGGCTCTCGCACAGGCGGCAGGCGCGGATGCGCGCCATCAGGGCATCGAAGGGTGCGTTCACGGTTGCTCGGTCTTTCGGCCGCCCCATTGTGCCGCCATCGGCCGCAGGAGGGCCGGCCGGCGCATTGGCCTACAATGCGCGCCCTGTCCGCGATTGCGTGAAGCCGCCGATGCAGTTCCCCGGTTACCCCGCCACCCGCCACCGTTTCGATGTCCGCCCCGGCCTGTCGATGAACTACATCGACGAAGGCCCGCGCGACGGCGAGGTGGTCGTCATGCTGCACGGCAACCCGTCGTGGAGCTACCTGTGGCGGCACCTGGTCAACGGCCTGAGCGATAAATACCGCTGCATCGTGCCCGACCATATCGGCATGGGCCTGTCCGACAAGCCGGACGACAGCCGCTACGACTACACCCTGCAGTCGCGGGTGGACGACCTCACCGCGCTGCTCGACCACCTCGGCATCAGCGGCCCGGTGACGCTGGCCGTGCACGACTGGGGCGGCATGATCGGCTTCGGCTGGGCGCTGGCGCACCATGCCCAGGTCAAGCGGCTGGTCATCACCAACACCGCGGCCTTCCCGCTGCCTGCCGAAAAGCCGATGCCGTGGCAGATCGCCATGGGCCGGCACTGGAAGCCGGGCGAATGGTTCATCCGCACCTTCAACGCGTTCTCGGCCGGTGCTTCGTGGCTGGGCGTGAGCCGGCGCATGCCGGCCGCGGTGCGTCGCGCCTACGTGGCGCCGTACGACAGCTGGGACAACCGCATCGCCACCATCCGCTTCATGCAGGACATCCCGCTGTCGCCGGCCGACCAGGCCTGGCCGCTGTTGGAGCGCGCCGCCGCGGCGCTGCCGTCCTTCGCCGACCGGCCGGCGTTCATCGCCTGGGGCCTGCGCGACATCTGCTTCGACCATCATTTCCTCGCCGGCTTCCGCAAGGCGTTGCCGCAGGCCGGGGTGATGGCCTTCGAGGACGCCAACCACTACGTGCTCGAAGACAAGCACGAAGTCATCGTGCCGGCGGTGCGGGCCTTCCTGGAGCGCAACCCGATCCGCTGATGCCGGGCCCCGGCCCGGCCACGCGGCCGATGGCGGCATGCGGGGCGGGCCGAACGCGCGGGGACACGGCCATGGCCTGGCTCCGGTGAGACGTCCCCCTTGTATCAAAGGGACGCGTGTCGACAGGCGCGGGCGACGTGCGCAGCGATGTGCCGGCGGCCCACGATCTGCGCGGCAAACCGTGGGGTGGCATGGCGCGGACCGCGCTTACGCCGCCACAGGCGTGTTCGGTGGCGAGGACGGGCTGTTGCCGCTGTCGTCCGGATGGTCGTCGTTGTCGGCGTCGTCGCGCCAGCGCCAGTCGGCCAAGGTCAGCGGCGCCATGCCATGGGCGATGCGCGCGCGGTCGCACTGCGAACTGGCCTTGCCGTATTCCCACGAGGCATCGACCTCGCGGCACACGCTGGGGCGGTTGGGGTGGATGCTGCAGCGCGAATACACGCCGATCTCCGAATCCAGCGCCACGCAGCGGATCGGGTCCGAATAGGTGCCGCGCATGCACAGCCGGTGCGCATCCAGGCGTTCGGTCAGCTGGTGCGGCACGCCGCCTTCGGTGACCTCGTCCGATTCCATCCAGTGGAAGGCGACGCGGTACTGGGTGCAGCAGGCGCCGCAGGTGAGGCAGGGATGGAGCATGGCGGCCGGCCTTCGGGCGGCGGTGCGGGCGGGAGGAGGTGGAAAATTTTCCACGCGGCCGGGCCACGCGCAAGAATTTTCTTCAGCGGCGACAATAGGAAGATGAACGAACCGTGCAACATCGCCGCGCGCCTGCCGCAACTGGCGCGCGAACGGCCCGACCAGATCGCCATCCGCTGCCCCGGCCGGCCCGGCGCCGGCGGCATGGCCGCCTACGACGTGGCCCTGGACTACCGCACACTGGATGCCCGCAGCGACGCCATCGCCGCCGGCCTGGCCGCCCATGGCATCGGCCGTGGCGTGCGCACGGTGGTGATGGTGCGCCCGGGACCGGCGTTCTTCCTGCTGATGTTCGCCCTGTTCAAGATCGGCGCGGTGCCGGTGCTGGTCGACCCCGGGATCGACCGCCGCGCGCTGCGCCAGTGCCTGGACGAGGCGCAGCCGCAGGCCTTCGTCGGCATCGGCCTGGCGCACGTGGCGCGGCTGCTGCTGGGCTGGGCGAAATCGGCCACCCGGCTGGTCACGGTCGGCAGCCGCTGGGGCTGGGGTGGCACCACCCTGGCGAAGATCGAGGCAGCCGGCGCCGGTGCCGGCAGCCAGCTGGCCGACACCGCGCCCGACGACGTCGCCGCGATCCTGTTCACCAGCGGCTCCACCGGCGTGCCCAAGGGCGTGGTCTACCGCCACCGCCATTTCCTGGGCCAGGTGGAACTGCTGCGCAGCGCCTTCGGCATCGAGGCCGGCGGCGTGGACCTGCCGACCTTCCCGCCGTTCGCGTTGTTCGACCCGGCGCTGGGGCTGACCAGCGTGATTCCGGACATGGACCCGACCCGGCCGGGCAGCGCCGACCCGCGCCGCCTGCACGACGCCATCGCCCGCTTCGGCGTGACCCAGCTGTTCGGCTCGCCGGCGCTGATGCGGGTGCTGGCCGAGCACGGGCAGCCGCTGCCGACGGTGACCCGGGTGACCTCCGCCGGCGCGCCGGTGCCGCCGCAGATCGTGGCGAAGATGCGCGGGCTGCTGCCCGCGCATGCGCAGTTCTGGACGCCGTATGGCGCCACCGAATGCCTGCCGGTGGCGGTGATCGAAGGCCGCGAGCTGGAGGACACCCGCGAGGCGACCGAAGCCGGCGCCGGCACCTGCGTCGGCCGCGTGGTGGCGCCGAACGTGGTGCGCATCATCGCCATCGACGACGCGCCGACCCCCGACTGGAGCGACGTACGCGAACTGCCCGCCGGGCAGGTGGGCGAGATCACCGTCGCCGGCCCCACCACCACCGACAGCTACTACAACCGCCCGCAGGCCACCGCCGCGGCCAAGATCCGCGAGGCGCTGGGTGACGGCGGCGAGCGCATCGTGCACCGCATGGGCGATGTCGGCTGGTTCGACGACCAGGGCCGGCTGTGGTTCTGCGGGCGCAAGACCCAGCGCGTGGAAACCGCCACCGGGCCGCTGTACACCGAACAGGCCGAGCCGGTGTTCAACACCGTACCCGGCGTGCGCCGCACCGCGCTGGTCGGCGTCGGCGAGTTCGGCAGGCAGGTGCCGGTGCTGTGCTACGAACTGCTGCCCGGCACCGATGCGGCGGCGGTCGAGCCGCAGCTGCGCGCGCTGGCCGCACGCCATCGGCACCTGGCCGGCATCGGCCACTACCTGCGCCACCCCGCCTTCCCTGTCGACATCCGCCACAACGCCAAGATCGGCCGCGAGAAACTCGCCGCCTGGGCCGCCACGCAACTGAAGGAGCATGCATGAAGATCCTGGTCACCGGTGGCGGCGGTTTCCTCGGGCAGGCGCTGTGCCGCGGACTGGTCGAGCGGGGCCATGAAGTGCTCAGCTTCAACCGCGGCCATTACCCCGCGCTGGCTGCATTGGGCGTGGGCCAGATCCGCGGCGACCTGGCCGATGCCAATGCGGTGCGCCATGCCGCCGCCGGCGTGGACGCGGTGTTCCACAACGCCGCCAAGGCCGGGGCCTGGGGCAGCTACGACAGTTATTTCCAGGCCAACGTGGTGGGCACCCGCAACGTGCTCGACGCCTGCCGCGCGCACGGCATCGGCCGGCTGGTGTACACCTCCACGCCCAGCGTGACCCACCGCGCCACCCATCCGGTGGAAGGACTGGGCGCGGACGAGGTGCCCTATGGCGAGGATTTCCAGGCGCCGTATGCGGCCACCAAGGCGATCGCCGAACAGGAAGTGCTGGCCGCCAATGGCCCGGAGCTGGCGACCGTGGCGCTGCGCCCGCGGCTGATCTGGGGGCCGGGCGACAACCAGCTGGTGCCGCGCCTGGCCGAGCGCGCCCGCGCCGGGCGCCTGCGCCTGGTCGGCGACGGCCTGAACAAGGTCGACACCACCTACATCGACAACGCCGCGCAGGCGCACTTCGACGCCTTCGACCACCTGGTGGCGGGCGCGGCCTGCGCCGGCAAGGCCTATTTCATTTCCAACGGCGAGCCGTTGCCGATGCGCGAGCTGCTCAACCGGCTGCTCGCGGCCATGGGCGCACCGGCGGTGGAGAAGTCGATCTCGTTCAAGGCGGCCTACCGCATCGGTGCGGTCTGCGAAACGCTGTGGCCGCTGCTGCGCCTGCGTGGCGAGCCGCCGATGACGCGCTTCCTCGCCGAGCAGCTGTGCACGCCGCACTGGTATTCGATGGAGCCGGCACGGCGCGATTTCGGTTACGTGCCGCGGGTATCGATCGAGGAGGGCCTGCGCCGGCTGCGCGACAGCGCACGGGCGGCCGGCTGAGGCGCGCTGGCGCCCATCATCTGGCGATCACGCCCCCATCACCATGCCGCCACCGCGGTTTGCAGAGGATGGTGCCCGGGTTCTCACACAAGGGAGATGCTGATGCTCCACTACGCCGTCGTGTTCTTCGTCATCGCCATCATCGCCGCGCTGCTGGGCTTCTCCGGCATTGCCGGCGCCGCCAGCAACATCGCCTGGATCCTGTTCGTGGTGTTTCTGATCCTGGCGGTGATCTCGCTGTTCCGCAGGAAGGGATGACCGCCGCAGGCGCACGGCAATGGCCCCCGCTCAAGGCGTGGGGCCTGTTTCCCGCGGCATGGCGCGGCCGATGACGGGCAGGCCGGCAAGGCACAGCGCCGCGAACAGGCCGCCGGCCCAGAAAGTCGCCGACGGGCCCCAGGCATCCCACAGCGCGCCGGCGATGAGGCTGGCCGCGAGCAGGGCGATGCCGCTGACCAGGTTGAACATGCCATAGGCGGTGCCGCGCAGGTCGGGCGGTGCGGTGTTGGCGACCATCACCGACAACAGCCCCTGGGTCATGCCCATGTGGATGCCCCACACCGCGACGCCGGCGATCACCATGCCCCAGTGCCGCGCCGTGGCCAGCAGCACGTCGGACACGATCAGCACGGCCAGGCCCGCGCCCAGCAGGTGGATATGGCTCAGGCGGTCGGAGAGCCTGCCGAACGGGTAGGCGCTGGCGGCGTAGACCAGGTTCATCGCCACCATCACCAGTGGCACCAGCGCCACCGCGATGCCGACCTGCTGCGCGCGCAGTACCAGGAAGGCTTCGCTGAAACGTGCCAGGGTGAAGACCGCGCCCAGCGCCACCACCCACCAGTACGTCCTGTCCAACCGGCGGAGATTGTCGCGCCGGATCGGATTGCCGCGGCGCCCCGCTTTGCCCGGGGCCGGTTCGCGCACGCCCAGCAGCAGCACCACCACGGCCAGTACCCCGGGAATCACCGCCACCCAGAACACCGCGCGGAAATCATTGGCCCACGCCAGCATCAGCCCGACGGCCAGCAACGGCCCCACGAAGGCGCCGACGGTGTCGAGCGATTGCCGCAGTCCGAAGGCGGCACCGCGGATCGCGGCCGGGGTGATGTCGGCGATCAAGGCGTCGCGCGGCGCGCCGCGGATGCCCTTGCCCACCCGGTCGGTGAGGCGCGCGGCCACGATGAGCCCGGCGCCGGGGGCGAGGGCGAACAGCGGTTTGCTGAAGGCGCCCAGCGCATAGCCCAGCACTGCCAGCGCTTTGCGCCGGCCCAGCCAGTCGCTGAGCACGCCGGAGAACACCTTGACGACCAGCGCGGTGGCCTCGGCCAGCCCTTCTATCAGGCCGACCGCCAAGGCGGTCAGGCCCAGCGTGCCGACCATGAACATCGGCAGCAGGCTGTGGATCATCTCCGAGGAGATGTCGGTGAGCAGGCTGACCAGGCCCAGCGCCCAGACCATGGCCGGGATGCGCGGCAATGGGCGTGGGGGCCGGGCAGCCATGCGCGCAGCGGCTCCCGGTCAGGCCCGCGGCGCGCGATGGCGGGCGGCGCGGGCGGCCATCATCAGGCGCCGGTGATCGAGCTGCGCAGCGCCTTGTCGGCGGCATGGCGCTCCAGCGCCAGTTCCACCAGGCGGGTGATCAGCGCCGTGTAGTCCAGGCCGCTGGCGCCCCACAGCTTGGGATACATGCTGATGCGGGTGAAGCCGGGCAGGGTGTTGATCTCGTTGATGACCACCTCGCCGGCCGGGGTCAGGAACACGTCCACCCGGGCCATGCCGGCGCAGTCCAGCGCCTGGTAGGCGCGGATGGCGATGGCGCGGATGCGCTCCTGCGCCTCGGCCGGGATGTCGGCCGGGATCACCGTCTCGGCGCCGTTGGCGCTGATGTACTTGGTGTCGTAGGCGTAGAAGTCGTCGTGCACCACCACCTCGCCGCAGACGCTGGCCTCGGGGTGGTCGTTGCCCAGCACCGCGCACTCGATCTCGCGGCCGACGATGGCCGATTCCACCAGCACCTTGTGGTCGAAGGACAGCGCCAGCGCCATCGCCCGGGCGAACTCACCGGCATCGCGCACCTTGCTCACGCCCACCGACGAGCCCTGGTTGGCCGGCTTGACGAACAGCGGCGTGCCCAGCTGCGCGACCAGTGCCGCGTAGTCGGCGCTGGCCGCGGTGGCGCGGCTGAAGCACACGAACGGCGCCACCGGCAGGCCGGCATCGCGCAGCAGGCGCTTGGCCACGTCCTTGTCCATCGCCACCGCCGAGCCGAGCACCCCGGAGCCGACGAACGGCAGGTTGGCCATGCGCAGCAGGCCCTGCAGCGAACCATCCTCGCCCAGCGTGCCGTGCACGATCGGGAACACCACGTCGATCTGCGCCAGCGCCGTGGCCGGGTCGCTGGGTACCAGCTGCGCCTGTTCGCGGCCGGGCAGCACCGCCAGTGCGTTGCCGGAGCGGTTCAGCGCGATCTTCGCCGGGTCGCCGGGGTTGAGCAGGAACTGCTGCGGGTCGCTCAGGTGCCAGTGGCCCTGTTTGTCGATGCCGATCAGGCTGACGTCGAAGCGCTCCTTGTCCAGCGCGTCGAGGATGTTCTTCGCCGACTGCAGCGAGACCTCGTGTTCGGCCGAACGACCGCCGAAGATGATGCCGACCCGGGTCTTGCCCATTGCCTGTAGCTCCTGCGCTTGCATTGATGCGCATAGCATGGGGGGAAAGCCGGCAATGGGGAACAGGCAGGCGCCGGCGCCGGTTTGCCGGGCGTCAGCCGCGGCCGTTGCGGCGCCCGTGCCCGCGGCAATGCCGTTGCCGGTTCCGCGCTTCGGTAGAATGCCGCGCATGCCTGCTTCCCCCTTCAAGTTCATCAAGCCGCTGGCCGGCCGCGCGCTGGAAACGGCGCTCAACCGTGCGCTGGCGATGGATCCGGACACCCGCGCCGCACTGGTGCCGCTGGATGGCCAGCGCATCGCCCTGACCCTGGAGTCGCCCGCGCTGGCGCTGCAGATCGGGGTGGCCGGGCAACGCCTGACGGTCGGGCCGGTGGACACCGCGCAGGAGCCGGACCTGGCCGTGCGCAGCACCCTGGGCGGGGTGCTGGCGCAGCTGCCGTTCCTGGCCAACGCGCGGCGCAGCCCGGGCGCGGCCCCGGCCGGACGGGTGAAGGTGTCCGGCGACGCCGAACTGGCGCGGCGCCTGCAGCAGCTGGCCACGCGCTTCGATCCGGACTGGCAGCAGCCGTTCGTGGCGGTGTTCGGCGAGGTGCTGGGGGTGCAGGTGGCGCAGACCCTGCGCGCGGCGCTGGCGCAGGCCCGCCGCAGCACCGCCGACCTGGCCCGGACCGCGGCCGAATACGTGACCGAGGAGTCGCGCGACGTGGTGCCGCGGGCCGAGCTGGACGCTTTCCACGACGACGTCGATGCGGTCCGCGACGACGTCGAACGCCTGGCCGCGCGCGTGGCCAGGCTGCGCAGCGGGGGCCGGGCATGAGGACGACCCGCGCGATGTTCCGCGCCAGCCGCATCGGCCGGGTGATGCTGCGTTACCGGCTCGACGACCTGTTCGACGGCACCCCGGCCGAACGCTGGCTGCGCATCGCCAGGCCGTTCGTGCCGCGCGCCCGCGGCGACATCGCCTCGCTGCCGCGCGGCGCGCGCCTGCGCCTGGCGCTGCAGGAGCTGGGGCCGATCTTCGTCAAGTTCGGGCAGATCCTGTCCACCCGCCGCGACCTGGTGCCGCCGGACGTGGCGGTCGAGCTGACCCTGCTGCAGGACCGGGTGCAGCCGTTCGACGGCGAGCGCGCGCGGCAGATCGTCGAGCAGGCGCTGGGCCGGCCGGTCGCCGAGGCGTTCGCCAGCTTCGACACCGCGCCGCTGGCGTCGGCCTCGATCGCGCAGGTCCATGCGGCGACGCTGCCCGGCGGCCGCCAGGTGGTGGTCAAGGTGCTGCGCCCGGACATCGAGCGGCAGATCGACGCCGACATCGCCCTGCTCCGGTCGCTGGCCGCGCTGGTCGAGCGCACCCATCCGCGTGCGGACAAGATCCGTCCGCGCGAGGTGGTGGCGGAAATCGAGACCACCCTGGCCGCCGAGCTGGACCTGCAGCGCGAGGGCGCCAACGCCAGCGTGCTGCGCCGCTTCTGGCAGGACTCGGACGACCTCTACGTGCCCGAGGTGATCTGGAGCCACACCGCCGAGCGCGCGTTGACCCTGGAGCGGGTCTGGGGCATTCCCTCGGACGACATCGCCGCGCTGGACGCGGCCGGGATCGATCGCAGCGCGCTGGCCGCCAAGGGCGTGCGCGTGTTCTACACGCAGGTGTTCCGCGACAACTTCTTCCATGCCGACGCGCACGCCGGCAACATCTGGGTCGATACCGACCCGGCGCGGCGCGACAACCCGCGCTTCATCGCGCTCGATTTCGGCATCATGGGCCAGCTCTCGGAAGAGGACCAGTACTACCTGGCCGAGAACTTCATGGCCATCTTCAACCGCGACTACCGGCGCATCGCCGAACTGCACGTGCAGGCGCGCTGGATGCCGGCCAGCGTGCGCATCGACGACCTGGAGGCGGCGGTGCGCGCGGTGTGCGAGCCGTACTTCACCCGCCCGCTGTCGCAGATCTCGCTGGCCGAAGTGCTGCTCAAGCTGTTCCGCACCGCGCAGCGCTACCAGCTGACCCTGCAGCCGCAGCTGATCCTGCTGCAGAAGACCCTGCTCAACATCGAGGGCGTGGGCCGCCAGCTCGATCCGCAGATCGACATCTGGGCGGTGGCCAGGCCGGTACTCGAGCGCATCCTGCGCGAGCGCTACAGCCCACGCCGCGCGCTGCGGGAACTGCGCCGCCGGCTGCCGGAGATCATGACCCGCACCCCGGACATGCCGGTGCTGGTGCATGCCTGGCTGCGCCAGCAGGTCGAGGGCCAGCACCAGCTGTCGATGCGCTCGCGCGACATCGTCAACCTCGACCAGACCCTGCAGCGCATGCAGCGGCGCGTGGTCACCGCCGTGGCCGGTGCCGGGCTGCTGGTGGTGGCGGCGCTGCTGCACGGCCTGCATGCCGGCGGCCCGCAGTGGGCCACGGTGCCGCTGTGGTCGTGGATCAGCGGCGGCGTGGGCGCGCTGGCGCTGGCCTCGGCATGGCTGCGGCGATGAACACCGGTGCCGTCGCGGCGCCGGCCATCGTCAGCAACGAGCGGATCGGCAGGGACCGCTTCACCGGCGCCACGGTCGCCAACACGCATTTCCGCAACTGCGATTTCTCCGGCGCCGACCTGACCGGCACGACATTCGTGAATTGCGTCTTCTACGATGCGGACACCCAGGCCGGTTGCCGCTTCAACGGCGCCCAGCTCAAGGAAGCCCGTTTCCGCCAGTGCGACCTGAGCATGTGCGGTTTCGCCTTCGCCAAGGCGCTCGGGCTGGAGATCGTGGAATGCCGGGCGCAGGGCGCGGATTTTTCCAATGCCAGCTTCATGAACCAGATCACCGCGCGCAGCTGGTTCTGCAGCGCGGTGATCCGCCAGTCCAATCTTGCCTATGCCGATTTTTCCGGCGTGACGCTGGAAAAAATGCGAACTGCCGGACAACCGCTGGACCGGCGCCAGCGTGGCCGGTGCGAGCTTCAGCGGTTCGGACATGTCCGGCGGGGATTTCTCGTCGCTGGACTGGCGTTCGGCCAACTTCACCCATTGCGACCTGAGCGGCTCGGAACTGGGCGACCTGGACCTGCGCGTGGTCGACCTTGAAGGCGTCCGGTTCGATGCCCTGCAGGTCGCCCAGCTGATGTTGCAGCTGGGCATCACGGTCGGGCCGGTGAAGGCCTGACTCCGTTCCCGGCGCGGCCGGAGCGACCGCCCCGCCGCTCGCGGGGCATCCACGAAACGGGCCGCGTGGCGTGCCCGAGCAGGTGTGCCGAACCATGGATCACGACACCACGATATCGATGCCCGCGCGGGCGTTGCCGGTGCTGTACGCCGACGACTGGCTGGCCGTGGTCGACAAGCCGGCCGGGCTGATGGTCCACGACAGCAAGCTGGCGCGCGGCGAGGACGATTTCCTGGCCGACCGCCTGCGCGAGCAGCTGGGCCGGCCGATCTTCCTGATCCATCGCCTGGACCGCGCCACCAGCGGTTGCCTGCTGCTGGCCTTCGACCGCGAAACCGCCAGCGCGCTGGGCAAGGCGCTGATGGCCGGCGATGTCGGCAAGGACTACCTGGCCGTGTGCCGCGGCTGGCCGGCGGAGGAGGCCTTCAGCGTCGACCACGACCTCGATGGCGGCCCGGGCAAGCCGCTGAAGAAGCCGGCCGTCACCCACTTCCAGAAACTGCTGAGCGGCGAACTGCCGGTGCCGTCCAACGGCTTCCCGACCTCGCGTTACGCCCTGCTGCGGTGCCAGCCGCAGACCGGCCGGTTCCGCCAGATCCGCCGCCACCTCAAGCACGTGTTCCATCACCTGATCGGCGACACCAGCCATGGCGACGGCCGCCACAACCGCACGTTCCGCATGCACGGCGTGCACCGCATGCTGCTGCATGCGGTGCGGCTGTCGTTCCCGCACCCGCACGACGGGCGCCGCATCGAGGTGAGCGCGCCGCTGGATGCGGAGTTCCGCAAGGCATTCGCGCTGCTGGGGTGGGACGAAGAGGTGCCGACCGGCGCGGTGCCGCACCGCGGGCATGGCTGATCCGCGTGCAGGCCAGGCAGCGCCTCAGCGGCACTGGAAGTCGTCCGCGCCGGTTGCGCGGCAGCCATCGCCCCAGCGGCCGGTCTGCCGCCAGTAGCCGACGACACCGGCCTGCACCAGCAGGCGCTTGAAGCCCGGGTGCGCGCGCACTCCGGAGTACGGCGCGTTCCACAGCGCGACGTAGGATTGCGGCGCCATCGTGCCGGTCGCGAATCCGGGCTGCGCTTCCAGGTCGCGCCGCATCGCCGCCACCGCCAGGTCGGCGTCGCCCAGCGCGTCGGCCACGTTGGTCCACACATAGGCCGCCCCGGCACCGCCGCCGTAGGCCTCGTCCGCCAGCGCCCTGCGCACCAGCGCCAGCATCGCCGCCCGGTCGTGCAGCACCGCACCGAGGTCGCGGAAGAACGGCGCGCCGAACAGCGTGCCCCGGTCAGGCTGCAGCAGTCGCCGGTGCAGCTCGGCAAGGTGCCCGGGCCCGCCCGGCCGCTTGCCGGCCAGCTGGCCGATGAAGGCGACATAGTCCGGTTCCCGCTGGCTTCCCTGCAGCCGGCGGCCACGCTGGTATTCCAGCTCCGCATCGGCCGGGCGCCGCGCGGCGGTGTAGTCGTACTGCAGGTCGCGGGAAAGGAACAGCGCCCTGGGTTCGGCCGCGCGCACCTGCTCGACCAGCGCCACGGTTTCGTCCAGGTGGCCCATGGCGTAGAGCATGAAGGTGTAGTCCCAGACCCGCTCCTTGAGCAGCGGCCCGGAATCGGCGACCTGCCTGGCCACGGCGATGGCCTCGGCATGGCGGCCCTGGCGCCACAGCGCATTGGCGCGCTCCTGGCGGGCGAGCGCGCTGTCCGGCGCGATCGCGGCGATACGTGCGCGCAGCTGCCGTGCCTCGCCGTGCAGCTGCGCGGCCTGGGGAGCGCCGATCTCGTGCGCCACAGCGTCCAGTGATGCGGCCAGCGCCTCCAGGCACAGCGTGCACTGCGGGTCCAGCGCCACCATTTCGCGCGCCAGCTGCAGCCGTTCCTGGTCATGGGCGAAGTCGAACCGTTCTTCCATGACGATGCCGCGCCAGCGCAGGTAGCGCTCGTAGGCTTCCACGTGGGTGGTGCCGCCCTGGCCGCGGTTGAATGCCGCCACGTCGAGTTTCACGCTCAGCGCCTGGGCGACGTCGCGCGCGATCTCCTGCTGCATCGCGAACACGTCGCGCAGCTCACGCGCATAGGTCCTGGACCACAGCTGCGCGCCATCGGCGGCGTGCACCAGCTGCGCGGTGACCCGCAGTGCCTGGTCCTCGCGGCGCACGCTGCCTTCCAGCAGGTAGGCGACACCGAGCTCGCGGCCGATCGCGCGCGGATCCTCGTTCCTGCCCCTGAACGAGAAGCTCGAGCTGCGTCCCACCACCCGCAGCGCCTGCGACTGCGCCAACTGGTCGAGGATCTCCTCGGCCAGCCCGTCGGCCAGGTATGCCTGGTCGCGCGCGCGGGAAAGGTCGGCGAACGGCAGTACCGCCAGCGACGGCCGCGGGGTGGGGGTGGATGCCGCCGTCGGCACGGGCGGCGCGGCCGGTGGGTCGGTGCGCGGCAGCCAGCGGCTGGTACCGGCCAGCAGCGCGGTGGCGGCGATCGCGGCCAGCCAGCGGATGCGCGGCCGGGGCGCGCGCGCCGCCGCGGGCGGGGCCGCGGCATCGGTGGATGGTTCCCGGGGCGCCGCCGACGGCGCTTCGCCGGCGGGCAGGTCGAAGCGGTAGCCGATGCCGTAGACCGTATGCAGCAGGCGCGGGTGCAGCGCGTCCTCGCCCAGCGCCTGGCGCAGCAGGCTCATGATCCGGTTCAGCACGCCCGGGGTGACGTGCCGGTGGCCCCAGACCGCGTCCAGGATCTGGTCGCGGGTGAACACCCGGCTGGGCGAGGCGGCCAGCAGCGCCAGCACCGCGAAGGCCTTGGGCTCCAGCGCCAGCTCGCCGCCGCCACGCCACAGGCGCCGGCCCGCGAAGTCGATGACCAGGTCGTCGAAGACAAGGTGGTCCGGCGCAGGCTGCGACATACGGCTCCCGGCGGGGTGGCCCCGGTCGCGGCGAGTATAGGCCGCAAGCCGGGCGGCCGGCGGCGACCTCCACCGCGTATTCCCGCCACCCTCAGGCTGGCCCAAGGCTGGCCTAAAGATCGACGGGCTGGGCGCTGGCAGGCTGGTGGCATGTCCTGCACCCGTGGCAGGCGCGTCGTTCCGGCCTGCGGCCGCTTTCCAGGAAACCGCCATGAACAAGCCTTCGTCCCGCCTCATCCTCCTGTCCGTCGGGTTGGCCGGTGCCTGCGGTTCGGCCAGCCTGCTGGGACGGTCGCACGGTGCGCCGTCGGCGTACGACCCGGTGCTCGACCCACGCGGCGCCATCTGCGGCGCGTCCACCGCGGGTCGCCCGGCCCTGCTTGACGCGCTGGTGCTGGCGCAGACCGCCGAAACCCGGCCCTTCCCGCAGCTGCCGATGAAGGCGGCCGAGGGGGCGGTGCCGCTGTACGACAACCTCGGCGGGCTGAGCCTGAAGGTCGGCACCCGCAATGCGCGGGCGCAGGCGTATTTCGACCAGGGGCTGCGCTGGGCGTTCGCGTTCAACCATGCCGAGGCGCAACGCGCGTTCCAGGCCGCGCAGCGCGAAGACCCGGCGCTGGCGATGGCGTACTGGGGCGAGGCGTTCGTGCTGGGGCCGAACATCAATGCGCCGATGCTGCCGGCCGCGGTGGCACCGGCATGGGCGGCGCTGTCCCGCGCGAACGCGCTGGCGCCGGCCGCGCCGGAGAAGGACCGCGCGCTGATCGCGGCGCTGCGCCAGCGCTATTCGGCCGACCCGGCGGCCGAGCGCGCGCCGCTGGACGCAGCCTTCGCCGATGCCATGCGGGCGGTGGCCGCCCGCCATGCGGACGACGACACGGTGCAGGCGCTCTACGCCGAATCGGTCATGGATACCCAGCCGTGGGACTACTGGGAGGCGGCGGGAACCCGGCCCAAGGGCCGCGCCGGCGAGATGCTGGCGGCGCTGGAGACGGTACTGGCCCGCAATCCCGACCACCCCGGCGCGATCCATCTCTACCTCCATGCGGTCGAGGCATCGGCCACGCCGGAACGCGGCCTGCCCCATGCCCGGCGCCTGGCCGCGTTGATGCCCGGTGCCGGCCACATCGTGCACATGCCGGCGCACATCTACTACCGCGTGGGCCTGTTCAAGGATTCGATGGAAATCAACCGGCGCGCGATGGCGGTGGACGATGCCTATTTCGCGACCTCGCCGTCCGACCCGCTGTACAAGGCCGCCTACTATCCGCACAACATCCATTTCGTGCTGGTGTCCGCGCAGATGGGCGGCGACGGAGCCACCGCCATCGCCGCCGCGGACAAGCTGGACGCGGCGCTGGCCGACGAGGTCGTCGCCGACTACCCGCTGCTCGAGCCGATCAAGGCCGCGCCCTACCTCGCGCACGTCGTGTTCAGCGCGCCTGCCGACATCCTGGCGTTGCCGCCGCCGCCGGAGAACCAGGTGCTGGTGGCGGCGCTGGCGCATTACGCGCGCGCGCTGGCGCATGCCGCGCGGCACGATTTCGACGACGCGCAGCGCGAGATAGACGCCATCGCCGGGATCGAGCGCACCGCCGATTTCCAGCCTTACCTGGACTGGTACATGCCCGGAAAGGAAATCGTGCAGACCGCACGGCTGGTGGCGCGCGCGCGCCTGGCCGATGCCCGCGGCGACCTGCCGGCGGCGGCGCGGGCCTACGAGCAGGCGGTGGCGATGGAGGACGCGCTCGCCTACATGGAGCCGCCGTACTGGTATTACCCCATCCGCCAGTCGCTGGGTTCGGTCTACCTGCGGCAGGGCCGGCTCGACGCCGCAGAGCGGGTGTTGCGCGAATCGCTGCTGCGCGCGCGCGGCAACGGCTGGGCGCTGGCCGGGCTGGTGGAAGTCTACCGGCGCAAGGGCGACGCGGCGGCAGGGGAGGCCGCGCGGCAGGCGTACAACAACGCGTGGTTCGGCGGCGATGCGCCGGACATCGCGCGGTTGTGAGGGGATGGCCGTACGGCCCGCTGCGTGCCGCACGGCATCGTGGCGGGGCCGGGGCGGCGCTTCTGGATCAGCCGCCGGCGGCCTGGGCGGCCAGCACGATCAGCGCCACGCTGCAGGCGAAACCGCCGAGCCACGCAAGGCTGCGCAGCAACGGCTTGTCGCCGACATAGAGCACGCCATGCAGGACGCGGAACACCACGAAGGCGATGGCCAGCGGGTTGACCGTCGCCGGGTCCACGCCGGCCAGCTGCGCCAGGACCACGCCGGCGGCGAAGGGCGCGAAATTCTCGAACGCGTTGAGGTGCGCCGCATTGGCGCGCTGCACGAGGTAGTTGTCGCTCCTGGCGACCCAGGCGCGCGGATTGCGGTTGTTGTAGCCGGGCCGCATCTTGGCCACGGCCACCCACACGTAAGGCAGGATCGCGGCGATCAACACACACCAGTAAGCGGTCGACATGGGCTGCTCCTTCCGGAAAAGGTGCAGCCTAGCCGATGCCGCCGTGCCGCGCCGGCCCGCGGCCGGCTCACCGTGGCGCGTCCGCCGGCTGTTTCAGGCGTTCCAGCAGCGCGTTGACCTCGGCATTGTCCGGCGCTTCGGCGTGCAGGCGCTCGAGCAGGGCACGCGCCTGTTGCGTCCGGTCCTGGCGGTAGAGCACCTGCGCCATGCCCTGCATCGCGTCGTTGTCGTCGGGCGAGAGTCTGAGTGCCTGCTCGAACGCGGTGGACGCACCTTCCAGGTCGTCCAGGCGCAGCAGCGCGAAGCCCAGCCCGCCCCAGGCGTCGGCCTTGGGATCGGGCATCAGCGTGGCCCGCCGGAACGCATCGCGCGCCAGCACGTTGTCGCCGCGACGCAGTTGGACCCAGCCGGTGAGCACGTACGCGGCGTAGTCCAGCGGCTGCACGGAAGCCAGTTCGTCCAGCGCGCCGGCGTAGTCGTCCTGCTCGTACAGGCCCTGGGCGCGTTCGTTGGCGAGCTGGCGCGGGCTGCGGCCGTGTTCGAGCGAACCGTCGAACTCGCGCGTGGCGGCCTGGCCCGCATGCTGCTCCAGGTAATCGCGCACGCTGGCGGCGCGGTGCAGGCCGAGATAGCAGTGGATGTAGACCGTGCCCGGGCTGGCGATGGCGGCATCGGCCGCGGCGCGCGAGTTGCGTTCGTAGTCGGCGCCGAAGCGTTGCCCGAGGATGCTGCCCATCGGGAAATTGAGGACCCGCATGCCCAGGCGCGTGGCGCGTTCCTTCTCGTCCTCGAGCAGCGATGCCTCGTAGGGCAGCTGCGGATTGAGCAGGCTGATGATGGTGGTGATGCCTTCGGCCTTGAGCCGGTGCATGTCCGCATCCACCGGATAGGGACCGAACACGAAGCGCGAGCCGGTGACCGACTGCTGCGCCCGCCACGGCTGCACCACGAAGCTGGCCGGATGCAGCAGCACCCAGACTCCGGCGGCGCCGCCGAGCAGCGCCAGGCATGCACCGATGGCCAACCACCTGTTTCTTAACATTTTGTTCATGTTCCCACTCCCGATGCAGTTGCACGTTGGTGAGCATGTGTGATTATTGTGACGCAAATCACAAAAACTTTGCGGATTTTTGCCGGTATTAGCTTTAGAGATATTTCAACGCGGACATGGATGCCGCTTCAGTGACAGGGAGATGAACATGGACAGTCTTTTGCACGGTTCGCCGGTAGTGGTGATTGCATTCTGGGTTGCGGTGCTGACCATCACGATGTCCTGTCTGCTGCTGGCCGGAGTCGTGCTGCTGAGAATGCGCGCGTTGCGGCGGGAAAGGCGGGATTTCCGCGAGCGCGAGCACTGGACGCAGGTACTGAAGCAGGAGCTGGCCGGCGTGTCCCCCCCGTTGCGCAGGCTCGATGCGCACCAGGCGCATGGTTTCATCGAGGCGTGGAACACGATCCATGAATCGTTGCCGGAGACCGATTCGCGCCGGCTGGCAGCGCTGGGCGAGCGGGTCGGCCTGGTCGAGGCCGCGCGCCGGCAACTCGATGGACGCTACCACGACCGGGCGATGGCGATCATCGCCCTCGGCCACCTGCGCGACCCGCAGCTGTTCGACGAGCTGTCCGCCTTCCTCGAAAACCCGAGCCCGATCGTTTCGCTGTGCGCCGCGCGCGCGCTGGCGCAGATCGACCCGCCACGGGCGATGGCGCTGTTCGTGCCGATGATCGCCTCGCGCGAGGACTGGTTCCCGGGCAGCGTGGCGCGGATCCTCACCGACAACCACGACGGCAGCGCGGCGCGCGAGTTGTCCAGCGTGCTGCTACGCGCCAACACCGACACGGCCGCGACGCTGGTGCGCCTGCTGGCGCGCATCGCCCCCGGGCAGGCCGCCGGCGTGGTGCGGCAGCTGCTCGACGCGCAGGTGGACGACCACGTCATCTCGGTGTGCCTGCAGCTGCTCAACGATCCGCAGGACCGCGAACGGGCCAGGCGCTTCCTCGATTCGCCACGCTGGCACGTGCGCATGCATGCGGCCGCGGCGCTGGGCCGCATGGGCGATCCGGGCGACCGCAGCCTGCTGGAACCGCTGCTGTCGGACAGCGTCTGGTGGGTGCGCTACCGGACCGCGCAGGCACTGCTGGCGCTGCCGGGCATGGGCGCGCAGGCGCTGTTGCAGATCAAGGAGCGGCTGGCCGACGCCTATGGCCGCGACATCATCGACCACGTGCTGTCCGAGCACCGCCTGGGGATCACGACATGAACACCTACTGGCAGCTGGTCCTCGATCATTTCTACCAGGTGCCGTGGGTGCACCTGATGATCTCGCTGCAATGGTTCTTCATGGCCTACTTCGTGGCCATCAACCTGGCCTACCTGGCGCTGAACTACATCTCCGCGTACCAGATCGTGCGCTACATGCGCGAGCATCGCGCCAACTACCTGCCGGAGGCGCTGCGCGAGTACCAGCCGCCGGTGAGCGTGCTGCTGCCGGCGCACAACGAGGAGAAGTCGGTGGTGTCCTCGGTGCGCTCGCTGCTCAAGACCAGCTACCCCGACTACGAGATCGTGGTGGTCAACGACGGCTCCACCGACGGAACCCGCGAGGCGCTGATCGCGGCGTTCGGCCTGGTGATGGTGCCCGAGGCCTACCGGGCGCGGTTGAAGACCGAGACGGTGAAGGGCGTCTACGCCTCGGCGACCCACCCGCGCGTGCGCATGGTGGACAAGGCCAACGGCGGCAAGGCCGATGCGATCAACGCCGGCATCAACTGCGCGCGCTATCCGCTGTTCTGCGTGATGGATGCCGACAGCATCCTGCAGCCGGAAAGCCTGTCGCGGGTGGTGCGGCCGTTCCTGGAGGACCGCCGGGTGGTGGCCAGCGGCGGCGTGGTGCGCGTGCTCAACGGCTGCACCGTCAGCGACGGGCAGCTGTCCAAAATCGGCCTGCCCGACCACTGGCTGCCCAGCTTCCAGCTGGTCGAGTACCTGCGCGCGTTCCTGTTCGGGCGCGTGGGCTGGTCGCCGATGAACGCGCTGCTGATCATCTCCGGCGCGTTCGGCGTGTTCTACAAGGAACGCGTGGTCGCCATCGGCGGCTACCGCGCCGACACGGTGGGCGAGGACATGGACCTGGTGGTGCGCATGCACAGCAGCCTGCGCAGGGAACGCCGCGACTACCGCATCGTGTTCGTGCCCGACCCGGTGTGCTGGACCGAGGTACCGACCGACCTGAAGTCGCTGCGCAGCCAGCGCATGCGCTGGCAGTACGGCCTGGCCGAGAGCCTGTGGTCGAACCTGTCGCTGATGTTCAACCGCCGCGGCGGCGTCGTCGGCTGGATCGCATTCCCGTTCATGCTGCTGTTCGAGTTCTTCGGGCCGGCGATCGAAGTGATCGGCTACGTGGCGATGATCTCGCTGGCCATCCTCGGCCTGGTGCCGCTGGACGTGTTCCTGGTGTTCCTGGTCGCGGCGGTGGGCATGGGCGTGCTGCTGTCGGTCAACGCCATGCTGCTGGAGGAGCTCTCCTTCGGCCTGTACGCGCGCCCGCGGCAGCAGCTGCGGCTGTTCGTGGTGGCGGTGCTGGAGAACTTCGGCTACCGCCAGATCAATTCGCTCTGGCGCCTGGCCGGCACCGTCAACTGGCTGCTGCGGCCGCGCCGGCGCCATGGCTGGGGCCGTATCCAGCGCGACGGCTCCTGGCAGCAGGTGCCGGAAGAAGACATGCCGCCGGCCGCGGTGCCGGCAGCCCCCCTCCGCCCGGACAGCGGCGGGCCCCTCCCGTGACCAACAGGAATCCTCCCGTGGCCGAGTCATCGCGTTTCCAATCCACCCACCGGTTGCTGGCGCAGGGCCTGGCACTGGCGTTGGCCGTCATGGCCGGGCCGGCGCTGGCGCAGGACGGCGCGGCGGACAGCCTGACCGCGCAGATGGCGCAGATCCGTGGCCTGGCCACCGGCGGGCAGCGCGCCGAGGCGATCGAACGCTATACCGCGCTGCTGGCCGAGCACCCGGACAACGGCGACCTGCTGCTGGCACGTGGCCGCACCTATGCCTGGGATGGCCAGTACGCGGCCGCCGAGGCGGACCTGGGCGCGGTGGTGCGCAACAGCCCCGGCTACGCCGATGCATGGTCGGCGCTGGGCGATCTGTACCGCTGGAGCGACCGCCCTCAGCAGGCCGTCGACGCCTATTCGCACTGGGTGGAACTGGCGCCGCAGGACCCGCAGGCGCGGATCGCGCGTGGCCGCGCGCAGCGCGATGTCGGCCAGGCCGCCGCCGCGCGGGCCGACTTCGATGCCGCCCTGGCGATGGGCGCGGACCCGGCCGAGGTCGATTCGCTGCGGCAGAGCCTGTTGCCGCGCACGGCCAACCCCGACGCGATGATCGCCGGCGGCTACAAGTGGGGCGCCAACCTCGGCTGGGACCACACCGGCTTCAGCGGCGGGCGGCAGAGCTGGAACGATGCCAACCTGACGCTGCGCCGCTATTTCGAGCGTGGCTCGCTGGGACTGGAACTGCTGCGCGCCGATCATTTCGGCCGCAGCGACACGGCCTGGGCCCTGGACGGCTACGCGCCGCTGTGGACGCGCGCCTACGCCAACCTGCGCTACCAGCGGGGGCCATCGTCGGGCCTGCTGCCGAAGTACGCCTGGCGCGCCGAGGTGTTCCAGGGCGTGGGCAGCGGCTGGGAACTGTCGGCCAGCGTCGATCACCTGCGTTTCTCCAGCGACACCGAGTTCTACGGCGTGGGCGTGGGCCGCTACGTCGGCAACTGGTACGGCCGCTACAAGCTGCAGCACGTCCCCGGGGCAGGGTCGGGCAGCTGGAGCCACCGGGTGCTGTTGCGCAACTACTACCGCGGCGACGCCGACGACTACTGGGAAGTGAACGCCGGCACCGGCCGCAGCACCGACATGGACCGCTTCGGCACCGTGGTGCGCAACAGCAACGCCGCGGTCGGCGTGGCGTGGATGCACTATTTCGCGCCGCACTGGGGCCTCAAGCTCGGTGCCGGCTATGCCGACGACGATGGCGGCTTCGCCGAGAAGCGGGTGTCGTTGTCGATCTATTCGCGCTGGTAAACGGGACGCAGCGATGAGCATGGGACAGCAGGGCAGTGCGTACCGGCGGTTCTCCTCCGGCTTCAGGGCCCTGCTGCTGGCGCAGTCGGCGCTGGTCGCCGGCGCCGTGATCGGCGGCAGCGCCGGCATGGCGTGGAGCGGCGGCGAGAAGTGGACGGTCGCCGGCATCGCGCTGGCGCAGGCGTTGCTGGTGCTGCTGCGCGCGGTACCGGTACTGCTGCTGCTGTCGCTGCCGCTGCTGGCGCTGAAGCGACCATTGCTGCGCGCCGTGGCCGTGGCCGTGCCATGGTCGCTGCTGATCATCGTGCAGGGCATGCTCGACCAGTACTACCAGGTGGCGCGCGTGCCGCTGGGTGCCGACCTGTTCGGCTACAGCCTGGCCGAGATACGCACTGCACTGGGCGATGGCGCGCCGCTCGATGCCGGCAGCGTGCTGGCGATGAGCCTGCCGCTGCTGGTGCTGTGGGCCGGCCTGTGGTGGTGGGTGCGGCGCGATGCGCGCGGCTCGGTGCTGTGGACCACCTTGCTGCTGGTGATCGGGCTGCTGGCCTGGCTGGTGCCGTTGCCTGCCGGCGCCGCGACCCTGAAGGACGAATCGGCGCGCGGCCTGGCCAGCAACAAGCTGGCCTGGTTCGGCGCCGATGTATGGCGCTGGCAGGGCGGCGACGCGCCGGCGACCGGGGTGGCCGATACCGGCGGGGCGCCGGCCGACCCCGGCGAGCCGGCACTGGATCCGCATTACCCGTTCCTGCACGACGAGCGCACGCCGGACGCGCTCGGCCCGTGGTTCTCGCCGACCGCCGATGGCCGCCCGCCGAACGTGGTGGTCATCGTGGTCGAGGGGCTGGGGCGCTCGTTCTCCGGGCCGGAGGCCTCGCTGGGCAGCTTCACGCCGTTCCTCGACGAACTGGCGACCCGCAGCCTGTACTTCGACAATTTCCTGGCCAACCAGGGCCGTACCTTCGGCGTGCTGCCCAGCCTGCTGGGCTCGGCGCCGTTCGCCGACCAGGGGTTCACCGCACTGGGCGGGCGCATGCCGCCGCATCCGGGGCTGTTCAGCGTGCTCGGCCAGCAGGGGTACCACACCGCCTTCTACAACGGCACCGATACCGGCTTCGACAACGAGGGCGGCTACATGCGCCTGCAACAGGTGCAGATGCTGGTGGACATGAACAGCTTCGGTCCCGGCTACCAGCGCAACCCGTTCAGCACCTGGGGCTATCCCGACAGGGAACTGGTGTCGCGGGTACTGGCCGACAGCGGTCGCCTGCAGCCGCCGTTCCTGCTGGCGATCCAGACCATTTCCATGCACACCAGCTACCGCTTCCCCGGGCAGGACGCCTACCTTGCGCAGTTCGCCCAGCGCCTGGGCCAACTGCGGATTCCCGAGGCGCAGCTGCCGTCCTACCAGGCGCAGGCGGACGTCTACAGCAGCATCCTCTACACCGACGACCAGCTGCGTCGCTACTTCGACGCGGTGGCCAGGACGCCGTGGTACGCCAATACCGTGTTCGTCATCACCGGTGACCATCGCCTGCCGGAGATCCCGATGGGCGAGCACGTCGACCGCTACCACGTGCCGCTGATCATCTTCTCGCCGCTGCTCAAGCGCGCCGCGCGCATCCGTGCCGTGTCGTCGCAGCTGGATGTCACGCCCTCGCTGCTGGCCCTGCTGTCGAACACCTACGGGCTGAAGCGGCCGGCACGGACGCCGTGGCTCGGTACCGGCCTGGACATGGCCGACACGTTCCGCAACATCCACGCGCTGCCGTTGAAGCAGACCAAGACCAGCGACCCGGAGTACCTGGCCGAACGCTGGTGGCTGCACGACGGAAAGCTCTACCAGCTGCAGGAAGGCATGCACCTGGCCGAAGTCGACGATGCGGCGCTGCTGGCGTGGGCCAATGCGCGCCTGCAGCGCTACACGCAGGCCAATGCGATCTTCATGCAGCAGCAGGCGCTGGACCCGGACGCGGCCAGGCCGGCGCTGGTGGCCTACCAGGCCGCGCCGCAGGTGCAGGTGCATGCGCCGGCGGGCCCGGCCATGGCCGGGCTTTCCATGGAGTCGGCGCAGGTGGTGCCCGCGGGCAGCGGCCTGCGCCTGTCGATGGTGTTCGGCAATGGCGACGGTGCGCCCAGCCGCAAGTTCGTGCCGCTGGCGGTGCTGACCGCCGCCGACGGCAGCGAACTGCAGGAGGTGTACGGCCAGGCGCTGGAACTGCCGGCGCGCGGGCGGCAGCAGGTGGAACTGCAGCTGCCGCGGCCCGGCGCCTGCAACGAGCGCTGCTACGTTTCCGTGTTTCCGTCCGACCCTGACACCGGCAAGGCCATCGGGCAGGGGCGCTACCGCCTGCCGGTGGATGCCGTCAACGCAACAGGAACCTCGCCATGACACGCCTGCGCATGAGCCTGGGCCTGCTGTTGGTTCTGTGCGTCCTGCCGCTGGCGGCATCTGCCGGCGCCAGCCGCGCCATCTGGACCTGGGAGGCGGAGTCCTACGCGATGGTCGAGGATCCGGCCGTGGCCGATGAGGCGGTGGCCTACCTGAAGTCGCAGCACATCGACACGGTGTACCTGTATGCCGACGCGTACCGCGGCCGCAACCTGATCGTCGACCGGCCGCAGCTGTACCGGGCCTTCATCGAGCGCCTGCACGGGCAGCGCATGAAGGTATACGCGCTGCTGGGCTCGGCCTATCTCAACACCGAGAACTACGTGCTGCCGGCGTACCGCGCCGAGGCCGAGGCGATGTTCCGGCGGGTGGTGGAGTACAACGCCGCGGCACCGGCGGCGGCGCGCTTCGACGGCGTCAACCTCGATATCGAGCCGCACATCCTCGACGAGTGGAACGACCAGACGCGCGAGCGCCTGCTGGTCGGCTTCCTGGACATGAGCGATGCGCTGATGCGGATCAAGCGCGCGGCCGGCGCGGACCTGCAGGTGGGGCCGGCCATCCCGTTCTGGCTGGACGGCATCACCCTGGAATGGAAGGGCAGGGTGCGCCCGGTCAGCGAGCACGCCATCGACACCTACGACTACGTCGCGCTGATGGACTACCGCGACCGGGCCGAGGGCCGCGACAGCATCCTCTCGCATGCCGCCGAGGAGATCGCCTACGCCAACCGCGTCGGCAAGAAGGTGGTAATCGGGCTGGAGGTGTCCTCCAACGACATCAACAAGGTCACCTTCCACGAGGAAGGCCCGAAGGTGTTCGAGCGCGAGGTGCGCAAGGTCGAGCAGGCGCTGCGCGCGGAGCCGTCGTTCGCCGGTTTCGCCATCCACCACTACCGCGCCTACCGGCGCTGGGCCGCCCGCGACTGGCCGGAGCTGTAGCCGGGGCGGCGGTCGGCGCGCTTACAATGCGCCGATGGTCAGTGAAGCCCTCCATGTCTCGGCGCGGCTGGCGATTCCGGAAGCGGAGATCGTCGAGCGTTTCGTGCGCGCCAGCGGCGCCGGCGGGCAGAACGTGAACAAGGTGTCCAGCGCGGTCGAGCTGCGTTTCGACGTGGCCGGTTCGCCGTCGCTGCCGGAGCCGCTGCGCGCGCGCCTGCTGGCGCAGCGCGACCGGCGCCTCACCGACGGCGGCGTGCTGGTGATCGACGCGCAGCGCTTCCGCACCCAGGAGCGCAACCGCGCCGACGCGCGCGAGCGCCTGGCCGACTTCATCCGTGCCGGGATGGTGGTGCCCAAGGCCCGGGTCGCGACCAAACCCACCCACGGCTCCAGGATGCGCCGGCTGGAACAGAAGAAGGAGCGCGCGCAGGTCAAGCGCGGCCGCTCGCAACGCAACTGGGAGTAACGCTTGGACAACACCGCTTCGCCGGCCCGGGGGCCGGTGGTTCCGCCCGTTCCCGCGAACGTGCCGCACGTTCGCGGCAGCGGTTTCGTCCGCTGGCTGGGGCGCACGGTCCTGCGCCTGGGCGGCTGGCGCGTGGTCGGGCCGATTCCCGACCTGGGCAGGGCAGTGGTCATCGCCGCGCCGCATTCGTCCAACTGGGACGGCCTGTGGGGGCTGGCGGCGAAGATGGCGCTGGGCATCGAGGCGCGCATCCTCGGCAAGGACAAGCTGTTCTGGTGGCCGCTGGGCGCGGTGCTGCGGCGGCTGGGCGTGGTGCCGCTGGACCGCAGTTCGCCGCAGGGCACGGTGGGACAGGCGGTGGCGATGATCCAGGGCAGCGAACGCATCTGGTTCGCGCTGGCGCCGGAAGGCACGCGCAAGCCGGTGAAGGAATGGAAGAGCGGCTTCATCCGCATCGCGCGCATGGCGCAGGTGCCGATCGTGCCGGCCTATTTCCACTACCCGGACAAGGTCATCGGCTTCGGCGCGCCGTTCCACACCAGCGGCGATGATGCCGCGGACATGGCGGCGGTGCGCCGCTGGTACCGGCCGTGGATCGGCCGCAACCGCGGCACGGTGTAGCCATGGGCGTCGCACTGGTCTGGCTGCGCGACGATCTGCGCCTGGATGACCACCCGGCCCTGCGCGCGGCGCTGGACCGCGGCCTGCGGCCGCTGCCGGTCTACATCCACGCCCCGGAAGAGGAAGGCGACTGGGCACCGGGCGCGGCGTCGCGTGCGTGGCGCCGGCGTGCCCTGGCGGCGCTTGCCGAAGCGCTGCAGCGGCGCGGTTCGCGGCTGCTGCTGGCGCGCGGGCCGACGCTCGCCACGCTGCAGGCGCTGGCCGCGCGCACCGGCGCCGGGGCGGTGCTGTGGACCCGCCGCTACGAGCCGGCGGTCGAACAGCGCGACGCGCACATCAAGCGCAGCCTGCGCCAGGCCGGCCTGCACGCGGAGAGCTTCAACGGCGCACTGCTGTTCGAGCCATGGGAACTGGCGACCCGGCAGGGCGACCCGTACCGCGTGTTCACGCCGTTCTGGAAATCGGCGCGTGCGCACTGGCGGACCCTTTCGACCTGGGATGCGCCGGCACGGCTGCCCGCGCTGGACGCGCTCGACCTGCCCGCGGGCGAGCGCCTGGACGACCTGCTGCCGGCACCGTCCCCGGCCTGGGACGGGGGTTTCTGGCCGCACTTCACGCCCGGCGAGGACGGTGCCCGCGCGGCGATGCAGGCCTTCCTCGACGGCGCCGTGCATGGCTACGCGCAGGGCCGCGACTTCGCCGCCGAAGCCGGCACCTCGCGGCTGTCGCCGCACCTGCACCACGGCGAGCTGTCGGTGCGGCGCGTCGCCGCGGCGGTGCTGGCCGCCGGCGACGCCATCGCCGAGCCCGACCGCGACCGCTTCCTCGCCGAACTGGGCTGGCGCGAGTTCGCCCACCACGTGCTGCACCACTATCCGCGGGTACCCGACCACAACCTCGACCCGCGCTTCGACGACTTCCCGTGGGCGGCGGCCGACGAGCCGCGGCTGGAGGCGTGGCGGCGCGGGCGCACCGGGGTGCCGATCGTCGATGCCGGCATGCGCGAGTTGTGGCATACCGGCTGGATGCACAACCGCGTGCGCATGGTGGTGGCCAGCTGGCTGACCAAGCACCTGCGCCAGCACTGGTTGCACGGTGCGCGCTGGTTCTGGGACACCCTGCTGGATGCCAACCTGGCCAACAACACCCAGGGCTGGCAGTGGACCGCCGGCACCGGCGCCGACGCGGCACCGTATTTCCGCGTGTTCAACCCGGTCAGCCAGGCGCGCCGGTTCGACCCGGAGGGCGCCTATGTCGCGCGTTGGGTGCCGGAACTGGCGCGGCTGCCGTTGCCGGCGCGTTTCGCGCCCTGGGAGCACCCGGAGCTGGCCCGGCGGGTCGCGCCGGGCTATCCGGCGCGGCCGCAGGTGGACCTGGCCGCGGGCCGGGCCGCGGCGCTGGCCGCGTTCGCCGCGCTGCGCGGCGGGCGCGCCGGCTGAGCAGGCGACAGCCGCCGCACACCCAGGCGCCACCACCGGCACATGCCAGCGTGCGGCCGAGGGAGTAGGGTGCGGGATCGCACGCATCCCCCGTCCCGCAGGAGCACGTTACATGTCGCGCACCCTCATTCTGGCCGCCGCCATCAACCTCGCGCTGGCGGCCTGTACCGGCAAGGAGTCCACTGCCTCCGTGACCACCGAGACCGCCCCCGCCGGCCAGCCCGCCGACGCTTCGACCAATCCGTTCATGACCGCCAGCACGCTGCCGTTCCAGGCGCCGGCGTTCGACCGGATCAAGGACGGCGACTACCTGCCGGCGTTCGAGGAAGGCATGCGCCAGCAACTGGCCGAGATCGCCCGGATCACCGCCAATGCCGAGCCGGCCAGCTTCGACAACACCCTGCTGCCGCTGGAGAAATCCGGCGCCATCCTCGACCGCACCAGCCGCGTGTTCTTCGGCGTGGTGCAGGCCGACACCAATCCGGAACGGCAGAAGATCCAGGAACAGGTGATCCCGAAGCTGGCCGCGCACAGCGACGCCATCCACCTGGACCCCAGGCTGTTCGAGCGGGTGAAGGCGGTCTATGACGCCCGCGCCGGCGCCGGGCTCGATCCGGAGCAGCTGCGCGTGGTCGAGGAAACCTACAAGGGCTTCGTCAAGGCCGGCGCCCAGCTCAGCGATACCGACAAGGAAACGCTCAAGCGCTACAACGCCGAGGAAGCCACGCTCGCCAACGACTTCCACAACAAGCTGGTCGCGGCCACCGCCGCCGGCGCGGTGGTGGTGGAGGACAAGGACACGCTGGCCGGGTTGTCCGATGGCGACATCGCCGCCGCGGCCGAAGCGGCCAAGGACCGCAAGCTCGACGGCAAGTGGGTGCTGGCGCTGCAGAACACCACCCAGCAGCCGGTGCTGGCGTCGCTGCGCGACCGCGCGCTGCGCGCCCGGGTGCTGCAGGCTTCGGAGACCCGCACCGAGCAGGGCGACGGCAACGACGCGCGCGCGATCATCCAGCGCCTGGCGCAGTTGCGCGCGGCCAAGGCCAAGCTGCTGGGCTTCCCGAACTACGCCGCCTACAACCTCACCGACCAGATGGCGCAGACCCCGGCCAACGCGCTGAAACTGCTGACCGACACCGTGCCGGCCGCCACCGCCAAGGCGCGCGGCGAACTGGCCGAGATCCAGAAGGTCATCGATGCCCAGAATGGCGGCTTCAAGGCCACGGCGTCGGATTGGGATTTCTATGCCGAGCAGGTACGCAAGGCGAAGTACGACCTGGACGAGGCGCAGATCAAGCCGTACTTCGAGCTCGACAACGTGCTGCAGAACGGCGTGTTCTTCGCCGCCAACCAGCTCTACGGGGTGACGTTCAAGGAGCGCAAGGACATCCCGGTCTACCACCCGGACGTGCGTGTGTTCGAGGTCACCGACGCCGACGGCCAGCCGTTGGCGCTGTTCTACGCCGACTTCTTCAAGCGCGACAGCAAGTCCGGCGGTGCGTGGATGGACGTGTTCGTCGAACAGGACGGCCTGGCCGGCACCCGGCCGGTGGTCTACAACGTGTGCAACTTCACCAAGCCCGCGGCCGGCCAGCCCGCGTTGCTGAGCTGGGACGACGTCACCACGATGTTCCATGAGTTCGGCCACGCCCTGCACGGCATGTTCTCCAACACCCGCTACCCGAGCGTGGCCGGTACCGGCGTGCCGCGCGACTTCGTCGAGTTCCCGTCGCAGTTCAACGAGCACTGGGCATCGGACCCGAAGGTGTTCGCCAATTATGCGAAGCACTACCAGAGCAGGGAGCCGATGCCGCAGGCGCTGGTGGACAGGATCGCCAAGGCCAGGACCTTCAACCAGGGCTATGCCACCACCGAATACCTGGCCGCGGCGCTGCTCGACCTGGCCTGGCACACGCAGGGCGCCGACGCGCCGCAGCAGGACGTGGGCACGTTCGAAGCCGCGGCGCTGAAGCAGTACCGCGTCGACCTGGCGCAGGTGCCGCCGCGTTACCGCAGCAGCTACTTCGACCACATCTGGGGCGGCGGCTATTCGGCCGGCTACTACGCCTATTTCTGGGCCGAGATGATCGACCACGACGCCTTCGAGTGGTTCAAGGAGCATGGCGGCCTGACCCGCGAGAACGGCCAGGTGTTCCGCGACAGGATCCTGTCCATCGGCAACACCCGCGACCTGGCCACCGCCTATCGCGAGTTCCGCGGCAAGGATCCGAGCGTGGAGCCGTTGCTGAAGAACCGCGGGCTGAAGTAAGCGATCCGGCCCGCGCCGGCAGCGCGCACGGCAGGGGCGACCCTGCCGTGCGCATGCGCATGACCGGTGGCGCTGCCGGCGCCGGGAGCGCTCACAGGCGCACGAGCATCAACAGGCGCACCTGCGCCGGCGTCGCCTCGTGCCTGCGCGCCGCCAGCACGCAGATGTGCTGCAGCAGGGCCTGCGGATCGTCGCCCGGCGGATCGCCGACGCCGCTGCCGACGCTGACGGCGAGCTGCCCCCACCAACGTGGATGGCCGTCGGCGAGGATCTCGTAACCGGCGGCGTAGTGGCGGATGCCGCCATCAGGTGCCGACATGCACCCGCTCACCGGCCTCGCTGCAGGCCAGGTGCTCCAATGCCACCTCCAGCGCCAGCACGTAGCTCTGCGCGCCGCACCCGCGGGCGACCGCAAGGCGGCGGCCCGCGTTTTCCGGCAGCTGCGCCGGGGGAGCATCGGCGGCGTCGTCATGTACTTCGACATAGGCGTTGCGCAAGCGCGGCAACAGCCGCCGCAGCCGCTCGCTGGAGACGCAGGCGCCGGGCGCCAGCAGCACGACGTCGGCCGGGTCGTGGTCGGCAACGCACAGGGCTTCGAGCAGTTCCTGCTCGGAGCGGCAGTCGCGCAGGGCCAGCGTGGTGTCGGCCTCGAGCGCACGGCTGACCACCGACTGCAGCACCGCGGCGGGCAGCGGGGCGGGCGTGTGGGGCGCGTTGCCGGGCAGGTCGGGCCCGCGCAGCAGGAAGACCGACTGCGGCCTGTGGGCCGGCGCGGGGGTGGGGTGCAGGCAGGGACGAGGCATGATGGCTGGGTGTCAGGCGCGGGAAGCGCGGTGACGCCACGATGCGCCGCCGGCGCGTAAAACCGCCATGCCGCCATGCCGCTGGCGGCGTAAACAATGCGTAGCTTCGGGAACTTGCCGGCCGCCGCCGGGGTCGCATGCGGCAGTACCCGGAGGGAGCGCGCCATGCATGTCGATTCGTCCGCCCGTCCCGGCCGCGTGCCGCGGCGGCCGTGGCAGTGGCTCCGCAGGGAGGCGCCGCCGCTGGCGCTGATGCTGCTGTTGCTGTGCGCGGCGCGCGACACGCTGGCCAATCACTACCAGGTGCCCAGCGGCTCGATGCAGCCCACGCTGCAGCCCGGCGACCGCGTCGTGGTGGACATGCGCGCCTATGGCCTGCGCCTTCCGTTCAGCAGCATCCGCCTGCTCGATACCGGCCATCCGCGGCGCGGCGATGTCGCCGTGTTCGACTCGCCGGCCGACGGCACGCGGCTGGTCAAGCGCGTGGTGGCGGTGGCCGGCGACCGGGTGGAACTGCACGATGGCTACCTGCGCATCAACGGCCGGCCGCTGAGCCGGATGCCCCGGCAGGAGGCGTTCGGCACCCGCCAGGTGACGCTGGACCTGGACGCCGGCGGTGGACCGGACATCGACGGCATCACCGTGCCCGCGGGCACGCTGCTGGTGCTGGGCGACCATCGTGGCAACAGCTTCGACGGGCGCTTCTTTGGCCTGGTCGACGCCGACAAGGTGTATGGCAGGGCGCGGGCGGTGTACTGGCGGCGGGGCGAGGGACTCGCCTGGCGGCCGCTGTAGCCGCACCCGCTCCGCTGATGGCGGTTTCTGCGTGCGGGCAGCGGTCGGGGCGTGGCGGTGCGCCGGCACGGCGCTGCTGCCTGGCCGGGTCGCGGGTCAGGCAGCGGGGGGCATCGCGGGCCGGGAATGCCCTGCACGTGCGCGTCCGCACCGGTCGTGAAGCGGAGGCCGTCGCCGCCGCCGGGGCGGGTGCCTACAGGTCGGCCTTGCGGGTGACGAAGGTCGGCAACGGCACATCCAGTGCCTCAACGGCCAGCGGGCGCCCGGCGAGGAAGCCGGCGATGTTCGCGGCGATATCCGCGTTGCCCAGCCACAGTTCGTTGTCGTGGCTGGCGCCGCGCACCAGCAACTGCCGGCCCTGGCTGAACCCGGGCAGCAGTGCCCGCGCATTGGCCGGCGGGGTGCGGCCGTCGAGCGTGCCGCTGATGAACAGCACCGGCACGTCGCTGCGCAGCGGTCCGCGGAACGACTCGCCCAGGTCGATGAGCCCGAGGCCATCGGCCAGTTCCGGGAACGGGAAATTCAAGGCGTCGCCGAACAGGCTGTCGCGCGCCTGCGCTTCGGCCAGTGCGCGGCGTTGCGGGCTCTGGCCGGAGGCGATGTCCATTGCCAGCGGCATGGCGCGGAACGTCCCCAGGCTCTCGCGCATCATCAATACGAAACCTGCCAGCAGGGCGTAGTCGCCGGCTTCGGCCTGGCGCAGCAGGAGCGGCAGAATCCGCTGGGTAGAACGCCTTCCGAGCGCGTTCGCAATCGCGATCTTCGCGTCGTACTCGCCGATGACGACCTTCCTGCCGCCGTGCATGGGGCTGCCGGCTTCCACCGGCTGGCGGCGGACCGCCTCGAGCACGCGGCGGACGGCGCCCTGCAGGTCGTCGAACCCCTGTTCCCGGGCGACCACGGCCAGCTCCGCCAGCAGGGCATCGGCAGCCAACGGCAGCTTGATCGTGTCGTCCGGCCCTTCGGTTCCCATCAGCACCACGCGCTCGAGGCCCGGGCCGTGGCGGCGGACGGTGGCCAGGGCCAGGTGCGTGCCGTAGCTCATGCCCCACAGACTGATGCGTGGCAGGCCCATCGCACGCCGCAGGTCCTCGATGTCGTCGGCGCTTTCGGCGGTGGTATAGGCGTCGAGGTCGACCCCGGCTTCGCGCCACTGGGCGATGCAACTGGCCGCGGTGTCGCGCAGCGCCGCCAGCGCCGCGTCCCGCTGCAGCGGCCGGGTGTCGTCGAACCGGTGCGCATGCGGGCACTCCGGGGGCATTTCCGAAAAGTCCGTGCCGCGCTGGTCGAGCAACAGCACATCAGCCTCGCGCCGGACCCGGTCGAACACCGGCCAGCGCGGACCGAGCGCGGTTCCGAAACCGGAGCCGCCCGGGCCGCCGGCAAGGTAGACCACCGGTGCGGTGCGGCCATCGCCGCCGGTGGCCGGTAGCCGTACCACCCGCAGGCGAATGCGCGGGCCGTCGGGTTCGCGGTGTCGGCGCGGTACCTCCAGGAAGGCTTCTTCGGCGGCGATCGTGCCGTGCTTCTGGGTCTTCATGGCGTACGGCGAGAACACCAGCCGGGCGGGCGCATCGGCTTCCGACGCCGACGCCGGTGCCGCGGCCGCCAGGGCGATGCACATGCCCGCCAGCCTGCCCACCCAGCGGAGGGACGGACTGCGGTTGCCGGAAACGGAAAGCGGATTGCGGGACATGGCGGACTCCAGTGGTTGGGGAACGGGGTGTGCGACCGGTGCCGGTGCCCGCACCGGGCATGCGGCGGATCGCGCCAGCGGGGCCAGCATCGCCCCGGGTACCGCGGTTCTGCCGCGCCGGTCCGTTGAACGGCTCCCCATGGCGGTCCAATGTCTCCGCGCAGCCGATACGATGGATCCATGCAGATCCCACGCACCCTGGCCGTACTGCTTGTCCTGATCGCCGCGGTGGCCGCGTGGCAGGTCGCCGCGACGGCGGACATGACGACGATGCAGGTACTGGCCGGGGAGATGGCGCCGGCGACGCTCCCGGCCTCCGGGCGTCTGCCGGAACACCCGCCGGCAGACCTGGACTGGCGCCCGCTCGACCAGACCGTCCTCAGCGGCTGGCGCGGTCCCTACTGGCTGCGCTGGCGGTCGACGGCGGGCACCGCGCCAGGCGATGACGGCCGCGCCCTGCGCCTGTCGCTGCGGGGCGCCAGCCGGCTGTACTGGAATGGCCAGCCCTTGCCAGGCAACGGCATCGTGGGCCGGACCGCCGCGGAGGAGCGCCCCGGCCTTGTCGACATTGTCCGGGTGCTGCCGCCTGCCGCTGGCAGCGGGACGGACGAACTGGTGGTGCTCGCCTCCAGCCACCACCCGCGCATTCCCCTGCGCAACGCCGACGCCATTGCGTTGGTGGCGCCCCCCGGGCTGCTGTATGGCCATGTCCTGCGGCCCTGGCTGATCGCCGCCTTCGCCACCGGCGCGCTCGCGGCCGCCTGCCTGTATTTCCTTGCGGTGCAGCGCGGCCGCCTGCGCGCGCCCGACGCGCGCCTGCTGCTCGCGTTGTGCCTGGTCGGGCTGGCGTTGCCGGTCGTCGAGGCCTGGCGTCCGCTGCTGGGTTACACCTATCCGTGGCATGGCCCGCGCCTGCTTGCGCTGTTGGCCCTTCACTGCGCGGCGGCGGTGTTGTTGCCGGCCTATCTCGCGCGCCGCTTCGCCGTCGCCATACCCGCCGGCGTCCGCGTTGCCTTCCTGGCGGCGCTCGCGCTGGCGGCCGCGTTCCTGCCCGGTTTCGATACCCGCTCAACGGCGGTCCTGCTGTTGAGCCTGCTGGCCTCGGCGGGGTTGCTGCTGCGCATCCGTGGCGCGCCCGAAGAACGCTGGCCGATCCTGGCGCTGGTGCTGGCCGGGGCGCTGGCGCTGGCAGTGGGGCGCAGCGCCTTCCTCGATGGCCCGTTCTTCCTGTTGTTGTCGGTGCTGATGGGCTTCCTGCTGCTGCGCCACGCCGCACAGCTGCGGGCGCTGGACCGGCACAACGCACGCCTGCGCGAGGAGCGCGCGCGCCTGTCCCTGCAACTGCTGCAGCGGGGCATCCAGCCGCACTGGCTCATGAACACGCTGACCTGCCTGCAGGAGCTGATCGAACAGGCGCCGTCACGCGCCAGCCGCATGGTCGAATCGCTGGCCGAACAGTTCGATCGGCTGCGCGACAGCAGTGCCCGGCAGAGCGTTCCGCTGCAGGACGAACTGGCCCTGTGCCGCAGTCACCTGGCCATCGTCGGCCTGGCCCTGGATCAGCCCATGACGCTCGAAGTCGATGCCGATGACATGCGGCTGTCGGTGCCGCCCGGCGTGCTCCATGCCCAGGTCGAGAATGCGCTGACCCACGCCGGCGCCAGCGCCTGCGCACAGCACCCGTTCCGCCTGCGCGTGCATCGCGACAACGGGCGCTGGGTCATTGAACTGCGCTGCGCCCCGGGGGCGTCGCCCCACCGTGGCCGCGGTACCGGCACGCGCTACATCGAGGCCAGCCTGGCGGCGGCCTGCCCCGGAGGCTGGCGCTTCGTCCAGGGCATCGAGGGGGCCGACTGGCGCGGCCGGATCGAGATGGCATGCGCGTCCTGATCGTCGAGGACGAGCCGCTGGTGCGCCAGCGCCTGCTGCGCCTGTGCGCGGAGCTGGCCGGCACGCGTGCGCGCTTCGATGCGGTGGAAGACCTCGAGGCGGCCGGGGACAGGCTTCAGCGCAATGTCTACGACGGCCTGCTGCTGGACCTGAACCTGGCGGGCGAGGATGGCTTCGAACTGCTGCGGCGCGCGGTGTCGGGGCGGTATCACTGCGTCGTGGTATCGGCCCATCGCGAGCGCGCGCTGCAGGCGTTCGAGCATGGCGTGCTGGACTTCGTGCCCAAGCCGTTTGCGCGCGAACGCCTGGGCCAGGCCCTGGAACGCCTGCTCGATGCAGGGCGCTACCGCGCCGGCCAGGCGCGCTACCTGGGCATATGGCGCGCCCAGGGCACGGCCCTGGTCGAGCTTGCCGACGTGGTGTGGATCCGCGCGGACGGCGACTACAGCGAACTGCGCATGCGCGACGGCCGCAGTGAACTGCACGACAAATCCCTTGCCGGACTGGGCAGCCTGTTGCCGCCCGATTTCGTGCGCTGCCATCGCTCCTATCTGGTCAACCTGCGCCATGTACGTACCCTGCGCGCGGCCTCGGGAAGCCGCTACTGGCTGGTACTGGGCGACGGCGCGGAGCTGCCTGTCGGACGCGCCCATGTCGTGGCCCTGCGGTGCCAGCTTGGGCTTGAATGAGGCCAGCAGGGCGATGACGGCCGGCGCCATGCCGGCATCGTCGACGCGGTCGCGCCCCGGGCGGCGATCCGGGCGCTGACCGCAGCGGCAAGGGGGCCGTCACCCGGCATCGGCCGTGCGGATGCGTCCAGGTGATTTCCGGCGCTGGCCGATGGATCGGCCGGCCGGCGTGGGCAGGCGGCCGGCGCATGCATCCGCCTGAATTGGTCGGTCCAATATCCCGCGGAAACCTGTGATTTAATGCGCGCTCCGTGGCGCGCCCGGTTGCATCGACGCCCGTCGGGCCAAAAGCCATACATTGGTCATACCAATGGTGGCGCCGTGGGATGCCTGCCGTGTGCAGGCGCCGCCCCTCCATCGGGAGTCGACATGCAGCCCTGGCAACAACTGTACGACCCGGCCGGCAACATCTGGCTGTCCAGTCTGATCGCGCTGTTGCCCATCGCCTTCTTCTTCGTCGCGCTGGCGGTGCTGCGCATGAAGGGCTGGCTGGCCGGCACGCTCACCGTCGCCATCGCCCTGGGCGTGGCGCTGCTGTTCTACCGGATGCCGCCGCTGCAGGCGCTGGGCGCGGCGCTGTATGGCTTCGTCTACGGCCTGTGGCCGATCGCCTGGATCATTCTCGGCGCGGTGTTCCTGTACAAGGTCTCGGTCCGGACCGGCCAGTTCGACATCATCCGCGCCTCGATCCTGTCGGTGACCGCGGACCAGCGCCTGCAGATGCTGATGGTCGGGTTTGCCTTCGGCGCGTTCCTGGAAGGCGCGGCCGGGTTCGGTGCGCCGGTGGCGATCACCGCCGCACTGCTGGTCGGGCTGGGCTTCAAGCCGCTGTACGCGGCGGGCCTGTGCCTGATCGCCAACACCGCGCCGGTGGCGTTCGGGGCGATGGGCATCCCGATCATCGTCGCCGGCCAGGTGACCGGGCTGGACGCGTTCGAGATCGGGCAGATGGCCGGCCGCCAGCTGCCGTTCCTGACCCTGATCGTGCTGTTCTGGATCATGGCGATCATGGATGGCTGGCGCGGCATCCGCGAAACCTGGCCGGCGGTGCTGGTGGCCGGCGGCGCGTTCGCCCTGGCGCAGTACCTGACCTCCAACTTCCTCGGCCCGGAACTGCCGGACATCACCGCGTCGCTGGCGTCGCTGGTCTGCCTGACCCTGTTCCTGCGCCGCTGGCAGCCGCGGCGCATCTTCCGCTTCGACGATGCCGGTGATGCAAGCGCCACTGCCCCGATGGTGGAAGTGCCGCGCTACAGCGCCGGCCGCATCATCCGCGCATGGTCGCCGTTCCTGATCCTCACCGCGCTGGTCACGCTGTGGAGCATCAAGCCGTTCAAGGCGCTGTTCGCCGCCGGGGGGCCGTTGCAGCACTGGGTACTGAAACTGCCGGTGCCGGGGCTGGACGGACAGGTGAGCAAGATGCCGCCGATCGTCGATGCGCCGAGCGCCTACGACGCCGTGTACAAATTCGACTGGTTCTCGGCCACCGGCACCTCGATCCTGCTCGCCGCGCTGATCGCCATCGTCGTGCTGCGGATGCCGGCCCGGGCCGCGCTGTCCACCTTCGGCGAGACCGTGCGCGAGTTGAAGACGCCGATCTATTCCATCGGCATGGTGCTGGCCTTCGCCTTCATCGCCAACTATTCCGGGCTGTCGGCGACGCTGGCCCTGGCGCTGGCGCATACCGGCGATGCATTCACGTTCTTCTCGCCGTTCCTGGGCTGGCTGGGCGTGTTCCTGACCGGCTCGGACACCTCCTCCAACGCGCTGTTCTCGGCGCTGCAGGCCACCACCGCGCAGCAGATCGGCGTGTCCGACGTGCTGCTGGTGGCGGCCAACACCACCGGCGGCGTCACCGGCAAGATGATCTCGCCGCAGTCCATCGCCATCGCCTGCGCGGCGGTGGGGCTGGCCGGCAGGGAGGCCGACCTGTTCCGGTTCACCATCAAGCACAGCCTGGCGTTCACGGTGATGGTCGGGGTGATCACCAGCGCACAGGCATGGTGGCTGACGTGGATGATTCCCTGAGCGGCACAATGGCGGCATGAACATGCATCAGCGAACACCGCAGCGGGTATCGGACCGGGTCGCCACGCAACTGCGCGCGCTGGTGGAAGAGCGGCAGCTGCAGGCAGGCGACCGCCTGCCCGCCGAACGCACCCTGGCGGTGCAGCTGGGGGTGTCGCGCACCGCGCTGCGCGAGGCCATCGCCCAGCTGAGCAGCCAGGGCCTTCTGGTCGCGCGCGTGGGTGGCGGCACCTTCGTGGCCGAACCGGCGGCACGCGCGCGGCAGGCCATCGAAGAGCCGCTGGCGCCCTACCTGCCGCTGTTCCAGGGCGACCCGGAATACCGCTTCGACGTGCTGGAAATCCGCCATGCGCTGGAAGGCGCCGCGGCCTGGCATGCCGCGCTGCGTGCCACCGCCGAGGACCGCGCGCGCATCGCCCGCGCCTTCGCCACCATGATGGATGCACACGGCAAGGACGACCCCGCCGGCGAAGCCAGCGCCGATGCCGACTTCCACCTGTCCATCGCCGAGGCCTCGCACAACCTGGTGCTGCTGCAGGTGATGCGCGGCCTGTTCGACCTGCTGCAGGCCAACATCTCGCAGAGCCGCGAGCGGCTGTACACCTCGCCGCGCACCTTCTCGCCGCTGTCCGAGCAGCACCGCGAGATGATGGATGCGGTGCTGGCCGGCGACCCGCAACGCGCGCGCGCCGCCGCGCTGTCCCACCTGGAGTTCGTGCACACCACGCTGCGCACGCTCGATGAAAACGAGGCCCGGCGCGCACGGGCCTCGCGCCTGCCTTCCGCCACGGCCAGCCCATGATCATCTCCGCTTCCACCGACTACCGCGCGGCCGCAAAGCGGCGCCTGCCGCCGTTCCTGTTCCATTACATCGACGGCGGCGCCTACGCCGAGCACACGCTGCGCCGCAACGTATCGGACCTGGCCGACATCGCCCTGCGCCAGCGCGTGCTGCGCGACATGGCCGACCTGAGCCTGGACACCACGTTGTTCGGCGAACGCCTGGCGATGCCGGTGGCGCTGGCGCCGGTCGGGTTGACCGGCATGTACGCGCGCCGCGGCGAGGTGCAGGCCGCGCGCGCGGCCGACAGCCGCGGCGTGCCGTTCACCCTGTCCACCGTGTCGGTGTGCCCGATCGAGGAAGTGGCGCCGGCGCTCCGGCGGCCGATGTGGTTCCAGCTGTACGTGCTGCGCGACCGGGGCTTCATGCGCAATGCGCTGGAGCGCGCGCAGGCGGCGGGCGTGAGCACCCTGGTGTTCACCGTGGACATGCCGGTGCCGGGCGCGCGCTACCGCGACGCGCATTCGGGCATGAGCGGGCCCAACGCGGCGCTGCGCCGCTATGCGCAGGCGCTGGCCCACCCGCGCTGGGCGTTCGACGTGGGCCTGCGCGGGCGCCCGCACGACCTGGGCAACATCTCCGCCTACCGTGGCCACCCGACCGGGCTGGAGGACTACATCGGCTGGCTCGGCAGCAATTTCGATCCGTCGATCTCGTGGAAGGACCTGGAGTGGATCCGTGCGTTCTGGAAGGGGCCGATGCTGATCAAGGGCATCCTCGACCCGGACGACGCGCGCGACGCGGTCAGGTTCGGCGCCGACGGCATCGTCGTTTCCAACCACGGCGGGCGCCAGCTCGACGGCGTGCCGTCCACCGCGCGCGCGCTGCCGGCGATCGCCGATGCGGTGCAGGGCGAACTGAAGATCCTGGCCGATTCGGGCATCCGTACCGGCCTGGACGTGGTGCGCATGCTCGCCCTCGGCGCCGATGCCGTGCTGCTGGGCCGCGCCTTCGTCTACGCGCTGGCGGCCCGCGGCGAAGCCGGCGTCGCCCATCTGCTGGACCTGGTCGCCAGCGAGATGCGGGTGGCGATGACCCTGACCGGCGCGCGCCGCATTGCCGACATCGGCCGCGATTCGCTGGCGCGGCTGCGGTGAGCGCCGCGCTGCTGGGGCGCCTGCGCGATGCGGTCGGCCAGCGCCATGTGCTGACCGGCGACAAGGCCACGCGCCGCTTCCGCAGGGGCTACCGCTTCGGCGAGGGCCCGGTGCTGGCGGTGGTGCGGCCGGGCACGCTGCTGCAGCTGTGGCAGGTGCTGCAGGCGGCGGTGCAGGCGGGTGCGGCGATCATCCTGCAGGCGGCCAACACCGGGCTCACCGGCGGCTCCACGCCCGATGGCGATGACTATGGCCGTCCCGTGGTGCTGGTCAGCACGCTGCGCCTGGAAGGCATCCAGCTGCTGGACGGCGGCCGCCAGGTGCTGTGCCTGCCGGGCGCCACCCTCGACCGGCTGGAGCAGGTGCTGGCACCGCTCGGGCGCGAGCCGCATTCGGTGATCGGCTCCTCGTGCATCGGCGCCTCGGTGCTGGGCGGCATCTGCAACAACTCCGGCGGTGCGCTGGTGCGCCGCGGGCCGGCGTATACCGAACTGGCGCTGTTCGCACAGGTCGATGCCGATGGCCGGCTGCACCTGGTCAATCACCTTGGCATCGCGCTGGGCGACAGTCCGGAGGAGATCCTCACGCGCCTGCAGGCCGGCGATTACCGTGCGACCGACGTCGGCAGTGGCGGGGGCCGTGCCGCCTCCGACCCGCATTATGCCGCGCAGGTGCGGCAGGTGGATGCGGGCACGCCGGCGCGGTTCAACGCCGACCCGGCGCGGCTGCACGAGGCATCGGGCTCGGCCGGCAAGCTGGCGGTGTTCGCGGTGCGCCTGGATACCTTCGAGAAGGAGCCGGCCGAGGTCTTCTACATCGGCAGCAACCGCACCGACAGCCTCACCGCGCTGCGGCGCCAGCTGCTCACCGGCTTCGAGCGGCTGCCGATTTCCGGCGAATACATCCACCGCGATGCCTATGACATCGGCGAGCGTTACGGCAAGGACGTGTTCCTGCTGATCGACCGGCTCGGCACCGCGCGCGTGCCGGCGGCGTTCGCCTGGAAGAGCCGCATCGACGGCTGGTTCGAGCAGTGGGGCCTGCGCGGGGCCAGCGACCGGGTGCTGCAGGCGCTGGCCGGGCTGCTGCCCGCGCACCTGCCGCCGCGCATGCGCCAGTTCCGTCAACGCTACGAGCACCACCTGCTGCTGAAGGTCTCCGCGCGCGACGCGGCGGAAACCGAGGCCTGGCTGCGCGGCTTCTTCGACGGCCATGAAGGCGGCTTCTTCCGCTGCACCGCGGACGAGGGACGCAAGGCGTTCCTGCACCGCTTCGCGGTGGCCAGCGCCGCGGTGCGCTACCGCGAAGTGCACCGCGACCGGGTGCAGGACATCGTCGCCCTGGACATCGCGTTGCGCCGCGACGACCGCGACTGGTTCGAGCGGTTGCCGGCCGAGCTCGATGCGCGCCTGCTGCACAAGCTGTACTACGGGCACTTCCTGTGCCACGTGTTCCACCAGGACTACATCGCGCGCAAGGGCGAGGATCCGCTGGCGATCGAGCACGCGATGTGGGCGCTGCTGGACGCGCGTGGTGCCGAGTATCCGGCCGAGCACAACGTCGGCCACCTGTATCCGGCCAAGCCGGCGCTGGCCGCGTTCTACCAACGGCTGGATCCCGCCAATACCTTCAACCCCGGCATCGGCCAGACCAGCAAGCGGGCCGGCTGGCAGGGCTGCGACTGCACGCACTGAGCCCCACCCGGCGCGCCATGCCGATGCAGTGCGGGCGGCCCGCTCCCGTGGGGTGGGCCGCCCGTGCCGCGCCGGCCTCAGCGGCGGATGTCCTGCACGTGGGCGCCGATCGCCTCGGCCAGGCCGGGCACCCCGTCCGCGCCGGTCGGCACGGTGATGCTGGAGCCGTTGAAATCACCGCCGATGGGCTGCGCCCGTCCACCCAGGCACTGCGCCAGGAAGCCTTCGGCCACGGCGTTGAACGCCTTGCTGTTCTCGGGGCGCGCGAAGCCATGGCCCTCGTCCGGGAACAGCACGTAGGTGACCGGGATGTGCTTGTCGGTCATCGCCTTGACGATCTGGTCGCTCTCGGCCTGGCGCACGCGCGGGTCGTTGGCGCCCTGGCCGATCAGCAGCGGCCGGGTGATGGCGGCGACGCGGGTCAGCGGCGAGCGTTCGGCCAGCAGCTGCTTGCCGGCCGCGGTGCGGGGGTCGCCCACGCGCCGGGCGAACTGCTCGAAGAACGCGGCCCAGTAGGGCGGGATGGTGGACAGCAGGGTATCGAGGTTGGAGGGGCCGACGATGTCCACGCCGCACTTGAACGTGTCGGGGGTGAAGGTGAGCCCGACCAGGGTGGCGTAGCCACCGTAGCTGCCGCCCATGATCGCGACCTGCTCACGCGTCGTCACGCCGTTCTTCACCGCCCAGTCCACCGCGTCGATCAGGTCGTCGTGCATCTTGCCGGCCCATTCGCCGTCGCCGGCATTGGTGAAGGCCTTGCCGAAGCCGGTGGAGCCGCGGTAATTGACCGCCAGGACCGCATAGCCGCGGTTGGCCAGCCATTGGTGGTAGGCGTCGTAGCCATAGATGTCGCGCGCCCACGGCCCGCCATGCACCAGCAGCACCATCGGTACCGGCGCGTCGGCCTTGCCGTCGCCATTGGTGTCGGCGGTGCGCGGCAGGGTGAGGTAGCTGACCAGGGTCAGCCCGTCGCGCGAGCGGATTTCCTGCGGCCACTGTGCCGCCAGCGCCTTGCCTTCCAGCGCCGGGCGCGCGGAGAACAGTTTCTCCGGGGTGCCGCCACGGGCGTAGCGGTAATAGGTGACCGGCGACTCGGCGGCGGAGTAGGCGACGATCCAGGTTTTGTCGTCGAGGGTGCGCGAGGTGACGCTGAAGCTGCCCGGGCCGATGGCCTTGAGCGTGTCCAGGTCCGGTGCGATGGCCGGGTCGACCGCCTTCCACTCGTTCTTCAGGTAATTGACCGCCACCGCCTGCGCGCGCTGGGTCATCGGGTCGTCGAGGGCGTCGTCGATGTCGGCGCGTGCGTCCTCGTAGACCAGGGTCTTGGCCCCCGTGCCGGCGTCGATGGCATACAGCGCCGCGGTATCGCGGCCGCGCGAGTCGAAGAAGTAGCGGGTCTTGCCGTCGCTGGTGTAGCCGCCCGGGAAGCTGGTCAGCGAGTCGGCGAACGGGATCTCGCCGGTGACCTTCCAGCCGCCCTTGCCATCGGGTTCGAGCAGGTCGTTGCCGCCGTCCGCGCGCGCGCGGCTGGCCATCCTGACCTTGAAATCAGGGTCGGCGATGTAGCCGGCGATCTGCCGGGTGTTCTTCTCCAGCAGCGTGCGCTGGCCGCTGGCCAGGTCCACCCGGTACAGGTCGTGCCACTTCGGGTCGCGGTCGTTCATCGCCACCAGCACCGATTCCGGATGCAGGTGGCTGACCCCGACGACCTCGGCGCGGGTGGCCGGGAAGTCGCTCAGGTCGCGCGCCTGCCCGCTGGCCAGGTCCACCGAGAACAGGTGGAAGTTCTCGTCGCCGCCGGTATCGCGCAGGTACAGCAGGGTGTCGGGGCGGTGGCTCCAGAAGTACTGGCGGATGCCGCGCGCCTTGTCCGCGGTGACCGCGCGCGCCTTGCCGATGTCGTCGGCCGGCGCGACCCAGACGTTCAGCACGCCGTCGACCGCGGCGACCCAGCCCAGGTACCGGCCGTCGGGGCTGATCTGCACGTTGGCGCGTTCGGGGTTGCCGAACAGGGCGTCGCGCGGGATCAGTTCGGGTGGGGCGGCCGGCGCGCCGGTGGCGGCCGGTGCGGCCGGCGTTCCGCTGCCGGCAGGCGTGCGGTTGCAGGCGGAAAGGGACAGGGTGAGGGCGAGGCTGACAGCGAACAGCAGAGTGCGATCCATGGCAGAACTCCGGTATGCCGCGCTGGCGGGTGCGGCAACGCTAGCGCGGAACCGGGCGCGCTGCGTTAAGCCCGGCGCCGCGGGCCCGGCGCCGCCTTCACCGCTCCGAATGCCCGGTGTCGTCGTACTGCCGGGGAGCGAACAGGTCGGGCCGGATCAGCGCGATGAAGGCGCGCGCCTGCGGCGACAGCACCTTGCCGCGGCGCACCGTCACCCCGTAGCTGCGGGTGGGGAAGTAGCGCGCCATCGGGCGGATCGCCAGCCGCTCGCGGTCGGCATCGTTGAGGCACAGCGCGGTCACGATGGAGATGCCCATGCCCATTGCCACGTACTGCTTGATCACCTCCCAGCCGCCGACTTCCAGCGCCACGGTGTAGGGCACGCGGTGGCGCTGGAACACCAGGTCGACCAGTCGCCAGGTGATCTGCCGCTTCGGCGGCAGGATCAGCGGGAAGGCGGAGAGGTCGTCCAGGGTGAGTTCGCGCTTGCCGGCCAGCGGGTGCCCGCGCGGGGTGATCAGCACCTGCTCGAAATCGTAGACCGGCGCGTAGCTCAGGTCGCCCGGTACATCCAGCATCGAGCCCACGGCAAGGTCGGCGGCGTCGCCACGCAGCAGTTCGGTGCCGTCGGCGCTGATCGCGTCCTGCAATACCAGCCGCACGTCGGGGTGGCGCTGGCGGAACGCTTCGACGATCTTCGGCAGCAGGTACAGGATCGTCGAGGTATTGGCGGCCACGGTCAGCTCGCCTGCGTCCAGTCCGCGGACCTTGTCGCGGAAGCTGGCTTCCAGCCCGTCCAGGCTCTCCACCAGCGGCTGCGCCATCTCGTACAGCAACTGGCCCTCGCGGCTGGGCACCAGGCGCCTGCCGCTGCGTTCGAACAGCACCACCCCCAGCTCCCGTTCCAGCGCCTGCAGCTGCAGGCTCACCGCCGGCTGGCTGACGAACAGCGCCTCCGAGGCACGCGACACCGAGCCCAGGCGGACCGTCTGGCAGAACGCGCGCAGCGGCTTGAGCCGGTCGGACTTGTAGGAAAAACGCGGATTTACGGGCTTCTTCGTCGCCATCCAGCCTGATTATTAGCACAACTTATGTTGGGTATTGCAAAAACTGTTTTGATAAATAAGTGAACCCGGCGGCACGGTGGAGTCCCCCGACACACGCAGGGTTCCGCCATGTCCGCCGTCGCCTCCTCCGTTCCGTCCACGCCCACCCGCCCGACCCCGGGCATCACCGTGGCCGCCCGGCTCGCCGGCCAGGCGGAGCTGCTGCCGGCCGGCGCGCTGGCGCTGCTGGTGTCGCTGCACCGGGCGGTGGAGCCGGAGCGGCAGGCGCGGCTGGCCGCGCGGGGCGGGCGCCAGGCCTTCTTCGACCAGGGGGGGCTGCCGGACTTCCGCACCGACACCGCGCACATCCGCCAGGGCGACTGGACGGTGGCGCCGATCCCGGCCGCCCTGCAGGACCGCCGCGTCGAGATCACCGGCCCGACCGACCCGAAGATGGTCATCAACGCGCTGAACTCCGGTGCGCGGGTGTTCATGGCCGATTTCGAGGATTCGACCTCGCCGACCTGGCGCAACCTGCTGGCCGGCCAGCAGGCGCTGATCGGTGCGGTGCGCGGCGATCTGGAGTACACCTCGCCGGCGGCGGCCGATGGCGCGCCCGGCAAGCACTACACGCTGCGGCCGTTCGCCGAGCAGGCGGTGCTGATCGTGCGCCCGCGTGGCTGGCACCTGGACGAGAAGCACGTGCTGGTCGACGGCCAGCCGATCGCCGGCGGCCTGTTCGACGCGGCGCTGTTCGCCTTCCACAACGCCCGCGCGCTGATGCGCCGGGACCGCGGCCCGTATTTCTACCTGCCCAAGCTGCAGTCGATGGAAGAGGCGGCACTGTGGGAAACCGCGCTGGCGCACATCGAGGGCATGCTCGGCCTGCCGCACGGGCAGATCAAGGTCACCGTGCTGATCGAGACGCTGCCGGCGGTGTTCGAGATGGACGAGATCCTGCATGCGCTGCGCGGGCGCATCGTCGGCCTGAACTGCGGCCGCTGGGACTACATCTTCTCCTACCTGAAGACCTTCCGCCGGCATGCCGACAAGGTGCTGCCCGAGCGTGGCCAGGTGACCATGACCCAGCCGTTCCTGAAGGCGTATTCGGAGCTGCTGATCCAGACCTGCCACCGCCGCGGCGCGCATGCGATGGGCGGCATGGCCGCGCAGATCCCGATCAACCACGACCCGGCCGCCAACGAGCAGGCCATGGCGCGGGTGCGTGCGGACAAGCTGCGCGAGGTCAGCGCCGGCCACGACGGCACCTGGGTGGCGCACCCGGCGTTGATCCCGGTGGCGCGCGCGATCTTCGACGAGCACATGCCGGGCCCCAACCAGCACCACGTGCTGCGCCGCGACGTGCACGTCACCCGCGATGACCTGGTGGCCCCCTGCGCCGGCACCATCACCCGCGCCGGCTTCGACAACAGCGTGGAGGTGTGCGTGCGCTACATGGCCGCGTGGCTGGACGGCAACGGCTGCGTCCCGATCCACAACCTGATGGAGGACGCGGCCACCGCCGAGATCAGCCGCAGCCAGATCTGGCAGTGGCTGCATGCCGGCAACCAGCACCTGGACGACGGCACCGCCATCGACGGCGCGCTGCTCGACGCCACCCTGCGCGCGCTGCCGGCACGCCTGGGCGACACCGCCGCACTGCCCGGCGGCGACCGCATCGCCCAGGCCATCGAACTGCTCGGCGCGCTCAGCCACGCCGACGAACTGGCCGAGTTCCTGACCCTGCCGGCGTACCGGCAGATCGACTGAGCCCTGCCACCGGCCACCCCCTTACTGCACGCCCCGCCCCCAAGGAGTTCCACCATGAGCACCTACACGCAACAGATCGACGCCCTGCAGCACGACTGGGACAGCAACCCGCGCTGGGCCGGCATCCGCCGCCCGTACAGCGCCGCCGACGTGGTGCGCCTGCGCGGCACCGTGCAGCCCGAGCACACCCTGGCCCGGCGCGGCGCCGAGCGGCTGTGGAAGCTGCTCAACGGCGAGGCCAGGAAGGGCTACGTCAACGCCTTCGGCGCGATCAGCGCCGGCCAGGCGATGCAGCAGGCCAAGGCCGGGCTGGAGGCGGTGTACCTGTCCGGCTGGCAGGTGGCCGCCGACGGCAATACCTCCGAGACCATGTACCCGGACCAGTCGCTGTACGCCTACGACTCGGTGCCGACCATGGTCCGCCGCATCAACAACACCTTCCAGCGCGCCGACGAGATCCAGTGGAAGAACATCGTCGACGGCAAGCTGAAGGCCGAGGAGGCCATCGACTTCTTCCTGCCGGTCGTGGCCGACGGCGAGGCCGGCTTCGGCGGCGTGCTCAACGCCTACGAGTTGATGAAGAACATGATCGTCGCCGGTGCCGCGGGCGTGCACTTCGAGGACCAGCTGGCGGCGGTGAAGAAGTGCGGCCACATGGGCGGCAAGGTGCTGGTGCCGACCCAGGAGGCGATCCAGAAGCTGGTGGCCGCGCGCCTGGCCGCCGACGTGCTGGGGGTGCCGACGATCATCCTGGCGCGGACCGACGCCGAGGCCGCCAACCTGCTGACCAGCGACTTCGACCCCAATGACGCGCCCTTCGTCACCGGCGAGCGCACCGCCGAGGGCTTCTACCGGGTGCGCAACGGGCTGGAGCAGTCGATCAGCCGCGGCGTGGCCTACGCACCCTATGCCGACCTGGTGTGGTGCGAAACTGGTACCCCGGACCTGGGATTCGCCCGCGAGTTCGCCCAGGCGGTGCACGCGGCCAGCCCGGGCAAGCTGCTGTCCTACAACTGCTCGCCGTCGTTCAACTGGAAGAAGAACCTGGACGACCGCACCATCGCCCGCTTCCAGGACGAGTTGTCCGCACTGGGCTACAAGTACCAGTTCATCACCCTGGCCGGCATCCACATCAACTGGTTCAACACCTTCAAGTTCGCCCACGACTACGCCCGTGGCGAGGGCATGCGCCACTACGTGGAGCAGGTCCAGGAGCCGGAGTTCGCCGCGCGCGGGCAGGGCTACACCTTCGTTTCCCACCAGCAGGAGGTGGGGGCGGGCTACTTCGACGATGTGACCACGGTGATCCAGGGCGGCGCCTCCAGCGTCACCGCGCTGACCGGCTCCACCGAGGAGGCGCAGTTCGAGGCCGGCAAGGCCGCCTGAAGCCCGCGTTTCGATACTTTTCCCATCGCATGGGTATGGTGCAGAAGGGCGGCCGCGACGGCCGCCCTTCCTTATACATGGCTGAATGCGGCTGTCGCCGGATGCGGCATGCTCCGCGCTTTGCGCCAGTGCTATTCTTCCGCGCTAGCCCCCGGGGACGAAGGGGCGGTGGGGCTGAGGGAATGACCAGCGAAAGTGCTGCAATCATGGCCGAAGAGCGCGAACCGGGTGTCGCCCACATGGCGATGGCCGAGATCGTGCATCCTGTCCTGTCGCCCGACGAATTCGCGCTGTTCTCGCGGTTCGCGCGGCAGCGCCAGGTCGCGGCCGGCGAGGTGCTGTTCCGCCGGGGGGATTCGGGCGACGCCATGTTCGTCATCGTCAGCGGCATCGTCGATCTCAACTTCGGCGAGGACCTGGTGGTCAAGTACCTGGGCCCGGGGGAGTTCTTCGGCGAACTCGGCCTGCTGATCGGCGACCACCGCCGCGGCGCCGATGCCCGTGCCTCGACCGAACTGTCCCTGCTCGAACTCGGGCACCCCGATTTCCAGAAGCTGGTGGACCACGATCCGGGCCGGGTCGCCTTTTTCCTGCGCCGCACGATCATGCGCGTGGTCTCCAACGAACAGATGCTGATCCGGCAGCTGCGGCGCCGCAACCACGACCTGGAAGCGGCGCTGGACAATCTCTACACCACCACGCACCAGCTCAGCCATACCGAGGAACTGGTGCGGACCGACGAATTGACCGGCCTGCACAACCGCCGCGGCCTGACCCTCTACCTGCAGGAATGCCGGCAGCCGTCGCGGAACCCGCCGCAGGGACTGCTGCTGATCGACTGCGACCGCTTCAAGCGCATCAACGACGAGCACGGCCACCTGGTCGGCGACCGCGTGCTGCAGGCGGTCGCCAACATCCTGCGTTCGGTGGTGCAGCCGGGCGGGCTGGCCTGCCGGCTGGGCGGCGACGAGTTCTGCCTGCTGGTGCAGGAGGCCGATACCGAGATGCTCGAGCACGTGGCCGGCTTCATCCTGCATGCCGTGCATGGCCTGCTGGAACGCTCGCAGCCGGTGCCGCGTGTCTGCCCGGTGAGCATCGGCGTCTGCCTGCTCGACCCGTCGCGCGACTGGAACGACTGGTACGCCCATGCCGACAGCGCCCTGTACGAGGCCAAGCGGCGTGGCGGCAACCGGCTGCAATGGCCGGTGGACTGGTTGGGCACCGGCTGACATGCAGCAGGTGCCCACCACGCCGGACATGGATGCAACGGCGGGTGCCCCGGCCCCCCGCCTGCATACGCTGCTGCTGACCGACCTGTGCGACTCGGTCGCGCTGGTGGAGCGGCTGGGCGACACCGCGGCCGCGGAACTGTTCCAGGAACACGACCGGCTGGTACTGCGCCTGCAGCAGCAGTGGAAGGGGCGCATGATCGACCGTTCCGACGGCCTGCTGCTGCTGTTCGAGCGGCCGGTCAACGGGCTGGGGTTCGCCCTGGACTACCGGCAGGGCCTGGAGCAGCTGGGCCAGTTGCGCGGCATCGGCCTGCAGGCGCGTACCGGCATGCATGTCGGCGAGGTGCTGACCTGGCACAACAGCGCCGAGGCGGTGCAGGCCGGCGCCAAGCCGCTGGAGGTCGAGGGCCTGGCCAAGCCGCTGGCCGCGCGGTTGATGGCGCTGGCCCGGCCCGGGCAGATCCTGCTGTCGGCGGTGGCCGAGTCGCTGGCGCACCGTTCCGCCCGCGAGCTGGGTGCGCGCAGCGAGCACCTGCTGTGGAGATCGCACGGGCGCTGGCACTTCAAGGGCGTGCCGACCACGCAGGAAGTGTTCGAGGTCGGCGAGCCTGGGTTCGCCCCGCTGCGCATGCCACGCAGCACGCCCAAGGCCTGGCGCGACCTGCCGCTGTGGCGGCGCCCGATGGCGCTGGTTGCCGAAGCGACATTGCTGGTGGCGCTGGGGCTCGGGGCCTGGTTCATCGCGCGGCCGGAGCCGGCCATCGCCTTCGCCGAGCGCGACTGGGTGGTGATGGGCGACCTGCGCAACCTGACCGGCAATGCACTGCTGGACGATTCGGTGATGCAGGCCCTGCGTGTCAGCCTGGAGCAGTCGCGGCATGTCAACGTGCTGAGCGACATGAAGACGCGCGACACGCTGTCGCGCATGCGCCGTGATCCCGCGGTATCCCGCCTGGACCGCACCTTGGCATCGGAAGTGGCGCTGCGCGACGGCGCACGCCTGGTCATACTGCCTGCGGTCTCCGAGGTGGGGGGCAAGCTGCGCCTGAGCATGGAGATCGTCGACCCGCATACCCAGATCACGATCCGTTCGGATTTCGTCGATGGCCGCGGCCTGGAATCCCTGCTGGCCTCGGTCGACGCCATCGCCTTGCGCCTGCGCGGCCATCTGGGTGAAACCAGTGCGTCGGTCAAGGCCGCGTCCCAGCCATTGCCATCGGTTACGACCTCCAACCTCCACGCCCTGCGCGCCTATGCGCTTGGATTGCAGGCCACTCGTCAGGGAAAGTGGCAGCAGGCGATGCAGATGTATGGCGAGGCAACAACGCTGGATCCCGAATTCGCGCTTGGCTACCTTGGCGCGGCGCGTGTCATGGTGGCGCGTTCGGAGCGACCGGCGGCCATGCCTTTCCTCGACCGCGCATTGGCACTGAGGCACCGCCTGCCCGATCGCGAGCGCCTTTACCTGGACGCCTGGGAGGCCGAGCTGCGGGCGCCGGCGCAGGCATTGGAGAAATGGCAGCTCATGGCAGGCCTCTATCCCGACGACTTTGCCGGCCAGGCCAACTCTGCCTGGCACCTGTTTTCGGCCAATCGGATGGATGAGGCATTGCCCTACGCGCAGGCCGCCGACGTACCGCAGGATCCGTTGCGACCGCTGGCGGCTGATTTCCTGGCGCGAATCCTGCTGGCCAAGGGAGCGACGGAGCCAGCGTTGAAGCGGCTGCGCGAAATCGGGAATGAGACCCAGGCAGGCCAGGGGCGGCGGATCGCCAACGTGCTGGCGGTGCTTGAGCGGCCGGCAGAAGCCATGGCCGCGCTGGAAGCCATCAAACCCAGCGGCTACGCGGGCACCGACCTGGTGCCGATGATCGATCGGGTGTCGCTGGCGCTTGACCAGGGTAAATGGGCGCAGGCCAGGGCGGCGGCGGATGGTGCACTGGAGACCAGCGCCACGCAGGAAGCGTTCTTGAACCTGCAGTTCCGCTTCATCTCGGGCGTGGTGGCGCAGATGACCGGTGTGTCCTTGCCGAGATCACGCCGTGCGGCCACCGCCCAGGCCTTGGTGGGCGCGATAGCCGATCCTGCCTGGGACCCTTCCAATCGCATGGACCTGACGTCGATGCTGTTGGCCAATGCCTGGCTGGCACAGCGTGATGGTGATTCCAGCCTGGCGGCCGATGTCCTGAGGCAGGTCGATGCATTGCCGGACAAGGGGAGGCTCGGGGCAACCACGGCCGCGTTGCAGCGAATCGTGCAGGCCGGTCAACTGGCTGCCAACGGGCGTCACGACGAGGCCAGCAGGTTGCTATCGCCCCGTGCCGACGATCTCTACCAGTCGCGGGTCGCACTGTACCGCGTGCTGGCCGCCTCGGGCCGCCATGCCGAAGCCGAAACGCAGGCGCGCTGGCTGTTGCAGCGGCGCGGTCTGGCCTATGTCGAAGCCAATGCGTCGCAGGCGCTGCAGCCCTTGAACGTCGCTGACTCACGGCTAGCGCGGCTGTGGCTTGCCGAGTCGTTGGCGGCACAGGGAAAGAACAGCCAGGCCACTGCCGAAATCCAGGTTTTCCTGCGGCAGTGGCCTGCCTCGGTACTGTCTCCTCAGTTGCTGTCCAGGGCCGAAGCGATCCTTTCGGCTTCGAAGCAGAAGATCACAGCGTGATTGCCCGCGCGCGTGAGGTGGGCCTGCAATTCGGTGCGGGCAGCGGCAATCTCTTCCTTGCTGGCCAGCTGGGTAGTGGTCATGCAATAGAACGGATCGCCCACGGCAGGCGCCACGGGCGCCAGTGCCTGCGCCGCGTCCACGCCAAGATCGGCCAGTGCCTGGATGGGATTGGCGTGGAAAAGCGCGCGGAATCCATCGTCGCTGGACAGCTTCTCCAGCAGCGTGTCCGCCATCACCTCATCGAGGCCTGGATGGCCAGCCGCAGCGTCGTCATTGTTGGAGCCGTTGCTCATTGTTCCCCCTGTCCGGTTGGGGGGCGCCAGAGGCGCTTGACCGGCTTCTCGAGATTGTATGGATATGCAGCGCCCCCCCCCCCGCGCGGCATGAGGATCATACCCATGAACGTGCGTCGCTGTGCATGTGTTTTCTTTGAATCACGGGAGACCGCGAGCTTTGATCTGGCCGGGCTGCTCGCTGGCGGCGTGGGGGTTGCACGTACCCGTCGCTGGCTCGCACTGGCACCGCACCTTGAGCAGGAAATCGAGGTGTCGGAGGCAGAGATGGCATGGCTGGGGCGTTTCAGTCCGCAGCTGTGGAGCGTGGCCGATGCCATGCCGGAGGACATCCTGTCGCGCCTGCTGGAAACGGGGCTGCTGGTTTCCGATGACCCCCGCTTTGCATCGCAATGCGCGGCCGATGAACGCCACCGCGCATTGAACTGGTGGCCACTGGCCGCGGTCGTGCACAAGGCCAGTTGCTGGAGTGGCGTGGACAGCGTGGCCTCGATGCAGCGACTGGGCATGGATACGGTCGCCGGCCTGCTGCGCACCTGCGGCACACCGCCGCCTGCGGTGGCCGAGCGCGACGGCTGTGGCCCGGACATTCCGCTGCAGCGGGCTCCCGCCGATAGCCTGGACACGCTGCTCGAGAGGCGTACCACCTGCCGCAACTTCGATCCTGAGCGGGGGCTGGAGCAGGCGCTGTTCGCGCGGATGCTGGACCGGGTCTTCGCCGCGCAGGGAAGCGTGATTGCGGGAGAGGGCATCGAATTTCTGAAAAAACACACCCCTTCGGGAGGTGGGTTGCATGCAACCGAGGCCTATCTACTGGTGCAACGGGTCCAGGGGGTGCCCCCGGGCCTGTACCACTACCGCCCACACGAGCATGCCCTGCGTCCGCTGCCCGCCCCGGCCATGCCGCTGGATGACCTGGCACGCAGGGCACTGGCCGGGCAGTGGTGGTTTGCCCAGGCTCCGGTGCTGGTGATCTACGCGCCTCGCGTGGCGCGCAGTTACTGGAAGTACCGCGACCATCCCAAGGCTTATCGCGCGCTGCTGATGGATGTTGGCCATCTCTCGCAGACGCTGTGCTTGAGCGCCACTGACCTGGGCCTGGGAGCGTTCGTGACCGCGGCGATCAACGAAGGTGAGTTGGAACGCGCCTTCGGCCTGGCCCCCCTGTGCGACGGACCGGTCGCGGTGGGGGGATTCGGTTGGCGTGCCGCGCGACAGGAAATCGCCGAGTTCGATCCCGTGGGCAAGGTGTGGGGATGCGCGGGTTTGGAGCCGTGAGGCGCAATTGGAATGGATCAGCTACGCACCGGGCATGAGGTGCGTGGTCGCAACGGTCATGGGGGCGTTCCCGGTTTCAATGGCGTCGCAGTCTCATCGTCCCCGGGGTTGCGGGATGGATCAATCTCCCGCGCCCGCCTCGAAATCCACCAGCACCGCGCCGTCGCCCACCTGGTCGCCACCGCGCACGCGGTAGCCGTTGACCACGCCGTCGGCCGGTGCCTGCAGGGTGTGCTCCATCTTCATCGCTTCCATCACCAGCAGCGGGGTACCGCGGGCGACCCTGCTGCCCGGCTCGACCAGCAGGGCGATGACCCGGCCGGGCATCGGCGCCAGCAGGCTGCCGCCATGGTCGCTGCCGCCGTCGGCCTCGGCGACGGGGTCGTGCAGGGTGAAGCGGTGCTGGCTCCCGTCGGCGAAGACATGCAGCACATTGCCATCGCGCACCACGTCGCCACGGTATAGCCGGTCGTCGATCTGCACGGCATAGCCGTCCGCGTGCACCCGCCCGCGCAGCCGCAGCGGGTCGCCGTCGCCATCCACCTGCCAGCCGTCCGCGTGGCGCCGTACCCGCAGCGTGCGTTGTTGCTGCTGGTGTTCCAGTGTCACCGCGCGCGTGGCGGGACCAGCCGCGCGCCAGCCATCGGCGATGGCCCAGGGCGAGGCGTCGGCCGGCACTGTGGCGCCATCGTCGATGGCGAGCACCGCGGCCAGCGCCCAGTCGGCCGCGCTCGCGGGATGGTGGCGCACGTCCAGTGCGTCGTGCTCGCGCTCGATCAGCGCGGTGTCGAGATCGGCCTGGCGGAACGAACCGGTCGCCACCAGCCGGTGCAGGAAGCCGGCATTGGTGGTGACGCCGACCGCCCGGCACTGCGCCAGCGCCTGCCGCATGCGCCGCAGCGCGCTGTCGCGGTCCACGTCATGCACGATCAGCTTGGCGATCATCGGGTCGTAATACGGGGTGATGGCATCGCCCTGTTCGACGCCGGCATCCACCCGCACGTGGGCATCGGGCCGCGGCAGGCGCAGGTGGCGCAGGGTGCCGGTGGAGGGCAGGAACCCACGGTCGGCATCCTCGGCGTACAGCCGCGCCTCGATGGCGTGGCCGTGGATGGCCAGCTGCGCCTGGGTCTTCGGCAACGGCTGCCCGGCGGCGACGCGCAGCTGCCACTCCACCAGGTCGGTACCGGTGATCAGCTCGGTCACCGGGTGCTCGACCTGCAGGCGGGTGTTCATTTCCATGAACCAGAATTCGCCCGAAGGCGAGGCGATGAATTCCACCGTGCCGGCGCCGACGTAGCCGACCGCGCGCGCCGCGTCGGTGGCGGCCTTGCCCATCGCCGCGCGGCGTTCGGGCGTCATGCCCGGCGCCGGGGCTTCTTCCAGCACCTTCTGGTGGCGGCGCTGCACCGAGCAGTCGCGCTCGAACAGATGCACCACGTTGCCGTGGCCGTCGCCGAACACCTGGATCTCGATATGCCGCGGCCGCTCGATGTACTTCTCCACCAGCACGTGCGCATTGCCGAACGCCGACTGCGCCTCGCGCTGGCAACTGGCCAGGGCGGCGTCGAAATCCGCGCTGGCCTCGACCCTGCGCATGCCCTTGCCGCCGCCGCCGGCGCTGGCCTTGATCAGCACCGGATAGCCGATCGCGTCGGCCTGCGCGCGCAGGAAGGCCGGCTCCTGGCGCTCGCCGTGGTAGCCGGGAGTCAGCGGCACGCCGGCCTGCTGCATCAGCGCCTTGGCCGCGCTCTTGTCGCCCATCGCGTCGATGGCGCTGGCCGGCGGGCCGATGAACACCACGCCGGCGTCGGCGCAGGCGCGGGCGAAACCGGCGTTCTCGGACAGGAAGCCGTAGCCGGGGTGGATCGCCTGCGCGCCGCTGCGGCGCGCGGCATCGAGGATGGCCGCACCGCGCAGGTAGCTGTCCGCCGCCGGCGCCGGGCCGATGTGGATGGCCTCGTCGGCCAGCCGTACATGCCGTGCGTCGCGGTCGGCGTCCGAGTACACCGCCACGGTGGCGATGCCCAGTCGGCGACAGGTGGCGATGACGCGGCAGGCGATTTCGCCGCGGTTGGCGATCAGGATCTTGTCGAACATGGCGTATTCCATGACGTGCTGCGCGGTGGCAGCTTGAAGTATTGAAGAGCTTTCACTCCCCTGCCGGGGAGCGAGCTACTTTTCTTTGCCCGTGCAAAGAAAAGGTAGCCAAAAGAAAGCACGCCCTGCCTCCGCGCCCAACGCGCTGCGCGCGCCGGGTCCACTCCGCCGCCGGGATTTTTCGACACGACATCCGTGTCGTGTCGAAAAACGACGTGCATCCATGCACGTCGCCCTCCGGGTCCTCTCCGTCGGCTGCGTCGCTGCGGAAGGGAACCCGGGAAAGCGAAGGCAACCGCAAGAGCCAGGGCACAAGCGCAGGCTTCCGGCTCGATGCGTGTCATGCCGACGGCCTCACATCCGGAACACGCCGAAGCGCGTGTCCTGCGCCGGCGCATTGAGGCTCGCGGCCAGCGCCAGGCCCAGGACGCGGCGGGTGTCGGCGGGGTCGATCACGCCGTCGTCCCACAGTCGCGCGCTAGCGTAGTAGGGGTGGCCCTGGCGCTCGAACTGCTCGCGGATCGGCGCCTTGAACGCCTCCTCCTCGTCGGCCGGCCACTGCCCGCCTTTGCCCTCGATGCCGTCGCGCTTGACCGTGGCCAGCACGCTGGCGGCCTGTTCGCCGCCCATCACCCCGATGCGTGCATTCGGCCACATCCACAGGAAATGCGGCGAATAGGCGCGGCCGCACATGCCGTAGTTGCCGGCGCCGAACGAGCCGCCGATCACCACCGTGTACTTGGGCACGCGCGCGTTGGCCACCGCCATCACCAGCTTGGCGCCGTCCTTGGCGATGCCGCCGTGTTCGTACTTGCGGCCGACCATGAAGCCGGTGATGTTCTGCAGGAACAGCAGCGGGATGCCGCGCTGGCAGCACAGTTCGATGAAGTGCGCGCCCTTGAGCGCCGATTCGGAGAACAGGATGCCGTTGTTGGCGATGATGCCGACGGGATGGCCATGCACATGGGCGAAGCCGGTGACCAGGGTGTTGCCGTAGCGCGGCTTGAACTCGTCGAAGCGCGAGCCGTCGACGATGCGCATGATCACTTCGCGCACGTCGTAGGGCTTGCGCGTGTCGCCGGGGATCACGCCATACAGTTCGTACGCATCGAACAGCGGCGCCTCGCCGGGCTGCAGCGCGACGCGCGGCTCCGGCCTGCGCCAGTTGAGGCTGGCGATGATGGCGCGCACCCGCGCCAGCGCCTGCAGGTCGTTGTCGGCCATGTGGTCGGCGACGCCGGAAATGCGCGTGTGCACGTCGGCACCGCCCAGTTCCTCGGCGCTGACCACTTCGCCGGTCGCGGCCTTCACCAGCGGCGGGCCCCCGAGGAAGATGGTGCCCTGTTCGCGGACGATGACCGTCTCGTCGCTCATCGCCGGCACGTAGGCGCCGCCGGCGGTGCAGCTGCCCATCACGCAGGCGATCTGCGGAATGCCCTGCGCGGACAGGTTGGCCTGGTTGTAGAAGATGCGGCCGAAATGGTCGCGGTCGGGGAATACCTCGTCCTGCAGCGGCAGGAACGCACCGCCCGAGTCGACCAGGTAGATGCACGGCAGGCGGTTTTGCTGTGCGATCTCCTGCGCGCGCAGGTGTTTCTTGACCGTCACCGGGTAGTAGGTGCCGCCCTTGACCGTGGCGTCGTTGGCGACGATCAGGCATTCCACGCCGGAGACGCGGCCGATGCCGGCGACCATGCCGGCGCCCGGCACCGGGTCGTCGTACATGCCGTGCGCGGCCAGCGGTGCGATCTCGAGGAACGCGCTGCCGGGATCGAGCAGCGCGTCGATGCGCTCGCGCACCAGCAGCTTGCCGCGCGCGGTGTGCTTGGCCCGCGCCGCATCGCTGCCGCCGCGCGCGGTGCGCTCCAGGGTCGCGCGCAGGTCGTCGACCAGCGCCTGCATCGCCGCGCGGTTGGCCTCGAATGTCTCGCTGCCGGGCTGCAGCTGGGTTTTCAGTACGCTCATGGCGGTGGTTCCTGCGGTTGCCTGGGTGCCGTCGGTGGAGGGGGGCCGAAGGGCGGACGCGGGGCGCGTGGGGTCCATGATGCGGGAACCCCGCCGATGCCGGTGCCCTTCACCTGCCGGCGCCCTCCAAGGAGAGGCCCGGCGGTTGCCGGGCCTGGATCACGCGGTGCGCTGGAACAGCTCGCGCCCGATCAGCATGCGCCGGATCTCCGACGTGCCGGCGCCGATCTCGTACAGCTTGGCGTCGCGCCACAGGCGGCCCGCCGGGTACTCGTTGATGTAGCCGTTGCCGCCGAGGATCTGGATCGCCTCGCCGGCGGCCCAGGTGGCCTTCTCGGCCGAATACAGGATCGCGCCGGCCGCGTCCTGGCGGGTGGTGCGGCCCTGGTCGCAGGCCCTGGCCACCGCATACACATACGCGCGGCACGCGTTGAGGCCCACGTACATGTCCGCGAGCTTGGCCTGGATCAGCTGGAAGGTGCCGATCGCTTCGCCGAACTGCTTGCGCTCGTGCACGTACGGCAGCACCACGTCCAGCGCCGCGGCCATCAACCCGAGCGGACCGCCGGACAGCACCACGCGCTCGTAGTCCAGGCCGGACATCAGCACCTTGACGCCACCGCCGACCTCGCCGAGCACGTTCTCCACCGGCACCTCGCAGTCCTGGAACACCAGTTCGCAGGTGTTGGAGGCGCGCATGCCCAGCTTGTCCAGCTTCTGCGCGGTGGAAAACCCCTGCATGCCCTTCTCGACGATGAAGGCGGTGATGCCGCGCGAGCCGGCGTCCGGGTCGGTCTTGGCGTAGACCACCAGCACGTCGGCGTCCGGGCCGTTGGTGATCCACATCTTGTTGCCGTTGAGCAGGTAGTGGTCGCCGCGCCGCTCCGCGCGCAGCTTCATCGACACCACGTCCGAGCCGGCGCCCGGTTCGCTCATCGCCAGCGCGCCGACGTGTTCGCCGCTGCACAGCCTGGGCAGGTACTTGCGCTTCTGCGCCTCGCTGGCGTTCTTGCGCAGTTGGTTCAGGCACAGGTTCGAATGCGCGCCGTAGGACAGGCCGATGCCGCCGGAGGCGCGCGAGATTTCCTCCATCGCCACCACGTGGGCGAGATACCCCATGCCGCTGCCGCCGTATTCTTCCTCCACGGTCATGCCGAGCAGGCCCTGTTCGCCCAGCTGGCGCCAGAGCGCGTTGGGGAACTGGTTGCCGGCGTCGGCACCGGCGGCCAGCGGCGCGATGTGCGCGGCCGCGAACTGGGCCACGCTCCCGCGCAGCATGTCGATCTCTTCGCCGAGATCGAAGGAAAGGGTGGGGACGTGCATGGGGGCGGCTCCGGTACGGCAGGACGGGTGGGCGCTCCGGGAGGGGGATGACGGACTGGCCGTCAGCACGGGCGTTCGCGCGCAGCCTAGCGGGTCTCCATGAAAAAGTGAATACAAATTCAAAAATTGAATCTAGAATCAATCCATGGCCTACAAACGTTCGGAACTGATGGAAAAGCGCCTCGCCGGCAACCGCGAGGCGATCCTGGCCGCGGCCCGCCGGCTGGTCGCCGCGGGCGGGTACCGCAACGCGCCGATCACCGCGGTGGCGGCCGAGGCCGGGGTATCCACCGGCCTGATCTACCGCCATTTCCCGTCCAAGGCCGACCTGTTCGTGGAAGTGCTCACCGCCGCGGTCGAGCATGAGCTGGACATCCTCTCGGCGATCGCCGACGGGCCGCAGCCGGCGGCCGTGCGCCTGCAGCAGGCGGTGGCCTCCTTCGTGCGCCGCGCGCTGGCCGGGCCGGCACTGGCCTATGCCTTCATCGCCGAACCGGTGGATCCGGAGGTCGAGGCCGAGCGCATCCGCTGCCGCCGCCTGTTCGGCGACGTGTTCAAGCGCATCCTCGGCGACGGCGTCCGCAGCGGCGAGTTCCCGGCGCAGGACCTGGACGTGGGCGCGGCCTGCATCGTCGGTGCGTTCACCGAGGCGCTGGTCGGCCCGACCGCGCCCAGCCGCGACGGCCTGCGCGGCGGCGAGCCGCTGGTCGAGGCGATCGGCGCACTGTGCCTGCGCGCGGCCGGCGCCGGCATGGCCGCGCACGGGGGATGAGGCCGCCGCCCGGCCGCTGCCCGTTGCCGGTGGGTGGGGGCGCTGGTCTATACTCCGCCGGTAGCTGTGGTCCACCGACTACTTGCCAGGGGTGTTGATACGTGCGGAATTACGACCTGCAGTTCCTGAAACGCTTCTCCATCGTGATCGCCATCTTGGCTGTCGTCACGGTCGGGCTGATCATCTTCGCGTCGTTCCTGCAGCGCGCGATTCCCACCGAAGCCTCCCCGCAGGCGGTCGCGCGCGTCGAGCAGCGCATCGCCCCGGCCGGTGCGGTCTACGCGGGCAGCACCGGCGCCGCGGCGCAGGCTGCGGCGGCGGAAGCCGCGGCTGCCCAGGCTGCGGCCGCAGGCGGCGCCTACGGCGGCACCCTGGACGGCAAGGTGATCTTCGACAAGCTGTGCACCGCTTGCCACCTGACCGGCGTGGGCATGGCACCGACCCTGGACCACGCGCATTGGGACAAGCGCATCGCCCAGGGCACCGAGACGCTCTACAAGCACGCCATCGAGGGCTACACCGGCCCGGACGGCGGGGTGATGCCGCCCAAGGGCGGCAATGCCGGCCTGAGCGACGAGCAGATCCACGCCACCGTCGACTGGATGCTGGCAAACCTGAAATAAAACGTGCCCATCATGGACACGCGGCGCCGCCCTCCCGGGCGGCGCTTTGCTTTCCGCCGTTCTGGAGTCCACCCCATGCGCCACCTACCCTCGCTGCTTGCCCTCTCGCTGTCCGTCGCCCTTGCGCCGCAGGCGGTCGCCAGGCCGCCGGCCGTCCTCGCCATCGGCCAGGTGCAGGGCAGTGGCCCGCGCAGCCCGCTGGAAGGGCGCCAGGTCACCATCGAGGGATTCGTCAGCGCCGACCTGCGCGCCGGCCTCGGCGGTGTCTTCCTGCAGGATGCGGGAGATCGCGATGCGGCCACGTCCGATGCGCTGTTCGTGCAGCTGGACCCGGCGCGCGCGCTGCCCGCGGGGCAGTGGCTGCGCGTCACCGGCACGGTGCAGGAACTGGCGGCCGGCAAGGGCGGCCAGACCCTGACCGCGCTGCAGGCCGAAACGGTGGCAGCGGCCCGCGCCCGCCCCGCCCCCGGGATCACCATGCTGGAGGCCGTGCCCGCCAGCTGGGAAGCGCTGGAAGGGATGAAGGTGCGCATCGCCGCACCGCTGACGCTGGCCGGGCAGGACCAGCTGGCGCGTCACGGCGAGCTGACCGTCTCCTTCGACGGGCGGCTGTGGCAGCCGACCGAGCTGGCCGCTGCCGGCACCGCGGAGAACGCGGCGCTGGTGGCCGACAACGCGCGCCGCCGCCTGCGCCTGGACGATGGCAGCAGCCAGCGCGACCCGGGCCACGTGTCCTACCTGCCCGAGGCCGCGCAGCTGCGCACCGGCATGGTGTTCCGCGGCGTCGAGGGCGTGGTCGACCAGCGCTACGACGGCGACTACCGGCTGCAGCTGACCGCCGCGCTGCCGGTACCGGCGATCGAGCGGCCGCAGCCGCCGGCGGTGGCCGGGGCGCTGCGCATCGCCGCGTTCAACCTGGAGAACTATTTCAACGGCGATGGCCACGGTGGTGGCTTCCCGACCCTGCGTGGCGCCAAGACGTTCGCGCAGTTCCAGGCGCAGCAGGCCAAGCTGGTCGCCACCATCCGCGGCCTCGACGCCGACGTGGCCGCGCTGATGGAGCTGGAGAACGACGGCTACGGCCCGGACTCGGCGATCGCCGGGCTGGTGCGCGCGCTCAACGAAGGGCAGGGCAGGGACCGCCAGTGGGCGTTCGTCGACGCCGGCAAGGGGCCGGGCGACAACCCCATCCGGGTTGGCATCATCTACCGCGCCGCACGGGTGGCGCCGGTGGGCAGGCCGGCGGTGCTGGAGCGCGAGCCGTTCGGCGAGCGCAGCCGGGTACCGCTGGCGCAGGCCTTCCGCATGGGCCGCACGGGCCGGCCGTTCGTGGTGGTGGCCAACCACTTCAAGTCCAAGGGCTGCAGCGAGGCCAGCGGCGCCGACGCCGACCAGAACGACGGCCAGGGCTGCTGGACCGCCACCCGGGTGGCATCGGCGCGGCTGCTGCACCAGTGGCTGCAGCGCGACCCGACCGGCAGTGGCAGTGCCGATGCGGTGCTGCTGGGCGACTTCAACGCCTATGCGATGGAAGACCCGATCCGCCAGCTGCAGGCAGATGGCTGGCGCGACGCGTTCAAGGTGGCCGGCGTGTCCCGGCCCTACAGCTACGTCTACAACGGCTTGACCGGGCGCCTGGACCACGCGCTGCTCAACCCGGGCATGGCGGCGCGGTTGAAGGGCGCGGCCGAATGGCACATCAATGCCGATGAAGCCGACGACGCCGGCTACCAGGGGCGCAACGAGCCCGGCCCGTGGCGCAGCTCGGACCACGACCCGTTGCTGCTGGGTTTCGATCCCTGAGCCCGGGCGAAGAGGTGCCGGCGCCGTGCTCCTGACGCCGGCGACCCCTAGTGCGCGTGCCGCCGCGCCGCGTTCCACAGATGGGTGCTGGCCAGTGCCAGGCTGCCGGCGACGGTAAGCGGCGTTTCGGCCCGCTCGCCCAGGCCGCCGGACGCACCGGCCAGCAGCAGCGCCAGCCCGGTGCCCGCCAGCAGCCACAGCGCGGCGGGCAGCGGGCGATGCCGATGCGCGCGCCACAGCGCGTAGCTGGTCAGTGGCACGGCGATCAGCACGAACACCCCGTGTACCCATTCGGCCTCGCTCCAGGTGCCGAACAGCGGCAGCAGTGCGGCCAGCAGTGGCAGCGCCAGGCAGTGCAGCAGGCACAGGCCGGACAGGGCGATGGCGGAGACATCGAACAGGGCAGCTGCATTTTTCATCGGGTCGGCTCCATTTTGTTATAAAGTAACATTAAAGGAGGTGTAGATCACCCCGTTGGGCAAGGAAGCCGTGCTGGAACTTCAGCCCTGCGCGCCGCGCGCGATCAGGGCGATCGCCACCACCGCCAGGCCCAGGCCCACGCGGTTCCAGGCGCTGGTCTTCTCGCCGAAGGCCAGCACGCCGACCAGCGCGCCCAGGCACACCACGCCGATGTTCATGCCGGCGAAGATGGTGGCCGGGCTGTGCGGCAACGCCTGGTGCGCGCGCACGTAGAACAGGATGTTGCCGAAGTTGATGGCGCCCAGCAGCAGGCCGAAGCCAAGGTTGCGCGCCTGCAGCCGCTGGCGGCCGCGGTAGTGGCGCAGCAGCTGCCAGGCCAGCATCAGCACGAAGGCGATGGCGAAGCTGGCCAGCAGCGCGGCGGTGGCCGGGGTGCCGGCCAGCGCCACCTGCTTGAGCAGGATGTCGATCAGCGCGAAGCCGGCCCACACCGCCAGCAGCCAGCGCCAGCTCGACGCCGTGCCGGCGCCGCGCGCGCCGCTGCGCGCACTGACGCCGACGATGGCCAGCAGGCCCAGCCCCAGCCCGGCCAGTTTCCAGCCATTGGCGTGCTCGCCGAACAGCACGAACGCCGCGCCCAGCGACAGCAGCAGCGACAGCCGCTGCGCCACGTCGCTGCGCACGATGCCGGCTTCGCGCACGGCGCGCGCCAGTACCAGGAAGATGCCCGGCAGGGCCAGCGCCAGGCCGAGCAGTGCCGGCCACGGCGCATGTCCGTCGCGCAGCGACTGCAGCGAGGGCCTGAGCAGCAGCAGCGACAGCACGCTGGCGGCCAGGTAGTTCCAGGTCACGGCCTGGGCGATGTCGATGCCGCGCCGCGGCGCCAGCTTCAGCAGGACCGAGACCAGCACGCTGCAGATCACGCTCAGGATCAGGAAGTGCATCGCATTCGTTGCCGTGCGGAGGTGGCGGTGAAGCCGGTGGATGGGGCCGCTATTATGGCGGCATGAGCAATCCTTCCTTTCCCCGCGAACCGGCGGTGCTGATGCTCGATGGCCCCTGCGGGCCGCTCGAGGTCGCGGTCGATCCGCCCGAGGCCGATGTCGCCGCGCGGCCGGTCGTCGCCGTCATCTGCCATCCGCTGTCCACCGAAGGCGGCAGCATGCACAACAAGGTGGTGACGATGGCCGCGCGCGCGCTGCGCGAGCTGGGCGTCACCACCGTGCGCTTCAATTTCCGCAGTGTCGGCGCTTCCGCCGGCAGCTACGACAACGGCGAGGGCGAGCAGGACGACCTGCGCGCGGTGGTGGCATGGGTGCGCGCCCAGCGCCCGGACTGCGCGCTGTGGCTGGCCGGTTTCAGCTTCGGCGCCTACGTATCGCTGCGCGCCAGTGGCGCGCTGGCGCCGCAGGCGCTGATCTCGATCGCGCCGCCGGTCGGCCGCCGCACCTGGGACTTCGACGCGCTGCAGCCGCCGGCGCAGTGGCTGGTGGTGCAGGGCGACGCCGACGAAGTGGTCGACGCGCAGGCCGTCTATGCGTGGCTGGAGACGCTGGCCGACCCGCCGCAGCTGGTGCGCATGCCCGACACCAGCCATTTCTTCCATCGCAAGCTGATCGACCTGCGCGGCGCGATCCAGCACGAAGTGCGGCGCTGGCTGCCCGACGGCAGTTGCTGAGCATGGATGCGACGACCCCCTCGCAGCGCTACGCCGCCGGCGTGGCCCGTGGCGACTGGCGCGACGATCCGGCCCAGCATGCGGCGCTGGCCGAGCTCGACCGCATCCACGAGGCCATCGTCGATTCGGCGCAGGACGGCTGGCTCGACCGGCTGTCGGCCTTCTGGAAGAAGCCCGGGCCGGTCAAGGGCCTGTATTTCTGGGGCGGCGTCGGCCGCGGCAAGACGTTCCTGGTCGACCTGTTCTACGACGGCCTGCCGATCGAGCAGAAATACCGCACCCACTTCCACCGCTTCATGCGCGGCATCCACGAGCGGCTGCGCGAACACCAGGGCCAGAGCGACCCGCTGGCGAAGATCGCCCAGGAATGGCGCAGCAGGCTGCGGGTGCTGGTGCTGGACGAGTTCTTCGTCACCGACATCGGCGACGCGATGCTGCTGGCGCGCCTGCTCGAACGGCTGTTCGCCGAAGGCGTGACCCTGGTGACCACCTCCAACACCGCGGTGGAGAACCTGTACCTCAACGGCCTGCAGCGCGACAGCTTCCTGCCGGCCATCGCCCTGCTGCAGAAGTACTGCGTGGAGCTGTACGCCGAAGGCACCGAGGACTACCGCATGCGCGCGCTGACCCGCTCGCCGGTGTACCGGGCGCCGCTGGAAGGCGACAGCGACGCCTGGCTGGAGCGGCGCTGGAAGGAGCTGAGCGGCGGCCAGGACGCGCGCGCCGGCAACATCCAGATCGAGGGCCGCAAGATTCCGGTGCGCGGGCGTGGCAAGAGCATCGTCTGGTTCGATTTCGCAGCGCTGTGCGAAGGCCCGCGCGGTCCCTCGGACTACATCGAGATTGCGCGCGAGTTCAATACCGTGCTGCTGGGCGGCATCCCGCACTTCGACCGCCTGAACGAGGATGCCGCGCGGCGCTTCGTCAACCTGATCGACGAGCTCTACGACCGCCAGGTCAACCTGGTGTGCACCGCGCAGGACCCGCCGCCGCTGCTCTACTCCGGCACCCGCCTGGCCGGCGCGTTCGAGCGCACCGCCAGCCGCCTGATCGAGATGCAGAGCGCCGAGTACCTGGGAACCGCCCACCGCCTGTAGCCCGCTGGTCGCGTGCCGGGGCCGCCCCCCGGCCGCGGCGTGCGCCGCCAACCCCGTTCTTTGCCACCATCCGTTCTGTTCCGTGCCTGCCGCCGCGGCGGCCCACCCCGCAAGCAACGGAGTACGCAGATGAAGCACGCAAGCATGGCCTTCCGGCGCCCGCCGGTACGTTCGATGGCGTTCGCGTTGACGCTGCTGGCCGGCCTGCCGGCGCTCGCCGGCGAGCCGCGGTGGCCGCAACCGGCGCCCGCACCCGCCGTGCAGACGGACATGCAGGCGCCCGTGCCCACGCGCCGGCGCCAGACCACCGCGGATTTCCGCGCGCCGGCAGCCAGCGTGTGCAGCGACATGCCGCGGATGCGCGAGGTGCCGGACCCGGACCCGCAGCCACCGGAGCGGGTGCGCGAGATCCCCACCCTGGTCGGCAAGGTTCCGCATCGCAGGGAGTTGCGCGAGATGGCGCCACCGCCGCCTCCACCGGCACCGATGATCACTGGTGGCGCGGTGGCGGCGAGGGCATCGGAGGTGCGGGACGCGCCCGCTGCGTCGCCGCCGCCGGCGGTGCGGCGCCCGGCCACGCCGGTGACCGCCGGCGTGGTCGATGACAACGCCGATTTCGGCGGCTTCCGGCAGTTCCTGCAGCGCCACCCCGAGGCGGCGCGGCTGGGGCGCGACGTGTCGGTGCGCCAGCGGCTGCGGGTGGTCGATGCGCAGGGCAGGCCGGTACCCGATGCCGAAGTCGCGGTCTCCGCGGCCAATGGCGCGCGCATGTGGGCGCGCACCGATGCCGGCGGCCAGGCCTGGCTGCACCTGAATGCCTTCGACGACCGCGATTCGGCCAGCTACCGGGTCGACGTGCGCAGTGCCGGGCAGCAGGCGCAGACGCAGTTGCGGCGCGGGCAGAAGGACGCGCTGGAAGTCCGCCTGCCCGCCGCCGCGGCGAGCCCGCGCGCGCGCCTGGACCTGGTGTTCATGGTTGATGCCACCGGCTCGATGGGCGACGAGATCGACAAGCTGCGCGCCTCGCTGCGCGACATCGTGCGCGGCATCGAGCAGCTGCCGTCGCGCCCGGACGTCTGCCTCGGCCTGGTCACCTATCGCGACCGCGGCGACGCGTATTTCGTGCGCAGCTGGGACCTCACCGGCAATGTTGCCGCGTTCCAGCAGGTGCTCGACGGGGTGCGTGCCGGCGGTGGCGGCGACATGCCCGAGGCGATGAACGAAGCCTTCGCGCATGCGGTGCAGGCGCTGGACTGGCGCGGACCGGCCACCACGCGGCTGCTGGTGTCGCTGGCCGACGCGCCGCCGCACATGGACTATCCGCCGCCGCACTACGACCAGACCATGCTCGCGGCGCTGGGCAAGGGCATCAAGGTGTTCAGCGTGGCCGCGTCGGGACAGGACACCACCGGCGAGATCGTGCAGCGGCAGATCGCCCAGTACACCGGCGGGCGCTTCATCTTCCTCACCTACAAGGATGCGTCCGATCCGGGTAGCGGGCCGGGGCGCGAGACCGTGCACGACGTCGCCGGCTATTCGGTGGATACGCTGGACGCGCTGGTGCTGCGGCTGGTGCGCGAGGAACTGGCGCAGCTGCCCGGGGGATGAGCACCGGTTCCGGCGAGCGGCCCGTCGCCGCCCCGGGCCCGGCGCGGCGCGTGGATCAGGGGTGTCCGGGCAGGGCGATGCGGTTGTCCGGGCCCTGTTCCTTCGCCACCGGCGTCGCTGGCGGCGCCTGGCCGTTGTCGCCGCTGACGCTCATCATCCGCAGCGGCTGGCCGTCGTAGCGGAACTCCAGCGCCGACTGCAGCCGGTCCAGCGCCAGGACCTGGGTGCACAGGGACTGCGCATGCTGTTCCAGGGCGCGTGCACGCGCTTCGATCTTCGGCTCGAGTTCGGCTTCGATCTTCTCGGTGCGTTTCTCGAAGCGTTCCTCGCCGCCGGTGAGCAGGGTCCACAGCAGGCCGCGGGCGATGGAGCCCTTGAGCGATTCGGCCGCGTCCTGCACGCGCTGGTCGAAGCCCTCGCCGAACAGGTCCTGCTCCCAGCGTCCGCGGCCGATGGTCGAGGCGACGAAGCGCTCGGCGTCCCTGCGCAGCGCGCGCACCTTGCGCGAATCGAAATTGCCGGTCAGCGAGCCGTAGACGACGTCCAGCACATCGAAGCTGATCCCCACCGATTCATTGGCGATCCCGGTGACCGCCGGCATCAGCTGGCGCACCCCGGCCTCGAGCACGCGCAGGCGCTGCGCGTCGTCGGCGCTGACCGCCTGCATGCGCCCGTCGATGCTCAGCTGGCCGTCGTGGAACACGATCTCGCGCGGCGTGGCGTCGTGCTGGCGCAGCCAGATGCCGCCGCCATCGACCAGCACGTCGTAGTCGGTGCTGACCCCGCACTGGGTGGAGGACAGCGTTGGTGACTTCATCGTGCCGGCCTGCGCGGCCAGGGGCGGCAGGGCGAGCAGGGCGGCAGTGAGGGCCAGGCGGCGCATGCGCGGAATCCATTCGGAGGACCCACAGGATCGCCGGCCGTGCCGGATCGGGCCTCCGCCGGAAGTCATGGCGACGCATCGGGCATTGGATCGCATCGGGCATTGGATTATGAATGCGTGCGGCGTTTTCCTACCCGCCAACCAGTCTCCCAAGGCTTGACTGCGCAGCCTCGATAGGCTGGTCGCGGTGGCCCCGCCGGGCACCGGCGACGGGATCGCTTGTGCCGCAAGGGAAATGCGATCACCCACAAGATTTGGCGTTGACCGGGCCGTTTACCCCCACTATCTTGTGCCCCGTCGGTTCTGGCGGGTTGCTCCCCGCCGGATTGAAAGGGAAGCCGGTGACGCCTTCGATGGCCAGTCCGGCACTGCCCCGCAGCGGTAATTGGGAACGAACCCGCCACCAAGCACTGAGGCCCGATGCCTTGGGAAGCGGCGGAAGTAGGAGGAGGCCCCCGCCTCCGCGCCCATGAGTCCGAAGACCTGCCGACAGCCGCGCGAAGCACAGCGCGCGGTGCCGGCTGCGGAGTCTTCGAGGGGAAGACGGCTGGCGACGCGGCAGCGCCGGTGGCGACCTCGGGTCGTGCCCGTCGCGGATGCTGCGACGCCGTCCTTCCATGCTTGTCGCCCGCCACCGGCCCTGGTTCCTGCGAGGGCAGGCGCCGCGTGCACCACGCCATGAGGACGCATTGCCGTGACCGCCACCGATACCGCCGTTGTCCCGACCGAGACCGGCTTCGAACTGACCCCGCCGCCGACCGCCACCGCCATGAGCGTGACCAAGCGCAATGGCGGCACCGAGCCGGTGGACCTGAACAAGATCGTCCGCGCCATCCAGCGTTGCTGCGACGGCCTGCATGCGGTCGATCCGATGCGCGTGGCCACCCGCACCATCTCCGGGCTGTACAACGGCGCCACCACCCAGGAGCTGGACGAACTGTCGATCCGGACCGCAGCGCTGCTGATCGGCGAGGAGCCCGAGTACGGCCGCCTGGCCGCGCGCCTGCTGGCCAATTTCATCGGCAAGGAAGTGTCCGGCCAGGAGATCCACGCGTTCTCGCAGTCGGTCGGCCGCGGCCACGAAGTGGGCCTGATCAACGAGCGCCTGCTCAACTTCGTCCAGGTCAACGCGCGCAAGCTCAACGATGCGGTCAACCCCGACTACGACCTCAACTTCGACTACTTCGGCCTGCGCACGCTGTACGACCGCTACCTGCTGCGCCACCCGCACACCCGCAAGGTGATCGAAACCCCGCAGCAGTTCTTCCTGCGCATCGCCAGCGCGCTGTCCGAGGACGTACCCGAGGCGCTGGCGCTGTACCAGCGGCTGGGCAACCTGGACTACCTGCCGTCCAGCCCGACCCTGTTCAACGCCGGCACCAGCCACGAGCAGCTGTCGTCGTGCTTCCTGCTGGATTCGCCGCAGGATTCGCTCGAGTCGATCTACGCCCGTTACGGCGACATCGCGCAGCTGTCCAAGTTCAGCGGTGGCATCGGCGTGAGCTACACCCGGGTGCGTTCGCGCGGCTCGCTGATCCGATCCACCAACGGCCACTCCAACGGCATCGTGCCGTGGCTGAAGACGCTCGACTCCTCGGTCGCGGCGGTCAACCAGGGCGGCAAGCGCAAGGGTGCGGCCTGCGTCTACCTGGAGACCTGGCATGCCGACATCGAGGACTTCCTGGAACTGCGCGACAACGCCGGCGACGATGCCCGCCGTACCCACAACCTCAACCTCGCCAACTGGGTGCCGGACCTGTTCATGCAGCGGGTGGAGGCCGACCAGCCATGGTCGCTGTTCGATCCGCGCGTGGTGCCGGAGTTCACCGACCTGTACGGCGAGGCGTTCGAGCGCGCCTACCTGCAGGCCGAGGCCCAGGGCAAGGCGGTCAAGGCGGTGCCGGCGCGCAAGCTGTACGCGCGCATGATGCGCACCCTGGCCGAGACCGGCAACGGCTGGATGACGTTCAAGGACAAGTGCAACAAGGCCAGCAACCAGACCCTGCGCGCCGGCAACGTCATCCACCTGTCCAACCTGTGCACCGAGATCCTCGAGATCACCTCGGCCGAGGAGACGGCGGTGTGCAACCTGGGCTCGATCAACCTCGGCAACCACCTGGATGCGCACGGCGATTTCGATTTCGACAAGCTCGCCGAGACCGTGCGCCTGGCCGTGCGCCAGCTCGACCGGGTGATCGACCTGAACTTCTACCCGATCGAGACCGCGCGCCGCGGCAACCTGCGCTGGCGCCCGGTCGGCCTGGGCTGCATGGGCCTGCAGGACGTGTTCTTCCGCAAGCGCCTGCCGTTCGACTCGGACGCCGCGCGCGCGCTGTCTGCGAAGATCGCCGAGGCGATCTACTACCACGCGCTGGAAACCTCGTGCGAGCTGGCGCAGGAACGCGGCCGGCATCCCTCGTTCGCCGATACCCGCGCCGCCAGCGGCGAACTGCAGTTCGACGCGTGGGGCGTGGTGCCGGCCGATGGCGCGCGCTGGGAAGCGCTGCGCGGGCGCATCGTCCAGCACGGCCTGCGCAACTCGCTGATGATCGCCATCGCCCCGACCGCGACCATCGCCTCGATCGCCGGCTGCTACGAATGCGTGGAACCGCAGGTGTCCAACCTGTTCAAGCGCGAGACCCTGTCCGGCGACTTCCTGCAGGTCAACCGCTACCTGGTCGGCGAGCTCAAGCAGCTGGGGCTGTGGACGCCGGAGATGCGCGACGCGATCAAGCTCGCCGACGGCTCGATCCAGAACCTGCCGCAGATTCCCGAGGCGCTGCGCACCGTGTACCGCACCGCGTGGGAACTGCCGATGCGCTCGCTGATCGACATGGCCGCCGACCGCGGCGCGTTCATCGACCAGTCCGCCTCGCTCAACCTGTTCATGGAGAGCCCGAACATCGGCGCGATGTCGTCCATGTACATGTACGCCTGGAAGAAGGGCGTCAAGACCACCTACTACCTGCGCTCGCGCCCGGCCACCCGGATCGCCAAGACCACGGTCAGCAGCTACACCCCGGCCGAGGCCGTCGCCTGCTCGCTGGAGAACCCGGAAGCCTGCGAGGCCTGCCAGTAACCGCCCGCGCCCCGCCCCCGCCAGGGCAGGGGCCGCGACGGGGCAGGGCGAAGTCGGCTTCGCCACCCCGCCCAATTCCCGCCCGGCGCCATGCGCCGCCACCTCCCGGGGCATCTGTTCCCCGGGGGCCAGAAATGGAGTCAACCATGTCCGCACAACCCCGCCAGATGCTGCTCGACCCGGGCTTCGAACTGACCCTGCGCCCGATGCGCTACCCGCAGTTCTATGACATGTACCGCGACGCGATCAAGAACAGCTGGACGGTGGACGAGATCAACTTCCAGATCGACATCACCGACCTGCACCACAAGATGACGCCGGCCGACCGTCACCTGATCCACCGCCTGGTCGCCTTTTTCGCCACCGGCGATTCCATCGTTTCCAACAACCTGGTGCTGAACCTGTACCAGCACCTCAACGCGCCGGAAGCGCGCATGTACCTGTCGCGCCAGCTGTATGAGGAAGCGCTGCACGTGCAGTTCTACCTGACCCTGCTGGACAACTACCTGCCCGACCCGGAGGAGCGCTTCAGGGCCTTCGCCGCGGTGGAGAACATCGCCTCGATCAAGAAGAAGGCCGATTTCTGCTTCAAGTGGATCGACTCGATCCAGGGGCTCAAGCGCATCGAGAGCCGCGAGCAGCGGCGCCAGTTCCTGCTCAACCAGATCTGCTTCGCCGCCTGCATCGAGGGCCTGTTCTTCTTCGCCGCCTTCGCCTACGTGTACTACTTCCGTTCGCGCGGACTGCTGCCGGGCCTGGCCTCGGGCACCAACTGGGTGTTCCGCGACGAGAGCTGCCACATGGAGTTCGCCTTCGAGTGCGTGCGCACCATCCGCGCCGAGGAGCCGGAGCTGTTCGATGCGGCGATGGAGCGGCAGGTCTACGAGATGCTGGCCGAGGCCATCGAGTGCGAGGTGCAGTTCGCCGAGGACGTGCTGTCCGGCGGCGTGGCCGGCATCTCCACCCGCGACATGCGCCAGTACCTGCAGCACTGCGCCGACAACCACTTCGTCAAGCTGGGCATGGCCAGGCAGTACAACGTGCGCAACCCGCTGCCGTTCATGGAGCTGCAGGACGTGCAGGAGCTGACCAATTTCTTCGAGCGCCGGGTCTCGGCCTACCAGGTCGGCGTGCAGGGCGAGGTCGCCTTCGACATGAACTTCTGAGCCCGTCCGCCGGCGCGGGGATGGCGTGGCGCAGGCGTCACGCCGCCCGCGCCCGGCGCTGCGTATCATCCGCTCCTGCCCCCACTGCCGCGACCGTCGCCATGAATGCCCTGCCCCCCGTCGTCCCGCCCACCGAAGTACGCATGGTGGAAATCGTCTTCCCCAACCACACCAACCACCTGGGCACCCTGTTCGGTGGCCAGGCGATGGCGTGGATGGACAAGGCGGCGTTCCTGGCCGCCGCGCGCTACTCGCGGCGCACCGTGGTCACCGCGCATTCGGACCAGGTGGACTTCAAGCTGCCGATCCGCATCGGCGAGATGGTCGAGACCGTCGGCCGCGTGGTCGAGGTCGGGCGCAGCTCGATGACGGTGCAGGTCGAACTGATCGCCGAGGACCTGCACAGCGGCGAGCGCAAGCTGTGCACACGCGGCCACTTCGTGATGGTGGCGCTGGATGCCGACGGCCGCCCGACCTCGGTGCCGCCGCTGCCGCCGCAGGCCTGAGCCGGGGCGCGGGCCATGGCGGTACGACCGGACGACGCGGGCCTCCACGCCCATGCGGCACCGGACGCGCGGCTGGCGGCGTTCATCGCCGGCCACCGCCGCCTGCTGCTGCTGACCGGCGCCGGCTGCAGCACCGATTCGGGCATCCCCGATTACCGCGACGCCGACGGCCAGTGGAAACGCACCCCGCCGGTGGACTACCGCGCGTTCATGGCCGATGCCGCGGTGCGCCGGCGCTACTGGGCGCGCAGCCTGGTCGGCTGGGCGCACATCGGCCGTGCCCGGCCCAACGCCACCCATCATGCGCTGGCCGCGCTGGAGGCGGCCGGCCGGGTCGAGCTGCTGTTGACCCAGAACGTGGATGGCCTGCACCAGCGCGCCGGCAGCCGCCAGGTGATCGACCTGCATGGCCGCCTGGACGCGGTGCGCTGCATGGACTGTGGCGCGCACTCCCCGCGCGAGGCGCTGCAGCAGCGCATGTTCGACGCCAACCCGGGGTGGGCGGCGCTGCAGGCGGTCCAGGCCCCCGATGGCGATGCCGACCTGGAGCGCGACTTCAGCCGGTTCGTGGTGCCCGGCTGCACGGCCTGCGGTGGCCTGCTCAAGCCGGACGTGGTGTTCTTCGGCGAGAACGTGCCGCGCGAACGCGTGGCCAGCGTGCATGCACATCTCGAGCGCGCCGACGCGGTGCTGGTGGTGGGCTCGTCGCTGATGGTCTATTCCGGCTTCCGTTTCGTCGATGCCGCGGCCCGGGCCGGCCTGCCGGTGGCGGCGGTCAACCTTGGCCGTACCCGTGCCGATGCCCTGTTGTCGCTGAAGATCGAACAGCCCTGCGCGCAGGCGCTGGGGTTCCTGCTCGACGACGCATGGGCGGCGGCCAAGACGCAGTGATCCACCACGCCGGTTGAATCGCCCCGCCGCGCGGGAGTGCAATGGGCACCCCCCACAAAGCGGATCACCCCCCCGTGAGCCATCTGTTCTCGCCGCTGTCGCTCGGCCCGTTGTCCCTGTCCAACCGCATCGTCATCGCGCCGATGTGCCAGTACTCGGCCGATGACGGCCGTGCGTCCGACTGGCATGCCCAGCACCTGGGCACGCTGTCGCAGTCCGGCGCCGGCCTGCTGATCCTGGAGGCCACCGCGGTGGAACCCCGGGGCCGCATCAGCTGGGCCGACCTAGGGCTGTGGGACGACGCCACCGAAGCGGCGCTGGGCGGGGTGCTGGCCTCGGTACGGCGCTGGTCGAAGATGCCCATCGGCATCCAGCTGGCGCACGCCGGGCGCAAGGCGTCCACCGCGCGGCCCTGGGACGGTGGTGGCGCCATCGCGCCCGGCCAGGCGCATGGCTGGCAGGTGCTGGCGCCGTCGGCGCTGCCGTTCAACGCCGGCGATCCGGTCCCGCAGGCGCTGGACGCGGCCGGCATCGACGCGGTGGTGGAGGCGTTCGCCGCGGCCGCGCGGCGCGCGGCACGGCTGGGCCTGGAGCTGATCGAAATCCATGCCGCGCATGGCTACCTGCTGCATCAGTTCCTGTCGCCGCTGAGCAACCGCCGCGACGACGACTACGGCGGCTCGCTGGACAACCGCATGCGCCTGCTGCTGCGGGTGTTCGATGCGGTACGTGCCGCGGCACCGGCCCATGTCGCGGTGGGCGTGCGGATCTCCGCGACCGACTGGGTGGAGGGCGGCTGGGACGTGGCGCAGAGCATCGCGCTGGCCGGCGTGCTGGAGGCGCGCGGCAGCGATTTCATCCACGTTTCCAGCGGTGGACTGGACCCGCGCCAGCAGATTCCGGTGGGGCCGGGCTACCAGGTGCCGCTGGCCAGCGCGATCAAGGCGCAGGTCGCCACGCCGGTGATCGCGGTGGGGCTGATCACCGAGCCGCGGCAGGCCGAAGCGATCCTGGCCGCGGGCCAGGCCGATGCCATCGGCATCGCCCGCGGCATCCTCTACGACCCGCGCTGGCCCTGGCATGCGGCCGCCGAACTCGGCGCACGGGTGCAGGCCGCGCCGCAGTACCTGCGCTGCCAGCCGCACGGGCTGCGCGACCTGTTCGGCTGATCGCGGCACCGGCGGCGCTCGCGTCGCCGGTGACTGCAGGGCAGGCGTCGCCGCGGCCGCCGCAGCGACCTGCGAGGGCAGTAAAGGTTTCCCCGGAAAATGTCGTCCGTCGCTAGACTCCGTCGATGCGACCCGATTACATCCTCACCCTTTCCTGCCCGGACCGTACCGGCATCGTCTACCGCGTTTCCGGCCTGTTGTTCGAGGCCGGCTGCAACATCCTCGACGCCCAGCAGTTCGGCGACGAGGAAAGCGGCCGCTTCTTCCTGCGGGTGCACTTCGACATGGCCGCGGCCGGCGAGGCGGCGGGGCTGCGCGCGCGCCTGGGGCAACTGGGCGCGGAATACGCGATGGACTGGCAACTGCACGACGCGCGCCGCCGCGCGCGGCTGCTGGTGCTGGTCAGCAAGCAGGGGCATTGCCTGAACGACCTGCTGTTCCGCGCGCACAGCGGCCACCTGCGGGTGGACATCGCCGCGGTGGCTTCCAACCACCCGGACTTCGCCACGCTGGCCGGTTCCTACGGCGTGCCGTTCCACCACCTGCCGGTGGATGCGGCCAACCGCGCGCAGCAGGAACGGCAACTGCTCGACCTGGTCGAGCGCGAGCGCATCGACCTGGTGGTGCTGGCGCGCTACATGCAGATCCTCTCGCCGCAGCTGTGCCAGGCCCTGGCCGGCCGCGCGATCAACATCCACCACAGCTTCCTGCCCAGCTTCAAGGGCGCCCAGCCGTACCACCAGGCGCACGCGCGCGGGGTCAAGATCATCGGCGCCACCGCGCACTACGTCACCAGCGACCTGGACGAAGGCCCGATCATCGAGCAGGACGTGGCCCGCGTGGACCATGCCATGACGCCACGCGACCTGGTGCGGCTGGGCAGCGACACCGAATCGCTGGTGCTGGCCCGCGCCGTGCGCCGCCACGTCGAGCACCGCATCGTGCTCAACGGCCACCGCACCGTGGTGTTCCGCTGAGCGGCGGCATCACGCCGCGATGTCGATCCCGCCTTCGATCAGCGCGATGCGGGTGGCTTCGTCGCCATCGGGCGATACCGGCCGCGTCAGCTCCCACAGCACGCGCACGTGGAATCCGCTGATCGCCGCGTCCTGCGCGCTCCACAGCACGCAGTAGTCGCGTGCCAGCCCGCATACGTGCACCTCGGTGATGCCGCGTTCGTGCAGCCAGCCGGCCAGGCCGGTGGCCGGGCGGTCGCCCCGGGGGCCATGGTTCTCGCGGAACGCGCTGTACGAATCGACCTGGCGATCGGTGCCCTTGCGCAGGATCAGGTCGGCGTTGTTCCAGTCCACCTGCGGGTGCAGCGCCGCGCCCGCGGAACCCTGCACACAGTGGTCGGGCCACAGCGTCTGCGCATGCCCGTGCAGCCGGATCGACTCGAACGGCCTGCGGCCGCCATGCTGGCTTGCGAACGAGGCATGGTCGGCCGGGTGCCAGTCCTGGGTGGCCACGACGGTGGCGTAGTGGCGCCGCGCCAGCAGCGCGGCGATGCCCGGCACGATGGCGTCGCCCTGGTGGCAGGGCAGCGCACCGCCGGGCATGAAGTCGGGTTGCAGGTCGATCACCAGCAGGGCGGTGTCATTGCCGTACATCGCAGGTTCCGGTGCGGGGAACCCTGGAGTGTAACGCCGCAATGGGCGGTGCCGGTCCGCGGCGTCCACCGCGCGGCGTGCGCACCGGCCTACACTGCGGCGTCGGCAGGTGGCCGGCAGGCGATCGGGAGGCGGCGATGATCCAGTGGTGGGAACTCGGCCTGCGGCTGTTGCTGGCCGCTCTGCTCGGCGCGGTGATCGGCATCAACCGCGGGCGCCTGGAATGGGCGGCGGGGTTGCGCACGCACATGCTCGTCTGCGTGGGTTCGGCGCTGGCGGTGATCGTGTCCACGTTCGGCTTCTTCGACGTACTGGGGCGACCGGGCATCCAGCTCGATCCGTCGCGCATCGCCGCGCAGGTGGTCAGTGGCGTGGGTTTCCTCGGCGCCGGCACCATCCTGTTCCTGCAGCGCGAGCAGGTGATCCGCGGGCTGACCACCGCGGCCGGGCTGTGGGCGGTGGCGTCGGTCGGCCTGGCCGCGGGCGCCGGCCTGTACGCGGCGGCGCTCATGGCGACGCTGCTGATGTGGGCGATCCTGGCGCTGCTCAAGCCGCTGGAACAACGCTACCTGCACCGTCGCGCGCACAGTGGCCGGCTGCGCCTGCGCGTTGCCCTGGGTACGCCACTGGCACGTGTCGAGAATGCCGCCAACGATGCGGGCCTGCCGGTCAGGCGCATCACCCTGCGTCCGCGCGAGCAGGACGACGACATCGTCGACATCGATTGCGACCCGCCCCTGCCGCGCGCGCAGATGCTGGCCAAGGCCGAGCAGCTGGGCCGCGTCGAAGGCGTGGTGTCGGTGGAACTGCCCGGGCTGGCCGAGGGCTGACCAGCAGGGCGGGTGGCGGGCCTTCGCGGGCCGTTGTCCCGGCCGATGGTGGAGTCGTGCGGCAACCGGCCGCAGCTTCGATCGTGACCCCGCGTGGGCTTCCGGTCATGGCCCGGGGTAGGGGAAATCCCTTCTTCACACAATCATCACAAACATATATGGTGCGCGGTCGCCCGGCCACGGGCATGGGCGTGCGGCGTGCGCCGCGCAGGCCGGATGGTGTGCATCTATGCCCCAGGAAAGGGGCGATCTGGAGATGGTGATGATTGAAGTTCCTGTCCGGTCCCGCGCTCTGCTCGCGGCCATCCTTGGCATCGTTCTGGGCGCGACCAGCTTTGCCAGCCAGGCGGCGATCTCGAAGATCATTCCCGGGGCGCGCCTGATCTCCGCCGCCCTGGGTTCGAAGAAGTGTCCGGAAAGTGCCGGCTCCCTGCGCATCGTCGAGCCCGACGATGGCATGGGTGCATGGGCATCGTATGGCCTGCCCGCACCGACGCGCATGCTGCGCGTGCTGGTGAACGACTCCCGCTGCTTTTCCGTCCTGGACCGGGGCGTCGGTTTTGCCGCCGCGCAGGCCGAACGCGCGCTGGCCCAGGCCGGTCACCTGCAGGACGACCAGAACATCGGGGCAGGGCAGATGCTGGGCGCCGACTTCGTACTGATTCCCGACATCGTGTCGCAGAACCCGAACGCGGGCGGGAGCAATGTCGGCGTGCAGGCGGCATCCGGACAGAAGCGTGGCCTGATGGCCGGCATGCTCAACGTCGCCACGCTGGGCATCTCGGGCAAGATGTCCAGCAACAAACAGACGGCGCAGGTGGTGTTGACGCTCGTGGACGTACGTACGTCCGAACAGCTGCTCAGCGTGACCGGCGAAGCGAAGATCACCGATCGCGCGTGGTCGGCGATGGTCAATGCATCGAACGTGCAGGGCAACGCGGGCGTGCGCCTGGGCAGCTGGGAGAACACCGAGATCGGCAAGGTCATCCAGGAGGCCTACGAGGAAGCCTTCGAGCAGATGGTTGCGGATATCCAGAAGCCGCGCAGCCGGGTGTTCGCGCGGCAGCAACCGAAAGCGGCCCCGCAGCCCCCGGCGATGATGGCCGCAGTCGAACCGCTGGCCCGCCTGGACGCGCCGGCGATCGCGGAGCAGGCCACCGCCGTGATGCCCGTGCTCGCCGCCGCGTCGCTGCCGGCACCAGCGCCGGTGCCGGTGCCGATGCCCGGTGAAGTCGGGGCAGTGCGCGGGATGCCGCTGGAGGCCGCCGCCGTGCCGCCCGTCGCCGACGTGGCGCCCGACGCGCAACTGGCGCTGAGGCAACTGGCAGCGTCGGGCACGCTCGAACTCCGCCGCACCGCGCGCCTGCTCAGTGGCGCGAGCAGCCAGGCGGGCACGGTGGCCGAACTGGCTACCGGCATGCTGGTGTTCCCCACCGGCAACATCCAGGGGAACATGCTCGAAGTCGAGGACGAGATGGGCAACAAGGGCTGGGTACCATCGGCGGTGGTGTCGGCGCCCTGAGTCGCGTCGCTTCTGTCGCGATGCGCGCCCGCCGCTCGTCTTTCCGGGCCTCGGCATGACATATCGCCACGCCCGGCGTTGAACGGATGCGTGGCGCGCGGCCGGTCCGGTGGCTGGGCGCCGGGTGTCCTTGCCACAGCCTGTGCGCCGCCACCGGTCGGGCCTGCAGCCGCGGCGGGCCACGATCGCGTTGGCGCCAGGCATGGGTCTGGACGCGTGCGCTGCCACGGCAATATCGGCTGCCAGCCGCCATCCCTCACCATGAAGACGCGGGTGCCGACGCCCGACCGCCGGACGGCAGACTCGAAGGTGCGGCTGTGCGCAGGGACATGGCGCCGGCACCCGGAACGGTCCTGCCGCCGCGTGCATTGCCCCGTATCCGGCCGGCGCACCTTCGTGCGGCGGGACCTTGTGCGCCGCCGGCGCAGCGGCGACGATGTCCGCGGCTGCCGACCCGCGCAGCGCCATGAACCGGGAAGCGGATACCGATGGAGCTGCTGACGCTGGAACACTTTGCCGGCTGCGTGAACGAACCGTTTGCCGCCGCGATGACCGGCATGGACGTGGAGTTCATGCTGGTCGAGGCGCGGCCGTTGCAATCCACGCAGCCGAATCCGGCGCGCGCGCCTTTTTCGCTGCTGTTCCGCAATACCTCGCCGGTGCTGTTTCCCCAGCAGATCTATCCCATGCGCCATCCACGGGTGGGCGAGGTCGGCATCTTCCTGGTGCCGATCGCCCAGGAACGCGCCGGCTTTCTCTACCAGGCCGTCTTCAACTGACTGCAGCGCGCCGGGTGGGCATCGCCCGGACGCCGCACCGCATCGGCCCGCGTGGCCGCCTCAGCCAGGCACCGGTGACCAGCGCATCGCCAGGTGCGCGCCGCTCCCGCCTTCCGCCATGAAGCCCAGCCGTTCGTAGAGCCGGCGCGCGCCCGGATTGGCCTGCAGCACATGCAGCCGCATGCCGCACCCCAGCGCGCCCGCCTCCCGCTGGCTGTGGCCGATCAGCGCATGGCCCAGCCCGTTGCCGCGCAGCGCCGGGAACAGGCTGATATCCACGAGCACGTGGTCCGGGGCCGCGCGCAGCAGGTAGTAGCGGCCGACCGGGCCGTGCCCGTCGCGTTCCAGCGCCATGAAATCGGCATCGCCGTAGTGGCCAAGATAATGGCGATGCTGCAGCGCGAACTGCTGGTCGAGGAACGCCCGCTTGGTGGCATCCGGCCAGGGCACCGGCGCCATTTCCTCGGCACGGGTGCTGGCATACAGGTCGCGCAGCCAGGGCAGGTCGCCGTCGTGCAGCGCACGCAGCGAAAACCCCCGGTCGGCCAGTGCTTCGGGAATCCGCATGCGGCCGGGCCGTTCCGGGGGGAACGGCTCCAGCCGGGCGGGAGACGCGACGGTCATGTCACGGGAATGAGGGATAGATACCCTGCAGCGCGATGCAGAAGTTCACCCCGAGGTACGGTTGCTGGTTCTGGTGAGGCAGGCCCCCGCCTACGTTCGGGCCGATCATGTTCGGAGCGAACGTGGTGTTGGGATTGGCGGAATTGAACGGCTTGTTGACCGTTGTGCCGGGTTGCGACAGGCCGCCGTTCGCAACCGGAGCCCCGCTTTTCCGGGTCGCATCGGTGGACAGGTACCCATTGATGCCGTGGTTGTGCTGCGGAATCTGGTTGGCGTCCAGGGTGACGCTGTTCACGCCGAAGGTCTCGCCGAGAGTGCGCGTCGAGGTTGTTGGCCCGGTGCCCTGCTGGCAGCCGGCCCGGCCCGCGAAGTTGGGCAGCTGGAACGTGGTCTGGCCATTGCCGCCGTAGATGGTGCCGAGGAGCGAGAACAGCGCGGTGTTCTGCGAGATCGGCACCGTGGTGCCGTTGCAGAGCGCCCAGCCTCTCGGGTTGAAGTTGAAGCCGAACAGCTGGATTTCGCCGACGAAGGGTTCGGTCATGTGCTGGTTCCTCCAATGAAGTGCCGCAGGGGTGTCGCGACAGCGTCTGCCTGACGCCAGGGATGTCGAAGCGCGCGCAGGCGGTCAGCCCTGCGACGGGAAGATGCCTTGGGTCGCCATGCAGAACTGCACCGTCAGCGTGGGCATGCAGTTCTCGTGTGGCTGGCTGCCCCCTGCGATACCGGTCGATTGCGTGGACATCGGCAATGCCGTCGCACCGGTGATGTCGGTCACATAGAACGACTCGCCGCTGACCGCGCCGGGCAGCAGGGCGTTGCCCGGGGTCGGGGCGCTGGCCGCGCCGGCCGTTGCGATCAGCGGATGGGTGTGCGCGGGCATCTGCGTCGGCATCACGGTCACCGTCTCGGTACCTGCGCTCTGGCCGATGACGTAGTTGCTCAGGCCCGGGCCCTGGCCCTGGTGGATCGGCAGGCGTCCGCGCAGGTCGGGAACGGCAAACGTCGTCTGGCCGTCACCGCCATAGGTCGTGCCGATCAGCGCAAACAACGGGTCGTACAGGGAGATCGGCAGCAGGCTGCCGTCGCAGGCCTGCCAGCCGTTGGGCGCACCGCGATTGCCGAAACCGAACATGCGGATCTCGCCGAGGTAGGGAGTACTCATTGGGGTCTTGCTCCGGAAGTGGGTTGGACGTGTGCGCGACCAGGCGGTACGCGACTGCGTTGTCCTTGGAACTCGACGTCATTCGCGGGACGGGAAGATGCCGCTCAGCGCGATGCAGAAGTTGATGGTCGTGTAGGGCTGGATGTTCGAATGCGGCTGGCTGCCGCCGGCCGGGGCCACCGTCTGCGGGTTCTGTGGCACGGCCTGCCCGGTGCTGCTGGCATACAGGTTGGGCGGCGAGGCACTGCTGGTGCTGGTCGCGAAGAGCCGTCCGCTGGCGTTGCGGTTGTCACCGTTCGCGGACGACGCGTTCATCGCGTGCGTGTGCGCCGGCAGGTTGGTGCTCAGCAGGGTGACATTCTCCACACCCGACGCCTCGCCGATCTGCACCGACGGAGGTTGCCAGCCGGGGTCGACCGACGACGCGTAGCCGATCGGCGTGCGGCCGCGCAGGTCAGGCAGCGCGAAATTGTTGACGCCGTTGCCCCCGTACTGCGTCCCCAGCAGCGAGAACAGGGCTTGGTTCTGGTTGATCGGCAGTAGCTGTCCATTGCTCAACGCCCAGAATTTGGGCGCGAAACTGAACCCGGCCATCATGATCTGGCCGATGAAGAATTCGCTCATCGTGATCCTTCCCCTCAGGTGGTGGGCGCTGCACGTCATGTACCGCGCCGCTGCACTCTGAACCGCCGCCGGCTGCCCCACAAGTCCCGACGGGGGCGTATGGTCCACCCCGTCATCACGGGATCTTGTCCCGGTTATGCGATGCTGTTCTCATATCGGCTCGCCCGGCTTGCAGGCCGGGCGTGCCGGGCGGCCGGGGGCAGGGCCGTATCGGGGTGGAAAGCACGACGTGCGCATCGAATGGTCGGCACGACCCTTCGTCGTTGGGTAATGGACTTCCGGGGAAACTTAAATGCACATGCTTTCGAGGCTTCTGATGCGTCGCCGCGGCGATCGCCCGTTCCCGTTCGGTCTCCACCTGCTGCTGTGCAGCCTGGCATTGCTGTGGCCCGCGCTGGCCAGCGCCCAGCACACCTCCGTTGAATGCCCGGCCCAGACGGCGACGGTTGCCAGCGGCGGATCGGTCACGATCAACGTCTCCGACTGCGAAGTCTCCAGCGGCTTCGGCGGCGACGGCCCCATCGATGGCGGCAGTTACGGCCCCGCCGATTTCGAGGACTACGGCACCGCTACGCTCCGGCATACCGGTGGCCAGTGGTTCCTGGACTACAGCAACAATGGCTCGGGCGTCGGTTCGACCGATGTCTTCGAGTTCGCCGATGGCTCGCTGACCGGTGCCGGCGACGTCCAGGTGAGCATCACCATCACCCCGGCCGCCTCGTCGATCGTCGTCTCCCCCAGCGCGCTGCCGACGGTGACCGCCGGCACCCCGTTCTCGCAGACGCTGACCTCCACCGGCGGCCTGGCACCCTACACCTACGCCCTGCAGAGCGGCACCCTGCCGGTTGGCATGAGCCTGAGCAGCGCCGGTGTCCTGAGCGGCACGCCCACCCAGCGCGGTGCCTACAGTTTCAGCGTGCGCTCGACGGATTCGACCTCGCCCACCGCCCAGTACGTCGACAAGGGCTACACCGGCACCGTCCAGAATCCGAGCCTGAGCCTTGGCAGCGGCAGCGGTACCGCCATCCAGGGCGTGGCGTTCACCCAGACCCTGACCACCAATGGTGGCGTCGCCCCCTATACCTACCAGCTCGAAACCGGCAGTCTCCCGGCCGGCATCACCGTTTCGAGCGGTGGCGTCGTCAGCGGGACCACCAGCGCGGCCCCCGGCAACTACCCGGTCACGCTGCGCGTCACCGATTCGAGCACCGGCCCGGGCAGCTATTTCGAGGTCGAGAACTACACCCTCACCGTCAGCCCGCCGCCGAGCGTCAGCATCGCGGTGTCGCCGGCGTCGGTGAGCGAGGATGGCGCGACCAACCTCACCTACACGGTCACCCGCAGCCTGAACCTGACATCGCCGACGGTGGTCAACATCACCACCACCGGCAGCGCCACCGCAGGCACCGACTACACCGGCAGCGTCGCCTCCGTGACCATCCCGGCCGGCGCGACCACCGCGACCATCGTGATCGACCCGACCGTCGACGGCACCGTCGAACCGGATGAAACGGTCACCCTGACCGTCGCCGCCGGCGCCGGCTATACCGTCGGCGTGCCGGCCTCGGCCACCGGCACCATCCTCAACGACGACGTGCCGAGCGTGACCGTTTCGGTGTCCCCGGCGGCGGTCGCCGAGGATGGCGCACCCAACCTGATCTACACCTTCACCCTGAACCAGGCGGCGTTCTCGGCGCTCTCGATCAACTACACCATCGGCGGCACCGCCACCAACGGCACCGACTACGCGACCATCGCATCGCCGCTGGTCATCGCGGCCGGCAACACCACCGGCACGGTCACGGTCAACCCGACCGCGGACGCGACCATCGAGGCCGACGAGACCGTCATCCTGACCCTGGCCGCCGGCACCGGTTACACGGTCGGCGTGCCCAACAGCGCGACCGGCACCATCCTCAACGACGACCTGCCGAACCTGACGATCAACGACGTCACCGTCACCGAAGGCAACAGCGGCATCACCAATGCCGTGTTCACGGTCAGCCTTAGCGCGCCGGCCGGCCCGGGCGGTGTCACCTTCAACATCGCCACCGCCAACGGCAGCGCCACCGCGGGCGTGGACTACGTCGCCCAGTCGCTCACCGGCCAGACCATCCCGGCCGGCAGCAGCACCTACACCTTCACCGTGCAGGTCAACGGCGATACGCTCAACGAGCCGACCGAGACCTTCTTCGTCAACGTCACCGGCGTGAGCGGCGCGGTCGTGGTCGATGGCCAGGGTGTCGGCACGATCACCAACGATGACCCGCTGCCGAGCCTGTCGATCGACGATGTCACCGTGGTCGAAGGCAACAGCGGCACGACCAACGCGGTGTTCACCGTGACCCTCAGCGACCCCAGCGGCCAGACGGTCACCGTCAACTACGCCACCGCCGACGGCACCGCGACCCAGCCTGCCGACTACACCAGCACGTCGGGCACGCTGACCTTCACCCCGGGCCAGACCACCCGCACCATCAGCGTGCCGGTGATCGGCGAGACCATCCCCGAGGCGAACGAGACCTTCTTCGTCAACCTCAGCGGCGCGACCAACGCGACGATCAGCGACAACCAGGGCGTCGGCACGATCACCAACGACGACGTGCCGGTGACCGTGAGTCCGGCCTCGCTGCCGAACGGCACGGTCACGGCAGCCTACAGCCAGGCGCTGGGTGCCAGTGGCGGCGCCGGTCCATACAGCTACGCCGTCACCGCCGGCGCGCTGCCGGCCGGTCTGACCCTGTCCCCGGCGGGTGTCCTCAGCGGCACGCCGACTGCCGGTGGCACGTTCAACGTCACCATCACCGCCACCGACAGCAGCCCGTTCCCGGGTCCGTTCACGGGCTCGCAGGCCTACACCCTGACCATCGCGCCGCCGACGATCTCGCTGCCGGCGACCACGCTGGCGGACGGCACGCTGGGCGCGGCGTACTCGGCCACCATCACCGCCGCCTCGGGGGGTACCGCGCCGTACAGCTACGCGGTTACCGCCGGCGCGCTGCCGGGCGGGTTGACGCTCAACGCCGCGACTCGCGCCATCAGCGGCACGCCGACGGCGCATGGCACGTTCAGCTTCACCGTCACCGCCACCGACAGCAGCACCGGCACCGGCCCGTACGGCACGACGCAGAGCTATTCGATCGAGGTGATCGACACGCCGCCGGTCGCCGCGAGCTCGTCGCTGACCGTCGCCTACAACGCGGCGGCCACCAACGTGCCGCTGAGCCTGTCCGGCGGCGCACCGACCTCGCTCGCGATCGCGACCGCGCCGGCCCACGGCACGGCACTGGTCAGCGGTACCACGATCACCTACCAGCCGGCCACCGGCTACGCCGGCCCCGACAGCTTCACCTACACCGCGACCAACGGCGGCGGCACCTCGGCACCGGCCACGGTGAGCGTGACCGTGCAGGATCCGGTGATCACGATCACCGCGGGCGGTGGCTTCGCCGCCACGGTGGGTGCGCCGTACACCCAGACGTTCACCTTCAGCGGCGGCGCGACGCCGTGGTCCGCCTTCCAGGTCAGCAACCTGCCGGCCGGCCTGTCGGTGACCGGTACCACCGCCAACACGGTGACGGTGTCGGGCATGCCGACCCAGGTGGGCAGCTTCAATCTGAATGTCTCGGCCACCGACAGCAGTACCGGCAACGGTCCATACACGGTGGGCCAGGCGTTCACGCTGGCGGTCGCCGCGCCGACACTGGCGCTGGCACCGGCCTCGACCACCTTCAACCCGACCTACGGCGTCGCCTACAGCCAGGCCTTCAGCGCCAGCGGCGGTGCCGGTCCGTACACCTACGCGGTGAGCGGCTCCCTGCCGCCGGGGCTGACGCTCAACGCCGGCACCGTGTCGGGCACACCGTCGCAGCCGGGTAGTTACACCGTGCAGATCACTGCGACCGATGCCGGCACGACGGGAACCGGCGCGCCGTTCACCGTGCAGCAGAGCTACATCTTCAATGTGCCGGCGCCGACCGTCATCGTGAACCCGGCGACCCTGCCCAACCCCGTCGCCGGCACTGCCTACGCCCAGACGCTTGCCGCCAGCGGCGGCGCCGCGCCCTACGGCTTCGCCGTGACCGCCGGTGGCCTGCCTGCGGGCATCACGTTGTCGGGCAGTGGCGTGCTGTCGGGGACCAGCAACCAGGTCGGTACCTACAACTTCACCGTCACCGCGACCGACCACTTCGGCCAGAGCGGCAACCGGGCGTATTCCGTGACCATCGCGGCACCGGTGCTGGCCCTGACCCCGGCGTCCGGCACGCTGGTCGCCACCTATGGCGCCCCGTTCTCGCAGGTCTTCGCCACCGTCGGCGGCTCGGGCAGCTCCAGCCTCGTGGTCACCGGCACGCTGCCGGCGGGCCTGAGCTTCAGTGGCGGCACCCTGTCGGGCACGCCCACGGCCCCGGGCAGCTACCCGATCACCGTCACCGCCACCGACACCCTGCTCACCGGTGTGGGTGCGCCGTTCACGGTCTCCAACAGCTACAACATCGACGTGCCGGCACCGACCGTCACGCTCGCCCCGGCGACGCTGCCCGATACCACCGCCGGCCTCGCCTACAGCCAGGCGCTGGGCGCGACCGGTGGTGTCGCCCCCTACGCCTTCGCGGTCACCGCCGGCAGCCTGCCCACGGGTACGGCACTGTCCGCGGCCGGCGCGCTGTCGGGCACGCCCACGGTGTCGGGCACGTTCAATTTCACCGTCACCGCAACCGACGCGTTCGGCCAGAGCGGCGCCCAGGCGTACACGGTCGTGGTAGCGGTGCCGACCCTGACCCTGACCCCGGCGACGCTGCCGGGCGCCATCGCCGGCACGCCGTACGCGCAGGCGTTGACCGTCAGCGGCGGCATCGCGCCGTACACCACGACGTTGACCGGCACGCTGCCGGCCGGCATCACCTTCAATGCCGCGACCGGCACCTTCGCCGGCACGCCGACACAGGCGGGTACGTTCAACCTGGGCGTGACCGTCACCGACAGCACCGGTGGCACCGCGGCCACCGTCGGCAACGCCTATGTGTTGACCGTCGCCACGCCCAACCTGGCCCTGACGCCGGCGGCCGGCGCACTGGCGGGTGGTATCGCTGGCAGCGGCTACAGCCAGACCTTCGCCGCGAGCAACGGCATCGCGCCGTACACCTATGCGGTGAGCGCCGGCGTGTTGCCGGCGGGCCTGGCGCTCAACGCCAGCACCGGCACGCTGAGCGGCACGCCGACGGTCGCCGGCAGTTTCGGCTTCAGCATCACTGCCACCGACAGCACCACCGGCAGCGCCGGCACCGTCACCCATGCCTACACGCTCACGCTGTCGGCACCGACGATCGTCGTCGATCCGGCGACGCTGCCCAATGGCCTGTTGTTCGTGCCCTACCAGCAGGCCATGGCCGGTGCCGGCGGTACCGCACCCTATACCTATGCGGTCGGCACGGGCGCGCTGCCCACGGGCATGAGCCTGGCTGCCAACGGTGTCCTCAGCGGCACGCCGAACGTGGCGGGCGCCTACGCGTTCACCGTGCAGGTGACCGACGCGCTGGGCTTCAGTGGTACCCGTGCCTACACGGTCAACATCAATGCGCGTCCCGATCCCAGCCAGGACCCGGAGATCCGTGGACTGATCGAAGCCCAGCAGGCCACCAGCCGCCGGTTCGCCGAGGCGCAGACGATGAACGTCCTGCGTCGCATGGAAAGCCTGCACCGGGAAACGGGCGGTGGTGGCTTTACCAATCAGTTGAGCCTGTCCTTCACCCGGGCCTGCGTCCCCGACCTGCAGAACCCGGACGAGCGCGGCTGCGCGGCGATGCCGGTTGGCGGGCCCTCGGGCACGTACGATCCGTCGGGTGCGGCGATGCAGGGAACCGCGAACGCCCGCGAACGCGGAGGCAAGGGCGGGCTGGCGCTGGGAGCCTGGGTCGGTGGCAGCGTGCGTTCGGGCAACGTGGATGCGCGCGCCGGACGCGATGCGCTGGATTTCGAAACCGATGGCCTCAGCGCAGGCGTGGATTACCGGTTCTGGCCGTCGCTCGCGGCGGGTGCCGGCGTGGGCTACGGCCGCGACCGTACCGACGTCGGCAATGACGGGGCGCGGCTGGATGCCAAGGCCAAGGTGGCGTTCCTGTATGCCAGCTACCACCCGGGGCAGGTGTACTACCTGGATGGCATGGTCGGCTTCCAGCAGCTGGATTACCGGATGGCGCGTGCGGCCGTCAGCGGCGCCAACCTGCATGGCCAGCGCGATGGCAGCCAGTGGTTCGGGTCGCTGACCTTCAGTGGCGAATTCGGTGGCGATGCCCTGCTGTTCTCCCCGTATGGACGACTCGACCTGGCCCGTACCGCACTGGATGCCTATGCCGAGCAGGGCGATGCGGTCTATGCGCTGCGCTACGACCGCATGGACTTCGACAGCAACACCGGCACGCTCGGCCTGAGGGTGGAGTTCCGCAGGCCGACCACCTGGGGCGTGCTGCAGCCGCAGCTGCGGGTGGAGTACCAGCACGACTTCAGCGCCGACAGTTACGCCCTGCTGCAGTACGCAGACGGCTTCGGGCCGGTGTACCGGGCCGATTTCACCGGGTTCGACCGCAATCGCCTGGTGATCAACCTGGGGAGCGTGTTCCGCACCGATCATGGCTGGAGCACCCGCCTGGAGTACCGCGGGATGTATGGCAGCGACGGCAAGGACCACGGGGTGTCGATGAACGTCGAGAAGGCGTTCTGACGCCAGCGCGGGCGGCATCCAGGTGCCGCCCGCCTTGCCCGCATCGTCGTTGCCGCAATCCCGCCGGGCAGGGGCCTGCCGGTGCATTGATGGCCGGGTGGCACCGCCGCCGCGCGCTGGTCCGGCATGGGCGCGGAACCGCGCGCCACGCACGGGGGTTGGCAGATGCTCGTCGTCGAGGGTGCAACGGCTGTCGCACCCGGACCGGGTGGTCAGCGCCTTGAAACCGCCGTGCGCCTGGATCCGCAGCCGGCGTCGCCGGGCGCGATGCGCTTGCCGGGCCGCGAACATGGATGCACGGACGCTGTTCGCGTCGCGGGGCAGTCGGCGACCTAGGTACGGCCTGCCCGGCCATGGCGGAAAACGGCAGCGTGCGGATTTTCTGGATTGCCGCCTGCGGACGGGTGCCGGTGAAATACAATCGATGCACCTCAGGTGGCGAGAGATTCAAATGCGGCATGTCGGACAGGGATTGGTCGCACTGGTTGTCGCTGGAGTGCTGTTGACCGCATGCGGCGAGGCGCCCAGGCCAGAACCCGGCTCCGTTGAAGTGGCCGGTGCCTCGGAGGATGTCCAGCCGACTGCCCGGGAGTGGGCGGATGCGAAAAGTGCGTCGAGCCTGGTTCCAGGGTTCGGCGACGAGGATGCGTCGAGATTCTTCACCGAGGCGTTCGGGCTTCACGCCTGCGGTGACAGGGTTTTTCTGCTCGACGGCGAGGGAGCTGTTGCCAAAGAGGTGAATGGCGCTGATTTTGAGATTGTGCCGGCATCTCTTTCTACCGCCGACGGCTTGAATGGCATTTCGTGGCGGGGACTTGTCAAGCTGAACGTCCGCGCGGAAAGGGAGTTCCGCAAGCGATATGTCCACGATGGCGGCGGAACGTCTGCCGGATGGGACAAATGGCTTCCGAAGGAAGGGCACGCATCGGGTGCTGGCTATGTGATCGTGAAGGACAAGGAACTCATGCTGGAAGAAGCCTATTTCCGGAAGCCCTACGTCGCATTGGACTGCTCGACGGTTCCAGCAGGTTGACATGCACGGCCCCGGCATCTCCGGGGCTTTTCCGTTCCAGGGCGTCCATGCCGATTGCCGGACCGTGGCAGCTCTGCCGATGGAGGCCCTCTCCTGGAGAGGAACGGTCCTGTTGTCTTAATGGCGCAGGGCAGGCCCCGGCCCTGCAGTGGGCATGGGTGTGCTGGCGCTGCGCCTGGGGCATGGATTCCTGCGCAGGACCGCTGTCAGCCTTGCCTCGCACATCGAAGGCGGCGGTGCCTGCGCGGTGGCGACGCCGCAAGCAGCAATCAGCAGGAATGGCACGGTCTTGAAGGTTCCTTGGTCCCCAGGCCAGTCCCTTGTCTGCGGCCTGCCATGAAGCGGGCACGCCAGACCCTGCTCATGGGCATCCATCCGATCGGTTCGTGGTGTCGCGATGGTGGGGTGCCCGCGCGCCTGGAAGGCGTGAAAAATGGAAATGGACGGAGCGGTGGCGAGAGCGGGTGGGTACACGATTCCTGCCATGCCGGTGCATTTGCGGCGTGCCCGGAGGATTGTCCTTGGCCTGCCGGGCAGGAATGCCGGGTGATCCTCCGCGCCACGACCCTATGCACATGCCCGCGCTGTCGCCGCGGACACGCTGGCCGGCCAGCTTCGCCTCACAGCACGTCGTCCATTCTCTGGCAGGAGCATTGGAGGGGAATGTCGTCGGCTCCCGGCCCCCCTTCAGCCGTGGGCCGAAGGGGCGCCGTGCAAGATCTCGCGGCCCGGCACGGCGCCGGGCCGCCACGGCGTCCGTCAGGCTGCGGAGAGTTCAGCGCGCAGCACCTGCGCCGCTTCCACCATCGCCTCCAGCGCTGCGCGGGTCTCCGGCCAGGCGCGGGTCTTCAGGCCACAGTCCGGATTCACCCACAGCTTTTCCGCCGGCAGCACCTCGCTGGCTCTGCGCAGCAGCTCGACCATCTCGGCGCGGTCGGGCACGCGCGGGGAATGGATGTCGTACACGCCCGGGCCGACCTGGTTGGGGTAGTCGAAGCGCGCGAACGCATCCAGCAGTTCCATGCGCGAGCGCGAGGTCTCGATCGAAATCACGTCGGCGTCCAGCGCCGCCACCGAATCGATGATGTCGTTGAACTGGGCATAGCACATGTGGGTATGGATCTGGGTGGCGTCGGCCACGCCGCTGGCGGCGATGCGGAAGGCTTCCACCGCCCATTCCAGATACCGCCGCCGCTGCGCATTGCGCAACGGCAGGCCCTCGCGCAGCGCCGGCTCGTCGATCTGGATGGCGGCGATGCCGGCCGCTTCCAGGTCGGTTACTTCATCGCGCAGCGCCAGCGCGATCTGCCGGCAGGTCTGCGCACGCTCCTGGTCGTCGCGCACGAACGACCATTGCAGCATCGTTACCGGGCCGGTGAGCATGCCCTTCATCGGCCGGCGGGTCAGCGACTGCGCGTACCGCGACCAGCGCACGGTCATCGGCGCGGGACGGCTGATGTCGCCGTAGATCACCGGCGGCTTCACGCAGCGCGAGCCGTAGCTCTGCACCCAGCCGTTGCCGGTGAAGGCGAAGCCGTCGAGCTGTTCGCCGAAGTACTCGACCATGTCGTTGCGCTCGAACTCGCCGTGCACCAGCACATCCAGCCCGATCTGCTCCTGTACGCGCACGCACTGCTCGGTCTGCACGGCGAGGAAGGCCTCGTAGTCGGCGTCGGAGAGCCTGCCCGACTTGTTGCGGGCGCGGGCCTCGCGCACGTCCCGAGTCTGCGGGAAAGACCCGATGGTGGTGGTGGGGAAGGGGGGCAGGCGCAGCGCCGCGGTCTGCAGCGGCAGGCGCCGTGCATGCGGCGTCGCGCGGACGGTGTCGGCGGCGGTGAGTGCGGCCACGCGCGCCTTGACCGCGGCATTGTGCACGCGCGACGAGCGCCGCCGCGCGTCGGCCGCTTCGCGCGCTGGCGCCAGTGCCGCTTCGGCGCCGGCGCGCCCATCGAGCGCGTCGGCCAGCAGCTTCAGCTCGCCCAGCTTCTGCCGCGAGAACGCCAGCCAGCCACGCAGTTCGGCATCAAGCTTCTTCTCCAGCGCCAGGTCGACCGGGCAATGCAGCAGCGAGCACGACGGCGCCAGCCAAAGTGGATCGTCGCCGCGATGGCCGCGCGCGTAGCGGGCGAGGATCAGCGCGTTGTCCAGCGGGTTGCGCCAGATGTTGCGGCCGTCCACCAGCCCCAGCGACAGCACGCGCCCGGCCGGCAGCGCGCGCAGCACGGCGTCGAGCTGTTCGGGGGCGCGCACCAGGTCCACGTGCAGGCCCTGCACCGGCAGCGACGCGGCCAGGGCGAGGTTGTCGTCGAGCGCGCCGAAGTAGGTGGCCAGCAGGATGTCCGGATGTGGGCCATCGGCCAGGCGGGCATAGGCCTGCCTGAAGGCGACGCGGGCGGCATCGTCCAGATCCTGCACCAGTACGGGCTCGTCCAGCTGCACCCACCGCGCACCTTCGGCCTGCAGGGCTTCGAGCAACTGCGCATACACCGGCAGCAGGGTGTCGAGCAGGTCCAGCGGGTCGCTGCCGTCGGTGGTCTTGGACAGCCGCAGGAAGCTCACCGGCCCCAGCAGGACCGGCCGTGTCTCGATGCCCAGCGCCTTCGCCTCGCGGTATTCGGCCAGGGGCTTGTCGCCGCGCAGCGTGAAGCGCTGGCCGGCCTGCAGTTCCGGCACCAGGTAGTGGTAGTTGGTATCGAACCACTTGGTCATTTCCAGCGCATGCAGGTCGATGCCGGGACGCTGCAGGCCGCGTGCCATCGCGAAGTAGGCCGCCAGCGGGGCGCATACGGCCAGCGCGCGGTAGCGTTCGGGTATCGCGTCGAACAGGAACGCGGTGTCGAGCACGTGGTCGTACAGCGAAAAGTCGTTGCTTGGCGGCAGCTCAACGCCGGCCTCGCATTGCAGCTTCCAGTGGCGCACGCGCAGCTCGGCGGCGGTGGCCTGCAACTGCGCGGCATCGCTCTCGCCGTGCCAGTAGCTTTCCAGCGCGCGCTTGAGTTCGCGGCGCGCGCCGATGCGGGGAAACCCCAGGTTGGTAACGATCGTCATGAAACTTTCCTCATTGCGTGGGCATTGAGGAACGAAGGAACCGCACGGTGCCGCGCTGGCCCTCCGGGCAGGCCTCCACCATGCCAGCGACCTCCGCCCCCGCGGGCGAACCGGGTTCCTTGACGGAGGCAGGCGGCACCGCCACGCGCGATGCGCGGACGGTTCCGGCCGCCTCCCCGCGGAGACGCCAGGTCGAAACAGGAGGCGACGCGCCTCCCGGCCCAGGCCGGTATTCGGGCTGATGGACATGGACGCGGTTGCGTCCGCCTAGTGGCCGTCGCTTCCCGGGCGTTGGGCCCAGTGCTCGATGACGGCGGTCGTTTCCATTCACCGCTGCGGGGCAGCTCCGGAATGACGGGCCTTGCAGGCGCGCTTCACCGGATTCCCGTTTAATTCCATCCCTTCATGCGAATGAAGCGATGAATACCTTCGGCGCGCACACGATAGGCGGGTGCGCGGCGCCGGTCAAGCGGCGGCCGGGCATGGGCCCGGAAAGCGGACGGGGGCCGCGGATCAGTGCGCGGTCGAACGCGAGAACACGTTGATCACCACCACGCCGGCGCAGATCAGCGCGATGCCGATCAGCGCGGGCAGGTCGAGTTTCTGCCGGAACACGAACAGGCCGATCAGCGAGATCAGCACGATGCCCACCCCGGACCAGATCGCATAGGCGATCCCGGTGGGTATCGATTTCATCACCATCGACAGCAGCCAGAAGCACAGGCCGTAGCCGACCAGCGAACCCAGCGTCGGCCACAGCCGGCTCATCCCGTCGGAGGCCTTGAGCAGCGAGGTGGCGATGACTTCCAGGACGACGGCGCAGGCGAGCAGGAGATAGGCGTTCATCGGCCCATTCTCGCCCGGCGTGGCGGCGCGTGTTGCCGCGTGCGCCCGCATCCCTGGCTGCGGGGAACGGCCCCGTTCAGGCGCTTCGTTTACCCTTGGCATCCCCTGCACCGCCCCCTGGCCGCAGGTGGAGCCGATCCAACGTCCGGAAGAGTCCGTTTTGCAGCCGAACCACGACCCGCGCCATGCCGCCTCCCTGCGCCTGTCCGTCGCCCCGATGATGGACTGGACGGACACCCATTGCCGGGTGTTCCACCGCATCCTCGCGCCCGGTGCGCGGCTGTATACCGAGATGGTCCACGCCAATGCGGTGATCCACGGCGACCGCCAGCGGCTGCTCGGTTTCGACGCCAGCGAGCATCCTCTGGCACTGCAGCTGGGCGGCAGTGACCCGGCGCTGCTGGCGCAGGCCGCGCACATCGCCGCGGACTGGGGTTACGACGAGGTCAACCTCAATTGCGGCTGCCCGTCCGACCGGGTGCAGGCCGGGCGCTTCGGCGCCTGCCTGATGCGCGAGCCGGAACTGGTGGGCGAGTGCGTGGCGGCGATGGTCGCCGCGGTGGACATCCCGGTCACGGTGAAATGCCGGCTGGGCGTGGACCAGGACAACGATTACGCGGCGTTCGCCGGGTTCGTCGACCGCCAGGTGCAGGCCGGCGCAGCGATGGTCGTCGTGCATGCGCGCAATGCCTGGCTGCAGGGGCTGTCGCCCAAGGAAAACCGCGAGGTCCCGCCACTGCGCTATGACTGGGCCTACCGGCTCAAGGCCGAGCGCCCGGCATTGCCGGTGGTGCTCAACGGTGGCCTGGCCACGGTCGAGGCGGCGCAGGCGCAGTTGGCGCATGTGGATGGGGTCATGCTGGGCCGGGCGGCCTACCACGACCCCTATGTCCTGCACCTGCTCGAAGCGGCGCAGACCGGCGCGCCGCTGCGCAGCCGCGAGGAGTTGCTGCAGCAGATGCGTCCCTATGTCGAGTCGCAACTGCAGGCAGGGCTGGCGCTCAAGCACATCACCCGCCACCTGCTCGGCCTGTACCACGGCCAGCCCGGTGGCCGCGGCTTCCGCAAGGTGCTCAGCGAGGGTGCGCACCTGCCCGGTGCCGACTGGGCGCTGGTCGAGCAGGCGGTGCAGGTCACCCGCGACCAGGCGGCACGCGCGGCCTGAGGCATCGGCACGCATTCATTTTGCTCATGTAGCTGAACGGGGCCGCTGGGGAGCGGGGAGGGTTCAGACCGGATTCACCCCTAAAAATCAAGAATTTGCCTCGATTTCGTGAGTCTCGTGAAAAATTCCGTGGGCCTTTGTTTTCACGGATTTTGAACGATCCGCCGCAGTCCGATAGGATCACGCCATGCTTCCGGTTCCGCGTCATATTCTTGCCTTCGCTGCCGCGGCCGCCTTCGCGGCCGGCACGCCGACGGCGCAGGCCTGGGCGCAGGACGGGCGGCCGCAGCAGATGCAGGGCGGCGAACGCGACATTCCACGTCCGCGCATGCGCGACAACGCCGGCTCGCTTTCCGATGCGGTGCGGCGCGTCCAGCGCGAGACCGGCGGCCGCATCCTCGGTGCCGAGCGCGTGCCTTACGACGGCCGCGACATCAACCGGGTGAAGTACATGGACGAGCGCGGCCGGGTGCGCTACATGGACGACGCGCCGCCGTCGCCCCGGGCCCCCCGGGGGCCGCGCCAGGCCGAGCAGCCACCACGCGGCGATAACCCCTGAACAGCGATAGTTGTCCCGCAATCCGCTTACCCATGCCGGTGAATGGCCGGCCAAGCAACTAGGGAGAGTTCATGCGTATCCTTCTGGTCGAAGACGAAGCCCCGCTGCGCGAGACCCTGGCAGCCCGGCTCAAGCGCGAAGGCTTTGCCGTCGATGCCGCGCAGGACGGAGAGGAAGGGCTGTACATGGGACGCGAGGTGCCGTTCGATGTCGGCATCATCGATCTGGGCCTGCCCAAGATGTCGGGCATGGAGCTGATCAAGGCGCTGCGCGACGAGGGCAAGAAGTTCCCGGTGCTGATCCTGACCGCCCGTTCCAGCTGGCAGGACAAGGTCGAGGGCCTGAAGCAGGGCGCCGACGACTATCTGGTCAAGCCGTTCCACGTCGAAGAGCTGCTGGCCCGCGTCAACGCGCTGCTGCGCCGCGCCGCCGGCTGGTCCAAGCCGACGCTGGAGTGCGGCCCGGTGGCGCTGGACCTGGCCGCGCAGACGGTCAGCGTGGCCGGCAGCAACGTCGACCTGACCAGCTACGAATACAAGGTGCTCGAGTACCTGATGATGCATGCCGGTGAGCTGGTCTCGAAGGCCGACCTCACCGAGCACATCTACCAGCAGGACTTCGACCGCGATTCGAACGTGCTGGAAGTGTTCATCGGCCGCCTGCGCAAGAAGCTGGACCCGGACGGCGAGCTGAAGCCGATCGAAACCGTGCGCGGCCGTGGTTACCGCTTCGCCATTCCGCGCAACGAGGGCTGATCCGCCGCGCGCGGTACGGGCATGATCTACGGCCGTCTGTGGTTCTTCCGGCGCTGGCGGCCGCGTTCATTGCAGGCGCGCCAGCTGCTGGCCGCCTCGATAGGCCTGGTGGCCTTTCTGGCGCTGGCCGGCTATGCGCTGGATGCCGCCTTCGCCGGCACCGCCCGCGCCAATCTTTCCGAGCGGCTGAAGAACTACGCCACCTCCTACGCGGCCGGCATCGACTTCACCCGCGACCGCTCGCTCTACATCCGCGAACAACCGCCGGACCCGCGGTTCGACGTGCCCGGCAGCGGCCTGTACCTGCAGGTGGTGATGCCGGGCCACTCCGGCAACTCCATGTCCGCCGAGGGGCCGATCCTGCCCGACGTCAGCGCGCGCATGCTCGAGCCGCGCGAGGAGACGTTCGAGGGCCCGCTGCCGATCACCCAGATCGACGGCACGCCCGGCGAGGTCTACCGCTACGGCATGGGCCTGGTCTGGGGCGGTGACGGCAGCCCGGAGAGCGAGTTTCCCTACACCATCTACGTGCTCGAGGATTCGCGCGCGCTGGGCAAGCAGCTGCGCGTGTTCCGCAGTGCGGTGTGGTTCTGGCTCGGCGTGACCGGCCTGATCCTGCTGCTGCTGCAGACCCTGGTGCTGCAGTGGAGCCTGCGCCCGCTCAAGCGCGTGATCAACGAACTGACCCGGGTGCAGCGCGGCGAGCGCGAGCGCATGAGCGAGATGCACCCGCGCGAGCTGGAACCGCTGACCGACAGCATCAACGCCTTCATCGAGAGCGAACGCGAGAACCTCGAGCGCCAGCGCAATACCCTGGCCGACCTCGCGCACAGCCTGAAGACGCCGATCGCGGTGCTGCGCACGCAACTGGACAGCGGTGCCGGCGACGGCGCGCTGCGCGAGGAGCTGGACGTACAGCTGCAGCGCATGAACAACCTGGTGTCCTACCAGCTGGCGCGGGCGGCCTCGTCCGGGCACAAGCTGTTCTCCGCGCCGGTGCCGATCGAGGCCAGCGCCGAGGAGATCGTGCGCGGGCTGGAGAAGGTCTACGCCAGCAAGGGCGTGCTGTGCGAGTTCGAGATCGAGCCGGGCGTCAATTTCTACGGCGAGCCCGGCGACCTGCAGGAACTGCTCGGCAACCTGCTGGAGAACGCGTTCAAGTGGGCCCGGCGCAGGGTGCTGCTCACGGTCCGCTCCATTCCCTCCGCGCCCGGGCGGCGCGCGGGCCTGGAAATGGCGGTGGACGACGACGGCCCCGGCATCGCCGAGGACAACATCGCCAAGGTCCTGCAGCGTGGCGTGCGCGGCGACGAACGCGTGCAGGGCCACGGCATCGGCCTGTCGATCGTGCAGGACCTGATCAAGGACTACCGCGGCGAACTGCAGGTCAAGCGCTCGCCCGAACTGGGTGGCGCGCGTTTCGAAGTGACCCTGCCGCCGGGGCTGTGACCCGGCCCGGCCGGCAGCCCGCGGGCGCGGCATCGTGGCGGTCCGCGGCGTTGGCGAGCCCGGCCATGCCGGCGTCGCGCCGCACTGCCTATGGCTGTTGCAGCGCCTGGCCGGCGAACGGCGAGGGCCCGTAGAAGCGGCGTAGGTGCGCGGCCACCTCCGGCATGTCCCGCTCCAGCAGGTGCGGGGCGGAGAAGTGGTACTCGGTGGCGACCGCGAAGAACTCTTCCGGCGCTTCGGCCGCGTACGGGTCGATCGCGGTATCGCGGCCGGCATCCACCCGTGCGCAGAAGGCGTCGTAGCTGCGCTGGAAATCGCGTGCCCATTGCCGCTGCCAGTCGCGCGGCAGCGGCGGCGTGCCGTCCAGCGCGCCATCGAGCACGTCGATCTTGTGCGCCATCTCGTGCACCGCCACGCAGAAGCCCGCCTGCGGGTCGGCGATGTCGGCCTGCACATCGGCCCATGACAGCAGCAGCGGGCCACTGTCCCAGGCTTCGCCGATCAGTTCATCGTCCCATTCGTGCAGCACGCCGGCGGCGTCCACGTGGTTGCGGCGCACCCGGAACGCGTCCGGATACACCACCAGTTCCGACCACCCAAGCAGGCCCTGCTCACCGAACTCCAGCAGCGGCAGGCAGCACAGTGCGGCCAGCAGCAGGCGCTGGCCTTCGTCCAGCACCAGGCCGGCTACCGGGGTGATGGCCTTGCGGTGCAGGAAATGCGCCGCAAGCCCGCGCAACCGTTCCTGGCGCGTGGCATCCAGGGCATGCAGCCACGGGCATGCCTGGCACGTGCTGCGCCAGAGGGTTTCGTCAATGGAAGGCGGCGGGCGCCGCCAGCGGCGCAGAAACGACTGGATCAGCGGAACATACCGGGCAGCAGGCGGTGCCATTTCGGTGCGCGCAGCCGCGGGATGATCTCCTCGTCGCTGCCGCCGCCGGCCTGTTGCGGTGCCGGCACCGTGTGCTTGGGTTGCGACGGCGGAACGGCGTTGGCCAGGCTCACCGATGCGGCCGGTGCCGCCACGCGCTCCACTTCGCCCGGGGCATAGGTGCAGCCGCTGCGGGCCGGGGTGTCGATCGCCTCCGCGGCATGCGCGGCCACGGGGGCCAGCAGCAGGATCAGGCAATGGGCGGTACGGCGCATCGTCGACATCCGGGGGCGGTTGAGCTCCCGATTCTAGCCTGCTTTCCCGGCGGGATTGGAAGCCCCCATGGGCGGTCCGGGTGCCTTCACGCATAATCGGCCGATCTGTTGCGATCAGAAGATCCATCGTGGACGACCGAGAATTGCTGGCCAAGCTGGGCGAGGGCGCCTTTTCCGGCGACGCCCTGGCCCGTGAACTCGGCCAGACCCGCGCCGCCGTGTGGAAGCGTATCCAGGGGTTGCGGGCAGCCGGCGTGGCGATCGACGGCCGTGCCGGCGACGGCTACCGGCTGGCCCAGCCGCTGGAGCTGCTGGATCGCGCGCGCATCCTGGAGCAGCTGGCGCCCGGGGTGGCGGATTCCGTCGCGGCGCTGGAAATCGGCTGGACGGTAGGGTCCACCAACAGCGAATTGCTGCGGCGCAGCGCGCCTTTGCGCGGCGTCGAGGTGCTGCTGGCCGAGCGCCAGACCGGCGGTCGCGGCCGTCGCGGCCGGCACTGGGCCTCGCCGCTGGCGGCCAATATCTATCTGTCGGTGTCGCGGTCCTTTGCCGGTGGCCTGTCGCGCATGGGCGGGCTGAGCCTGGCCGCCGGGGTGGCGGTGGGTGAAGCGCTGCATGCACTCGGCTTTGCCGCGGCCGGCCTGAAATGGCCCAACGACGTGCTGGTCGATGGCCGCAAGCTCGGTGGCCTGCTGGTGGAGGGTGGCGGCGAGTTCGCCGGGCCGGCGCGTGCGGTGATCGGGCTCGGCCTGAACGTGCGCATGCCCGCCGGCATCGCCGCGGACATCACCCAGCCCTGGGCCGACCTGGACACGCTCGCCGGAGCGCCGGTATCGCGCAACCGGGTGGTTGCGGCCGTGCTGTCGCAACTGCTGCCGGCGCTGGACCTGTTCGAGCAGCAGGGGCTGGGCCCGTTCCTGCCGCGGTATGCGGCGATGGACGTGCTGGCCGGGCGGCCGGTACGCGTGGAGGAGGCGGGTACCCTGTACGAGGGCGTCGCCCGCGGCCTGGCCGAGGACGGTGCCCTGCGCCTGTCCATCGGTGGCGGCGAGCGTCATTTCCATGCCGGCGAAGTCAGCGTGAGGGCGCAATGAGCGACTGGCTGTTCGACCTGGGCAATTCGCGTTTCAAGTTCGCACCGCTCGACGATGCCACCGCCGGCAGTGTGCAGGCGTGGGCACACGGTGCCGAGGCCATGACCGCGGCCGCGCTGGATGCCCTGCCACGCGGGGACACCGCCTGGGTGGCCAGCGTCGCGGCGCCGGCATTGACCGCGACGGTGATGGAACTGCTGCATGCGCGCTTCGCACGCGTGCAGGTGGCGCGGACGCTGCCTGCATGCGCCGGCGTCACCATCGCCTATGCACGCCCGGAGAAGCTTGGCGTCGATCGTTTCCTGGCCCTGCTCGCCGCGGCCACCGGCCAGCGGCCGGTGCTGGTGGTGGGGGTGGGCACGGCGCTGACCATCGACCTGATGGATGCCGGTGGCCGCCACCTGGGCGGCCGCATCGGCGCCTCGCCCACGGTCATGCGCGAGGCCCTGCACGCGCGCGCGGGGCAGTTGCCGGCCAGCGGTGGCGACTATGCGGAGTTCGCCAATGACACCGCCGACGCGCTGGCGTCCGGGTGCGACGGCGCCGCGGTGGCGCTGGTCGAACGCAGCCTGCGGCATGGCGCCGACCTGCTCGGGACCGCGCCGTCCCTGCTGGTGCACGGCGGCGGCGCGGTCCCGCTGCTGCCGCTGCTGCCCGACGCCGAGTACCGGCCAGCCCTGGTGCTGGACGGGCTGGCCCGCTGGGCCGTGCACGCGCAGGCGCCGGGGCGCTAGGATCGCGCCATGCTGATTCGTTTCCTGATCGTCGCACTGGCCATCCTCAACCTTGGCGTGGCGCTGTGGTGGATGACGCCGCGGCCGGCACCGGCCGCCGCGCCCGAAGTCCGCGAAACCGGCGTTGCGACGCTGGAACTCGTGCCCATGGATGCGGTGGATGCAGGCGCGCCGGCCGTACCGGCGCCAGCCGCCGTTGCCGCGGCGCCGGCACCGGCCGCGTTGCAGGACGCAGCCAAGGCCACCGCCACGAGCGCGGTGGCCACGCCGGCCCCCGCCACCCCGGAGCCCATTGCGTCCGCGCCGTCGCGTCCATTGCAGTGTTCGAGTTTCGGGCCGTTCCAGAGCCGCGAGCAGGCGCAGGCCGCCGCGGCCGCGCTGGGAGCGGATCTGTCCCGCTCGCAGCTGCGCGAGGTGCAGCCCAAGGCGGCCAGCTACCGCGTGCTGACATCGCAGGCCGCGAGCCGCGAGGAGGCGCAGGCCCTGGCCAAGCGCATCGTGGAGGCGGGCTTCAGCGACTACTTCATCATCGCCCAGGGCGACGACGCCAACGCGGTGGCGCTGGGCCAGTACCGCAACCGCGAGGGCGCCGAGCGGCGAATGGCCGCACTGGCGGCAGCGGGCTTCCCGGTACGGATTGTCGGCACCGGCGTGGAAGCCGGCGCCAGCTGGTGGCTGGACGCGGCCCATGCCGCTACCGCCGCCGCGGACGATCTGCACAGGCGCAGTGGTGCCGCGCAGCGGCAAGCGCTGGAGTGCGCGCGCCTGCGCTAGAATGCCGCTCGGGCGCATCGCGAGTGCGCCGCGTGAACCCTTGCCGCTTTAGCTCAGTCGGTAGAGCAACTGTCTTGTAAACAGTAGGTCATCCGTTCGATTCGGATAAGCGGCACCAATAGCCAATTGAATTTAATGGATTTTTCTTGCGGATCGATGCCGCAAGGTAGTCGGATTGCTGGGAAAACTCCGGGAAATTCTGGGAAAATTCATTCCAGAGTCCATGTTTCACGAAGCGCCGAACGCTAGTCGTGCCAAGGCTCCTGGGGAGGCTGAGGATTGGAAGGGCAACTGTCTTTTCATTTCGACTGTTGCGCAGGAGAGCATCCTGGCACTCTGGATATGCTCAGAACCTGCCAAGAGCGGGCCTTAGAGAACAGCCGGGGAAGATGAGCGCGTGGCCTTTCCAGTCGCATTGAATCACAGACATTGGTAGTGACCGGTGGCAATGCAACTATCAGTGTGTGCTGGAAGCGATTCAGATAGCGGCACAAGGCGAACGGCACTATTCAGATAATTCTGGAATCGTCGGACCGTCTCGAAGCAGCGAATCGCTCCTGTTTCGGGAGTTATGTAATCGAACACGCCGAGTCACGGTCTCGACCCGGTGGGGCCGACGAGCCCTTCGAATTGCGGGCGAAAGACCTTGGTCATCGCAATCACCGCACCTTTCGCCATATAGGCAGCCCCCGTGCGTTTGCCCATCCGGACCACCATCTTCCATAGGTGTCGCGGATGCACAACCTGCCGAGAGATAACTCCTAGTCGTCAAATTGGTAGTTGTCACGCAAATGTTCAAGAATCAATCTTGATCTCGCGCTGTAATAGCATTGGCGCGGTGTCTCCGAGGTCTCTCTGGCCAACGGAGCCAAGCTAGATCTATCCGATGCGCTGCTCGAATCGCTCAGCTGCGGGCGAATAGACTTCAAGACCGAAGGAATGTACTGAGGAAGCCCCCCCTGCTAACCTTGGCATTTATGATCTCCAGCATTTCACCTTGAAACTCACGATCTGCATCGGCGTGTGCAATCAATAATAGCAGCGCATTGATACCATTGTTGCCAATTTCGTCGACTCCAGGAAACTCGTTGGTAGCAAAATATTGTTTCATGATGGACAGATTCGTAGCATTTACCTCTCGCAATCTAGTTGCCGCTTTGTCAGTCTGCGCACTATCGTAAAAAGCGTTATGGATTGCCAATGCATTCTGGTCCTGTCTAATCATTCTTGAAACCGTGGCGAAAAGATCAGGCGCAAGAATGTGTTCACCAGCCTCAATGTCGTCGGCGAATGTTATTTCGGATTCGGGTCTCCACTTGCAGGTCTCGGCAGCTTTTAGGTCGGCAAAATTGGCCGCCATCTGGCGCGCCCGCCAAATTGCCTCGCTTTCCTTTTCTGAATATCCGCAAGCAATTGCGCCGCCACAGAAGAGCAAAGTAAAAAATGCCACCTTGGAAATATGCATAGCTCACCTAAGATGTCGCCGAGATATGTATTGTTCTTTCCTGTCATATTATTTCGACTGAAGGCTTCGAATTCCTCCGTCCATCTAGCATGGTCTGCTGATCCAACAAAATCACCAGGTGAATGGAATTCCTCATCGTATCGGTCAACGACGCCGCCGTAGCAGGGCAAAGAGGCGGTTGTCGTAGAGAGTCTTGATGTCGGGACATCTATTCTCTAATAATGGATTGGCCTCGATAAATATCCACTCACCATCACTCCCTATCACAAAATCGGTGCTGGCCACGTCGACATCAAGCTCACGCATTGTTCTCTTGAGCTCAATTTCTATATCACCTGGAACCGAGCGCATTTCATATGAGAGTTCACTCTCCTCCATCGTTCGAAAATTGATTTTTCCTGCAAACTTATGGCGCATGGAAAGCGCAAAGATCTTCTCTCCTGTGACGCCAGCCCAAATATCTGCAACAGTAGGCAGATATTCCTGGAAAATGCAGGGCGCCGTGCTTATCTCCTGATCGGTGCACTGGTCGAATTGCTCAGCATCCACGAGATTAGCAAATGTTGTCCACTTCTTGGCGATGGATTTGTCTGGCCAACTATAAGGGTTGAATGGACCGGCCAGCGTTCTGTAGAAACTCAATTGCCGCCCTGTGCGTATTTCCTTTCAAACTCTACCGTTGACACACCGCGAGCGGAACCATGCCGGCGGATCGGCTTGTAGAACATATCGATGTAATCGAACACGTCCGGGGAAGCCATGGCGCGTGTTGGGTAGATCCGCCGCTTGATCCGCTCCTTCTTCAATACGCTGAAGAAGCTCTCGGCCACGGCATTGTCGTGGCAGTTCCCGCGGCGGCTCATACTCGGCACCATCCGGTGCGCTTTCAGGAACGACTGCCAGTCGCTGCTGGTGAATTGACAGCCCTGATCCGAATGCGCCAGCACACCTGGGCCCGGCTTGCGCCGCCAAGCGACCACCAGCGCCTGCAGCACCAGATCACGGGTCATCGCCGGCGCCGTCGCCCAGCCGACGATCTGCCGCGAGTACAGATCCATCACCGCCGCCAGGAACAGCCAGCCCTCGCAGGTCCGGATATAGGTGATGTCCGTGCCCCAGACCGTGTTCGGTGCCTCTGGTGCGAAACGCCGGTTGAGCACGTTGGTCGCTACGCCCACGGAGCCTCCGCGACAACGCGGCTTGCGGCCATAGCCGACTTGGGCACGCATACCTTCTGCCTTCATCAACCGCAAGACGCGGTGCCGGCCGCAGTGCTCGCCGGCCTCACGCAGGTCCAGGGTGATCTTGCGATAGCCATACACCGTGCCGCTGGCCAGCCAGTGGTGCTTGATCAGCCCCAGCAGGCGCTGATCTTCGCGCTCACGAGCGCTGGCGCCATGGCGCAGCCAGGCGTAGTAGCCGCTGTGTTGCACGCCCAGCACCCGGCACATCGCCACCAGCCGGAACTCACGGGCGTGCGCACGCATGAACGCGTACTTCGCCCTTACCCCTTGGCAAAGTACGCGGCGGCTTTCTGGAACCGATCTTTCAGGAAGCGCCGGGCGCGCCAAGGTCCCCGGGGTTCCTGCTGGTGCCTGGGCCGTGCCAGTCAGGCGTCATGGACAGCGGCATCGCCTGGATGCTTCTCCTTGAATCGGTCCGCTGCTGCAACCTCCGTCGATCATCCTTGCTCCTCTGCGCACGCCCGGGCGATCTCCCCACGTGAGGTGAGTTGGCTGCTGCAAAAGCTGCACTGCGACGGGCATGCAGAGCTGCGCTGGGCTCGCGCAGCTCCCAGCGGGTTTCCGGCATGGGCTCGCATTTACCATCTGTACTGGACGCCCATCTGTGCGTTGACGTCGCGGAAGCCCATGCCACCGCTCTGTCGGCTCAGTTCACCCCAACCGCGCCAGCCGGCGGACAGTCCCATCTGCACGCCCGCCTTGGCTTCGTAGATGTCGTGCGGCAGCTGTCGCCGCAACCGCTCGCCGTCCATCGCCAGGCCTGCGCCATTGCCGCCGGACCACCAGTTCACCGCCACATAGGGATGTACCTGGCCCTGCGCCGGGCTCAACCCACGGCTGTACAGGCGCAGGCCGAGACGGGTGCTGGTTTCGCCATTGCCGCGATCTTCGACCACCGTGCCGTTGGCCTCGACCACCCGCTCGCTGTCATAGCGGCTGTGCACCACCTGCAGTTGGGGTTCCAGGTAGATGCCACGCTGCACGCTGCGCCGCAGCGGCAGCACGTAGCCGGCCTCGGTCGATGCACTCCAGCTGCGGGCGCCATAGCGTTCCTTCTGCAGGCCTTCGCCCTGCACGCTGTTGCGGAAGCGGCCGTACTGCAGCCAGCCATCCACATAGGCGCCGCCTTCCATGCGTGCGTCCTGCAGCCAGGTCGCGTACGCGCCAACGCTCGTGCCGGTGACCACGCCACGTGCGGTGTAGCCGGTCACCTTCGAGCGGCTGTCATTGCGTGCACGGCCATGGCCGACCATCGCGCCGGCCTGCAGTTCGCCGCCGCCCGCCTCGAATCGACGTCCCACGCCCAGGAGCATGCTGCTGATCTGCCCATCGACCTGGACCTGCCGTCCTTGGTCATGGCTGTCGGGCTGCGCGTTGCGAAGATGCAGCCAGCCCACGACTTCACTGCTGCTGTCGATTCCGGTGGCGGGGTCACCGGCACGGTCGTGCAGGCTATGCCGGAACATGTCCAACGCAGCGGCACGGTTGGCCAGGTAGACCGCCGGCTCGGGACGTTCCACTTTGGGACGCGGCGGATCCACCGGGTCCACGGGATCCACAGGGTCCACAGGGTCCACGGGATCTACCGGGTCCACGGGATCCACAGGGTCTACCGGATCCACGGGATCCACAGGGTCTACCGGATCCACAGGATCCACAGGATCCACAGGATCCACAGGGTCTACCGGGTCCACGGGATCCACAGGATCCACAGGATCCACAGGATCCACAGGGTCCACGGGGTCTACCGGATCCACTGGGTCCACGGGATCCACAGGGTCTACCGGATCCACAGGGTCCACAGGGTCCACGGGGTCCACGGGATCCACGGGATCCACCGGATCCACGGGATCCACTGGGTCAACCGGATCCACAGGGTCCACCGGGTCAACCGGATCCACAGGGTCCACCGGGTCCACGGGATCCACAGGGTCTACCGGATCCACAGGGTCCACGGGATCCACGGGGTCCACGGGATCCACCGGATCCACCGGATCCACGGGATCCACAGGGTCCACCGGGTCCACGGGATCCACCGGGTCTACGGGATCTACCGGATCCACAGGATCCACTGGAGGCACATACTCCGAGCGTAGGTACCAGTTGCCGTCGTCCGGGCTCGACACGCCTCCCTTGAACAGGAAGTAGTCGTACGCACCGGCCACGGCGCGGCCCTGCAGAACAAACTGCGCATCCGACTGGCCACCGACGGTGATCAGGCGGATACCCTCCTGGGTCAGGGCGCCGGCACCGCCGGCATTGCGCACGCTCACGCTGGCGGTGCCGCTGCTGTTGCCGTTGATCACCAGCCGGTCGCCCGGGGATGTGTCATCGCCCAGCGCGCGGTTGAAGATCCACGCGCCGCCATTGCCCACGTAGTCGCCACTGACAGTGACGGTCTTGAAGTCGCCCGCCGCCCCCGTATCGAAGGCGATGGTGCCGGCATGTTCGAGCGTGCCCACGCTGGAGTCGGCACGCACGTTCCACTGACTGCTGCCATCCATGGCCAACCGTGCGACCTGGTAGCCGGAGTCGTCGCGCAGCGCGCCACTGAAGGTGGTGCCGTTGCGCAGCATCATGTGTACGTCAGCCGTCGCGCTGTCGACCACCACGTCACCGTGCAGCGTGCTGGCGTCGGCGGTGAATTCGATGCGGCTGGTCGCCACGCTGCTGCCATCGGAAAACACGGTATCGCTGACCCGCAGCAGGCGGCCGCTACCGTCGCCTGCGGTCACGTTGCCGCCATTGACGGTCAGCGCGTGGTTGCTGCCCTGCAGCCAGAACGCGGTACCGTTGGCGGTCTCGATGTGGCTGTCGTTGAAGGTGGCGCGGTTCCAGTACGCGCCAAACGCGGTCAGGTAGGAGCGGTAGCCGACGCTGTTGCTGCCGGTCATGCGGATGTCCAGGCGGTCGGCCTGGGCCAGCCGTGCCGTGTTCATCTGCACGATTCCGAACACGTTCTCGCCGTCACCGCGGATCGTGACGGTGTCGAGCAGTGCGCTTGCGGTGGAACCACCGAGAAACACGCCGCCACCGCCGTTGCCACGTACTTCGATCACATTGCCGGTGGCTTCGATGCGGCTGGCGGTGCTGCCGGTGGAGCCGGTCACGCGTATGCCATACGTCGCATCGCCGTGCGTGGTGATCCGGCCGCCCTGCACGATGGCGACGCCACCGGAAATCTCCACGCCGTAGCCGTAGATGTCCGTCCAGGTGTCGACGGTGCTGTCGATCAGCTGCAGGCGCGACTCATCGCTGGACAGCCAGAACCCGGAGTTGCCTGCGCGGACATCGAATGCCGCGTCGCGGGCGGTCAGCTTGCCCCAGCTGTTGATGTTCACACCGTAGCCGCCGACGGTATGGAAGCTGCCGCCGTTGATCACCGCGCTGGAATAGGTCTTGTCGAGGCTGCTGCCCAGCAGGCGCATGCTGCCGCCCACCGAATGCGCCTCCACGTTCTCCAGAAGGATGCTGCCGCCGCTGTCGATGTCGAACCAGCCGCCTTCCAGATAGGTGTCGTAGAGTTCGGCACGACTGCCCACCCCATCGACGGCGATGCCGGCGAGGATGCCACCGGGGGCTATGCTGATCCGGCTGTTTCGGATTGTCAGGACGCCGGCGCGGTCGGCGCGCAGGCTGCCCCCCTTGCCGGCACTCATCACAAGATCGGACATATGCAGCTCGCTGCCATTGCCCGCTGCACCGGCCAGCGTTCCGCCACCGGTCGTCGCCAGGCGGCCCCCGGTGTAGCGGACGATGCCGCCGTTGTACGCCTGGACGCTGCCGTATCCACTGCCGTTGCGCGTGGCATCGATCTCGACGTCGTACGCTTCGATCACGCTGCCAGCGCCGTTGGCGTACAACGCATAGAAGCCCGTGCCGGTGGCTGGCGCTATCGACAGCGTCGCACCGCGCAGCTGTACATGGCCGCCATTGGCAGCGGAGATGGCGCTGCCATTGCCGGTCACGTTGATGCGGCTGCCATCGATCAGTGCATTGCTGCCGGCACCGGTGACGGTCAGCGCGAAGCTTCCCGCGGCATGGTTCAGCACGTCATCCTCACCGAGCTGAAGGCTGTTGCCGTCGCTGACATGCACGGGACCGGTGAGTTCGGCAGCGTGGACCGGCAGTACCGCCCACAGGGAGGTGGCCAGCATGCTCGGAAGGAGCGGGGCAGGCGCGAGGCGCGCGCGTCCGGGCGCACGGCGGCGCCGTGTGGGGGAGGCGTACATGCTGATGGGCTTCCTGTGGCTGTGCGCAGCACGGCTGCGCGAACGGGTGCGGCTGGGCCGGGTTACTGCGCAAGCCCTCGGTGGTGGCAGCGCGCAGGCACCCCCGGCACCCCGCCCTCCGGCGGCAGGGCGACGGAGGGCAGGCGCAGCGTGGCGGGATACGGCCAGACTAGGAACCGGCACCGCCGGCTGGAATCAGGCGTTTCCTAAAGCCTGCGCAGGGCCGCCAGCGGAGGCAGGTTCAACCCGTAGTGGGGCTCAGGCGAACAGCGACGCCTGCAGGCAGTACTCGATCAGCGCCTGGTCGCTTTCCACGCCAAGCTTGCGCATGGCGCTGATTTTCTGCGTGCTGACCGTCTTGGCACTGCGCTGCAGCCGGCGCGCGATGTCGCCCACGCTCATGCCGCCGGTGAACAGCCGGATCACTTCCAGCTCGCGGGGCGACAGGCGCGCGCGGACCGCATCGGCATCAGCCGGCTTGCCTGCAGCCAGCGGCAGCAGCCCAGGGGGTCGATAGGCGCGGTCGGCCAGCACCACGCGCAGGGCCTGCACCAGCTTGCCCAGGCCATGACTCTTGAGTACCACGCCACCGGCACCGGCGGCATACATCGCGGCCACCAGCGATGGGTTGGACACCATGGTCAGCACCAGCAGGCGGGTGTCGGGGAAACTGCGGCGCAGGAACGAGATCAGCTTGATGCCATCGCCGAAATGGTCGCCACCGGGCATGCTGTAGTCGGTGATCACCGCCTGTGGCCGGGTCCGCGTCATCAGCTCGATCAACGTGGCCGGATCGGCGGCCTCGCCCACGATTTCCAGATCCAGTTCCCCGGCCAGCACATCGCGGATGCCGGCGAGCACGATCGGGTGGTCGTCGGCGATGAGGATCCGTGTGGTCATGGCGGGGTCGTGTCGTCAGGAAGGGATGGCGTCGCGTCGTCGAGCAGGGGAGCCAGCAGCCGCAGCAGCCCGTGCTGGAATCCATCCAGGGGACCGGCCAGCGCAGCCAGTCCGTCACCCTGTGCGATGCGCTGCTCGATATGCAGGCCGCTGTCCACCAGCGCGGGTGCACCGACGATGACCAATGCACCGCGGATGCGGTGCAGCACCTGCGCCACGCGGCCTGGATCAGCCGCGTTGATGGTGTCCCGCAGGCTGTCCAGATCGGCCTGCATGGTCTGCACGAACAGCGCCTGCATCTTCGGATTTACCTGGAGCGGAGGATTGGCGCCGTTCGCGATGACATGCGCGGGCTGTGCCTGATGGTCTGGAACCGCTGACTGGCCGTTGGTGATCCGGGTCAGCAGGCGCTGCAGCGCGTCCAGGGTGATCGGTTTGACCAGCACGCCCTGCATGCCCGCCTCCTCGCAGCGCTGCCGTTCGGCCGGATCGGCATTGGCGGTAGCGCCGTGGATCGGCACGCTGACGCCGCGCGCGCGCAGTGCCCGGGCCAGGCCGTAGCCGTCCAGGCCGGGCATGTTGAGGTCAGTCAGCACCAGCGCGAACGCGCCCTGCTGCCAGTAGCCCAGCGCTTCGTTGCCATCGCAGGCGACCACCGCATGGCAGCCAAGCTGTTCCAGCTGGTCACGCAGGATCGCCTGGTTGATCGGATTGTCCTCGGCCACCAGTACCTGCAGGCCGAAGTGCCGCGTCGGTGGCAGCCGGCCCGCGGCGTCGGTCGTCGACGGTTGCCCGCTGGCTGCGGCCAAGGCCATCACGATGGCATCGAGCCGATGCAGGCCGACCTGCCAGGTACCGTCGATCAGCTGCGGTTGCGTGCCGCCCTCGCGGCAGGCCGCCACGCGCGGGCTGCTTCCCTCCCACGCCGGCAGTGGGCCGTCCAGCACGAGATCGAGCAGCACCGCCGTCGGTGCCATGCCGGCCGCGGTGTCCTCCCGGTAGATGCCGGCATGCGCGCCGCGTTGCTGCAGACGCTCGCACAGCGATTGCACCATTTCGCGCACGGCACCGCGTACCTGCACCTGCAGCTGCGGCGGCAGCCGCGGCGGCGGTGATTGCTGTGGATCGGGCTGCGCGGGTGGCAGCGGCAGGTCGACGCTGAAGCTGCTGCCCAGGCCGCTCTCGCTGACCACGCGCAGGTGGCCATCCATCAGTGCCACGAGGTGGGCGCAGATGGCCAGGCCCAGGCCCGTGCCACGCATGGCATCGGTCCCCGGGTTGGCCTGGAAAAATGGCTCGAACAGGTGCGCCTGGTGCTCGCTGGCGATGCCGATGCCGGTATCGGCCACCTGCCACTGCAGCCAGCAGCGTTCGTCCTGCCAGCGTGCGGATAGGCGTACCACCACGCGGCCGCTGTCGGTGAACTTCAGCGCATTGCTGAGCAGATTGTTGAGCACCTGGCGGATCCGAGCCGCATCGCCGCACACCGCATCCGGCACATCGGCGTCGATGCAGGCGTAGAACTGCAACCCGCTGTTGGCGGCTACGGCGGCGTACGAGTCCAGTGCCTCCTCGGTCAGCCGCACCGGATCGAACGGGCTGGGCTCCAGGCTCAACTGGCCGGCCTCGGCCTTGCTCACATCCAGGATGTCGCTGATCAGCTGCATCAGGGTCGAAGACGAGCGCTGGATCGTGGCCAGGTAGTCCTGCTGCTTCGCGTCCAGTGGCGTCAGGCCCAGCAGTTCAAGCGTGCCGAGCACGCCGTACAGCGGGGTGCGGATCTCGTGGCTCATCGTTGCCAGGAACTGGCTCTTGGCGCGGTTGGCCTGGTCAGCGGCACGCCGCGCCTGCTGCAGCACCTGCTCGGCTTCGTACTGGCTGCTGAGGTCGATGAACAGGCACAGCACCGCGGGCTCGCTGCGATACCGTGCCTGCGTCGCGGTCACCAGCAGGTGGCGGCCTTCCGGCGTGGTATAGGCCAGTCCATCGCCCGCCGTGGTGCCACCGGCGGCCAGCACGCTGCGGCGCCATGGGCCGTGCCAGCCGCCGGCGTGATGGTCTTCGCCCAGCCAGCGGCGGGCGAGGGTGTTGTCCAGCAGGACAGTGCCATCGGCACGTCGCAGCAGGCACAGCCCGATCGGTGCGTTGTCCAGGACGGTACGGCTGAAGGCTTCGCTTTCCAGCAGCCGTTCGTGGTTGCGGCGCAGCGGTTCGATGACCGAGTGCCGATACGCGCGAAGGACCAGCATGCCGCCCAGCGCCAGCAGCAGCGCGACAAGCGTCGCGCCCAGCAGCGGTCCTTGCGGATGCTGGAAGATCTGTTGCCAACCGACGTGATAGACCGCCAGCCAGCCGCGCTCGCTGCGCATGCGGAAGCGCAGGCCGTGCGCGTTGGCCTGCCATGACGTGCCGGCATCGCTGGCATCGGCGGCATCGCCCAGAAGGCGCTGGCCGGCGGGGTCGAACAGCGACAGCCGCTGGAAAACCGGAACGCCCAGTACCTGCTGGTAGTCATCGACACGGGAGGGATCGAGCAGGCACGCCAGTGCCGCCAGCGAGCCGTCGTCGTCGTCGCTCCACAGGCGTGCATCCTGCGGCGCATGGGCGACGGCCAGCAGGCGGGTCTGGCCATCGCGCCAGGGCACGGGCATCCAGGCGATGCCGCCGCGCTGCAGGGCGGGTTGGTCGATCAGCGCCCGGTGGATGTCGCCGATCTGCGGGCGCAGGTGGTGCGGACTGTTCGGGCTGAGATCGGTATCGGTCATCTGCATCGGCGCCAGCAGGCCACGCGTGCCCTGACCATCGACCAGCAGGCATTGCGGCGGCGGAAAGTGCGAGGCCGACCAGAACGTGCCGTAGAAGCGCACGAAGCGATCCCCGAGTTCGGTCTGGGACGGGGTGATGTTCCTGTTGTTCCCGATCAGCACGAAGTTGGCGAACAGCGGGCCGCGTTGCTGCCCCATGCTGCCATCCGCCACCGGCTGCCCCTGGGTGCCGACATCGTGCAGGCGCCATTGCTGCAGGAAGCGTTCCTGCTCGCGTAGCGTGCCGTCCAGGCGGCGGAAGTGGAACTCGATCTTGCTGCGCTCGTCATTGAACAACCGTGCGCCCACCGACAGCAGCAGCCCGGCCTGCAGCGTGGCCAGTACCACCACCGCGATCAGCAGGGCATGGACGCGCAGTGAGCGGCGCGCGAGTCGGCGTACGGGAGCGGCCTCGGCCGGCATGGCAGGTCTCGGAGCTGGTGGGCGGTCAGTGGCAATCGACAGCGCCCGGCGGGCGCGGCAGCGCATACAGGATCGTCAATGCCGCTTGACGGCTCCGTGAAGCCGGCATGCAGCGCAGCTCAACGCAGCGCCGCCTGCACCGCTTCGTCCGCGCACGGCGCTTCATCGTCCAGCAGGCGGGTGAACTCGTCCGGGGGCAACGCCTGGGAGATCAGGAACCCCTGCACCTGGCTGCAGCCGAGCTGGCGCAGCACCGCCAGGTCGGCATCGCTTTCCACGCCTTCGGCCACGATGATCAGGCCCAGCTGGTTGGCCAGCGCGATGATGGTCGCCAGGGTCAGATGCAGGGCCGGATCACGGGCACAGCCGCTGACCAGCGCACGGTCGATCTTGACCTCGGTGAAGGGTGTATTGACCAGGTTGTGGACCGAACTCAGGCCCTGCCCGAAATCATCCTGTGCCAGGCCGAAGCCCTTCATGCGCAGGCGGCAGGCGCCGGCGTAGAAGTCGCTGACGTGCCGCGTGGTGCTGTTCTCCATCAGTTCGAAACACAGCTCGCCCGGCGTGCCACCCAGTGCCAGGGTCATCGCCAACAGCTCGTCGGGCAGGTCGGACTGCTCCAGCAGATGCGGTGGAAGGTTGATCGAAACCGGTACCCGGAAGCCCTGACTGCGCCAGCGTGCCTGCGCCTTGATGCTGGCCTTGAGCATCATCCGCAACAGCTCACCCTCCAGCCCGTGGCGGCACATTGCCGGCAGGAAGCTGCCCGCCGTCAGCGTACCCAGCTGTGGATGGCGCCAGCGCACCAGGGCTTCGGCAGCTACCACGCGGCCTGACTGCAGCGACTTTTTGGGCTGGAACCAGGCCGTAAGGCTGCCGTCGACCATGGCCTGGCGCAGTTGCCGGGCGTCGGGTTCGGGCAGTGTTGCGGCCTGCGCCGGCGTGGCATCCATCGACGGTCGTGCCTGTGCCAGCGCGTCAAACAGGGTTTCGACGTCGGTCGCCGTGACCGGCTTGGATACCACGCCGAGCACCTCCAGCCCCAGCGACTCGGCCATCAGGCGTGCCGAAGCCATCATCCGCCGGGATGCCATGCTGGCCACTGCAAGGCGTGGGGGGCGCGGTTGCGCGGCCAGCGCCTGGATGAACTGGATGCCGTCCTGGCCAGGCATCAGCAGGTCGCTCACCACCAGGTCATAGGAATGGCAGGCGCACAACGCGATCGCCGCCTCGACGTCTTCGCAGGCGTCGACCTGTACCCCGCCGCGGCTGCCGAACAGGTTGGCGAGGTAGCCGCGCTGGAAGGGTTGGTCTTCCAGGATCAGGACACGCTGGGTCATGCGGGGTTTCCTAGGCATAGGGCGGTGATCGCCTTGCGCAGGCGGGCGATGTCGATGGGTTTGCTCAGGTAGCCCTGCATGCCACTGGACAGGTAGCGCTCGCGTTCTTCGGCGGTGGCATTGGCGGAGGCACCGATCACCGGCACCGGATTGCCCTCATCGCGCAGCTGCCGGGTGAGCGCGTGGCCATCCATGTGCGGCATGTTGATGTCGGTCACCACCAGGTCGAAGGCCTGCTCACGGCATCGCTGCAGGGCTTCCACGCCGTCCTGGGCCAGCTCCACCTCGCAGCCCAGCGCCTGCAGCTGTTCGGCCAGGATGACCCGGTTGATCGGGTTGTCCTCGACCGCCAGCACCCGCAGGTGCAGCGGCATGAGCGGTGCGGCGCCGCTGCCTTCCGGCAACTCGGCACGTCGTTGCTGGAGGCTGGCCAGGGCGTTGCCGACCGCCCTCATGCAATGCAGGGACACCACCAGGCTGCCATCGGCCGCCACCGTCGGCTGGTCGCCGCCGTCGATCGATGCCATCACCCGCGGGCCCGCCCATGCCAGCGGCGGAGCCGCTTCGTCGTCCACCAGGATCGCGCCGTCGTGGTCGAGCAGGGCCGGATCGCCCAGCAGCGGCTGTGCGCTGGCGCCCCAGCGCTGCAGCCAGCCGCATGCACTGTCGACCAGTTCGCGATCACGGCCACGTACCAGGATCGGCGGCTCCGGCTGCAGGGCGGGGCCATCGTCGGCCACCGGCAGCACCGGCAGTGGCAGGCGCACGCTGAAGCTGCTGCCCAGCCCGGGTTCGCTGACCACCTGCAGTTCGCCACCCATCAGTCGTACCAGGTGATCGCTGATGGACAGGCCCAGGCCGGTGCCCTGCGCGCTGGCCGCGCCGCGTACCTGGCGAAACGGTTCGAACAACCGCGCCTGCTCCTCGGCGGGAATGCCCACGCCGGTGTCGGTCACCTGCCAGACCAGGACGCTGGATTCGGCTTCACGCTGTACCTGGCGCACGCGCAGCATCACCCGGCCATACTCGGTGAACTTGATCGCGTTGCTGAGCAGGTTGCCCAGTACCTGGCGGATCCGATCGGCATCGCCGAGCACGCGCGTGGGTACGCGCGGATCAGTGCATACCAGGACCTGCAGCCCCTTGCAGGTCGCAGAGCCCGCGAAGCTGCGCAGCACGCTTTCGGTCAGCTCGCGTGGCGAGAAGGAGGTTGGCTCCAGGCTGAGCTGGCCCGATTCGATCTTGGTGACATCCAGCACATCGCTGATCAGCTGCAGCAGCACCGAAGAGGAACTCTCGATGGTGCGCAGGTACTGCGACTGTCGCGCATCCAGCGTGGTGTGGCCGAGCAGTTCGAGCGTTCCCAGTACGCCGTACAGCGGCGTGCGGATCTCATGGCTCATGGTGGCCAGGAACGCGCTCTTGGCCTGGTTGGCGGCGTCGGCGGCCTGCCGCGCCGACGACAGTGCCGCCTGCGCCTGGCGATGCCGCGAGACGTCGTGGAAGGCACACAGCAGCACATCGTCGCCCTGGTAGCGGCAGGCGGCATGCAGTACATGCAGCTGCCGGCCGTCACGCGTGGTGAATTCCAGGCCGCGGCCACGCTCGCCGGCATGGCTGCGCCATGGTGCCTGCCAGTCGCCGTCCTGGTCATCCTCGCCAAGCCAGTCGCGCAGCAACTGGTTGGAGAGCAGCAGGTGGCGGTCACTGCGGTGCAGCACGCAGATGCCGACCGGTGCCAGGTCGATCACCGTCGAGCCGAAGTCAAGGTTCTCCAGCAGCCGGTGATGCTGCTGCAATGCCGGCTGGATCAGCGTGCGGTCGACGTGGTGGCGCAGCAGTCGCAGCGCGACGCAGGCGGGCAGCAGCAGAAACGCGCAGACCAGCAGGGGTAGTGCGAGGTCGCGCAGCAGCTGCGCTGGCGGCAGGTAATGGACCAGCCGCCAGCCATCATTGCCGACACTGTTGACCAGCGCCACGCCACGCGGCAGCCCGCCGTCCCACACCGTGCCGACGCTGGCGTCCTGGCGCTCGCGGAGTTGCTTCCAGCCCGCGCTGTCCAGGCGGGGCGCCTGGCTCGACAGCGCGGGCCGCCCGCCCTCGTCCAGCAGCGTGTAGCCGCCGATGCCCTGGCCTTCGAGCACGTCGGCCGTAGCTTCGCCATCGAGCAGCAGCATCAGCCATTGCATCGGATGGGGGCCAGCCTGTATCGGCTGGGCCAGTGCGATGCCACTGTCACCTGCGCGCAGCCAGTACACCGGGTCGACACCCCCAAGGCTGCCGCTGCGCGCCTGCAGCGCGCGCAGTGATGGCAGGCGCGCCAGGTCGATCTCGATATCGCCCCCGGCCAGCCAATGTGCGCCCATTGCATCGACCAGCAGCAGGCGCGTCTGCAGCGCCTGCAGCCTGTGCTCCGTGCGGGCTGACAGCGCAAGTCGCTGGCCGGGCTGGCCGCCGGCAGCGTCGAGCGGCAGCGGACGCATGCCATCGCTGTCCGCCATGGGTGCGTCCGGGTTGCCCACCCGCACCGAATCGGCCAGGTGCCGCAGCAGGGCTTCGCGCTGGTCGAAGTAGCTCGTTGCCTTGTGGGCGGCTGCACCCGCTTCCTGGAGCCGCGTTGAGAGGCTGGCCGTTCCCCTTATGAGGACATAGGACGAACATGCCAGGATGAATAGAAGGAATGCCAGAATGGTCAGCAGGCGCGTGCACTTTGCCGCAAGCGTCAGCACTTCGGCACGTCTATGACTCTGGCAACAGCCCTTCAGCATCGTTGCAGCCTAGAGCGCAGCTGCTCACGCCCACATCAGACGTTTCCTAAAGTTGGTTCTGCCGCTGCGCGCCAGCCAGAGAAATGCGGTGCAGTGATCGAAACCGCGTATACGCATCGGGCAGAGCGGTCCACCGGACGAAGTTCCGCACCGGTGAATCCGAGATCGAGGCGATCGCGCAGACTGGTTCGGGCATGTTCCGACAGCCGTTTGAGCAGGACTGAACTTGCGTCACTCGATATGGCGGGAGCGGCTGTCCGCGGAAAAGCGCTGGCCGCCATGGCGGTCCACGTCATTGGACGGACCGCAGTGTTTCCGCCAGTGTTTCCGTGGTGGGCAGCAAGGACGACTGTATCAGTGCGTCCCGCGCGCATGGGTTCCAGCGCTCTTGAACCACTCCAGAATCTCCCTGTGGGCACTGCGCCAGTTGCGTTGGAGTCCATGATCATCACCCGGGTAGACGACCAGCCTGTGAGGACGGCCAAGTTGCTGCAGCCGGGCAGCCATTGCGATCGGGTCCTGGACGCTGACGCGATCATCGGCTTCGCCGTGCAGCAGCAGCACCGGCATGCCGGCGGGTAGCTGCTCCGCCCAGTGAAACGCGGAGCGGGCTACCAGCGCGGACTGCCGATCGTGTTCGTAGCCCGGAATCCGGGCGCTGTACACGCGCTCCATCTCCGGACGGGACGCCAGTCCGGCGACCAGGTCCGAGACCCCGCCTATCGTTGCCATGGCGGTGATGTCGTCCCGTCGGCGCGCGACCAGGTAACTCATCATCGCGCCGCGGCTTTGCCCAAGAAGGAAGATGCGCTCTGCATCCACCTCCGGCATCTCCAGTGAAAGATCGATCAGGCGCATGACATCGTCGACGTCATTCCCACCGAATTCGTCCGCATCCCGGTACTGGCTCGCCACCACCATGAAGCCCGACTTCGCAAGAGGCAGGAGTTTCATGAACACCTGGAGAGGATCGAGCTTGCCGTAATTGCCGTTTCCGCCGCGGTTGTAGACCAGCAGCGGCAGCTTCCCGGAGGCGTCCATCATGCGTGGCCGGATGACGTAGGCCAGGACGACCTGGCCATCGCTCGAGTACGAAACAATGTGGCAGTCGAACGCGGAACGCGCGAACGAGAATGCACTGGCCGGGACCAGGGACTGCAGCAGCGCCTTGGGTATCGGCCTGTCCACAGTCCGCTTGTGGATCGAATCCAGCCAGCTGTCATAGTCCGGCGTGGATGCAAAGCAGTCGGTTTGCGACAGGAAGGTGGGCGAGGTCGCGACAGGACTTCCGGCAGCCGTGGGCACGGCAAGGACCAGCGTCGCCGCGAGCGCGGCAATCAGGATGCGAAACATGCGGGGTTCCCCGTTGGAAATGGAAGCGACGGAAACCGGCGGCGGGTGGCGCGCCGTATCAGTCGTCAGTGGTGAGCGAGGGGTCGTGGACGAGAAGATCGCCAGGCTGGCAGTCCAATGCCGTGCAGATCGCTTCCAGGGTGGAGAATCGAATGGCCTTGGCCTTGCCCGTCTTCAGGATCGACAGGTTCGCCAGCGTGATGTCGACGCGTGCGGCAAGCTCGGTGAGGGTCATTCGACGGGCGTGCAGGAGTTCGTCGAGGCGCACGACTATGGCCATGTCAGATGGTCCCTTCGAGATCCGTGCGCATGCGTGCTCCGTGCGTGAACACGCCGGACAGCACGAACAGGAGCAGCACGGCAAGCCAGGGTGTCGGCGAGAGACCGTCCATCTTCCCCGGTATCGAAGCAAACTTGGTGATGGCAAGCACTGCCAGTCGAAGCAGTTCGATGGCCAGCACGCTCCAGGCGATGGCACTGAGCCGCTGCGCGTTGGGCAGTATGAAGGCTTCGCCGCCGCGTACGCTGTCGACGATCGCAAGCAGGCGCCGCAGGATCGTATGCACTATTGCAGCGCCGACGATGCCCACGAGCATGATCGCGCGCATGCCGAGCGGTACCCGGGGGTCCATCGTGGCGAGGTCGAAGCCCAGTGGCTTCCACGGCCAGCCGTCAATGAAGAAGCTCGCGCAGAGCAGGCAGAGAATGGAGACGGCATAGAGCAGGTTGAGGACGGTGAGCCCGAGGATGATGGGGCGGGTCACGGCCAGGGCTCTGGCGGGCATGCGATTCATGGAGGGCTCCGTGCGATGTGTTGTTAAACGATATGTGACATATCGTATATCAATAAATATGCAGGAAGTCATGCCTGTGCACAATGGCCAGGATCGCTGTTCCACGGAGGACCGGCGGCACGCCGGTACCCGGAGCTCGAAGGTCGCAGGTGGACCCGGCTCCAGCGGTTCCATCCAGCGGCGGACGCCGCCTGCCCGGCAGTGCCTGTTCTGTCTTTGGCAACAGCCGGAGCATTACGGGGAACGGACGGCACGGGCCGTTGCGGTTCGCGCATGGACACAACGGACGCCGTGCAAGGGCATGGCCGCAGCGCCCGGCGACGTGGGGCACCGCGTGTCGCAAGCGTCACCTGAGCGGTCGAGAGCCATTTCCTGGCGCACCGGTCGTTCCGCGCACTGCGGGACCCGCCGGCGGACGGTGACTATTTCATCACTTCGAGCGGAATCAGCGCGAGCCAGGCCAATGCAAGTGCGAGCCACAGCCATCGCCATGCACCCATGCCGCGCCAGGCAAGCCGCCAGGGACCGTGCTCAGGTTTCATGACTTCTCCGCTTGCGTGCCGAACGGAACGCGTCCGCCACCCGCAGCCCGTACAGATAGACCCCCGTAAAGCTGAGCGCGGTGAGCGCCGTTCCCGCCAAGAACCAGAGGAGGCGCACCGGCCACCCGCCGAATGAGCCGAAATGCAGCGGGTCGGCCATCTCGGCGATACGCTGGTGGAGGTCCAGGGTGCGGCCGTCCTGGATCCCGAGCAGGCGGCCATCGCGCAGATCGAAGCCGGCCACGTTGGCGCGATCGCGCACGAGCCAGGCCTGTGCCTGTCCATCGATGAGCAGGCCGGTCCCTGCCGTGCCGGGCTGCATGCCGGCCACGCGCAGTTCAGGCCAGTGTTGCCGCAGCAGGGCCACGGCGCGGTCGATGGCTGCCGGGTCGGCCGATGCGGATACCGCGCTCCCGTCGTTGCCAGGCAGGGATATCTTCGGGGGCGGTGTGGCCTTGCCGCCCAGCGATTCGACGAGATACCACCCGCCCGTCAGCGCGATCAGGGCCACGAACCAGAGGCTCCACACGCCACACAGGCGGTGGATGTCGCCCCACAGGCGGCGTGGCCGTTCCGCGCGCGGCCAGCTGAAGAAGCCACGCCACCAGCGCTTGTAGATGAAAAGACTGCTGACCAGCGAAAGCAGCAACGGGATCGCCAATGCCGCAACCAGGGGCACGCCGTACCTGACGGGCAGCATGAGGTGGCGGTGGGTGTTGCGCAGCAGGCGGTGGACGTTGAACCAGTGCGTATCGCCGGTCACCTTGCCGCTGTATGGATCGACCCAGACGAAGCGCAGCCGGCCCTCATCGGTACGCATCTGCGCGCGGGCGGCGAAGCGTGAGGCATGCGGCGCGCTGAGTCCCTGCAGTGTCCAGGTGGGATGGGCGCGCTGCACGGCGTCCACCATCGTGCCCCAGCTCGCACGCTGCGCGCCCGGCGTGACGCGCATTTCCGCGTGCAGCAGCCAGTCCAGTTCCTGGGCGAACACGGCCAGCGTGCCGGTGAAGCAGACAAAGCCCATGAACAGGCACAGTTTGAGTCCGATCCAGCTGTGCAGATCAAACCAACGGCGCCTGCCGGCCGCTTTGCGGGGCGGCTCGGGCATGGACGGAAACGCGCTTGCTGGCGATGGCTGGCGCATGCGGTTCAGAACGCGTACGCCGCCTGCAGGTAGAGCCGTCGCGGCTCGCCCGGGAAGTGGCCATTGCGCTTGATGAAGCCACTGGCCGCATAGACCTTGTCGAACAGGTTCTTGACGTTGGCCTGGAACTTCCAGTCGCGCCATTGCGTCTGCCAGCTCAGGTCGAAGACCGCGTAGGACTTGACCCGCTGCCCGTCCAGGCTGACGCGCTCGCCGGTGTAGTCGGCGCCGAAGCCCAGGGCCGATGCGAGCGCGGGAAAGTCATAGCGCGTCCACAGCCCCAGCTTGTTGCGCGGCGCGTTGGCGAAGCGGTCGCCCGATGCATTGGTGATGCCATTGCTGCCCGCATCGACCACGCGCGCGTCGTTGTAGGCATAGGCCAGGTTGACGACCCAGCGATCGGTCACGTCCGCCAGCAGGTCGACCTCCAGTCCTTCGCTGCGTACCAGGCCCAGCGTCGCCAGCTGGTTGACGCCGCCCACCACCTCGCCGGTGGCCTGGACGATGTTGCTGCGCTCGATCCGGTACAGCGCCGTGTTGAGCGTCAGCCGTCCCCCGGCCAGCAGCGTCTTCAGGCCGACTTCCCACTGCCGGCTCTGTTCGGCATCGAACGGTCCGCCCGCGGCCGGGTCCTGGTTGCCGGTGGCCTGCGGCACGAAACCGCTGGCCACGCTGGCGTAGGCGTTCAGGCCTTCGCGCAGGACGAAAGTGCTGCCCAGGCGCCAGCTGAGATCGTGGCCATCCACGCGGGTGCCGGCGATCAGGTCTTCGTCGCGGAAGCCGTCCCAGCGCAGCCCGGCCAGCACGTACCAGCGCGGCGTCAGCGTCACCTCGTCCTGCAGGTAGCCGCCGTAGCGCAGGCCGCGGGCACGCGTCTGGCGCCAGGGCAGGGCGTCCAGGCCGTAGTCGTTGTGGGAGGTGACACCGTAGGCCGGGTCGAACAGGCCGATGCCCGGCACCGGGCCGGCATTGCGCGGCAGATCCGCGCTGTTGGCCGTCTGTGCGCGGAAGTCGGCGTCGGCGCGATAGCAGTCGGCACCGAACAGCAGTTTGTGCTCGACGCCACCGGCGGAAAAGCGCCAGACCGCATTGCCGTTGGCGGCATAGGCGTCATTGTCGCGGTACTGGTTGCGCAACTGGCGCGTCATCCACTCGGCCGTGCCGTCGCCGTCGCGGTCAATCAGTCCCATCGGTTCGTGGTAGATCTGGTGCTCGCTGTTCTCGAACCAGCGGGCGGCGAAGTCCACATCCCACGCCGGCGCTGGCGAGAACCGGTACTGCGCGAGCACGACCTTGGCCTGCATGTCGAGGAAGTCGGTCGCCTCGTTGTGGTTCCAGCGGCGGCTGGCAAGGAAATCGCCGCTGTCGTTCACCGGCACGCCGCGCAGCCGGTTGCCGCCCAGGGTCTGCGTGATGTCGGTGTACTGCAGCGTCAGCTCGCCCGTCCCGCCGACCTCGAACGCGACCGCGGCGTCGCCGATCACGCTCTGGCTGTCCGCATTCCAGCGCACGCCTTCTTCACCGTCGGCATAGGCGCCGAGACGGTAGCGCACGCTGCCGGATGCGGTGATCGGACCGGTAGCCTCCAGCGACCCGGCGACGAAGTTCTCGTTGCCGACCTGGATCTCCGCCCGCCGCTGTGCCTGGGCCTGCGGCTTGCGGGTGACGTAGTTGATCACGCCGCCCGCATCGCCGCCGCCATACAGGGCGCCGGCCGGGCCCTTGAGCACTTCCACGCGTTCGATGTTGAACAGCTGGGGCACCGAGAAGCCGGCATAGGGATCGCCCCGCAGGCCGTCATAGAGCACGTTCTCCTGGCGGAAGCCACGCAGGGTGACGCCGGCATAGCTGAAGAAACTGATGCCGCTGATGCTGCGGTAGAGGTCGGTGACCTGGCGGGCTGCCTGGTCGTCGATCAGGTCCCGCGGCATGACCTGCACCGACTGCGGTACCAGCGCAAGAGGCGTGTCGGTCCGGGTACCGACCACCGCATCATCCGTCTTGTACAGGGTCAGCGCCCGACCCAGCACCCGGACCGAATCCAGCTCCGTCACATCGGGGGCCGCCGCATCCACGGGGGCCGACTGGGCATGCGCCTGGAAAAGGGCCAGGGAAAGCGACGCGGCCAACAAGGCGCGCGGAAAGGGGCAGTGCTGCATTGTATGGAATAATAATGCGAATGATTATCAAGAACATCAGTCTAGCACCTGTCCCTGCCGATGGCAGCAAGGACAGCCGAAAGAGGGTGTCGGCCAGATGTGATCCGCTCGAGGGGGAGCCCAGTGCAGCCGTCCCCCGCCAGCCAGATCCGGGGGATCGGCATGTCTGCCGGCGGCCAGGAGCACCCACCCGCCAACGCGTGCGCCAAGGCGCACGGCGACGCAGCGTCTACTCCGGTGGGGATGAGCCAGGCCATCGAGCGCCTGCGGAAGACGCCGGCGGTCTGCCGTCGGCGGGCATTGAGCGTGCCCATGGGGGAGCGGCCATGCATCGGTGGAACGTGACCAAGCCATCACCGCTGGCGATACAGCCCGGTTGGTTGTTGGCACCGGCACCAGGCCGCGATGAAAAACTGTGCGGTGCGGGCCGCAGATTGCCGTGGCCGGCCACGCGCCTGACCAGGCATGACTGCGGCCTGCACCCCGTCTGCGGGGGGGCGGTAGTTCGGTACGCCGGACCACAGCCGCAACTGCCGGCAGCCTGGAGCAGGGAAACGGTTCTTTGCGCGCTTGGCCCCCATGCTGCTGTGAAGTGCCTGCAGGCGCGGCGTCCTGCCCGCGCGACGACCGCCCGCACCCTGTTGTCCGGCAACGCCCCGGCCCTCTGTTCCCGGGCGCGACATTGCCAGCGTGTGATGGCGTCGCGTGCCTGGCGCCGGCCCCATCCAGCCCGCCGGAATCCACGTCGCGCCGACACCGCTGATGCAGGACCGCGGAACGGTACCTGCATCGAAGTGCCAGCTGCGATCTTTCCCGGTACAGCGATGGCCTGTCCGCCGCAGGAACGCTTCTTCGTATCCATCCCGGATCTCGGTGCGGACCCTGCCCAGGCCGGATCGACCATGAGGGCCGTGGCGACCCGGCGCGTCGGATGCAGGCAGCACTTCGACCGTGGCTGGGCGCGGCTCTCGCTGTGCCATTCCGGCGTGTCCTGGCCTGTCGCCGCGTGTCGCGTGGGGACATCCATCGAGCGCGAAAACAGACTGTCCGCCCGCGACGCGGACGTAAAATGGAAGGCGATTCCAGAAGGATTTGGTTGTGCTCCAGATACCGCCATCCCGCACCAGCTCACGTCGATCAATGCGGCAGGAGAGGACCAGGACCATCCTGTCCATTGCGGGGGGAACCTGCATCAGCCTGGGACTGGCGTGGACGTTCTGCTATCTCCACTTCGGCCGTGGCGACCTGTCGCTGGTGTTCGTCGGATTGATCGCAGTCGGGATATTCGCCCTCCATCGCGTTCCGCGCAGTGACACGACATCGCTGCTGATCGTCGCCAACGGCATATTCCTGGTGGTCTGCGTGATCTCGTTGATCGATGCCCCGGTCGCATGGGTACCGCGCTCGGCCCACTTGTTCCTCCTGCCGCTTGCCGCCGGGGCGGCGTCCACGTTTGACGCGCGCGAAAGGTATGGCTCGCTCTTCTTTCCGCTGGCATGCCTGGGCATGTTCTCGGCATTCGCGATCGGGGCACTCGACCCGCTTGCACCTGGCGTGTCTCCTCCGCTGGAAGTGCGCGCCTGGGGCGCCAGGCTCAACACGGCGTTCTCGATGGCGCTGCTGGTGGTGGTCTTTGCCATCTATCGGAACGACATAGGCAGGCGGTTGCGCCTGGAGCGTGAACTTGCGCGTGCCGTCCGGAAAGGGGAGTTCGAAGTCCACTATCAGCCGCAGTTGCTCAGTAACGGTGCCATTACCGGCGCGGAAGCACTGGTACGCTGGCGCCATCCCTCCGGCACCCTGCTTGCACCCGATTCCTTCATCCCGGTGGCGGAGGACAGTGCCCTGATCTGTGATCTTGGGCTGGAAGTCCTGCGCCAGGGATGCGAGACCTTGAATGACTGGTCGCGCGACCCGGCAACCCGCGGACTGAAGCTGGCGGTGAATGTCAGCCCCATGCAACTGCTGGACGATGAGTTCCTGGCCGCGGGCTCCGCGCTCATACGCTCTTCCGGCATCAACCCCGGGCTGCTGGAGCTTGAGCTGACCGAGTCGGCGCTGTCGGCGGATGCCGCGTTGGTGGCCAGCAGGATGATTGCATTCGAAAAGATGGGCGTTACCTGGGCCCTGGACGATTTCGGGACGGGATATTCCTCCTTGTCCACGTTGCGCGCGCTGCCGGTCCGGAAGCTCAAGATCGACAGGCGGTTCGTCGATGAAGCGGTCAAGCAGGAGGGCGCCCGGCGATTGTTGGGCAAGATAGTCGAGATATCGCAGGTGATGGGCATGGATGCGCTGGCCGAGGGCGTGGAGACCATCGAGCAGCGTGACCTGCTGGTCAGTCTCGGCTGTACGCACTTCCAGGGCTATCTCTTTGCCCGCCCCATGCCGGGTTCCGCTTTCAAGCAGTGGCTGGTCGAGCACCAGTCCCCACATCGAACAGCGGGCGCGAAGGATGCGGCAACGGAGTGACCCGGCAGCGCCGCACCGTCCCTGATCGCCGCGCGCGTGGAGCACCGGGGTGCGCGTGAAAGCCGCCAGAGGGCATGTATCCAGGCGATCGGACGACATGGCCGGCAGGCCTGCGGACGCACGGTGCAGCAGCGTCGCCAGGACACGGGGAGCCGCCCTGTTCCATCGGTCCAGACGTCAGCGCCATCAGGGGTGACTACAACCAATGGCACGGTTGGGTGACACGCCTGTCTTCTAGACTGCTGATGCTTGCAGAATGGAAGGACAGGCCATGGGTCAATCACGATGGATATCCGCAGCGATGCTGTGCACGGCGTTCGTCGCTGCGGCCGCTGCCAACGACGCGAAAACGAAGGTCATCGTTCTCGGGGTCGATCATGCAGCCCAGCTTGTGGCCCCGGCCGACAGCCCGGCGCACCTGGCCGCGTTCCTCGCACGTGCCGATCCTGACGCGATCTGCATCGAGCGGTCTCCCGACGAGTTTGCCCGGAACAGCTATTACGAGTTCACCTATGAGGTGCAGGACGTGGCGGTCCCGTTCGCCAGGGAGCATGGGGTGGCGCTGTGTCCGGTTGACTGGCAGCCATCGGCGGAGGATGCCCGGCTGGGGTTCGACCTGGATCTGTCATCGATCCCCGAAATACGGCCGAGCTCCGGCTACCAGCAGTTCCTTTCCTTCCCCCAGCCCGCTCAGCTGAAACGCACCCTGTTCCACGCCGACGATCCCGGCAACACGCAGCGGATCGCAGACTGGGCCGCCACGCCCGCGGCAAAGGCCGAGCACGACATGCCTCGGCGGATGTACCTGTACCGGACGTTCCTGCAGGCCAGGCGCCTGGCGAGTGCGGCCAGGGCACACCCCGGATCGACCGTGGTGCTCATCGTCGGTGAGTTCCACAAACGCGACATAGAGAACGTCCTGTCCGCCGATGCGGGGATCGAGATCGTCCAGCCATCAACCGTTGGAAATCCGACCGCGGACGAACTGGCGGCTGCGGCCCGGCGTGAGTTCCACGCCGCGATCGCCACGTTCAACCTGCTCGGTGTGCAGGCGGATACGGGGAACATGGACCATGCCTATGTGGCCAGTGCCCTGAAGTCACTGGCAGAGCACGGGCAGACGTACGAGACGCGGTTGCTGGAGACGCGCTTTGCCCTCCTGGCCGGACGCATGAGTGCGCGCGAAGCGATCGACGCGTATCAGCGGGTGGCGGACCAGGCGGGCGCCGAGGCCTTTACCTGGACAGGGGTCCAGGATCATGCCCGGTTGGATTCCTACTTCGACCCGTTTGGAAACCTGACCGTTCGGCAACGTGCCCTGCTGGAGATCGCACGTGAGCGGGCCAGGCTGAGGATGCCGGACCAGGGCAAGGCGATGAGGCAGCTGGGCAGCGAACTCAGTGCGCGCAAGGCCGTCCAGCTGGCTGCCTACTGGGATCGGCATATCGCTCAGCCCGCGCGGAACTGAGGCGAGGGCGTTCGATCCTGGTGCCGGTCACCCGCGTGTACGGGCAGCCTGCATGAGCAGGCCGGGGCGTGGGTCGCAGGCAACCGAGGGGCCGGGGATGCATCCCCGATGACGGGAATATCGCGGTGACCGGGCCGGCCGTGCCCGCGTCCACTGGTATCGGCTTGCCCCGACGGCACGGTGCATGCGGCGGGCCAGGTGACCCTCGCGGTCGGACGGCTGCCCACGTGCGTGGACAGGGCCGGCTGCATGCAGCGGCGGGCCGCTGCCGTCGTCCAGCGGAGCGGGCACGATGGGCGTATCGTGTCCGGGTAGATGCGCGGTCGTGCGTGTGCAACCGCTGGCTGTCAGTGCCAGCGGCGTGCCGTGCGCGTTCGGCTGTGAGGGGGTCAACGGCGGGGAGGGCCGCATGACCATGAAGGCGGTGTCCGGCGCGGATGGCCGGCATCGTGACGCATGCAGCACGGGGAGAGCCCTGCGTGGCGCCGGTCTGGCGCCGGGCGACGCTTCCCGGGGCGATGGTCTTGGCAGAACCGCAACAGGCACAGGAGCCGGAATCCATGAAACACGAAACCTACAACCGCTGGTCGATCGGGCTGCATTGGCTGATGCTGCTGCTGTTCGTGCTGGCGTATGCCTCCATCGAACTGCGCGGGATCTTCGAGAAGGGCACTGCGCAGCGCGAGCTGATGAAGAGCGCGCATTTCTCGATAGGCCTGGCGATCCTCGCACTGGTGTGGGTGCGGATGATCGCGCGCATGCTGACCACCACGCCGCCCATCGTCCCGGCGCCACCCGCCTGGCAGCGCTGGGCGGCCACGTCGGTCCATCTGCTGCTGTATGTCTTCATGATCGCCCAGCCGCTGCTGGGCTGGCTGGTGCTGAGCGCTGCGGGCAAGCCGGTGCCGTTCTTCGGCCTGGCCCTGCCGCCGCTGGTGGCGACGGATACCACGCTGGCCGGCACGCTCAAGGAGCTGCACGAGACCCTCGGTACCGTCGGCTATTGGCTGATCGGCATCCACGCGCTGGCAGCGCTGCTGCACCACTACGTGATGAAGGACAACACGCTGCGGCGGATGATGCCGTCCGCTGGGCGCCACGCCGGCGCGCACGGCGCCTAGGCCGGTGATCCGGGTGGAGCGGCGGCGTGTCCGGCCCCGCTCCACCGCTTGCCGCCAGGTACGGCCGCAATCCCGGCTGTTCCCCCGGGCGGTCCTGCGGCAGACGCGTGCCGCGAACGACACCCGGTGCCGCCCGTTGCGCCGCAGGCCCTGTCGGCTGCGGGGGGGTCGGTGTGCCCCCGCAAGGGGAGAAATGCACCGGCGCGGCACCGGCAGCATCGAAAAAATGCGACGGGATGACGGGTGTCAGCGCCCGTCGAGTACGGCGCCGATGGCGGCCACCATTTCCGGGTCCGCAGCCACGCCCTGCACTTCGCTGCGCGCGCGTACGCGGCCTTCCGCGTCGAGCAGCACCAGCACGCTGGTGTGGTTGATGCTGCCGTCGTCGCGGAAGCGGTAGCGCACGTCCAGCAGGTTGGCGAGGGCGCGCACGTCGCCTTCGGCCGGGCGCAGGAAGCGCCATTCGCCGGGCGCGCGGTGGCGCTGCGCGATCTCGGCCAGCGCTGCGGGAGTGTCGCGTACCGGATCGAGGGTCAGCATGTCCACGTCCAGGCGCGTGCGCTGGTCGGCCGGCAACTGCTTCTGCACCGCCTTGGCGCTCTCGATGATGAGCGGGCACATCAGGTGGCAGTTGCCGTAGAACATGGATACCAGCTGCGGACGGCCGCGCAGCGACGTCCATGGCACGGACGCCCCGTGCTGGTCGGTGAGCGTGACCTGCAGGTGGTACAGCGACTGGCCGGGCAGGCTGGCCGCCGGCGCAACCGGCGCGTCGGCGGCGTTGAGCACGGGCGACACGCCCAGCGCCAGGCCGAGCAGCAGGAATGCGATGGGTCTGTTCATGGCTGGCTCCTTGCGCAGCGGAAACCGAGATTGCCCAGGGTGGCCCCGGGTTGAAGCGCCGACAGCAACACGAAGCGCTTGACCACGCCGTAGTCGCCCGGATCGTTGAAAGCCATGGCGCTGGCGCCGCAATAGCGCAGCGCATCGCCATCGGCCTGGCCACGGCGGTCGCCGCCGGCCAGCAGCGAGGCGAAATCCTCGCTCCACTCCCAGTGCGCGCCGTGCAGGGCATGGATGCCATGGACGTTGGCCGGTGCGCCGGCGGCGGCATCGGGGGCGCGTGGGGTTCCGTCGTTGACCTGGCGCAGGCGCCAGGCGCGGTCGCCACGCGCGTCAGCGCGGGTGGCGTCGGCGGCCGCCGCGTACTCCCATTCGAGGAAAGTCGGCAGGCGCGCCTGGTCGGCACGGCAATAGGCGTCGGCTGCGTACCAGTTCACGTGGGTGACCGGCGCCTGTGGGTCGAGCGCGTCGCCGGGCGCATCCGGGTGCGCCCAGTGGCCGAGGTAGCCGGGACTGGAGAACACCGCTGGAACCTGGTCGCGCCGCCACTGCGGGTTGCGCGCCAGGAATGCGGCGAACTGCGCGTTGCTGACCGGGCGTGCCATCAGCGAGAAGTCCACCACGACGCGCGTGGCGGAGGTTTCCTCGAACCGCACGGAGGAACGGAACGGACCGCCGGCAACGTTGCGGTAGCCGTCATCGGCCTCCACGGCAGCGGCGGTGGCCGATGCCAGGAGCAACACCAGGAAGAGCGTCCGTTCCATGTGCGTGGCCCTGCTTACTTGTGCTGGCTGCCCTGCGGCACGCCTTCCTTGTAGTCGATGTCGTGCTGCTGGCCGGTGTAGATCTCCGGGTTCTTCTCGCCCTCGACCTTGAGGATGCCCAGCGAGCCCTTGTGGAAGGTGCGGAAGATGCTGTGGTCGACCAGCACGAAGTTGCCGGGCACGTCGGCCTTGAACTCGACGATAGCCGAACCACCGGCCGGGACCAGCGTGGTCTGCACGTTCTCCTGGTACTTCGAGCCGCCCTCGGTGTAGACCTTGTCGAAGATCTCGCCGATGACGTGGAAGCTCGACACCAGGTTCGGGCCGCCGTTGCCGACGAAGATGCGGATCTTCTCGCCGGCCTTGGCGGTCAGCGCCTTGTCGCCCTGCAGCGAATCGACCGAACCGTTGAACACCACGTAGGTCGGGTGTTCCTCGATGGCCTTCTCCAGGCTGAAGGGCTGCAGGCCCGGCTCACCGTGCGCGCCTTCGGTGTAGAAGTCGCCCTGCACCACGTAGAACTCCTTGTCCACCGGCTCCATGCCTTCCTCCGGCTCGACCAGGATCAGGCCGTACATGCCGTTGGCGATGTGCATGCCCACCGGCGCCATCGCGCAGTGGTAGATGTACAGGCCCGGATTGAGCGCCTTGAAGGTGAACTGCGTCTCCTTGCCCGGCAGCGTGAACGTGGCCTCGGCACCACCGCCCTGGCCGGTGACCGCATGCAGGTCGATGTTGTGCGAGAAGTGCGAGCTGTGGTGGTTCTTCAGCTTGAACTCCACCGTATCGCCCTTGCGTACGCGGATGAAGCTGCCCGGCACCGTGCCACCGAAGGTCCAGTAGTTGTAGGTCACGCCATCGGCCATGCGCATGTCCTTCTCGACCATTTCCAGGTCGACGACGACATGGGCCGGCGTCTTGCGGGTGATCGGTGGCGGTGCGAACGGCGGCGCGGTCAGCACGGCCTGGATCGTTTCCAGCGGTGCGTCGGCGACGTCTTTCTTTGCTGCGAAGGCATTGCCGGCGAAGGCGGCGGCGATGGCGCCGGCGAGTGCGCAGGCGGCGAATGGGTGGTGCAGGCGCTTCATGTTGTTACCCCGTGAATGGCCTCAGGCCGATGGGTCCATGTTCCCGGCGCGGACTGCCCCGCAGCGTTGATCCGGATCAATCCAGCCCCGTCGGAAAGCCGCGAAATCGGCCCAATCACACGCGACTTGACCAAGGTCAAAAGCCCGGCCGATCGCGCCTCCATGCAGTCCCGCCAACGCGGCGCTCAGGCCTGCCAGGTCGATGCCGAACGCCAGCAGCGCCATAGCGCATGGGCGGCGCCCAGCCATGCCATCACCAGCAGGGCGCCGGCGACACGCGCCAGTCCCGGCAGCACGCAGGCCACGGCCAGCGACAGCGACGCGGCCGCATGCAGCCACCACACCCGCCGCTTGTGCCGCTCGTCGAACAGGCTGCCGACGCCGGGGACGCGGGTACCACGCGGCATGCGCCGGCGCAGCTCGATCCAGGCGAGGAACCCGGCGATTTCCATCGCCATGCCCAGCACCAGTGCGGGAAAGCCCACCGCCACCACCAGCGCGCCGGCAAGCACGCCCCGGCCCGGCAGCCACATCGCCAATGCGCCGCAGCCGAGCGCCACGCCACCCAGCGCCCAGAACCGCCGCAGCACGGTACCGCGGCGATGCGGCGCGCGCAGTTGCAGCACGATCACCGTGGTGGCGAACAGCAGCAACGGCAATGTGGCCAGGGTGCGCGCCGCTGCCGCGGGCAGCGTGGCGCCGAGGCCATCGGCCGCCGCAGCCAGCATCACCCCGGCCAGCAGGACCAGCCACGCCCACAGCCATGCCGGCGCGATGCAACGCACGCCCTGCAGCATCGGCATGACCATGCTGCCCACCGCGGCCAGCAGTCCCAGCACCCAGCCCAGCAGGCCGAATCCGGCGTGCGCAGCGGTCAGCGGCCTGGCCGGAGCCAGCCACCCCAGCCGCATCGACAGCAGCGCGGCGCCCAGCACGAGCGCCGCCAGCAGGGACGCCGCGGCCAGGCCGATGCCGATACGCACCGCGCGTGCACCGCTGCCGCGCACCACCGCGACCAGTACCGCGCCTGCTGACAGTGCCAGCGTGCTCAGCAGCAGGGGCGCCGCGAGCATGCCGCACAGGATCGAATGCATGGCGATCGCCGGCAGCAGCAACATCACGCCCAGGTTGAACGTGGCATGCAGCGGTGCGATGCCGCGCGCCAGCGGCAGCGGACTGGCTGCGGCCACCGGCAGGAACTGCACCAGGCTGCCGAGCATCGCGTTGCCCAGCAGGCCCAGGGTGAACACGTGCACCAGCGCGATGGTGGCCGGTGCATGCACGGACAGCAGCAGGGCGTCGCCCCCGGCCAGCAGCCAGGCGCCGGCCAGTGCGCCCCAGAGCAGCGAGCTGGCGAGGAAGCGCAGCGGGTGCGACGGCGGCGGCGCCTGGGCGAATGCCAGGCCGCTCATGGTGCCGGCGGCGCGTCCAGAAGGTGCCGGTCGGCTGCGTGGCAGACCACCAGGCAGGCGCCGTCCGCGGTGGTCTGCGCATTCCAGGCGAAGCCCATCTGCTCGAGCATCGGCAGCAGTGGCGCGGGATACATCGGCGTCAGCGCCACCAGCCGTTGTCCCGGCGGCAGCGTGTGCAGGCAGGCGATGATGTGCTCCATCGGCTGCGGAGCCGGCAGGCCGCGCAGGTCCAGGCGCGGTGCCGTCACCGGGTTCAACCGCCCAGCCACAGCAGCCAGCCCAGCGGGTGATGCGTCCGCGCGATGCCGTAGATCTGCAGGAAGCACAGTGCCGCCGCGGTCACCAGCACGGCGCGCGCGCGCGCGTTGCGTCCACGCCGGAACGCGGCCATGCCCAGCCCGACATAGGCCACCAGGAAGACGAGCTTGGTCCACAGCCAGCCGTTGGCGAACAGGGCCGAAGGCAGCAGGGTCAGCAGCATCATCGCCGCGGTCAGCAGCACGGTGTCGATGGTGTAGCTCAGGTAGCGCACCGCGGCCAGCCGCGGCCAGCGCATGCCGGCCATCAGCGCCAGTGCGCGCAGCGCGAACAGGGTGCCGCTGCTCATCGCGGCGCTGATATGGACAAGCTTGATGTCCGGGTAGAAGACCAGCATCGCGCTCATCCGGGGCGCCCGTCCGCACGCGGTGCCAGGTAGATCCGGCCGATGCGCGTGACCCACGGCGCCAGCGCCAGCAGCCAGCCGAAGGCGGCCGCGGCCTGCCACGCCAGCGCGTCGGGCGCGATGTCGGCGACGATGCGCATCACCGCCACCACCTGAAGCAGGCCGAACGCGAACCATGCCACCTTCGGCATCACCAGCGGCCGCCCGGAGTGGCCCTGGGTCACCCGCGTCACCATCGCCACCAGCAGGCTGCCGAAGAAGCCGATGAACAGCGCATGCATCGGTGCGCGGCCGAGGATGAAATCGCCGCTCGCCAGGTACGTCACGCTCTGCACCAGGTACAGCGCGAAGGTCACCGGCAGCCATGCGGTGCCGACGAACAGCACCGCCAGCAGGCCGGGCATGCGCCGCCGCGGCCACCAGCGCCAAACCGCCCAGCCGGTCAGCAGCAGCAGCGGCGCATCGGCCAGCCACAGCCAGGCATAGCCGTGCACCAGCTCCAGCCCGAGGTGCACCAGCAGCAGCGCCCATACCGCACCCAGCCACGGCAGCGGCCGCCACGGCTGATAGCCCGGCACGATGTTGCTGGCGAAGAACGGGAACATGCGGTGCGCCACGGTCACGTACACCGGCAACAGCAGGCCCATGCCGCCGATCTTGATGCTGGCGAAGGCCCAGGCGGGCGAGGCGCCGAGCACGAAGGCGATGAACATCGCCAGCCCCAGCCAGCCCAGCACCAGCCCGGCGAAGCATGAGCGTGCGTGCCAGGTGCGGCCCTTCTCGTCGGCCAGCAGGCGGCCCAGGGTGAACAGCGCCGAGGTCCAGCCGGCCAGCGCCATCCACAGGCCCACGGTCAGCCCCGCCTGCCATCCCGCCGCGCCGAGCAGGATGGCCAGCTGCCCGCCCATCAGGCCCAGGCCTACCGGCACATAGCGCCAGCGTTCCAGCTCGCGCAGGCCCATCCAGCGCGGGAACACGGTCAGCAGGAAGCCGAAGATGAAGCTGGGCAGCACCAGGTACTGCATCACGAAGGCATGCAGCCAGCCGGCGGGTATCGCCATCTCGGGCATCGTCCAGCCGCCCCAGCGCGCCGCCGCCAGCCACAATGCCCACCACGCCATCGCCAGCAGGACGTTGCCGGCGCCGACGAAGAACATCAGCCGGTGCGGTGCATGGCCGAGCCAGGCGGGAGACAGGCGGGGCGGCGGCGGGGCGTGGTTTTCCATGGGCGCAGCTTGCTACCGGGGGGCGGATGGTGCCTTGACGTGGGTCAGGTTTGGGGGTGGTCGCGGGCCGGGAGGCGGCTGTCGTTGCCGTTGCCGGGGGAGGCCCGGCTTCTGCTCCTGGCGTTGACTTCCGCGCCCTTCCGCAGCGACGGAGCCGAAAGTCGAAAGCGAAAAGCGAAAAGCGAAAAGCGAAAAGCGGAAAGCGGAAAGCGGAAAGCGGAAAGGAAGGATCACGGCGGCAACGACAGACTTCCGGATCGCCGTGCACAAAAAGGAAGAGCCGCTTGCGCGGCTCTTCCCCGGTTACATCACGTGGTGCGTCGGCTCAGGCCTGGTCGGCCTCGCCCACCGGCAGTGCCGCCGCCTTGCGCGGCGCCACCCACAGGCGGAACACGAACCAGGCCAGCGCCAGCGCGCCGACGCTGAACAGCGTATCGGCCGGGACGCGCATCCACACCAGCATGTCCACGATCGGCTGCTGCATGAACTCGGCCGAGCGCGCATACCAGTAGCCGTGCTTGAGCGCGGCGCTGAGCTGCAGGATGCCCAGCGGCAGCAGCGTGAACGCGGCCATGCCGGCCAGGCCCAGGTTCAGTGCCCAGAAGCTGGCCTTGAGCAGCTTCTCGTTCCACACCACGTCCGGCTTGAGCCCACGCAGGCAGAACAGCATCAGGCCGATGCCGAGCATGCCGTACACGCCGAACAGCGCGGTGTGGCCGTGGGTCGGGGTCAGGTTCAGGCCCTGCATGTAGTACAGCGACAGCGGCGGGTTGATCAGGAAGCCGAACAGGCCGGCACCGACCAGGTTCCAGAACGAGACCGCGATGAAGAACAGGATCGGCCACTTGTACTTGGCCATCCACGGCGTGGCCTTGCCCATGCGGTAGTTGTGGTACGCCTCGAAGCCCACGTAGGCCAGCGGCACCACTTCCAGCGCGCTGAAGCTGGCGCCCAGCGCGATCACCGCGGTCGGTGTGCCGGTGAAGTACAGGTGGTGCAGGGTGCCGAGCACGCCGCCGGCCATGAACACGATGGTGGCGAACAGCACGGCCACGGTGGCCGACTTCACCTGCAGCATGCCCAGGCGGGTGAACAGGAAGGCGATGACCGCCACCGCGAAGACCTCGAAGAAGCCTTCCACCCACAGGTGCACCACCCACCAGCGCCAGTACTCGACCATCGACAGGTGCGTATGCTCGCCCCACATCAGGCCGGCCGCATAGAACAGGCCGATGGCGACCACCGACAGGAACAGCAGGCTGACGATCGACCTGGACTCGCCGCCGTTCCTGATCGCCGGCCACAGCGCACGGCCGACCAGGGTCAGCCACAGCACCAGGCCGATGAACAGGAACCACTGCCAGAAGCGGCCCAGGTCCACGTATTCCCAGCCCTGGTGGCCGAACCAGAAGTTGTGCTTCAGGCCCAGCTTCTGCATGACCGCGAACCACTGCCCGGCGAACGAGCCGACCACGATCACGATCAGGCAGATCCACAGGAAGTTCACCCCCAGCCGCTGGAACTTCGGCTCGTGGCCGGAGATGGCCGGTGCGATGTACAGGCCCATGCCCAGCCACGCGGTGGCGATCCACAACACCGCCAGCTGCGTGTGCCAGGTGCGGGTGAGCGAGTACGGCAGCACATCGGCGATGGCGAAGCCGTAGGCCTGCTGGCCTTCGACCTGGTAGTGCGCGGTGATGGCGCCGAGCAGGATCTGGGTGAGGAACAGTGCGATCACCACCCAGAAATACTTGGCGGTGGCGCGCATCGACGGGGTTACCTTGATCGCGGCCAGCGGGTCGGTCTTCGGCAGCACCGGGGCCATTTCATCGCCGTGGTTGACCGCGTAGTGCCAGCCGAGCAGGGCGATGCCGGCGATCAGGAACAGCACGCTGAACACCGTCCAGATGAAGGCGCTCGGCGGCGCGGTGTTGCCGACCAGGCTGTCGGCCGGCCAGTTGGCGGTGTAGGTGATATCCGAGCCGGGACGTTCGGTCACCGACGCCCATGCCGCCCACCAGTAGAAGGCGGTCAGCTGGCGGCGATGCCCGGCGTCGGACACCGTGTCGTTGCGCATGGCATAGGCTTCGCGCAGCTCGCCGGTGGCCGGATCGGCCGAGAACAGGCTCTCGTAGTGCGCTGCCACCGTGGCGATCGCCGCGGCGCGGTCGTTGTCGACGATGATCGCGCCGTCCACGGCGTCGTAGGTGTTGGGCCGCAGCAGGGTCTGCACGCGCTTGGCGTAGGCGGCCTGGGTGGCGGCGTCGAGCTGCTTGTAGCTCTCGGCGCCGGCCTCGCGCCGGGCCCAGATGTCCAGCACGGCCTCGGCTTCGCGGTGCAGCCAGTCCGCGCCCCAGTCCGGGGCGACGTAGCCGCCGTGGCCCCAGATCGAGCCCAGCTGCTGGCCACCGATCGATTGCCAGACCTGGCGGCCGGTCTCGATGTCCTTGCGGGTGAAGATGACCCGGCCGTCCTCGGTCACGACCTTTTCGGGCAGAGGGGGCGCCTGGCGATGGACCTCGCTGCCGACCCATAGCAGGACGGCGAACGAGGCGATGAGCAGGGCCGCCAACCCTACCCATAGCTTGCGTGTGGAATTCATGTTGCGGCTCTCCTGAGGATACCGGCGCATCATCGGCGTGGCCGCCAGGGGGCTCCATGACGCAGGTCAAGCACCGCGGCGATTGCATCGGGGCGCCCCGGACAGGGCTTCATGCGGGTGCCGTGAGCGCGCATTTCCCGGCGTGTTTCCGGCGTCCCGCGGCGTCCCGCGACGGCGCATCGAGCCGGGCAGCGCAGCCGCCGAAGGGCGACGTGGAGCACGCGTCCGGGTGACGCGGGGTGTACGCCGTGCACGCGCCGCGCGACCCGCGCAGGGAGCCGGCGCACGCAGCCCGACCGTTCGCGTGCGGGTCCGTGCCTGTCCGTGTCCAATGCACTCCGCACGCGTACGGACACGTCTTTCGAAACCGTATGGCGGATCAGGGTGATCCGTCACCTGCCCAATGATGGAATTCCTGATCCTGCTTCTGCTGTCGTCCGGGCTGTACAGGCAAACCCACGCCGCCGCGATGACCGCTCACGCGAACAGGGGATTTGGTGCTGTCGGCTGGAACGGAATGCCTGTTCCTTCGCGTGCACGGGGAGCCGCCGGGCGCGCGATGCCCCCGTTCGCAGCACAATGCGGGGTCACGCGCGACTCCGCAGCCACGGTACGACGTGCCGCCAGCCGCCAGCCGCCAGCCGCCAGCCGCCAGCCGCCACCTACTACGGGTGCCGACGGCGAGGCAGAGCGGCACGCGGCAGTTGCCTGGTGGCACCCGCCCGCTCACCGCGGCGAAGCCGCGCGTCTGCGCCTTCCGGTTCGTTGTTGTTGCATGGAAGAGCGGCGTGCATCGTCCCGCGCTGTCTTCGGGTTCATTGCTCCGGCACCGGCACCGGCACCTGCGCGGCGCGGCGCAAGCAGGCCCGCGCGGCGAATGCCGGGCAGGATCACCGTTGTCGCACCCGCGATGGCGTAGACAGGCGAGCGCCCGCGCGGCGGCGGGCTCCGGGGAGCGGGGTTTTACTGAAACGCGCCGCCAGCGGACTCAGTCGCGCAGGACCGTCAGCGCCATTGCCTCCAGGCGCGGCAGGTCGAGGATCTCCACGTCGCGCTGCTTGATGTGCAGCAGCCCTTCCTGCTCGAAGCGGCGCAGCACCCGGCTCACCGTCTCCGGCGCCTGCCGCAGGTAGTTGGCGATATCGGTGCGGGCCATGGTCAGCTGGAACCGGCGCGGCGAGAAGCCGCGCGCGGCCAGGCGCCGCGACAGGCCGATCAGGAACGCCGCCATGCGCTCGTCGGCGCTGTTGTCGCGCGCGAACAGCGACGCCACGCCGATGTCGCGGCTCATCAGCTTGAACAGGTGCTGCTGCAGGTTGGGCAGGCGCGTGGCCAGCAGGGCGATGCGCGGGAACGAGAAGCGGCACAGCATCACCGTATCCAGCGCTACCGCGTTGCACGGGTAGCGGTCGCCGTGGATCGCATTCAGGCCGATCACCTCGCCCGGCAGGTGGAAACCCAGTACCTGCTCGTGGCCATTGCGGTCGGTCTGGTAGGTCTTGACCGTGCCGGCGCGGACCGCGGCGATCGCGCTGAACGAGTCGCCCTCGCGGAACACGTGCTCGCCGGCACGCAGCGGACCGACGTGTTCGACCAGCACGTGCAGGTCGGCCAGCGCGCCCTTGTCCATGCCTTCGGACAGGCATGCCTGCGAAAACGCGCAGGTGGAACAGAACGTCAGGGCGTCGCCGTCGTCGGCGACGATGCGCGCATCGGTGCGCGGGAAGACCAGCGGGGAACTCATTCGGGCACTCCCGTCGGGGTTACACCGTACGCGAGAAGCACGGTGTCGCTGCGGCGGCGGTGGGCAGGTGGCGGTCGAAGCACATGGCGATGATACGCAACAGCAGCCGTCCCCGCGAGGTGGCCGCCAGACCGTCGGCGGAAAGCTCCACCAGCCCGTCCTCCTGCAGTGCCTGCAGGCGCTCCAGCGCCGTGGCGAAGTAAGTTGGGAAGTCGATCACATGCCGCTGCTCGATGTCGCGGAAATCCAGGGTGCCATGGCACATCAGGCGCTGGATCACATCGGCGCGGATCACGTCGTCCTCCTCCAGGCGCAGGCCGCGCCATACCGGCAGGTGGCCGCGGTCGATGGCCTGCTCCCAGCTGCCGAGGTCGCGCGGGTTCTGGCTGAAGCTGGGGCCGATATGGCTGATGGCGCTAACGCCCAGGCCGATCAGGTCGCTCTCGGCGTGGGTGGTGTAGCCCATGAAGTTGCGGTGCAGGCTGCCGTTGCGCTGGGCCACGGCCAGGCTGTCGTCGGGCAGGGCGAAGTGGTCCATGCCGATGTAGACGTAGCCGGCCTGGCCGAGCTTGTCGATCGCGCACTGCAGCAGCGCGAGCTTGGCTTCCGGCGCGGGCAGTTCGCTGGCGTCGATGCGCTGCTGCGGGCGGAACATCGACGGCAGGTGCGCATAGCCGTAGATCGCCAGCCGCTCCGGGCGCGCCTGCAGGGTGATGTCCAGGGTGCGCGAGAAGCCTTCCAGGGTCTGCCGTGGCAGGCCGTAGATCAGGTCCACGTTGACCGAGCGCAGGCCATGCTGGCGGCAGGCGTCGATGATCGCCAGGGTCTGCTCCACGCTCTGGATGCGGTTGACCGCGCGCTGCACCTCGGGGTCGAAGTCCTGCACGCCGAGGCTGGCGCGGTTGAAGCCGGCCGCGGCCAGTTCGCCGATCTGCCCGGGGCTGATGAAGCGCGGGTCCAGCTCGATGGAGCAGTCCAGGCGCGCGGCCGGGGCGAAGGAGAAATGCCGGCGCAGCACGTCCATGGCCTCGGCGATCTGCGCCGGGGTGAGGAAGTTGGGGGTGCCGCCACCGAAGTGGACCTGCTCGACGTCGCGGTCGCGGTCGAACAGCGCGGACATCATCGCCATCTCGCGGTACAGCCGGGTCAGGTAGGCGGCGCCGCGCGCGGTGTCGCGGGTGATGATGCGGTTGCAGCCGCAATAGAAGCAGGGGCTGGCGCAGAACGGGATGTGCAGGTACAGCGACAGGGGGCGCGGGATCGGGTCGCCGTTGCTGGTTGCCGCCATCTCGACAAGGTCGGCCTCCTGGAACCCGGGGGTGAACTGCGGGGCGGTCGGATAGGAGGTATAGCGCGGCCCAGGTGCGTCGTAGCGCCGCAGCAGCTCGGGGTCGAACAGGGGGGACGGAGTGGCCATTGCGGCAGCCTAGCAGGCGCCGTCGGCTTGTCCTTGACGTGCGTCAACCGTCGCCCTGCGCCTTGCCTGGAGTGGGTTGCGGTGCCCGGGCCCGCCGCGTGCACGGGGCTGCCAAGCGGGGGTGTTTGCCCGGCGTGAGGAAGCGCGCTGCTGCGTTGCCGCGGGCGGCTGTAACCTGCGCTCGCTAGACTGCACCGCTTTGCTCCGGAGGAATCATGGCCACTCATCGTCCCGTTTCGCTGATCGGCGTGCCCACCGACGTCGGTGCCGGCCACCGCGGCGCGCGCCTGGGACCGGAGGCGCTGCGCATCGCCGGCCTGCCCGAGGCGCTGGCCGGCCGTGGCGTGGACGTGCGCGACATCGGCAACCTGCAGGGGCCGCGCAACCCGTGGACCGGGCCGGTGGACGGCTACCGGCACCTGGATGAAGTGGTCGCGTGGAACCATGCGCTGATGGAGGCGACCCTGGTCGAGCTGGGCGATGGCCGCCTGCCGATCATGCTGGGCGGCGACCACTGCCTGGGCATCGGCTCGATCACCGCGGTGGCGCGCTGGTGCCGCGAGCAGGGCAAGCAGCTGCGGGTGCTGTGGCTGGACGCACATTCGGATTTCAACACCTCCGAAGTCACCCCTTCGGGCAACATCCACGGCATGCCGGTGGCGTGCCTGTGCGGGCTCGGCCCGGACGCGCTGACCCGGCTCGGCGGCGACGCGCCGGCGATCTCGCCGCAGCAGGTGCGGCAGATCGGCATCCGCTCGGTGGACCAGGACGAGAAGCGCCTGATCAAGCAGCACCAGGTGGATGTGTACGACATGCGCTACATCGACGAGAGCGGCATGAAGCGGGCCATGGAGGCCGCGCTCGAAGGCATCGACGCCAATACCCACCTGCACGTCAGTTTCGACGTGGACTTCCTCGACCCGAGCATCGCCCCGGGCGTGGGCACCACGGTGCCGGGCGGGGTCAACTACCGCGAGGCGCAGCTGGTGATGGAGATGATCGCCGACACCGGGCTGATGGGCTCGCTGGACATCGTCGAGCTCAATCCGCTGCTGGATCGCCGCAACCGCACCGCCAAGCTGGCGGTGGACCTGGTCGAAAGCCTGTTCGGCAAATCCACCCTGATGCGCGATTGACGGCCGCAGCACGTCGCTGAACCTGCGCCGGCGGCGTTCACGCCCGCTGCACGTGAATGCCGCCAGATTCCTCTCCACACGCGGCCTCGCCACCCGGCGGCCGCCAGTCGAGCAGAGGAGAAACCTGATGAAGCGAGTACTGATGCTGGCCCTGCTGGGGGTGTTTTCGGCGGGGATGCTCAGCGCCTGCAACACCGTGGCCGGCGCCGGCAAGGACATGCAGAAGGCCGGCGAGAAGGTCGAACACAAGGCCCACGACTGCAGCGACGGCAAGTGTTGATCCCCGCCGCGGCCCGCCGCGGGCCGCGCCATTGAAGCGCCATCCAAGAGCCACACAGGAGATAGACATGAAGCGCACGGTTGCCCTGATGATGCTGTCGTTGTTCTCGATCGCGGTGCTGTCCGGCTGCAACACCGTCGCCGGTGCCGGCAAGGACGTGCAGAAGGCCGGCGAGAAGGTGGAGGACGCAGCCAAGCGCTGATGCGCGGCGACTGGCAGACGCGGAAGAGGCCGGCGAGATGCCGGCCTTTTTCGTTGTCGCGACCGGTGCAAGCTGAAGCGCCGTTCAAGAACGTCGTCGCCTGCACACAAATCGTCGATGTCCTGCCAACATCCGCACCGGCATGCTGTTCGTGCGGCGGAGCTGCCGCCATTCCCCCGAAAGGAGACACGCATGAACAAAGACATCATTTCCGGCAAGTGGAGCCAGCTCAAGGGCAAGGCGCAGGCCAAGTGGGGCGACCTGACCGACGACGATTTCAAGGTGGCCGAAGGCAATGCGCAGTACCTCGCCGGGCGCCTGCAGGAGCGCTATGGCTGGGCTAAGGATCGCGCCGAGAAGGAAGTGCGCGATTTCCAGGACGCGCTGCACCGGGATCATCCGGACTGGCACTGAGCCAGCAGGCTCCCTCCCCCTGTGCTGTATCCGGACGGGCCGCATCATGCGGCCCGTCTGGTGTCTGCGCCATCAGCGCCAACGCGGCGGCGGATCGGGTACGAAGCCGCCCGGGAACGCGCGCGGCGCGGGGTCGCTGCGCTGGCCCGGCATGATGCCCATCGCCGCCAGGCGCGAACGGGTGTCGTAGCGGATCCGGCTGACCTGTACCGGCGCGCGGCTGGCGCGCTCGAAGCCGGTGGCGCGGCTGGCCGATGCCTCGCGCCCGCCATGGCCGGTGCCCAGTTGCTGGCGCTCGGCGCCCGCGGCCCGCGCTGCCGATGCGTCCATCGCGCGGTCGGCGCCTGCCTCCTGCGCGCGCAGTGGCGCCGGCCGCGGCGCCAGTGCCTGGGCGATCGACAGCGGCCGCGCCTCGCCGAACACGGCGATGCCGACCACGCCCACGTTGGCCGGGCGGCCGGTGCGGCTGGCATAGCTGTCGCCCGGGTCGGTGAACACGAACTGCGCCACCTCCGCGGACGACTTGCGCCAGCCGGTGATGTCGCTCTCCTGCCAAGGTTCGAGCACGTAGCCGGCCTGGTCCGGCGCCGCGGTCTGGCCGCTGATGGCGTTGATCCCGTCCACCGACAGCACCACCAGCACGCGCTCGCCACTGAGATTGCGCAGGCGCACGGCATAGCGGTGGCCCGGGGTGCCGGCGACCCACTGCTGGCCGCGATGCAGGTACGGCGTGGCTTCATCGCCGCTGTCGCGGTCGACCAGCGACAACGCCACCGGCGTGGGCGGAACGGGCGGCGCCGGGCGGAAGCCGCACAGGGCCGGGAGGGTCAGCAGGCAGGCGAGGAGGCGGTACATGGCGGGCTCCGTGGCGGGGGACGGGGCCATGAACGGATGGATGCGGGCGGCGGGGTTGGCGCGCGGCGGTTACACTGGGCCGGTTAATCCGTCCGTCACGTCTGCGTTCATGACTACCCGCGTCCTTACCGGCATCACCCCCTCCGGCACTCCCCACCTGGGCAACTACGTCGGCGCCATCCGCCCGGCCGTCGCGGCCAGCCGCGCGCCCGGGATCGAGAGCTTCTTCTTCCTGGCCGACCTGCACAGCCTGATCAAGTCGCAGGAGCCCGGGCGCACCCAGCGCTCGACCCTGGAGATCGCCGCCAGCTGGCTTGCCTGCGGCCTGGACCCGGACACGGTGTGGTTCTACCGGCAGAGCGACATCCCGGAAACCACCGAGCTGATGTGGTTCCTGACCGTGGTCGCCGGCAAGGGCATCCTCAACCGCGCCCACGCCTACAAGGCGGCGGTGGACAAGAACCGCGAGGAACAGCTGGACGACGATGCCGGCATCACCGCCGGGCTGTTCATGTACCCGGTGCTGATGGCCGCCGACATCCTGATCTTCAATGCCGACAAGGTGCCGGTCGGCCGCGACCAGATCCAGCACATCGAGATGGCGCGCGATTTCGCCCAGCGCTTCAACCACATCTACGGCAAGGAGTATTTCACCCTGCCGGAAGTGATCATCGACGAGCAGGTGGCGACCCTGGCCGGCCTGGACGGCCGCAAGATGAGCAAGAGCTACCACAACACCATCCCGCTGTTCGCCCCGCGCGAGGAGCTGAAGAAGCTGGTGTTCTCCATCGTCACCGACTCGCGCGCGCCCGGCGAGCCGAAGGACACCGAGGGCTCGGCGCTGTTCCAGATGTACCAGGCCTTCGCGACCGCGGAGCAGACCGCCGCGTTCGCCGCGGCGTTTGCCGCCGGCATCGGCTGGGGCGATGCCAAGCAGCAGCTGTTCGAGCGCATCGACAGCGAGCTGGCGCCGCTGCGCGAGCGCTACAACGCGCTGATGGCCGAGCCGGAGAAGATCGAGGCGATCCTGCGCAGGCGCGGGCAGCAGCTGCGCGAGCAGTTCGCCATCCCGCTGCTGAAGGAGCTGCGCCACGCCGTGGGCCTGCGCGACCTGTCCAGCGCCGGCGACGCGCCGAAGGCCGTGGCCGCGGCCAAGGCCGCGCTGCCGCTGTTCAAGCAGTACCGCGAGAAGGATGGCCGTTTCTACTTCAAGCTGCTCGACGGCGAGGGCACGCTGCTGGTGCAGAGCGAAGGCTTCGATTCGCCGCGCGACGCCGGCCAGTTGATCGCCGTGCTCAAGCAGGCCGAGCAGGGCGACGCGCTGCAGAGCGGGTTGTTCCGCCTGGAGGCCGATGTCGACGCGGTGCTGGCGGCATTGCGCCAGCTGCGCGAAGCGGACTGATACGGCGCAGCTGCGCTGTCTGCCACGGCGCGCGCCATGCCGGTGCGCGCCCAACATGGAGCTGACGATGGCCTGGTTGTCGTTGTTGCTGTTCCTGCCCTGGTTCGCGGTGGTGGCCGCGCTGTACTGGTGGTTCCCGCGGCAACCGCGGCACCGCGCGCGCACCGTGTACGACGCCGCGATGCTGCTGCTGGCGCTGCTGGTCAGCATCGGCTTCATGCATTGGGGGTACCGCATCGGCGCGGCCGAGGTCGACGCGGACAGCCTGTGGCGGCAGATCCTGGCGGTGCTCTACGCCTATGGCGGATTCCTGGCGATGATGGTGCTGGCGCTGCTGCTGCGGCCGCGCGTGCTGTACCGCGCCTGACATGACGTGGCCGCGGGCGCGACGACGGTCGCGATCCGCGGGTTCCGGCGCGACGAAAGCCGTATTGCCGTGCAGGCCATGCCGGTGACAGCATCGGGTGTGCATCCCGGGAGCCAGCGCATGCGTGCCGAACACGATATCCATGTCATCGACACCGCCTTCCAGCGCGATCATTTCGATGCCGCCTACCTGTTGGTCGGCAATGGTCGCGGGGCCTTCATCGACTGCGGTACCAGCCACGCGCTGCCGCGCCTGCTGGGCGCCATCGCCGATGCCGGGCTCGGCGTGGACGCCATCGACTGGGTGATCCTGACCCACGTCCACCTGGACCACGCCGGCGGCGCCGGTGCGCTGATGCGGCAACTGCCCAACGCACGGCTGCTGGTCCACCCGCGCGGCGCGCCGCACATGATCGACCCGGCACGGCTGGTGGCCGGCGCCACCGCGGTCTATGGCGAGCAGGAAATGGCGCGCAGCTACGGGCAGATCGTGCCGGTGGCGGCCGCGCGCGTGGTGGTGGCCGCCGATGGCCACCGCCTTTCCCTGGGCGGGCGCGAGCTGTCATGCATCGATACGCCGGGTCATGCCCGCCACCACCTGTGCGTCTGGGACGCGGCCAGCTGCAGCTGGTTCACCGGCGATACGTTCGGTCTGTCCTACCGCGAGCTGGACAGCGCCCGCGGGGCGTTCATCATTCCCACCACCTCGCCGGTGCAGTTCGAGCCCGATGCCCTGCATGCCTCGATCGAGCGGCTGATGGCACGGGCCCCGCAGGCGATGTACCTGACCCATTATGGCCGCGTGCAGGACGCCACGCGGCTGGCGGCCGACCTGCACGTGCAGATCGACGCGATGACCGCCATCGCCCGTGCCTGCGATGGTCGCGGCGACCGCCACGATGCGCTGGTGGCGGCGCTGGGCGCGCTGTACCTGGAGCGCGCCCGCGCGCATGGCTGCCGGCTCGACGACGCCGGCGTGCTGCGCGTGCTCGACATGGACATCGAGCTCAACGCACAGGGGCTGGCGTGCTGGCTGGACCGCGGGCGCAGCCCGGCACGCGGCGAGGGCGGGCAGGCGGCGCCTTCGATGACGCCGGGCCCCGGGGTGGGCGGCGCGTGAACCGCAGCGCACGCCTGCGCGCCACGCTGTGCTGCTGCGGGTAAAATCGCGGCTTTCCCCGTTGTTGGTACCGCCGTGAACCCGATGCGCATGCTGTTGTTGTCGTCCTGCCTGTTCGTCGGCGGCATCGCCAGTGCGGCCAACGACCTGCCTGGCGGCGGCATCGATCCGGAGGCGCTGTCGCGGCACGTGCGGGTGCTGGCGTCGGACGAATTCGAGGGCCGCGCGCCGGCCACCGCCGGCGAGCAGCGCACCGTCGACTACCTGGTCGAGCAGTTCCGCAAGGCCGGGCTGCAGCCCGGCGGCAAGGACGGCAGCTGGGTGCAGGAAGTGCCGCTGGTGCGCGCGCAGGTGGACGGCGAGGTCGAGGCCTGGCTGCAGCTGGGCACGCAGCGCACGCGGCTGGTCAACGGGCAGGACGTGACCCTGCAGAGCCTGAGTCCGCAGGACGTGGTCGACAGGCAGGACCTGCCGCTGGTGTTCGTCGGCTACGGCATCCACGCGCCGGAACGGCACTGGGACGACTACAAGGACGTGGACCTGGCCGGAAAGATCGCCGTGGTGCTGATCAACGACGCCGACTTCGAGGCCGACGCGCCCGGCGCGTTCGACGGCAAGGCGGTGACCTACTACGGCCGCTGGACCTACAAGTTCGAGGAAGCCGCGCGGCGCGGCGCCGATGGCGTGCTGATCGTGCACGAGACCGCGCCGGCCGCCTACCCGTGGGCGACGGTGAAGGCCTCCGGCACCTCGCCGCTGTTCGACATCCAGCGCAGCGAGGCCGACGCGCGCGCGCTGCACACCCCGCTGCGCGGCTGGATGCAGCGTACGCTGGCCGAGCGGATCTTCGCCGCCGCCGGGCTGGATTTCGAGACGGAGAAGCGCAAGGCGATGCGCGCGGACTTCCGCCCGGTGCCGCTGGGCGATGCCCGCCTGTCGGCCAGTTTCTGGATCAAGCGCGAGCCGGTGGTGACCCGCAACGTGGTGGCGAAGCTGGAAGGGGCCGCGCACCCGGACGAGTCGGTGATCTTCTCCGCGCACTGGGATGCGTTCGGCATCGGCCAGCCCGACGCCAACGGCGAGCGCGTGCGCCACGGCGCCATCGACAACGCCACCGGCGTGGCTTCGGTGCTGGAACTGGCGCGGGTGTTCGCCGCCGGCCCGCGCCCGCAGCGCACGCTGTACTTCATCGCCCTGACCGCCGAGGAGAAGGGACTGCTGGGCGCCAGCTATTACGCCGAGCACCCGCTGGCGCCGCTGGAGACCACGGCCGCGGTGCTGAACATCGAGATGTTCAGTCCCGATGGCGAGACCGCCGATATCGCCACCTGGGGCAAGGGCCGCGTTTCGCTGGAAGCGGACGTGGACCGCGTCGCCCGCGCACGTGGCCGCCGCTGGTCGCCGGACCCGAACCTGGAGGCGGGCTTCTTCTACCGCGCCGACCACTTCGCCTTCGCCCGCAAGGGCGTGCCGGCGATCACCCTCGGCGCCGGCCTGGACAAGCGCGACGGCGGCATCGCCGCCGGCCGCGCGCTGCGCGATGCCTATTTCGCCCGCTGCTACCACCAGGCCTGCGATGCGTGGTCGCCGCAGTGGGATGCGCGCGGCCTGGCCGCCGACACGCTGCTGGTCTACGACCTGGGCCTGGAGCTGGCCAACAGCCGGTACTGGCCGGCCTGGGACACGGGCGCGGAGTTCGAGGCCGCGCGCGAGGCGAGCGACACCGCCAGGCGTTGACCGCAGGCACGCCCGGCGCGTGCCATCGCGTGCTTCGCGGTTCCGTCCGCGAGGCGGAACGCGCGGTCGGCCGGCATGCACCGCGCATGCGTGCGGGCGGGGCGGTTGCGTCTCGATCCGCAGGCCGGCATGCCGCCGGGCGGCGTTGCCGGTGGAGCGTGGCAACGTGCAGTGCCGCGGCGCGGCCGTGCGCGGGTACGGGTGCGGAGGCGGAAATGCGCATGCCGGAAGGTGGCCGCTGGGGTGACGCATGCGCGGGGCCGGCCACGGCGGATACAGCATGCCGTTTTTCGGGCTGATCGCCGGCGCCGCGGTGCCCTAGAATCCGCATTCCCCGGATGGCGGTACCTGTCCCATGTCTGCGCCCCCCACCACGTCGGCTGCTCCACGGAGCGGCCTTGTCGTACTGGCCCTGCTCCTCGTGTACGTGGTCTGGGGCTCGACCTATCTCGGCATCCACCTGGCGCTGGAAGGCGGCATGCCACCGCTGTCGGTGATTTCCGGTACCCGCTTCGTGATCGCCGGCGGCGTGCTGTACGCGCTGCTGCGCTGGCGCGGCGTGCCCGCGCCGACCCGCGCGCAGTGGCCGACCCTGGCGGTGATGGGCTTCAGCCTGTTGTTCCTGGGCAACGGCATGGTGGTGATGGCCGAGCGCGACGTGTCGTCCGGGCTGGCCGCGGTGGCGGTGGCCTCGGTGCCGTTGTGGATGGCGCTGTTCTCGGCATTCCGCGGACAGAAAGTGGCCGGTGGCGAATGGCTGGGCATCGCGGTCGGTTTCGCCGGCGTGCTGTGGCTCAACGCCGGCAGCAGCCTGACCGCGACGCCGGCCGGGCTGGTGTTCCTGCTGGTGGCGCCGCTGGGCTGGGCCGCCGGTTCGATCTGGTCGCGCGGGCGCGACCTGCCGTCGCCGTTCATGACCGCCGCGGCACAGATGCTGTGCGGCGGCGCGATCCTGGTGGTGGCCGGCCTGCTGCGCGGTGAGCGCGTGGACGGGCCGCCATCGCTGCAGGGCATGCTGGCGGTGGGCTACCTGACCGTGTTCGGTTCGATCGTCGCCTTCACCGCCTACGTGTGGCTGCTGCACAACGTGCGCCCGGTGCTGGCCAGCAGCTACGCCTACGTCAACCCGGTGATCGCGGTGGCGCTGGGCGCGTGGATCGCGCACGAGCGCTTCAGCGCCGCCGACATCGGCGCCATGGCGGTGATCCTGGCCGGCGTCGTGGTCATCACCCTGGCCCGGCTGCGCCGCGCATGACGCCCGCCCGCGAGCACCGCAACGGCCTGCTGGCCACCACCCTGGCGTTCGTCATCTGGGGCCTGTTCCCGCTGTACTGGCGCTTGCTGATCGAGGTGCCGTCGTTCCTGATCATCGCCCACCGGGTGATCTGGAGCGCGGTGCTGCTGATCGGCGGCCTGGCCCTCGTGCGCGGCTGGGGCTGGCTGCGCGAGGTGTGGGCCACGCCGCGGCGGTTCTGGCTGCTGGGCCTGTCGAGCCTGCTGATCGGCGCCAACTGGAGCCTGTACATCTGGGCGGTGAATGCCGGCCACGTGGTCGAGACCAGCCTGGGCTATTTCATCAACCCGCTGCTGAGCGTGGTGCTGGGCGTGGTGGTGCTGCGCGAGCGCCTGGGCCGCCTGCAATGGCTGGCGGTGGCGCTGGCGGCGCTGGGCGTGGCCTGGCTGACCTGGCAGAGCGGGCGCGCGCCGTGGATCGCGATCGGCCTGTCCATCACCTTCGGCCTGTACGGACTGCTGCGCAAGCTGGTGGTGGTCGAGGCGGTGACCGGGCTGGGCGTGGAAAGCCTGTTCATGGTGGCACCGGCGCTGGCCTATGCGCTGTGGGCCGAGAACGGCCATGGCGGCGGCTTCATTTCCGGCTGGGGCTGGCGCAACGATGCGCTGCTGGTGATGGCGGGCGTGGTCAGCGCAGTGCCGCTGATCGCCTTCGCCTACGGCGTGCGCCGCATCCCGCTGTCGGTGGTCGGGCTGCTGCAGTACATCGGCCCGACGTTGCAGTTCCTGATCGGCGTGCTGGTCCTGCACGAACCGTTCGCATCCTCGCAGCTGGTCGGCTTCGGCCTGATCTGGGCCGGGCTGGCGGTGTTCGCCGTCGCCGGCGTGCGCGCGGCCGCGCGCTCACGCCAGCGGGCGGCCGCGGCCTAGGCGCCCCCCCGGTCGCGACGCGCCGGCCACGCGACCGGCCGCGATCATCGATGCCGCTCCGGCGGAGTCGTTGCCGCCATGCGCGTTGGCCCGGGCGCGGCGGGCAGCGGGCAGGGCGCGTCATCGTTGCCGGCGCGTGCGAACCAGTCCTGGACCACGCCGCCAAGGCGATCCAGCCGCAGCGGCAGGGTCAGGTGGTCCTCGCCCTGCAGTTCCAGGTAACGCGCCCGCGGTGCGGCGGCGGCCAGGGCGCGGCCCTGCGCCACCGGGATGTGGGCATCGTCGCGGCCGTGCACCAGCAGCACGCATGCCGGCACCTGCGCCAGCGCCTGGCCCACGTCCACGCGGTCCAGGTCGAGGCCGAGCCGGCGGTCGGCGGCGGCGATGGCCGCGTCCAGTCCGCTGCCGCCGTACTGCCAGCGGGCCAGTGGCAGCGCGAGGTAGTCGCCCAGGCGCTCGGGCGGCCGCGACAGCATGTGCGGCACCATCGCGCGGATCGCCTGGCCGGCGTTGTCGAAGGATTCCATCGCCACCACGCTGCGCAGCCGCGGGCCGAGCTCGCGCGCGGCGAAGATGGCGGTGGCCGCGCCGTAGGACACGCCGAGCAGGTGCACCGGGCCGCTGATCTCGCCGCGGGCATCGAGCGCACGCAGCGCGGCGGCCACATCCTCGCCCTCGCGCGTGCCGTAGCCGGACGGCGCCTGCCCGGAGCGGCCATGGTTGCGCAGGTCCAGGGCGATGGTGCGGTAGCCGCCCTGCGCCAGCTGCAGCGCCCATGGCAGCAGCGAGCCGCCGTCCATCATCCAGCCGTGCAGCAGGATCACCGTGCCGCGCGGTGCGGCCGGCGCCGCGTCGGCCGCTGGCGCGCTGGCCTGCATCGAGAACTCGGGGAAGCGCTCGCCCTGGCCGAGATAGCGGTAGCGCAGGCGGTAGTCGCCGGGATCGAAGGCGAGCCAGTGCAGGGCCACGCCACCGCTGCCGGCGACCCTGCCCTGGCGGTGCGGCAGGCGCGCGAGCAGGGCGTCGATGCGCGCGCTGGGCACCATCGGCGAGGTGCCGCCGGGGGCGGCCAGGCGCGCGCTGAGCGACAGCGGTGGCATCGGCGAAGACAGGGCGAAGCCGGCCAGCATCACGCAGACGCCGGCCAGCGCCAGCGAACGCAGCATGGCGGAGATCCGGAAAGGGGAGGACGCCACGGTAGCGGCTGCGCCGCGGCGGCTCTACCGCGCGTCGATGACAGGCGCATGACCGTTGTGTGGTGTTTGGTTTCGCGCCGCGCGCCGGAAAAAGCAAAGGCACCTTGCGGTGCCTTTGCCGGATGCAACGGGTCGGGATCCGGGGATCAGAAGCGCTGCTGGTACTTCATGTACATGAAGCGGCCGATGTCGAAGCCGCCGTAGTAGGTGAAGCTGCTGTTGGGCTGGCTGTACATCACCGGGCCGACGTGCTTGAAGACGTTGTTCACGCCCAGCGACACGGTGCCGTTCCACGGCAGGCTGTAGCGCACCTGCAGGTCATGGAAGGTGTTGGCGCCGACCTTGCGGCTGGGCTGCACGTCGGTGTACGGGGAACGGAAGTCCGGCAGGTTGCACTCCGGGCCGCCATCCAGGTCGTACGAGCACTTCTCCTTCATGCCCGAGTAGTAGCGCGTGGTCCAGCCGATGCCCAGGTCGCCGTATTGCCAGTCGAGGTTGAGGTTGGAGCGCACGCGGAAGTTGCCGCCCCAGCCGGTGAATTCCTCGACCGGGGTGCTGTCCACGTTGTCGCTCTTGCGCGACAGGTAGTCGACGTAGGTCGTGTTCCAGCTGACCGCGAAGCGGCCGATGGCCAGTTCCGGCAGGCGGTAGCGCACGCCGAGGTCGTAGCCGGCGGTTTCCTGGTAGCCGGCGTTGTTGAGCGAGCGGTTCATGCCGCTGACCTGGCCCTTGTTGCTGCCGGAGGTGTAGCGGGTGAAGCGCGAGCATGCCGAGGCGATGCCCTGCACATAGCACTGGTTGAGGATGTCGGTGGCCGACTCGCCGACGATGACGTTGTCGATGCGGATCTTCCACCAGTCCAGGCTCAGGTCCAGGCCGGCGACGAAGTCCGGGCTGTAGACCACGCCCACCGTCCAGGTCTTGGCGGTCTCGGGCTTCAGTTCCGGGTTGGAGCCGGAGGTGAAGTCGGTCACCGCCTGCACGCCGGAGGTGCTGGCCAGTTCGCCGTCGCCGGTCTTCTGGCGGAAGCCGGCGCCCAGGCCGGCGGCGGTGCAGCGTGCGGCCACTTCGGCATTGCGCGCGGCGGCGCCGAACGAGCGGTCGCACGGGTCGGTGATGCGGTCGCGGGTGGTCACGGTGCCGCCGTACAGGTCATCCACGGTGGGCGCGCGGAAGCCGGTGCCGTAGGTGGCGCGGACCAGCAGGTCGTCGACCGGCTTCCACTTCAGGCCGAACTTGCCGTTGGTGGTGCCGCCGAAGTTGTCGTAGTCCGAATAGCGCCCGGCCACGTCCAGCGACAGCTCGCGTGCGAACGGCAGGTCGGCCAGCAGCGGCACCTGCAGTTCCAGGTAGACCTCGTCCAGCGTGTAGTCGCCGCGGGTCGGCTGGCCGCTGGTGCCGGCGATCTCGCCGTTCTGCACCATCAGGTCCGGGGTATAGCTGGCTTCCTCGCTGCGGTGCTCCACGCCCATCGCGGCCATGATGTCGCCGGCCGGCAGGCTGAACAGCGAGCCGGAGATGTTGGCGCTGACCACCTTGGTGGTGCTCTGGATGTCATCGACGAAGCTGCGGAACAGGTAATCGCGCACGGCCGGGTCGCCGCTGAGCGAGCCGGGGCTGTTGCTGCCCATCGGCGCCAGCGGGTTCCACGGCACGCAGCCCTGGATCACGTTGTCCGGGGTGCCGCAGCGGGCCACGCCGTTGGCATCGATGAAGGAGGCGCCCACCGCCTTGTTGACGTTGGGCTGGTACATGCTCTGCAGCGTGCGGCGCTCGCCCTCGTTGCGGTTGAACATGTAGCCCACGTTCCAGTCCCAGAAGCGCGAGCCGGTCTCGAAGCTGCCTTCCAGGCCCACGCTGGCGCGCTTGGTGGTCAGGCTGTTGTTGGTCGCGCGCGGGAATTCCTCGGTGCGGTGCGAGAACAGCACGTCCTTGCCCCAGTGGTTGAACGCGCTGTCCTTGGACAGCATCGCACGGGTGCCGCTGGCCGCCTGCGCCGAAGACACCGAGTAGGGGTAGCCCGCCAGCTGCTTGACCGATTCGCGCTCGCTGTACAGCACGTCGGCGACCACGCGCAGGTCGTCGGTGATCTGGAAGCCGCCGTTGGCGAAGGCCGAGCGGCGCTCCAGGCCCGACAGCAACGTCATGTTGGTCTTGGTGTTGGCGTAGGCCGAACGGTCGAGCGGCTTGAAGTCCTCCACCTTCGACGGGTCGCCGCCGGGGCCGACGCTGAGCACCTTGCCATCGACCGTGACCGAGCCCCATGCAGTGGTGCCGTTGAGGCCATCGGTGGGATGGTAGGGGCCGTTCGGATAGGCGGTGAACTCGCGTGCGCCGCCCAGCACCGGGTCTTCCTTCACCTTCTCGGCGCCGAGCGTGACCCAGCCGCGCTCGAAGGTCTTGCCCCAGGTGGCGCTGTAGGCGCGCTTCTGGCCGTCGCCTTCGCCGTACTGGCCGACGTAGGCATTGGCCTGGCCGCCGTCGAAGTTCTTGCGGGTGATGATGTTGACCACGCCGGCGATGGCGTCCGAGCCGTACAGCGCCGATGCACCGTCGGTCAGCACTTCCACGCGCTCGACGATCGCCGACGGGATCGAGCCCACGTCGGAGTAGCCGCCGGCGCTCACGCCCATGCGGCGGCCGTCGACCAGCACCAGGCTGCGCTCGGGGCCCAGGTTGCGCAGGCTGACGAACATGCCGCCGTAGTCGCGCGCCGAGGACAGTGCCGATGCGCGGCTCAGCGCCGGCGCGCCGGCGGCGGTGACATCCTGCAGGATGTCGGCGACGTTGACGTAGCCCTTCTTCTCGATCTCGGCGCGGCTCAGCGCGATGACCGGCTTGGCGCTCTCGACGCTGGCCTGGCGGATGCGCGAGCCGGTGATCTCGACGCGGTCCAGGGTGGTGGTGCCGTCATTGCCGGACTGCGCCAAGGCGGGGACGCTGCATGCGGTGGCCAGGGCCAGCGCGATGGCGGAACGAAGCGGGGTCGACTTCAGGTACATCGGTTTTCCTTTACTGACTACGAAAAAAAAGCGCCCGTGAAGGGCGCCCTGAACAGATGCGATCACCGTTGGGGGAGGGACGCGGCATCCGTGCCATGCAGCTGCGCTGCCCACCGGCTTCCCGGCGGGCGCGCATCATGGACCAAACGGATCGATGCGTGAAGGGGGAAATTCCGCCATTGCCGGCCGCTCGTCGTCACCCGGGTGGGCGGCGCGCGCGCACCGCCCCCCTGGCCGTCAGGTCTCGCGCAACGCGGTGGTGATCGGCAGCCGCGCCGCGCGCAGTGCCGGGAACAGGCCGCCGACCAGGCCGATGCCAAGCGCCCACTTCAGGCCGCTCCACAGCAGCTCGGGCGAGACGTGGAACTTGAACACCACCGCGCTGAAGTTGCTGCCGATGGTGGACACGCTGTAGCCGTTGAACACCAGCCACGCCACCGCGCAGCCGAGCAGGCCGCCGACCAGCGCCAGCAGCATGGTCTCGAGCATCACCGCGGTCACCACCGGCAGCCCTCGGAAGCCGATCGCGCGCATGGTGGCGATCTCGCGGGCCCGGGTGGCCACGGCCGCGTACATGGTGTTGAGCGCGCCGAACACCGCACCGATGGCCATGATCGCGCCGATCACCGTGCCGAGGATGCTGATCAGCGTGTTCAACCCGCCGCCCTGCTTGCGGTAGTAGGCGCGGGTGGTCTCCACGTCCAGCTTCAGCCGCGGGTCGGCCGCCACCGCCGCCTTGAACTGCTCGAAGCCCGGCTTGCCCTCGGTACGCACGCTGATCGACTGGTAGGCGCCGCGCTGGTAGGTGGTGGCCAGCGTCTGCACGTCGGTCCACAACTCCGAATCGTGCGCGTCGCCGGAGGCGAACACGCCCACCACCGTCCACGTCTGGTTGCCCAGGGTGAGGGTCTTGCCCACCTCCATGTCGCGGAACTGGCCCTGCGCGCCTTCGCCGACCACGATCTCGCGCAGGCCCGGCTTGAACTGCCGGCCCTTCACGATCCTGACCTTGTCGTGCACCGCCCAGCCCATGTCGCCGACGCCGCGGAACTGCGCGTTGACGTCGGTGCCGTCGGCGCGCGACACCAGGTTGACCACCTGCGACAGCTCGGCCGACAGCAGCGGCCGGCCCTGCGCGTCGCGCGCCACGCCCGGCAGCGTGCCCAGCAGCGGCACCTGGTCGCGGGTGATGACCGAGTTGGTCTCGGCCTGCGAGCCGCCGCGCAGCACGATGGCGGTGGTGTCGTCGCCGGTGCTGTTGAGCGTGGCCTGGAAGCCTTCGCCCATCGCCAGCATCGCCACCAGCACGCCGACCACGCCGGCGATGCCAACCACGATCACCGACGACGCGCCCCAGCGCTGCGGCAGGCTGGAAATACCGATGCGGGTGGCGGCCAGCGCCAGCCGCCCGCTGCGGGTGAGCGGCAGCCACAGCGCGATGAGCACGGCCACGGCGGCGACGCCGAACCAGGGCAGGGCGATCCAGGCGCCCAGGCCGATGGCGAGCAGCAGGATGGTCAGCAGGTTCCAAAGCCAGTTCCGCGAACGTTGCCGCGGCTGCCGCGGCCTGGGCTTGCGCAGCAGCTTCCATGCGCCGAGGGCAGAGGTGACCAGCAGGGCGATGCCGAGCAGGTGCAGCGATCTGTGCGTGCCGAACTGCAGCAGCGCGAAACCGAGCAACGCGATCAGGCCAGGGACCCACTTCAGTTTGTTCTTCATGGTCTGCTCCTCAGCGCCCGGCCAGCGCGTCGACGATCTTCAGCCGCTTGGCGCGCAGCGCCGGCAGCACGCCCACCACCAGGCCGATCAGCACGATCAGTCCCAGCCCCATGAACCAGGTCTGCAGTGGTACCTGCGGCGGCAGCATGCCCATGGTCTTGGGGGCCATCAGCGGCAGTGCCAGCGCCGCCAGGCCCAGGCCGAGGGCGCCGCCCAGGCCGACCAGCAGCACCGATTCGACCATCACCAGCATCAGCACCGTGCCGTCCTTGAAGCCCAGCGTCTTGAGCGTGGCCAGCTCCGGGATGCGCTCGCGCACCGCCTGCGCCATGGTGTTGCCGGTCAGCAGCAGCAGGGTGAAGAACACCGCGCCCATGATCGAGGTGACGATCATGCCGATGTCGGCGAACTGCTTGATGAAGGCCTGCTGGAACGCCGACTCGGTCTGGCTCTTGGTCTCGTGGTCGGAGTTGGCCGAGATCGCGTCGATCGCCTGGGCCACGCGCGAGGCGTGGTCGGCGTTGTCCAGCGTCACCGTGTACCAGCTCACCTGGTTCTTGATGTAGTCGTTGGATTCGTCGAAGTACTTCCAGTTCATCATCAACTGGCGCTCGTCGTTGGCCGCGGTGGCGGTGTTCTTCGAGTGGAATACGCCCACCAGCTGCAACGGCCAGTCGTTGCTGCCGCCACGCGGGAAGATCGTGGCCTGCAGCGGGATGGTGTCGCCGATCTTCCAGCCGAACTGGTTGGCCAGGCTGGCGCCGACGATGGCGCCGGTGCGTGTGTTGTGGAACGCGTCCAGCTGCTCCTTCGGGAGCTCGAACTCGCGATAGACGTCGAAATAGTTCGGCGCCACCGAGAAGTTGGGGAAGAAGTTCTTCGGGTCCTGGTAGATGCCGCCGAACCACATGCCGTAGGTGACATCGCGCACGCCCTGTACCTGGCGGATCTGCGATTCCAGGCGGATCGGCAGCGACTGGGTGATCGACAGCCGCGAGGCGACGACCAGGCGGTTGGCGCCGGCCACGCTGCTGCCGCCGCTGCTGAAGGCCACGCGGACCGAATCGAGCATGCCGAACAGCAGGAATGCGGTGACCACCGACAGCAGCGTGAACAGGGTGCGGGTGCGGCTGCGGAACAACTGCGCCCATATCAGCGAGAAGTACTTCATGACGCACCTCCCTGTGCGCCGCCCTGCGGGCGGCTTTGCGGTGAAGGGCCGCGATCGTGTTGTCTGTTCATGGCCGCGCTCCTCAGTGCACCGGGGCGTCGACCAGCTCGCCCTTGTCCAGATGCACGGTATGGGTGGCGTACTCGGCCGCCTTCGGGTCGTGGGTGACCATGATGATGGTCTTGCCGTGCTCGCGGTTGAGCAGCTGCAGCAGGCCGAGCACCTCCTCGGCGCTCTGCCGGTCGAGGTCGCCGGTCGGTTCGTCGCAGATCAGGAACATCGGGTCGGAGACGATGGCGCGGGCGATGGCCACGCGCTGCTGCTGGCCGCCGGACAGCTCGTTGGGGCGATGGTCGCGGCGGTCGGCCAGGCCGACCAGGGCCAGCGCGATCTGCGCACGGCGCCTGCGTTCGCCGGCCGACAGGTTGGTCAGCAGCAGCGGCAGCTCCACGTTCTTCTGCGCGGTGAGCATCGGCATCAGGTTGTAGAACTGGAACACGAAGCCGACGTGGTGGCTGCGCCAGGTCGAAAGCTGGCCGGCGCCGAGCTGGTCGATGCGCTGCCCTTCGATGGCGATCTCGCCGCCGCTGGGCGTGTCCAGTCCGCCGATCAGGTTGAGCAGGGTGGTCTTGCCGGAACCGGACGGGCCCATCAGCGCGACGAAATCGCCGCGGTCGATGTCCAGGTCGATGCCGTGCAGCACCTGCACCTTCTCGGGGCCGCGCTGGTAGGTCTTGGTGATGTTGCGGAGGGTGACGAGGGCGGTCATGGGTGGTCCTCTGCGCTGGTGCGGTGGGTGGCGCTGCCGCGCCGTTCTACTTTTTTCTCCCGCCTGGGGCGGGAGCGGGTGAATGGGGGCGATGCTGCGGCGGTTGCGGTTGCGGTTGCGGTTGCGGTTGCGGTTGCATTTGCAGTTGCAGTTGCAGTTCTCTTTTGACTTCTTCAGGCCGTAGAGCGGGCCGAGCACCGCAGCGGGACAGGGGGCGAAGAGGCGCACGTGTCTGAGCGAAGCGAGTTGTGCGCCGCCCCCCTGGCCCGCGAGGAGCGCAGGGAACCGGCGGGCGCAGCCCGACGGATCGCGTCCCGGCCCGTGTTTCTCTTGGTTACTTCTCTTTGCACGGGCAAAGAGAAGTAACTCGCGCCCCGCAGGGGAGCGAAAGCTCTTGATCCTGCCCTTGCCGTTGCTTCAGCTTTCCAGAACTACACGACAACAGCCAAGACGCAGAGCCAAAGCGGGAGCCTGAAAGCAGAGCTTTCACTCCTGCTACGCAGGAGCGAGCCACGTTTCTTTGCTCGTGCAAAGAAACGTGGCCCAAAGAAAGCACGCCCTGCCTCCGCGCCCGACGTGCTACGCGCGCCGGGTCCACTTCGCCGCCGGGATTTTTCGACGAGACATCCCTGTCTCGTCGAAAAACGACGTGCATCCATGCACGTCGCCCTTCGGGTTTTTCCCGCCGGCTCCGTCGCTGCGGAAGGGAACCGGAAATCAAAAGCGGGAGCAAAGTCACGAGCAACAGCAACAACAACAGCAACAGCAGAAATCAGTTTTCAAGCCCCTCTCCCCTCCGGGGGGAGAAGGCACGGCCTGCGCGCCACTGGCGCGCGTGCCTTGGAGCGCCCACGCCGCCAGCGTGGGCCGGGGCGCGGAGCGGGGGTGCGGTGAGGAACGATGGAGCTGGGACGGATCAGCCATCCCCGGCGCCGTGCGTCCTCATCCGCTATCCGGGCACCTTCTCCGTCAGGGCGAAGGGCCTCCGGTTATTGCGCCGCGTCGCCGGCCAGCGCCACCTTGTCGCCGTCCTTCAGTGTCGGCGGCGGGTTCACCACCACCGTCTGTCCCGCCGACAGGCCCGACAGCACCTGCCGGTCCTTGCCCATTTCCATGCCGGTCTTCAGCGCCTGCGCCTGCACCGTGTCGTCGCCGCCGACCACGAACGCCACCGCGTCCTGCCCGCGCTGCACGATCGCCGTCGCCGGCACGCGTACGCCTTCGGGCTTCTTCTCGCCGGCGGCCGCCGGCTTTTCCAGGAAGCTCACCCGCACGCCCATCTCCGGCACGATGCGCGGGTCCTTCACCTTCAGCGCCACGCGTACCTTGACCGTGGCCTTGCCGCGGTCGGCGGTGGGGATGATGGCGATCACCTCGGCCGGGATCTTCCAGTCCGGATAGGCGTTGAGCACCGCTTCCACCGGCATCTTCGGCTGCACCCGGCCGATGTAGGCCTCGCCGACCTCGACTTCGATCTCCAGCGAGTCCATGTCGACGATGGTGCCGATGCCGGTGCGGGTGAAGCCGCCGCCGGCCGACAGCGGCGAGACGATCTCGCCCGGCTGCGCCGCCTTGGCGGTGACCACGCCGGCGAACGGCGCGCGCACCACGTTGTTGTCCACGCCCAGGTCGGCGATGGCCAGCGCGTCGCGGGCGACGCTGGTGTTGTGGCGGGCGGTGGCCAGCTGCGCGCGCAGGCTGTCGCGCTGGGCCACGGACTGGTCGTACTGCGAGCGCGACACCAGCTGCCGGCCGACCAGCTGCTGCAGGCGCTGGGTGTCGGCCTCGGCCTGGCGCAACTGCGCCTGCAGGCCTTCGACCTGGCTGCGCGCGGCGTCGAGCTGGGCAGCGTTGAGCGCGCGCTGCGCGTTGGCGTCGATCGGGTCGAGGGTGGCCATGACCTGGCCCTCCTCCACGCGCATGCCCTCCTCGATCATCACCTCGCGCACCTTGCCGGTGATCTTGGCCGACACGGTGGCCATGCGCCGCGCCACCACGTAGCCGCTGGCGTCGAGCACCGAGGTGCCGGCACTGTCCTGGCCGATGGCGACCACCGGTGCGGTCTCCACCACCACCGGCTTGCCGCGGCTGAAGAAGATGCCGGCGACGATCGCGAGCACCAGCAGCGCCAGCAGTCCAAGCACCCACCACAGCCAGCGGCGCGGGGCGGATGGGCCGGTCGGCGGCGGGGCCGAGCGGTCGATGCGGAGTTCCTTGAGCAGGTCGGCGGAGGTGTTCATCGGTACCGGAACGGGAGGCGGGAAGAAGTGACGGAAGGTAACCCAAACCGGCCCTGGCGGGCTGCCGGTGGCGGGGACCGATTCTAGGTGGCGCGCTTCCACCGCGCAGGTGACGGGTGTCACCCGCCTGGCCTGACCGTCGCCACTGCGGAACCGCGACGCGGCTGGATACCGTGGCGCCATCGATCACGGGAGGCGAGTGGATGGACGCGAGCGGTGAAGTACTGGCGAGCCTGCGCGGGGTGCGCAAGCGCTATGGCGCGCTGCAGGCGCTGGACGGCGTGGATCTGGACCTGCATGCCGGGCAGGTGCTGGCCCTGCTTGGGCCCAACGGCGCCGGCAAGACCACCATCATCGGCCTGTTGCTCGGCCTGCTGCGCGCCGACGCCGGCCAGGTGCGCCTGTTCGGGCAGGATCCGCAGCAGGTGGCGCCACGTCGCGGCATCGGCGTGATGCTGCAGGACGCGGCGCTGCCGCCGACGCTGAAGGTCGGCGAGCTGCTGCGGCTGACCGCCAGCTACTACCCGGCGCCGCGTCCGCTGGCCGAGAGCGCGGCGTTGGCGGGGATCGAGGATCTGCTCGGGCGGCCTTACGGCAAGCTGTCCGGCGGGCAGCAGCGGCGCGTGCAGTTCGCCATCGCCCTGTGTGGACGCCCGCGCCTGCTGTTCCTGGACGAACCCACGGTGGGCCTGGACCTGCCGGCGCGGCAGCGGCTGTGGGCCGCCGTGCGCACGTTGGCCGGCGAGGGCGTGGCGGTGGTGCTGACCACCCACTACCTCGAAGAGGCCGGCCAGCTGGCCGGCCGCGTCTGCGTGCTGGTGCGCGGGCGCATCGTCAGCGACGGCAGTGTCGATGCGCTGCGCGCACGGGTGGAAACCCGGCGGGTGCGCTGTCGTTCCGCCCTGGAGCCCGCGGCGGTGGCCGCCTGGCCGGGGGTGCGCCAGGTACACCGCGACGGCGCCTGGCTGCAGCTCGCCAGCGACCAGGTGGAGATGGTGGTGCGGCGACTGCTCGAGGCCGATCCGGCACTGGCCGGCCTGGAAGTGCAGGCCGCCGGCCTGGACGAGGCATTCTGCGACCTGACCCGCGACCAAGCCGTCGCTTCCTTCGACCCGCGTGAGGCAGCCTGATGGATACCCTGCAATCCTCCTTCACCGGCGCGCTGGCGCCCATGCCGCGCGGCCGGGTGTTCACCGCCTACCTGCAGGAAACACGCGCCGAATGCCTGCGCTACCTGCGCAGCCCGTCGTTCCTGCTGCCGACGCTGCTGTTCCCGGCGGTGTTCTTCGTGATGTTCGGGGTGGTGCTGGGCGGGCACGGCCCGGCGGAGGCGCCGCGCTACCTGCTGGCGTCGTACTCCACCTTCGGGGTGATGGCGCCGGGCCTGTTCGGCTTCGGCATGTCGCTGGCGCTGGAACGCGACAACGGCCTGCTCACCCTCAAGCGCGCGCTGCCGATGCCGCCGGCCGCGTACCTGGCCGGCAAGATGGTGATGGCGATGCTGATGGCCGCGCTGATCAGTGCCGTGCTGCAGGCGCTGGGGCTGGCCCTGGCGCACGTGCAGCTGCAGGTCGCGCAGATGCTCCAGCTGGGCCTGGTCTGCGTCCTGGGCGCGATCCCGTTCTGCGCACTGGGGCTGCTGCTGGGCACCCTGGTCAAGGGCCATGGCGCGCCGGCCATGGTCAACCTGCTGTACCTGCCGATGGCGTTCCTGTCCGGGTTGTGGTTCCCGCTGCAGATACTGCCGCCGCTGGTGCGCGCGCAGGCCCCGCTGTGGCCCAGCTACCACCTCAATGCGCTGGCGCAGTCGGCGCTCGGCTTCGATACCGGCAGCGCCTGGCCGCACGTGCTGTGGCTGGCCGTGTTCACCGCAGGGGTCCTGGCCATCGCCGTGCGCCGCCTGCGCCGCCATGGCTGATGGCATGATCGACGCCTGCGCGACAGGAACCGCCCCGTGAACCACCGCCATATCCCCGCCTGGCTGAAGCCCGCCCCCGATTCGGTGGTGGCCGACAACCTCAAGCTCGGCAAATGGCCCTGGATCGACGCCGTGCACCTGCTGTGGACGGTGTGGGTGTTCATTACCCCGATGTTCGGCGCGGGCTTCACCCTGCACTGGGCGCTGATCACGTTGTGGTCGTATCCGCTGTTCATCGTTCTGTTCGTGATGACCCTGGTGGCGTCGCGGCGCAACGCACCGCTGTTCGCGCTGGCGATGATCGTGCTGTCGATGGCACTGCTGCGCAGCTATCCATCGGGCATGAACTACTTCGTGTTCGGGTGCGTGATGCTGCGCTCCAACCGCTGCATCAGCGTGCGCCGGTACCTGCTGGAGCTGGCGCTGCTCAATACCGGCTTCGTCGCGCTGGCCGCGTGGATCGGCTATCCATGGCAGGTCGTGGCCTGGATCCCGGCGCTGACGGTGATCATCGGCCTGATCGTCAACGTCGAGCGCGCCAGCAGCGAGAAGGACGCCGCGCTGCGCTTGTCGCACGAGGAGGTGCGGCGGCTGGCGGCCACGGCCGAACGCGAGCGCATCGGCCGCGACCTGCACGACCTGCTCGGGCACACGCTGTCGCTGATCACGCTGAAGATGGAGCTGTCGCGCAAGCTGTTCGAGCGCGACCCGGCGCGTTCGCGCCGTGAGCTGGCCGAAGCCGAGCAGATCGCACGCGATGCGCTGGCCCAGGTGCGCAGCGCGGTGACCGGCTTCCGCGCCGCCGACATGGCCGCCGAGCTGGCGTCGGCGCACCTGCTGCTGGAGTCCTCGCACGTGCACCTGCGGCATGCGCCGCCGCCACCGATGCCGGCCTGGATCGAATGCGGGCTGGCGATGGTGCTGCGCGAGGCGGTCACCAACATCGCCCGCCACGCGCAGGCCAGCGAGGCGATGATCGCGCTGCGGGTCGAGGCCGGCACGGTGCTGCTGGACGTGACCGACAATGGCCGTGGCGGCGTATCGGCCAACGGCAATGGCCTGGCCGGCATGCGCGAGCGGGTGGCGGCGCTGGGCGGCACCCTGCGCATCGATTCGCCGCGCGGTGGCGGCACCCGCCTGATGGTGGCCGTACCGATCGGGGATGCCGTGGCCGTGCCGGCCGTCAGCGACATGCCGGGACCGCCGGCGATGGAGGCGCGCGCATGATCCGCATCCTGCTGGCGGAGGACCAGGCGATGGTGCGCGGCGCGTTGTCGGCGCTGCTGGGCCTGGAGCCCGACCTCGAGGTGGTGGGCACCGCCGCCGATGGCGAGGCGGCGTGGCGCGAGCTGCAGCGGCTGGGCCCGGACGTGCTGGTGACCGACATCGAGATGCCGGGGCTGACCGGGTTGGAGCTGGCCCAGCGCGTGCAGCGCCACGGGCTGGCGGTGAAGGTGGTGATCGTCACCACCTTCGCCCGCGGCGGCTTCCTGCGCCGTGCCCTGGATGCCGGCGTGCAGGGCTACCTGCTCAAGGACGCACCGGCGGAAAAGCTGGCCGATGCGCTGCGCCAGGTGCATCGCGGCGGCCGCGCCATCGATCCGCAGCTGGCGGTGGAGGCCTGGTCGGAGGCCGATCCGCTCAACGACCGCGAGCGCCAGGTGCTGCGGCTGGCCGGCGAGGGCCGTTCGGCCAACGAGATCGCCGAACAGCTGGGCCTGTCGCACGGCACCGTGCGCAATTACCTGTCCGAGTGCATCGGCAAGCTGGGCGTGGCCAACCGCATCGAGGCACACCGGCTGGCACGGCAGAAAGGCTGGCTGTAGCCGCGGCCGCGTGCGTTCAGTCGCGGCCGCGCGCCATCGCCTGGAACACGCCGTCGCGGCGCACCCACAGGTGGAACAGCGCCGCGCCGACGTGCGCCAGCACGGTGGCGAACAGCACGTAGGCCAGCAGGCCATGCGCGCCACGCAGCGCCGCGTACAGCGCCGGGGTATGCGGCACGATCGCCGGCAGGTGCACGCCGCCCCACAGCACGATGGGATAGCCGCCGGCCGAGAGCATGGCCCAGCCGAGCAGCGGCATCGCCAGCATCAGCGCGTACAGCATCGCGTGCGAGGCCCGTGCCGCCAGTGCCTGCCACGCCGGCAGGTCGGCCGGCAGCGGTGGCGGGCGGTGGCGCAGCCGGTTGTACAGGCGCAGCAGCGCCAGCACGCCGATGGCGATGCCCAGCGGGCGGTGCAGGTCGATCAGCAGCGGCCGCAGGTGCAGCGAGGCGACCATGGTCACGCCGATGAACAGCATGGCGACGATCATCACCGCCATGGACCAGTGCAGCACCCGCGCCAGCAGGTTGAAGTGGCCGTTGCCGGTGCTCATCGCGTGGCCTCCTGCGGCTGCGCCGGGGCGCCGGCGGCGCGTTCGCGCTCGCGCCGGTTGAACGACTGCGAATAGATCGCCGAGCGCGCCGCCAGCACCGGGTCATCGCTGCCGCGCATGCCGTCGGGCAGGATCAGCGGATCGAAGTTCAGTTCGCCACAGGCGCCCTGTTCCTGCGACTGCATGCGGTCCAGGCTGAGCACGCCGGCCATCACTTCCGGGCGCGATGCCGGCCAGGGAACCGAGGGATCGTCGATCGCATCGCCGGGGCCGGCGAGGCTGACCACCAGGTTCCAGCGCAACGGGCCGGCAGCCAGCCGGCGCTGCAGGTCCTGGCTGAGGAAATCCGCGTCGACGCGCCCGCGTGCCGCGGCGTCGAGCTCGACCACCGGTACCTGCGGCTGCCAGCGCCAGCGCACCGCGCGCTTCTGGCCCTGCGCATTGGTGAACCAGAAGCTGTTGATGCCGTTGAACGTGGTGTTGGCCCAGCTGTCGGTCCACGGCGCGGTCCGCGCCCACTGTTGGAACGCCTGCGCGCTGGGGTACTTCGCCAGCACCGCGGCCATCTTCGCCGGGTCGGGCTTGCCGGTGGCCGGATCCGGCACCTGCGCGCGGGTCTGCTCGAAGAAGGCCTCGGGCGTGGGTACCGCGAAGAACGGGAAGCTGTTCATCGCCATCCGCCATTCCTGGCCATCGTCGCTGGCCAGGCGCAGGGCGATGCTGCGCACCCGCGCATTGCCGTCGGCGCCATGCGGGTCGCCGCCACCGATCGACAGGCGGCCGAGCACCGGCACCCGCGGCTGCGCGAACACGCGCGCACGCGACAGCGACGGCGCCTGCGCGCTGGGTTCGAACCAGCCGCTCACGCACACGCCCTTGCTGTGCGCGCGGCGGAAGCCGGGATGGGCCGCGCCGGTCGCCTCGATGGTGTCGGTGAAGCGTTGCGCGGTCAGCCGCTCGCGGCCGATCCAGCCGGCCAGCCAGGCAAAGGCCAGGGCGATGGCGCCCAGGATCAGCGCGATCAGCGCGATCCAGGGCAACGGCGTGTGCCGGCGCGGGGCCGGCGGCGGGCGGCCGGCGCGGGTGTAGGGGAACAGTGGCATGTCGCGGTCCTGCCTGGGTCGAGCATGGGAAGGGCCCGCACATCGTCGCAGAACAGGGCTGCCGGAAAAATTCAATTTTTCGTCAGATCTTCCCCGCCCCGGGCAGCAGCGGCCGGACCGTGCCGGCCGGCAATGCCGGCCTCAGCCGTAACGCGCCTTGAGCATCGCCCACGCCGAGCGCAGCGCCAGCGCTTCGCCACCGGCCGGGCGGCCCGGGCGGTCGCTGTCGTTCCAGGCGTAGACGTCCAGGTGCGCCCAGGTCCGGCCTTCGTCGACGAAGCGTTCCAGGTACAGCGCGGCGGTGACGCTGCCGGCCATGCGCGAACCGGCATTGGCCATGTCGGCGATGCCACTGTTGAGGTAGCGCTGGTAGGGGCGCCACAACGGCATGCGCCACACCGGGTCGCGGGTCTGTTCGCCGGCGTCCAGCCACTGCCGGGCGAGCGTGTCGTCGTTGGCGAACAGCGCCGGCAGGTCCGGCCCCAGGGCGATGCGCGCGGCACCGGTGAGGGTGGCGAAATCGATGATCGCGTCGGGTTGCATCTCGCTGGCGTATGCCAGTGCGTCGCACAGGATCAGGCGGCCCTCGGCATCGGTGTTGTCGATCTCCACCGTAAGGCCCTTGCGCGTGGTGATGACCTCGCCCGGACGGAACGCATCGGGGCCGACCGCGTTCTCCACCGCAGGCACCACCAGGGTCAGCCGCACCGGCAGCTGCCGGGCCATGACCAGCCCGGCCAGCGCCAGCGCGTGCGCGGCGCCGCCCATGTCCTTCTTCATGTTGCGCATGCCGTCGGCCGGCTTCAGGTCCAGTCCGCCGGTGTCGAAGCACACGCCCTTGCCGACCAGCGCCAGGTGCGGGGCGGTTTCCTCGCCCCAGCGCAGCACGATCAGCCGCGGTGCGCGGTGCGAGGCGCGGCCGACGGCATGGATGGTGGGGAAATTCATCTCCAGCAGCTCGTCGCCGGCGATCACTTCCAGCGTGCCGCCGTGGGCTTCGGCCAGTGCGCGCGCGGCGTCTTCCAGCTGCTGCGGGCCCATGTCCTCGGTCGGGGTGTTGACCCAGTCGCGCACGCGCAGGCAGGCGGCGAGCACGTCCAGCACTTCCGGCGACGGCGTGGCGGCCAGCTGCGCCGGCAGCCGCGCCGGCTTGCGGTAGCGGGCGAAGCGGTAGCTGCCCAGGCCCCAGCCCAGGTGCAGGTTGGCGAGCTCGGCGGCATCGAGCGTGTTGGCCAGCTGCCAGCGGCTGCGGGCCGGCAGCGCGAACGGGGCGTGCGCGTAGGCATGGGCATCGGCGCGGTCGCCGACGCCCAGCACCGCGCCGGCCAGTCCGTCGCTCCCGGGCAGCAGCGCCACGCTGCCGGGCGCGGCGGCGAACTGCTGGCTCCTCAGCCACGCCTGCGTGGCGGCCGGCTGGGCGTCAAGCCATGCAGCGAAGGTCGCCTTGTCGAGCACGTGCAGCGGCAGGGCACCGGCGGAATCGGAGGTGAAGGCGTTGATGGGGGTCATGGCAGGTCTCGTATCAGGCGCCGGGGCCGGCGGCGAGCGGCGGCAGCGGTGCGTTGCCGTCCAGCCAGTCGGCCAGTCCGGTGAGGGTGTCGAACTGCAGGTCCGGCTGCAGGCCGGCGTGGGTCCAGGGGTGGGAGTCGCGGTTGATCCAGCAGCCGCGCAGGCCGGCGCGCATGGCCCCGGCCACGTCCATCTCGGCGTGGTCGCCGACGTGCAGGACATGGGCATGGTCCACGCCCAGCCGCGCGCAGGCGGCGTGGAAGATGCCGGGGTCCGGCTTGGCCGCGCCGAATTCGCGCGAGCCCAGCTGGAAGGCGAACAAGCCGCCGATGCCGATGCGCTGCAGGTCGGCGTTGCCGTTGCTGACCGCCGCAACCGGCACGCGCGCGGCGATGCGGCGCAGGGCGTCCAGGGCGTCGGGGTAGAACTCCACCTGGTTGCGCGCGGCGTAGAACGCCTCGTAGGCCGGCTCCAGCAGATCCAGGCCGGCGCCGCTGTTTTCCAGCGCCTCGGCCAGGGTCAGCCGGCGCAGCGCGCTCAGGTCATGGTGCAGGTGCGGGTTGTCGTCGAAGGTGCGCACGCGCAGCTCGCGCATGGCTTCCACCGGGTACATCGCCGCCGTGGCCGGGCTGTGGACGCGCATCCAGTCGTGCAGCACCTGGTCGATGCGGGCGCCGATGGGAGCGAACGGCCACAGCGTGTCGTCCAGGTCGAGGGTGATGGCTAGGACAGGAAAGTTCACCGGCCCATTTTACGGCAGCGCGGCGGGCGGCGCCTTGCCTATTCCAGCAGCCGGGCCCAGCCCTGCATACCGTCCAGCCGGGCCAGTACCAGCTTGGCGCAGACCAGCAGCGGCACCGCCAGCAACAGCCCGACGATGCCCCACAGCCAGCCGAACAGCATCAGCGCCAGCACCAGCATCAACGGCGAGATCGCCATGCGCCGGCCCAGCACGATCGGCGTGACCAGCTGCCCCTCCAGCGTGTGCAGGGCCAGGTAGGCCAGCGCCGGCGCCGCCACCGCCAGCGGCTCGCGGAACTGGGTCAGGCCGACCAGCAGCATCAGCCCGATGCCGATCAGCGGGCCCACGTACGGCGCGAAGTTCAGCAGCATGGCGACCGTGCCCCACAGCAGCGCCTCGGGCGCGGCGATGCCCAGCAGCACCAGCACCCCGGCCAGGGCCAGCCCGACCAGCGCATTGATGATGGTGATGGTCAGCACGTAGCGCGAGATCTCGCGTTCCATCGCGCGCAGGATGTCGGTGGTGAAGCGCTTCTGCTGGCGGTTGGGCAGCAGTGCGATCACGTGCCGCTGCAGGGTTTCGCCGTAGATCATGAAGAACAGGGTCAGCAGCACCACCGCCAGTGCCGAGGCGGCCAGCCGCGGCGTGCGCACCAGCACCTTGTACGGGTCGTCGAGGCGGGTGCGGATCACTTCCACCTTGCGGTTGTCCTCGCCGCCGGCGGCGCGGGCGAAGCTCTCGGCGGCCTGGTTGGCCTGCTGCACCGGGCGCACCAGGTCGCGGACCTTGCGCGAGACCTCGCGCAGCTGCTGCGGCGTCTCGGCGAACCAGTCGGCGGCCGGTCCGGCCAACTGCACCGCCAGCGCGCCGGCGCTGGCCAGGCCCAGTGCCAGTACCAGCAGCGCGGCCAGGAAGCGCGGCAGGCGCAGTTTCTGCAGCAGGCGGATGATCGGGTTGCCGACCAGGGCGAAGAACATCGCCAGCAGCACCGGCAGGATCACGTCCTGCGCCGCCCACAGCGTCGCACCCACCGCCAGCGTGGCCAGCACCAGCAGGGCGGTGGACGCGCGCGGGCGCGGCGCGGGTGGGGCCGGGTCGGGGGCCGTGGACGTGTCGGGCGACAGGGCGGACATCGGGCGGCACTCCGGGCGGTAGGGGCGCGGCCGCTGGCCGCGCGGATCAGGGTTCGGACAGTTCGGTGGCGGCCGCGGCCGCCTGCGGCGGCATGCCGGGCGCCGGTTGCGGATGCCCCGGCTGCGCCGCGGGTGCCGGGTCGTCCGGGTGCGTGGCGTCATCGCTGGCCGCCTCGGCGGTTGCCGCGGCAGCCGCGGCCAGCCCGGCTTCCTGCAGGGTGGCGATCGAGGCCTGTGCCGACGCCACCAGCCCGGAGACCGAGCCGATCATCTGCAGCCAGCGAGCGCCGCTGAAGGCGCCGCCGGGTTCCAGCTTGCCGGCGACGAAACCGCCGGCCAGCCCGGCGATGACGATGCGGCCGGGCGTCCAGCTGCGGCGCCAGGTCGCCTGCAGCATGTCCCATTGCCGCACGGTTTCGTCCATGCGCACCTGCACGACGGCTTCGGTGCGGCGTACGCGGCGCTGCAGGGCTTCGAAGTTCATGGTGTCCGCTCCCCGGGTACCTCGACGTCGGCGTCCGGGTCGTCCTCGGCCGGTTCGTCGAACAGGCCCAGCCGCGACAGCTGCCGGCGGGTGGCGTGCATGCCGGTGTGGTGGAAGAAATAGGTGACCCGCCAGATCGCGTAGCCGGTGACCGCCAGGCTGGTCAGCGAGGTGACCAGCAGCGACACGAACCAGGACAACCCCAGGGAATGCAGCAGGGCGATCAGCGTGGCCGCCAGCAGCAGCCACGCCGAGGCGCCGAACACGATGGCCACGCCGCTCCAGGCCAGGCCGCGGCCGAAGGCGCTGCGGGCCAGGGCGAAATCGGCCGAGGCCAGTCGCCGCAGCGAGCGCAGCGTGTGGGTCGCCGAGTCCAGCGTCTGCCGGCCGGCGCTGCCGACCTGGCGGATGCTCTCCTCCAGCCCCGGCGCCGTGTTGGCGGCCTCGTCGTTGCCGTTTCCGGTGGCGCCGGGTGGTGGCGCGTTGTCGCCCACGCCCGCGTCAGTCGTTGCTGCGGGCGAGCTTGGCGATGATCCAGCCGGCGGCGAAGGCCACGCCGAACGAGGCCAGCGGGCGCTCGCGGATCAGGTCGGCGGCGCTGTCGATCAGGTCCTTGCCCTTGTCCATCAGCGCGTCCATCTGCTCCTTGGCGGCGGCGCCGGACAGCTCGGCGGCGGCCAGCCCGGACAGGGCGCTGTCGGACAGCTCGGCCTTGACGTTGGCCTTGCCCAGGCGCAGTTCGTCGCCGGCCAGGCCGGCCGCGTCCTTGACCGCCGAGCCGGCGGCGCGCGCGGCCGACTTCAGGTGCGATCCGGCGTCGCCCAGGTGGTCCTTCATGGTGTCGGTGTTGGTGGGGCTCATTGACTTCGTCTCCTTCGGTTCGGGGGGACGCCAGCGTGGGGCGCAGGCAAAGCAATACCAGCGACGGGGTGTAAGGAACGTTACGGGCGCCGGCCGATCATCGCATCACCAGCTGTCCCGGGGTGGTGCCGCGCACGATGCGCAGCACCAGTTGCGGCGGGCGCGGGCTGAAGCTCGCACGCCAGCTGGCCAGGTCGACGAACTCGCCGCTGCTCGCGGCCAGCACGATATCGCCACCGGCCAGGCCGGACTGCGCGGCGCGGCTGCCACGCGCCACCTCGCTGACCAGGACGCCGTTGAGGCCGGACTGGCGCGCCGATTCGGGCAGGTCGACGAACGTGGCGCCGGACAGGCGCGGGTCCAGCGTATCACCGGTCACCGCGCGCGGCTGCTCCTTGAGCGTGGCCTTGAGCTGCAGCGGCTTGCCGTCGCGGCGCACGTCGAGCTCGACGACCCGGCCCACCGGCTGCAGGCCCTCGAAGTTGTGCAGCGCCTGGGCGTTGTCCACGCGCTGGCCGTTGATCGCGGTGACCACGTCGCCGGCGCGCAGCCCGGCGGCCGCCGCGGCCGAGCCGGCCAGCACCCGCGTGACCAGCGCGCCGCGCGCTTCGGCCAGGCCCAGCCCCTGCGCGATCTGCGGGCTCAGGTTCTGGGTTTCCACGCCCAGCGTGCCGCGCACCACCACGCCCTTGGTGATCAGCTGCTCGACCACGTCGCGGGCGAGGTTGGAGGGAATGGCCAGGCCCAGGCCGATGTTGCCGGCCATGCTGCCCTGCGGGTTGAAGCTCGCGGTGTTGATGCCGACCAGCTGGCCGGCCAGGTTGACCAGCGCGCCGCCGGAATTGCCCGGGTTGATCGAGGCGTCGGTCTGGATGAAGTTCTGGTAGCCCAGCCCGCGGATGCCGCTGCGGCCCACCGCCGAGACGATGCCCGAGGTCACCGTCTGGCTGAAGCCGAACGGGTTGCCGATGGCCACCACGAAGTCGCCGGTGCGCAGCTGGTCGCTGTCGCCCAGCGGCAGCGCGGTGAGCTTCTCGGCGGGGATGCGGATCAGCGCGATGTCGGTGTCGCGGTCCGAACCCAGGAACTCGGCCTTGACCGTGCGCCCGTCGGCCAGCGTCACCTGCACGTCGTCGGCGTTCTCGATCACGTGGTGGTTGGTCAGCACGTAGCCCCTGGCCGCGTCGATGATCACGCCCGAGCCCAGCGATTCGTTGATGCGCTCCTGCGGTACCTGCGGGAACAGGCGGCGGAAGAACGGGTCGTCGAAGAACGGGTTGCGCACCCGCACCACCTGCTTGGTGTTGACGCTGACCACCGCCGGCATCACCCGTTCCAGCATCGGCGCCAGCGACGGCACCGGCTGGCCGGCGACGGAGGCCGGCAACGCCGCGGTGGCGGGCAGCATGGCACCGGTGGACGCCTGGGCGCGGTTGTCCAGGTGGGCGTTGATGGCGCTGGCGGTGAAGCCACCGAAGGCGGCGGCCAGGGCGAGGGTCAGCAGGGTCGGGAGCGGTCGCATAAGGGCCGGGGTTCCATGCGGGGACGCCGCGCGGGGCGTCCGGGTGGGGCGGGAGTGGCTGAATGGAGTGTGGCGGCAGCGACCTAAATCGACAATGAAACATTCCGCAGCGCCGCAATCGCAGGGACGCCAAGCCCTGCGCGGATTGCAAGATCCCGGGGGCAGATTTTTCGTTTGACATCACCCATGCGGTGGGTAAGCTTGGCATCGCCATCAGCCACTAGATGTTGGGTTGATGTGAAATGCGTCCCCAAGAAGTAGGGTTGAGGCCCGGGGTGCAGGCACCCCATAGGAAGGCGTGCAATGACGACGGAAGCGATGCAGACCCCCGGCCCTCGCCGGACCAATCCCCGCCCGCCCGCAGGCGCGTGACCACGCGCCGGCATCGTCGTCGTTGCAGCCCCGCCCGACCGGGGAAACGGTAAACGCACCGCAAGGTGCACAAGGAGAGTTCCCACCATCATGAGCACGGTGCGTCTGGAAGTGGTCAGCAACCCAACCCGATCGGACCTTATCCCCCTGCAGCCCGCCTCGCAGGATATCTGGGACAAGAAGTACCGCCTCAAGACCAAGGCCGGGCAGGCGCTGGATGCCGATATCGACGGCACCTACCAGCGCGTGGCCCGTGCCCTGGCCGACGCCGAGGGCAGCGACGAGAAGCGTGCCTACTGGTACGAGCGCTTCGTCTGGGCGCTGCGCCGCGGCGCGATCCCGGCCGGCCGCATCACCTCCAACGCCGGCGCGCAGGAACACAAGCCGGCCACCAGCACCATCAACTGCACCGTGTCGGGCACCATCACCGACTCGATGGATGGCATCCTGGAGAAGGTCCACGAAGCCGGCCTGACCCTGAAGGCTGGCTGCGGCATCGGCTACGAGTTCAGCACCCTGCGCCCGCGCGGTGCGTTCGTCGCCGGCGCCGGCGCCTACACCTCCGGGCCGATGTCCTTCATGGATATCTACGACAAGATGTGCTTCACCGTGTCCTCGGCCGGTGGCCGCCGCGGCGCGCAGATGGGCACCTTCGACGTGTCGCACCCGGACGTGAAGGACTTCATCCGCGCCAAGCGCGAGGACGGCCGCCTGCGCCAGTTCAACCTGTCGCTGCTGATCACCGACGGCTTCATGGAGGCGGTGGACAAGGACGCCGACTGGCCGCTGGTGTTCCCGATCAACACCAAGGAGCAGGCCGAGCTGGATCCGGCCAGCGGCGAGGAAGTGGTCTGGCGCGAATGGCCGACCCACGAGAACTACATCGTCCGCGACGACGGCCTGGTGGCCTGCAAGGTGTACGGCCACATCCGTGCCCGCCACCTGTGGGACATGATCATGGTCTCGACGTACGACTACGCCGAGCCGGGCTTCATCCTGATCGACCGCGTCAACGAGATGAACAACAACTGGTGGTGCGAGAGCATCCGCGCCACCAACCCCTGCGGCGAGCAGCCGCTGCCGCCCTACGGCGCCTGCCTGCTGGGCTCGGTCAACCTGACCAAGTTCGTGCGCGACCCGTTCACCGACAAGGCCTCGTTCGACTGGGACGAGTACAAGGAAGTCGTGCGCGTGTTCACCCGCATGCTCGACAACGTGGTCGAGGTCAACGGCCTGCCGCTGGAACAGCAGCGCAACGAGATCATGCGCAAGCGCCGCCACGGCATGGGCTTCCTCGGCCTGGGCAGCACGCTGACCATGCTGCGCATGAAGTACGGTTCGCCGGAGTCGTGCGAGTTCACCGAGGCCATCGCCCGCGACATGGCCGTGGCCGGCTGGGAAACCGGCCTGGAACTGGCCCGCGAGAAGGGCCCGGCGCCGATCATGGAGGAGGCCTTCGAGGTCACCGCGGCGATGCTGCGGCAGCGTCCGGAGATGCGCAAGGACGGCTGGAAGGTCGGCCAGAAGATCCAGGGCAAGGTGCTGCACGCGCGCTACAGCCGCTACATGCAGCGCATCGCCTCGGTCGCCCCGGAACTGGTGGACGAACTGGCCGAGACCGGCGCGCGCTTCACCCACCACAGCTCCATCGCGCCGACCGGCACCATCAGCCTGTCGCTGGCCAACAACGCCTCCAACGGCATCGAGCCCTCGTTCGCGCACCACTACAGCCGCAACGTGATCCGCGAAGGCAAGAAGAGCAAGGAGAAGGTGGACGTGTTCTCCTTCGAACTGCTGGCCTACCGCGAACTGGTCAACGCAAAGGCCATGCCGTTCGCCGAGGACGCCGAATCGCGCCTGCCGGACTACTTCATCGCCGCCGATGACATCTCGCCGAAGGAGCACGTCGACGTGCAGGCCGCCGCGCAGAAGTGGGTGGACAGCTCGATCTCCAAGACCGCCAACGTCCCCACCGACTATCCGTACGAGCAGTTCAAGGACATCTACCGCTACGCCCACCAGCAGGGCCTGAAGGGCTGCACCACGTTCCGCTTCAACCCGGCCGCCTTCCAGGGCGTGCTGGTCAAGGAAGCGGACCTGGAGAACACCACCTACCGCTTCGAACTGGAAGACGGCCAGGTGGTGGAGGTCAAGGGCAACGAGCAGATCGAATACGACGGCGAAATGCACACCGCCGCCAACCTGTTCGACGCCCTCAAGGAAGGCTACTACGGCAAGTTCTGAAGTCGCCTTCGCACGCCGTCCCGTCGCAGCGCGGGGCGGCGACGGTGGCCGCCGCCACCGGGCTGTCGCGCTGCTCCGTGTTGCACCGGCTTCAACCCAGCATCGCCAACGTTACCGATCCAATGCCCTTAGGAGGGCTTTATGAGCAATGGCAATGGTGTGACGGCGACCGTGTCCCAGGTTGCCGAGAACGTGAAGGAGACCGCAGCCAGCCTGGGTGACGCCATGGCCGCCACCGCCGGCGATGCCGTTGCCGCGGTCAAGACCCGCGCGCGCAAGGTCGAGGCCGGTGCCACCCGGCAGGTCGCCAAGGTGAAGAAGGCGGTCAAGAAGGCCGAGAAGGTCGTCGCCAAGAAGGCCGCCGCTGCGAAGAAGGAAGTCGGCAAGACCGTTTCCCGCGTGCGCCGCAAGCTGGAAGCCGCCAAGGCCAGCGCCAAGGCCGAGGCTGCGGCCCTGAAGAAGAAGGGCGCCGGCAAGAAGGCTGCCGCCAAGAAGGCCGTCGCCGCTGCCGAGAAGAAGGCGGTCAAGAAGGTCGCCTCGGCCAGGAAGACGGTGAAGGCCGCCGAAAAGAAGGTGGCCAAGGCCGTCGCCAAGAAGACCGCCGCGGTGAAGAAGGCCGTCGACAAGGCCGGCAAGAAGGTCGCCAAGAAAGTCGCCAGCCGCACCGCCGCTGCCAGGAAGGCGGTGAAGAAGGTCGAGAAGAAGGTGGCCGGCAAGGCGGCCTCGGCCAGCAGGACGGTGGCCAGGAAGACCGCTTCCGCAAAGAAGACGGTGGCGAAGAAAGCCGCTTCGGCGCGCAAGACGGCCGTGAAGAAGACCGCCACCGTGAAGAAGGCGGTCAAGAAGGCCGCCCGCAAGTAAGCCGCACCCGCGTCCCCGCCCGCAGCGGGCGGGGACGCTGCAACCCGCATCACAACGCATAACCAGGACCCGCACCATGGCCGTCAAGATCGACAAGAAAATCAAGGGTTATTCCGTCATCACCCCGGACGACAAGGCCCGGGAAGCGACGGCCAAGGCTCCGGTCGCACAGGCGCAGGACGATGCCCAGGACAGCAACATCGTGCACATGCACGAGCGCATCGAGCGCCCCGACGTGCTGATCGGCAGCACCTACAAGATCAAGTCGCCGCTGGTGGAGCACGCCTTCTACGTGACCATCAACGACATCGTGCTCAACGCCGGTACCGAGCACGAACTGCGCCGTCCGTTCGAGATCTTCATCAACTCCAAGTCGATGGAGCACTTCCAGTGGATCGTGGCGCTGACCCGCATCATGTCCGCGGTGTTCCGCAAGGGCGGCGACGTCACCTTCATCGTCGACGAGATGAAGGCCGTGTTCGACCCCAAGGGCGGCTATTTCAAGGCCGGCGGCGTGTACATGCCCTCGCTGGTCGCCGAACTGGGCTCCATCGTCGAGGACCACATGAAGTCGATCGGCCTGCTGCACGATCCGGAAATGAGCGCCCACCAGCGCGCGCTGATCGCCGAGAAGCGCAAGCAGTTCGAGGACCGCTCAAAAAAAAAACACTGACGCCGTAGTCGCCGCCCCGGCCGCGCGCGATGAGGACGTCCAGGTCACCGGCGAAGGCACCAGCTTCCCGCCCAGCGCCACCATGTGCCACAAGTGCAGCACCAAGGCGCTGGTGGTGATGGACGGATGCGCCACCTGCCTGAATTGCGGGTACAGCAAGTGCGGTTGAGCGGCGGCAACGCCGGATGAGACCGGGGCCGGTGTGCGCGAGCACCCGGCCCTTGTCTTTTCCGCCGGCGGGGAGCAGTCGATGGGGCTGCTTTGCGAGTGGGTGTGGACGCAGGCGTGCGTAGGCGGCTGCGTCGTCCTGTGACCAGTGCCCGGGGGGGAAGCATGGAGCAGTTCAAGGGATGCGTCGGCGTGGATGGCGCCGGCAGCGGATGGATCGCCGTATGGTGGGGTGGGGGCGGGCTGGTGCATGCGCTGTACCCCGACGCCCAGCGACTTTTCCACACGCACCGGACGGCCCGGGTGATCGCGGTGGATATTCCGATAGGACTCTGCGAGCAGGGCGGCCGCCCGGCCGATCGCGAGGCGCGCTCCTTCGTTGGCGGCAAGCGGGCCAGTAGTGTTTTCTCCACGCCCGTGCGCGGCATTCTCGATGCGGGCTCGCAGCCCGAGGCATCCCGCCGCCACCGGGAGATCGACGGCCGCGGCTTCGGTGCGCATTCGTTCGCGATCCTGCCCAAGATCCGCCAGTGGGACCAACTGCTCCAGGGGGACGTGGATGCACGGCAACGGGTGCGCGAAATACACCCCGAAGTATCGTTTGCTGCGCTCAATGGCGGGGCGGGGCGTGGGTTGGTGGATGGCAAGCGCACCTTTGCCGGTGCGGAGGTGCGTGTCAGCCTGCTGGCGGGCATCTTTGGCCGGGACGCGGTGATGGAACTGGTGCGTGCCGTTCCAGCGCGTCAGGCCGCAACCGACGACATACTGGATGCATTGGCGGCGCTCTGGAGTGCCGAGCGTATCGCTGGCGGCCGTGCGCGATCGCTGCCTGCGCAAGTGGAGCCGGACACGACGGGGTTGCCCGCTGCCATCTGGTACTGATCCGTCGCGGCGTGGGCGCATTGGCCGCTGGCCCCGTCGCGCAAGAAGGGGGGCGCGCCCCGGCGACCGGCCGATCCGGCAACACCGGCTGAATGTCCGCAGGCCGGCAAACCAATGGCAGGGGTGGCGCCTGGCGCGCCGGCCCTAGCATCCGCCCATCGCCCCTGCTGGATACCGTCATGCGCATCACTGCTCCGGTTGCGGTCTGCCTGCTGCTGCTCCCGCTGTTGCCGGCCTGCACCCCCGCGCAGATGCGCATGCCCGACGGCTTCGCCGCCGATGCGGTGGCCTACGAGGTCAGTGGCCACTCGCCGCGGCGGTTCAACCAGCCGGTGCGGTTCGGCCCGTACAGCGCCCTGCGGATGCGCGAGGGCTCGACGTTCTCCTGGCGCGTGCCGCTGCCGGCATTCGACGTGGGGCGTACGTCCAGGCCCTACGACTACACGATGGTGGCGCGCGACCAGCCGCCGGTGGAGGTGCAGTGCCGCACGCAGGCATGGACCGTGGGCAGGGGCGACGCGTCGGGCCGGCTGACGGTCGACGTGACGGCACTGGCGGGGCCGCTGCTGGCCTGTGGGCTGCGCATGGACGGCCGCCCGCCGCAGGCGCTGGAGGTGATGCACGAAGGCGATGGCCTGCGTGGCCACCTGCGGTCGCCGTGGGGCAGCGACTACACGGTGCGCGCGGTGTATGGCTACCAGGGCACGCCGGTCAGCGGCATGACGCCCACCGGTTACGCGATTGCCGACGGTGGCAGCACGCTTGCCGTGGTCGACGTGGTCAACGGCGGCCGCGTGCACCTGGATCGCCGGCTCGACGACGAACAGCGCGTCTATGTCGCGGCCGCTGCCGCCGCGCTGCTGTTGCTGGATCCGGAACTGGGCGAATGAGCCGGCGCCGCCGAGGCGGCGATGGTGTTGTGGGCCCGTCGCTTCCCGGTGACGCCATCGACCCTGTATGGAGGGCGATTACGATGATCGAATACAGCCGCCGCACGCTGGCCGCGCTGATGTTGGCCGTGGCGCCCCTGGCGGCTGCCGCGCAGGAGGCCTGCCCGGACCGCTCCAGCTACGCGCCGGCGCGCGGGATCATCGCCGACCTGGGGCGCATCGTCGCGCCCAGCGGCGTGCAGGAGGATTACGCGGCGCAGATCGGCGGCATCGCGCAATGGGTGAACGTGCGCGGCCAGGACCGCGACAACCCGCTGCTGCTGTTCGTGCACGGCGGGCCGGCGTCGCCGCTGATCCCGACGCTGTGGCAGTTCCAGCGGCCGCTGGAGGAGTACTTCACGGTGGTCAATTACGACCAGCGCGGCGCTGGCCGGACGCTGCTGCTGAATCCACGGGAGGAGGTGGCCGGCACGCTGCGCATCCAGCGCTACGTGGACGATGCCATCGAGCTGGCCGACTACCTGCGCAGGCGCTATCACAAGCGCAAGGTCGTGCTGGTCGGCCACAGCTGGGGCACGGTGGTGGCGATGCAGGCGGCATTGCAGCGCCCGGACCTGTTCCATGCCTATGTCGGCATCGGCCAGGTGATCGACGTACGCACCAACGAGCGGGTCAGTTTCGATTACGGCCTGCGCACCGCGCGCGAGCGCGGCAATGCCGAAGCGGTACGCGAGATGGAGGCCATCGCGCCCTATCCGGGCGACGCGCCGATCACCCGCGAGCGGATTGTCATGGCCCGCAGATGGCCGCAGTACTACGGCGGCCTGAGCGCGTTCCGCAGCGAGTCGGATTACTTCTTCCAGGGGCCGCGGTTGTCGCCCGACTACGACGATGCGGCGCGCTGCGCGATCAATGCCGGCAGCGAATTCACCCTCGGGCGGCTGCTGGATGAGTTCCTGCAGGTGGACTACCGCGGGGTGAAGCGGTTCCCCATCCCGGTGCTGATGTTCATGGGGCGCCACGACTACACCACGCCTTCGGAACCGACCGCGGCCTGGCTGGCGCAGGTGCACGCGCCGTACAAGCGCGGCGTCTGGTTCGAGCATTCCGCGCACATGATCCCGTGGGAGGAACCGGGCAGGACCCTGGTCAGCCTGCTGGAGCAGGTGCGGCCACTGGCGCTGCGGGGCGAAGCCGACGGACGCTGACGGCCCGCACCCCGGTGCCCGCGCCATCGAGGGACACGCGCGCACGCTATGATCGGCCTTCACCGGATGAAGGAGCATTGCATGGCATCGGCATGGCGACAGGGAAGGGCATTGGCGTTGACCGGCGCGATGATCGTGCTGGCGGCCTGTGGCGCGCCGGACGCGCCTGCGCCGGCGACACCGACGGATGCGCCGGTGGAGACCGCGGCCGGGGCGGGGTCGCAGGGCGGTGCCACGCACGCCTGCATGATTGCCGGTGAGTTCCAGCTTTTCGGCCAGGTCATCCGCTCCCGCGACTGCGTGCAGACGGCGGGGGCCGCCACCGAGGCCCAGCTCAAGCGCGTGTGCGAGGGGCTGGCGCAGACCTCGGCGCAGATGGGGGGCAAGGCGGGCGAGATCACCTACATGGACGCCTGCCCATCGCCGTCGCAGGGCAGCTGCCGGCGCCTGTTCGGTCAGGATTTCGACGGTTACTACTACGAACGCTCGGCCGACGACCTGGCGGGCCTGCCGGCCAGCTGCGCGCAGGGCGGCGGCACCTGGGCGGCGGACTGAGCGCCGCCACGGCGCGGCCTTCCCAAGGCCGTCCGCTGTCCGCCTGACATTGCCCGATCCGTGCGGCCGATGTGCGCGGCAGGGCGCGCTGGCGCGGGCCCTGCCGTGACAGCGCGGGCCAGGCCGCCTGCGCCTGCGCCGGCCTGGGGGCGGAAAGCGGGATGAACCGGTGCGCCGCGATTGCGTTGGTCATGCGCTTCGCGCAAGCTCTGGGGCTCAGTCAATCCTGGTGACCGTCCATGCAAGACAACATCATCCAGATCATGCCCGCGGCCGGCTGGGTGGCCGTGTTCGATGAAGACGGCGAGGAAAGCGCGCAGGGCGTGGTGTGCTTCGCACTGGTGGAAAGCGCGATGAAGCGCGAGGTACGGGCGATGATCGCCGACGGCGCGCAGATCGGCTTCGCCGACGCACTGCCCAACTTCGTGCGCGTGCAGGAGCTGGACGCGTTCGAGGAGGAAGACGACGAGGACGAGGAAGGCGAGGAAGACGAGGACGAAGACGAGGCATGATGCCCGCTTCGCGCCGCGTCCCCGACCTGCCGCGATGACGTCGTCGGTGGCGGGCGTGCACGGCGGCCTGTTCGACGAAGCCTTCGCCTACAAGCGCTGGGCGATGCAACGCACGCTGGAGGCGATACGCGCCGTGGACGCACGGACGTTCCCCGCCAGCGTCGCCTTCGCGCGGCAGCAGTTGAACCACATCGTGATCGTGGAGGAACTGTTCCGCGCGCGGCTGCTGGGCGAGGCGCCGCCGCATGCGACCACCAATACCGCCGAAGTACCGGCCCTGGAGGCGCTGGCCATGCGGCTGGAAGCGTCCGACCAGTGGTATGCCGCCCATCTGGCCGCGCTGGCGCCGGTGCAATGGGAACAGGCGCTGCGCTTCCGCTTCGCCGACGGTCGCGACGGCTGCATGACGCGGCGTGAAATCCTGTTCCACGTGCTCAACCATGCCACCTACCACCGCGGCGCCATCGGCCACGCGCTGGACCTGGCCCGGGTGCCGCACCCGGCCGACACCTATACCGTGTTCATCCACCAGCACCAGCCCGGGCGGCGTGAAGGCGCCCTGCCCACGGCGGATCCGGATGCGGGCCCGCGGATGAAGCGGTAAGGTACGCGCCCGCACGCCGCCGCGCCGGTGGCAGTCCATACGTACATGCTGACCGATCCATTCGACAGGGAGCACCTCTGGCATCCCTACAGCGCACTCGGCCACGCGCCGCCGGCGCTGAAAGTGGCGCGCGCCGATGGCGTGCTGCTGGAGCTGGCCGACGGCACCCGCCTGATCGACGGCATGGCCTCGTGGTGGTGCGCGATCCACGGCTACAACCATCCGCAGCTGAACCAGGCGGCGATCGAGCAGCTCGGGCGCATGGCGCACGTGATGTTCGGCGGGCTCACCCACGAACCGGCCATCGCCCTGGGCAAGCAGCTGCTGGCGATGGTGCCGCAGCCGCTGGATGCGGTGTTCTACGCCGACTCCGGCTCGGTGTCGGTGGAAGTGGCGCTGAAGATGGCGATCCAGTACCAGGCCGCGCGCGGTCGTCCGCGCCGCCACGACATCGCCACCACCCGCTCGGGCTACCACGGCGATACCTGGAACGCGATGTCGGTATGCGACCCGGTCACCGGCATGCACGGGCTGTTCGGCGCGTCGCTGCCGTCGCGCCGCTTCGTGCCGGCGCCGGCCACGCCGTTCGACGGGGCATGGGACCCGGCCGAGATCGTGCCGCTCGAGCGCCTGTTCGCCGACCACGGCGACGAACTGGCCGCCTTCATCATCGAGCCGGTGGTGCAGGGCGCCGGCGGCATGCGCTTCTACCACCCGCAGTACCTGCGCGAACTGGCACGGCTGTGCCGCGCGCACGACGTGCTGCTGATCTGCGACGAGATCGCCACCGGCTTCGGCCGCAGCGGTCGCCTGTTCGCCTGCGAGCACGCCGGCATCGCACCGGACATCCTGTGCATCGGCAAGGCGCTGACTGGTGGCTACATGACCCTGGCCGCGACCATCACCCGCCGCGACATCGCCGACACGATCGCCTCCGGCGAGGCCGGCGTGTTCATGCACGGGCCGACGTTCATGGCCAACCCGCTGGCCTGCGCGGTGGCGCTGGCCTCGACCCGGCTGCTGCTGGCGCAGGACTGGCAGGGCAACGTGCAGCGCATCGAACAGGCCCTGCGCGAACGGCTGGCGCCGGCGCGCGCGCTGCCGCGGGTGGCCGACGTGCGCGTGCTCGGCGCCATCGGCGTGATCGAGCTGACCGCGCCGCTGCGGCTCGAACGCATCCAGCAGCGCATGCTCGAGCAGGGCATCTGGATCCGCCCGTTCGGGCGGCTGGTGTACGCGATGCCGCCCTACGTGATCGACGACGCGCAGCTGCGGCAGCTGTGCGATGGCATGCTCGCGCTGGTGGAAGGACTGCAGGACGAGGACATGCGGGCATGAACGGCGAGGTGATCTTCGTCGGTGGCATCGACACCGAGATCGGCAAGACCGTGGTGACCGGCTGGCTGGCGCGGCAGTGGCTCGAACAGGGCAGCGAGGTGATCACCCAGAAACTGGTGCAGACCGGCTGCGCCGGCGCGTCGGACGACATCCTGCTGCACCGCCGGCTGATGGGCTGCGGCCTGTTCGAGGAGGATCGCGACGGCACCACCATGCCGGCGCTGTACGCCTACCCGGCCTCGCCGCACCTGGCGGCGCGGCTGGAGGGTCGCACGCTGGACCTGGACGCCATCGGTGCCGCCACCGCGCGCCTGCGCGCCCGCTACGCCACGGTGCTGGTGGAAGGCGCCGGCGGGCTGCTGGTGCCGCTGACCCCGGAACTGCTGATCCTAGACTACGTGGCGCGGCAGGGCTGGCCGGTGATCCTGGTCACGTCGGGGCGCCTGGGCAGCATCAACCACACCCTGTTGTCGCTGGAAGCCATCGCCGCGCGCGGCGTCGCCCTGCACGGCATCGCCTGGAACAGCCGCGACGATGGCGGCGACGAGGTCATCGCCGCCGAAAGCCGCCGCTACCTGCGTGGCTGGATGCAGGCGCGCTTCCCGCAGGCGCGCTGGTACGACGTGCCGGTACTGGCCCTGGAGTGAGCCGGCGGCGGGCGGGCGATGCCCACCCCCTTGAAAAGGCTGCCTGCCGCCCCGATATTGCTGGATCGAACAACGACAAAGAGAGGGCTTATGGAAGCCATCACGACTGGAATGGTCCAGTGCATGAAGTGCAATACGGTGTATCAACCCGCGATCAAGGTGCTGGAGAGCGTGTGCCCCATGTGCCTGTCGATCAAGACCGCACCGGTACCGGCCGAACAGGCGCGCGGCACCCCGGCCGCCCTGCACTGAACCGCATCTGCGCTGTATCCCGCGGGCCAGGTCATCGACCTGGCCTTTTCATTTCCATCGCGCCGGGCCGGGCGGCTTATTCGCCCTGGTACTGCTTTTCCTCGACCAGCGCCGAGCCGGCGATGCGGTTGATCTCGTTCTTGACCGCCACGCGCTCGCCATTGGTGCCGTAGACGCCACGCGCCAGGGCGATGAACGCCTCGCCGAAGTCCTGCGCGGTTTCCTTTGCGCGCAGCTGGTCCTGGATGTCCCACATGCGCTCGTTGATCGCCTTGAGCTGCTGCTTGAGCGCGGCCAGTTCCGGGCGCGCGGACTGCTGCTGCAGCCACAGCGGCCACAGCCCGTCCAGCTCGGTACGCACGTTGCCCAGCTTGCCCGCGTCGGCAATGCGCTCGGCCTTGATTTCGAGGATGGTGATCTTGTCGATCAGTTCGCCGATCGATACCGGGGTGAGGATGGTCTGCACGTGCATGCCGCCAAGGAAGATTCGGGCGCCATGATACCGCCCCCCGCCAGTGCCGATGGCCGAGCGCGGAAGTTGCCGGCGGACCGATGCCGGCGGGCAACGCCGGTGCCGTGCACAATGCCGCTCTGTCCTGTGCCGAGAGCGCGATGCCGATGCCCCCGATCCTGCGCCTGATGACCATGACGCTGCTGTGTGCGGCGGCCACCGCCACTGCCAGCGCCGCCACCGGCCTGGCGCGGCTGCAGGGCGCCTGGCGGCTGCAGTCGGGTGAATCCGTCGACGGCGACGGCGTGCGCACGGACTATGCCCGGCACGGCCTGGCCGGCACCAAGGTGCTGGCCGACGGCCGCTTCGCCTTCACCAGCACCCGCAACGGCGCGTTCTGGGCCGCGGGCTCGGGCACCTACGAGGGCGACGCCACGCGTTACCTGGAGTGGCCGCTGATGGCGTCCTATCCGCTGGAGAACGGCGGCAGCTACGAATTCCGCTACACGCTGGAGGGCGACACCTGGACCCTGGAGCGCTGGGACGGCGGGCGCCGCGTCGAGCGCGAGGTGTGGACGCGCGTGGGCCGATAGCGCGGCCACGCGCGTCCGGGAACCTCAGGCGGGCTCCACCTGCGGCGGAAAGCCGGCGTCGTCCAGCGCCGCGGTGAAGCGTTCGGCCGGCTGTGCCGATTCGATGTGCACGCGTTTGCCGGCCAGGTCGATCGCGACCGTGGCGGCCGGGTCCACGTCCTTGATGGCGGCGGTGACGCTGCGCGCGCAGCCGCCGCAGGTCATGTTCTCGATATGCAGGTTCATGGCGGTTCTCCTTGGGGGAGGGCAGTCTGGAGCTTGCCATGGTGGCAAGGTCAAGCGCCGCGGCACGGCAGCCCGGGGTGTTGACCTTCCCATGATGGGAAGCTTTAAGGTGCCGCCATCATGGACAACCCCAGGTGAGCCGGTGATGACCCCGAACAGCCACAATCCCGCCGCTGCGGGCGCGCAGGTGCACGAGCTTGCCGTCGAGGGCATGACCTGCGCTTCGTGCGTGGGCCGGGTGGAGCGCGCGCTGGCCGCCGTGCCCGGGGTGGCCAGCGCCGCGGTCAACCTGGCCACCGGCCGCGCCACCGTGCGCGGCACCGGCGTGGACCGGCAGGCGCTGGTGCGGGCGGTGCACAAGGCCGGCTACGAGGTGCCCGCGCCCGCGCCGCTGGAGCTGGACATCGAGGGCATGACCTGCGCCTCGTGCGTGGGCCGGGTCGAGCGGGTGCTGGCCAAGGTGCCCGGGGTGCGCTCGGCCAGCGTCAACCTGGCCACCGGCCGCGCGCAGGTGCAGGGCGAGGCCGGGCTGGATCCGGCCGCGCTGACCGCCGCCGTCGCCAGGGCCGGCTACCAGGCGCGGGTCCTGGCCTCGGCACTGGACGAGGAACGCCAGGCGCAGCGCCGCGACGAGGAGCTGCGCGTGCTCAGGCGCGACCTGCTGCTGGCCGCGGCGTTGACCCTGCCGGTATTCGTGCTGGAGATGGGCGCGCACCTGGTGCCGGCCTTCCACCACGCCATCGCCGCCACGCTGGGCACGCGCAACAGCTGGCTGCTGCAGTTCGCGCTGACCACCCTGGTGCTGGCGATCCCGGGCCGCCGCTTCTACCTGGCCGGCATTCCCGCGCTGCTGCGCGCCGCGCCGGACATGAATTCGCTGGTCGCGGTCGGCACGCTGGCCGCCTATGGCTTCTCGCTGGTGGCGACCTTCCTGCCGCGGCTGCTGCCGGCCGGTACGGTCAACGTGTACTACGAGGCGGCGGCGGTGATCGTCACCCTGATCCTGCTCGGGCGCATGCTCGAGGCGCGCGCCAAGGGGCGTACCTCCGAGGCGATCCGGCGCCTGCTCAAGCTGCAGCCCCGCACCGCGCGGGTGCGCCGCGAGGGCGGTGCGGTGGACGTGCCGCTGGCGCAGGTGATGGCCGGCGAGGTGGTCGACGTGCGCCCCGGCGAGCGCATCGCCGTCGATGGCGAGGTGGTCGACGGCAACAGCTACGTGGACGAATCGATGATCACCGGCGAGCCGGTGCCGGTAGCCAAGGCCCCCGGCGCCCGCGTGGTCGGCGGCACCGTCAACCAGACCGGCGCACTCGGCGTGCGCGCCACCGCCGTCGGTGGCGCCACCGTGCTGGCGCAGATCATCCGTCTGGTGGAGCAGGCGCAGGGTGCCAAGTTGCCGATCCAGGCGCGGGTGGACCGCATCACCCTCTGGTTCGTGCCGGTGGTGATGGCGCTGGCGTTGCTGACCTTCGCCGCGTGGTGGGCGTTCGGCCCGTCGCCGGCGCTGACCTTCGCCCTGGTCAATGCGGTGGCGGTGCTGATCATCGCCTGCCCGTGCGCGATGGGCCTGGCCACGCCGACCTCGATCATGGTCGCTACCGGCCGTGGCGCCGAGCTGGGCGTGCTGTTCCGCAAGGGCCAGGCGCTGCAGTTGTTGAAGGAGGCGCGGGTGGTGGCGGTGGACAAGACCGGCACCCTGACCGAGGGCCGGCCGCTGCTGACCGACCTGCACGTGGCCGCCGGCTTTACCCGCGCGCAGGTGCTGGCGCGGGTGGCGGCGGTGGAGGACCGCTCCGAGCACCCGATCGCCCGCGCGATCGTCGCCGCCGCGCACGGGGAGGGCCTGCTGCTGCCGCCGGTGCAGGCGTTCGAATCGGTCACCGGCCACGGCGTGCGCGCACAGGTGGACGGGGTGCGGGTGGACGTGGGCGCGGACCGCTTCATGCGCGCGCTCGGGCTGGAGGTGACGGCGTTCGCCGATGTCGCCGCACGGCTGGGCGGCGAGGGCAAGACCCCGTTGTACGCCGCCATCGACGGCACCCTGGCGGCGATCATCGCCGTTTCCGATCCGATCAAGGCCGACACCGCCGCGGCCATCGCCCACCTGCACGCGCTGGGGCTGAAGGTGGCGATGATCACCGGCGACAACCGTCGTACCGCCGAGGCCATCGCGCGCCAGCTGGGCATCGATGAGGTGGTGGCCGAAGTGCTGCCCGAGGGCAAGGTCGAGGCGGTGAACCGGCTGAAGGCCGCGTATGGCCGCCTGGCCTACGTCGGCGACGGCATCAACGACGCCCCGGCGCTGGCCGCGGCCGATGTCGGCATGGCCATCGGCACCGGCACCGACGTGGCGATCGAGGCGGCCGACGTGGTGCTGATGTCCGGCAGCCTGCAGGGCGTGCCCAACGCCATCGCGCTGAGCCAGGCGGCGATGCGCAACATCGGCCAGAACCTGTTCTGGGCATTCGCCTACAACACCGCGTTGATCCCGGTGGCGGCCGGCGTACTGTATCCGCTGTGGGGCGTGCTGCTGTCGCCGGTGTTCGCCGCCGGCGCGATGGCGCTGTCCTCGGTGTTCGTACTGGGCAACGCGCTGCGGCTGCGGCGCTTCGCGCCCTGATCCCGCCCGCGCGCAACCGGAGACGACGATGGAAGGCGCCATGAACATCGGCCAGGCGGCGAAGGCCACCGGCATCTCGGCCAAGATGATCCGCTACTACGAGGACAACGGGCTGATCGGCCCGGTGGCGCGCACCGGCTCGGGCTACCGCGTCTATGGCCCCCGCGACATCCACACGCTGGGCTTCATCAAGCGCTCGCGCGACATGGGCTTCAGCGTCGAGCGCATCGCCGGACTGCTGCAGCTGTGGCGCGACCGTTCGCGCCATAGCGCCGACGTCAAGCGCCTGGCGCTGGAGCACGTGGAAGTGCTGCAGCAGCGCATCGCCGAACTGCAGGAGATGGTCGCCACCGTCCGCACCCTGGCCGACTGCTGCGCCGGCGACGAGCGCCCGGACTGCCCGATCCTGAGCGATATCGCCACCGGCGCGCCCTTGCACCCCGCGCCGCTGACAGACACTCCGCCGGCAAGGCGCGGCGCATTGCGCGCGTGCCAGAAAACGCCTGAATAAAGGCCAAAAAACGCCGGACTGGCGGGACGGCGACTTCAGCGATCGTTGAGCTGGATAACGGAAAAATTACATCCGGACGCAGGTGGCAGAACGTGCCGCCGCGCCACCAGACAGTAATTCCTGAAGGTGTACCCCCCCATGAAGACGTCCCTGATTGCCCTGGCCCTGGCGGCCGCCCTCCCGTTCGCCGCTTCCGCTGCCGACACCCTTTCCTACAACTATGTCGAAGGCGACTACGTCAAGACCGACATCTCCGGTCCCGATGCCGACGGCTGGGCGCTGAAGGGCTCCTGGGCCTTCCATCCGAATTTCCACGTGTTCGGCGATTTCACCCAGCAGGAAATCGACCACAGCAACGCCAGGTTCGACCAGTGGCGCATCGGCGCCGGCTACAACCGCGCCATCGCGCCGGGCACCGACCTGGTCGCACGCGTGGCCTACCAGAAGTTCGATCCGCACCACAGCCGCCTGGACCTGGACGGTTACAACGCCGAAGTGGGCCTGCGCAACGCGTTCGGCGAGCACGTCGAGGTGTATGCCTTCGCCGGCTACCAGGACTACACCCGCACCCACGGCGTCAACCCGGACGGTGCCTTCTATGGTCGCCTCGGCGGCCAGGTGAAGTTGAACCGCAACTGGGGCATCAACGGCGACCTGAAGATGGACCGCCACGGCGACAAGGAGTGGTCGGTCGGCCCGCGTTTCAGCTGGTAACCCACCTGGCAGACGCGGAACAGCACAAAGCCCGGCATTGCCGGGCTTTGTGCCGTGTGCCCGCGCTGCGCACGGGCGTGTCGCGGTTTCAGGCCGCGCGCACGCGTGCGGTCAGGCCCTTGAGGAAATTGCGCAGCAACTGGTCGCCACAGGCGCGGTAGTTCTTGTGGTCCGGCTGCCGGAACAGCGCCGACAGTTCCGGCTTGGACAGTGGAAAGCCGGCCGCGGCGAAGATCTCGTGCATGTCCACGTCCTTGAGCTGGAAGGCGACGCGCAGCTTCTTCAGCACCAGGTTGTTGGTGATGCGCGCTTCCGGCGCGCGCTGCGGCTGCGAGTCGTCGCGGCCGCGGAAGTGGTAGATCAGCCCGTCGAGGAAACGCGACAGCGCCGCATCCGGGCAGGCCTCGAACAGCGGCTCGTCGTCGCGGCGCAGGAAATCGTGCACCTGCGCCGGGTCCACGTCGAACGCCGGGTCGGCCAGGTGGATCAGGTCCACCACGTGCTTGTCGCCCAGGTCGAGCATGTAGCGGATGCTGCGCAGTACGTCGTTGTTGATCATCACCACTCCGGAACGGCCGTGGCGCGACTGCCCGGCAAGGTGCACAGTGTAACGCTGGCGCCAGCGGCGGCCGGTACACTGGGGGGCGATTCCCCTGGCCGCGCCCTCATGCCTGTTCCCGCTTCCGCCGCTCCTTCCGCCGACGCCCCGCGGCCGCTGGCCACCCGCCGCGCGCCGCGCGCGGGCACGGCGCGTGGCGCCGGCGTCGACCGGGCCTGGCCGGCGGGCGCCTGAGCGCATGGGACTGCGCGCGATCCTGCACCTGTGCCTGCATGCGGCGGTGCCCGCCCTGCTGGCGTGGATGTTCTGGCGGCCCCGGTTCGGCCGCGCCTGGTTGCTGCTGTTGCTGGGCTGGGTGATCGACCTGGACCACCTGCTGGCCGATCCGATCTACGCGCCGGACCGCTGCAGCATCGGCTTCCATCCGCTGCACACCGCCCCGGCGGCCGCCGTCTACGCGGGATTGCTGCTGCCGCGCCGCACGCGGCTGTTCGGCATCGGCCTGCTGCTGCACCTGGCGCTGGACGCCATCGACTGCGTCTGGATGCGCTGCGGCGGTTGATGCCGGCGCTGCCGGTGGCCGTGGTGGCCCGGGCTTACCAGCCGTACCAGGGGCCCGGGCCGTAGCCGAACGGACCGACGCCCTTGCCCTGGCTGACGTGGATGTTCACGTCCACCCGGCGGGTCTTGCCCTCGTCGGTCGTGTAGTTCTTGCCGAGGTTGATGTCGGCCGCGCTCCAGTGGCTGTTGCCGAACGCCTTGGAATAGCCGATGCCGGTGCTGAGCGTACCGTGCACCTGCAGCTTGTCGTCGGTGACGGTCGCCGTGCCCGCATCACGGCGCGGCAGCGGGCCGCTGTGGTCGCCGTAATAGGTTCCCGGGGCATCGGCCTGGTAGGACGGGTCGTTGAGGTAGCGCAGCGGCGCCTGCGGCACGCTCAGGTCCAGCGAACCCGGCGTGGTGCCCGCGGTCTGCGCCGCGGCCAGGGGCGATGCCAGCAGGCAGGCAAGGATCATGAGGGACCGGTTCATCGCGCTGGCGCTCCTGGCTGGGGCCGTCATCGTGGCAGGTGGGACACGCCGACGCTACCGCGGCGGCGGTGAACCGGGGCTGTCATGGCGGTGGCGGTTCACCCCGGGCGGGTGAATCCGAACAACGCGGCCAGCCGGTGCCGGCGCCGCTCGATGGCCGCGCGCAGCAGGCCGGCGCCGATCATCGAATAGGTGATGCCATTGCCGCCATAGGCCATGGCGAACAGCACGCGGGGGCCCCACTGCGGGTGCGCGCCGAAGAACGGCAGGCCGTCCCGGGTCTCGGCGAAGGTCCCGGCCCAGGCGAAGGCAGGAGTCACGGGCAGCTGCGGGAACAGCCGCTGCACCTTGGCCGCGAGCCGGCGCGCCTTGCGCTCGACGCGCGCGTCGCGGCGCGCCGGTATGTCGATGGCATCGTCCTCGCCGCCGACCAGCAGCCGCAGGTCGGCGGTACTGCGCAGGTACAGGTAGGGCCGGGCCGACTCCCACAGCATGGTCCTGCGCAGTGGGCCGAGCATCGCGGCCGGCAGCGGATCGGTGACGAACGCATAGCTGCTGCGGTTGCGCGCCACGCGCTGGTCGAGCCAGTGCGCATTGGCGTAGCCGGCAGCCAGCACCACGTGGCCGCAGCGCACCTGCATGCCGTCGGCGGTGGTCGCCAGCACCCCCCGCGACGTCGGCCGCAGGCCGGTGATGGTGGTGCGGTCGAACACCTGCGCGCCGCGCCGCTGCAGTCGCGCCAGCAGCCGGTGCGCCATGCGGTAGGGGTCGATGCTGGCGGCCAGGTCGCTGAGGATCGCCGCCGGCGCCTGGAACCCGTAGCCATCGCCGATCTCGCCCGGCTCGAGCCAGTACACGCCGAAGCCGTGCTTCCTGCGCAGTTCGTACTCGGCGCGCAGGGCGCCGCGGTGGCGGGTGCGGCTGGCGTAGTAGAGGCTGTCGCCGCGGCGGAAGTCGACGCCGCGCAGTCCCGCGGACAGCGCCTGCAGCTGGCCGATGGCGTCGGCGCAGGCGCGATAGGCCAGTACCGCGGCGTCCTCGCCGTAGCGCGTGGCCAGGTCGACCATGTGGGTGTCGATCTCGTACTGCAGCAGCGCGGTGCTGGCGGCACTGGAGCCCCAGCCGATGTCGCGCTGCTCGACCACCGCCACATCGTGCCCGTGCCGCGCCAGTTCGTCGGCGATCAACGCACCGGTGATGCCGCCGCCGACCACCAGCACGTCGCAGCGCAACGCCCGCGCCAGCGGCGGATAGGCGTGCATCAGGCCGTTCCTGATCGCCCAGAAGGGATAGCCGCTCTTCAGGTCCATGTGCCGGCTCCGCCGCGGTGCCGGTCAGGCAGTGGGGTGGCCGGTATGCGGCGTGTGGATCATGCGGTCCACGTCGAACCCCTGCTGGCGCGCGTAGGCGATGTAGTGCTGGCGGGTGATCTCGTCCATCCGCGGTTCGCGCGACAGCAGCCACAGGTACCTGCGGTCGGGGCTGCCGACCAGCGCCGCGGTGTAGCCGCCATCGACCAGGATCACCCAGTAGTCGCCCTTGGTGAAGGGAATCCAGCGCAGCCCTTCGGGCAGGAAGCTCACTTCCAGGCGGCTGTTGGAGGCATCCACCGGCTTGGCCTGGCCGATCGCTTCCACCAGTTCGCCGCCGCGCAGGCAGCGGTTGCGCACGCGGATGCTGCCGTCCTCCGCGAGCGTGTAGTGCGCGCTGACGTCGGTGGCGTCCTCCGGCTCGTGGCGTATCGGCAGGCGGTCGATCTCGTACCAGGTGCCGAGATAGCGCGGCAGGTCGAGGGCGGGAACGGTGGGCAGTGGCGGCTCATCCATGGCGGCTCCTGGTCGGGGTTGGCGGTGCAGCTATAGGACAGCGGCGGTGAATGCGGCGTGCGTGCCGCCCGTGGCACTCCCCCGGCCGCGCGCTTGCGCTAGGCTTGCCGTTCCGAAAACGGGAGAGGCCCATGTACGCGGTGATCCTTCTCAAGGACCTGGAGCGCTACGCGCGCGAAAGCTGGGAGCAGGTGCCGGACCTGGTCGAGTACGAGGGCGCGAGCTACTCGCTGCGCGCCGGACCGCGGCAGCCGCTGGCGACCGACCGGCAGTGGGACCCGGTGGCGGTGTATGCCCCCGATGAGTTCACCGAAGAGGAATTCCAGGACCTGTACGCGGCGCATCGCCCGCACGTCGCCGAGCTTGGCCTGAAGTACTGAGGGCCGCCCTGGCGCGGGCCGGCGCGCCGTTGGCGGAGCGTGGACGCGGGCTGTCTTATAGTCCGCACACGCGCGGTGGTCCGCGCATGCCTGCCGGTCCACCGCCTTGTCCTTCCGCTACCGTTTCCCGTTGCTGCGTGCGTTGTTGCTGGTGTTCCTGCTGGTCGGCAGCGGGGTATCGAGCGGGGTGGCCGCGGCGGTCGATACCGCCACCGGGGCGCCATCGCCGCAGGCCCGCATCACCCAGGCCGAGCGCGCGCTGCAGGCGGTACGCCGCTCGCTCGACGACGCCGATGCGCCGGAAACGCTGCGGACGCTGTCCGAGCAGGCGCTGCAGGCCAGGCGCGATGCCGATGCGGCGGTGGCTGCGCTGGCGCCGCAGCTGGAGCAGATCGACGCCCGCATCGCCCAGCTCGGGCCGCTTGACGACGGCGCCACCGAGGAACGCAGCATCAGCCGCCAGCGCGGTGCGCTGGACCAGCAGCGCAGCCAGCTCGATGCGGACATCAAGCGCGGCAAGCTGCTGGCCGAGGATGCGCGGCAGCTGAGCGATTCGATCGAGAAGACGCGCGCCCAGCAGTTCGGCGAGCAGCTCGGGCGCAAGGTCGGCTCGCCGCTGTCGCCGGCGCTGTGGCGGCAGTTCGCCGCCAGCCTGCCCGACGACCTGGCGCGGCTGCAGGGGCTTTACCGGCAGGCCGCCGGCGGCCTGAAGGCGGCGGTGGCGGCGCACGGCTGGACCGCGCCGCTGGTGGGCGCGGGACTGGCATTGCTGATGGTGTTCCCGCTGCGCTTGTGGCTGCGCCGCCTGGGCCGCCGCTACGCCGCCTCCGAGCGGGCCCCGGACGGGCGCCTGCGGCGCTCCGGGCTGGCGGTGTGGCTGCTGCTGGTCGGCACCCTGTTGCCGGGCTTCGCGGCGATGGTCGTGGTCGCCAGCCTGCGCGGCATCTCGGCGATTCCACCGCGGCTGGAATCAGTGGCCGACATCTTCGTCCTGGCCAGCTTCGTGGCCGCCTTCTACGCCGCGCTGGCGGCCAGCCTGCTGGTGCCGCACCGGCCGTCATGGCGGCTGCTGGGCATCGACGACGTCGCCGCGCTGCACCTGCGCCGGTTCGCCTGGGGCGCGGCCGGACTGACCTGGCTGTCCGCGCTGCTGCGCGAGATCAACCGCTCGGCGCGGACCTCCACGGTGAGCACGGTCACGCTCGATGGCCTGGTCGCGTTGAGCTACGTGGCGTTGATCATGGCGGCACTGGTGACGCTGGCGCGGCTGCACCGGCGCCGTGCCGCCGCGGCCGCGCAGGCCGAGCAGGAGGCGGGTGCCGCCGCCGACGGCAGGCCGCCACGCGCCACCCGCAGCGGCTGGCTGGTGCTGGCGCGGCTGGGCGGGCACCTGACCGTGCTGTCGGCGCTGGTGGCCACGCTGCTGGGCTATCTCAACTTCGCGATGTTCCTCGCCCAGCAGATGGTATGGGTCACCGTGGTGGTGATGGCGGTGGCGCTGCTGACCCGCTTCGCCGACGACCTGTCGCTGTGGCTGTTCGCGCCGGACAGCGCTTTCGGCCGTACCCTGCGGCTGTCCACCGGCGTGTCGCCGGCACGCATGGAACAGGCCGGCGTGCTGCTGTCGGCGGTGCTGCGGATCGGCGTGGTGCTGCTGGGCATCGCCGCGGTGGTGGTGTGGTTCGGCAATACCGCGGCGCTGTCGGCCTGGGCGGACACGCTGAACACCGGGCTGACGATCGGCGGGCAGACGCTGCGCCCGTCGGCGCTGCTGTGGGCGCTGCTGGTGCTGCTGCTCGGCCTGGGCCTGATGAAGGTGCTGCAGCAGTGGCTGGTGGACACCTGGCTGCCGCGGACCGGCCTGGACAGCGGCGCGCGCAATTCGATCAGCACCGTCGCCCGTTACCTGGGCATCGCGCTGGCGGTGCTGTGGTCGCTGGCCACGCTGGGCATCGGGTTCGAAAAGCTGGCGCTGCTGGCCAGCGCGCTGTCGGTGGGCATCGGCTTCGGCCTGCAGGCGATCACCCAGAACTTCGTCTCCGGCCTGATCCTGCTCGCCGAGCGCCCGGTGAAGATCGGCGACTGGGTGAAGATCGGCGACCAGGAGGGCGACATCCGCCGCATCTCGGTGCGTTCGACCGAGATCCAGGTGGGCGACAAGTCCACCCTGATCGTGCCCAATTCCGAGCTGATCACCAAGACCATCCGCAACATGACGATGGCCAACGCGCTGGGCCGCGTGCAGATCCAGTTCTCGGTGCCGCTGGGCGCCGACGTGGGACGCGTGCGGCAGTTGCTGCTCGAGCTGTTCGCGGGCCACGAGAAGGTGCTGGACGAGCCGGCGCCGTCGGTGTTCATCGATTCGATCAGTGGCGGCCTGGTGGCGCTGAACTGCTTTGCCTACGTGTCCAGTCCGCGTGCGGTGTATGGCGTGCGCTCGGACCTGCTGTTCGCATTGCTGCAGGCCACCGCCGAGCAGGGCATCGCGCTGGTGACCCCGACCGACGTACGTGTCCTGCACGCCGATCCACAGGCCGACGACCCCGTGCAGTAAACCGCTGCCGGCCCCGGCGCCACCCGCGGCGGGGCTGCGTCGGACGCGTTCGCCGCGGAGGCCGCGCCGCGGCTCAGGAACGCGGGCGGCCGCCGATCGCCGGCACCAGCGCGTAGCGCTCCACCGCCAGCGTCTCGGCGTGGCCCAGCCAGGCGCGGATCTCCAGGTCGTCTATCTGTTCCTCCAGGCCCAGCGGCAGGCTGATGCGGCCGTCGCTGTCCGGCTGCACCCATTGCTGGGCCACCACCACCTTGCGCTGCGCCGACACCGCCTCGACCCAGAACGCGCGCGCGGGGCGCTGGCTGGCGTACAGCTCCAGCACGTACCGGCCGGGGCGGGTGGGTTGCGCGGTGCGGCTGATCATGCGCGACTGGCGCACGCTCGGGCGTGGACCTTGGAACGGCTCCAGCGGGGCGTCCACGGCGATGCCGCGGCGCAGCTGCGCGTCGCGGTACAGGCGCATGCCCTGGTCGCTGTCCACCAGCAACGCGCACCAGTGGCCATCGACGGAGGCGTCCTCGAAAGCGGTGCAGCGATCCACATAGGCGAGGCGATGGCTGGGGTCGGCCTCGTCGAAGCGGCGCGAGGTGTTCTCCAGGTACACCGATTCCAGCGCCCATTGCGCGTCGTACTCCAGCAGCACCGGCGGCTTCACCTTCTGTACGCCGACCAGTACCTGGTCGTCCTCCAGGCGCAGCATGCGGGTCTGTTCGCCCAGCCACAGCGAACGCGCGAACGCGCGGTAGCGTGCGTAGTCCGCCGGATCGGCCTTCAGTGCGGCGACGCTGGCACTGGCCGCGCGCGGGGTGGCCAGCAGCGAGCGGCCGAAGCCGATCGCGTCGATGGCCGGGTCCAGCAACTGCAGCAGGGTGGCGCCCGAGTCCAGGGTGGTGCCGGCGCTGGCGGCCAGCTGGCGCGGGGCGATGTCCTTGCCGAGGAACAGCAGCAGGTTCTCGCGCTGCAGGGTTTCCAGCACGTGGCTCAGGTCGTTGGGCATGGCCAGGTGGTCGGAGGCGACCACCACCAGGGTGTCGTCGCCGAACTCGCTGGCGCGGATGCGGTCCACCAGCCGGGCGATCAGCCGGTCGGTGCATTTGAGCGCATTGAGCAGGCCGATGTCGCCGTGGGCGCTGCGGTAGCGCGTCCCCTTGCACGCGACCGGCAGGTGCCCGGCCGGATGGTGGGTATCCATGGTCAGCGCGGTGAGCATGAACGGCTGGCCGGCACGCGACAGCTCGATGAAACGGTCGAAGGCGCGTTCCAGCAGCACGTCGTCGTGGATGCCCCAGTTGGAGAAGTGCCGGGCGGCGATGCGCTGCTGCCGGAACCACGCCAGGTCGCGGATGTCGTCGTAACCGTGGCTGGCGAGGAAATCGGCCTTGGCCGCGAACTGGCCGTTGGCGCCGCCCATGTAGTGGTTGCTGTAGCCCTGTTTCCTCAGATAGTCGCCCAGGCAGAATGCTTCCGGCAGGAAGCTGCCCATGCGGCCCATGCTGTTCTCGTCGCCCTGCGCGGTGGTCAGCGGCACCCCGCACATGGATGACACCAGCCCGGCGATGGTCCAGCCGCTGCCGTCGGCCGAGGCGATGCCGCGCAGGTCCAGCGCCTGCCCGGCCAGCCGTTGCAGGTTGGGCATCAACCCGGGGAACACGGTCTGGTCCAGGTAGGTGCGCTCCAGGCTCTCGCCGTAGATCCACACGATGTTCCGCGGGCGCGCCAGCGTCCGGGTGGGCACCACGTACTCCGGTGCCACCGCGCTGTAGTCGACCGGCTTCATCTGCTGGTACATGCGCCGCGCATCGCCATACAGCGGGCTGCCGATCACGGCGACCGCCAGCAGCACGGCGAACCCCGTGGTCAGCACGCCGCCATGCCGCGGCAGGTGGAAGCGGCGCACCCGCACCAGCAGCAACGGAACCAGCGAAAGCACGACCAGCACGGTGAACGCGGCGATATACCCGGTGAAGTCGCCGACGCCAGCACCTTCCATGTCGCTGCGCAGGTGGTAGAGCGTGGCCGAGTTGATGCCGTCACCGCTGAGCCGGTCGATCAGCCACCAGGCGCTCAATGCCAACAGTGCCAGCGACAGCAGGCCCGCCTTGAGCCGCGCCAGCATGGGCGTGCACAGCAACAACACGAACAGGGCGGGCAGGTACAGCCAGAAGGTCCAATGCATGCGGTCGCTTGGGTAGTGGAAACGGAAGGCGCCTCGCTGCAGGGGAAGCGAAGGCGCGATCCACAGGCCCATGTCAGGCTCATGAAACGTGGATGACGGAAATCATGCACAGACGAACCTGACTGAAATGTTTGCAGGAAAAGGCACAGTGCACGATGGCGTGCAGCGGATACCCGCGCGAGTGCATTTCCCGCGGAGCGCACGCGCGCGCTGCTCTTCGCGCCCCGTCCTGGTGCGCTGCGTCATGCCGTCATGTCGCTACGATGCGCCGCTGTCCACCGGATACGGCCGGCTTCAGGACGATGGCGCACGTGCCGCGCGTACTGCTCAGCGGTGGCCGCGCTCTTCGCGCGCGCGGGCACGGGTGCGGCGGTCGAACAGCAACGCGCTGACGATCAGGCCCAGGCCGATCACCACGCCCACGAGGAACAGCAGCATCGCGAACGCCGGGTAGCCGAACAGCGAGAAGTGGCTGGGCACGCGCATCAGCAGCGCCGACGACAGCAGCAGCGCGGCCGTGATCAGGCCGGCGGCGATGCGGTTGGCGACCTTCTGGATGTTTTCCATCAGCCGCGATTCCTCCAGCCCGGTGACCTTCATCTGCAGCCGGTTCTCGGCCACCAGGCTGAGGATGTCGGACACCCGCCGCGGTCCGGTGCGCAGCAGTTGCTGCAGCTCCATCGCCTCGCTGGCGACGTTGGCCATCGACAGCGACTTGACCAGGCGCGCGCGCATCACGTGCTGCAGCTGGCGCTCGACCACGGCGCGCGTATCCAGCTCCGGCGCCAGCAGCCGGCACGCCCCTTCCAGGTTAAGCAGCGCCTTGCCCAGCAGGCTCAGCTCCGGCGGCGTGCGCAGGTCGCAGGCGGTGGCGATGCGCACGATCTCCAGGACCACGCGGCCCTCGGACAGGGTGTCGTTGGCGGCATAGCGGGCGATCATCTGCCCGGTCAGGCGCAGGTAGCGCTCCTCGTCGTAGTCCTCCAGGCGGGTGCTGATGCCGATGATTTCGTCGGCCACTTCCTCGCCACGCCCGTCCACCGCCGCGAACAGCACCTTGAGCAGGCGTTCGCGCAGGCGCGGCGGCACATGCGCGACCATGCCCAGGTCGAACACCGCCAGGCGCTGGTCGTCGGTCACCCGCAGGTTGCCCGGATGCGGGTCGGCATGGATCTCGCCATGCACGAAGATCTGGTCCAGGTAGCCGCGCACCAGCGCCGCGGCCAGCGGCTGCATCGACTGCTCGGTGCGGCGTACCGGCGGGATCGCGTCCACGCGCACGCCGTGCACCAGTTCCATGGTCAGCACCCGTCGCCGGCACAGGTCCCACAGCGGCTGCGGCACCCACAGCTCCGGATACGGCGCCAGGTGCTGGCCGAAGCGCGCCAGGTTGGCCGCTTCGGCCTCGTAGTCCAGCTCCATGCGCAGGGTGGTGGCGAACTCGTCCAGCCAGTCGGCGAAGCGCACCCGGCGGCCGACCCGGGTCAGGTGGTCGGCGGCGCTGGCGAAGCTGCGCAGCACCGCGATGTCCGAGCGCAGCTGCGCGGCGACATCGGGCTTCTGCACCTTGATCGCCACTTCGCGGCCATCGTGCAGTACCGCGCGGTGGACCTGGGCGATGGAGGCGCAGCCCAGCGGCTCCGGGTCGAACACGGCGAACAGCTTGCCGACCGGCGCCTCGAGCTCCTCCTCGATCACCGCGCGGATCTGTTCCACCGGGATGGGCGCCACCTGCTCCTGCATCCGCTCCAGCGCGGCCACGTACTCCAGCGGGATCATGTCCGGGCGCGTGGACAGCACCTGGCCGAGTTTGACGAAGGTCGTCCCCAGCGCCTCCAGGTCGGCGACGAACTGCGCCGGGTCGGCGTCCTCGGGCAGCGGGATGCCACGCGGCGGCTCGCCGTCCAGCTGCAGCCCGGAGAACACTTCGGAATTGCGATAGCGCAGCAGCAGCCGCAGGATCTGCTGGCGCCGGCTCATGCTGCCGACCGTGGCGGGCGTGGCCGGGTCGTGTTTCGCTGCGGTCAAGGCGTTCTCCCGTGCGGCATGGCCGGGCAGTGTTACTGGCCGCAGGTGGTCGGCGGGTGAACGCGACCGACCATGTCGCCTGGGCCCGGGATGCGTGACAATCGGCCCCTTCCCACTTTCCACGGTGCCCCATGGCTGGAGCCGGCCTGTTCGCCCTGCTCGACGATATCGCGACCCTGCTCGACGACGTTTCCATCCTCACCAAGGTCGCGGCCAAGAAGACCGCCGGCGTGCTTGGCGACGACCTGGCGCTCAATGCGCAGCAGGTCACCGGGGTCAGTGCCGCGCGCGAACTTCCGGTGGTCTGGGCGGTGGCCAAGGGCTCGCTGCTCAACAAGGCGATCCTGGTGCCGGCGGCGCTGGCGATCAGCGCATGGCTGCCGTGGGCGATCACGCCGCTGATGATGCTCGGTGGTGCCTTCCTCTGTTACGAGGGCGTGGAAAAGCTGGCGCACAAGTTCCTGCACGGCAAGGAAGACGCGCAACGCCACACCGAGCGCATCCAGGCGCTGGCCGATGCCGAGGTGGACATGGTCGCCTGGGAAAAGGACAAGGTGCGCGGCGCGATCCGCACCGATTTCATCCTCTCGGCCGAGATCATCGTGCTGTCGCTGGGCGTGGTGGCGCACGTGCCGTTCCTGCAGCGGGTGCTGGTGCTGGCGGCCATCGCCCTGGCGATGACGGTGTTCGTCTACGGACTGGTCGCAGGCATCGTCAAGCTCGACGACATCGGCCTGTGGCTGCTGCGTCGCGGCCGTGCCGCCGCCGCGCTGGGCCGCGGCATCCTGCGCGCCATGCCGTGGCTGATGCGCGGCCTGTCGATCGCCGGCACCGCGGCGATGTTCCTGGTGGGCGGCGGCATCCTCGTGCACGCGATACCGGCACTGCACCACTTGGTGGTGGGCTGGATTCCGTCACCGTCCTGGGAGATCGCGGCCAACGCGCTGGGCAGCGTGGTGGTCGGCATCCTGGTCGGCGCGCTGGTGTTGGCGGCGGTGAGCGGAGTGCAACGCCTGCGGAGCGGCAAGTCGGCGCATTGAGCCTCACATATCCCGCCAGATGAGGATGCCGCAGGGCGCCGTCTCGATGGCGCTTCTCAGGTGCGTGACGTCGTGCTTGCCTCAAGCATCTGCAACACCATCCTGCGCGTGGCCGAGCGGGCGTGGCGGAATGCATGCAGCAGGCGCCGTTCGACGGGATCGTCGACCAGCTCGGCGTCGGCGGCGGGCGTCCAGTCCTCGCGCAGTGAGGGCTCGCCGCGGCCCGTTGCCAGCCATTCGTACGAGACGTCCGTTGCCAGCGCGATGGCGATCAGGCGCGTACTGCTGGGCGAAATCCCGCTGACGGCCTCCCAGTTCCCGACCGCGCTGCGGCTGACATGCAGTACCGAGGCCAGTTGGCCCTGCGTCATTTCCTTCCGCCGTCGTGCCATGCGGATTCGTATGCCGAGGCTTCCCGCCATTCGGTTTTCTCCCCCTTCCAGCAACGTGGCCATTATAGGCACGGTGGGGAAATGGCCTGCGCATCGCGGTCGATGCCTGATTGCGCCATTGCATGATGGAAGATCAGAAGTGCATGTCAGCAACAATGACGCAATTGGTCATTAATGCTGGCAGCGTTCGCGTGATCGCTTTCGTGCCGGGCGGATGGGGCGGCGGTGTCATTGAATATGGCGCGCATCAGGGCTTGCCGTAGCGCGGCGGATGGAAAAAGGTGATTCCCCGCCGATGACGATGCATGGGGATGCAATGTCGCAACCGTTGTTCCGCGATGAAGTGCTCAAGGCCCGCCGCACCCGCTGGCTGGGCGGCATTTCGTTGGCGCAACCGCTGCGGCTGTGGGTACTGACCGGGCTGGCAGTAGTGGCCGCGTCCGCCATCGTGCTGTTCATCACCTTGGGGACTTATACCCGCCGTTCCACCGTCACGGGTCAACTGGTGCCAACGCAGGGGTTGGCGACAGTAGTGGCGCCTGCCAGTGGCGTCGTAACGCGTATGGAAGTTCCGGAGGGAGGGCAGGTCGCCGCCGGCGGCATGCTGGCCTTGGTCACCGTACCGCGTGCCACCCAAGGCAGCGGCGACACGCAGGCGGCCCTGGAACAACGTCTGCAGCAACGGCAGGACGGTCTGCTCGCTACACAACAGGCCCAGCATGCACAGTTGCAGGCGCAGGCGCAGGGCATCGCCAGTCAACTGGCGAATGCGCAGCGCGAACTGGCGCAGGTGGAGGCAGAAGTAGTCACCCGCCAGCAGCAGATCCGTATCGCCAGCGAAACCCTCGATCGCCTGCGCCGGCTCGAGGGCGGGCAGTACGTCAGCGTGCTGCAGATCAAACAGCAGGAAGCGCTGGTGCTGGACTACACCGGCCAGATGCAGACTCTGCAGCGGCAAGCGATCGGCACCCGCCGGCTGATGGCGCAACTGCAGCAGGCACAGCGCGAACTGCCCGGCCAGCATCAGGCCAGCGACGCCGGCTACCAGCGCGATCTGGCCCAGCTGGAACAGGAACGGGTGCAGACGCAAGCCAGTGGTGCGCTGCTGGTGAAGGCGCCGGTAACCGGTGTGGTCGCCACGCAGATCGTCAAGCCGGGGCAGGCGGTACAGGCCGGACAACCGTTGCTGAGCCTGCTGCCCGGTGACGGAAAGCTGGAAGCCGAACTGCTGGTGCCCAGCCGTGCCATCGGCTTCATCGCCCCCGGCGATACCGTGCTGCTGCGCTACCAGGCGTTTCCGTACCAGAAATTCGGCCACCAGGAGGGGCGGGTGGCGCGCATCAGCCGCAGCGCATTGAGCAGTGGCGAGTTGGGGGCATTGATCGGCAATGCCCAGCAGGGCGAACCGTATTACCGCATTACCGTGGCGCTGGCACAGCAGGCCATCACCGCCTACGGTAAGCCCGAGCCACTCAAGCCCGGCATGCTGCTGGATGCTGATGTGATGGGAGAGAAGCGTCGCCTGATCGAATGGATCTTTGAACCTCTATATTCGCTGGCTGGCAGGCTCGGTAATGGCTGAAAGTCCGTATCCATCTATCGAGTCACGAGAAGGTGCGAGATGTGCGCCAGAAGTCTTCCGCCCGCATGGTGGCGTTTGGAGGTGGCTGGCCCCTGATTTCAGCTGAGGGGAGATGCCGCCTAAGGCCTTGTACTCGCTGACGGGCCTGGGCTTAAGGTTTGCCAGACTGTCTGGCCCTGTTGCGCAGGGGTGCTGCGCTTGTTGAAGGAGAGAGAAGATGAGGGATTTGTCTACTTTCGAGCTGGAAGCGGTGGCCGGAGGCTTTGAGCAACCCGGCCAGCGGGGGGCAGCGTTTGTTGACGAAGCGACGCAACGGGAACTGGAGCAGGCATATTTCAATGCGCGGAATGCCGGGCTTAGTCACTCCGAAGCTATCAATGCTTGCGTAGATCTTGATTCTGCTGCGGGAGTTGGAGGCATGAAGAGGAATCCGTATTCCTTGGCACAGGTAGAGGCGATCTGCGGGAACGCAGTGAATAAATATACCGAGTGGGCCTACATGACCCAGAAGGCGATGTGCGAGGACGTCGAGGGTGGTAAGTGGGATGGGAGTAAAAACACTTGTTTGCCCTGATTGACTGAATATGAGGGGGTCGCCTTGTTGGCGGCTCCTTTTGGAGGGTTGCATGGATTTTCTTGCCCTGATTCTGATTGGTGCGCTGGGCTCGAGTGGTGATGCTGTATCTAGGCGAGCTGAGGGTGCGGGAGAGAGTGCATTTTTTTTGAAATGTATGTCGCGAAATGAAGAGTGCGCCTATACGGTTGTGAAGGTCCTGTCGCCACATGCATATGAGCGTGTGGATAGAGCTCTTCTTAAGATTGATGGCGGGGTGGTGCGGGATGTCGGCGAGGTGTTTTGGGATAATATATATGAATGTGATGCGGTCGGTAATCAGGAGGTTTTAGCTGAGCTGATCGGAGATCATAAGGAGCGTGTGCATGTACAGATGCAGCAAGGGGCGGGGTACTGTCGGGCATATGTGACGAAAGATGCTCTTAAGGGTAAAGGCGGGAGGTACGTCTCCATAAGAAACTGGGTGGTGCGTTACGAGACGCCAACTGGCGCGGTTACCGGGAATATTCCTGTTGTGCCGGGGGTGCGATCGAGAATTGCAATTATTGGGGATGGTGAAACTGTCATCAATCTGGATGGGGTCTCTGTGAAAGCAGGGGGGAGAGGAAGGGTTGTTGATGGAGGGGCTCTGTTCGAAGTTGATCCCGCGGATCAAGACGTACGTGGGACCGTTTTCTACTCGAGCTTAGCGAGCTGGGCAGATTTGGCGGCGAAGTATCGTGAGCGGGAGGATAATCTTGCTGAGGGGCGCCGTTCTCTCTCGGTGATGGCAGAGGGTGGGCATGATCTGGTTGAGAGTATTGTGAGGAAAGTGGCGAATAATCTCTCATACAGATATTCAAGTGTTAATAGTGGTCCATATCCAAGAAGAGTTGTGGGTGATATATATGAATCGGGATTCGCTGATTGCAAGGATTACGCGTTGGTTATGAGGGCTGAGCTTGCCAGGGTGGGAATCAAAGGGGTTTCTGTAATTACGGGGCTTGGCGCATATGCGCCACCTACTTTTATTGCTCCGGATTATTCATGGGCGGATCACGTGGTGACGTGGATACCTTCTCTCGACATTTTTGTTGACATGACGGCTGGTCCTGGCAGAGAGGTTGTCGATGCGCAGTCCACTGCTTATGGAAGAATCGGGTTTTCTGTGGAAGATGGAAGTGTTCTGTTGATAGATTAATAAAGTTCGGCGGAGATAGGATGCTTTTTCAGTCTGAATCTGCGGAGTGTGGCTTGGCCTGTATTGGTATGGTGCTGAATCACTATGGCCGGCATATCGATATGGCTGCATTGCGTGCTCAAAATGGTCTTTCGCTGAAAGGAGTGACTCTCCGTCAATTGATAGAGGTTGCGCGGTGCCATGGGCTCGTGTCGCGCCCGCTGCGATTGGAGTTGAAGGAGCTGAAGCAGCTTCAGCTGCCTTGCATACTTCATTGGCAATTGAATCACTTCGTAGTTATGATTCGCATTAATGGCAATATTCTTACGATCAAGGATCCTGCGGTAGGTCTGTGCAGGATTTCCCTAGAAGAGGTCTCGCGCAAATTCACTGGTGTGGCACTGGAGTTGTCTCCTGGAGTGGATTTCAGGCAAGAGAGGGCGAAGCCTTCAGTTTCATTCAGGCAGTTGGCAGGCTCCATTGGCGGGCTGAAGCGTTCGCTGTTGCAGATTCTCCTGTTGTCCTTGGCTTTGCAGGTATTTTCACTGGTGTCGCCGTTGCTCACGCAGGGCATCATGGATCATGTGTTGGTGAGGGCAGATACGGACCTGTTGACGGTTCTCATCATTGCGTTCGTCATGTTTCTTGTTTTGCAAACCTCTGTCAGTTTGATGCGTACGTGGGCGGGCATCCACCTTTCGATGCAGCTGGGGTTGCAATGGAATGGCAATGTGCTGGCGCATCTGTTGCGCCTGCCTGTGGATTTCTTCCAAAAACGTCATTTGGGCGACATCACTTCAAGGATGGGGTCGGTAGGCGCTATCCAGAATATGATAACCAGCAGCGCGGTGAGCGTGGTGCTCGATGGCTTGATGGCCATCACTACTTTGCTGGTAATGATGAAATACAGCCCGCAGTTGATGCTAGTCAGCGTCGCGGCGTTGTTGCTTTATTTTGGCGTGCGTCTGGCGACTTATCGAATGTTCCGTCAGGCGAATGAGGAGCAGATGGTGCTATCCGCCAGACAGCAGACGCACCTGCTGGAATCGTTACGCGGGGCGACCAGCATCAAGCTGATGGGGCATGAATCCCAGCGCCACGGCGAATGGATGAACCATGCGGTTGCCACGCAGAACCAGTCCGTCCGCATCGCCAAGATGAACATGATCTATGGGACGGTGAATGGGCTGATCTTCGGTGTCGAGAACATTGTCGTGCTGGCGATGGGTGCGCATTTGGTGCTGGGTAACGCCTTCTCCATCGGCATGTTAGTGGCTTACCTGTCTTACAAAGGGCAATTCAGTGGCCGGATCACCGGCCTGATTGATACTTTCGTCGGCTTCAAATTGCTGCGCCTGCACGGCGAGCGCCTGGCCGACATCGTGCTGACGCCGCCGGAGGACGACCAGGCGCTGCCGGAAGCGCTGCCGCCGCAGGACGTGCGCATCGAGGTGCGCAACCTGTCCTTCCGCTATGCCGAGGGCGAGCCCTGGGTGCTGCGCGATTGCAGTTTCAGCATCGCGCCGGGCGAGTCGGTGGCGATCATCGGTGTGTCCGGGTGCGGCAAGACCACGCTGGTCAAGCTGCTGCTGGGCCTGCTCAAGCCCAGCGAGGGCAGCATCCACGTCGGCGGCCACGACCTGCACAAGCTCGGCGCGCGCAACGTGCGCGCCATCGTCGGCGCGGTGATGCAGGACGATCAGCTGTTCGCCGGCAGCATTGCCGACAACATCGGCTTCTTCGACCCAGAGTTCGATCTTGAGCGTGTCGAGCAGGCGGCGCGGCTTGCGGCGGTGCACGAGGATATCGCGGCGATGCCGATGGGCTACCACGGCCTGATCGGCGACATGGGCAGCTCGCTTTCCGGTGGGCAGAAGCAGCGCATCATCCTGGCGCGCGCGCTGTACCGGCAGCCGAAACTTTTGTTCCTGGATGAGGCGACCAGCCATCTGGATGTGGGCAACGAACAGCTGGTCAACACGGCGATCCGGCGCCTGCAGGTTACCCGCGTGATCGTCGCGCATCGCCCGGAAACCATCGCCAGCGCCGATCGCGTGCTGGTGATGGAGCAGGGCCGGATCGTGCAGGAACTGCGCCCGCAGACCGCATGCGATGCGCCGGCCGGGGAAGTCGAGCATGCGATGTAGGCTTGTCCGATGCATGCCTGCTGGAATTGAACGGCGTCGTGACTGTATGCGGGATGGTGATAAGGATGGGTGGATTGCGCCGGACATGACCGTTTCAGGCGGACGCGCGGATGACGTGGCGAAGCGATGCTGTCAGCTCTGACAGTTGCATGCACGCGCGCGTTGCGGATCAAATCGTTGTTTTGCGGTACATGCGTGCCGTGCATTGAGTGCCGGCGGAGTGCATGCCGGCGTGTTTCATTGATCATCAGACAAGGGGAAATGATGCTGAAACTGTCTTCCTGCGCCCTGGGCGTGGCACTTTCGTTTGCGTTGATGCCGGCGGTCTACGCCAAGGGTGAGTCGGCGACGCTGCCGCGGGCAGTGACGGCCGGGCCGTGCATCGAGGGCATCTGCGAATACCGCCTGCCCAATGGCCTGCGGGTGCTGCTGTTCCCCGATGCCAGCAAGCCCACCGTCACCGTCAACCTGGTCTACGGCGTCGGTTCGATGCAGGAGAACTACGGCGAGACCGGCATGGCGCACCTGCTGGAGCATCTGCTGTTCAAGGGTACGCCGAAGCATCCGGACATCCCCGGCGAGATGCAGAAGCGTGGCGTGAACAAGAACGCCACCACGTCGCTGGACCGCACCAATTACTTTGCTTCGTTCCCGGCCAATGACGACACGCTGGACTGGCTGCTGGCGATGGAAGCCGACCGCATGCTCAATTCCAGGGTGGCCAAGGCCGACCTGGACAGCGAGATGACCGTCGTCCGCAACGAGATGGAAGCCGGCGACAACAGTCCCGCCGGCGTGCTGATGAAGCGCATGCGCTCGGTCGCCTACGACTGGCACAACTATGCCAACCTGCCCATCGGCGCGCGCTCGGACGTGGAGAACGTGCCGATCGGCAACCTGCAGGCGTTCTATCGCACCTGGTACCAGCCGGACAATGCGCTGTTGATCGTGGCCGGCCGCATCGACGCCGATACCACGCTGGCGCGTGTCGCCACGCATTTCGGGCCATTGAAGAAGCCGGCGCGGACGTTGCCGGCGTTCCATACCGCCGAACCGACCCAGGACGGCGAGCGCGAGGTGACGGTGCGCCGCAGCGGCGATCTGTCGCTGGTAGCCACCACCTACCACGTGCCGGCGCTGGCGCAGGCCGACAGCGCGGCGCTGGCCGTGCTGGGCAACGTGTTGGGGCACACGCCCAGCGGGCGCCTGCACAAGGCACTGGTGGAGACCAAGTTGGCGGCCGGTGCCGGTGCCGGCAGCATGAGCATGCGCGATCCGGGCTTGTTCAATGTGATCGCGGTGCTGCCCAGGGACGGTGACGCCGCCAAGGCCGAAGCCGAGCTGCTGCGGCAGGCCGAAGCGATCGCCGCCCGCCCGGTGACCGCAGACGAGGTGGAGGCGGCCAAGCAGCGCATCGGCAACGACCAGGAGAACCTGTTCAACAACGTCAACGCGGTGGCGATGGCACTGTCGGAGTACCAGGCAGCCGGCGACTGGCGCCTGTTGTTCGTGCAGCGTGATGCCATTGCCAAGGTCACGGCTGCGGACGTCAACCGGGTGGCGGCGACGTACCTGAAGCCGAGTAACCGCACGCTTGGCCGGTTCGTGCCCACCGACGCGCCGGACCGCGCGGAGATTCCCGCCGCGCCGGCGATCGCCAGCGTGGTCGACGGCTACACCGGCCGGGCGGCGGTGGCGGCGGGCGAGGCCTTCGAGGCGACGCCGCAGAACATCGCCGCGCGCACGCAGACGTTCACCCTGGGCGATGGCCTGAAGGTGTCGCTGCTGCCGCGCCGGACGCGCGGGCAGACGGTCACCGTCAACGCCCGTTTCGAGTTCGGCAGCGAGCAGGCCGTCAGCGGTCGCGATACCGCCGCGCAGTGGGTGGGGTCGATGCTGCTGCGCGGTGCCGCCGGGCAGAGCTACGAGCAGCTGGTTGCCCGCTTCGACGCGCTCAAGACCGAGGCCTCCATCGGCGGCAGCCTGCAGGGTGCGCAGATCCGCCTCAGCGGCAAGCGCGAAACCCTGGCCGAGGCGCTGGCGCTGGCCGCGCAGGTACTGCGCCAGCCGGACTTCCCGCAGGCGCAGTTCGAACAGCTGCGACTGCAGGCGATCACGGGTATCGAAGCGCAGCGCAAGGAGCCGGGCATGCTGGCATCGATGGCGATGGCGACGTACTTCGATCCGTGGCCCGCGGGGCATCCATTGCATGCGGATTCACTGGACGAGTCGCTGGCCAAGCTCAATGCGCTCAAGCTCGAGGACCTGCGTGCCTGGCACCGTGATTTCTATGGCACCGCCAGCGGCCAGATCAGCGTGGTGGGCGACTTCGATCCGGAGGCGGTGAAGACGCAGCTGCAGGCGTTGTTCGCTGGCTGGAAGTCGCCGGCACCCTATGCGCCCATCGCCACCCGCTACCAGCCGCGCGCGGCGCACCGGGAGAGCTTCAGCACTCCCGACAAGCCCAACGCGGTACTGCTGGCGCGGCAGAACCTGTCGCTCAACGTGACCGATGCCGACGCACCGGCGCTGAGCATCGCTGTGGACATCCTGGGCGGCGATCCGCTCAAGTCGCGCCTGGCCGACCGCATCCGCCAGCGCGAAGGACTGAGCTACGGCGTGAGCGCCGGGCTGCGTGCGGACGACAGCCGCAGCGGCCGCGACGACAATGGCAGCCTCACGGTGCAGGCCATCGCCGCGCCGGAGAACATGGGCAAGGTGGAGCGTGCCCTGCGCGAGGAGCTGGCGCGATTGGTGGCCGACGGCGTCACCGAGCAGGAACTGCGCGACGCCGTCGCCGCGCGCATGGTCCAGCGCGAGCAGTCGCGTGCCAGCGATGGTGCGGTGGCCGGGCTGCTGCAGGAGCTGCTCGACTACGATCGCTCCATGGCGTTCGTGATCGAGCGCGACGCGGCCTACCGGTCGCTGACCGTCGACCGGGTCAATGCCGCGATCCGCACGCACCTCAAGCCCGAAAGCCTGAGCGTGTTCGTGGCCGGCGACTTCAAGTAAGTGGAATGCCGGGGCGGCCCTGGTGGCCGCCCCGGTCGCATGGAGGGGGAGGCCGGCATGGCCGCGGTCGGTGCCGGTGGCGGGGTCAGTCGGCGTTGCCGACCCGGTCGCGGCCGGCCTGCTTGGCCGCGTAGAGTGCGCGGTCTGCGCGCTGCAGCAGGGTCTCGGCGGATTCGTCCGGGCGCCATTGCGCGATGCCGGCGCTGAAACGCACGTGCACGCGCTGGCCGTCGTGCAGGAACGGCCGATGGGCCAGCGCTTCCTGCAGCCGGCGCAACTGCGCGTCGGCCTGTTCCTGGGCCATGCCGGGCAGGACCAGCACGAACTCGTCGCCGCCCAGGCGTGCGACCTGGCCATGGCTGCCCAGTCGCGTCTGCGCGGTGGTTACCAGGTGGCGCAGCGCGTGGTCGCCGCCGGCGTGGCCATAGTCGGCGTTGGTCCGGCCGAAATGATCCAGGTCCAGCAGGGCGATGCTGAGCAGCGGCTGCGCGCCGCCCATCGCATCGGCGAGCAGTTCCTGCAGGCCGCGCCGGTTCAGGGCCCCGGTCAGCGGATCGGTACGCAACTGGCTGCCGGCTTCCTCCAGCTCGCGCTCGAGTTGCTGCACGCGTTGTTCGGCCGCCAGCGCCTCGGCGCGGGCGCTGGCCAGGCGGTCTCGCGCGCGCAGCGCCTGCGCCTGCACGCGCGCGGTGTCCTGCAGCACGTTCTGCAGCAACTGGCCGAGGTCGGCCAGGCTGCGCGCCTGGCGTACCGCGACCGCGTAGCTGGCGATGCGGTCGTGGTAGTCGCCGGTCTCCGAGGCCATGCCCTCGACCTGCTCGACGAAATCGACCATCAGCTCCTTCATCGCCTCCTTGGACTCCTCGATGCCCTGCCGCAGCACGCCCTGGCGGTAGATCACCTCACGCAGGTCGTTGCGGGTGCGTTCCAGCGAGGTGCGATCCAGCGGCCCGGCCAGCATCTGCCGCACGTTGCCGATCTGGCCGTGCAGCCAGCTGCCGCCATCGACCAGTTCGGCGATGTTCTGCAGCAGCAGGTCGAACAGGTTGAGCAGCAGGTCGTGCTGCTCGTGGAGCACGTCGTTGCGCACCCCGACCTGGTGGCAGAGTTCGCGCAGGTGCTGCTCCACCGGCTCCAGCGATTGCCCGGATTGCCAGCCGCGCAGTTCGTCGCCCATGCGCCGGGCCTGGGCTTCCAGCTCCGGTGCCTGTTGCAGCAGGCTGGACAGCACCGCGCCGAGGGTGTTGCGCAGCATGTCGCGCAGCCGCTCGGCCTCGCTGTTGCCGGGCTGCGCCGGCCCCAGTTCGATGGTGCGGATGTACTTGTCGATCAGCTGGCGCAGCAGGCGGCCATAGCGTTCCCACTCCTGGCGGTCGTAGGCGCTGTGCAGCAGCCGGCCGAGGTCGCCGAGTTCGCCGGGCAGGGTGGACATGCCCTGGGCGAAGGCATGCAGCAGCGCCTCCGGGGCATGGGCATGGCCGAATACCCGCTGCAGCGGCGCGGTGCCGTGGCCGTGCGCGGCGGCTTTCGGCGCGGGCGCGGCCGGCGCGGGTGCCGGGGTCTCGGCCATGGCCTGGCGGCGTGACAGGATGCGTCCCAGTCCGGCAGGCTTGGAGGGCGGGATGTCGTTGCTGTCGGCCATTGCGAGGCGTTTCCGGACGGGCTGTGCGGGCGGGCCGCGGGCAGGGGATCGATGTCCCCCATTATCGGCGAGGCGGATGCCGGCTTGAACAGCCGGGCGAAGGAGGAGCGGGATGCGTGTACTGCTGGCTGGCGCCACCGGGCTGGTGGGGTCACAGGTGCTGATGCGGTTGCTGGCCGATGCGCGCTGCACGGCCGTCGTCGCGCCGGCGCGGCGGCCATTGCCGCTGCGGCATCCGCGCCTGTTCGGCCCGCTGCTGGATTTCGAGTCGCTGCCGCTGGAGGCGCCCTGGTGGCAGGTGGATGCGGCGATCTGCGCGCTGGGCTCGACCCTGAAGCAGGCCGGCTCGCGGCAGGCGTTCGCGCGCATCGACCGCGGCTACCCGCTGGCCATCGCCCGCGCGGTGAAAGCGCACGGCTGCGCGGTCTTCGCACTGAATTCGGCGATGGGCGCCAACCCGCGTTCGCCGTTCTTCTACAACCGGGTCAAGGGCGGACTGGAGCAGGATCTACGCGCGCTGGAGTTCGCGTCGCTGGCGCTGGTGCGACCGGGGCTGATCGGTGGCGAGCGCAACGAGCCACGCCCCGGCGAGCAGGCGGCCGCGCGGGTGCTGGGTGCGCTGGCACCGGTGTTGCCGCGCGCGTGGCGCATCAATCCGGCCGGGCGGATCGCCGCCGCGCTGGTCGAAGCGGCGCTGGCGCCGCGGCCGGGTGTGCAGGTGATCGGGTCGGCGCAGCTGGCGTAGCCGCCGCGCGCCGGTAGCGGCGGCGCTCAGGCCGGTAGCGACTGGCCGCCATCCACCGCCAGCACCTGCCCGGTGATCCAGCGGGCGGCGGGCGAGCACAGGAACACCGCGGCCGCCGCCACGTCGGCAGGGTCGCCGAAGCCACCGAACGGAATCCGGTCGCGGATGCTTGCGTACAGCGCTGGCTCGAAGGTGCGGCGCTGGTCCCACAGCCCGCCGGGGAAAACGATGGAGCCGGGAGCGATGGCATTGACGCGGATGCGCTCGCGGGCCAGTTCGGTGGCGAGCGTGACGGTGTAATAGTCCAGCGCCGCCTTGGCGGTGGAATAGGCGGTGGCGCGCGGTGTCGGCACGCGCGCGTTGATCGAGCTGAGGTTGAGGATGGCCGGCATCGCACTGCGCCGCAGGTACGGCAGCGCCAGCCGATTGGTGCGCACCGCGGCCATCAGGTCGATGTCGAAGCCGGCCTGCCAGCTGGCGTCGTCGTTGCCGTGGCCGAACCCGGAGGCATTGTTGACCACGATGTCGATGCCGCCCAGCGCGGCGGCGGCCGCTTCGACCCAGGCCTGGATCTGCGCCGGATCGGCCAGGTCGCAGGCCTGCACGTGCACCTGCGCGCCCCCGGCCTGCAGCGTGTCGCGCGCGCGTTGCAGGCCGTCGGCCCCGCGCGCGCACAGCCCCAGGCGTGCGCCGTGCCGGGCGAACGCGGTGGCGATGGCCAGGCCGATGCCACGGCTGCCGCCGGCGATCAGGACGCGGGCGTCGCCCAGCTGGTGAACCGTCATCGTGGCGTCTTCCGCGGGAACCGGTGGGTATTGTCGCCGCAAAGGCCGCGGTTCACGCCCAGGTCGTGGCCGGCTGCCCGCTGTCGGGGTGCTTCATGCGCACCACGCAGAAGCGGTGGCCGGTCGGCGCTTCCATCACCCACCAGCGCTTGACGAAGCCGATGCGGCGCGCGCCCAGCGCTTCGAGCCGGTCGGCTTCGGCGTCGATGTCGTCCGCTTCGATGTCCAGGTGCACGCGCGGGGGATGGCTGACGCGCTGCACCTCCACGTGCAGGCCGCCGGGCGCGCCGGACAGCCCGGCGTACTGCGCGCCGTCGGTGTCGGTCTCCGCGGCGTGGGGCACCAGCCCCAGCGCGGCGCTCCAGAACCGGGCGGCGGTGCCGGCGTCGGTGTCCTGGCAGTCGATGATGAAGCCGGCCAGGCGGCTGCGATGGGCCATGCGCGTGCTCCTGCGGTGGGAGCGGCGAGCTTACGCCCGTGTCGCGGGCGCGGGTGTGGAGGTCGTGGCCCGCGCCGGTCCACCGAGCCGCCACGCAGCGACGCATAGCGCGCCATAGACCAGCCATTCGGCCAACCGCTGCAGCAGCCCGCGCCAGGCCTGCAGTTCGGGTGCGGCCATCAGCACGAACAGCAGCAGCCAGGTGGTCGCCAGCCCGGCCCACAGCAGGCGGATGCCGGCTGGCAGTCGTGGCGCGGTGGCGAGCAGCAGCAGGCCCAGCGCGGTTCCGCCGTAAGTGAGCACGCCCAGCAGGGTATGCAGTTGCTGGCGGATACTGCCGCTTGCCGGGCAGCCGAGATCGCAGGGCGCCAGGGCCGAGCCGATCCAGGCCAGCGGCTCGCACAACAGCAGCCAGTAGCCGACACGACTGGGGCCGCTGACCGGCGCCAGGCGCGCGCAGGCCAGCAGCAGCCAGGCGGCGAGCAGGCCTACCGGAACGAAGCCGGCCAGGCTGATCAGCCGTGCGTGCGGGCTGCCGCTGGCGCCCAGTTCGCTGATGTACCGGGCCATGTGCGAATAGCCGGGCTTGAGCAGCGCGCCGCCGAACAGCATGCCGAGGTAGGCCAGCGCGAACAGCGGCACGATCCGGCGCGGGTGGGACATGGCGGTCGCGGGGCGGGTGCCGGAGGCCGGGTCAGCGCGCTGCGCTGGCCAGGAACAGCTCGACCTTGCCGCAGGACGGGCAGGCGTGCAGGTCGAACGCCTCGCGGTTCACCAGCAGTTCGCCGAGGTTGCCGAGCAGGAACGGCAGCGCCTGGGAGCCCTCGTGGAAGCGCTTGCGGCCAGCGAACACCATCGGCGTGCCGGGGCAGCGCAGGCAATCGATCAGGCGCGGCGGCCAGGCCACCGGATCGGCGTTGTCGGGGCGGAAGCCCGGGTCCGCGCTGCCGTCGACGCGGGTGCCGCATTTCCAGCACTGGTCGAAGGTGTCCTCGTTGCTTTCCCTGCAGTGGCTGCAGATCCAATGGGCCATGGTCACGCCTGTCCTGTGCGATGCGGGCATCGTAGCGTGGCCGCGGGCGTCGTGGCGACCGGGGCGGGCAACAAAAAGAGCCCGCATCGCTGCGGGCTCAGGTCCGGCTGCGGAACCGTCGCCGCGGACGGTCAGTGCGGCCGGGCCAGGTCGTCGATCAACACGCGCAGGAAGCGCGCGGCCTCACCGCCGGTGCAGGCGCGGTGGTCGAACGTGACCGACAGCGGGATCACCTTGTGCGTTTCCACGCCGCCCATTACCGGGGTCACCTGGAAGCGGGCGCGACCGGCGGCGACGATGGCCACGCACGGCGGCACCACCACCGGGGTGGCATAGCGGCCGGCGAACATGCCGAAGTTGGACAGGCTGATGGTGTAGCCGCTCAGTTCCGACGGCGCGATGCTGCGCTCTTCCACCTGCTGGCGCAGGCGGTTGATGCCTTCGCGCACGCCGCGCGCGTCGAGCATGTCGGCGTTGCGCAGTGCCGGCACGAACAGACCGTCGTCGGTGTCCACGGCGATGCCGATGTCCACCTGCGCGTGCAGGGTGCGGGTGAGGGTGTCGCCGTCGAACCAGGCGTTCATCGCCGGCACCGCCTGGCAGGCGGCGACGATGCCGCGCACCAGCCGCGAGGTCATGTCGTTGCCCGGTGCCCAGGCATGGATGTCGGCGTCGTCGGTCAGCGTGGTCGGCACGACCTTGCTGTGCGCGTCGGCCATTACCCGCGCCATGTTGCGGCGCACGCCCTTGAGCGGCTCCGGCTGGCCCTTGGCGGCCACGCCCGGGGGCGCGGTGCGCATCGGCTTGCCGGCGGCCGACAGCGGCGTGCGCGCGGCTTCGGCGCGCACGGCCGGCGCTGCCGTGGCGGCGGCCTGGACCGCCTGCGGTGCGGCTGCTGGCGCGCTGCCGACCTTGGCGGTGCCGGCTTCGGCGGCCTGCTTCACGTCGCTCATCGTCACCGCGCCGTCGGCACCGGTGGCGCGTACCCGGGCCAGGTCCACGCCGAGCTTGCGCGCCATCGCGCGCACCGCCGGCACCGCCTTGACCCCGCCCACGGCCACGGCCTGTTCGGTGTGCACGGCATTGGAGCTGACCATGGCCCCGACCACGGTGCCTTCGTCGGCACGCTCGGCCGCGCCTGCAGCCGGAGCCGGAGTAGGAGCCGGTTCGGGCGCGGGAGCGGCAGGTGCGCCGTGGTGATGGCCGGTGTCCTGGCCTTCGGCGCGCTGCGGCAGGTTCGGATCGATCTCGAACTGGGCCAGCATGTGCCCGGTCACCACGATGTCGCCGGCACCACCGGCCAGCTTCAGCACCTTGCCGGAGACCGGCGAAGGCACTTCCACCACGGCCTTGGCGGTTTCCATCGACACCAGCGGCTCGTCCAGCTTGATCACGTCGCCTTCCTTGACGAACCACTCGACGATGGTCGCGTCCGGCAGGCCTTCGCCCAGGTCGGGCAGGTTGAAATTCTTGGTCTGGCTCATCTCAGGGGGTTTCTTCCAGTAGTTCCAGGTCGCGTGCCGGCAGCCAGCCGAGCGCGCCGTTGGCGCGTTCGGCCCACCACCAGCCACCATGTTCGTGATGCAGTCGCACCATCTCGCCGCTGTCCACGTCCAGTTCCTGCGCGGTGTAATCGCGCAGCGCCTCGGCGCGGCCGTCGCCGAGCACGCGCAGCCATGCCACCGGCGCCCAGCCGGCGCGGTTGTCGGCGGTGCGCACCCAGGCGAAGTCCGGCCATTCCTCGTCGCGCACGCCGAGTTCGACGATCTCCCCGGCGTGGAAACGCAACGGCACCGGGTACTGGCTGCGGTAGGCGTTGAGCAGTCGCGCGCGCATGTCAGCCGGCCGCCACCGCGCGCCTGGCCGCCGCCACGATCCGCTCCACGCTCGGCAGGTACTTCATTTCCAGGCGGAACAGCGGGATGTGGGTGTCGTAGCCGGTGACGCGCTCGACCGGCGCCAGCAGGTCGTACATCGACTCCTCGGCCAGGCGAGCGGCGATCTCGGCACCGAAGCCGGCGGTCTTGGGCGCTTCCTGCACGATCACGCAGCGACCGGTCCGGGCGACCGATTCGGCGATGGTGGCGAAATCCAGCGGGCGCAGCGTGGCGACGTCGATGACCTCGGCGCTGATGCCGTCGGCGGCCAGCTTGTCGGCCGCTTCCAGCGCTTCCTTGACCTGCGCGCCCCAGGCCACCAGGGTCACGTCGGTGCCGTCGCGCAGCACGAAGCACACGTCCAGCGGCAGCGCCTCGCCATCGTTGGCGACCACTTCCTTGTACTGGCGGTAGATGCGCTTGGGCTCCATGTAGATCACCGGATCCGGCTCGCGGATCGCGGCCAGCAGCAGGCCGTAGGCGCGCTGCGGGCTGGACGGCAGCACCACGCGCAGGCCCGGCACGTTGGTGAAGATGGCTTCGTTGGCCTCGCTGTGGTGCTCCGGCGCGCGGATGCCGCCGCCCCACGGCACGCGCAGCACCATCGGGCAGTGCAGGCGGCCGCGGGTGCGGTTACGCATGCGCGCGGCGTGGCAGATGATGTGGTCGACCATCGGGTAGACGAAGCCATCGAACTGCGCTTCGGCCACCGGCTTCATGCCCTGCACGGCCAGGCCGACGGTGAGCCCGGCGATGGTGGTCTCGTCCAGCGGGGTGTCGAGCACGCGCTGCGCGCCGAACTTCTGCTGCAGGCCGGCGGTGGCGCGGAACACGCCGCCGTTGACGCCCACGTCCTCGCCCAGCACCAGCACCGACGGGTCGTGTTCCATCTCCCAGGCCAGTGCCTGGGTCACGGCTTCGATCAGGGTGATGGGGGTGGCGGTCATGGTGTTCTCTCCGCTGGCGCCGGCGGCGCCGTGGTCGCTGACAAGTTCGTGGCCGGCCTGCACGCCGGTGCTGCGCTTGATGTCATCCATGGCGCTGCTCCAGGGCGATGGCGGCCGCGCGCTGGGCCAGCAGGTCCGGCGGCGGGTCGGCATACAGATAGTCGAACATGGCTTCCACCGGCTGCACCGGGCAGTTGAGGTAGGCGTTGACCTCCTCGTCCACGCGGGCGCCGCATTCGGCGATCCAGTTCTTTTCCTCTTCCTCGCTCCATACGCCCTGCGCGGTCAGGTACCTGCGCAGGCGGATCAGCGGTTCCTTGAGCCACGCGGCCTTGACCTCGGCGTCGTCGCGGTAGCGGCGCGCGTCGTCGGCGGTGGTGTGGTCGGACAGGCGGTAGGTGAGGAACTCCAGCACCGTGCCGCCCTGGCCGGACAGGGCGCGCTCGCGCGCCTGCTCCATCGCCGCCAGGACCGCGATCAGGTCGTTGCCGTCCACCTGCAGGCAGAACAGGCCGCCGGCCAGGCCCTTCTGGGCCAGGGTCTGGGCGCCGGTCTGCGCCGAGCGCGGCACCGAGATCGCCCAGCCGTTGTTGACCACGCACAGGATCAGCGGCAGCTGGTAGGCGCCGGCCGAGTTCACCGCGGCGTAGAAATCGGTCTTGGAGCTGCCGCCATCGCCGCAGACGGTCACCGCCACCTGCGGCTTGCCCTGCAGCTTGAACGACAGCGCCGAGCCGGCCGCGTGCAGGCACTGGGTCGAGATCGGCACGCAGATCGGGAAGTCGCGCGCCGCGTCGCTGTCGCGGTCGTAGTCGCTGCCGCGCTCGTCGCCGCCCCAGTACATCAGCACGTCGCGCGGACGCACGCCGCGCATGAACATGGCGCCGTATTCGCGGTAGCTGGGGGCGAACACGTCGCCGGGCTTCATCGCCGCGCCGATGCCGACGTGGGCCGCTTCATGGCCCAGGCAGGAGGCGAAGGTGCCGAGCTTGCCGGTGCGCTGCAGCGCCACGGCCTTGGTGTCGAACACCCGGGTGGCCAGCATCTGCCGGAACAGGGGCAGCAGCGCGCGCGGATCGCGCAACGAGGCCGGCAGGTCGTCGCGTACCAGGGTGCCGTCGGCATCCAGGTACTGCAGGTATTCGATGTGGAACTGGGCGGAAACCGTCATTGCAGCAACACCTTGGACAGATGGTTTCAAATGATAGGAATTGCGCATGGTAAGGAATCGGACCGGAAAAGCCGTCCTGCGCCGCAGCACGAAATCCGTGCGCCGGCCCATGCGCGACCGCCGCGGCACGTGGATCCAACGCATTCAGCCAGCCGCCGCGGCCGCGGACGGATTGTCGCGCCGGTTGCAATCGCAAGTGTTCGCTTTCCGTTTGCGCGGGCAGCGGCCGCCCGCCGCGCCGGGTTACCCTTTGCCACCCACGCAGATGGCAAGGCCGATGACCGTAGAACAGAACCAGCGTGAGCTCGAAGCCGGCATCCACACCGACCTGCACGGCAGGCTCACCTATGGCGGCTATCTGTGCCTGGACCGGCTGCTGTCGGCGCAGCAGCCGTTGTCCAGCCCGGCGCACCACGACGAGATGCTGTTCATCATCCAGCACCAGACCTCGGAGCTGTGGCTGAAGCTGCTCGACCACGAACTGCGCGCGGCCATGGGCTTCCTGCAGCGCGACAAGGTCTGGCAGTGCCGCAAGGTGCTGGCGCGCGGCAAGCAGGTGCTGCGCCAGCTGACCGAGCAGTGGTCGGTGCTGGAGACCCTGACCCCGTCCGAGTACCTGGGCTTCCGCGACGTACTCGGCCCGGCCTCGGGCTTCCAGTCGCTGCAGTACCGCTGCATCGAGTTCCTGCTGGGCAACAAGAACGCGGACATGCTGGCGGTGTTCGACTACGACCCGGAGGGCCAGGGGCGCCTGCGCCGGACGCTGGAGGCGCCGAGCCTGTACGAGGAGTTCCTGCGCTACCTCGCCCGCTTCGGCCATGCGGTCCCGCCGGAGTACGCCGGCCACGACTGGACCCGCCCCCACGTCAGCGACGCCGCGCTGCGGCCGGTGTTCGAGCGCATCTACCAGGACACCGACCGTTACTGGCGCGAGTACTCGCTGTGCGAGGACCTGGTGGACCTGGAGTCAGCGTTCCAGCTGTGGCGCTTCCGCCACATGCGCACGGTCATGCGGATCATCGGCTTCCGCCGTGGCACCGGCGGTTCCAGTGGCGTGGGTTTCCTCAAGCAGGCGCTGGAACTGACCTTCTTCCCGGAGCTGTTCGAGGTGCGCACCAGCATCCGCGGCGATGCCGGGGCGGTACCCGCCGGGACCTGAAACGCCAACGTATTCAGTATTTTGGTCGGGTCCGCGGCTGGTCACGGCCGCCGCCGCCCGGCCGCCGCCCGGGCCGCCGGCGCGGCGCGTGTGGATTTGACGTGAAGCCGGCGCTTCGGTGATCCTCGCGCGTCGTGCCGATTCCGGCCGACTTCATTTGCCTTATCTGCCCAACGAATCACTCAGGGGGAAACCCAGCATGAGCGCTGCCGCGCCGAATTCCGCATCCACCCCGGCGCCCGTGCCGGAGTTCAAGAACCTCCTCGGCCACCCGCGTCCGCTGTGGATGCTGTTCATGACCGAGTTCTGGGAACGCTTCGCGTTCTACGGCATCCGCTGGGCACTGGCGCTGTACATCGTCGCCCAGTTCGCCGAAAGCCAGGCCGGGGCCAGCAAGCTCTATGGCGCCTACCTGGCGCTGGTCTACGCGGCGGCGCTGTTCGGCGGCTTCGTCGCCGACCGCATCATCGGCTACCAGCGCTCGATCCTGATCGGCGCGGCGGTGATGTCGCTGGGCCTGTTCCTGATCGCCATTCCCGATGACCGGGTGTTCCGCATCGGCCTGGCCACGATCATCGCCGGCAACGGCCTGTTCAAGCCCAACATCTCCAGCATGGTCGGGCAGCTGTATGGCATCAACGACTCGCGCCGCGACTCGGGCTTCACCATCTTCTACATGGGCATCAACGCCGGCGCGCTGGTCGCCCCGGTGCTGACCGGCATCCTGGCCGACAAGCTGTTCGGTACCGAGGCCATGCCGGCCTACAAGTACGTGTTCATCGCCTCGGGCATCGGCATGCTGATCAGCCTGGTGTGGTTCTGGATCGGCCGCCGCCAGCTCGGCAGCGTCGGCGCGGCCCCGGCCGGGGCCGGCATCGGCCGCACCATCGCGGTGCTGGTCGGCGCGCTGGTCGCCGTGCCGGTGGCCTATGGCCTGCTGACGATCGACGCCGGCATCCTCGGCTGGATCCTGGGCGCGCTGTTCACCGCGCTGTGCGTGATGATCCTGGTCGAGGGCGTCCGCGAGGGCAAGGTGGCGCGCGACCGCTCCATCGCCATGCTGATCATCTTCGTGTTCAACGTGCTGTTCTTCATGTTCTTCGAACAGGCCGGCAGCTCGTTCAACTTCCTGGCGCAGAACATCGTCAACCGCGACCTGGGGGGCTGGATCTTCCCGATCGGCTGGTTCCAGTCGGTGAACTCGGTGGCCATCCTGGCGCTGGGCCCGATCTTCGTGTGGCTGTGGACCGCGCTGGGCAAGGCCAACCCGTCGATCCCGCGCAAGTTCGGCCTGGGCCTGATCTTCAACGGCCTGGCCTTCCTGCTGCTGATGTACGCGCTGTCCTCGCTGGTCGACGACGCCGGCAAGATCCCGTTCTGGACCCTGTTCATGGTCTACGTGATCCAGACCGTGGGCGAGCTGTGCCTGTCGCCGATCGGGCTGTCGATGACCACCAAGCTGGCCCCGCTCAAGGTCGTCGGCCTGGCGATGGGTGGCTGGTTCCTGTCCACCGCCATCGGCAACAACCTGTCGGGCATCTTCGCCGCGGTGGTCAGCGGTGAAAGCGGCATGACCGTCGAATCGGCCCTGAAGGGGTATACCTTCGGCTTCTGGTCGCTGCTCGGCGCCGGCGTGCTTCTGTTCCTGATCGCGCCGCTGGTGCAGAAGCTGATGCATGGCGTGAAGTGAGGAAACGACGATGAAGCGGATGTCCGGTGGAATATCCCTGCTGCTGGTGGCGATGCTGGGGGGCTGTTCGCAGCCACCGGCTCCGCCGGCGGAGAAGGTGCAGCCGCTGGACACCTCCGAACAGAAGGCGCCGGTGGCCGATACCAGCCAGCCGGTCGCCTCGGGCAATACCCCGGCCGCGGCGGACATCGCCGCCGTGGCCGCGCTCAACGCGCAGTTCGACCCGGCGCGCGACCCGGTCGCCGACCTGGAGACGGCCAAGGTCGAGGCCCAGCGCGGCGGCAAGCGGATCGTGCTGGACGTGGGCGGCGAGTGGTGCTCCTGGTGCCACCTGATGGACGCCTTCATGGAAGGCGACTCGGAGATCCGCCGTTTCCGCGACGCCCACTACGTGTGGATGAAGGTCAACTACAGCGAGGACAACGAGAACGCGGCGTTCCTGTCGCGCTTCCCGGCCATCACCGCCTACCCGCACCTGTTCGTGCTCGATGCCGAGGGGCGGCTGCTGCATTCGCAGTTCACCGGCGAACTGGAGAAGGGCAAGGGCTACGACCGCGCCCGGTTCTTCGCCTTCCTCAAGGAATGGGCGCCGCCGGCCACGCCCTGAGCGGGCCACGGACGCGGGAGGGGACGGCGCCGCAGGGCGCCGTTTTCGATCCGGGCTTCATTTCCGGGGCGCACGGCCGCTAACGGGAGCATTCCCTTGCTCGCCGGGGCCGATTCCCGATGTCGCTTCCTTCCGATGCCACCCCCGACGCCGTCGCCCCGGCCGCCACCGCTGCGACCGCCGGTACCGGCCTGCCCACGGTGGATGCGCTGCTGGACGAGCAGCCCCCGGCCGATGTCGACGGGGGGGCGCCGCGCTACCGGCTGCCGCAGGCGGCGGTACCGCCGACCATCATGCTGCAGGCCGCGGTGGCGCGGCTGGTGGAGCAGAAGGAGCGCATCGACCGGTTGGCCCGCGAAGGCCTGCTCGACGGGCTGTTCCCCGCCGAGTGGAGCGCGGTGCCGGGCAACGAGCTGCGCGCCTTCGTGGGCTCGGTGGTGCCGTTCGCTTCGGACAGCGTGCGTGGCGAGACCATCGCCGCGCGGGTGCCGTTGAAATACCTGCTGGGCCAGTCGCATCGCTGGGGCAGGGACGACGTCGCCGAGCCGCGTTCGCTGAGCGCGTTCCTGGCCAGCGACGAACGCGCCAACGCCGGCGCGGCCGATGCGGCCGAGGTGATGTTGCTGGGGCCGCTCGGGCTGGGCTGGGCGCAGGTGGGCCGCAGCCGGGTGGGCTTCCTGCGCGCGACGGGGGCCGAATCGCTGGCTGCGCGGGTCACCGCGTTGCCCTATCCGGCGCCGGAGCAGCTGGCGCTGTACCAGGTGAGCGTGGCCGGCGCGTCGCAGGTGTGGTGCGTGCTGGACAACCGCCGGCTGCGCGCATTGTCGGCGCCATCGTTGACGGTCCCGTTGTTGACCGCCTATGGCGTGGGCGCGCCACAGGCGTGGCCGGCGCAATGGCCCGATCCGGTGGAAGTGGATGCAGAGATTGGCCTGGCCAGGTCCGGCAAGGGAGCCAACGAGGTTGACCTGGTCAGGCTGGTGGACAAAATCCAGCGCAACCGGGCCGGCGAGGCCTGGAGCAGCGCGAGCCTGATGCAGCTGCATACCTGGGTGCCGCGCTGGCGCTTTTTCCTGGCCTCGTTCATCGGCCTGCCGGCGGCGCTGCTGCTGATCGCGGCGCTGGCCCTGCCCGGGCGCGTCGAGGCCGCTGCGGTGGCTGCGGCGCTCGGCTTCGCCGGTGGCGCCATTGCCGCGCTGGCCGCGCCGTGGATCTACGCGCGCCGCAAGTTCCTGAGCTGAGCCGGCCGCGGCAGGCCCGGCTTCAGTCGGTGCTCATCTGCGCGAGGCCGGCATCGGCCAGCCGGGTGATGAGCCGTTCCAGCACCTGCTCTTCTTCCTCGGTGAGCACCGACATCAGCTTGCGGGTGATCTCCATCACCATCGGCGCGACGGTCTCGTAGACCTCGAAGCCCGCCGCCGACAGCGCCAGCACCGAGCGGCGGCGGTCGTCGCCATGGGTCTCGCGGCGGATGAAGCCGCGTTCCAGCAGGCGCGCGACCGCACGGCTGACCGCCACCTTGTCCATCGCCGTGCGTTCGGAAACCTCGCTTGCCGACGAGCCCGGATACAGCGCCAGGATGGTGATCACGCGCCATTCCGGGATCGACAGGCCATAGCGCTCGCCGTACAGGCGCGCGATGTTGCCGCTGACCCGGTTGGACAGCACGCTGATGCGGTACGGCAGGAATTGTTCGAGATCGAGCAACACGTGCGAGGCACGGATGCTGGTGGACTTGCTGTAGTCGGAAGCGCTCATGCTGCAGTGCACCTTGATGGTGGTTTCATGTGAAACTATAACCTTCGGTCCTGACCCGCGTTCTTCGCGTGTCTTCCTGTATTCCGCCGCCGCCTGCGGCGACGACCCCACGCCCGGAGGCAACCCATGAATACCCAAGTCCACGCCGCATCCAACGCGCCCAACCTGGGCATGCAGGTGACCACCTTCGAGAACCCGATGGGCATCGACGGTTTCGAGTTCGTCGAATTCGCCGCGCCCGCCGGGCAGGCCGCGCAGCTGCACGACTACTTCACGAACATGGGATTCACTGCCGTGCTCCGCCATCGGCAGCGTGCTATTACCGTCTACCGTCAAGGCGGCGTCAACTTCCTCGTGAACGAGGAGCCGGATTCGTTCGCCGCCGACTTCGCCGCCAAGCACGGCCCCTGCGCCTGCGGTTTCGCCATCCGCTTCAAGCGGCCGGCCGGCGAGGTCCTGTCCGCCGCGCTGGGCAACGGTGCCGAGGAAGTCACCCTGCTGGCCGACACCCGCGCGGTGCCGGCGCCGGTGATCAAGGGCATCGGCGACTGCATGCTGTACCTGGTGGACCGCTACGGCGATGCCGGCAGCATCTACGACGCCGATTACGTGCCGGTGGAGGGCGCCGTGCAGGACCCGAAGGGTTTCGGCCTGACCTTCATCGACCACCTGACCCACAACCTGTACCTGGGCAACATGCAGCAGTGGTCGGACTACTACGAGCGCCTGTTCAACTTCCGCGAGATCCGCTACTTCGACATCAAGGGCGCCAAGACCGGCCTGGTGTCCAAGGCGATGACCGCGCCGGACGGCATCGTGCGCATCCCGCTGAACGAGTCGTCCGACCCGAAGAGCCAGATCAACGAGTACCTGGATGCGTACAAGGGCGAGGGCATCCAGCACATCGCCTGCTTCACCGACAACATCTATGACACCGTCGAGGCCATGCGTGCGCGCGGCATCGAGTTCCTGGACACGCCGGACGCCTATTTCGACGTGGTCGACCTGCGCATTCCCGACAACGGCGAGGATGTGCCGCGCCTGCGCCGGAACAAGATCCTGATCGACGCCGATCCGGAAACCAAGCAGCGCAAGCTGCTGCAGATATTCACCCAGAACTGCATCGGCCCGATCTTCTTCGAGATCATCCAGCGCAAGGGCAACGAAGGCTTCGGCGAAGGCAACTTCCAGGCGCTGTTCGAGAGCATCGAGCGCGACCAGATCAAGCGCGGCGTACTGTAAGGCATGTGCTCCAGCCCCCTCTCCCCGGGGAGAGGGGCTTTGAAAACACGAAACGGGCGGGCAAATCCATGGTCAGCAACGCGTATCAAACCGGCTTCGGCAACGAGTTCGCCACCGAGGCAGTGCCCGGTACCCTGCCGCTGGGGCGCAACTCGCCGCAGCGCGTGGCCCATGGCCTGTATGCCGAACAGCTGACCGGCACCGCGTTCACCGCGCCGCGCGGCAGCAACCGCCGCAGCTGGCTGTACCGCATCCGCCCGGCGGCGATGCACGGCGAGTTCACCCCGTTCGCGCAGCCGTGCCTGCACGGTGACTTCAGCCACGCGGCGGTGTCGCCGAACCAGCTGCGCTGGAACCCGCTGCCGCTGCCGCAGGCGTCCACCGATTTCATCGAAGGCCTGTACACCATGGGCGGCAACGGCTCGCCCGAGGCGCATGCCGGCGCCGCCATCCACATGTACGCGGCCAATGCCGACATGCGTGGCCGCTACTTCTACAACGCCGACGGCGAACTGCTGGTCGTACCGCAGCTGGGCCGGCTGCGGCTGCGCACCGAGATGGGCGTGCTGGAGGTCGAACCGCAGCAGATCGCGGTGATCCCGCGCGGCGTGCGCTTCGCGGTGGACCTGCCGGACGGGCAGGCGCGCGGCTATGTCTGCGAGAACTTCGGTGCGCTGCTGAAGCTGCCCGACCTCGGCCCGATCGGCAGCAACGGCCTGGCCAATCCGCGCGATTTCGAAACGCCGGTGGCCGCCTACGAGCAGCTCGAAGGCGATTTCGAGCTGGTCGCCAAGTTCCAGGGCCGGCTGTGGCGCGCCGCCATCGGCCATTCGCCGCTGGACGTGGTCGGCTGGCATGGCAACTACGCGCCGTACCGCTACGACCTGCGCCGCTTCAACACCATCGGCTCGATCAGCTACGACCATCCGGACCCGTCGATCTTTCTGGTGCTGCATTCGGCCAGCGACACGCCCGGCACCAGCAACCTGGACTTCGTGATCTTCCCGCCGCGCTGGCTGGTGGCGCAGGACACGTTCCGCCCGCCGTGGTTCCACCGCAACATCGCCAGCGAGTTCATGGGCCTGGTGCATGGCGCCTACGACGCCAAGGCCGAAGGCTTCGTGCCGGGCGGGGCATCCATCCACAACTGCATGACCGGCCACGGCCCGGATGCGGCCACGTTCGACAAGGCCTCCAGCGCCGACCTGTCGCGGCCGGACGTGATCACCGACACCATGGCCTTCATGTTCGAGACCCGTGGCGTGATCCGCCCGACCGAGCAGGCCATCGCCGCCGCGCACCGGCAGCGCGACTACCAGGCGTGCTGGAGCGGGCTGGGCGACCACTTCGCGCCGCCGCAGGGGTGATTCAGGCCGGCAGCGGCGCGTCCAGCACCGCCGCCAGGTGCGGTTCGGGCAGTACTTCGCGCAGGCGCTCGCGCACGCGCCCCACGTAACCGTCCGAGGCCATCGCCGGCAACTGGGCCAGCGCCAGCCGCAGCGCATGCACGGTGTCCGCGTCGTCGCGCGTGGCCTGCAGCAGCTGGTGCAGGCGCGCAGCGGCCGGATGCCGCTGCAGCGCCAGCATGTCCAGCAGGTAGATGCGCGCGGCCAGCAGCGAGCGGCGCCGCGTCGCGGGCACGGGCGTGGGTTCGGGTGAGGCCGCGGGCGATGGCGCGGGTGCCGGGTCCGGCTGCTCCGCGTGCAGGTAGCCATCGCGCTGCAGCTGGGCGATCAGGGGGGCGGCATCGTCGCCGAGCAGCGCGCCCAGTTCGGCGAGGTCGCGCTTGCCGTCGCACAGGATCAGGGCGCGGCGCTGGCGCAGGTCCAGCGGGGCACGGTGGGCCTGGAGTGCGGCATGCGCGAGGTCGGTCTTGCGCGGTTGCATGGGCGGAAGGGCGATGCGGCGCGGAGCCCCAAGCCTGTCGGCCGCAGGTGAAAGCCTGATGACAGGCGGCGTGCTTGCCGCCGCCGGCACCGGTGCCGGCGTCAGTCGCCGCCGCGGTCGTCCGCGGGCGGCAGCTGCTCCCTGCGCGCGCTGTCATCGCCCGGCACTTCCGGGCGGCTCTCCATCATCAGCGACAGCGCCGCCTTGGCCATCATGTGCGCGCTGACCGGCGCGGTGATGAACAGGAACACGGTGATCAGCAGTTCGCGCGGCTGCGGGTCTTCGCCGAGGAAGATGTGGTACGCCACCGAGCACACCAGCACGCAGCCCACGCCCAGCGTGCTGGCCTTGGTCGGCGCATGCAGGCGCTTGAAGAAGTCGGACAGGCGCACCAGCCCGAGCGCGCCGACCAGGATGAAGAAGCAGCCGGCCAGCAGCAGCAGCGACAGCAGGATCTGGAGGAAGGTCATCATTCGACGATGTCCCGGCGCAGCACGAACTTGCTCAGCACCACGGTACTGCAGAAGCCGAGCATGGCGATCACCAGCGCGGCCTCGAAATAGACCGCCGAGTTGATGTACATGCCGAACAGCATCAGTTCGGCGATGGCGGTGACCGAGAGCGTGTCCAGGGCGAGGATGCGGTCGGGCACGGTGGGGCCGCGCAGCAGCCGCCACAGCGCCAGCAGCATCGCCAGCCCGACCATGTGCATGCACACCACCAGCGTGGTCTGGAAAACCAGGAGTCCGGTCACGGGAAGATCTCCATCAGCGGGGCTTCGTAGCGGGACTTGATCTCGTCGATCAGGGCCTGCGGGTCCTCCAGGTGCAGCACATGCACCAGCAGGTAGCGACGGTCGTCGGACAGCGCCGAGGACACCGTGCCCGGGGTGAGGGTGATCAGGCTGGTCAGCGCGGCGATGCCGTGGATGTTGCCGATGTCCAGCGGCACCCAGATGAACCCCGGGGTGAGCCTGCGTTCCGGACCCAGCACCTGTACGGCGACGCGGAAGTTGGAAAGCAGGATGTCCCACAGCACCACGCATGCCAGCCGCGGCAGCGGCCGCAGCGTGCCGATGCGGGCGAACTCGCGGTCCAGGCGCGCGGCGAACAGCGGCACCACCACGCCCAGCAGCATGCCCAGCAGCAGCTGGCCGAGGTCGAAGCTGGCGGACATCACCAGCCAGAACGCGACCACGGTGATCGACAGCACCGGCGACGGGAACAGCCGTCGCAGCAGGGGCCGGCGCGCGCTCATGGCAGCCTCGACTGCGGCGTGGTGCCGCGTACGTCGTGCAGGTACTGCTGCGGCGCCAGCAGCTGCGCGGCGATGGCGTCGGTCTGCCGCATCAGCGGCGCGGCGAACACGCTCATCGCCAGTGCGCAGACCAGCAGCGCGCCGGTGGCGGCGGTCTCGAACGGCCGCGTCGGCACCTCGCCCTCGGGCGGCGGTGGCGCGTCGTCCTCGCCGGGCACGTGCCAGAACAGGCGGATGCCGCTGCGCACCAGGCCGATGATCACCAGCAGGCTGCTGCCGAGGACCGCCGCCCATACCAGTCCGGTATGCGCGTCCGGCACCGCCGACAGCAGCGCGGCCTTGGCGAGGAAGCCGGCCAGTGGCGGCAACCCGGCCACCGCCACCGCGCCGACCAGGAACAGCAGCCCGGGCACGGTCTTGCCCGGCAGCGCCGCGGCCAGGTCGCGCTCGCCGCGTTCGCCGGCGCGCCAGCGGCGGCGGCGGATGAGGTCGGCGACAAGGAACAGGGCCGCCGCGGTGAACGTGCTGTGCGGCAGGTAGTACAGCCCGGCCGAGATGGTCCCGGCGTTGCCCAGCGCGAAGGCGATGAACAGCGTTGCCGCCGAGACCACCACCAGGTAGGCCACCTGCACCCGCAGCCGGGTGGCCGCCAGCGCGCCCAGCGCGCCCAGCAGCAGCGTGCCGATGCCGGCCCACAGCAGCCAGTCGGCGCCATAACCGGCCAGTGCGCCGGCGCCCTCGCCGAACCACAGCGTGCCCACCCGCAGCACCGCGTACAGGCCGACCTTGGTCATGATCACGAACAGCGCCGCCACCGCCGCCGGTGCGCGCGCATACGACTCGGGCAGCCACAGGTACAGCGGCAACAGCGCGGCCTTGGCGCAGAACACCACCAGCAGCAGGCCCAGCGCGGCCTTGGCCAGCTTCAGGTGCGAGGGCGGCAGCTCGGCGATGCGCTGGCCGATCTCGGCCATGTTGAGCGAGCCCAGGGTGGCGTAGAGCATGCCCAGCGCGACCAGGAACACGGTCGAGGCCGAGACGTTGAACACCACGTAGTGCAGGCCGATGCGCAGGCGCAGGCCGCGGCCACCGGACAGCAGCAGGCCATAGGAGGCGATCAGCAGCACCTCGAAGAACACGAACAGGTTGAAGATGTCGCCGGTCAGGAACGCGCCGTTGAGGCCGACCAGCTGGAACTGGAACAGCGCGTGGAAATGCGGCGCGCGGCGGTCCCAGCCGGTGCAGGCGTGCAGCAGGCAGGCCGCGCCCAGCAGCAGCGTGGTGCCGAGCATCCAGCCGGCGAGGCGGTCGGCGACCAGGGCGATGCCCAGCCGCGCCGGCCAGTCGCCGAGCAGGTACACCATCGTCTCGCCGTGGCTGGTGGCGGCGATCAGCAGCACTTCGACCAGCGCCAGCAGCAGCATGCTGGCCCATGCCACGCTGCGCTGGACCTTCGGCCCGTAGCGCCGGTGCTCGACGAACAGCGACAGCGCCGCGCCCAGCAGCGGCACCAGGATCGGCAGGATCGGCAGGTGGTTCATGCGCCGCCCTCGTTGCCGGCTTCGCGGCCGTCGTCCGGCTCGTGCGCGTCGACGTGGTCGCTGTGGTTGTCGCTGCGGCTGCGTATCGCCAGCACGATGCTGACCGCGGTCATGGCGAACGCGATGACGATGGCGGTCAGCACCAGCGCCTGCGGCAGCGGGTCGGTGTAGTGCGCCAGGTCCGGCGATACGCCGTCCTTGAGCACCGGCGGCTTGCCGCTGGCCAGTCGCCCGCCGCTGAAGATCAGCAGGTTGGTGGCGTAGGACAGGAAGGTCATGCCGAGGATGACGTCGAAGCTGCGCGCGCGCAGCAGCAGGTACACGCCGATCGCGGCAAGTACGCCGATCGCGCTCGCCAGGGCCAGTTCCATCAGTGCATCTCCCCGGTGCGTGCCGAACGGCGGTGGATGTCGATCTCGCCATGGCGCGCGCTGCGCGTGCGCGACGGCTTGACGGTGCCCATCATCGACAGGATCAGCATCACCCCACCGAACACCACCAGGTACACGCCGGTGTCGAAGCCCATGGCGCTGGCCAGCGGCAGCTCGCCGATCAGCGGCAGGTGCAGGTCGAGGTGGCCGCTGGTCAGGAACGGCACGCCGAACAGCATCGACGCCATGCCGCTGAGCACGGCGATCAGCAGGCCCACGCCGATGCAGCGGACATAGTCGAAACCGAAGCGCGACTCGACCGACGCCGTGCCCTGGATCACGTACTGGATCAGCAGCGGCACCGCCAGCACCAGGCCGGCGATGAAGCCGCCGCCCGGCGCGTTGTGGCCGCGCAGGAACAGGAAGATCGACACCGTGAGGGTGAGCGGGAACATGATCTGCGCCAGGTCGGCCGGTACCGGCAGCTTGACCGGCGGGCCGGGCATGATCTGCTCCGGGGCCATGCGCGAGCGGCGCAGCAACGCGTGCACCACCAGCGCGGCGATACCGAACACGGTGATCTCGCCGAAGGTATCGAAGCCACGGAAGTCGACCAGGATCACGTTGACCACGTTGCGGCCATAGGCCTCGGGCAGTGCGCGCTGCAGTATCTCGCCGGCCACGGTGTTGGGCGGCAGGGTCATCATCGCGTAGGCCAGCGCGGCCAGGCCGCCGCCGGCGACCACCGCGATCAGCGCGTCGCGGCGCTTGCGCCACGGCGCGCGCTCGGGCGGTGACTGTGCCGGCAGGTAGTTCATGCCCAGCAGCATCAGCACCAGGGTCACCATCTCCACCATCAGCTGGGTCAGTGCCAGGTCCGGCGCGGACAGGAACACGAAGGCCAGCGCCACCATCAGCCCGCTGCCGCCCACCACGATCACCGCCAGCAGGCGCTGCCGGTACAGGAACAGCCCGCCCAGCGCGCAGGCCAGCATCACCAGCCACAGTACCCAGCCCAGCAGCGGCATCGGCTGCGCCGCCGGCCACGCCGGCCACGCCGGGGCGGCGGCATAGGGTGCGGCGGCGACGATCACCGCCACCAGCACCAGTGCCAGCAGCATCCGCTGCAGGCTGCCGTCCGCCAGCGCGTGGGTGATGCGCTGGGCCAGCCCGAACAGCGCGTCCATGCCGCGCTGGAACAGCTGCTTGCCGACGGCACGGTTGCGGGCCGCGTACAGGTCGGTGTGGCGGCGCAGGCCGAAGTACAGCGCGATGCCACCGGCCACGCCGATCGCACTCATCGCCAGTGGCAGGTTGAAGCCATGCCAGATCGACAGGCTGTAGGCGGGCATGGCGGTGCCGAGGATGGACTGCGCGGCGGCGTGCAGTACCGGCGCCACGGTCAGTGCCGGGGCGATGCCGACCGCCAGGCAGATCAGCACCAGCACCTCGACCGGTACCTTCATCCAGCGCGGCGGCTCGTGCGGCACCCCCTCGATGTCGAGCGGGCCCCTGCCGAAGAAGGTGTCGTGGACGAAGCGCAGGCTGTAGGCGACGCCGAGGATGCCGGCCAGCAGCGCCGCCGAGCTCATCGCCGTGCGCATCCACTGCGGGCCACCGGTGGCCAGCGCCTCGGCGAACAGCATTTCCTTGGACAGGAAGCCGTTGAGCAGCGGGATGCCGGCCATCGCCAGCGAGGCGATGATCGCCAGCGAGCTGGTGATCGGCATCAGCCGGCGCAGGCCGCCGAGGCGGCGCATGTCGCGGGTGCCGGTTTCGTGGTCGATGATGCCCGCGGCCATGAACAGCGAGGCCTTGAACGTGGCGTGGTTGAGGATGTGGAACACGCCGGCGACCACCGCCATCGGCGTGGACAGGCCGAACAGCAGGGTGATCAGGCCCAGGTGCGAGATCGTCGAGTAGGCCAGCAGGCCCTTGAGGTCATGCTGGAAGATCGCGTTCCAGGCGCCGACCAGCAGGGTCAGGGCACCGATGCCGCTGACCAGGTAGAAGAACAGCTCGCTGCCGGCCAGCGCCGGGTGCAGCCGCGCCAGCAGGAACACGCCGGCCTTCACCATGGTCGCCGAGTGCAGGTAGGCCGATACCGGGGTCGGCGCGGCCATCGCGTGCGGCAGCCAGAAGTGGAACGGGAACTGCGCGCTCTTGGTGAAGATGCCGGCCAGCACCAGCAGCAATGCCCATGGGTACAGCGCGCTGCCGCGGATCAGGTCGCCGGAGGCCAGTACCACGTCCAGGTCGAAGCTGCCGACGATGCGCCCGATCAGCAGCACGCCGGCCAGCAGCGCCAGGCCGCCGCCGCCGGTGATGACGAAGGCCATGCGCGCGCCCTCGCGGGCGTCGCGGCGGTGCGACCAGAAACCGATCAGCAGGAACGAGCTGATGCTGGTCAGCTCCCAGAACACCATCAGCAGCAACAGGTTGCCGGACAGCACCATGCCCAGCATCGCGCCCATGAACAGCAGCAGGCTGCTGTAGAAGCGGCGCGTGCTGTCCTGCGCGGAGAGGTAGTAGCGTGCGTACAGCACCACCAGCGCGCCGATGCCCAGTACCAGCCCGGCGAACATCCAGGCCAGCCCGTCCAGCCGCAGGGTGGCCTCCAGCCCGATCTGTGGCAGCCAGGGCCAGCTCTGGCGCAGGACCGCGCCGTCGAGCACCGCCGGCGTCATCGTTCCCAGTAGTACCAGGCCGAGCAGCGGTGCGGCGCCGGCCAGCCATGCCGCGGCCGTGCGCGACAGGCGGCCATGCAGGGCGATGAGCGCGGCCATCAGGAATGGCAGCGCGAGCAGCAGGGGGAGAACGGATGTCATGCAGGGAATGCGGGATTCGCGAGCAGGTTTTGCAGTCTAGCAGGCGCTTTTTTGCCACCGGAACCCCGTAGATGAACGAGCCGTTCGGGTTTGCGCCCGGCGTCGCCTGCCGTCCCGCGTGTCCCGGTCGCTGCCGCCTCGGGGGAGGGATGGCCGCCGTCGTCGCCGGGCCGGCCCGGGCCGGGCAGCCGCTCGCGCGTGCATCGGTCGGGCGCCGGCGCGCTCCCATCGCCTATGCTTCCACGATGGACGCAGGGCAATACGAACGGGACACGCCGCCACGGGCACTGGTATTCGGCGGCAGCGGACAGATCGGCGAACGGCTGCTGGCGGGCCTGCTGGCCCAGGGCTGGCAGGTGAGCGCGGTGTCGCGCATGCCGCGTGCGGCGGCGCCGGGGCTGGTATGGCGACAGGGCGACCTGTCCGGCCACTGGCAGGATGATGGTCCGTTCGATGCGGTGTTCAGCTGCGGCCCGCTCGACCACTTCGCGCGCTGGTACCAGTCCTCGGACATCGCCGCGCCACGGGTGGTCGCGTTCGGCTCCACCAGTGTCGAGGTCAAGGGCGATTCGAGCGAACCGGCCGAGCGCGACGTCGCCCACCGCCTGCGCCAGGCCGAGGCCACCCTGTTCGCCGCCGCGCGCGCGCGCGGCGTGGCGGCCACGGTGCTGCGCCCGACCCTGGTCTATGGCGCCGGCCGCGACGCCACGCTCACCGCGATCGCCCGGCTGGCCACGCGCGCCGGCATGTTCGTGCTGCCCACGGGCGCCGATGGCCTGCGCCAGCCGGTGCACGTGCAGGACCTGGCCGATGCCGCGCTGCAGGTGCTGCTGCACCCGGCCACCGCCGGCCGCGCCTATGCGCTCGGCGGCGGTGAACGCCTGGGCTATGCGGAGATGGTGCGGCGGGTACTGGCTTCGCTGCAGCCGCCGCCGCGCCTGCTGCGGGTGCCGGCGCCGCTGTTCCGCGGGGCCTTGGCGGCAGCCCATGGCATCGGCCGCCTGCGCGGCATGAACGCCGCGGCGCTGGCGCGCATGCGCGAACCGCTGGTGTTCGATATCGCACCGGCGCAGCGCGACTTCGGCTACGCTCCGCGCCCGTTCAACCCGACCCGGGACATGTTCGGGCTGTAATGCCGGGCCTCGCGCCTTGCCGGCGCCGCCTGCGGCGGCTGTGCCGGCTCAGTACTTCCAGCCGAACTGCCGGTACAGCTTGGCCAGTACCCAGATCGGCCCGATCAGCAGGTAGGTCAGGTCGGTGAGGAAACTGGGCCTGCGGCCTTCGACATGGTGGCCGACGAACTGCGCGATCCAGGCCACCACGAACACGCCGATGCCGGAGAAAAGCAGGCCGCGCACGCCGATGCGGTCTTCCAGCAGCCGGCACATGCAGCCGGCGACGAAGAACAGGATCAGCATGCCGATGCCCAGTGGCCGCGACAGGCGGTTGTAGTACGCCCACGCGCCGAACATCGCCAGCGCCGCCCAGATGCCGTTCTGGAACCAGGGCAGCAGCGGCGGGATGCACCACAGCAGGGCGACCACCGACCACAGGATGGCCGGTACCGCGACCACGTGGATGGCCTGGTTGACGGGATTGCGGTGGTCGCCGGAATAGCTGGCGAACCAACGATCGATGGGGCGTGCGGCGCTCATGTCCATGCTGCCTCTTCTCCCGGCAGGGCCTGTGGTGCGCGCCCGGGCGGGCGCGCCGGTGCTCAGTCTAGGTGGATGCCCGCCAGCTTCTGCAGGGCTTCGGCGTACTTGTCGCGGGTGCGCGAGATCACCTCGGCCGGCAGCACCGGCCCGGGGGCGGTCTTGTCCCAGTCCAGCGTTTCCAGGTAGTCGCGCACGAACTGCTTGTCGTAGCTCGGCGGGCTGGTGCCGACCGCGTACTCGTCGGCCGGCCAGTAGCGCGAGGAGTCCGGGGTCAGCATCTCGTCCATGATGTACAGGCGGCCATCGGCGTCGGTGCCGAACTCGAACTTGGTGTCGGCCAGCAGGATGCCGCGCTCGGCCGCGTACTCGGCGGCGAACTTGTAGATGCGCAGGGTCGCGTCGCGTACTTTCTCGGCAAGCTCGGCGCCCACCGACTTGACCATCGCGTCGAAGTCGATGTTCTCGTCATGGTCGCCCACCGCGGCCTTGGTGGACGGGGTGAAGATCGGCTCGGGCAGCTTCTGTGCCTGCTGCAGGCCGTCGGGCAGCTTGATGCCGCTGACCTGGCCGGTGCGCTGGTAGTCCTTCCAGCCGCTGCCGATCAGGTAGCCGCGGGCGATGGCTTCCACCGGTACCGGCTTGAGCCTGCGGGTCACCACCGCACGCCGGGCGTACAGCGCCGGGTCCACGCCTTCCGGCAACACGCTGGCCACGTCGATGCCGGTCAGGTGGTTGGGCATCAGGTGCGCGGTCTTGGCGAACCAGAAATTGGAGACCTGGCACAGCATCTCGCCCTTGCCGGGGATCGGGTCGGGCAGCACCACGTCGAACGCGGACAGGCGGTCGGTGGCCACGATGAGCAGGTAATCGCCGGCAGGCGTGTCGGCCGGCAGGCGTTCGCGCGGGATATCGAATACATCGCGCACCTTGCCGCGGTGGCGCAAGGGCAGGCCGGGAAGATCGGATTGCAGCAGCGTGGTCGGCACGGGCACTCCTGGAACTTGGCGATGAGGCCGTCGGCACAGGACCCGGGGGGCCCGCGGCGGGACGGCGGGCGGCCTAGTGTAAGGCCGTCCGGGGCCGCTGTGGCATAAAATGCGGGTCCGATCTTCGAGGCCACGGCCCTGCCCATGCGCTGGTACGGAAAACTGCTGGGATTCTTCGCCGGCGCCCTGCTGTTCAGGCCCAACCCGCTGTTCGGCGCGGTGGTGGGCGTGCTGCTGGGGCATGCGTTCGACAGCGACTGGTTCAGGCTCGGCAAGGATCTGCCCTACCGCGAGCTGGGCGTCACCCGCGAGGCCAGCGACGCCGAGATCGACCTGGCCTACCGCCGCCTGATGTCCCAGTACCACCCCGACAAACTGTCCGGGGCCGCGCCCGAGCTGCGCGCCCAGGCCGAGAAGAAGGCCCGGCAGATCAACGCCGCCTACGACCGCATCAAAACCCTGCGCAAGCGCTGAAAGGCCCCGTCATGTCCAACTGCATCATCGCCCCGTCCATCCTCTCGGCCGATTTCGCCCGGCTCGGCGAGGAGGTCGACACCGTCCTCGCCGCCGGTGCCGACTGGGTCCATTTCGACGTGATGGACAACCATTACGTGCCCAACCTGACCATCGGCCCGATGGTCTGCCAGGCGCTGCGCAGGCATGGCGTGACCGCACCGATCGACGTGCACCTGATGGTCGAGCCGGTGGACCGCATCGTGCCGGACTTCGCCGAGGCCGGCGCCAGCCTCATCAGCTTCCACCCGGAAGCGTCGCGGCACGTCCACCGCACCATCCAGCTGATCAGGTCGCACGGCTGCAAGGCCGGCCTGGTGCTCAACCCGGCGACCCCGGTGGAAGTGCTGGACTGGGTGCTGGAGGACTTGGACCTGGTGCTGCTGATGTCGGTCAACCCCGGCTTCGGCGGCCAGGCCTTCATTCCCTCGACCCTGGAGAAGCTGCGCGCGGTGCGGGCGATGATCGACAAGCTCGGCAAGCCGGTGATCCTGGAAGTGGACGGTGGCGTGAAGGCCGACAACATCGGGCAGATCGCCGCCGCCGGTGCCGATGCCTTCGTCGCCGGCTCGGCCATCTTCAACGCCCCGGACTACGCGCAGGTGATCGCGCAGATGCGCGCCAACGTCGCCGCGGCGCGGGGCTGAGCATGGCCGCCGGCCTGCATATCCGCCCGGCCACCGCCGATGACGCGGGGCTGATCCTGCACTTCATCCGCGAGCTGGCGATCTACGAACGGGCCGAGTCGTCGGTGCAGACCGACGAGGCCGGGATCCGCGCCAGCCTGTTCGGTGCCGATGCCAAGGCGCAGGCGCTGGTCTGCGAGCGCGACGGGCAGGCCATCGGCTACGCGGTCTACTTCTACAACTATTCCACCTGGCTGGGCCGCAACGGCATCTACCTGGAAGACCTGTACGTCAGCCCGGAGCATCGCGGCTGCGGGGCGGGCAAGGCGCTGCTGCAGCACATCGCGCGGCTGGCGGTGGCGCAGGGCTGCGGCCGCTTCGAGTGGTCGGTGCTGGACTGGAATACGCCGGCGATCGACTTCTACCGCGCCGCCGGCGCGCTGCCACAGGACGAGTGGACCGTGTACCGGCTGCAGGGCGATGCGCTGCGACGCTTCGCCGAAGGCTGAATCCCGGCGCCGGCGGTGCGTGGCGGCCGTCCCGGGCCGGGCCTGCGGCGGCAAAAAAAGGGCCGTGGCGTCGCCGCCACGGCCGGGGGAATTCGTGGGAGGCTGATCCTGCCTCCATCCATCGTCCCTGCTATGGCCTTCCATGTTCCAGGGGATTGATGACGCGGCGATGACGATGGCGTTGCCGTTGCATGGCGGGCGCACATTACACAGCGTTCATGCGTGCGCCACGCTCCCGTTAGCCGGTGCGGCGCAATCTGTCGGCGATGGTTGGAAACGCCATCTTCCCGAACTTCCACGCTGTAGCCCGCCCAAAGGATCACGCACATGAAGACCTCCGCCCTGTTCCTCGCCGTCGGCCTGGCCCTGGGGGCCGGCACCGCGTTCGCCGCCCAGTCGACCCCGGCCACCCCCGCCACGCCTGCCACCCCGGCGGCCCCGGCCATGCAGATGGCGCCGGCTGCCAAGACCGCCGCCGCACCGGCCACCAAGCACCACGCCAAGAAGCACCACCACCACGCCGCCGCCAAGCCGGCCACGCCTGCCACCCCGGCAGACGGCAAGTAAGTCCCCGGCCCGGGAGGGTCACGCCGGTCCGTCGGCCGGCGTGATCCGCCTGCGTCCGGTCGGGCCACCGTGACGGAGGGCAGGGCAATGAACACCGCTACCCATCGCCCGTATCGCGTGATGGTGCTGGTCGTGATGGCCGTGCTTGGCGGCGCAATGCCGCAGGCCGCCGGTCCCGCACCCGCCGTCGCCACTGCCGCCACTGCCCCGGCTGCGGGGCCGCTGCCGGCAGGGGCCAGGCCGCCGCCGCGCTGCCTCAAGCGCAGCGCCCTGGGCAAGTGCGAACGCCGCGTGCCGTCAACGGTCCGCCAGCCCCCGCCGGCCACCCCGGCCCAGCGCACCGAGCGGCAACCGCAGGCATGACGGCCGGCGCCACTGGTGGCGCTATGCTTGCCCCAATCAGGCCACAGCCAAGCCGCCATGCGCATACTGGTCGTCGAGGACGATACCCAGATTTCGGCCTTCATCGCCAAGGGGCTGCGCGAGGACGGACACGTCGTGGACTGCGTGGACAACGGCCGCGACGGCCTGTTCATGGCCACCACCGAAGCCTATGCCGCGGTCGTGCTCGATCGCATGCTTCCCGGCCTGGACGGCCTCACCGTGCTGCGCGCGCTGCGTGGCGCCGGCAATGCGGTGCCGGTGCTGCTGCTGACCGCGCTGGCCGATGTCGACCACCGGGTGGAAGGCCTGCGCGCCGGTGCCGACGACTATCTGGTCAAGCCGTTCGCGTTCGCCGAACTCAGCGCCCGGCTCGACGGCCTGTCGCGGCGCAGCCCGGCCGCGTCGCCGGCCGCGCCATCGACGCGGCTGCAGGTGGCCGACCTGGAGCTGGACCTGCTGCGCCGCACCGCCTCGCGCGCCGGGCGCGCCATCGAGCTGCTGCCGCGCGAGTTCATGCTGCTCGAATACCTGATGCGCAACGCCGGCCGGGTGGTCACCCGCACGATGCTGCTGGAATCGGTGTGGAACTACCACTTCGATCCGCAGACCAACGTGATCGACGTGCACATCAGCCGCCTGCGGCAGAAGATCGACCATGGTTTCGCCAGCACGCTGCTGCATACCGTGCGCGGCGCCGGTTACCGGCTCGACGGGTGATGCGCCTGCTGCGCTCCACCACCTCGCGGCTGGCGCTGGCGGTGTCCGTCGCCTTCCTGCTGGCGTTCATCGTGCTCGGCACCGGCGTCTATGCCGCGGTGTCCACCCTGCTCGAGCGGGACGCGCACGAGGTCGTGCGCACCGATGCGGCCGGGCTGCGCGATCTCTACCGGCACGCCGGCTACGCGCGGCTGCGCGAGGAGCTGGAGGCGCGCATCGGGACTCCGGATGACCCGGACATGCTGTACATGCTGCTGGACAGCCATGGCAACGTCATCGCCGGTACCCTGCTGGACGTGCCCGGCTGGAACGGGCGTGCGCGCTGGCTGCAGTTCATCGACGAGGCATCCGACGACACCCCGCGGGTGATCGCGCAGCAGCAGGTGCTGGACAACGGCCAGTACCTGCTCACCGGGCTGCGCATGCGTTCGGAGGACGGCTTCCTGCGCCTGATCCTGCATTCGGCGCTGGCCGCGCTGCTGGCCGCGGCGGTGATGGGGGCGATGGTCGGCGGCTGGACCTCGCGCTGGGTGGCGCGGCGGCTGGGCAGCCTGGACCGTACCGCCGAGCGTGTGGCGGCCGGCGAGATGGGCCTGCGCGTGCGCAGCGATGGCAGCGGCGATGCGTTCGACCGGGTCGCGCTGCGCTTCAACGGCATGCTCGACCGGATACAGGCGCTGCTCGATGCGGTCCGCCATGCCACCGATCACATCGCCCATGACCTGCGCACCCCGCTGAGCCGCCTGCGCACGCGGCTGGAATCGATGCGCGAGGTGCCGGCGATCGCCGCCTCGCCCGCGGCGATCGCCGAACTGGATGCCGGGCTGGCGGAAGCCGACGGCCTGCTGCAATCCTTCTCCGCGCTGCTGCGGCTGTCGCGGATCGAGGCACAGCCGGCGACTGCCGGCGATGCCAGCGTGGTCGACCTGGAGCAACTGGTCGACGATGTGGTCGAGCTCTACCAGCCGGTCGCCGCCCAGCGCGGCATGCGCCTGCATGTCGTGGGCGCGCCGCTGCAGGTGGCGGGCGACCCCGACCAGCTGTTCCAGGTGCTGGTGAACCTGCTCGACAACGCGCTCAAGTACGGGCCGGCCGGCGGTACCGTCACCCTGGCCATGGCGGCCGCGGGCGGCCAGGTCGAGCTCAGCGTCCGCGATCAGGGGCCCGGCATTCCCGAGGGCGACCGCCAGCGCGTGTTCGACCGTTTCGAGCGCCTGCAGGCCGATCGCGGCCAGGCCGGTACCGGGCTGGGGTTGAGCCTGGTGCGGGCCATCGTCGCCCGCCACCGCGGCAGCGTCGTCCTGTCCGATGGCGACGCCGGCCCCGGCGGCAGCCCGGGGTTGTGCGTGACCGTGCATCTGCCGCGCCGGCCGCCCGCTACCGTGACCTGAGGCCGGTGGTGGGCGCGCGCGCCGCGCTCCGGGGCGGGCCGGACAGTTGCCCCTGCAAGCGCTCCAGCCGGGTGCCACGGTCCCCGCTGGGGCCCATTTGCGGTACAGTTGCGCGGTGCCCATTCTGACGACCAAGCGTTCCCTTTCTTCCGCTCGCCGCTGGTGGCGATGGTGGCCCGTTGCCGTCGTCCGTACCGCCACCGTCGATTCCCGGAAGGAAAGCCGTCTTGATCACGCAAGAGCAGTTCCAGCAGCTGGCCGCTGAAGGCCACAGCGCGCACCCGCATAATTTCGTACCCGTCGTCCGCGAAGTGCTGTCCGACCTGGACACGCCGCTGTCGGTCTACCTCAAGCTCGCCGACGGCCCATATACCTACCTGTTCGAATCGGTCGAGGGCGGCGAGCGCTTCGGGCGCTATTCGATCATCGGCCTGCCGGCGCGGCGCACCTACAGCTTCCGCGGCCACACGCTGGAAGTGAGCGATCTGGGCGAAGTCGTCGAGCGTCGCGAGGTGGCTGACCCGCTGGCCGAGGTGGAAGTGCTGCGCAGGCAGTACTCGGTGCCGCAGCTGGATGGCCTGCCGGGCTTCACCGGCGGCCTGGTCGGCTGGTTCGGCTTCGAGTGCATCCAGTACATCGAGCCGCACCTGGGCGCGGGCGAGAAGCCTGATGAACTCGGTACGCCCGACATCCTGCTGATGCTGTCCGAAGAGCTGGCGGTGTTCGACAACCTCAAGGGCCGCCTGTACCTGATCGTGCATGCCGACCCGGCGCAGCCGCAGGCCTGGGCGCGCGCCAACCGGCGTCTCGATGAGCTGGCGCACCGCCTGCGCCAGGGCGGTGCCGGTTACCCGCAGGCGCAGGTGTCCGACGCCATCGACGAGCAGGATTTCCAGTCCTCGTTCACCCGCGAGGAGTACCACGCGGTGGTGCGCAAGGCGCAGGAATACGTGCGCGCCGGCGACATCTTCCAGGTGGTGCCGAGCCAGCGCCTGCGCGTGCCGTTCCGTGCGCGGCCGATCGATGTGTACCGCGCCCTGCGTGCGTTGAATCCGTCGCCGTACATGTATTTCATCGATGTTGGCGGCACCCAGGTGGTCGGCTCCTCGCCGGAAATCCTGGCGCGCCTGCGCGATGGCATCGTCACCGTGCGTCCAATCGCCGGCACCCGTCCACGCGGCGCCACGCCGGAGCTGGACAAGGCCCTGGAAGTCGAACTGCTGGCCGATCCCAAGGAGCGCGCCGAGCACGTGATGCTGATCGACCTCGGCCGCAACGATGTCGGCCGCGTCGCCGAGCCGGGCACGGTGAGGGTGGGCGAGCAGTTCGTGATCGAGCGCTACAGCCATGTCATGCATATCGTCAGCGAGGTCACCGGCACCTTGAAGGCCGGGTTGAGCTACAGCGACGTGATGCGTGCGACCTTCCCGGCCGGTACCGTCAGCGGCGCGCCGAAGATCCGCGCGCTGGAGATCATCCGCGAGCTGGAGCCGGTCAAGCGCAACGTCTATTCCGGCGCGGTCGGCTACATCGGTTGGAACGGCGATGCCGATACCGCCATTGCCATCCGCACCGCGGTGATCCAGGACGGTTACCTGTACGTGCAGGCCGGTGGTGGCGTGGTCTATGACTCCGATCCGGATGCCGAATGGCAGGAGACCATGAACAAGGGCCGCGCGCTGTTCCGCGCGGTGGCGCAGGCGGCGAAGGGGCTGTAACCGGCCCGCGACTGCACTGTAGTGATCTCACCGTTGTCCCTCTCACCCTGACAAGGAGTGCCGCATGAAGCTGTCGAACATGTTGCTGTGGTCATCGCTGCTGGTTGCCGCTGTTCCGCAGGCGTGGGCGCAGGCCAACTCCATTCCGTCACAGCCGCACCTGCTGGTGAAGGGCGATGCCAGCCGCAAGGTGATGCCGGATCGCTTCGTGGTGAAGATCGCGCTGGAGTCGGTGGATATGCAGACCGACATCGCCCGTCGCAAGGTTCAGGCCAATGCAGAGCGGACGATGGCCTTGTTCGCCAGGCACGGCGCCATCGCCGAGACGGTGCGTATGGACAACCTCAGCATCGAGCCATCCACGCGTTACAAGGACGATGAGGATGTGTTTGTGGGTACCGCCGTCAGCCGTGACCTGGAAGGTGCGTTCGAGAAGCCGGAGCAGTTGCAGGCCTTTCTTGGTGAGTTGAACGCCAGCAAGGAGGTTCAGGTGCGGACCGCCGCTCCGCTGTATTCGGGTGAGTCGCGTCTGCGGGCTGAGCTCAAGGCCGAAGCGGCTGCGCAGACGCGCGCGTCTGCCAAGGGGCTCGCGGATGCCTACGGGGCGAAGATCATCGGCCTCTATACGATTTCCGATGTCGCCCCCAGTTTTGCTTACGGAGTGCAGGCTGGCAGCTGGCAAAATGCAAACAGAGCCGACACCTTTTATGGAGAGGGTGGTTCGCTGGACCGGCTGCACGTCACCGGTAGCCGCAATGTTGGTTATGCGGCGCCACCGCCCGGAGAGCAGCTGATTGCCCGGCCAATCACCTACACCGAAAACGTCTACGCCATCTTCCTGATTAGCGATGGAAACTGAACCATGCTGTTGATGATCGATAACTGTCATCGCAGTCCGCTGTAGTCCGCGTACGTCCGGGATGGCTCCTGAAACGACTTGAAACAACTGCTAATGCGTACATGACTGTCCGTCGATGTCCGTGGCAATCCAAGAAAATTGCGGGTACCGTAGGGGGTATCGAAGGCCCGATACCCGCACATGTCGCTTACGGATGCCAAGATTCGCGCAAGCAAGCCAGGGCCCAAGCCAAGCAAGTTGGCTGACGGTGGAGGGCTCTACCTGGAGGTCCGGCCGAGTGGTGCGAAGTTGTGGCGCTATCGCTATCGGATCGCCAGCAAGGAGAACATCTTTGCGATTGGTGAGTACCCGGAAATCTCGCTTGCCGAGGCGCGGAGTGAGCTCGCAAAAGCCCGGGTACTCGTCAAGCAGGGGCTGCACCCATCCCACAATCGCCAAGCGGAACGGTTGCGCAACGTGTCGGGTAACGCCAATACGTTCGAGGCCGTGGCCAATGAGTGGATATCGAAGAAGGCCAATGGCTGGACGCCGTACTACCAGCGTCAGGTGCAAGGCTTCCTGAAGGCTGATGTACTTCCTCACATCGGAAAGCTGCCGATCCGCAAGGTGACATCGGCTCATCTGTTGGAAATCATCCGACGTATCGAAGATCGAGGAGCTGCGACCGTCGCCTTGCTGGTGCGCCAGTGGTCGTCGGCAATCTTTCGTTACGCCGTCGCTACCCTGCGTGCGGATAGCGACCCCGCTGCCGCACTGCGCGGCGCGATTCACCGGCCGAAGGTCGAGCATCGCAAGGCGCTTTCACCGGACCAGATTGCGGACTTCGTCAAGGCCCTGGAAAGCTATGGCGGCTACCGCACCACCGTAATTGCCTTGCACTTGATGCTGCTGACCTTTGTTCGTACGGTCGAGCTCAGAAAAGCGTTGTGGTCCGAGTTCGATCTAGATCGCGGCAAGTGGCGCATCCCCGCTGATCGAATGAAGATGCGGGAGACGCACATAGTTCCGCTGTCGAGACAAGCTGTGGTCCTCCTGAAGGAATTGAAGACCTATACCGGTGGCCGCGACTTTCTTTTCCCGAACTATCGCAGTCCAAAGGACTGCATGACGGCAACGACCCTCAATCGTGCCTTGGAGCGAATGGGTTTCAATGGCAAGGACAGCATCGGATTCTCCGCCCATGGATTTCGGGCTACCGCATCAACCATTCTTAACGAGAAGGGCTACCGGTCCGAGGTCATAGAGCGACAGCTCGCGCATGCGGAGCGTGACAAGGTGCGGGCGGCCTACAATCACGCAGAATACTTGGGGGAACGCACAGAGATGATGCAGACGTGGGCAGACTACATAGCCACCTTGCTGCCCGAGATCGTAGAGCTAGGGAACGTCAGGGGCTCCGAGGGGGCTGCCGATGCTGCTGTTCCGGGGCATCAGACTGAAAGGCGCCCTTAGCAGTGGAGCGGTGACTCGTTGTGGGCTGCTAATTGAGGGGGCGGTACATCGGTTTCAGATCTCATCGACGCTCTGGCCGAAGGATGAAAGAACGGCTTTGGAGCTAGCATTAGGCCTCACATTACTAGTGAACTGAATCCCTACTCGTGTGCGCATCCGGGCGGCCGCTCAACGAAGGCTTGCGCCCGCATCCCTGTTGGTTAGCCGAGCGCACGGTTCCTCCGCGGGAAAGCATCAACACTCTAAGCTTGGAATGAACGGTGCAACAGTCAGAACGCGTTGAGGCGTAGATCTAAGGAGTCTTCGATAATGACTGGCCAATCAGGCTGCGATATCAACTGTGCCACTTCAGTGGGTGCCTCGCTCAACCAGCGGTGTGCATGCGAAGTAGTCGACGTCTTGCGGCTGCACGAGTCGATCCGGGCCGCCTTCTCGGAGTCCATGTCTGACCCGGCCGTTCACGCACATCTGTTCTCTCGGTACGCCCTGTTCGTCGACCGTGCGGCGTTGGATGCCATGGGGCGAGTCGCGGCGGCGCTCTTCGAAGTTGCAGAGAATCCACGATACCGCGAGCGCGTCCTGCAATGGGCCCCCGACATCGCAACCCATTACCCGGGTTCGGCGGGTGGCGTCCTGGGGCTGGACTTTCACCTGACCGTCGACGGCCCGCGGTTGATCGAGGTCAACACCAATCCAGGCGGGCTGCTCCTCAATGCCGTGCTGCTCGATGCCGTGAGATCTTGCGCGCCGACTGCGTGGACCACCTGGACCACGGCGACGGAGGCCCATAGCGCGGCTGTAGCCGCCTGGCTTGACGATGCCCGGCAGCAGTCGGGCCGCGCGCCGTCCCGTGTGGCCATCGTGGACAGCGCCCCGCGGGAGCAGTTCCTCTACCCCGAGTTCGAGCTGTACGCGGACGCATTCCGGGAGCACGGCGTGGACTGCGTGATACGCGCGCCCGAGGATCTGAGGTTCGGCCCGGAGGGGCTTGCAGATGCCGACGGCCCGATCGACATGGTCTACAACAGGTTGACCGATTTCGCGCTTGAGGAAGCTTCGCATGCGGACCTTCGTCAGGCCTATCTCGCAGGGGACGTCGCACTCACCCCGCATCCGCGTGCGCACGCGCTGTTCGCCGACAAGCGCAACCTGGCGGTGCTTGGAGACGCGGCTTTGCTCGGCGGGTTTGGGGTCGATGCGGGTTTGACAGCCCTGCTGGCCGAGGTGATCCCGACAACGGTTGAAGTCGTCCCCGGAAACCGGGATGCGCTGTGGGCAGCGCGCAACGGCTACTTCTTCAAGCCTGCAGCAGGGTTCGGCAGCCGTGGCAGCTATCGGGGCGACAAGCTCACCCGGCGAACGTGGGAGTCGATGGCGTCGGCGACCTACATCGCACAGGCCTTCGCGCCACCGAGCATGCGGATCGTGCATGGGGGCCAGTCCCTCAAGGCGGACGTGCGCTGCTTCGCGTCCGAGGCGGGTGTGCTGTTGTTCGCGGCCCGGCTTTATCAGGGCCAGACTACGAACATGCGCACCCCAGGTGGTGGATTCGCAGCGGTGCTCACGACGCCACTGATCGGCGAGTAATCCTGGCTGGGGCCGCCCTGGCGGTATGCCGTGGACTACAGCCAGGCCAATGCTGATTCGGCCAGCTCGCGTTCCTCATCGATCGCGACGTTCCAGATGGCCGGCCCGCTCGCGGCATCGATCCGCGTGGCCCCAGCATCGTTGTCGTCAGGTGCCAGCGCCAGGCCAAGCCAGCCCAAGCGCGCGATGATCCGCGCCCGCAGACCCGGCGCGCGGTGGCCGATGCCGCCGGAAAAGACGACATGGTCGAGTCCGCCGATTCCCGTGGCCATGGCCGCGATGGACTGCGCGATCCGGACTGCGAAGAGGTCCACGGCAAGCTGGGCCTGCGGGCCAGGATCGGCAAGCAGCACGCGCATATCGCCGTGCCCGGCGATGCCGGCAAGACCTGCAGTGCGGGACAAACCATCTTCAATCGCTTGCGCGTCCAGCCGTTCGTGCCTGAGCAGGTACAGCAACGCACCGGGATCGAGATCCCCGGAGCGGGTAGGGCTCGGGATTCCCCCCAGCGGAGTGAGCGCCATGGTGGTGTCGCGGCTCCGACCGTCCTCGACGGCGCAGACGCTGCAACCACCCCCCAGATGCGCGAAGACGGCGCGGCTCCGCAGGATTCCGGCGTCCTGGCTGGCCACGACTCGCAGTGCAGAGGCGAAGGCGAGTCCGTGGAAACCGTAGCGGCGGACGCCCAGCGCATCCCATGCTTCGGGGATGGGCAGGCGCTGGCTCCAGGGTGCGAGTGTCACGTGGAAGTCCGTGTCGAAGGCCACGCCCTGGCGGGCTTGCGGCCAACGCAGGCGCGCGGCACGCGCGAACGCGAGGGCGACCGGCTGGTGCAAGGGTGCGAATGGCACCAAGGCATCCAGTTTCGCAAGTACATCTTCGTCGAGCTCGCTGGCGTTGCGCAGGTCGCCGCCATGTACGATTCGGTGGACCACCACGTCGGGGCCGGGCGCCGGTATCGACAATATTTCGAGCAGGGTGGCAAGTCGCTCTTGCGCATCCGCGCCGACGGCAATCTCGGCCCGGGAGCGCTCCACGACGCGTGGCTGCGCGCCTGGCCCCTCAGCGTGCAACAGATAGCACGCGCCCTTGAGGGTGGACGAGCCAACGTTGAGTGCCAGAAGCCGGCGCGTGGTCATAGGTGTCGCCAGTGCATGTTCATGGGGACCGTACCGCCCGGCGCAACAGCTGCGCATTGATCGCCACCACGATGGTGCTCAGCGACATGAGCACTGCACCAAGCGCGGGTTGCAGCATGATCCCCCATGCAGCGAGAACGCCGGCAGCGAGCGGGATGGCGACGATGTTGTACCCGGCGGCCCACCACAGGTTCTGGATCATCTTGCGATAGGTCGCCTTGCTCAATGCAATGATCGCAGGGACGTCGCGCGGGTCGCTGCGCACAAGTACGACGTCGCCAGCCTCGACCGCGACATCCGTCCCTGTGCCGATGGCGATGCCGACGTCGGCTGTGAGCAGCGCCGGCGCGTCATTGACGCCGTCGCCCACCATCGCGACGCGCTTCCCTTGGGCCTGCAGTTCCTCGATCTTTGCCACCTTGTCCTCTGGCAGGACCTCGGCGAAGACGGTGTCGATATTGAGCTCCTTCCCGACCGCATTGCCGACTGCGGTGGAATCACCAGTCAGCAGCACAACCTCCAGTCCGTTGTCGTGCAGACGCTTGACCGCATCGAACGATTCGGGACGGATGGCGTCAGCGATCGCGAACACGGCGAGCACCCGGTCGCCTTCCACCAGGTAGGTTGCAGATTGACCATCGGCTGCCGCTGATTCGGCAGCCCGCCGAAGCGTCTCCGGCGGTTCGACCGCGAGCATTCTCAACAGACCCGGCCCGCCAACGTGGAGCGAGCGCTCCTCGACGACTGCGCGCACGCCGCGTCCCGGCATGGACTCGAAGTCCTGCGACATCGGAACGTCGATGCCATGTTCCTTGGCGCTGGTCATCAGCGCCTGCGCGATCGGATGTTCAGCGTCGCGCTGGACCGACGCGGCCACGCGAAGCACCTCGTCGTCGGTGAGTCCATCGGCGGCAGTGGTCTTTACGACGCGGTGCGAACCGAGCGTGAGCGTGCCTGTCTTGTCGAACACGACCGTGTTCAGCAAACGGGCCTCTTCCAGGCCGCGTCGATCGCGCACGAGCAGGCCGTTCCGTGCGCCAATCGTGGTCGAGATGGCGGTCACCAGCGGGATGGCCAAACCCAGCGCATGGGGACAGGCGATCACGAGCACGGTCACTACGCGCTCGATCGTGAAGCTCCACGGTCGACCGAGGAGTGGCCAGACAATGGCGGTAACCGCGGCGGAGACGATGGCGATGATCGTGAGGTAGAACGCCGCCCGGTCCGCCAGGGCCTGGGCGCGCGAGCGCGACGTCTGGGCCTGCTCGACGAGCCGCATGATACCCGCGAGCGCGGTCTCGTCGCCGGTTCCCGTCACCTCGACACGCAACGAGCCCTGTCCGTTGACGGTGCCGGCGATCACCCGGTCGCCCGTCGACTTGTCCATCGGCTTGGACTCGCCGGTGATCATCGCTTCGTTGACGGCGCTGGTCCCTTCCTTCACGACGCCGTCGGCGGGAATGCTCGCGCCGGGCCTGATGAGCAGCAGGTCGCCGCGCTTCAGTTCCGCGACAGGGACTTCCTTCGCGGTACCGGCCTCATCCAACCGCACCGCCATATCAGGCAGCAGCTTCGCGAGTTCCTTGAGAGCGCCCTGTGCCTGGTTGATCGAACGCATCTCGATCCAGTGGCCGAGCAACATGATCGCCACCAGCGTCGCCAGCTCCCACCACAGATCCAGTCCCTCGACAAGGCCGAGCGTGACCACGGCGCTGTAAACAAAGGCGACGGTGATCGCAAGCGAGATCAGCGTCATCATCCCCGGCAAACGACTGCGCAGTTCCTGGTATCCGCCGCGGAGGAACGGCGAGCCGCCGTAGAAGTACACGACCGTGCCGAACATCGCGGGGATGTACGCCGCGCCCGGGAACTGCGGTGCGGTGTAGTCGAACCAATGCTGGATCATCCCGCTCCAGATCAACGTGGGGATGGTCAGCAGCAGCGTGAGCCAGAACTTGTCGCGGAAGCCCGCCGCGCTGTGGCCGGCATGCTTGTCGTGCCCGGCATGGGCATCGCCATCGCCACGCTTGCGGGAAACAGGCGATTGTTCGCTATGTGCCTGGTGATCTTGATGATGGTGGTTGTGTTGCGTCATGGGTCTGCCTTCCTGGATGCACTGATGCACTGGGCGTCAGCGGGGAGATAGATCAGGGGTTTTGAAACAGACTGTCGGGAAATCGGCCATTCCCGATGTTCGTTGCTCCGGCTGGTCACAGGTGCCCCGATCTGGCGATGGCCATTACCAGCCGCAGGGATAGCAGGCCCGCTGCAGTGAAGGCCAGCACCGCCATGACAGGCAGGTGACCGAACACTTGCGGGCCGTCGGAATGCAGGCTCAACAGCGCACCGCTTACGTACAGGCCCAAGGTGACCAGGGCCAACGCCAGCCGGTTGCCCGTGCGCGCGATTGCCTCCTGCGTGGAACTCAGGCCATGGTGGTGTACGGAGAAGGCGGGTCGTCCGTCGCTCAGTTGCGCCTGCCGCAACAGGTCGGTGGCGATCTGTGGCAATTGGCGCGCAGTGCGGGCCAGCCGCATGGCAAGCGGCCTGTTGCCGCTGGGGCGGCTGGCTTCGGCAATGTCGGCGATCGCGGCCGCCTGCGCGGACAGCGTCCCCAGCAGGTCCAGATCCGGATCCAGCGCCCGCAGCGTGTTCTCGACCAGGAACAGCGTCCGGATCAGGGACAGCAGGTGGGCCGGAAGCCGGAAGCCAGCGCCCTGCCCAATGCGTGCCACGCGCCAGATTGCCTCGGCAATGGACCACTGCGCCAGCGGACGGCTGGCCATCTCGGCCAGGATCAGGTGGATCTCGCGCACATGCGAGCGGCGGTCGACCTGCGGCGGGAAGAAGCCCATGGCGATCGCTGCATCCAGCACGCCCTCGGCGTCGTCGGCCGCAATGGCCTCGACCATGCCGCCGAGCGCGAGCCGGGATGCAGGGTCGAGCACGCCGATCGAGCCAAAGTCATGCAGGCACAGGCGACCGTCGTCAAAGAAGAACAGATTCCCCGGGTGCGGGTCGGCATGGAAGACGCCGGCGCCGAAGAGCTGATGCACGTAGGCACCGAGCAGCGCCCTTGCCAGTGCGGGAGCCGCCGCCGTTCCATAAGCGGCTTCCAGGCGGGTGCCGTGGCTACGATCCTGGATCAGCACGTCGCGTGTGGCGTAGGGCTCAACGACATGTGGCTGTGTGATGCCGGGCAGGGCATCGAGCACCTTCGCCATGCGGCGCATGTTCTGCGCCTCGTGACGCATGTCGATTTCATCGCGCAGGAATGCGCCCAGCTCGTCCACCAGTTCGAGGGGGCGGTGTCGCTTCAGAGGCGGCCAGATCCACTGGGCTACGCGCAGCGTGCGTCGAAGCAGCCGCAGGTCAGCCTGCACTTGAGCGTGGATGCCGGGCCGGGTGACCTTGACGACCACGTCGCGACCGTCATGCATGCGTGCCGGATGGATCTGAGCCACCGACGCGGCGGCCAGCGGATGGTCATCGAAGCTGGCGAAAAGCTCTTCGACGGAGGCGCCGAACGCATGCTCGACCATGTGTCTGGCCTGGTCAGCAGGAAATGCCGGCACGTCGCTGTGCAACCGCGACAATGCCTCGCGATAGGGCGCCGGCAGCAGGTCCCAGCGCAGGCTCAAACCCTGGCCCAGCTTGACGAAGGTGGTACCCAGCCCCACCAGGGTGGCGCTGACGTACGCGGGAAGCCGTTCGGGTCTGCGTCGGCGCAGGCGCAACACCGCGACCCCGAGAGTCAGTCCGGCCCAGGCGATCTGGCCTCCGCGGCGCACCGTGCCCGCCATCAGCGCGAGCCGGCTCACGATGCCGGCCCCGCTTCCGCGCGCAGGATGGCGGTCGGATCGCCGCGACCATCCACGGCCGCCAGCTCCGCTTCGGACAGCAGGTTGTCGCGGGACTCGCCGAGGACGCCCGCAGCCGCGTCAACCACGTGCGCCCAGGTGCTGCGGTTGGCGAACAGCAGGCCCGGCACGTCCAGTGTGCCGCCCCGGTTGACGAAGCCCAGCGCCGCGGTGGTGGTGGGGCCGGTGTCGAGTCGGCGCAGCGCACCGAGGAAGGGCTCCGGACGGGTGTGGGTAACGAATACGCGCGGCCGGCCCACCGGAAACAGCGCTTGGACCGCACTGTCGGAGTGCACGTACCTTGCCTCCTCCGGATCGCGCGGGGCGCGAAATCGGCCGGGTTCGGCGAGATAGACGATCGCGGCCGACATTCCGCGTGCGGCCAGACGCGCCTGTGCGCGGCGCACTTCCTGCAGCTGGTACGCGCCGGTGGCCACCAGCAGGATCGCCGCCGTCTCCGGATCGCCGGCGAGGCATGTTGCGCCGGTCTCGGCCAGTGCCTGGGCCTGCTGCGGGGTCAGCTCATGAGGCACCGGACGCTTGGGAACGACCAGTGTGGTGACCGTGCCCCGTTGCGCGTAGGCGCGGGCGAGGGCGGCGGCAGCGCCATTGGCGTCCGGCGGGAACACCACGCGCGAAATGTCGGCCATTTCGCCCATGAGTGCCTCGGCCATGGTCGGATCCTGGTGGGACTGTTCGTTCTTCGCGTTCTCCCACGTGTGCGAGGTCAGCACCAGGGGCACGCCCAGCCAGCCGGGTGGGCGCCCGGCCTGGGCTTGGTGGCGGGCGAAGATCAGTTCCTGACGTACGGCGCCGAGCATCTTCGGTGCAAACGCCTCGTAGGTGACCACCAGGTTTAGCCCGCCCTTGTTGCCGAGCGCCGCGCAGACCACGGCTTCTTCGTTGAGCGCAGTGATGACCGCGCCGGTTGGCGATTCGGCGACGCCGGGCTCGGGCTCGTGCACCCGGTGCTTCATCGCGTCCAGGGTCCGGTCGAGCTTGTTGCTGCGCAGCTCATCGGGATTGCCCACGCGCACCCGCAGTCCCGGATTCGCCTCGGCGATGGCGACGAACTGCTCGTCGAGTGCGGTCATTGGCGAGCTCTCACCGCCGGCGCCGCGGTCGGCGATCGCCGGGACGCGGGGCGGTTCCACCTGGCGATCGGCCAGCGCATGGTCGCGCTCGCGCACCCGCTGCTGGAGATCGTGGCTGTTGAGTGCGGCAACGGCCTGCTCGAGCTCCGACGCGGCCACGAACAGCGCCGCTGCGGCTTCATTGAAGAGCGTGCGCGCCGCGGCATCCTTCGCCGGATTCCCCGGCAGCGGCAAGTTGTGCGAGGCGTTGGTCCCGGCGCCGGGGAAGCCGAAGCCCTTGACGGTTTCGGCGATGCCATAGGGCAGCCGCACGTCGGCGGGAACAGCGGCGCCCGCTTGCAGGCGCGACTCCATCACGTGGATGCCCCACGCGATGCTGGCCGGATCGCGCCCGTCCAGCGCGATCGGATCAAAGCCGTTCAATCGCAGGTGCCGGTCCAGCCACCGCTCGCCGCCCTGCTGGGTGATCTGGCTGCGCTGTTCGATGCGGCGCCCGTTGAGGATGATGATCGGGCTGACCAGTCCGCTGTCCTCGGCGCGCCACCAGCGTGGCGCCCAGTCGCTGCCACGCTGTTCCTCGAACGCACCGTCGCTGAGGAAGGCGACCAGGCGTTCATCCTTGAGCGGCGCATGCACGTACTGCAGCTCGGCAAAGCCGAGATAGCCGCCTTCCATCACGCCCCCGGCGGTGTGCGCATTGACGTGGGAGCCGAGGGGCGACGCCGGCGTTCCGTCCGGATTGAGGGTGTAGGCATAGAAGTCGCTTACGAACCGGCTCAGCCCTTCGCCGGTGCGGTCGTAACGTTCGGCGTGCCGGTCGGTCATGTTGCCAACCAGCACGTTCAGCGCGTCGATGGCGGCCACGCAGTGCCCCTGGCCCATCATCCACGCGCGGGTGACGCCATCCAGGGAATCCATCAGCAGGTAGCCGGCGTAGGCGGGCACCATGTTGAGGGACCCGCCGGTGTGGCCTTCAGGCGTGGTCTTGAAATCATCGACCTCCAGGGCTGCGCCGTCGGTACGAACGCGCTGGCTGTAGGTCATGTGCGCCACCAGCCACATGCCGGCGCTGGTGACGCGGTCGGCCGCGGCGAGCCGCTGCCATGCGGTGCCGGCATCCGGCGTGCGGCCCAGGGCGACCAGCTCGTGCACCATCTGGCGGACCCGGAGCTGGGTAAGCGGGTCATGTCGGATCACCCCGTAGCCGGCCGCCCAGTGGGCGAACGCGGGATCGGCCTGCCGGTGGGCGTCGGCGAGTTCAAGGATCCGCTGGCGCTCGGCGGCCGACAGCTGGTCGGCGGTGCAGCAGTTGAGATGCAGGTTCATGGGTCCTCCGGGGAATCGGTCGAAGCGGTCATCAGCGTCGATGCCGCGGCGGCGAGGTCCGCACCCAGCGCGATGGCGTTGGAGGGGTGGGAAATGGTGTCAGTGCTGACGATGCGGGCCAGGCCCGCCTCCTGCAGGCGGGCATAGGCGTCGCCTGCGAACACCGGATGGATAGCGACCAGCAACGGCGACGGCAACGACAACCGGCGCAGGTGTGCGAGGGTCTCCAGGATCGTGTGGCCGGACGACACGATGTCGTCGATCAGCACCGGAGTCCGACCAGCCACGGCTGCCGGGTCGGGCAGGCTGACGCGCACGTCGTAGTCGCCGTGCCGCTCCTTGGCCAGCACCTGGTAGGGCATGCTGGACAGGGCGGCGATGTCCGCTACCCACTGCTCGCTCTCGCTGTCAGGGCCGATCAGCACAGCGTCGGGGACGGTCTCAGCGATCCAGCGGGCCACGGCCGGCGTCGCCGATACGTGGACCGTCGGAATGCGGTAGAGCGACTGCAGGCGCTCGACGCGGTGCAGGTGCGGGTCCACGGTCACCAGCCAGTCGAAAGCCTCTTCGAGGAATTGCGCAAACAGCGGTGTACTGACCGCCTCGCCGCGATGGAAGCGGGTGTCCTGGCGCATATACCCCAGGTAGGGTGCGATGAGGCCGACCGAACGAGCCCCGAACTCGCGCGCGGTCCGGGCGGCGAAGCGCAACGGGAGGGCCAAAGCATCGGCGTGGCGCAGGCTGGCCAGGATGGCCACATCCGCGCCAGCCAGCGAGTCCTCCAGGGTCACCAGCGACTCGCCATCGGGAAAGTGCCGCCAAGCCACAGGTGCAATGCGCGCCTGCATAGCCTGGTTCATGGTGCTGGCCAATGCTGCATCGGCCGGGAAAGGCATCAGCACACGGGTCATGGAACCTCTCCAAGGACGAAGGGTTGCAAGGTGGCGGCGTGCTCCAGCGCATAGGCCAGCTCGCCCGGAGACTCCGCATGCAGGGTCAGCAGAGGCTGTCCGCGCTCGACCGCATCGCCGACGCGCAGACTCGTTTCCAGGCCGGCGGTGGGGGATGTGGGTGCGCCGGCCAACTTGGCCAGCTTGGCCAGCCTGCGGTTGTCGATTTCCGTGATGCGGCCCGACGCGGATGCCGGAACGTCGGCGGTGAATGGCGCCCGCGCCGGTTCGCGGAAGCCTCCCTGGGCTTCGCAGATCGCCAGGAACTTGGCCAGCGCCCTCCCGGAATCCAGCACGCTGCGCGCGCGTTCCAGTCCGGTGCCGGCGTTGCTGCCCGGTGCCATGTCCAGCAGCGCCGCGGACAGCGCAAGTGCGCGTTCGCGAAGGTCGGCGGGTGCATCGGCTGCGTTGCGCAGCACCTTGAGCACATCGTGCGCCTCGAGCGCCGGGCCGATGCCCCGGCCCACCGGCTGGGTGCCGTCGGAGCGATGGATGCCCAGCTGCAATCCAAGCGCAGCCGCGGTGTGCGCAAGCCGTGAGCCCAGACTGTGGGCCGCAGCCTCGCTGCGCACCTTGGCGGTTGGACCCACGGGCATGTCGATCAGCACGTGGGTGGAGCCGGCGGCGATCTTCTTCGACAGCACGCTGGCGACCAGTTGGCCGTCGCTGTCGAAGTCCAGCGGCCGCTGCACCCGGATCAGGATGTCGTCGGCCGGGCTCAGGCGCACGTTGCCGCCCCAGACGATGCAGCCGCCCTCGCGCTCCACCACCCGCCGCATCGCCGCCAGGTCGAGCGCCACCGGCGCCATCACTTCCATGGTGTCGGCGGTGCCTGCCGGAGACGTGATCGCGCGCGACGAGGTCTTCGGAATGCGGTAGCCCAGCGCGGCCACGATGGCCACCACGATCGGGGTGGTGCGATTGCCCGGCAGGCCGCCCACGCAGTGCTTGTCCAGCACCGGCCCTTCGCCCCAGTCCAGGCGCTGGCCGACGGCGATCATGGCGCGCGTCAGCGCGGTCGTCTCCGCGTGGTCCAGGCGGTCGCCGGCGCTGGCTGTGACGAACGCGGCAAGCTCCAGGTCCGACAACCTGTTTTCCATCACGTCTTGCACCAGGGCAAGGTACTGCGCGTCGTCCAGCCGCGCGCCGAATACCTTGGCCCGGAGCGCGCCTGCCGACGACGCGGGTTCCGCATGCCCGACCCAGGCCAAGGCATCGGGCATGGGATCCAGCAGCGTCCACGCGGCCTCCGACAGGGCTATCTCATCCAGGCCAAGCCGATCGTCGACAACCACGTTCAGCGTCGCCACCAACGTGCGGGCGTCCACGTCCAGCCTCACGCGTGTCATCGCGGCAAAGCCCTCCGAGCGGCAGACTTCGCAGTCGCGATGCATGTAGACCACCGGCTGCTGGTAGGTGTCGATGCCGGCACGGGTGACGCGCAGGCGGGTATGGCCTGCGGCCTGCCCGGTCATTGCGCATCCTCCAGTCCCACGCGCTCCAGGTGCTCGGGCACGCGCGCCCGCCAGCCCAGCTCGCGCTGCACGCGCCCGCGCAACGTGTCGGCTGCATCGGGCTCGCCATGGGTGAGATAGACGACGCGCGGCGCGGATGGCGCGGTGCGCATCCAGTCCAGCAGCTCCCCGGCGTCGGCGTGGCCGGAAAAGCCTTGCAACTGCACCACCTCGGCGCGCATGGGCACCTCGCGACCGAACATGCGCAAGCTGGGCTTGCCCGCCGCGAGCGCGGCACCGCGTGTTCCACCGGCCTGGTAGCCGGCGAGCAGGATCGCGTTGCGGTCATCGGGGCCGAACGCCTCGATGTGGTGAAGCACGCGTCCACCGGTGATCATGCCGCTGGCGGAGATGATAATCATCGGCCCGCGCTGGCGGTTGAGCGCCTTCGACTCTTCCACCGTGTTGACGAAGGTGGCCACGTCGAACATCCGCTGGCAGTCCTCTTCGGACACGTGGTGTTCGGAATGGTGGGCGTGGTAATGCCGGGTCGCGTTGATCGCCATCGGGCTGTTGAGGTAGACCGGCACGCGGGGAATCTCCTTGCGCTCGCGCAGCCGGGAGATATGCAGCATGAGCGCCTGGGCGCGGCCGATGGCAAAGGCGGGGATGACGATCACGCCCCCGCGGGCCGCAACGCGGCGGATGATGGGCGCCAGTTCCGCTTCCTGGTCGATGGGAATGTGTTCGCGGTCGCCATACGTGGACTCGCAGACCAGCACGTCACAGGCGGGCAGCGGCGTGGGCGGATTCATCAGCGATTCCTGCTGACGCCCCAGATCGCCACTGAAGTGCAGACGCTGGCCCTGGACGTCCAAGCTGAGGTGTGCGGCGCCCAGGATGTGGCCGGCGGGATGGAAGCGGACCTTGAAGCCCGACGCGACCTCGATGTCGCGCTCGTAGTCATGCCCCTTGAGCTGCTTCAGGCTGCGGCGGGCGTCCTCCTCGGTGTAAAGCGGTCGAGGTTCCTTGTGCTTGGAGTACCCCTTGCGGGCTGCGTACTTCGCCTCTTCTTCAAGCAGGTGCCCGCTGTCGGGAAGCAGCAGGCCACACAGGGACACGCTGGCGTGGGTGCAGTGGATCCAGCCGCGGAATCCCTGTTTGACCAGCGCGGGCAGGTAGCCCGAATGATCCAGATGGGCGTGGGTCAGGACCACCGCGTCGATGGACGCCGGATCGACTGGGAACGGTGCCCGGTTGCGGTCGCGCAGCTGCTTGTAGCCCTGGAAGAGACCGCAGTCGACCAGCACGCGCTGGCCATTGGCCTCGACCAGGTAGCGCGATCCGGTGACGGTACCGGCGGCACCGAGGAACTGCAGCGTCGGGCGGGAAGTCGAGGTCATGATGAGCTCCGGTTCTGGCAGGAAGTGATGGCGGACAGCGGGCACACGTCCGACGCAGATCGCGCCGGACGCGTGGCTTGCTCACGGTCGAATCAGCTCGACGATGTCATTGACCTTGGGCTTTCCGGAGATCACTTCAGCCTCTGCGTAGTGGTCGTCGAACAGCCCGGTGATGCGCACCTGACCGACGGCTTCCCGGCGAAAGCGCGGCCCGATATCCCGGGGACCGCGGTTACGGCGCTTGTGCCGGATCACATCCAGCACCTGGTCGACCTGGGCTCCGTCGGCCTTGCCGACGCAGACCACCAGTGTGTCGTCCTGCGTCTCCAGAACCTGGCCGCGCATCAACACGTTGTGGCGGAACCCGCCTTCGCTCGCGGAAGCAGCCCCCGGCAGTGCGAAGGAGAAGGCAAAGGCGCCCGCCAGCGCCAGCGCGGCGAACCAGCGATTGGGATTGGTGCGTGGGCCAGCAAAACAGGCGGCATGTGTGACGTTGTTCATTGTGTGGACTCCTTGAATGGATGTGAGGCGAAACAGCGAGACTGCGAGAGCACAAAGGGATGGAACACGACGGTCGGCCTTCATCGGACTTCCCCCGCCGATCGGACAGGACCGCGCCGGCGTCGCGGTATGAAGGCCGGCACCTCCTGCATGTAGCTCACGTAGTCCTCGCCGAAGCGGCTCAGGCAATCTCTCTCCTCACGACGCGCGAGGCGGGCATAGGCCCACACCAGCACCGGATAGCTGGCGAGCGTGAGCAGCGTGGGCCACTGCAGGAGGAAACCAGTCAGTACGAGTACGAAGGCGACGTACTGCGGGTGACGCATGCGTGCATACACGCCCTCCCGGGCAAGCCGACCCTCACGCTGTGCCCGATACAGCACGGGCCAGGCTGCCGACAGGAGCCAGAACCCGCCGCCGATCAGGATGAAACTCGCCAGGTGGAATGGACCGAAATGCGGATTGGCGCGCCAGCCGAACCACATCTCCAGCAGATGGCCGGCGTCGTGGCTGAGCCAGTTGACCTGCGGATAGTTGGCGCTGAGCCACCCGCCCAAGACGTACAGCGTCAGCGGGAAGCCATACATTTCCGCGAACAGGGCCACGACGAAGGCGGAGAACATACCGAACCCACGCCAGTCCCAACGGGTCAGCGGTTTGTAGAAGCTCCAGGCGAAGAAGATGAAGAACGCGGCGTTGATGGCGGCGAGGAGCCAAAGACCGTAGCCGGAGTCAGGTGCGTGCATGTCGGTGTCCTTCGTTCGAGGTGTCGGACGTTTCGTCGTTCCATGCCCGGTTCCGACGGCTCTGATGGTGGCCATGGGGTGGGTCGTCGGCATTGCCGTCGCGCCCATGACTTCCGTCGCCTCCATGACCGCCATGCCCTTTGTGCATGAACACATGCATCAAGGGACACAGCAGCAAGATGGCCAGCGGCAGCCAGCGGAGCGTCCCCGCAAGGTGGGCGCGGTGCTCGACGCCGAGATAGAACAGGGCCAGCGCCAGGAAGATCCAGAAGACCCAACGTCGGGACCCTGAGGTGGCAGGACCAGGAACAGTCATGGCAAGTTCTCCTGAGTGGGGCGGCGTCCAGGGAGTCGCCCCGGGGTGGACCTGACGAATCCGCCGCCCTCAGCGGCTGCAACGGATTCGATCAATGCGCAGACATCGTCGCCAGTCGGGATGGAGTCCGGCAGCGAAGTCCAGGCGTGGACGGCATGCTCCATCCGCCCGTGCATGGCCAGCAGGTTGTCCAGTTGCTGGCGGGTGTCTTCGAGTCTGCGTCGGATGATGTCGCGCACCAGCGGGCAGGGACTCCTTCGCAGAACACTGTGGCGGACGATTTCCTCGATCTCCGCCAGCGTGAAGCCGAGCTGTTGGGCGGTGCGAATGAAGCGCAGGCGCTGGAGCTCCGAAGCCGAGAACAGCTGGTAGCCGTTCTCGGTGTGCCTCGCCGCCTGCAGCAGGCCGCGCCGCAGGTAGTTGCGCACCACATGCACCGTGACATCGCCCTGCCGTGCCAGCTGGCGGACCGTCATCAGCGGCAGCGTCACTTCTTCCTTGGTCGTCATCGGCTTGCTCCCGGCGAGGTGTTGATCAGGCTAGACCTGTGTCTCGCACACAGGTCAACCGGCCTTGCGGTGGGCGAAGCCAGTAACGCGCGAATTGGCCGTAGACGGACGGATGTTCGCGGCCACAGTTGCATGAACCGTCGGTCCCTGCCTGCGTTGAACGGCCCCATCACTACTTCTCCTTGGGTAGTGCGGAGGAGGGGTGCGGCTTCCTGGCCAGCTGCCGCTGCTTGATCAGCGAGTACAGCGCCGGGATCACGACCAGGGTGAGGATGGTCGAAGACACCATGCCACCTACCATCGGCGCAGCGATTCGGCGCATGACTTCCGAGCCAGTACCGCTGCTCCACATGATGGGCAGCAGGCCCGCCATGATCGCGACCACGGTCATCATCTTCGGGCGCACGCGGTCGACCGCGCCTTCGATGATGGCCTCGCGCAGGTCCCGTGAATCCAGTGCCCGGCCTTCGGCCTGCCTCTGCGCGGCACGCGCTTCAAGTGCGTGGTCGAGGTAGATCAGCATCACCACGCCGGTTTCCGCGGCGACGCCGGCCAGCGCGATGAAGCCCACGATCACCGCGACGCTGGTGTTGTAGTCGAGCATCCACATCAGCCAGATGCCACCGACCAGTGCGAAGGGCACCGACAGCATCACGATCAGCGACTCGGTGACACGGCGGAAGTTGAGGTACAGCAGCAGGAAAATCAGCGCCAGCGTCACCGGAACGACGACACGCATCTTCTCCGCGGCACGTTGCATGTATTCGTACTGTCCACTCCAGGTCACGTAGTAGCCAGGCGGGAACTGCACCTGCTCGGTGACCGCTTCCTGCGCAGCCTTCACGTAGCGGCCGAGATCGCTCTCTCGGGTGTCGACGTAGATGTACGCCGCCAGCATCGCGTTCTCGGTGCGGATGCTCGGCGCACCCTTCCTGACCTCAATCCGCGCCAGTTCGCCCAGCGGCACCTGGGCGCCGCCGGGCACCGGCACCAGGACTTGGCTGCCTATCCGGTGCGGATCGTCGCGGAGTTCGCGGGGATAGCGCACGATCGCGCTGAAGCGCTCACGGCCCTGGAGGATGGTGGTGACGATCTCGCCGCCGAGCGCGGCCGCCACCACGTCCTGCACCTCGCCCAGGGTTACGCCGTACTGCGCCAGGCGGCCCAGGTCGGGGGTGATGTCGAGGTAGTAGGCGCCGGTCAGGCGCTCGGCGAACGCGCTGGTCGTCCCCGGCACTTCGCGCACCACGGCTTCGATCTCGGTGGCCAGCGCGTCGAGTTGCTCAAGGTCCGTGCCGAAGAGTTTGATGCCCACGGGCGTGCGGATGCCGGTGGCCAGCATGTCGGTGCGCGCCTTGATCGGCATCGTCCAGGAGTTGGCGACGCCCGGGAACTTCAGCGCCGCGTCCATCTCGGCGATGAGCTTGTCGGTGGTCATGCCGTCCCGCCATTCGTCCTCGGGCTTGAGGTTGATGACGGTCTCGAACATCTCCAGCGGTGCGGGATCGGTGGCCGTCAGGGCACGGCCCGCCTTGCCGAACACCGACTCCACTTCCGGGAAGCCCTTGATGATCCGGTCCTGCTGCTGCAGCAGCTCCGAGGCCTTGGTCACCGACATGCCCGGAAGCGACGCGGGCATGTACAGCAGCGTGCCTTCGTTGAGGGTTGGCATGAACTCGCTGCCCAGCCGCGATGCAGGCCACAGGCTTGCAAACAGGGCGACCAACGCAAACATGATTGTGGCCATGCGATGCCGCAGAACGACGTTGATCACCGGCCGATAGGCCGCAACCAGGAACCGGTTCACCGGATTCTTGTGCTCGGGCACGATCTTGCCGCGCACGAACAGCAGCATGAGTACCGGTACCAGCGTGATCGACAACAGCGCGCCACCGGCCATCGCGAAGGTCTTGGTGAAGGCCAGCGGCTTGAACAGGCGACCTTCCTGAGCCTCCAGGGCGAACACGGGCAGGAACGAGACGGTGATGATCATCAGGCTGAAGAACAGCGCCGGCCCGACCTCGCGACAGGCATCGATGATCAGCTGGGTCCGGCTGCGGGAGCCGTCGGAGCGCTCGATGTGCTTGTGCGCGTTCTCGATCATCACGATCGCCGCGTCGACCATCACGCCAATCGAGATCGCGATGCCGCCCAGGCTCATGATGTTGGAGTTCATGCCCAGCATGCGCATCGCGATCACCGCGATCAGCACGCCGACGGGCAGCATGACGATCGCGACCAGCGCGCTGCGCGCATGGAACAGGAATACCAGGCACACCAGTGCGACGATCAGGCTCTCCTCGAGCAGCGTCGTGCGTAGCGTCTTGATCGCGCGCACGATGAGATCGGAGCGGTCGTAGACCGCCTGGACGCTGACGCCCTCGGGGAGTCCACTCGCAAGCTGGGCGATCTTTTCCTTCACCCCCCCGATCACGGCCAGGGCGTTTTCGCCGAAGCGCGCAATGGCGATCCCGCCCACGACGTCGCCTTCGCCGTCCAGGTCGGCGATGCCACGGCGCTCATCGGGTACCAGTTCGACCCGGGCGACGTCGCCGATCAGCACCGGTGCGCCCCCTTCGGCGCGCAGAACCAGGCTCTCGATATCCTCGATACCGCGCAGGTAGCCGCGGCCCCGCACCATGTACTCGGTCTCGGCCATCTCGATCACGCGGCCGCCGACGTCGCGGTTGCTCTCGGCGATCACCTCGGACACCCGTGAAATCGGGATGTCGAACTCGCGCAGCCGGAGCGGATCAACGGTGATCGAGTACTGGCGCACGAAACCGCCGACGCTGGCGACCTCGGCCACGCCGGGCGCGGTGGTGAGCTGGTAACGCAGGTACCAGTCCTGCATCGCGCGCAGCTCGTCCAGCGAGTGGCGGTCGCTCTGCAGCACGTACTGGTAGACCCAGCCCACGCCGGACGCGTCGGGTCCCAGTGCCGGTGCCACGCCAGCCGGCAGGTTTTTCGATGCGACGTTGAGGTTCTCGAGCACGCGCGAGCGCGCCCAGTACAGGTCCGTGCCTTCTTCGAAGATGACGTAGATGAAGGAGGCGCCGAAGAACGAGAAGCCGCGGACGTCCTTCGACTTCGGCGTCGCGAGCAGGGCGCTGGTCAGCGGATAGGTGACCTGGTCCTCGACCACCTGGGGCGCCTGCCCCGGGTACTCCGTGAACACGATCACCTGCACGTCCGACAGATCCGGTTGTGCGTCCAGCGGCGTCTTCATCAGTGCGTAGATGCCACCGGCGACAATCGCCAGCGCCATCAGCAGCACCAGGAAGACGTTGCGCACCGACCATTCAACGAGACGGCCAAGCATGTCAGTGCCCCTCGTGGCTGGTGGCGGGAGCAGGTGTGCCGTGGTCGTTCATCGTTCCATGGTCGCCATGGCTGTCATGGCCGTCGGACGCGCCAGGATCGCTGGCGGCAGCCGGTGGATCTCCCGATGTCGCCGGTATGGCATGGCCTGCGTGGGGATCAGCGACCTCGTCAACATGACCTGCGTGCGGATCGACGGCGTCCTCACCGTGCCCGGCGTGTGGATCCTCAGTGGTGCCCGAAGGCGCGCCGTGTCCTGCATGACCCTCAAGCCCCTGGAGTGCCGACTGCAGGTTGCTTTCGGCGTCGATCAGGAAGTTGGCGGAGACCACGACCTGTTCGCCTTCGGCGATCCCGTCGAGCACTTCGATGCGATCGCCGCCACGGCGACCCAGGGTGACGTCGCGCGGTGCGAACCGGCCGGGGCCGGTCTCGACCAGCACCACCTGGCGCGTGCCGCTGTCGAGCACGGCCGAGCGCGGAACGGTCAGGACCGGTCCAGCACCCGGCTCCTCCAGCACCACCGTCCCGTAGAGCCCCGGCCGGAGGTCGCCGTCGGGGTTGGGCAGGGCGATGCGCACATCCACGGTGCGCGTCATCGCATCGATGACGGGCTGCACGAAGGTGACCGCGCCCTCGGCCACCTGGCCCGGCAGGGCCACGGTTTCAAAGCGTGCGGGCTGGCCGGGCTGGATGCCCGCGGCCTGCGCCGCCGGGACCTTCGCGATCACCCACACCGTCGACAGGTCCGCCAGGCGCAGGATGGTTTCGCCGGGCTCGAAGCGTGCGCCCTGGACCACCGGCTTCTCGATCACGACCCCGTCCGCGGGCGCGGTGAGCACCAGCCCCGTCTTGCCGAGTTGCGCGTCGCTGATTTCCCAGTTGCGCAGGCGGGTGCGTGCGGCATCGCGCAGGCGGGTCATCGATGCCGCGCTCGCGGGATCGGACCCGGCCAACCTGCGGGCGGTCTCGTCGGCCAGCCGGTATTCCTGCTGCGCCGCCGCCAACTGTGGGCTGTAGACGGAGAGCAGCGGCTGCCCGGCGCGGACGCGCATGCCGGTCTGGTTCGCGTACAGCCGCTCCACCCAGCCTTCAAAGCGGGGCGCGATCGCGTACTGCCGGGTCTCGTCGACCTCGACCGTGCCGCTGGTGCGCACGGTGGCGGACATGGCTCCTCGCTTGACCGCCTCGGTGCGCACGCCCAGCGCCTGCACCTTGTCCGGGGGCAGCACCACCGTACCCGGCGCCGCCGGCGGGGCGTCGTCGGCATAGACCGGGACGTAGTCCATGCCCATCGAATCCTTCTTCGGCACCGGCGACGTGTCCGCCAGGCCCATCGGATTGCGGTAATAGAGCACCTTGCGTTCCGCGGCCGCTGCCTCGGCGGACGTGGCTGCGGTGGGCGAATCGTTCGTGGCGCGGCCCGCCATCCAGCCGACGGCGAGTGCGGCGAGTGCGACGCCGATGGCGAGCGACAGGGTCTGGACACGGGTCATCGGATCTCTCCTTCGATGGCGCGCACGGCGGCGGCGCCCAACAGTTCGTCACGCAGTGCATCGACCCGTGCGAGGTCGGCGCCCTGCCATTCATTGAGTGCTTCCAGCAGCGTCCCGAAGTCGACTTCGCCGACCTGGTAGCTGGCCAGCGCGGACTGCCAGGTGGCGTCGGCCTGCGGCAGCAGCGTGTTCTCGATCAGCGCGCGGCGCTCGCGTGCGCTGGTCCACTGCGACCAGGCGGAGGCGCCGCTTTCCTCGACGGCCCGCAACGTGGCATCTCTGCGGGCCAGCGCCGCGTCTTCGAGCAGGCGCGACTCGCGCTCGCGTTCGCGGCGGGCGCGCTGCTGGAACGGGATCTCGACCTCGAGCATCAGCTCGGTGCTTTCGATGCCGTTGCCGTACTGCATCGCACCCACGCCCACGGTGATGTCGGGAAAGCGGTTGCGACGCTGCAGTACCACGTTCGTGCGCGCGGCCTCGGCGCGGGCCTGCTGCGAGCGCACCGCGGGGTGCGCATTTGCGTCATCCAGTGCCTCGGTGAGCGAGGCGCTGTGGACGACGAGGCGCGGCGCCTCATCGGGAGTCGCCAGCGGTGCATCGGAACGGCGTCCCAGCACCGCGTTCAAGGTGGCGGCCGCCTCCTGCTTGGTCGCGAGGCGTTCGATCCGCTCGCGCTGTAGGCTGGTCTGCTCGACCTGGGCGCGGATGGCATCCTGCTGCGCCGCGCGACCCAAGGCGTAGCGCACGCCGGCTATTTCCTCGACCTGCCGGAGCAGGGCGATGCGGCGGTCGAGCACGGCCACGGCCTGATCGGCATGCCAGTAGCGCACGTACGCCGCTTCAGCCTCTGCCAGCAGGTCGCGCGCCGCGGTGATGCGGTCAAGCCCGACCGCGACCGCGTCCTGGCTGGCCGCGGTCCGCGCCAGACCACGCTTGCCCCAGAGCGGGAAGCGCTGACGCAGCGCGTAGTTCACCTCGCGCTCGGCACCGGCGGTGCGCCAGGGCTTGTCCGGATCGAGGCCGCGGAATCCAACCGAGGCCATCGGATCGGGCAGGGCACCTGCGGGAAGGATCCTCGCTTCGGCGGCCTGGGTTTCGAAGTCCATGGCCCGCAGCTCGGGGTTGTGTTCCAGAACCCAGGTGCGGATCGACTCGAGGCTGTGCCCCGGGATGGGTTCGGTGGCGGTCGCGGGCAGCGCCAGCGTCCACAAGCCGCCGGCGAACACGCAGGCAAGCAGGTGCCGGAGCAGTGGCCGACGGCGGAACAGCGGGTAAGGGTGCAGGCGCCTGGCCTGCATCGGGTCGAACAGGGATGCCATATCAGTGTCCTTGGGCCGACGCGACGCAGGTCGCTCGGACGAGGCAGAACACATGCCGTGACGCGCACGGCACGAACGCACAGCACTGCGCCGCACAGAGGCGTGCGGAGCAGTCAGCGTTCGGGCATCAGATCAGCAGGAGAGCCGCTGGATGGGCGGTGGGGCGGTGCCAGGCGGGCCTGGGGGGCGATTCCACCCAGCTGGGCGTGACCCCTGGGCCGGCATCGGCGACCTCGGCCACGACGAACCAGGAGACCCACGCTCCGACAAACAGCGGCGGGACCGGTGGGATGCGCCCACTGTCGGCCGAAATACCCCCCTCGCTGCAGTGCGCGGCACACACCGCCCTGTCCGCCGAGGGAAGCTCCGCGTCGCAGCCGTGGCCGTGGTCGTGGGGGGTATCCGCGCCGGCCGCGACTGCGGCGGCGGGTGTGCCCGGAAGACCCAGGCAGCCGCCATGGCTGGCCAGCGCGAACTGGGACCAGAGCAATGCCGCCATCGCGAGGAGGACGGTGCGCTGGAACCAGCTACGGTGACGACGGCGGATCATGGCTTGAGGTTACCTTTTGCTCGGTCAGATGCAACTGATCCAGATCAATCCGGGGCCAGACCGGAGGTATGGTCCGGCGCGGTCGCCCTTGGTGGTGTCGGAACTGCCGCCGTCTTGGCCAGGCGAAGCGCGTTGGCGACCACCGACACCGAGCTCAAGCTCATCGCAAGCGCCGCGACCATCGGACTCAGCAGGATCCCGAACGCGGGGTACAGCACCCCGGCCGCGATTGGAACCCCCAGCGCGTTGTAGAGAAACGCGAAAGTGAGGTTCTGCTTCATGTTGGCCACCGTGGCCTGCGAGATCTTGCGGGCGCGCAGGATGCCGCGCAGGTCGCCCTTGACCAGGGTGATCTGGGCGCTGGACATTGCGACATCGGTGCCCGTGCCCATGGCGATGCCGACGTCGGACGCGGCGAGGGCTGGCGCGTCGTTGATGCCGTCGCCCGCCATCGCCACCCGCCGTCCTTCGCGCTTGAGGCGCTGCACCAGCTCGGCCTTGTCCTCGGGACGGACCTCGCCATGCACTTCGTCCAGGCCGAGTTCGGCGGCCACGGCGCGTGCGGTGGTGAGCCCGTCGCCAGTGGCCATGATGATGCGCAGCCCGGCGGCCTGCAGCTCGTTGATGGCAACCGCAGCCGACGCCTTGATCGGGTCGGCGACCGCGACAAGGCCCGCGAGGCGCCCGTCCACGGCGAGGAACATGGCGCTTGAACCCTCGCGACGCATCCGCTCGGCCACGTCGACATGCGCGCCGGGATTGCCGCCTAGATCCTCCATCAATGCGGTATTGCCCAAGGCGAGCGCATGACCGGCTACGGTTCCGCGCACCCCCATGCCGGTGACCGAATCGAAGTCCTCCACGCGGTCGAACTCGAAGTTCCGGCGCCGGGCCTCGGCGACGATGGCGTCGGCCAGCGGATGCTCGCTGCCTTGGTCCAGGCTGGCCGCGAGATGCAGCACCCGGTCGGCGTCGAAGCCGTCGAAGGACACGACTTCCTTGAACGCCGGGCGTCCTTCGGTGAGCGTGCCGGTCTTGTCGACGATCAGGGTGTCGATGCGGCGCATGTGTTCGATCGCCTCGGCATCGCGGAACAGCACTCCGACCTGCGCCGCTTTGCCCGTGGCGACCATGATCGACATCGGCGTCGCCAGGCCCAGCGCGCAGGGGCAGGCGATGATCAGCACCGAGACCGCGTTTAGCACCGCGTAGGTCCAGGACGGGTCCGGGCCGAAGAAGCCCCAGATGAAGAAGGTCGCCACCGAGATCGCCAGCACCGCGAGCACGAACCAGTAGGCGACGGTGTCGGCCATCCGCTGCATCGGTGCGCGCGAGCGCTGCGCCTGCGCGACCAGCTGCACGATCTGCGAGAGCACGGTATCGGAACCCACCTTGGCGGCGCGGATCACCAGCGCACCTGTGCCGTTCTGCGTCGCGCCGATGACCTGGTCGCCCGCGGTCTTCTCGACCGGGATCGGCTCGCCGGTGAGCATCGACTCGTCGACGCTGGAGCGCCCTTCCACCACTTCACCATCCACCGGCACCTTCTCACCGGGCCGCACGCGAAGCTGGTCGCCGACGTGCACGTGGGTCAGCGGGATGTCTTCCTCGGTGCCATCGGCATTGAGCCGTCGGGCTTCCTTCGGCGCCAGCCCAAGCAGGCCCTTGATCGCCGCGGATGTCTTCGAACGCGCCCGCAGCTCCAGCATCTGGCCGAGCAGGGTCAGCGACACGATCACCGCCGCCGCTTCGTAGTACACGCCGACGCGCCCGTGCTCGTTGAACGAGGCCGGGAACAACCCAGGTGCCAGGGTGGCGGCCAAGCTGTAGCCAAAGGCCGCTGCTACGCCGATCCCGATGAGCGTGAACATGTTGGGATGGAGGTTGCGGATCGACTGCACGCAGCGTTCGAAGAACGGCCAGCCGGCCCACAGTACGACTGGGGTGGTCAGCAACAGTTCGACCCAGGTCTGCACGTGGATGGACAGCGGCAGGATCTGCACGCCGCCTAGTTCGAGGCTCGGGAGATGCCGGCCGAACATGGCCAGCACGAGCGTCGCCACCGTCAGCGGAAGCGTCCACCAGAACCGGCGGCTGAAGTCGACGAGCTCCGGGTTCGCCTCGTCGTCAAGCCCGGGCATCTCCGGTTCCAGAGCCATGCCGCAGAGCGGGCAGGTACCGGGATGGTCCTGGCGGACTTCGGGGTGCATCGGGCAGGTGTAGATGGCGCCGGCCGGTGCCACCTCGGGCTCATCCTGGGGCGTCAGGTAGCGATCAGGGTCGGCCACAAACTTCGCGCGGCATCGCTCCGAGCAGAAGTGGAAAGGAGTGCCGGCGTGGATCGCATGATGCGCCGTGCTGGCAGGATCCACCTGCATGCCACAGACCGGATCGGTCACCTGTCCCCCGACGGCATCTGCAGCTGTTGCGTCTTTAGGGGAGGAATGGTGCTGGGAGGACGGTGCGGTCATAACGGTGCTCGTTGAGTTGAATGGGCTGCCAAGGAAGTTTGTCACAGGAGTTTTACAGCTGAATGGGGCTCTGGCGTAGGTCAGTAGGTCAGGGACGAATAAATTCGCACGGTGTCCTCTCGGCCGGTGAGCAACCAAGGTCAAGACCGTCTCTAGCGGCGCCCGTATCTGCCGGAACGGCGCAAGTCTCGCAGTTGCCCTGGCCTGTCCCCAGAGAAAGGGGGCCTGCAACATCCATCGCGAAACTGGCGCCGAACGTAAGGCATCACCGGGAAACTTCAGCCAAGTTTGGTATCGGTGTCGTCAGCCCTCTGACGATCTGGTCTGAGGGAACGTAAACCAGCATGCCGGCTACGTGGCTCAGGCCAGTGGCCTATTTAGTGCGAGGTCGTTTCGGTGCTGCGGCTGCTCTGGGCCTCGAGCCCGGCCTCAGGGCTGGCGTCGCGTAACTGCAGGGGCGGCGCGTCGTCCCTGATGCCCTGTTTGAAACCCTTGACCGCCTCACCGACGTCCTTGCCGGCATTCTTCAGCCGCTTGGTACCGAACACCAGTACCACGATCAACAGCACGACCAGCCAGTGCCAAATACTGAAACTTCCCATGAAAAAATCCCGCCAAAATGAGTGATAACGACGCACGCCTCGACACTAATGCCGCGAGTGGTGCTGAAGAGGCGCTCGATATTTCAACTGCCGCAAAGCAAGCAACTGTTACGCAGGACTGAGCGTCCCGAGCACTGAAACAACAATCAGGATCAAGAGGGCCAAGGCGGACTCAGCCGTAACGCTCTGCCGCAACGCACGCACCTCCTGCGCGGGATCACCGCTGGTCAGCGCCTGTCCCAAGCGCGGCACCAACGTCCATCGGTGCAGCGCGCCCAAGCCCAGCATTCCAGCGAACAGGGCCAGTTTGAACAGCAGCAACTTCCCGTAGGTGGTCAGGAACAGCGCGGAAAACGACCAAGCGGTGAGATCCCCGTAATGCACGATGCCGGACACCATGAGCGCCCCAACGAAAATCGTTCCCAGAGTCGAAAATCCATGCAGCAAGTCATGCGTTGATCGCAGGCGCCCGTTGCCCGAGGCCTGCTTGTCGCGCAGGAGCATCCCCAGAAACATCAGGACCGCTGCGATCCAGCCGCCTGCCGCGAGAAGGTGGACGATGCCTGCACTGAGCCGGGCCACGCCTGCCACGCCCTCACCAGCGGCCGCGTGGCCGTTCCATGCCAGTGAAGCGAGTGCGCCGCCCGCCAGCGTCGCCGCCAGCGGGAAGGCGGACTCCACCTTCCCGTGGCGGCGATGCCATCCGAGCACAAACATCAGGGCGACCAGCAGTGCGCCTCTCGCCATCGCTGCCCGACCCGCGGACGTCTCGAGCAGATACCAGCCAAGCGAATCACGATCAACTTCGGCAATCGCCATTCCCATGATGCCCGCGGTCTTGAAGACGACATCGGCCCCGGTAAGTACGACAGCGACGGCGGCACTCACCAATAGAACGCCCATGAGTGGCCACCCGGCCAAGGCGTCGGCGACTGCCGATCGACGCGAACCGTACCATCCGAACAGTGGGATCCCGAAAAGCACCATGAGAACAAGGTATTCCAGGAATCTCAGTGCATAAGCCGACAAGTCGAACATTCGGATCTCCTCAGCGCACCGTGAAGCTGAAGCTGCCCGTCATGGGGTGGTTGTCGCCTCCAACGGCGCGATACTCCACGCGATACATACCCGCAGCCAGCGGCTTGGGCAGCTTGGCACGCAAGGTCTTGCCATCATTGACGATCTCCGTGGTGAAGTTTTTGATTGGCATCGTGGAATTGCCGTGCACCATCAGCAACTCGAGACGCGACGCCCGCGGCAGCAATGTTTCATTGAACACGAGATCGATTTCGTTTGGAGAAACCACCACGCTATTTGCCGCCGGTGTGGACTGCTGCAGAGCTGCATGGGCGTGGGCGACCTGTAGTGAAAACTGCCCCGCTGCAATGCCGAGGACGAGCGCGAAGGAACGAAAGATATTTGACGACTTCATTTGGATAATCCTCATTGGGAATGTGAAAAAAGCTCGTTTCGTGGAGCCGTGCTGTGGTGCAAGCGTTATGTTTCGGGGTGTGCGCGAGACCAACATTGTTCCGCTTTTGATGTTTCCGGTTTGCTCGTAACGCCGCCCTTTTGCCCTGACGGATCAGTGCTGTGCGAACGGCTCAGTGGTCCCGTCGTGGTGGACCAGCTCGACCGTGTACGGCTGCTGGCGCCCGTCCGGGACCTCCATGCCCGGTGAACCGAGCGGCATTCCCGGCAGCACCAAGCCACGTGCGTCGGGTTTTTCTTCCAGCAGACGCTTGATGTCAGCTGCAGGAACATGGCCTTCGATGACGTATCCCTCGACCTGGGCCGTGTGGCAGGAGCCCTTCGCATACGGGACACCCAGACGTTCCTTGACGGGGCCCAGGTCCTCCATGTCGTGCACATTCACCGCGAACCCGGCTTCGCGCACGTGGTCAATCCACGCGTTGCAGCAGCCGCAGGTCGGGGTCTTGTGGACTGTTATGCGCGGCAATGCCGTAAGCGCTTGGCCTGCTTGCGATCCGGCCTGTCCAGCAGGTGCGGGTGGTGATACTCCAAGGGGTGCAGCGGCTTGGCTGCAGGCGCTTAGGCCTGCCATGGCAAGCGCGGCCCAAGCCAGTCGATTCAATCCGTAAGTGCGCATCTGGAACATTCCTCAGGACCTGGTCTGCGAGGACCAGTGAATGTGGACGATCCGCCAGCCGTCCGCAGTCTGCTTCAGCACCATCGTCTCGGCGCTCTGGACGGTCAGTGGCTTTCCGTTCTTCTGGGCATGCAACTCGCTTTCGGTTCCGACCCATGCGAACTCGCCAGCGGCGCGTGCGCGCCGACGGAGCAACTGTCGATGGGCGTCCTTGAGGAACGCCGCGTCGCTGATGGCGTGGTGGCCCAGATATTCCTCGCGGCTGTGCTCGGCACCACCGGACTCGAGGATGAGGACGTCAGGAGCGAGCAGGGATCCGACCGTTGCCAGGTCTTCGCTGGACAGTGCGGTGTTGAACCGCTCTACCACGGCGACGGCGGCCGTGGCGGCGGCAGGAACATCCACGTTCGCCGCTGCCGCAGTGGTGGGGTGATGTGCATGCGCCTGGGTTGTCTGCGCCATAGCGGGCGACACAACGGCAAATGCCAGTGCGAGGGCAAGGGTGACGGGTGTTACGTTCATGCGTGAACTCCGAAATCAGTGGTGTGTGTGTCGCTGAAGAAACTTCAGCCAGCCTTGCGTACGCTGGCTCAATGCCAGTTCCTGTCAGAACCAGATGCGGACGCCCGCCACAATCCGGGTGTCGTCAACATCGCCTGATGCTGCGCGACGGAGGTCTGCGGTTCCGCCGTAAGCACGCTCCCAGACCACGCCGACATAGGGCGCGAACTGTCGATGGAACTCGTAGCGCAAGCGGAAACCGGCTTCGACCTTGCTCAGCCCACTGCCGATTCCCACCGCCGGATCGTCCTTGCTCCAGGCCTCGCCCTCGACCAGCCACTGGCCGATCAGCCGGTTGGTGAACAGCATTTCGTATTCGGCTTCCGCACCTACCCCGAGCTGACCGGACTCGCCTAGGTAGGCCGTCGCGGAGACTTCGAATTTGTACGGCGCAAGACCGATCACACCGAGCGCGGCATAGGTGCGCGACGGCCCGCCGCCGAAGGCGAAGTCATGGCGGACACCGGCGACTGCGTCCCACCATCGGGCGATCGCTCGGCCGTACAGCACTTCCACATCCGCCGACTCGGTGGATCCACCTGCACGCTCGCCCTCGCTGCGCAGCCAGAGCCGGTTCAAGTCGGAACCCACCCAGCCTTGTGCTTCCCAGGCCATGCCGGTGCCGTCCTCCTCCGCGTCCCACGCCTCTAGCCGGTCAAGCGCCCAGTAGGAATTGATCGATTCACCATGCATCAGGTGCTCGTCGAGGTCCGGGAACGCCGCAGCCCGATCTGTCGGCGTGACAACCGGGATTGGCTCGCGCGGCTCGGCCGTCGGCGGCAGGTCCTCGCTGACACCAGGTTGATGGCCCATGGAAGCGTGATCCATGCCCGAGTGATCCATGCCGGAGTGATCCATTCCGGAGTGATCCATCCCGGAGTGATCCATCCCGGAGTGATCCATCGTGGAGTGGTCCATCGTGGAGTGGTCCATCCCGGTGTGTTCGCTGTCGGCAGGATTCGCAGCTCCGTGCCGCATGTTCCCGTGGTTCATCGTCCCGTGATCGTCGGAACTCTTGTCCGGTGAAGTCGGTAGATGGCCGGCGTGCGGATCCGCGGGCCTTGGCGACGATGGTGACGCAGCCGGCTTGGCTGCCGGATGGTGTGCGGCGTGGTCCGTCTCCTGCGCCCACGCCGGGGCGCAACCAGTTGCAAGAACGAGTACGGACGTCAGGCCGATGGCCAGGGGGTGGCGACTGGAAAGGATCATGGCGTTCATTCCTCCACCCGCACTTCGCGGAACATGCCGGCTTCCATGTGGTAAAGCAGGTGGCAATGGAACGCCCAGCGACCCAGCGCGTCGGCGCGCACGCGAAAGGCCCGCTTCGTACCAGGCGGCATGTCGATGGTGTGCTTGCGCACCATGAAGTTGCCGGACTCGTCCTCGAGGTCGCTCCACATGCCGTGCAGATGGATCGGGTGCGACATCATCGTGTCGTTGACCAAGACGACTCGCATGCGCTCGCCGTACTTCAGACGCAGGGGTTCGGCGTCAGCGAACTTCACTCCATCGAACGACCATGCAAAGCGCTCCATGTGACCGGTCAGGTGCAGCTCGACCGTGCGGCCGGGCGCGCGCCCGTCGGGGTCGGGGAACGTGCTGCGCAGATCGCCGTAGGTCAGTACGCGTCGGCCGTTGTCGCGTAGCCCGATGCCCGGGTCATCCAGCTTGGGCGCGGGCGCCATCGTCTGCATGTCAACGAGCGGATTGCCGGTTTCGCTTGCAGGGTGTTCCTGCATTCCGCCGGCACCGTGATCCATCCCCGCCATGCTCCCGCCGGCTGCCGCGCCTCCGGCCATCGATGACATGTCGTGGCCGCTGTGGTCCATTCCCGCCATGGCACCGCCGGTCATCGCACCGTGTGACATCGAGGACATATCATGACCGCCGCCGCCCATTCCACCGTGTCCCATGTCGTCCATGGTCAGGATCGGCTTGGGATCGAGGTTGGGCACGGGCGCCCGCAAGCCTTCCCTGATGGCGAGTGTTCCGCTGATGTATCCCGTGCGGCCGCTGTCCTGGGCAAAAATGGTGAACGCATCCTGCCCGGTCGGCTCGACAATGACGTCGAACGTTTCAGCGGTGGCGATGCGGAACTCATCGACCGTGACCGGGCGGACGTACTGTCCATCGGCCGCGACCACCGTCATCTTCAGGCCCGGGATGCGCACATCGAAGTACGTCATTGCCGACCCGTTGATGAAACGGAGGCGGACCTTCTCGCCCGACCGGAACAGCCCGGTCCAGTTGCCGAGCGAAGTCGTGCCATTCATCAGGAAGGTGTAGGTGTTGCCATTGACGTCCGACAGGTCAGTTGGCGTCATCCGCATCTGGCCCCACATCTTGCGGTCCTCGACCGTAGCGGCCAGGCCGTGCTGCTTCACGTCGTCGAAGAAGTCGCCGACCGTCTGCTTGGAGAAGTTGTCGAAGTCAGACCGCTTCTTGAGCCTGGCGAACAGGCGCTTCGGATCGAGGTCGGTCCAGTCGCTGAGCATGACCACGTAATCGCGGTCATAGACGAAGGGCTCGGGTTCCAGCGGCTCGATCACCAGTGGCCCGTAGAGACCGGCCTGCTCCTGGAAGCCGGAATGGCTGTGGTACCAGTAGGTGCCGCCCTGCACGACGTTGAAGCGGTACTGGTAGGTCTCGCCACGGTTGATGCCGTTGAAGCTCAGTCCGGGCACGCCGTCCATGTCGGCCGGCAGCAGGATGCCGTGCCAGTGGATCGACGCCTGCTCGCCATGGATCGAGCCGCGGGGCAGGGCATTGCGGACCCGCAGGTTGACGGTGGTGCCTTCCCGCCAGCGCAGCAAGGGTGCGGGAATCGATCCGTTGACTGTGATCGCGGGGCGCGTGGCGCCGGTGAAGTTCATCGGCGTCTCGCCGATGGTCAGGTCGAATTCGGTGCCCGAGAGCACGTTGGGCAGGCCCTCGGCCTTGACGGCCCAGCTGGAACGTGGCCAGAGACCGAGGGCTGCAACGGCGCCGCCGGCGGCAAGGCCTTGCACGAAGAGGCGGCGCGAGGGGGCAGACAGCCCCTCGGCACGGCCGAAAGAACGGGTTGACATGGGAACTCCGGGAAAAGGTCGACGACTCGCGGAGCGAGCCTTACCCTGTCAGGGTTGAGCAGCGGACAGGGTGCATCAGCGCCGGATGGCGCGCAGCGACACTTAGCCGATCGGAGGTCGGAAGAGATTGCTCAGCGAAGCAGAAGCATGCACCGACCGGAATGACTCGGCGAGTTGCGGGTGCCGGAGGGACATATCCGCGGGCGACGACCCAGCGAGTGCCACGAAGCAGTGGTGCATGCACGCACAGCAATCGCCCGCTTCGCAGCAATTGTCAGAAGGTGATGCCGTCTTGGCTTGGTCAGCAACTTGCGGATGATGATCAGCGCGCTCGGTCACCGCCGTTTCGGCGGCCCCGTGGCACGCAGCCACGGCTTCGGCCGCCGTCTGCACTATGGTCACGGGGGTGACGTCGCTCGAGGCGTCGCCCAAGTGCTCCATGTGCATGGACACACCTGCGATGGCCGGACCGTTGGCCAACAAGGCAACGATCAGTAACAGTCGCATCAGGAGCGCGCGGAAAGGCATACGCCCGATTATACGCATGCGTGTAAACACCGGATGAATGCCGTGGTAACGCCTCGGAGGGGGGTGTAGCGGCCTCAGCGTTCAACTCGGCGATTGGCATTGGAACACGCCGCGGATCCGAGGTATCTTCGCGAAATGCGACTCTGGCTACGCCACCGCCCACTCTTGGCCAACGCAGCATTGCTGCTGCTTGCCCTTGCCTTGGTCGTGCAGCCGGTGCTTGCAGCCGTGGGGGAGTTGCACGCCGTTGGGCATGCAACGCATACGGTGAGCACCGACGGTGACGGCCATGCGTCCGACGAGGACGATCCTGCTCATGCATCGGGCGCTCACGCGCTCCTCCATCAGGCGGTTCCCGGGGGCGCTTGTGATGTGCTCCCAACTGCGTCGCCTGGGCCCGTGGTCGGGTGCCTGACAGTTGAGCCCCCGCTCACGGACCCGCAGGCCCGTCCCACGATGCTCCTGACCCTTCCGTTCAGACCTCCGATCGCCTGACGACGCTTCCGGCTGCCACGCGCGGCCGCTCCTGCGTATTCCGTCAACCGAATCGGAGGTTCTCCGTGAATCTGCGTTACTTGCTGGTTCTGGCCTTGGCCGGAACCAGCGGCGTGGCCTTGCAAAGCCATGCTGCCGAACCATTGCGCCTGGAGCAGGCTGTCTCCAGGGCCCTCGACGCCAACCCTTTGCTGGCCGCTGATACGGCAGAACTGCGGGCTGCCGAAGCGCGTTCCGCCCGTGGTGCGTTACCCAAACCCCTGACCGTCAACGGTGAGTTGGGTTCACCCCCGTTTTCACGGACACTTACAAGAAGGCCGATCGAGGCCATGAGGAGTGTTCATGTCAAAGCGTCGCAAGTTCAGTGCCGAGTTCAAGCGTGGCGCGGTGGAGCAAGCCAGTCGGCCCGGTGTCAGCTGCGCCCAGGTAGCCCGTGAGCTGGGCATCCGTGACAGCCTGCTGACCCGCTGGAAGCGGGAGGCGCAGACGGCGGGGAAAGCCGCCTTTGCTGGTACCGGGAGCCCGCGTGACGAGGAGGTTGCCCGGCTCAAACGCGAGTTGGCCCGGATCACCAAGGAGCGGGATTTTTTGCGCGAAGCGGCGACGTTCTTTGCCAAGGGATCATCCTGAGGTATCAGGTGATCGAACGTTGCCGCGATGAGTTTCCGGTTCGTCTGATGTGCCGCTGCCTGCGGGTATCGACCAGTGGCTACTACGACTGGAGCAAACGACTGCCCAGCCCTCGTCAATGCGATAACGAGCGCTTGCTGGGCCGTATCCATGTGCTGCATCAGGACAGCCGGGGCACGCTGGGTGCCGGCCGCATGCAGGAAGATCTGGTCGAGGAAGGGCTGACGGCCAGTCGGAACCGGGTTGCCCGGCTGATGGCGTTGGCAGGCCTTCAAGGCTGGCCGCGCCAGAAACGGCGTGGCCAGCGCGCTCAACCGGCCCTGACACCGCCGGGCGTGCGCAACCTGCTGGAGCGTGATTTCAGCGCCTCGGAGCCGGAAACCAAGTGGGTGACCGACATCACCGAGATCAAGACCCAGCAGGCCAAGCTGTATCTGTGCGTAGTGCTGGACCTGTTTGACCAGCGCATTGTGGGCTGGTCGATGCATCATCGGCAGGACAGGCAGATGGTGATCAGGGCCGTGCAGATGGCGGTTTGGCAGCGTCAGGAGCAGCATCGGCTGATCCTGCACTCCGACCGTGGCAGCCAATTTCGTAGCGGCGATTACCAGGATTACCTGGCCGCCAATGGCCTGCTCTGTTCGATGAGTGCGGTGGGGCATTGTGGTGACAACGCCGCCTGCGAAGGCTTCTTCGGATTGCTCAAACGCGAGCGGATCTATCGCACAACGTATCCCACACTCGATGCCGCCCGGTCCGATGTGTTCGAATATATCGAGCGCCGCCACAACCCCAGGATGCGACGGCGCCGGGTCAAGCAGGACCAGAAGTTTTCAGTCCTTTCCAAACAGTCCGTGATTTCGGGGTAGAACCCAAGCAACCAGTCAAGCACGACTGCGTCGTATAGATTGGTAGCCGCCAGATGTAGGCCCGCCAGACCATCGGCCACTACATCAAGCTGATGACCACGGGACTCGAAGTAGTCCAGAATTTGCGCTGCGTCCTTGAGGTCGCGCTCAATCAATAGAATGCGCATGTCAGGATTGGCGGTAGCCGAGGAGTCTCAGCGCATTGAACACGACCAACAGAGTCGATCCCTCATGCACTGCTACAGCAGGACCAATCCCAAGACCCATGACTGTCGCAGGCACCAACACCGCCACTACGCCCAGGCTCACGTAAACGTTCTGGCGGATCACACTTCGGGTGCGTCGACTAAGCGCCACTGAGAACGCTACCTGCCTCAAGTCTTCGGACATGAGTGCTACGTCGGCCGTCTCCAGAGCAACGTCCGAGGACGCGGCGCCCATCGCGATGCCGACGCTCGCACTCGCCATCGCAGGCGCGTCGTTCACACCATCACCAACCATCGCCACTCGCTCCGTATCCTTGAGCTGGCGGATGGCCTTCACCTTGTCATCGGGCATTAGATTGCCCCAAGCATCGTCTAGGCCCACGTCCGTTGCCACGGCCTGTGCCACTGTCTGATGGTCGCCGGAAATCATGATCATCCGCTGGATGCCCAAGCTTCGCAGCTTGTCCAATGCTTCTCGTGCTTCTGGGCGCGGCGTATCCATAAGGCCAATGACACCGATATCACGGTCACCTAGACGAACTGCCATCGTGGTTCGTCCAACGTTGCGAAGCTCGTCGATGGCCGACTGCGCCTCCGCAGTCAGGGTGCTGATGCCGCCGGTGCCGAACATCTCTGCCTTTCCGATCCAGACGTTTAGGCCATTCACCCTCGCCTGAACCCCGCTTCCAGTGAAGTTAGCGAGATCCGTGGCTACTGGCACGGGAACCTCTCCCAAGCGAGCGTTGCCATCTCGAACAATGGCTGCCGCCAGTGGGTGATCACTCAAGGCCTCTACGGCGACCGCAACCTGCAGCAGTTCCTGCTCTGTAGAGCCTTGCATCACCTTAATGTCGGTGATTCGCGGCTTTCCCTCGGTGAGGGTTCCAGTCTTGTCAAACGCGATGGCGCGAACCATTCCCAGTTCTTCTAGCGGGGCGCCACCCTTGATGAGCACTCCGCCCCGGGCCGCTCTAGCAATACCGGCCAGAACGGCACTTGGTGTGGCAATAGCCAGTGCGCACGGGCTTGCCGCGACCAGTACTGCCATCGCTCGATAGAAGCTATCTCGGAATGGCTCGTCGATCACTACCCACGAGAAAAGCAACAGCACGGCCAGAATCAGAACTGCCGGAACGAACACTCTTTCGAATTTGTCGGTGAAGCGTTGAGTTGGCGACTTTCTGGTCTCGGCCTCACTCACCATCTTGACGACGCGGGCCAAGGCCGACTCCCCTGATCGGCGGGTCACCTCAACTTCCATTGCGCCGGAGCCGTTAATGGTGCCGGCGAAGACGCGGGACTGCATCTCAACGGAGTCCGGACGCACCCGCGCCAGCGCACGATCACCTACCGGCAGCTTATCTACCGGGATGCTCTCACCGGTTACAGGCGCTTGATCAACGCTGCTGGTTCCTTTAACAACGAATCCGTCCGCCGGCATCCGATCATTGGGACGAACAACCACCACGTCTCCAGGTATCAGCGACTCAACCTGGACTTCAGTGACCTTCCCGTCTTTGACAACCCTGGCTGTCTCCGGGGCCAACTTGGCAAGCGCCTCAATCGCTCTCTTTGCGCGGCCCATCGCATAGTGTTCGAGCGCGTGGCCGAGGCTGAAGAGGAACAGAAGCAGTGCGCCCTCTGCCCATGCGCCCAGCGCAGCAGCACCTGCCGCCGCAACAAGCATCAACGTGTCGATCTCAAAGCGCTTTAGCTTGATGTTCTCAATAGCTTCGCGGAGCGTGAACCAACCTCCGAACAGGTAGGCAGCCACGTAAAGAGAAGTAGGGACCCAGTCGTTTGCGAGCAAGCCGAGCTTTTCAATTGCAAAGCCAATCAGGAGGAGCAGGCCACATGCGAGTGAGAACAGTAGCTCACTGTTGGCACCAAGGATTCCACCATGGGAATGAGCATGGTCCTGCCCATCCTTATGATTGTGACCTTCGTGCTGACCTTGCGCGCCTTGGTCGGGGGCGGGGCCGCTCCTTCCCACTCCAAAATCCTCGAGCTTCGCCCTCAGATCAGCTTCTCCTGTCTGGGTCCGGTCGTACTCGATGTTCACCCTTCCAGCAGGGCTGGTGGTCGCTTCAACGACACCGGGTATAGCTTGTAGCTGCCCCGCGATCGTCCTTGCCTTGCGGGCATGCACGGACGAGTCCATCTCCAAGGACAGATGGCCGTATCGCTCACCCAGGCCAATCCCCATAGACGACGCTAGTTCGCGCACGCGCTGAAGTGAGATCAGCTCGGGGTCATAGTGAATGCATAGGGCCTCCGGAGCTCCTGCGCTTACCCCGCGCAGATGCACGCGTGATATACCGGCCATTTCCTCAAGCTCATCGGCCAGTCTCTGTACGCAGTGGTCCTCTTGAGGTACGCCGGGGAGTACGACCGGCAGTTCGACTTCTGTGGTCATGTTCACGTATTGCCTCCAACGTCAAGAGATTGGATCGGGAGGCCCGGCAGGCAGATGCGCTGCCGGGCCCAAACACTCATTCAATCAGTGGGCGGTCTCCGGCTCCACCTTAGGATCTGACTTGGCCAGTCGCCCCGCGAAGGTCGGCAAGACAAGCAGCGTCAAGACCGTTGCAGTCAACAAGCCACCAATGACCACCGTAGCCAGAGGCTTCTGCACTTCGGCACCCGAACCACTCGCAATAGCCATCGGAATGAAGCCGACGATGGCGACCAACGCGGTGGTCACCACGGCCCGAATTCGGCTGCCGGCGCCATTCATCGCAGCAATCAGAGGGCTATCGCCGGCGTCCAGGCGCTCTCGAATAGCCTGCATGAGCACCAGACCATTCAGCGTTGCCACGCCAGAAACCGCAATGAATCCGACTGCAGCAGACACCGAGAACGGCATGCCACGAACGAGCAAAGCGAGAATGCCGCCGACCAGTGCTAGCGGAACGCAGCTGAACACGAGGCCCGCTTCCTTTGCACTGCCCAGTGCCATGAACAACAGGCTACCGATCAGCAGGAACACGATCGGCACGACGGTCAAGAGTCGCTTTTCCGCCCGCTGGAGGTTCTCGAACTGCCCGCCCCAAGTCATGTGTGCACCCGGGGGCAACTGAACATCCTTCACTGCAGCTTGGGCTTCACCTACGAACCCGCCCAAGTCACGGCCGCGTACATTGGCCTGAACCACTACACGCCGGCTACCGTTGTTCCGGCTGATCTGATTAGGTCCCTCGCTGATGTCGATGCGTGCAACAGATGAGAGGGGCACAATCCCGCCGGTGGGAGTTGCAATTGGCAGTGATGCAAGCTGATCGGGATCATTGCGGGCATCGTCTCCGAGGCGAACGACGACATCGAAACGACGATCCCCCTCAAAGATCTTGCCGGCCGCCGCGCCGCCGATGCCCGTTGCAAGGGCGTCGCTAACATCTGCAGCCGTCAGACCGTACTGTGCTGCTGCAAGGTGGTCGATCGCTACATTGAGCGTGGGCAGACCAGAGATCTGTTCCACACGAACATCCGCAGCGCCCTCCACGTTCCTCAGCTTCAGCGCAACCTGATCGGCAACAGCCTGAAGCTGCTCGAAGTTGTCGCCGTAGATCATGACAGCCAAATCCGTACGCACACCCGAGATCAACTCGTTGAAGCGCAGTTCGATGGGCTGACTGAACTCGAAGCTGTTACCTATCTGCGAGGCTGCGATCTTCTCAAACCTGGCGATTAGATCCTCCTTGCTCAAGGAAGAGTCAGGCCAATCCTTGCGCGGTTTGAGCACGATCACGCTGTCAGAGATGTTGGTTGGCATTGGATCGATAGCAGCTTCGGCAGTACCTGTTCTTGAGAAGACGGTCACTACCTCAGGCTCAGCCGCGATGGACCTCTCCAGCGCCAGTTGCATAGCCAGCGATTGCTCCAAGGACGTCGAGGGAACGCGAAGCGCCTGCATGGCAAGGTTTCCCTCATCAAGCGTTGGCATGAACTCCCGACCCAGCATCGTGAAGCCGACCACGCCCATCACAAGCATCATCAGAGCGCCAGCAAGCACAGCCTTGGGCCTACGAATGGCACCTTGGATTGCTGGCTCAATGCGCCTTCTCAGGACGCGGATGATTGCAGTCTCGTGCTCTTCATTGTCGTGAGAATCCTTGCCGTCCTTGTTCGCATGAGGCTTTGGATCTCTCACAAGGAGCGCAGCCATTGCAGGCACGAAGGTAAAGGAGAAGATAAATGCGCCAATCAGGGCGAGCATGAAAGTAGCTGCCATCGGTTGGAACGTCTTACCTTCAACGCCCTCCAAGGTGAGGATCGGTGCGAACACCAGCAGAATAATCATCTGCCCGAACGCCGCAGGACGCGCCATCTTCTTGGCTGAATCTGCAGCCACGCGGAGCCGTTCCATGGCATTCAGAGGCCGGCCAAGTTCTGCTCGGCGTTTGCCCAGCATCAGCAGGGTGGACTCGATCACGATCACCGCACCATCTACAAGAATGCCGAAATCCAGGGCGCCCAAGCTCATCAGGTTGCCGCTGATACCAAACTTGTTCATGCCGATAACGGCAAACAGGAACGAGAGCGGAATCACCAGCGCGGTAATGGCTGCTGCACGGAAGTTTCCCAGTAGCAGGAAGAGAACCACAACTACCAGCAGAGCACCTTCAGTCAGGTTCTTGGCGACCGTCTTGACGGTCGAGTTGACCAGCACGCTTCGGTCAAGCACCGGTTCTGCAAAGATATCGGCCGGCAGAGATTCGTTGACCTGCGCCAGACGCTCAGCGGCCGCCTGTGCCACGGTGCGGCTATTACCTCCGGCGATCATCAGAGCAGTGCCAAGCACGGCCTCATGTCCGTTACGGCTAGCCGCGCCCAGCCGCGGGGCACGACCCAGACCGACCTCTGCTACATCGGCTACGCGAATAACCACGCCGTCCTTGGTCGCTACCGGGGATTGGGCCAAGTCGTCGGTCGTCAACGCAAGGCCGTCGGCCCGTACTACCAGGCCCTCACCTGCACGTTGAACGAAGCCCGCACCTGCTTGAACGTTGGAACGCTCCAATGCCTGTACGAGATCGGCCAAGCCAAGTCGGTATGCCGCCAGCCGTGCGCTGTCGGGGTAGATACCGTATTCCTTGACGTAGCCACCTACCGTATCAACCCCCGCCAAGCCCGGGCTTGAGCGCATCTGGGGCGCGATAATCCAATCTTGGACGGTACGCAGATACGTTGCGCGCTCCTGCGCGGTAGCAAGGCGATCGCCTTCCGGGGTCAGGTAGACCTCGCCCTCGTGCCAACCGGCTTGGCCAGGTTTGGCCAGCTTCTTGGGGTCGAATGGCCTGAAGTCCACTGTCCACATCAGTACCTCACCCAAACCCGTAGTAACGGGCGAAAGCATGGGTGAGACATTGTCAGGCAGGTCCCCGGCCGCTTCCCGCATGCGCTCAGCGACCTGCTGGCGTGCGAAGTAGATGTCAGTCTTGTCGGTGAAGATTGCAGTGACCTGGGAGAAGCCATTGCGCGATAGCGAACGGGTGGTGTTCAGCCCCGGGATGCCAGCCAAGGCCGTCTCCAAGGGGTACGTAACCTGACGCTCGATTTGCTCAGGGGTCAGGGCTGGGGCGATGGTATTGATCTGGACCTGGCGGTTGGTGATATCTGGTACGGCATCGACTGGTAGCTTGCTTAGTTGGAACAAGCCAAAGCAGGCAATCAATGCGGCCAGAAACACCATGAGCCAGCGGAACCTGACCGCTGCTTCGATGATGATGTTGAACATGGTGAATGAGTTCCCTTAGTGGCCGTGTTCGGCTTCGCCTTTGGCCAGTTCGGCTTTGAGCAGGAAGGCGTTGGCGCCTACGACGCGCTCACTGCCCGTCAGACCGTTAAGGATCTCGATTCGATTGCCTGCACGGCGCCCGGCGAGTACCGGCGTTGCTTTGAAGCCGCCCTCGACGGCCACGAAGACAACGCTTCTGCCGTCAACGGTTTGGACCGCGTCAGCAGGCACGCTCATACCTTCGGCGGCACCACCGGCAATGATCAGTGCCGAAACGGGGGAGCCGGCCGGTGGAAGTTTCTCGGAGATTGGCTTGGCACGAATCGTGGCGGTGCCACCCTGCTGCATCACATTCGCAGCCGCAGCAATTACTTCAGCCTCGAAGCTACCTCGGGGGCCCGTGACCTCCAACTTCATCCCTGGCATGGCGACGGTGGCCAGCGCGGGGGGCGCGGTAAACACGAGTTCATTCATGTCGGGATTGGAAACCTCCGCCACCAAGGTTCCAGCCGAGACGACACCACCTGGTGTTACCTGGACGTTGCCTACCAACCCAGCGACCGGACTGGTGATGGTCACCCGGCCGGAACTGTCCGGAGAGCCGCTGGCAGCGACTTGAGCACGGGCAGCACTGGCCGCAGCATCGGCCGCCAAAGAGCGGGCCCGCGAGGCCTCCAGCTCCTGACGCGCCACCACACCTTGGTCCACCAGAGATTTATCGCGGCTGTAGGCCAAGCGAGTAGCTTCTGCCTCTGCCGCCGCCGCAGTAGCTGCGGCCTTGAACGTCGCAGCTTCGCCGCTAACCACAACTACTAGAGGTTGATTGCTTTTGACCGCTGTTCCTGGCGCAACGAGTACGCGCTCAACCCGGCCAGTGACCGTCGAGGCGATCGCTGCGCGCCCCCCGATGGCGGGCTCGACGCGACCTGCAAGCCTAGTTGAAGCGCCACCGCCCCGCCCTACTGCAACCACGCCGATGCCAGATGCCTTGATCTGATCGGACGTCAGCTTGACTAGCCCCTCCTCAGCCTCCTCCTCGCCGTGTTCACCGTCGCCGTCGCCATCATTGTGGGCTTCTGCACCATCAGGCGTGGCCTCATCTGCGTGACCACCCTTCCCTTCTTCTTTGCTGCCCTTACTCTTGGCCTCGGTGCCGGCGGCTTTTTCCGTTTCCTCCGCACCGCCACTGCATGCGGTAAGCCCCCCGGTGAGCAGGAAGGCAGCCACCAGCGTCGCTCCGATGAGCGTCTTGTTTCCGTACTTATTCATTTTGCCTCCACAAACGGTGCGCGCCCTTCAAGGCGAGCGAGGTCGATTTCTGCTGTCACCCGGCTAAGGCGGGCATCTACAGCGCTGCCACGCGCAGCAATCAAAGTTGATCGGGCGCTACGCAGCTCCAATTGCGATATACGACCTGCCTCGAATCCGATGCGGGCCAACCGATAGGCTTCGTCTGCGGCTTGTACGCTCTCATCCGCAGCTCGCGCGCGGCTGTTGGACGCTTTGAGACTCGCTACCGCTCCCAACCGAGCCGCCTCGCTGTCACGCTTCTGACCCTCTAGAACCGCCTCAGCTGCACGTTGCTCGGCATATGCAGCCCGAATCGCCCCGCGGTTGCGGTCAAACAGGGGAATGGAAAGGCTGATGCCAACGTTGTAGGCCTCGTCGCCTGCTTGGCGGAAGCGCGTTTGAGCCACAGATGCGCTCAGTTGTGGCAAAGCGCGCTTACGCTCGACATCGATGAGCCGACCTGACGCCTCCGCTTCGGCTTGGGCGATTCGAACAGCGAGCGGGGCGGCCTCGTTTGCGACCGGGTGAGATGGCACGCGATCCAGAAGGCTTTCACCGATCTCGGTAAGCCGGCCATCCAACAAAGACACCCCGGCTAGCCGCGCTAGAGCCGCGTCCCGGAAGGCCTCGGCCTCATCCAGGCTGGCCTTCGCGTTAGCAACCTCGCTACGCGCCTGGACGCCGCGCAAGTTGGGTTCCCGACCTTCGCTAACCATCGCACCTACGGCTTTCGCGTCTTGTTCAATCAACGCCAAAGCTTCGCTAGCCAACTCATAGCGGCGCAGAGCAGCCTCTGCCTCCGCATACGTGGCTGCCAGACGACCAGCCGCATCGCTGCGCATCAGATCGCCCCGCAGGCCCGCTGCGCCTGCCTCTGCACGCGCAGCGCGCACTCGCGCGCCCCGCTGACCCCAAATTTCGAGCGGCTGGGAAAGCGTCACAATGGTGTCAGCGTTGGAGAAACCCCGATAGGCACCAGTACCGTACGCGTTCTCTGCGTCGATGGAGACCGTCGGATTGGGTACAGCCCGGGCCTGTTGCACCCGAGCCTCTGCGGCCTCGGCCAGCGCGGCACCTTGGACGGACGCAGGCATCTGGTCCAAACGAGAAAGCAACGATTCGTAAGACGGTGCAGTTTGAGCACCTACATCCCCGCCAGGCACCAATGCCAGCAGAACAGCAACAGCCAACCCGGTCGCTGATAGCGACCGACCTGTCAAAATCGACATAAAAACTCCCGTAAATTATCTGAGCGAACTACCCGCTAGCGCGGGGCAGAGCCAGATCAGATACGGGGGGGGCGCATGGGCCCGTCGAGTCGAAGTGCGTAGACATCCCCGTGCTCGGTATTGCGCAGCAAGGTTCGACCATTGGCGAGCAGATCGTCGTGGCCGGCGGCGGGGAGACTAGCGGTTGAGTGGTGGCAATGCCCGTGACCGCAGGAGTCGGCGCCGGATGATTGCTTACTCTTGTCCTTGCCCGATTCCAGGTCTGAGTCACTGCTCAGGGCGTGAACATCTCCCTGGCTAGCCGGTGCTTCCTGCGCACACGCCAACGACTCGGCCACAGGCACGACCACAAATACCGCCAAAAGCAGCAGCATTAGGTACATACGAATGGCAGGAAGGGACCGGCGCATGGTGGGAAGACTATCAACCTGATTGAGACGGATACAATTACATAGAAGGGTGGAAGCGACCGCTTTTGGCACGATTTAGGCTTCCGTTCAGGTTTGGAGCTAAGGTGGTCAGTCTAGGAGGATGAATGCCCAGGTCAGTCCGACATTGCAAAGTGCTACGAACACAGCGGCTGAGCCCATGTCTTTGGCACGACCAGCGAGCTCATGGATCTCCGGCCCGTATCGTTCAATAACTGCTTCGATGGCCGAGTTCAGTAGTTCCAACGCAAGCACCAACAGCACACTCCCTACCAAGAGGGCTCGCTCTACCCCTGAGTCGCCTAACCAGACTGCGGCGGGTAGAGCCGCCAGGGCCATGACGACCTCTAGCCTAAAAGAAGACTCATGCAGCCAGGCCGATCGCAGGCCCTGAAGAGACCAGCGTAGCGCTTTCAACACACGGGCGATGCTCCGTGGACGATGACCATACATGTCTGCCATTGTGATGTTTCCTTCTTTTGCCGTTAGGAGGCGCTGCCGGGATCTCCCGGCAGCGCTGCTCCCGAGAAATGGTTATGGGGCGGCGACGCTGCCAACGGAGCAGCCGGAGAACAGATTTAGGCTCTGGTCCAACGCTTTTGTCCGCACCTGCATGAGACCGAGCACAGAATGGAAGAGGTTGTCGTGAGTGGCTGGCAGCCTTGAACGTCCCTGGACGCATTCAATATCCAGCTTGTTGCTGCTCTTCATGCCCTCTGACATCCACATCACCATCGGCACTTTGATCTGAGTCTCCGGGGCAATGGCGTAGGGAAGACCATGCAGATAGACGTTCGCCTCGCCCAATGACTCCCCGTGGTCGGATACATAGATCAAGCCTGTATCGTGGCTCTTGTCCTGTTCGAGCATACGGATTGTCTTTGCCAGAAAGTCATCCGTCGCTAAGACTGCGTTGTCATAGGCATTGACTATCTCGGCGCGAGTACACTTGCCAAGGTCGGCGTTGCGGCAGTCAGGAGTAAACTTCCTCAGGCTCTCGGGGTATCGCTTGTAGTAGCTAGGTCCGTGGTTACCAAGCTGATGCAGAACCACGACGACGTCGCCGGGATTGTCGTCAATGGAGTCATGCAATCCCTGCAGCATGATTTCGTCGCGACAAGCCTGATCGTCACATAGACTATCTTTGGCGGGAACGCGGTAAGACTCAAATGCAAGATCAGAGCACACCCCCTTGCATCCCGTCTGGTTGTCGCGCCACAGGGTCTTGATTCCGGCGCGCTCCAATACGTGCAGAAGCGACTCGGATCTTTTGATCTTGTCTCGGTCGTAGTCTCGCCTTCCATACATAGAAAACATGCAAGGAACGGACACCTCGGTATTGGAACCACAGGCCGTCACGTCGGTGAAGTTCACGACGTCCAGGGCTTCAAGTTGCGGTGTCGTGTTCCTAGCGTATCCGTTCAGCCCCCAGTTCTGGGCGCGAACCGTCTCGCCTACAACAATGACAAGAAAGTGTGGCTTCGCGCCTGGTGGATGAGGATCCATCGTGGCGTCGGGACCGACTACTTTGATCGGTCCACGCTCTGCGCGCGTCTCCTCTTTGATGACCTTCCCTATCGAGGCAAGGTAGTTCCCGGGCGTCGCAAGGTATCTGACTGACTTGTGGTTGCGCATAAGCGAGGATAGGTTGTCGAATGAGGCCAGTGCCGCACCAACAACTACCACCATAGCCATGCCCAGCAAGAGAGCTCTGGAAAGTAGTCCGCGCGCCATGGTGCAGCGAGGTCGAATTCGTACCGCACATACCGCAACGGCGGGAAGCAGACCTTTGACCAGCACCGACAGGAACAATCCCCAGGTCAGCAGCTCTCCGGCCTCCGCGCTGTCAGTCTTCAGCACGTTTCGAATCATGCTCGAATCGAAGTACACGCCGTAATTGTCGGAGTTGTATGCCGCCGCTGCTGACACAATGAGGAGCAAAGCAACAATCGGTTTCAACGTCCATCGGACGCACAGAAGCCCAAGAATAAGTACGTTCATAGCCGTAAGAAGCGCGGCCGTAGACGCGACAAGCAGCGCTCGCGCCACACCCTCCACACCACTCTTTTCAACTACCTCTGCAAAGAAGGCGTTGTTGAGGAACAACGTGAAGTAGAGTGCGACGATCACGATTAGTGTGTTGATCCCGGCCTGAGGCCCACGAAGAGGCCGGCCGAGCCGTCCTAGTGGATTTGAGCCATTCCCACCAAGCTTCCAACTGTGGTTCAGGTATTTTTTCACGTAACGCATAGCTGCTTCCTTTTGATCGACCGCCAAATGCGCTCATGGCGCATGCGGAGGCACTTCGCAGACCGCGCCAACTCGTCGAAGGGCGTTCCTGCTCGCGGGTCTAATTCCAACGGGCGCTTAGAGATGCGATGCAGGTCTGGGAGAAGGTGCGTCTGCACTCGCAAGAGGCGATGCATAAGGCCGCTGTATTGAGTCCGCGCAAGCAGACGCATCGCCGCCAAGAGGCAGAGTCCTGAAGTAGCGATTGGTTGGGCTAGAGAGCTTGCGAGGTTTCGGATCTTCACCGGGACAGTCGCCGAGCGCTGATCCCTCGATAAGTAGTCGACGCCTGCGCAGTCGGTGGCGGTTACAGTTCATCACCAGTGCAGGCTGCCGCTGACTGGCTTGCGCGAATCCATAACAGGTCGCGACTGACTGCGTCGAAAGCGAATGCTCCCCGAGCCACTTGTAGCGTCTATGCGCTGCGGAGGGCCGGGTACGTCTGGCTACTCGCGCGGAAGTCCCTGGAAATAGCTTTGAAGCGCTGTGCCATTTGGAACTCGCAAGCGCCTGGACGACTCCTACGGCGCTCATGCCCGGGGAAGGCCTCTTCAACGCACCGCGTGAGACTGACAGCACTGAGACACTACGTATCCACGCATACGCAGAGACTGATACCCGGGAGGCACCCAGGAAGGAAGTCCGCAAGGTTTCGGTTAGTTGCGCCAGCGTGGCTTGAATCCCGGTCAGTAGCGGAGGTCTGCCTACGACCAGGCCGTCCCTGTGCCACGGCAACCAGGTAGCGGTATCCACGAATTCAGGGGAGAAGACCGAGGCCAAACGTGCCTCACCGGCTGGAGATAGAGCACCGTCTCCAGGGCGTGCGGGAATGATCAGCACAGAAGCTGTCGTCAGCACGGCAGATTGACCGTACGAAACTCGGTTAGAGGTGGGAATCGGAAGAGGCATTTAGTCCACCTTTTTGAAGGCGGCACGATGCCGTTCGGCGGCTGCACCAGCAGCCACGCGTCGGCCGGGCGCGCCAAGCGCCCAGCAACAAAGTTTGATCATGGAGAGACCTGTTAAAGGTGATCGCAGAAGTACGAGCAGACGCGCTGCGCCTGTGTCGCGATCAAGCCTTGGGAGGTCTAATCAGCCTTTCGGGCGTATGGGACGTCACAGGCTGTTCGTAGAACGTATGCCCGTCTTCATTTAGTGCAGTGTCGGCACTGGTGAATCCGTTGGACGCGACGAAGGTGCTGCTGTGGTGGCAGTGCCCATGACCACACGCAGGGTGTGACTTGTCGGAATGGCCGTCGCCTGCCCCTGCTACGTCCTGATGGGCCTGCTCTTCAGAAGAGCAAATCGACGCATCCACGAAAGGCACGACCACCAGCACTGCAAGTAGCAGTGCCAGAGCGTAGCGCTTAGCGTGGATGACGAAGGAAGTCACGTGCGGCTCTGACCAATACGGTTGAGGTCGAGAAGGGGTTCTACCCCGAAATCACGGACTGTTTGGAAAGGACTGAAAACTTCTGGTCCTGCTTGACCCGGCGCCGTCGCATCCTGGGGTTGTGGCGGCGCTCGATATATTCGAACACATCGGACCGGGCGGCATCGAGTGTGGGATACGTTGTGCGATAGATCCGCTCGCGTTTGAGCAATCCGAAGAAGCCTTCGCAGGCGGCGTTGTCACCACAATGCCCCACCGCACTCATCGAACAGAGCAGGCCATTGGCGGCCAGGTAATCCTGGTAATCGCCGCTACGAAATTGGCTGCCACGGTCGGAGTGCAGGATCAGCCGATGCTGCTCCTGACGCTGCCAAACCGCCATCTGCACGGCCCTGATCACCATCTGCCTGTCCTGCCGATGATGCATCGACCAGCCCACAATGCGCTGGTCAAACAGGTCCAGCACTACGCACAGATACAGCTTGGCCTGCTGGGTCTTGATCTCGGTGATGTCGGTCACCCACTTGGTTTCCGGCTCCGAGGCGCTGAAATCACGCTCCAGCAGGTTGCGCACGCCCGGCGGTGTCAGGGCCGGTTGAGCGCGCTGGCCACGCCGTTTCTGGCGCGGCCAGCCTTGAAGGCCTGCCAACGCCATCAGCCGGGCAACCCGGTTCCGACTGGCCGTCAGCCCTTCCTCGACCAGATCTTCCTGCATGCGGCCGGCACCCAGCGTGCCCCGGCTGTCCTGATGCAGCACATGGATACGGCCCAGCAAGCGCTCGTTATCGCATTGACGAGGGCTGGGCAGTCGTTTGCTCCAGTCGTAGTAGCCACTGGTCGATACCCGCAGGCAGCGGCACATCAGACGAACCGGAAACTCATCGCGGCAACGTTCGATCACCTGATACCTCAGGATGATCCCTTGGCAAAGAACGTCGCCGCTTCGCGCAAAAAATCCCGCTCCTTGGTGATCCGGGCCAACTCGCGTTTGAGCCGGGCAACCTCCTCGTCACGCGGGCTCCCGGTACCAGCAAAGGCGGCTTTCCCCGCCGTCTGCGCCTCCCGCTTCCAGCGGGTCAGCAGGCTGTCACGGATGCCCAGCTCACGGGCTACCTGGGCGCAGCTGACACCGGGCCGACTGGCTTGCTCCACCGCGCCACGCTTGAACTCGGCACTGAACTTGCGACGCTTTGACATGAACACTCCTCATGGCCTCGATCGGCCTTCTTGTAAGTGTCCGTGAAAACGGGGGTGAACCCGTGTGTTGCATCGATCAATTGAATCCGCGACCCACAGCGGACATTGCCGACCCACCGGGCTAGGCGCCCAATATCAGTCGTCCCACTCTTCGTTCCGCTTGGCCTCGCGCTGACGATCAATGCAGCCGCAGTCTTGGTCGTATATGCGTTCAAAGCCACTATGTCCGTCGTCCACGTCTTCGGAACGAACGGTGCGCTGACAGTTGTAACACTCGTAGTAAAAAGTGGTCATGAAGGACTCTACGGTCAGGTGACGGCACGCGCGATATGTTTCTGGCTAGCGAACAATTAGCTAGGCCGCCGCTGTAGTTTTGATGCGAAATTCTTGGTCGTGCTGCCCCTTTCTGACCTCGAAGACATCGGAGTGCTTCTTCAGCAGATCGGCGAAGTTAGAGGCGTTGTAAGTACTTTCGTCAAAAGTCGGGTCGAGCCGTTTAACCATAGGCCGAATCGCGGCCTTAAGAACCCATGGGTCTCCTCGATTCGCTGAAAGGCGCAAAATCGCTCTGCGAATCAAGTCGACAGGGTCAGCAGGTGCAGGAGCTATATCCTCGTTCGGGTCTTCGCAGGCGGCCGGCTTGGTGCCGTCTATCAGAAGGGACTCGTAGTATCTGAATTCGTGGCAGCTATGAGCCCAGTGGCGATTGGTTGTTGCTTCGCAGCCCACGCCCACCAACGTCTTTCCGGCAGCTTTGATCTTCTGTGCAACAGGCAGGAAATCGCTGTCGCCTCCCACGATGACGATCGTCGTGATGTGCGGAAACCGGATGATGTCCTCGGTAGCGTCCAGACATAGCTTGATGTCCGCACCGTTCTTTGCGGAGGCACCTGGCGGGAACAGCTGGATCAGTTCGACCGCGTTGTGCAGGAGGACTTCGCGGTATCGTGAGAACCATTGCCAATTGCCGTAGGCCCGGTTGATGGCCACCGAACCGAGCGAAGCTATGAATTCCATCAGAGCTTCGACGTCGATCACGGGCTCTTGATTGGTAAAGCGTGTTTGCTTGTAAGCGCCCACGCCCTTTCGGCGGTCCAATACGCTTGCATGGATATTTTCGAAATCCCAGTACAGCGCAACCGTCGACTGGTCCGAGCTTTGAAATGCGTTCATTTGCGTTGCATGCTGTGAGGAGTCGGCAGGCGTCCGCCGAATCATTCAGGAAGTGTTCCATCAGGGCTAGCGAACTCTCCACGACCCTTGCGAAGGTCGCTTACGATTTGCCTGACCGTGTAATCGAGATCAAGCTTCCGCCTTAACGCTTCATCAAGCTGTGCTCGAAACTCTTCGAAGGTCGCGCAGGAACGGGTCAACGCAACGATCTGGCCGATCATATCTGCATGGTTGCTTGTGGCGCGCCGGGAGCTGATCTCCATTTCCGTCAACCGCTGGGCCAATTCCATTAGGTCGGCGGACCGCCACTTGTGGAGCGTGGCTTCTTCCTCTGCAATCTCGGCCTCGGCAAGTTGTAAGGAGCGCTGATCACGCAGTTGGGTATGGAACGCCAGTGTTTGTCCGCTAGGCGTGCTGTGAAGAATGCTGCTCGTCTCTTGCCAGTCGGCCGGCGCTCGGGGATTGCTCGCCAGGTATTGCTCTAGTGCCAACAGGGCCCACTCCGGGCATCGGCGGCTGCTCGGGCGGCCAGCAGGCATCATCCACGCCTGAAGCGTGCGCACAGAGACCTTCTTTCGTGTTTGCCTGCTCAGAATTGCTGCCACGTGGCTGTAGTCGCCGTTGTACGGGCCATGCAAAAGCTCGGACACCCGCCTTTGCGTGTGGGCATCGTGCACTAGTTGATGAAGCTCGTCGCGCAGTGCGGCGACGTGGGCAGCCTCGACCGAGGGGAGCCTTTCTCCCTCGAGAGAAGTCACCCAGCCAGGCGCAGTCGAGTTATAGGCAATGCGAAACACCAGGCCTGTTGGCCTGTGCCTGGCAGTCGCTGCTCGATACGTATATTCCCAATCCATCTATGTCTCCGGTGTTCGCACAGTGTGCGGCACAATGTGCGGAAGTGCAACGCCTTTTGGCGTCTATGGCCTACGGGACCCAGGGGCGGGAGTTGAAGGCGTGCCGACGTCCTAAGCCGTATAGGCGCATTGGCAAGGTCTGTTATTGGCCGAAATCAGTCGTCCGCTTCTCACTCCTTATCTGGCGACAGCAAGCTCACCCCAGCTTGTCGTATATCGCCCCGACAGCGTCGCCTGATTCATCCTCCATACCGGCTTCTCTAACGCCCCTTTGCGCGGACGCCAGGCACTCGACGCCAGCCCTAGCGCCCCTCTCCCGAAGCGCGCATTGGCTCGATCCATGACCTCCATCAGGCTCTTCGAGCGCGGATCGGCCTGTGCGAACAGATCCGCTTGCTGGTGGTCGCCGTGAGTCAGATCCAGCAGGCCGACGCCTGCCTTCTTGTAGCGATAGCCCTCCCGATACATCGCCCGCACGAGTTGCTGCGCCTGGCGCAGCAACTCCCGGGTGTCGGACGTCGGTGCGATCAGACGCATGGCGCCGGAAGGGTGGTATTGCGGCGCGTCGGGCTTGAAGGGATTGGTGTTGAACCAGACCCAGACGCCGTTGGCTTGCAGCGAGCGGGCGTGCAGCTTCTCGCATGCCCGCTGGGCGAAGGTCGCCGCGGCCTGCTGCAGGTCCTCCAACGCGACGACCTCGCGGCCGAAGGAGCGGCTGACCACGATCTGTTTCCTGTCCGGCTCGCTCTCTTCCAGGTCCGCACAGGCGATGCCCTGCAGCTCGCGCTGGGTGCGGGCCAACACGACGCCGTAGCGCGCCCGCAGCGTCTCGGGGTCGGCGCGGCACAGGTCTGCCGCGGTCAGGATGCCCTCGGCACCCAGCCGCGCCGTGAGGCGGCGCCCCACGCCCCAGACATCCTCCACGGGGAATTTTTCCAGCGCCGCATCACAGGGCAGCACTGTCACGACGCCGTGCGGCGTCTTCTTGGCGAGCTTGTTGGCCAGCTTGGCCAGCGTCTTGGTTGGCCCGATCCCCACGCAGCAGGGAATGCCCACCCACTGCCGGATCCGGGCCCGCACCTCGACGGCGACCTGCTCGCGCCGTTCCGCCCGGATCCCCTCAAAATCCACGAAGGACTCGTCGATGGAGTACACCTCCACCCGGGCGAACTGGTCCCGCAGGATCGACACCACCCGACCCGACAGGTCGCCGTAGAGGGCGAAGTTGGCCGAGAAGATCCGCAGCTGCCGGCGCAGCGCCGGCGGCACCTCATGGATGGGCTGGCCCATCCCAATCCCGAGGTCTTTGCACTCCTGGCTACGCGCGATCACGCAGCCGTCGTTGTTGGACAGCACACAGACGGGCACGCTCTGCAGCTCGGGCTTGAACGCCCGCTCGCAGGAGGCGTAGAAGTTGTTGCCGTCGACCAGGCCGAACATGCGTCGTCGCTCCGCCAGACCCATCAGCCCGTGAGCAGGTCGACGGTCGCTTCCGCTTCGACGTGCAGCTGGCGGATCAGGCTCAACACGCCCTCGAAGCGCTGCAACTCGGCTTCCTCGGTAGTGGCTCGCGCATAGGTTTCCGGCTCATCCAGCACGTCAAGCATCACCGCGGTGGCCGATCCATCCTTGTGCAATGCCAGATGCGCCTCATAGACACAGGCACCGGTCCAGGAACGCCAGCAGCGCAGCACATCGCCGTCCATCCAGATCGCCCAGCGGTAGTCCATGTCGCGCGGCCACAGGCCTGCCTGCAGCCGCAGGACGTCTTCGATGGCAAACACGTGGCGGCACCGCAGCGGCCAGCGGGGGCCTTCCATCGGCTTCAGCTTGTGCTTCCAGCTCTGCGGGATGTTGCTCATCGCCTGCGCCCCAAGAGTTGACGGAAGTTCCAAGTCACGACACCCCAGATCTCCAGCTCCATGTCGGGGGGAACCAGAATCGGGGGATGGTCCGGATGCCCGGAATGAAGCTCGAACCGCCTGCCGCGCCGCTGCAGCTGCAGCTGCTTGCAGGTGAAGCCACTGTCCCAGATGGCGATCACGATGTGCCCGTGTCGTGGCGTGATGCTGCGATCCACGATCAGCGTGTCGTCGGGGTAGATGCCGAAGTTGATCATCGAGATCCCGGTGTCGGCCCGCATGAAGAAGGTCGAGACGGGGTTGAGGATGCAGTGCCGGTTGAGGTCCAGCGCGTCGTTCTCGCCATAGAAGTCCTCGGCCGGCGACGGGAAGCCGCAGGTCACCCGATTCGACAGCAAGGGCACCGCAAGCTCTGGCGCGTCAGCATCGGCAGGTCCGATGACGCCAGGCGGGAGGAGGGGCGAGGGGGAATCGATCATGGCGGCAGTCTCGGGGGACGGTGGGCTCACCGTTTGAGACGGGCCATGATAGCCGATTAGCAGTAATACTACTAACAGGCTTTTGCGACGCACACTTCCACCCGACAGTTCAAAGACTTCCAGAGGCAGACCCCGGGTCTTGGCGCGGTTGGCCGCCCCTTCATCCCTGGCGGGGCGCGCGACGGGTGGATGTCCTAGCCGGTGGGCCGGTCCCGTGCGTTGCCAACGAGCACAGTGTCGTTGGTCAAGCGAGGGGAGGACATCAGCCAAGTCCCAGTCGATGAGTCAGGGGAACACTCGGAGTGGCTTGCCAAGCGGCACTCTCACGGGACTACGCTTTCACGGGCACGCCGAGACGCGTGGGTAATCCCCCGCCCATTAGCTGACGCCAGAAGTGGAATTTTCTCGTACCCTTTTCCGAGGAGGTTCCATGAAGAAGTCCCGCTTCACCGACAGCCAGATCATCGCCGTGCTCAAGCAGGCCGAGGCCGGCACGCCCGTGCCAGAGCTATGCCGCGAGCACGGCATCAGCTCGGCGACGTTCTACAAGTGGCGCAGCAAGTTCGGCGGCATGGAGGTGTCCATGGTCGCGCGCATGAAGGAGTTGGAGGAGGAGAACCGGCGTCTGAAGAAGATGTACGCCGAGGCCCAGCTCAGTACCGACCTGCTGAAGGAAGCGCTCGCAAAAAAATGGTGAGGCCATCTCAGCGGCGCGAGATGGCCCAATCCGCAGTCACGAGCGGGCGCACGAGCATGCGCCACGCCTGCCAGACCTTCGGGGTGAGCGAGACCTGTTTCCGCTACCGGGCCAAGGCCAGCGAGGAGAACGCCCGCATCGCCGACTGGCTGATCCGGTTGACGACCGCCCATCGCGACTGGGGCTTTGGCCTGTGCTACCTGTACCTGCGCAACGTGAAGGGCTTTGGCTGGAACCACAAGCGGGTGTACCGGATCTACCGCGAGTTGGAGTTGAACCTGCGGATCAAGCCGAAGAAGCGGCTGGTGCGTGAGCGGCCCGAGCCTCTGGCGGTGCCGGAGACGATCAACCAGGTCTGGTCGATGGACTTCATGCACGATCAGTTGGCCGACGGCCGCAGCTTCCGGCTGTTCAACGTGCTCGACGACTTCAACCGCGAGGGACTGGGGATCGAGGTGGATCTGTCGCTGCCGTCGGCCCGGGTGATCCGGTCGCTGGAGCAGATCATCGAGTGGCGCGGCAAGCCCGCCGTGATCCGCTGCGACAACGGCCCTGAGTACATCAGTGGCGCATTGCTGTCCTGGGCGCAGCGGCATGGCATCCGGGTCGAGCACATCCAGCCGGGCAAGCCCCAGCAGAATGCCTACGTTGAACGCTACAACCGCACCATCCGCTACGCCTGGCTGGCCCGCACCCTGTTTGACACCATCGACCAGGTGCAGGACAAAGCCACCCGCTGGCTATGGACGTACAACCACGAGCGTCCGAACATGGCGCTCGGCGGCATCACGCCAGCGATGAAGTTGGCAATGGCCGCTTAGCTCCACTTCTGGCGACCGCTAAAAGCGGGGGGATTACCCGTGTGTCTCAGGCAAGAAGGCGCTGGTGCCCACTCGTCACTGATCCCCGCATGCGACGATGTAAGGCCCGTTGGACCGGCTCGGCACACATGCAGGGGTACCGACTGGCTTTGGGGGTACTTGTGCGGGTATCGATCGCTATTGTCGAGTTTTATCCCGTCTAAAAACACTCAGTTAGGACTCATATGCTGCTGATGATCGACAACTACGACAGCTTCACCTTCAACCTCGTGCAGTACCTGCAGATGCTGGGCGCCGAGGTGAAGGTGGTGCGCAACGACGCGCTGAGCGTCGAGCAGATCGCCGCGCTCAATCCCTCGCACATCGTGGTGTCGCCGGGGCCGAAAACCCCCGACGACGCCGGGGTGTCGCTGGAGGTGATCCGCCGGCTCGGCCCGACCATCCCGATCTTCGGCGTGTGCCTGGGCCACCAGAGCATCGGCCAGGTGTATGGCGGCGACGTGATCCGCGCCGGCAACATCATGCACGGCAAGACCTCGCCGATCCGCCACGAGGGCAAGGGCGTGTTCGCCGGGCTGCCCGACCGCTACGAGGCCACGCGCTACCACTCGCTGGTGGTGGACAAGGCCACGCTGCCGGACGTCCTGGAGATCACCGCCTGGACCGAGAATGCCGACGGTTCGATGGAGGAGATCATGGGCCTGCGCCACCGCCAGCATCCGGTGGAAGGCGTGCAGTTCCATCCCGAGTCCATCCTCACCCAGCACGGCCACGCGCTGATGAAGAACTTCCTGGACCGCACGTGCTGAGCGGGACCGAAGCGCTGCGGCTGTTCGTGGTGATGCTCGGCGGCCGCCATGCGCGCGCCAACACCGAAGTGCACGACGTGGTGCTGGCGGTGGCGCCGGGCATCGAACAGAGCCACGCGCAGCTGCGCCAGCAGTGGTTCGGCGAGACGTCCGGGCTGCACATCGATTCGTGGATGACGGTCGATGGCGTCGAACAGTGGCAGGTGCGCCTGTCCGCGGACGCGCCCGCCGCCGATGCGCCGCGGCTCTACTTCGTGAATCTGGGCGGCTATGTCGCCGGCGAATTCGGCGAGGCCCATCGTTACCTGCTGGTGGTCGCCGACGACACGGCCGACGCCAAGCGCAAGGCGCTGCGCCAGGCCGGCGCGGAGTGGATCAAGCCGCACCGCGACGCCCTGTTCGACGTCGACGGCTGCCTGCCCGTCGGCCCCATCGGTGGCCTGCACGTGCATCTGGTTCCCGGCCCCCACGCCGGCATCCGCAGCCAGAGCGACTACATCGTCATTTCCTGATCCTGGAGTTTTCATGACCATCACCGCGCAGGAAGCCCTGCAACGCACCATCGAACACCGCGAGATCTTCTTCGACGAGATGGTCGACCTGATGCGGCAGATCATGCGTGGCGAAGTGTCCCCGACCATGACCGCCGCCATCCTCACCGGCCTGCGGGTGAAGAAGGAGACCGTCGGCGAGATCGCGGGCGCGGCCACGGTGATGCGCGAGTTCGCGCTGCCGGTGGCGGTGGCCGACAAATCCCACCTGGTCGACATCGTCGGCACCGGCGGCGATGGCTCGCATACCTTCAACATCTCCACCTGCTCGATGTTCGTGGTGGCCGCGGCCGGTGCCAAGGTGGCCAAGCACGGCAACCGCAGCGTGTCGTCCAAGTCCGGCAGCGCCGATGCGGTGGAGGCGCTGGGTGCGGCGATCGAGCTCAACCCGGAGCAGGTGGCGCGGGCCATCGAACAGACCGGCATCGGCTTCATGTTCGCGCCGATGCACCACCCGGCGATGAAGGTGGTGGCGCCGGTGCGGCGCGAGATGGGCGTGCGCACCATCTTCAACATCCTCGGTCCGCTGACCAACCCGGTCGGCGCCACCAACATCCTGATGGGCGTTTTCCACCCCGACCTGGTCGGCATCCAGGCGCGGGTGCTGCGCGAGCTGGGCGCGCAGCGCGCGCTGGTGGTGTGGGGGCGCGACAACATGGACGAGATCTCGCTGGGCGCCGGCACCCTGGTCGGCGAGCTGCGCGACGGCAAGGTGCGCGAGTACGAGATCCACCCGGAGGATTTCGGCATCGCCATGTCGGCCAGCCGCAATCTCAAGGTGGCCAACCCGGAAGAGTCCATCGCCATGCTGCGCGGCGTGCTCGACAACCAGCCGGGCCCGGCCAACGACATCGTCGCACTCAACGCCGGCGCCGCCCTGTACGTGGCCGGCGTGGCCGACAGCATCGCCGACGGGCTGGCGCGCGCGCGCGCGGTCATCGCCGACGGCAGCGCCCGTGCCCGCATGCAGCAGTATGTCGCCGCCAGCCGCGCCTTGGCCGGTTGAGCGTCCACCCTTCTTCCCTTACCGCCGTACCGTCTTCCAGGAAAGCAGAGCCATGAGCGACATCCTCAACACCATCCTCGCCCGCAAGACGCAGGAGGTGGCAGAGCGCAGCGCCCGCGTGCCGCTGGCCGAGCTGAAGGCGCGGGTGGCCGATGCGCCGCCGGTGCGTGGTTTCGCCAGCGCGCTGCAGGCGGCCATCGCCAACGGCGACCCGGCGGTGATCGCCGAGGTCAAGAAGGCCAGCCCGTCCAAGGGCGTGATCCGCCCGGATTTCCGCCCGGCCGAGATCGCGGTCAGCTACGAACTGGGGGGCGCCAGCTGCCTGTCGGTGCTCACCGACGTGGACTTCTTCCAGGGTGCCGACGCCTATCTGCGCGAGGCGCGCGAGGCCTGCACGCTGCCGGTGCTGCGCAAGGATTTCGTCATCGACCCCTACCAGGTGGTCGAGGCCCGCGTGCTGGGCGCGGACTGCATCCTGCTGATCGTCTCGGCGCTGGACGACCGCCAGCTGGCCGGATTGTCCGACCTGGCGATGCAACTGGGCATGGATGTGCTGGTGGAAGTCCATGACATCGACGAACTGGAGCGCGCCATCCAGGTGCCGGTACCGCTGGTGGGCATCAACAACCGCAACCTGCGCACCTTCGAGGTATCGCTGGACACCACCCTGTCGATGCGCGCGGCGGTGCCGCGCGACCGCCTGCTGGTCACCGAGAGCGGCATCCTCGGCCCGGCCGACGTCAGGACCATGCGCGAGGCCGGCGTCAACGCCTTCCTGGTCGGCGAGGCCTTCATGCGCGTGGAGGAGCCGGGCGAGGGCCTGCGTCAGCTATTCTTCAGCGCATGACCGAGTCCTACCCCGTTCCCCGCGACGACGCGCAGCTGGTCGTCTTCGATTTCGACCACACGCTGTACGACGGCGATTCCGGCAGCCACCTGTTTGCCTGGCTGATCCGCCGCAACCCGCTGCGGATGCTGGCGGCAGTGCTGGCCACGCCGCTGTTCGGCCCGCTGGTGGCGCTGCTGCCGACGCGCCGCTTCGGCATTTCCGGCTACGTGTGGATCGCGACCTTCGGCCTGCACCGTGCACGGGAGTTCAACGGCATCATCGACCAGTACGTGCGCGTGCACGAACCCGCGATCCGCGCGCGGCTGCTGCCGCAGGCGCTGGACGTGTTCGCCGCGCATCGCCGCGCCGGCGACCGGGTGGTGGTCGCAACCGGTGCGCCGCCGGAGCTGGCGCGCGCCATCCTGGCCTTCGTCGCGCACCAGGACGTGCCTGTGGTCGGCAGCGAAGTGGGGCCGCGGCTGGGCGCGATGGGCGCCACCCGCCACTGCCACAACGAAGAGAAGATGCGCATGCTGCGCGAGCGCGGCTATGGCGCCATCGCCATCGCCTATTCGGACAGCACCGCCGACCTGCCGCTGCTGCGCGCGGCGCAGGCGCCGGTGGTGGTCAACCCCAAGCATTCGCGGGTGGCGTACTTCCGGCGGGTGCTGCCGGCCGGTACCCGCATCCTCAACTGGGGCTGCGCCGACCGCGGCGGCGAGCGGGCCTGAGCGGCGCCGCCGGCTACTGGCGGGCGGTGCGCCTGCCGGACGTCAGCCCAGCCAGCGGTGCAGTGCGTGGCCGATCTGGAACAGGCTGATCGACAGCACCAGCACGCCCACCGCGATGAGCACCCAGCGCTCCTTGAGGCGCTTGACCAGCAGCGCCGCCACCGGCGCGGCCATCATCCCGCCGACCAGCAGCCCGGCGACGATGGACAGGTGCTGCAATCCCATCGACAGCAGGAACGTGGTCGAGATCGCCAGGGTGACGATGAATTCGGCGGCATTCACCGTGCCGATGGTGGTGCGCGCCTGGCCGCCGCGCGCGAGCAGGGTCGAAGTCGCCACCGGCCCCCAGCCGCCGCCGCCACTGGCGTCGAGCAGGCCGGCGAAGAAGCCCAGCACCGGTACCCGCTGCACCTCGCTGCGCGGGGTGAAACGGCCGGCCGCGCGGGCAAGGATGAAGATCGCCAGCGCCAGCAGGTAGAGATAGATGAAGGGGCGGATGAATTCGCCGGGCAACTGGGTCAGGACGTAGGCGCCGAGCGCACCGCCGACCGCGCCGGGCAGCGCCAGGCGCAGGAACAGCCGCCGGTCGACGTTGCCGGCTACCAGGTGCGATACCCCGGACGCGCCGGTGGTGAACACCTCGGCGGTATGGATGCTGGCGCTCACCGCCGCCGGTGGCAGCCCCATGCTCAACAGAACGGACGAGGACACCAGCCCGAATGCCATGCCCAGGGCGCCATCGACCAGCTGCGCCCCGATCCCGATCAGGATGAACCAGTAGAACTCGCTTCCAAATTCCATTGGTGGAGACTGCTGGCTAAGGAAGGGAGCCGTCAAGGCCGCGGGACTGCCCCGCGGTGCCGGGCTACGGGGCTTGCGACGTCATGTTTCCGCTGAGGCAGCCCCCTCTGGGAAAGGGGGCGCGCCGGCAGGTGCGGGGATCTGGAGGCCGGTGAACCGGGGCCCGGGGTCTGCGAAGCAGGCTTTGGGGTCGATACGTGAATACGTATCAACGCGTTCCGTACAGCACGATGGTCTTGCCGCGCGCATGCAGGATGCCGTCGGCCTGCAGCTTCTTGAGCACGCGTCCGGCCATTTCCCGCGAGCAGCCCACCAGCCGGGCGATCTCCTGCCGCGAAACGCGCAGCTGGGTGCCCTGCGGATGGCTCATCGATTCCGGCTCGCGGGCCAGGTCGTGCAGGGTGCGCACGATGCGGTCGGTCACGTCCAGGAACGCCAGGCGGCTGGCCTTGCGGCTGGTGTGCAGCAGGCGCCGGGAAATCTGCGAGCCGATGGCGTACAGCAGCCGCGGGGCGTCGCTGGACAGCGGCCCCAGGAACAGCTGGTGCAGCCGTTCGTAGCTGATCTCGGCCAGTTCGCAGGGGGTACGGGTGCGCAGGATCACCTCGCGCTTGTCCGATTCGATGAACAGGCCCATCTCGCCGACGAACTCGCCGGCGCCGAAATAGCCCAGCACCAGCTCCCGGTCCTCGTCTTCCTCGGCGATGATGCTGACCGAGCCGCTGACCACGTAGTACATGGTGCCGGCCGGGTCGCCCGGGCGGAACACGTCGGTGCGCGCCGGGTAGCGGCGGCGGTGGCTGTGGGCCAGGAACCGATCGATGGTGGCGATGTCCAGGGCCAAGGGGCTGGAGGCGAGGCGCACGTTAGGCACGGTGTTGGCGATCCCTGGACTCATGATGACGTTCATGTTCGTGTTTATGAACTTGTCTTAACGGACAAGCTTAGCGACGCAGGCCACGAGGGGCAAACGCCTGTTGGCCGCGCACGTTTCGCCAGGGGGCGGTTTGCCCCATAATTGCCCCCTTTCCCACCATTCACAGGACCGACCGCCGTGGTCAAGCCGTTGCCTCGCCTGAGGTTGCAGGGTTTCAACAACCTCACCAAGGCGCTGAGCTTCAACATCTATGACGTCTGCTATGCGCGTACCGAAGAGGAGCGCCAGCGTTACATCGAGTACATCGACGAGGAATACAACGCCGATCGACTCACGCAGATCCTCACCGATGTGGCCGAGATCATCGGCGCCAACATCCTGAACATCGCCCGCCAGGATTACGATCCGCAGGGTGCGTCGGTGACCATCCTCATCTCCGAGGAGCCGGTGATCGACAAGAAGGCCGCCGGCAAGGAGCTGATCTCCGACGCGGTGGTCGCGCACATGGACAAGAGCCACATCACCGTCCATACCTATCCCGAGACCCACCCGCAGGAAGGCATCGCCACCTTCCGCGCCGATATCGACGTCGCCACCTGCGGCGTGATCTCGCCGCTGAAGGCGCTGAACTACCTGATCGAGAGCCTCGAGTCGGACATCGTGATCATGGACTACCGCGTCCGTGGCTTCACCCGCGACGTGAAGGGCAAGAAGCACTTCATCGACCACAAGATCAACTCGATCCAGAACTTCCTGGCCAAGAACATCAAGTCGCGCTACGAGATGTTCGACGTCAACGTCTACCAGGAAAACATCTTCCACACGAAGATGCACCTGAAGGACTTCGACCTGGACCAGTACCTGTTCGAAGAGAAGGCCAAGAACCTCTCGTTCAAGGAGCGCATGAAGATCGAGGCGCTGCTGCGCCGCGAGATCGAGGAGCTGTTCCACGGCCGCAACCTGGCCGAGTGACGGTTACATGCGGTTCGGGGGGCGGTTGCTAGCCTGCCGCTCCTGAAATACCCGGCGGGACGGCCCGCCCCGTGGCGCGATCCACGGAACACAGCCGACGGCGGCCCGGTGCTCACCAGCACCGGGCCGCTTTTTTTGTGCCCCAACCAAGGAGGAAACCCAATGGCCTGGATCTATCTGCTGGTGGCCGGTCTGTTCGAAGTCGTCTGGGCGATCGGCCTGAAGTACACCGAGGGCTGGACCCGGCTGTGGCCCAGCGTGGGCACCCTGGCGGCGATGGTGGTCAGCTTCTGGTGCCTGTCGCAGTCGCTCAAGTCGATCCCGATCGGCACCGGGTATGCGATCTGGACCGGGATCGGCGCGGTCGGCGCCGCGGCGCTGGGCATCGTGCTGTTCGGCGACAGCGCCTCGTGGTCGCGGCTGCTGTGCATCGGCCTGATCGTGTCCGGCGTGATCGGGTTGAAGGTGGTGGGGTAGGCGCGGCCGCGGCGCGGCCAGAGCCCGCAGGGGCTGCGTGGCAAGCCCGGGGCCCCACCCCGGGTCTGCCTGTCCCCGCGGCTGTCGCCGCGCCCCTTCGGGCAAGGCGGCTGTGCTGCAGGTGGATTCGCGGGCTTCGCCCGTTCCGGCATGAGGCCGGGGAGTGGGTTCAGAGCCGGTAGGCGATGGTTTTCATGGCCCGTGAGGCCAGTGCCATCACCGCCGGGATCGGTGCCGGCAGGACCCGCGCGCCGGCGTGTTCGGCATGGTCGGCGTGGCGCGCCTCGTCGATCTTCATCACCTTGAGGATCTCGCGGCTGCGCTGGTCGGCCGGTGGCAGGGTTTCCAGGTGTTCGTCCAGGTGGGCCTCCACCTGGCGCTCGGTCTCGACCACGAAACCCAGGTTCCAGCCGTCGCCGCGCAGCCCGGCGAGGGTACCGATGGCGTAGCTGCCGGCATACCACAGCGGGTTGAACAGGCTGGGGCGGCTGTCGAGCTCGCGCAGGCGGTCCGCACACCAGCCCAGGTGGTCGGTCTCCTCCTGCGCCGCTTCCAGCAGGTGCGCGCGGGTGGACGGGTCGCGGGCGACGGCCGCCTGTCCGAAGTACAGCCCCTGTGCGCAGACTTCGCCGACGTGGTTGATGCGCATCAGGCCTGCGGCGTGGCGCCTTTCGTCCGGCTCCAGCACCACGTCCGGGGTATCGCCGGCGGGATTGGGACGGCGTGCCGGCGGGTTGCCGAACACCGTGTCCAGCGCGCGCTGGGCCTCGGTCAGCAGGCGGTCCATGGGCGTGAAGGCGCGGTCGGTGGTCATGGCGTCCAGGCGGGGTGGGGGAGAGCCGGATTCTCGCCGCTGTCCCCGGGGCTGCCAAGGCCGGCCGGCTGGCGGCTTGCGTGGGCCGGCCGCGGCCGGTACAATCCCGCCTCTTGTGTTTCACCTTCACAACGCGTGGCAGAGTTCCGGCAGTGCAGCGCCGCAATGAGCCCGACCTAACCTGAGTTCTTTCATGAGCACTTTCACCGCAAAGAACGAGACCGTCCAGCGTGACTGGTATCTCGTCGACGCCTCGGGCAAGACCCTGGGCCGTCTGGCCACCGAGCTGGCCCGCCGCCTGCGTGGCAAGCACAAGCCGGTCTACACCCCGCACGTCGATACCGGCGACTACCTGGTTGTCATCAACGCAGAAAAGATTGTCGTCACCGGCAAGAAGCTGCAGGACAAGCAGTACCACCGCTTCACCGGCTACATCGGCAACCTGAAGACCGAGACCCTGGCCCAGGCGCTGGAGCGTCACCCGGAGCGCGTGATCGAGATCGCTGTCAAGGGCATGCTGCCGAAGGGTCCGCTGGGCCGCGCCATGTACCGCAAGCTCAAGGTCTACGCCGGCGCCGAGCACCCGCACGCCGCCCAGCAGCCGCAAGTTCTGGATATCTAATCATGGCTATCACGCAAAACTACGGCACTGGCCGCCGCAAGTCCTCCACCGCCCGCGTGTTCCTGCGCAAGGGTTCGGGCAACATCACCGTCAATGGCCGTCCGCTGGACGAGTTCTTCGGCCGTGAGACCGCGCGCATGATCGTGCGCCAGCCGCTCGAGCTGACCAAGAACACCGAGAGCTTCGACGTCATCGTCACCGCCACCGGCGGCGGCACCACCGGCCAGGCCGGTGCGATCCGCCTGGGCATCGCCCGCGCCCTGGTCGAGTACGACGAAGGCCTGAAGTCCGAGCTGCGCAAGGCCGGCTTCATGACCCGCGACGCCCGCGAAGTCGAGCGCAAGAAGGTTGGTCTGCACAAGGCCCGCCGCGCCACCCAGTTCTCCAAGCGCTGATCCATCGCGCCTGGCGTGGGATCCTCCGGGATCCCGCTGGGAAAACAAAAGCCCGGCCTCGGCCGGGCTTTTGTCGTTCCGGGATGGCGTGAAGGCCCGCGTGCGCGGCCGCCCGGCGGACGTGCCTGCCGATGGCCGATGGGGGCAAAAAGAAAGGCCTGATCTTTCGATCAGGCCTTTGGTATTTGGCAGCCCCGGAAGGATTCGAACCTCCGAATGCCTGAGTCAGAGTCAGGTGCCTTACCGCTTGGCGACGGGGCTAGGCAGGGGTGGATTATCGCATGCCGTGACGGTCGAGGCCAGCAGGCGTGGCGAGACCGCTGTAACGGGCAAAAAAAGACCAGATCTTTCGATCTGGTCTTTTGATATCTGGCAGCCCCGGAAGGATTCGAACCTCCGAATGTCTGAGTCAGAGTCAGATGCCTTACCGCTTGGCGACGGGGCTGTGGCTTTCAGGAGCCGGGCTCCTGCTCCCTTGGTGGCTATGGGTGGACTCGAACCACCGACCCCAGCATTATGAGTGCTGTGCTCTAACCGGCTGAGCTACATAGCCTCAGGGAGCCCGCAATTCTGCGTATCGGCGGCTTGCCTGTCAACTGTTTTTTCCGCGCTTGTGGCATTGCAGCGGCCATGGCAGAGTCCAAGCCAGTAGAAATATTTAGGAGTCCGCATCGTGATCGATCCGGACGGCTATCGACCGAACGTCGGCATCGTGCTGATGCGGGAAGACGGACAGGTGTTCTGGGCACGACGCGTGCGCCGGGATGGCTGGCAGTTCCCGCAGGGTGGGATGAACTCCGACGAGACGCCGGTCGAGGCCATGTATCGCGAGCTGCAGGAAGAAACCGGCCTGTTGCCTGAACATGTCGAAGTGCTCGGGGCTACCCCGGGCTGGCTTCGCTACCGGTTGCCCAGCCGCGCCATCCGCCGTACCGAGAAGCAGGTCTGCATCGGCCAGAAGCAGGTCTGGTTCCTGCTGCGGCTGACCGGCGACGAGGGCCATGTGCGCCTGGACCATACCGAGGCCCCCGAGTTCGACCATTGGCGATGGGTGGATTTCTGGTATCCCGTCGAGCATGTGGTCATGTTCAAGCGCGGCGTCTATGCGCGCGCGCTGCGGCATCTGGCGCCGTTGGCGCAGGGTATCGCCGGGCAAGGGGTGACGGCGATGCCGAAGAGCGCCCAGGAGGCGTGGATGCCCGGCCACGCTGCGGGTCATGAGCGCCCGCGCAAGCGTTCGCGCAAGCGCGGCTATTGGCCGCGGAAGGCGCAGGGCGAGGGGCCGACGGCCTGACGGCCTGACGGCCACCGCCTGATCGAGAACGATTCAGCATTTTAATTGACAATCGTTCTCGTTTTCGTTGAAATGGCTTCCGGCCACTCCCGGCCGGTCCTGTCCATCGCCCCCGTGTACGTCTGCATCTGCAACGGTGTCACCGACCACCAGATCCGCGAAGCGGCCGACAACGGCTGCAGTTCGGTTGCCGAACTGACGATGCGTACCGGCTGCGGTTCCAGCTGCGGTTCCTGCCTGGAGATGGCGGGCGAGCTCCTGGCCACGGCACGCGCGGTGCACGACCTGCCGCTGCCGATGCTCGGCCTGGCCAGGGTGGCCTGAATTCCGTCGCGGCGCGCAGCCGCGGCGTGACCGTGGCGGGCAGGTCCGCCGTTGCGGACGGACCAATGCGTACGATTCGCGTTCCTTCATCAGCGCACGCGTGACGCTACAGTGCGCGCGTTCAATGCGTGCAGGAGCAACCCCCATGAAAGGCGACGCCAAGGTCATCGAGTTCCTCAACAAGGTGCTCTACAACGAGCTGACCGCGATCAACCAGTACTTCCTGCACGCCAAGATGCTGAAGAACTGGGGCCTGAAGGAGCTGGCCGAGCACGAGTACAAGGAATCCATCGACGAGATGAAGCATGCGGACGCATTGTCCGACCGCATCCTGTTCCTCGAGGGGCTGCCGAACTTCCAGGCGCTGGGCAAGCTGCGCATCGGCGAGAGTCCGGTCGAGATCCTGCGCTGCGACCTGGCGCTGGAAACCTCGGCGGTGGCGGTGTTGCGCGAGGCGGTGGCCTACGCCGAGAGCATCGGCGACTACGTCAGCCGCGAGCTGTTCGTGAAGATCCTCGACTCCGAGGAAGAGCACATCGACTGGCTGGAAACGCAGCTGGACCTGATCGAGCGCATCGGCGAGCCGAACTACCTGCTGACCAAGCTGGACGACTGAGCCTCCGGCCCGGCGCCGCGCCGGGCGTTGCCGGGTCCCGTCAACGGCGGCCGCGCCGCCGTTGCTGCCGTGCTGCCACGGCATCCGTCAGCTGCGTAGTGCGGTGCTGCCGCGCGGCGGTGATCCCACTCTCCTTGCCCGCACGCGTGTCCGGGCGCGACGCGCGCATGCGCGCGAGCCGGGCTCAGGCCTGCAGGGCCCGTTCGCCGCGGATGTCCGACTGGTAGCCGATCAGCGCCAGTCGCGCGCGGGCGAACTCGGCAATGATCAGCGCGACCATCACCGCCGGGCGTTCCAGCTTGCCGGACCGGGCGGCCAGTTCGACCCGGCGCGCCGCCGCCGACAGGGCCAGGGCGCCGACATTGGCGCTGGCCGACTTGAGGCTGTGCGCCAGTTCGCGCAGCTGGTCCAGGTCGGGTGCGACCGCGGCCTCCTGCAGCTGGCGCACGAGCGGGGTGGTGTCGTCGAGGAACACGTCGATGATGGTGGCGGTCTCGGCGCCGGCGATCTCGCGCAGTTCGTCCAGCACCTCGCGGTCGAGCACCGGCAGGGTGGTGGCCTGCACGGCCGAAGCCGGGGCTTCCTCGAGCTGGGCCGGTGCCGCCTGCGGCGGTTCGTCGCCAGCGGTCGGCGCGGGCCCGCACCAGCGCAGCAGGCAGGCCTGCAGGCCTTCGCGCGAAATGGGCTTGGACAGGTAGTCGTCCATTCCCGCGTCCAGGCAGCGCTGGCGGTCGCCGGCCATGGCGTTGGCGGTCATGGCGATGATCGGCAGGCGCGTGGCCTGGGTGGCGGTCTCGTGCTCGCGCCAGCGGCGGGTGGCGGCGTAACCGTCCAGCACCGGCATCTGGCAGTCCATCAGCACGGCCTGGTACGCCGCGGCGTGCAGCTTGTCCAGCGCGAGCTGGCCGTTGATGGCGGTCTCCACTTCGCAGCCGAGCACGCCCAGCAGCTTCTGCGCCACCAGCAGGTTGACCGGATTGTCCTCGACCAGCAGCACCCGCGCACCGGCCAGTCCGCGCGCGCGCTCCAGCGATGCCGGGGCAGCCGGCGCCACTTCCGCCGCCACGGAAGGCGCGGCCTGGCCGCTGGCCGGCGCGGTGGTGGCCGGCTCCGTCAACGCCGCGCGCAGCGCCGCATCCGTCGCCTGGCGCGATACCACGCGTGGACTGTCGCGCAGTTCGGACGGCAGCGGTGCGTCGTCCTGCAGCCAGACCAGGCGGTGGTCGCCGCCGGCCCGCTGCAGCGCCGCCACGCCCAGGCGCAGCGACGGCAGGTCGCCGATGACGGCGTGCCAGGGCTGCGGCGAGCCCCCCGCGCGCAGCAGGTCCAGCGCTTCGTGCACCGTGTCCACGCTGCGCACCTCGAACCCCCAGTTCGGCAGGACCAGCTCCAGCCGTTGGCGCAGGCGCGCGTCGGTGGACACCAGCAGCACCCGCGGGTGGGCGCCGTGCGCCGGCGCGCGCAGGTCGCCGATCACCTTGAGCAGCGGGATCTCGAACCAGAAGGTCGAGCCCTGGCCGGGCACCGAGTCCAGGCCGATGCGGCCATGCATCAGGTCGATGATGCGCTTGCAGATGGCCAGGCCCAGGCCGGTGCCGCCGTACAGGCGGGTGGTCGAGGCGTCGGCCTGGGTGAAGGCGCTGAACAGGCGCTCCTGCTGGTCGGCGTCGATGCCGATGCCGGTATCGCGGACCTCGAAGCGCAGCAGGTGCTGCGCATTGGTCTCGCCCATGCGCCGCACCTGCACCTGGATGCCGCCGCGTTCGGTGAACTTGATCGCGTTGACCATCAGGTTGCTGAGCACCTGGCGCAGGCGCACCGGGTCGCCGCGCACCGCCAGCCGCACCGCCGGGTCGAGCGCCAGGGTGATGTCCAGTCCCTTGTGCGCGGCCGAGCGCTGCATCAGCTGCAGCAGCGAATCCAGCAGCTCGCGCAGGTTGAACGTGGTGATCTCCAGCTCCAGCCGCTGCGCTTCGAGCTTGGAGTAGTCGAGGATGTCGTCGACGATGCGGAACAACGCCCGCGAGCTCTCGCTGGCGGTGTTGAGCATCTCGCGCTGTTCGGCGGCCAGCGGCCCCTGCGCGACCATTTCCAGCATCGGGATGATGCCGTTGAGCGGGGTGCGGATCTCGTGGCTCATGGTGGCCAGGAACTCGCCCTTGGCCAGCATTGCCGCCTCGGCATCCTGCTTGGCCTGCAGCAGCTGCTGCTCGAGCTGGACATGGCGCTGCTGTTCCTGGCGCAGGCGCTGCAGCTCGCGCTCGTTGTCGCGGGAGCGCTGCGCGAATGCGGCGGACGTGTCGGCCAGGGCGCGCGCGGCGAGCGCCGCCAGCAGCGCGCACAGGCAGGCGAGCGCGGCCAGGGCGGTGGCGACGATCTGCGCCGGTACCGGCGGCGGCAGCCACTGCGCCACGCCGGCGGCCACCGCGAGCATCGCCGAAGCCATGGCCCAGCGGTTGGCTGCCTGCATCTCAGAGCACCGTGTTCTGGAAGTCGAAGTCCAGTTCGCTGCCGACCGACTGCACCACGTTGCCCTGGATGAAGTCGATGCCGCTCATCCACATCGCGGCGGCGGCCTGTGGATCCTCGATCTGCTGGCCGATGATCTGCAGCCCGGCGCGGTGCGCGGCGTCGATCGCGCCGCGCAGTTCGTCGCGCAGCTGCTGGCTGGCGTGGCTGCCGGCGAAACGCCCGGCCATGCGCACGAAGCCCAGCGGCAGCTGGGTCATCAGCGCGTTGGCCTCGTCGCCGGGTTCGAACTGGCTCAGGCAGAACTGCACGCCGGCGGGCATCAGCCGTTCGCAGAACTGCTGCAGCGTCACCGCGTGTACCAGCGCGTCGCCCAGGCGCACGTCGATGACCAGCGAGCTGCCGGCGATCTGCCGGTCGGCGATGGCCTTGAGCAGCCAGCCGGCGAATGCCTCGCGGGCGAGGCTGCGCAGCGACTGCGACACGAACAGCCGCATCGGCGGCACGGCGTGCTGGTAGCGGTGCAGCAGCCCCAGCGCATGGTCGAGCACCTGCTGGTCGAGGTCGCCGATGCGCCCGGCCGCCTCGGCCGCCGGAATCACCTGGCCGGCCGAGAGCAGGGTGCCGTCGTTGCGCCGCAGGCGCAGCAGCACTTGGTACTGCGCGGTGTCGCTGCCGGCGACGGCCACGATCGGCTGGTAGGCCAGCTCGATCTGGCCTTCCAGCAGGGCCAGGTGTTCCTGCGCGGCGGCATCGCCGTTGCCCTGATAGGCGGCCACGCCGTCGGCGAGCAGCCGCGCCTGCAGGGCGGTGCGTTCGACCGCCTCCAGGGCGATGCCGGCGTCCTCGAAACCCTGCGACAGGCGGGCATGGCCGACGGCGCAGCGCAGGTGCAGCGATTCGTCATCGCGCACCACGAACGGGTGCGCGGACAGGGCTTGGCGTACCGAGCGCGCCAGCGCATCGACCGCGTCCTCGTCCATGCCGCGGCCCAGCAGCAGGAAGCTGTTGTCGTTCAACCGTGCCAGCAGGTGCGGGCGCGCGGCTTCGGCCAGGCGCCGGCCGGCCTGCACCATCAGCCGCTCGAAGGCGGCATAGCCATAGCGTTCGCGCAGGCCCAGCGCGCTGGCGATCTCGATGAACATCAGCCCGCCGTGCTCGGACGCGGCCAGTGCCGCATCCAGCTGCAGCATCAGGTTGTGCCGCGTGGGCAGGCCGGTCTCCGGGTTGCTCAGCGCCACCCCTTCGGCCGTGCCCTGCGCCTGCTGGCGCGAACGGCGGATGCGGTTGGCTACCGCCGCGACCAGGTGGCGCGGGCGGATCGGCTTGGTGAGGAAATCGTCGGCGCCGCTGTCGAGCACCTCGAACTGGCGCTCGGGGTCGGGGTCGCCGGTCAGGAACACGATGGGCAGCAGCTGCTGGTGCGGGTTCTGGCGGATCAGCGCGGTCAGCCGCATGCCATCGAGCCCGGGCATGTGCAGGTCCATCAGGATCAGGTCGGGGCGGTGCTCGACGATCGCCTGCTGCACGCCCTCGGCGTCCATCTGCACGATCGCCTGCATGCCGGCACCGTGCAGCACGCTCTGCGCGAACAGCGCCTGCGAGCGGTCGTCCTCGACGATCAGCACGCGATAGGGCGTTTCGGCGGCGGCAGCCTGGCCCGGTTCCGGCGTGGCGGCCGGGGCGGCGGCGATATGCGCGCGGACCGCGTCGGCCGGCGGCGCATTCTCCACGCTCCAGCGCTGCCAGTAGTCTGCCGGCGGGACCTCCGCGCGCGTCAGGCGGGCGGTGGAAGTAGGTGTGTCGTTGCTTGCCATCGGTACTCCCCGTATGCCGTGGATTATGCGGTCAACGAGCCGGTGGCAGCGAATGGTCCCTGGCCGTCGCCGGTGGCGCGGCCGGCGGTGGCGCGGCGAACAGGCGCTTGACCCCGCGCCAGAGCGTGCGCCAGACCAGCCATACGGTCAGCGCGCCCAGCAGGCTTGCGCCGACCACCAGTGCCAGCGCCAGCCACGGGTGGGCCAGTGCCAGCGCCAGGCCGGCGATCACCACGCCGTCCTCGGCCACCGATGCGGCCCAGTTGCTGGCCGGTTCCGGTGAGGTGTTCAGCAGCGCCCGGGTGCCGGCCTTCAGGCCATGGCTGGCCAGTGCCACGCCGGCACCGGCAGCGAGCGCGCCGGCACCGAGCTGGCCGTCGGGGGAAAGGGTCGCCGCGGCCAGGAAGGCGCCGGCCGGTACCCGCGCCAGGGTCTGCAGCAGGTCCCAGATCGAATCCACGCCGGGGATCTTGTCGGCGAAGAATTCGGTGGCCGCCAGCGCGGCCGAGGTGCCCAGCACCCACCATGACTGCGTGGCCTGCAGCGCCGGCGGCAGCTCGACCCAGCCCAGCACGCCGGCCAGGCCGACGCCGAACACGGTCAGGTACACGCGGATGCCGGCCAGCCAGGCCAGCAGGATGCCGATGACGAAAACGTGGGCTTCGGTCATGGTCGCGGACTCGCGCGGGAACTGTGAGCAGGATCGCAACTATCGACCATGCCCCGGGCGATTGCCAGTTCCCGGCGGGCCGTGCCGGGAGTCGTTTACACTGCCAGGCCGTTTCAACCGGAGCGAAGGTGCCGCTTCGCGCAGGATCCGGCACCGGTCATGTAACGCCATGAGCAATCGATCCCCGTCGCGTTTCCAGATCACCCTGCGGGGAACGCCGCAGCGATCGGCGTGGGTGCGGCTGGCCGTCCTCGCCGTCGCCTGGCTGCTGTCGCTGCTGCTGGTGGGCTGGCTGGCCGCCCGCTACGCCTCGCCCGATGCCGGCGGGTTGCGCGAGCGCCTGCGCCAGAGCGAGCGTACCGTCGCCGCGCAGCGCGCCCAGATCGAGGAGCTGCGGCAGCGCCAGGCCACGCTGGAGGCGTCGGACAAGATCAGCCGCGCGGCCAATGCCGAGGTGCAGGCATCGCTGGCCGAGCGCGACGAGGAGATCGCCGGGCTGCGCGCGGACGTCGCGTTCTACGAGCGCCTGGTGGGCGCCACCAGCCAGCGCAAGGGGCTGAATGCGCATTCGGTGGAGTTCTCCGCCGAAGCCGCCGGCACCTGGCACTACAGCGTGGTGCTGACGCAGAATCTGAACAGGGGCGCTATCAGCCAGGGGCAGATGCGGTTCTCGGTGGAAGGGGTCAAGGGCGGCAAGCTGGCGACGGTGACCTGGGACGAGCTCCACCAGCGCCGTGATGTGCCCGGGCAGGCCTATTCGTTCCGGTATTTCCAGCGCCTGGACGGCAGCGTGATGCTGCCCAAGGATTTCACCCCGCAACGTGTGCGAGTCTCGTTGACCGGGCCCGGGGGGAGCGCGACACAGACATTCGATTGGAAACTCGCCGGCAACGGCAGAGGGGAGCAGTGATGTTCAAGAACAAGTCCAGCCGCGACAGCCACCTGGTCGTGGACGCCCTGATCGGGCCGCAGGTGGTGATCCGTGGCGACGTGATGTTCAGCGGCGGCCTGTACGTGGAAGGGCGCATCGAGGGCCGGGTGATCGCCGAGGAGGGCGCCAAGGCGGTGCTGACCCTGGCCGAGCAGGGCCACATCGACGGCGAGGTCCGTGCCTCGGTGGTGGTGCTCAGCGGGCGCATGGACGGCGACGTCCATGCCGGCGAGCGCATCGAGCTGACCCCCACCGCGCGGGTCAACGGCAACGTCCACTACCAGGTGGTGGAGATGGGCGCCGGCGCCCAGCTCAACGGCCGCCTGGTGCATGCCACGGCGATGGCCGCGCTGCCTTCGCCCGAGGCGGCGGCGCTGCAGGCGCAGGCTGAAGCGGCGGAGGCTTGAATCGGCGCGCGGGCGTCCCCATGCTGGGCGCATGAGCACGCTCGTTTCCCTGCCCGGCGCAACGGCCGCCCCCGATTACCAGTCCCTCGATCGCCCGCTGAACTTCACCCCGGCCGCCGCGGCCAAGGTGAGCGAGCTGATCCGCGAGGAGGGCAACGCTGCCCTGGCGCTGCGCGTCTATATCCAGGGGGGCGGCTGTTCCGGCTTCCAGTACGGCTTCGAGTTCGACGAGAACCGGGCCGACGATGACCTGGCGGTGGTCACCGACGGCGTGACCCTGCTGGTGGATCCGCTGAGCCTGCAGTACCTGATGGGCGCCGAGGTCGATTACTCGGAAAGCCTCACCGGGGCGCAGTTCGTGATCCGCAATCCCAACGCCCGCACGACCTGCGGCTGCGGCAGCAGTTTCGCCGTCTGAGCCCGGCGCCATGCCGCGGGCGCGCGCGCATCCCCGCGGACGCGGGCAGCTTCTCGCCACGGTGGTTTGCCGGTAGTCTGCCGACGATGCATGCTTTCGACTCTTCCTTCCATGCACACGCCTTCGCCGGCGCCGCGCTGGATCGCGCCGATGCGCTGCGCGACGACGCCGATGCGCTGGCGCGGCTGTGGCCCGACGCCCGTGTGCTGGTGCTCGATGCCGATGGCACCGCCTTCGCCGATGCCGAGGGGCAGCCGTTCCTGACCAGCGGCCGCGAACTGGGCGGTGGCCCGGGCACGGCCATCTTCCTGGGCATGCAGCACAAGCGCGCGTGGTTCGTGGTCGAGGCGGCGATGGTCGGGGTGCGGGCGCCAGGGCGTATCGACCTGCGCCGCGCCGCCGCCGAATGGCCGGCCGACGCGTCGGGCGTGTTCTGCTACGCGCGCGGCATGTCGTACTGGCATTCGCGCAACCGCTTCTGCGGCGTCTGCGGCGCCGCGGTGGTGTTCGGGCGTGGCGGTTTCATCGGCCGCTGCGGCCAGTGCGGCACCGAGCATTACCCGCGGGTGGACCCGGCGGTCATCGTCGCGGTCGAACATGACGGCCGCCTGCTGCTCGGCCGCCAGGCCAGCTGGGCGCCGCGGCGCTGGTCGGTGGTGGCCGGTTTCGTCGAACCGGGCGAGACCTTCGAGCAGACCGTGGCGCGCGAAGTGTTCGAGGAAACCCGGGTGCGGGTGATCCAGGCCGACTACCTGTGCACCCAGCCGTGGCCCTTCCCGGGGGCGCTGATGGTCGGTTTCCGGGCCACCGCCCATGGCGACGTCCCCCAGGTGGACGGCGAACTCGAGGATGCGCGCTGGTTCGACGCCGAGGAAATCGGCGCCGCGCTGCGGCGCGAGCAGGCCGACGACGGCCAGGGCATCCTGCTGTCGCCGCGGATCTCGATCGCACGTACGCTGATCGAAGACTGGTACCGGCGCCGGCAGCCATGAGGCCGGCAGCGGGCCGTCGCGGGCATCGGCACGCACGGCCTTGGCGGGGCCTACAATCAGGACCCGGAGGAATCGCATGTTCACGACCCTGGTAGCAGTGATCGCGGCACTGGTCCTTGGCCATCTGGCGCCCGCGCCGATGGCGGCCCTGCGCGACTGGCGCTGGTTCGGGCGCTGGCTGGGCTGGCTGCAGGTACATGAAGGCGGCAGCAACGCCGGCCGCTTCGGCCTGCTGCTGGCCATCGCCCCGTGCGTGCTGCTGGCGGCGGCGGTGCAATGGCTGCTGGCCGGGCACCTGCACGGGCTGCCGTCGCTGCTGTTCGGCATGGCGGTGCTGGCGCTGTGCTGGGGGCCGCGCGACCTGGACCGCGATGTCGAGGCGGTCATCGACGCGGAGGATGCGGCAGCCCACGACGCGGCGGTCGCCCAGCTCCAGTCTGCCGGCGGCAGCCTGCGCGAGGATGTGCCCACGCTGGTCGACGCGACCCTGTACAACGCGCTGCGGCGCTGGTTCGCGCCGTTGTTCTGGTTCCTGCTGCTGGGCCCGCTGGGTGCGGTGCTGTACCGCCTGCTGGTGCAGTCCGTGCACGGTCCGATCGCCGCTGGCGTGGCGGCCGAAGCCCGCGGGACGGGCGCCTGGGCGCTGGCCCTGCTGGAATGGCCGGTGGCCCAGTTGATGACGCTGTCGATGGCACTGGTCGGCAATTTCGACACGGTGTTCTCGGCCTGGCGCCGTGCCGGTGGCAACCGCTGGGCGCTGGACCTGGGCTTCCTGGGCGAGGCCGCGCGTGCCGGCGTCGGCATGGAGCTGGCCGAGGATGCGGCCGATGCGCGCGAGGCCGGCCTGGTCCCGCACGCCGAACGCCATCCCGAACTGCGCGATGCGATGAGCATGGTCTGGCGCATGCTGCTGTTGTGGATGGCGCTGCTGGCGCTGTTGATCATCGCCGGCTGGGTGGGGTGAGCCCCCTGCGGCGGGTAGGGTCGCGCAGCGGTGGCGGCCGGTGCGCACGGCATTGGCCGGTGGAGGTGCCGGGTACGTCGCGCGGATGGGAGCGCCGGCGCGCAGCGCTGTCTTTCAGCCCGGCGCGAGCAGGGTGAACGGGTACCAGGGCAGGTTGCGGGCGACCCAGTAGGCCGGCAGTACCGCCAGCCACAGCTTCGGCGCCATCACCACCCGCATCAGCGGCTGCAGCCAGCGCGGGTTCCAGCCGGCGGACCAGAGCACCATCAGCGGGACCAGGGCGAGGGTCACCAGGCCCAGTGGGTTCATCGAGAACGCGCGCAGCAGGTCGCCGTGGGCCAGCGCGTGCAGCGCGCGGGTCAGTCCGCAGCCGATGCAGTAGTAGCCGGTGAAGGCCAGGAACATGCAGGGCGGGAACGGGTTGCCCTCGACGTTCGGATCGAAATGCCACAGCAGCCAGATGCCGGCGGGGATCGCCAGTGCGACCCCCGCCAGCGCGAGCTTGTGCCGGGTTCCGAGCAGCAGCGCCACGGCTTACTGGTATTTCTGCAGCATTTCCATGTAGGCGGCGGCACCGCCCATGGCGAAGTAGATGGCGTTGAACACCACGCCGATGATGGCCAGCGCGGTAGCCACCCAGCACCAGGTCTTGGCGTTGTTGGAGGCGCGGCGGGCGCCGTCGATGTCGCCCTGGCTCAGCAGGTTGTTCACCTTGCTGGAGAACACGATGGCGACGATGCCCACCAGGCCCAGCGGGCAGCACAGGCAGGTGGCCAGGACCGTGGCGATGATCGACCAGGCCAGGTGGTTGGGGATGCTGCTGGCGGGATTGACGGTATTCATGGGTTCTCCGATGGGGTTGCGATCAGCGTGACTTGCAGGCGTTCGCCGCGGTCAGCGACGAGAGGATCATGGCCGCGACCCAGCACAGCGGCCAGGTGATGAAGCCGATGAAGACGAAGCACAGCAGGATGTTGACCAAGGTCAGCGCCCAGTAGCCGAACATGATGATCAGGCCGGTGCCGACATTGCCGGCGTACATGTGGCCGATGCCGAACGTCTGCAGGAACAGCCCCGGCAGCACTTCCAGCAGGGCCGCCACGCCACCGGACTTCTGCGGGTGGTAGTAGTGGTGCACCTGCTGCGGCGCGGGAGCGGCGGGAGGGGGCGGTGGGATGTCCATGTTTCCTCGGTGTCGGCGGGTGCCGTGCAATCCCTGCAGCCGCGTCTGGAGGGATAGCGTAGCGATTTGCCGGGCAGACGGTAAGCCGGTCAGGCGTCGTCGCCGCGCAGCGCCCGTACCCGGGCCTCCAGCGCCGCCGCGTCGGTGGCCGTGCCGTCGACCGTGGGGGCGGCGGCCACTTCGATGTGGGCGCGGAAGCGGCGCGGTACCCGCATCCGCCCCAGGCGCGTGTCGCGCCGGCTCCACATGCTGCTCCACATGCCTTTGAGCGCCAGCGGCACCACCGGCACCGGCCGCCGGGCCAGGATCTTCTCCACCCCGGAGCGGAACCGGGCGATGTCGCCGTCGCGGGTCAGTGCGCCCTCGGGGAAAATGCAGACCAGCTCGCCTTCCGCCAGCGCCGCATCGATGGCGTCGAACGCGCGCTGCATCAGTTCGGCGTCCTCCTTGGGGCTGGCGATGGGAATGGCCTTGGCGGTGCGGAAGATCCAGCGCATCACCGGGATGTTGAAGATCCGGTAGTACATGACGAAGCGCACCGGGCGCGGGATCACCGCGGCCAGGATCAGCGCGTCCATGTAGCTGACGTGGTTGCAGACGATCAGCGCCGCGCCCTCGTCGGGCACGTGTTCCTCGATGCCGGTGCGGCGCAGGCGGTACAGCGCGCGCACCATCACCCAGCTCAGGAAGCGCATCAGGAACTCGGGCACGATGCTGAAGATGTAGCTGGCGACCAGCACGTTGGCGATGGCCAGGGCCAGGAACAGCTGCGGCACGCTCCAGCCCAGCACGCTCTGGGTGAGCAGGCCGGCCATCGCCGCCAGCACGATGAAGCCGGAGTTCTGGATGTTGAGCGCGGCGAACACGCGCGACATCTCCGACTTCGGCGTGCGGCTCTGGATCAGCGCGAACAGCGGCACCACGAACAGGCCGGTGAACAGGCCGATGCCGAGCAGGTCGACGACGATGCGCGCGCTGCCGGGCTGGCGCAGGAAGCCGGCCACGTCCAGCCCGCTCACCGCCACCGCGCCGGTGCGGGCGAAGTACAGGTCGAACAGGAACGCGCTCATGCCGAACGCGCCCAGCGGTACCAGGCCGATCTCGACGGTGCGCGCGGACAGCTTTTCGCACAGCAGCGAGCCGGTGCCGGTGCCCACCGAGAACAGCGCCAGGGCGAAGATGTACAGGGTCGAGCCGCCGCCCAGGTTGATCTCGGCGTAGGTCGGCAGCTGCGAGGTCAGGACGGTGCCGACGAACCAGAACCAGGACACGCCCAGCACCGCGTTGCGCACCGCCTTCTGCTTCCTGGCCATGCGCAGCACGGCCAGCGATTCGGACAGCGGGTTCCAGTCGATCTTCAGGTCCGGCGCGCCGGCATCCACTTTCGGGATCAGCCGCGCGGCGATGTTGCCGGCCACCGCCAGCGCGATCACCGCCACCGATGCCACGACCGGGCCGTGGCTGCCGGCCAGGGTGAAGATCATGCCGCCGACGATCATGCCGCCGAGGATGGAGATGGAGGTGCCCATCTCGACCAGGCCATTGCCGCCGGTGAGCTCCTCCGGCTTGAGGATGGACGGCAGCACCGAGTACTTCACCGGGCCGAACAGGGTGGACTGCATGCCGGTGCAGAACAGCGCCACCAGCAGCACCGGCATGCTCTGGGTGAGGAAGCCCAGCGCGGCCAGCGACATGATCACGATTTCCATCGTGGTGGTGATGACGATCAGCCGCTGCTTCTCCAGCTTCTCGGCGAACTGGCCGGCCAGCGCCGAGAACAGGAAGTAGGGCAGGATGAAGATCGCCGGCGCGAGCATGGCGTAGATGCTGCGTTCCTTGGTGCTGACGCCGAGGAAGAACAGCAGGCCGATGATCGCCTGGCGGTACACGTTGTCGTTGAAGGCGCCCAGCGCCTGGACGATGAAGAACGGCAGGAAGCGGCGCTGTCCGAGCAGCGCGAACTGGTTATGGCCGGCCACGTGGGTTCCTTGGTTTGCGGCGCACCTTAGCAGGTTCGATGCGCGGCCCGTGCGTCGCGGCGGCGGGCAACAGGTCGAGCAGGGCGCGCGCGGCGGGCGTGGGATCGGCGCGCCAGACCGCGCAGGTGCGGAAGCGGAACGGCTCGGCCAGCGGGCGCACGTCCACCCCCTGCATGCGCGCGGCCATGCTGTCCGGGATCGCCGCGACCGCGAGCCCGGCGGCCACCAGTTGCCGCAGCAGTTCGCCATGGCTGACCTCGTACTGCAGCCGCGGCGCGACGCCGCGCTCGCGCAGGGCGTCGTCCATCATCCGGCGCACGCCGGCGCCGGGAACCAGCGCCGCCAGCGGGACGCCGTCGAGCGCGGGCAGCGGCACCCGCTGCATCGCCGCCAATGCATGCCCGCGCGGCAGCAGCAGCGACAGGCCTTCCTCGTCGAGCAGGCGGTGCTGCGCCGGCAGCGGCACCTGCGGGCCGACGCCGACCAGGGCCACGTCCAGCCTGCCCTCGGCCAGCTCGGCCAGCAGCTCCTCGCTCATGCCCACGCGCAGGTGCACGTCCACGGCCGGATACGCGCCCCGGAACCGGGCCAGCAGGTCGGGGACGTCGACCACGGTGAGCGCGGTGATCTGGCCGATGCGGATGCGCCCGCGCACCGTGCCCAGCGCCAGCGCCATCTCCTCCTGCAGGCGGTCGGCGGCCTGCAGGGTGAGCCGGGCGTTGCGCAGGAATACCTCGCCGGCGGCGGTGGGCCGCACCTGGCGGTGGCCGCGCTCGAACAGGCGCGCACCGAAAGCCTCCTCCAGCCGCGCCACCTGGTGGCTCAGCGCCGACTGCACGGTGTGGCAGCGCGCCGCCGCCGCGGTGAACCCGCCTTCCTCGGCGACGGCGACCACGAATTCCAGCTGGCGCAGGGTGAACATGCCATCAATCAAACAGATGAAGTGGATGATGACAATACATTTGTGTCATGGAAGGCCCCGCCACAGACTTGCCGCCTGCTCCCCCCGACCGAGGCCGTGATGTCCACCCACTCCCCCCGTGCCAACGCGCTCAGCCAGCGGCGGGTCATGCTGCTGGCGGCGGCCACCGGGCTGATCGTGGCCAGCAACTATTACGCCCAGCCGCTGCTGCAGCTGCTGGGCGGTGCGTTCGGGCTGGGCGCCGGCACGGTGGGCTGGGTGGTGACCGTCGCGCAGCTGTCCTATGCCGCGGGCCTGTTGCTGATCGTGCCGCTGGGCGACCGCCTGGAGCGGCGCCGGCTGATCGTGGCGCTGTTCGTGCTGGCGGCGCTGGGGTTGCTGGTCAGCGCCAGCGCCGGCCATTTCGCGCAACTGCTGGCCGGTACCGCGCTCAGCGGCCTGTGCGCGGTGGCCGCACAGGTGATCATCCCGCACGCGGCGACGCTGGCGGCGCCGGAACGGCGCGGGCGCGTGGTCGGCACGCTGATGGCCGGCCTGCTGCTGGGCATCCTGCTGGCGCGCACCGCCTCGGGCGTGCTGGCCGGGATCGGCACCTGGCAGACCGTGTACTGGGTTGCCGGTGCGGCACTGCTGCTCATGGCACTGGCGCTGGCCCGCGCGCTGCCGGCCTACCGGCCGCAGGCGACGCTGTCGTATCCGCGCCTGCTCGCCTCGGTGCTGGCGCTGCTGCGCGACGAACCGGTGCTGCGCCGGCGCGCATTGCTGGGTGCGCTGCTGTTCGCCGGCTTCAGCGTGTTCTGGACGCCGCTGGCGTTCCTGCTGTCCGGGCCGGCCTATGGCTACTCCATCGCCAGCATCGGCCTGTTCGGGCTGGTCGGCGCCGCCGGTGCGCTGGCCGCCAGCCGCGCCGGGCGCCTGAGCGACCGCGGCCATGGCCGCCTGGTGACCGGTGGCGGCCTGGTGGTGTTGCTGCTGTCCTGGGGGGTGCTGCTGCTGGCGCCGGTCTCGCTGGCCGCGCTGGTGGTGGGCGTGCTGGCGCTGGACGTGGCGGTGCAGGCGGTGCACATCGACAACCAGAGCACGATCTACCGGTTGGACGAAAGCGCCCGCAGCCGCATCACCGCGGCCTACATGACCTGCTACTTCATCGGCGGCGCGGCCGGTTCGGCGCTGGGCACGCAGGCCTGGACCCGGTACGGCTGGAATGGCGTGTGCGCGGTGGGCATCGCGCTGGCGCTGGCGGCACTGCTGGCGATGCCGCGCGCGTCTGGGCGGCACTAGGCCAGCGGTGTCGCCGGCGTGGCGGGCGCCGGCGCTCCCACCGCTTCATCCGCGGCCGCGCGCAGCCGCGGCAGCAGGCGCAGGATCAGCGCCAGCTGGGTGCGTACCAGCCGCGATTTGTCGTCGCTGTCGCCGGGCAACTGCTCCAGCGTATCCGCCAGCGCGGCCTCATCGACCTCGGCCGCCGGCACCGGCCGCCGCTCGGCGAGTGCGGCCGACAGTCCGGCCAGCGCCAGTTGCAGGCACTGCTGTGCATGGCTGACCAGGGGATCGTCGGTCACCGTCGCGCGCGCACGGTGCGCGCCGAGCGCGGACAGGTAGCCGAGCAGGGTGTTGGACAGCGCCAGGAAGCGGAACCCCGCATCCAGGTTGCCGCGCGCGTAGCCCGGCTCGCGCAGCATGTTGGACAGCGCCACCGACAGCGCGACGTCGGCGTTGTGCATGTCGCGGCGGGCGATGCGGTAGGGCAGGTCGTCGCGCATGCCGCTGCGGTACTGGCCCAGTACCTCGTCCAGGTAGCGGGCGCTGGTGGCGATCACCTGCGCCATCACCCGGTGCAGGCGCCGCCCCTGCTAGTCGGGCAGGATCAGCAGCGAGGCGGCGGCGGCGATCACGCAGCCGATCAGCGTATCCAGCAGCCGCGGCCAGATCAGCACGAAGCCGTCGCCGAGCAGGTTGAAGCACAGCAGCGCCATGGTGGTGATCGCGGCGGTGGCGATCACGTAGCGGTCGGTGCGGGTGACGAAGAACAGCAGCGCCGCGGCCAGTGCCAGCAGCAGCTGCACGGTGGTGCCCGGGAACAGCTGCATCAGCGCCCAGGTCGCGCCCAGCCCGAACAGGGTGCCGCCGATGCGCTGCACCAGCCGCAGCCGGGTCGCGCCGAAGTGCGGCCGGCACACGAACACGATGGTGAGCAGGATCCAGTAACCGTTGCTCGGGTGCACCAGCTTGAGCACGGCGTACCCGGCGATCAGCGCCAGCGCGATGCGCACGCCATGGCGGAACAGCACCGAGCCGGGCGTCAGCGCCTGGCGCAGGCGGGTGGCCATCTCGCGCAGGGTGTGCGGCGAGGAATCGCGCAGGCGGGTGTCGATGCCCTCCAGTGGCGTGTCGGCCAGCGACGCCTCGGACAACTGCCGCGCGATGCTGGACAGGTTGGTCGCCAGCAGCTGCAGCGAGCCGAGCAGGCGCTGCCAGTGCGGGTTGTGCTGGTCGCGCAGGTACTGCAGCGAGTGCTCCAGGTCCTGCCCGGCCTGGCGGTTGCGCTCGCCGTAGTCGAACGGCTGGCGCAGGCGGATGGCCTGGCCCAGCGCCATGCAGGCGCCGCCCTGCAGCGACAGCAGGCGCCGGCAGCGGTACAGCACGTCGCTGTGGAAAAACGCCTCGGTCAGCGCTTCGTAGGGATAGTGCGAGGAACTGGCGCGTTCGTGGAAATCCTGCGCCATGTAGTACAGGCGGAAATACAGCCCGGACTGCACCCCGGGGCGCCCGGAGCGGCCGAAGCGGCTGAGGATCGCGGTCTTGGCCGCGTTGAGCGCCTCGACCACGCGCACGTTCTGCTCGGCCAGCGCCAGCCGCCGCGCCTCGAGGTCGCCGTGGCGCACCGGTTCGAACAGGTCCGCCTTGAGCTGCAGGTAGCGCCCGAGCTCGGCGAACAGCCGCGCCAGCCGCTCGCGCACCGGCCGGTTGGCGAACATCACCGTCCACAGGATCGACAGCGCGCCATACCACGCCGCGCCGGCCAGCATCTGCGCCACGTCGCGCCAGGCCGCATCGGTGCCGGCGCCGCGGTGCTGGTCCATCGCGATCATGGTGTAGATCGCCAGGGTCACCGTGGCCTGGCCGATGGAGGCGTAGCGTTCGCCCAGCGCGCCGAGCAGGGTCAGGGCGAAGGCGGCCAGCGCCAGCGCCGCGACGAACGGCAGCGGCCAGTCGAACAGCTGGATGACCGCGGCGGCGGCGGCGACGAAGCACAGCAGCGACAACAGCACCGATTTGCTGCGGCCCCAGCCGTTGTCGTCGGTCTCGGCCACGGCGCTGGCGATGGTGCCCAGGAACAGCGACGGCAGCGGCTGCAGGTCGCCGCGGTACCAGCACACGGCCATCAGCGTGGACAGCGCGATCGACACGCGCAGGCCGTAGCTGGCCTTTTCATGGGCCCAGAGCCGGTTCAACAGGCGTTCGGTGGGGCGCATGCCGGTGCGGTGGATCGCCAATGGGGAGAGTGCGCAAGCTTGCAGTGCCGGCCACCAGGCGACAAGGCCGTGCCGCTCGTGGACAGGCGTGCGCGCACGTTACGACGACACCGCGTTGGCGTCGCGCATGAAATCGACGAACACCCGCAGCTTGGGCGCGAGCTGCTCGCGCGACGGGTAGTACAGGTGGAAGCCGGGGAACGGCGGCTGCCACGCGTCGAGCAGGCGCAGCAGGCGGCCGGCGGCCAGGTCCTCGGCCGCCGCCGCCTCGAACACCTGCGCCAGCCCGAGGCCGGCGATGGCCATGCGCCGGCCCAGCCCGCTGTCGTTGAAGATCGGCCCGCCACCGACCTCGATGCTGAAATCGTGCCCGTCGCGGGTGAACTCCCACGGCATCAGCCGGCCATCGCTGCGCCGGTAGCGAATGCAGGCATGCGCGGCCAGCGCCTGCGGCGTTTCCGGTGGCCGGTGCCGGCGCAGGTAGTCCGGCGCGGCCACGACCACCAGGCGCTGCGGCGGGCCCAGCGGCACCGCCACCATGCCATCGGCCAGCGATTCGCCCAGGCGGATGCCGGCATCGAACCCCTCGGCCACCAGGTCGGTCAGCGCCGCCTGCACCGCCAGTTCCACCTCGACATGGGGAAAGCGCGCGGAGAACGCCGGCAGGTGCGGCAGCAGCATCTGTTCGACCACGATCCGCGGCGCGGTGATGCGCAGGCGCCCGGCGGGCACGTCACGGCTTTCCTCCAGTGCCTGCAGCGCGCCGCCGATGCGCGCCAGGGCGGGTGCGGCTTCGCGCAACAGGCGCTCGCCCGGCTCGGTCAGCCCGACCCGGCGCGTGGTCCGGTGCAGCAGGCGCACGCCCAGCCGCCGCTCCAGGGTGCGCACCGACTGTGACGCTGCCGAAGCCGACATGCCCAGTTCGATCGCCGCCCGGCTGAAGCTGGCGTGGCGCGCGACGCAGGCGAAGGCCGCCAGTGCCGGCAGCAGGGAGGGGTCTATTGTGAAGTCCTGCTTCATTGATGTTGCAGATTACCCGGATTTATCGCCATGTTCCCGCGCCCTACAGTGGCCGTCCCCGATCTGGAGCATTGCCATGCAGACCCGTACCCTTGGCCGCGACGGCCCCGTGGTTTCCGCCCTCGGCCTCGGCTGCATGGGCATGAGCGCGTTCTACGGCGGCCGCGGCGACGATGCCGCGGCCATCGCGGTGATCCACCGCGCGCTGGAACGCGGCGTCACCCTGCTCGACACCGCCGACATGTACGGCCCGCACACCAATGAAGTGCTGGTCGGCCGTGCCATCGCCGGGCGCCGCGGGCAGGTGGTGCTGGCCACCAAGTTCGGCGTCCGCCTGGACCCGTCCGACCCGCAGGCGCGTGGCGTCGACGGCCGCCCCGAGTACGTGCAGGCCGCCTGCGAGGCCAGCCTGAAGCGGCTGGGCGTGGAGCATATCGACCTGTACTACCAGCACCGGGTGGATCCGCAGGTGCCGATCGAGGACACCGTGGGCGCGATGGCACGGCTGGTCGAGCAGGGCAAGGTGCGCTGGCTGGGCCTGTCCGAGGCGGCGCCGGAGACGATCCGCCGCGCGCATGCGGTGCACCCGCTCACCGCGCTGCAGACCGAGTACTCGCTGTGGTCGCGCGAGCCCGAGGACAACGGCGTGCTGGCCACCGTGCGCGAACTGGGCATCGGCTTCGTGCCGTACTCGCCGCTGGGCCGCGGCTTCCTGACCGGTGCGATCCGTACGCCCGCGGATTTCGACGCGGACGACTACCGGCGCCATTCGCCGCGCTTCCAGGGCGACAACTTCGCCCGCAACCTGGCGCTGGTGGAACAGGTGCGGGCGCTTGCCGCCGCACGCGGCGTCACTGCCGGGCAGCTGGCGCTGGCCTGGGTGCTGGCGCGTGGCGAGGACCTGGTGCCGATTCCCGGCACCAAGCGCCTGGCGTACCTGGAGGAAAACCTGGGCGCGCTGGACATCGTGCTGGATGCCGCCGACCTGGCGCGGATCGAGGCGGTGTTCCCGCCCGCCGCCGCGGCCGGCGCGCGCTACCCGGCGGCCAGCATCGGCAGCGTGCACCGCTGAAGGGCCGGGGTGAGGGCCGAGGGCCTCCGGGCGCCTCGTGTTTCCCGCCCCATGGGTCGTATCCCATCCCGCCGGCAGATGCAGGCAACAAAAAAGGGCGGCCGCAGGCCGCCCTTTTCATGTTCCGTCGCACCGATGGCTTACTGCTGTTCGCGGGCGATCGCGCGCCAGCCGATGTCGTTGCGGTGGAATTCGTTGGCCCAGTGGATCTTCGCCACGCCGGCATAGGCATGGGCCTGCGCATCATGGACGCTGTCGCCCAGCGCGGCCACGCACAGCACGCGGCCGCCGGCACTGACCACGTTGCCGGCGGCGTCCAGCGCGGTGCCGGCATGGAACACCTTGGCGCTGGCCGGCACGTCGTCCAGGCCGCTGATGACATCGCCGGTGACCGGCGTTTCCGGGTAAGGCCTGGCGGCCATTACCACGCCCAGCGACGGGCGCGGATCCCACTGCGCCTGGACTCCGGCCAGCGCGCCGTCGACGGCCGCTTCGAGCAGGTCGACCAGGTCCGACTGCAGGCGCAGCATCACCGGCTGGGTTTCCGGGTCGCCGAAGCGCACGTTGAACTCGATCACCTTCGGTGCGCCCGTGGCGTCGATCATCAGGCCCGCATACAGGAAGCCGGTGAACGGCACGCCGTCGGCGATCATGCCGGCCACGGTCGGCTCGACCACTTCGCGCATGACCCGGGCGTGCACCTCCGGCGTCACCACCGGCGCGGGCGAGTACGCGCCCATGCCGCCGGTGTTGGGGCCGGTGTCGCCATCGCCCACGCGCTTGTGGTCCTGGCTGGTAGCCATCGGCAGCGCGACGCGGCCATCGACCATGGAGATGAAGCTGGCTTCCTCGCCTTCGAGGAACTCCTCGATCACCACCCGCGCGCCGGCATCGCCGAAGGCGTTGCCGCTGAGCATGTCGCGCACCGCGGCCTCGGCTTCGTCCAGCGTCATCGCCACGATCACGCCCTTGCCGGCGGCCAGGCCGTCGGCCTTGATCACGATCGGCGCGCCCTTTTCGCGCAGGTAGGCCAGCGCCGCATCGACCTCGGTATGCACGGCGTAGAACGCGGTGGGGATGCCGTGGCGGGCGAGGAAATCCTTGGCGAAGGCCTTGCTGCCTTCCAGCTGCGCGGCGGCGGCGGTCGGCCCGAAGATGCGCAGGCCGGCCGCGCGGAACGCGTCGACCACGCCGGCCACCAGCGGCACTTCCGGACCGACCACGGTCAGGCCCACGGCTTCGTCGCGGGCCAGCGCGAGCAGGCCGGCGATGTCGGTGACCTTGACCGCCACGTTGCGGCACCTGCCTTCGGTGGCGGTGCCGGCGTTGCCGGGGGCGACGAGCACTTCGCTCACGCGCGCGGACTGGGCCAGCTTCCAGGCCAGGGCATGTTCGCGGCCGCCGGAGCCGATGACGAGGATCTTCATGGGGGTCAGTTCCTGTGGGGCATTCAAGGGGAAGGACAGTCGGAGGCTTTCAGCGTGGCTTCGAAGAACACGGCGCCATCGGCGTCGACGAAACGGCGGCGGACGCCACCGCCGGCGGCGCGCAGCGGCGCCAGCGCCGGCTCTTCGCACAGCGCCTGTATCGCCTCCTGTTCATCGGCGCGCAGCGCGTCGAATACCCCGGGCCTGGCCGCGGCCATGGCCACGGTGATGTCCGGCGAGCGGATCAGCAGCACCAGGTCATTGCCATCGCGCTGTACCGATTCGACCACCAGCCCGTCGCGGTATGGCGCCGGCAGTGGCTGGCCGAGGGTGGCCATGGCCTGTTGCAGCGCCTCGTCCAGGTCCGGTGCGGCGCAGGCCGCGAGCAGCGCCGGCAGCACGGCCGCGGCAAGCAGGTGCCGGGGCGGACGTCGCCACGGCACCGCCGCGGCGGAGGTGGGCAGGCCTGCCCGCGGGGGTCGGTGCCGTGGCCGCATGGCTCAGTGCCCGGCGTACAGCGATTCGAACTGGTCGTCGAACGCGAACTGGTTCGTGATCCAGGCATCGCGCGGGCGATAGAAGCTCACGCGCCAGCGCAGCGCGTGCTTCTCGAACTTCTGCAGGTAGACGTAGCGCACGAACGACTGGCCGATGCGCTCGGTGCTGACCAGCTCGTAGCCCAGCGGCTTGCCGAAGCGGGCCTCGATCACCTGCCACTGCAGGCTGGCCTTGCTGGCCAATCCGTCGATCTCGGCCGGGTCCATCGGCCAGTACGGCTTGAGCACGGCGAACGCGGCACCCGGCGGCTGGGTCATCGCCACGTCCATCATCCTGCGCGACAACGCCAGCGTATCGGCTTCGCTGCGCAGCGTTTCAGCGCCTGCCGCGGCGGGAGCCACCAGCAGCAGGAGGACCAGGAGGATGCGCTTCATCGGCTGCAGGCTCAGTGACGGAAGTGGCGTACGCCGGTGAACACCATGGCGATGCCGTGCTCGTCGGCCGCGGCGATCACCTCGGCATCGCGCATCGAACCGCCCGGCTGGATCACCGCGGTGATGCCCGCTTCGGCCGCGGCGTCCAGGCCGTCGCGGAACGGGAAGAAGGCATCGGAGGCCATCACCGAGCCCGGTACCACCAGCCCCGCGTCGGCGGCCTTGATGCCGGCGATGCGCGCCGAATACACGCGGCTCATCTGCCCGGCGCCGACGCCGATGGTGCGCTCGTCCTTCGCATAGACGATGGCGTTGGACTTGACGTACTTGGCCACGCGCCAGGCGAACAGCAGGTCGCGCAGCTCGGCGGCGGTCGGCGCGCGCCGGGTCACCGTCTTCAGCTCGTCGGCGCTCATGCCGCGGTTGTCGGCGCTCTGGATCAGCAGGCCCGAACCGATCCGCTTGGTGTCGTAGTTGTTGCGCGCGTCGCCGGCCGGGATGCGCAGCACGCGCACGTTGGCCTTCCTGGTGGCGTACTCCAGCGCGGCCGGCTCGTAGTCCGGGGCGATCAGCACTTCGACGAACTGGCGGTCGAGGATGGTCTTGGCGGTGGTCGCATCCAGCGTGCGGTTGAAGGCCAGGATGCCGCCGAAGGCGCTGGTCGGGTCGGTGTTGTAGGCCATTTCGTAGGCAGCACCGACATCGGTGGCCACGGCCACGCCGCACGGGTTGGCATGCTTGACGATGACGCAGGCCGGCACGTCGAACTGGCGCACGCATTCCCATGCGGCATCGGCGTCGGCCAGGTTGTTGTAGCTCAGTTCCTTGCCCTGCAGCTGCACGAAGGTGGCCAGCGTGCCCGGCACCGGGTACAGGTCGCGGTAGAACACGCCGCTCTGGTGCGGGTTTTCGCCGTAGCGCAGGTCCATGACCTTGATGAAGGACGAGTTCATCTGCGCCGGGTACTCATCGCGCACCGGCACCGCGGCGGTGGTGTCGGTGATCGCCGACAGGTAGTTGCTGATCGCCGCGTCGTACTGGGCGACGCGGTTGAACGCGGCCACCGACAGCGCGAAGCGGCGGGCGGCCGAGAGCCTGCCGTCGTTGGCGGCCAGTTCGGCCAGCAGTGCGTCGTACTGGTCCGGGCTGGTGGCCACGGCGACGCGGGCGAAATTCTTGGCGGCGCTGCGCAGCATGGCCGGGCCGCCGATGTCGATGTTCTCCACCGCATCGGCCAGGCTGCAGTCGGCGCGCGCGGTCACCGACTCGAACGGGTACAGGTTCAGCACCAGCAGGTCGATCGGGGCGATGCCGTGCGCGGCCATCACCGCGTCGTCGGTACCGGCGCGGCCGAGCAGGCCGCCGTGCACCAGCGGATGCAGGGTCTTGACCCGGCCATCCATCATTTCCGGGAAGCCGGTGAGCTCGGATACGTCCCTGACCGGCAGGCCGGCCTCGCGGATCGCCTTGGCGGTGCCGCCGGTGGACAGCAGTTCGACGTCGTGCGCGGCCAGCGCGCGGGCCAGTTCGACCAGGCCGGTCTTGTCGGAAACGGACAGCAGGGCCCGGCGCACGGGCAGCAGATCAGCGGACATGGGGGTGGGGAGGGAAGCGGAAGCGGGCCCGTATTGTAGCCGCGCGTTCACCTGCCTGCCCCCGGCAGGCGCGCCCACCGGGCGAGGGGCTCAGGCCAGCCCGTATTCCTTGAGCTTCTTGCGCAGCGTGGCGCGGTGGATGCCCAGCAGCGCCGCGGCGCGGCTCTGGTTGCCTTCGCAGTGGTTGAGCACTTCCACGAACAGCGGAATCTCCATCTCGCGCAGGACGATTTCATAGACATCGTCGGCATCGCAGCCATCCAGATCGCGCAGGTAGCGGCGCACGGACTGGGCGACGTGTTCGCGCAGCGGCGGCTTCGGAGCGCCACGACTGTTGTCAGGACGGGGTGGGGCAGCGTTCAAGGGATTTCCCGGATTCAGCGGAGCCGGCGCGAACGCGCCCGGCATGGGGAGGGGAGTCTAGCGCGTGGACGAGGGGGCCGCCACGGCAGGCGGCGCGGTCAGCGGAACTCGAACGCGTAGGCCACGGTGGCCGCCGAGGGTTCGCGCAGCAGGAACGCGATCTGCGCGCTCTGGCCCGGTTCCAGGCGCTGCGCGGGGTCGTGCGCGGCGCCTAGGTAGTCGCGCGGCTGCAGCAGGCGGCGCCCGATCACGCGGCCGTCGGCATCGGACAGCGATAATGACAATGCCGGCCAGGCCTGCGCCCAGCGCGCGTCGTTGCGGAAGCTGGCCTGCACCTGCAGCACGCCCGGGCGTCCGGGCAGCGGCCGCACTTCGCGCTGCAGCATGGTGTAGGCCGTGGGCTGGTGCCAGGGCGGCAGGGTGCAGCGCAGGACCGTGCACAGCCCGGCCACGAGCGGCCGCCAGCCGGCGCGGGCGGCCAGGGTGGCGCGGTCGGCGAGCACCACCTGGACGGCGAGCAGCAGCGCCAGTGCGAACAGCAGCAGCCATTGCCAGCGCGGCGTGCGGCGGATCGCTGCCGGCGCCATCGCCGGGCGGCGCAGGAAGTCCGGTGCGATGCCGCCTTCCAGTGTGGGGCTGTCCCCGTCCTGCTGCGCATCCGGCTCGCCGCCGCCGATGTCCTGCGCCTCGGTCCGTGGCTCCGCGTCCGCGGGCGGGATCGTATCGGCGTCGGCGTCGGCGTCGGCGCCGGTCTGGTTGCCGGTGTCCGTGGCCTCCGCCCCGGCGGCCTGCGGCGCGGCCCCGCTGCGCAGCAGCGTGGCCAGCGAAGGACGGGGCGGGGTGGTTTCTTCGCTCATGGCAGGTCGGTCCTGGACGCTGCGCTCATTCAAGCACGGCGTACGCCGGTAATGCGCATCCAGTCGCCGTCCTGCACGGCTTCCAGCTGTTCGAACCAGGGGGCGTAGCGTTCCAGCAGTTCGCCTTCCTGGCCGTGCAGGATGCCGGACAGGGCAATGCGCCCACCGGGTGCCACGCGTGCGGCCAACAGCTCGGCCAGGGCGTCCAGCGCCGAGGCCAGGATGTTGGCGACCACAACCGGATAGGTCGCGGCGGGCTCGTCCTGCGGCAACCAGGCGGCGATGTGCACGCCATTGCGCTCGCCGTTGTCGGCGGTGGCGGTCAGCGCCTGCGGGTCGTTGTCCACGCCCACCGCGGCGGCGGCGCCGAGCTTGAGCGCGGCCAGGGCGAGGATGCCCGAGCCGCAGCCGAAGTCGAGCACGGTGCGGCCCTGCAGTTCGCCCTCGGCCGAAAGCTGGTCCAGCCAGCGCAGGCACAGCGCGGTGGTCGGGTGGGTGCCGGAGCCGAACGCCAGGCCCGGGTCCAGCCGCACCACCGCGGCGTCGGCGGCCTGCGCCGCTTCGGGCAGTTCATGGTTCCACGGCACGATCCAGGTGCGCAGGCCGAACCGCATGGGCTGGAACTGGTCGAGCCAGGCGCGCTCCCAGTCTTCGTCTTCGACCGCGCGGAACCCGGCACTGCTCCAGTCCAGGCCGGCGTCGAACGCCTCCAGCGCAGCCAGCAGCGCCAGCGCGTTGGTCTCGGCCGGGAACAGCGCGGTCAGCACCAGCGCGTTCCACAGCGGCGTCTGGCCCACGCCCGGCTCCAGGATCGCGCGCTCGTTGCTGGTGTCGGCATCGGCGTCGAGCATCGTCACCGCCAGCGCGCCGACGTCCTCCAGGGCGTTTTCGTAGCGGGGCTGGGTGGCTTCGGTGCAGTGCAGGGTGAGTTCGAGGAAAGGCATGGGGGGTGGCGGCGACAGCGGGACGGAAGCGGGCATCCTAGACGAGGCTGTGGATGTTTTCCTTCTCCTGCCGGCCACGGGTGCCGTGGTGCCCGTCGCCGCGGCGCGTGCGTGCGGCCGCGCAGACGGAAGAAGGCGGGTTTCCCCGCCTTCTTCCTTCACCCTCGGCGAGCCGCGCTCAGGTCAGCGCGATCGACTGGTTCTTGCGCTCGGCCAGGCGCTTTTCCAGGTAGTGGATGTTCTGTCCACCGGCCTGGAAGCCCTTGTCGCGCATGATCCGCTGCTGCAGGGCGACGTTGGTCTTGATGCCGTCCACGACCATCTCGCTCAGCGCCACCCGCATGCGGGCGATGGCGGTGTCGCGGTCCGGGCCGTGCACGATCAGCTTGCCGATCATCGAGTCGTAGTTGGCCGGCACGCGGTAGCCGCCGTAGATGTGCGTGTCCACGCGCACGCCGGGGCCGCCCGGCGGGTAGAAGCCGGTGATGGTGCCCGGGCACGGGAAGAAGGTTTCCGGGTCCTCGGCGTTGATGCGGCACTCGATGGCGTGGCCGTTGATCTTGATGTCGCTCTGCTTGATCGACAGCTTGTGGCCGGCGGCGATCTTCAGCTGCTCGGCGACCAGGTCGATGCCGGTGATCATCTCCGTCACCGGGTGCTCCACCTGGATGCGGGTGTTCATCTCGATGAAGTAGAAGCGGCCGTTCTCGAACAGGAATTCGAAGGTGCCGGCGCCGCGGTAGCCGATGCGGATGCAGGCCTCCACGCAGACCTTGCCGATTTCCTCGCGCAGTTCCGGGGTGATGCCCGGCGCCGGCGCTTCCTCCACCACCTTCTGGTGGCGGCGCTGCATCGAGCAGTCGCGCTCACCGAGGTGGATGGCGTTGCCCTGGCCGTCGGCCAGCACCTGGATCTCCACGTGGCGCGGGTTCTCCAGGAACTTCTCCATGTAGACCATGTCGTTGCCGAACGCGGCCTTGGCTTCCTGCTTGGTGGTGGCGATGGCGTTGACCAGCGCGCCCTCGGTGTGGACCACGCGCATGCCGCGGCCGCCGCCGCCGCCGGCCGCCTTGACGATGACCGGATAGCCGATCTCGCGGGCGATCTTGACGTTGGCCGCCGGGTCGTCGCCCAGCGGGCCGCCCGAGCCGGGCACGCACGGCACGCCGGCGGCCTTCATCGCGCGGATCGCCTCGACCTTGTCGCCCATCAGGCGGATGGTGTCGGCCTTGGGCCCGATGAAGATGAAGCCGGACTGCTCCACGCGCTCGGCGAAATCGGCGTTCTCGGAGAGGAAGCCGTAGCCGGGGTGGATGGCCTGGGCGTCGGTGACCTCGGCCGCGGCGATCAGCGCCGGGATGTTGAGGTAGCTTTCCGACGACGGCGCCGGGCCGATGCAGACCGACTCGTCGGCCATGGCCACGTGCTTGAGGTTGCGGTCGACGGTGGAGTGCACCGCGACCGTGCGGATGCCCAAGGTGTGGCACGCGCGCAGGATGCGCAGCGCGATTTCACCCCGGTTGGCGATTACGACCTTGTCGAGCATGGCCGGCGCCTCAGGCGATCACGAACAGCGGCTGGTCGAACTCCACCGGGTTGCCGCTTTCGCCGAGGATGGCGACCACGGTGCCGGACACCTCGGCCTCGATCGGGTTGAACATCTTCATCGCCTCGATGATCGCCAGGGTCTCGCCGGCCTTGACCTGCTGGCCCACGCTGACGAACGGCGGCTTGTCCGGCGACGGCGACGCATAGTAGGTGCCGACCATCGGCGCGCGCTGCACGTGGCCGTCCGGCAGGGCGTTGCCCGGCTTGGCGGTGCCGCCGGTGGACGCCTCGGTCGGCGAGCTCATCGGCATCGACGGCGCGGCCACGGCGGCCGGCGCGGCGACGTGGGCGGGGGCGGCCATCACCGGCGCCGGCACGTAGCCGCCGACCGGGGTGCGCGACAGGCGCACGGATTCCTCGCCTTCCTTGATCTCGATCTCGGCCAGGTTCGACTCTTCCAGCAGGTCGATCAGCTTCTTGATTTTGCGCAGGTCCATAGGATGCCTCTTGGGTGGTGTAGGCGGTGGCGCGCTCGCGCCCACCGCCCGGGAATGGGGGTCACAGCCGCAGCAGTGCCGCGTCCATGGCGTAGCGGTAACTGTCCGCGCCGAAGCCGCAGACCACGCCGACCGCCTTGTCGCTGAAATAGCTGTGCTGGCGGAAGGGCTCGCGGGCGTGGGGGTTGGACAGGTGGATCTCGATGAACGGGATGGCCACCGCGGCCAGCGCATCGCGCAGCGCCACCGAGGTGTGGGTGAAGGCGGCCGGGTTGATCAGGATGAAACCGGTACCATCGCCGCGCGCGGCCTGCACCCGTTCCACCAGCACGTGCTCGGCGTTGGACTGCAGGCTCTCCACCGCGTGCCCCGCCGCCTGCGCCTGCCGCGCCAGCGCGGCGTCGATGTCGGCCAGCGTGGTGTGCCCATAGACCTCCGGCTCGCGCGTGCCGAGCAGGTTCAGGTTGGGGCCGTGGAGGACCAGCAGTTTTGCCATGGGCCAGCGGTGGGCGGGAAAGGGCGGCAGTGTGAGCGAACCGGGGAATACTGTCCAGTTCGGCGAAATTGACGACGTTTTAATCGATTGTTTGAAATTGCCCGGGGTCCCCGCCGGGTGCCTGGGGCGTCGTGTGGACGCATGCGCGCGGCGTCCGTGGGGCGCTGCGCCGGCGCCATGGGTGCGGCCTGCTGGCGGATGTTGGCGTCACGTTCGCCGCGGTTAGCGCGCGTCTTCGTCCAGCCCGGCCCACGCCTCGATCTCCCCGGCCTTGAAGGGGCCCAGCTTCTGCCGGACCACGCGCCCCTGCGCGTCGATCAGCACGCTGTAGGGCAGCAGGCCCTGGCGGTTGCCGAGCCTGACGCTGGCGTCGGCCGGGCCGGGGGTCTCCAGCACGATGGGGTAGTAGACCGGCACGTTGCCGAGGAAATCGAGCACTGCTTCATGCGTGTCCAGTGCCAGCCCCACCACCTGCGGGCCGCTGTCGGCGTGGCGGGCGGCGAAGCGCGCCAGTTCCGGCATTTCCTCGATGCACGGCGCGCACCAGCTGGCCCACACGTTGATCAGCAGCGGCCGGCCCAGGAAGCGGTCCGGGAACTGAACCGGCATGCCGTCCAGGTCGGGCAGGGTGAAGGCGGGCACCCGGTCGCCCGGGGCGAGCGCCGCGGGGGCCGCGGCCGGCGTGTCCGGGCGGGCCGTCGACGGCTCGGTCATCGGCGGCAGCGCGGGCCGGGTCAGCCAGGCGCCGGCGGCCAGCCCGGCCGCCGCGGCGATGCCCACCACCCACCATGCCGCGCTGCGCATCTCAGCGTGCCGCGCGCAGCAGCGCGTCCTCGACGATGGCCTGGGTCAGCACGGTCGGCAGCACGCGCGGCGGTGCGCCCGGCCCGTACACCACGTACAGCGGCACGCCCACGGCCTTGTGCTGTTCCAGGAACGCGCTGATCTGCGGGTCGACATTGGTCCAGTCGCCGTGCATGTACACCGCGTCCACCCGCTTGAGGGTGTCGCGGAACGTGTCGCGGTCGAGCACGTTGCGTTCGTTGGCCTTGCAGGTCACGCACCAGTCGGCGGTCATGTTGACGAACACCACGCGGTTGTCCGCGCGCAGCCGGTCGAGCATTTCCGGCGAGTACGCCACGGTGCCTTCGCTGGCCGCGCGTGCCGGCGGTTCCATGCGGGTCACGCCCCACACCGGCACCAGCGCCAGCAGCACCAGCACCGCGCCCAGCGCCATGCCCGCGCGGCGGCTGCGCCAGCGGTTGCGCTCGAACCACCACAGCCCCAGCGCCAGCAGCGCCGCACCGGCCAGCAGCAGCGCCATCGCGTCGATGCCGCGCTGCTTGCCCAGCACCCACAGCAGCCAGATCGCGGTCAGGTACATCGGGAACGCCAGCACCTGCTTGAAGGTTTCCATCCAGGCGCCGGGCCTGGGCAGGCGCCGGGCCAGCGCCGGCACGAAGCCGATCAGCAGGAACGGCAGCGCCAGCCCCAGCCCCAGGGCCAGGAACACCAGCATCGCCACCGCCGCCGGCGCGGTGAAGGCATAGGCCAGCGCCGGGCCCATGAACGGGGCGATGCACGGGCTGGCGACCACGCAGGCCAGCACGCCGGTGAAGAAGTCGCCGGCTGCGTCCTGGCGCTGCGCCAGCGACTGGCCGACGCCACCGAGGTTGCCGCCCAGGGTGAACACGCCGCTCAGGCTCAGGCCGACCACGAACATCAGGTAGACCAGCGCGGCGATGAACCACGGGTGCTGCAGCTGGAAGCCCCAGCCGGCGGCCTGCCCGGCCGCGCGCAGGGCCAGTACCAGCGCGCCGATGGCGGTGAACGCGACCAGCACCCCCAGCGTGTACCACAGCGCATGGCGGCGGGCGTGCTGGCGGCTCTCGCCGCTCTGCGCCAGCCCCAGCACCTTCAGCGACAGCACCGGCAGCACGCAGGGCATCAGGTTCAGCACCAGGCCGCCGGCCAGTGCCAGCAGCAGGATCCACGCCAGCGAATCGCCTTCACCGGCGTTGCCCGGCGGCTGGCTGCGCCCGGCGTTGTCGGCCGAGGCATCGGGGAGGGGCGCGGACGCGCCGCTGCCGTTGTCGTTGGAGCGGACCACCAGCGGCTGCGGGGCGGGCGGGTTGGCCGGGTCGATGGCCGCCGGGTCGGCCGGCTTGCGGCCGCTGGGCAGCGGCGTGATCACCAGCGGGGTGACCATCGCCTCGCCGCTGGGCGAGACCTTGCCGGCCGGCAGCGCCAGCCGCACCCGCCGGGTCATCGGCGGATAGCAGATGCCGTCGGTCTGGCAGCCCTGGAAGGTGGCCACCAGCGTCGCCGGGCTGGCATCGGCGCGTTCGCGGTGCAGCGGCAGCGGTACATCGACCTGGTCGAAGTACACCACCACGTTGCCGAAGTGCTCGTCGCGGTGCGAGGTGCCTGCCGGCCACTGCGGCTTGCCGGTGCGGATCCCGGCCGCGCCCTCCAGCGCCAGCGAGGTGCGGTCGCGGTACAGGTAGTAGCCCGGCGCCGGCGAGAACCGCAGCAGCAGGCGGTTGCCGTCATCGACGATCGCCTCGAAGCCGAACGCCTGCTCCGAGGGCAGCGGCAGGGACGGGGTGGCGGCGCTGCCCGGCAGCTTCAGGCCGCCGCCATCGTTGCGCGCCAGCGGGTTGAACAGCGGTGCGCCGCCGGCCGGGGCGGCCGCGGCGCTGGCGCCGGGCAGCCGGACCTCGACGGTGCGCTTCTGCGGGGGGTAGCACACCCCGGCATCGGCGCAGCCCTGGTAGCGCACCTCCAGCGTCACCGTCCCGGCGCCGGGGTCGGCGGTACCGGGCAGGGTGGCCTTGAGCTGCCGGTGGTAGGTCTCGACGTCGCCGAAGAACTCGTCGTGCTTCTTCTCGCCGGCCGGCATCTGCAGCGCGCCGGCGCTGAACCCGGGCCCGGCCTTGACGCTGGTGCGGTGGCGGTAGAGGTAGTAGCCCGGGGCGATGTCCCAGCGCAGCTCGATGCGGTCGCGGGTGTCCGCCTGGACCTGGAGGGCGAAGGCCGTGTCGACCGGCAGCAGGTCCTTTTCGTCCAGGGCCAGGGCCGGGAAGGCACAGAGGGTGAGCAGGCACAGGGCGGTGAAACGGCGCAACAGCATCTTCAAGTCAGGTGTCCTCGCGGGTCTGGGCCCGGATCCAGTCCAGGTAGGCCGGCAGGCCGGCGCTGGGGGAAACCGCCAGTATTTCCGGCAATTCGTACGGATGGTGCTGCAGGAGCGCCGCCGTCAGCGCTTTCAGGCGGTCGGCGGTGGTCTTGATCAGCAGTTGGACTTCCTCCGCCTGCTCGATCCGCTCCTGCCAGCGATACACAGACTGTATCTGCGGCAACAAGTTCACGCAGGCGGCCAGGCGCCGCTCGACCAGCAACCGGGCCAGTGCCTGGGCCGTGGCGGCGTCGGGGCAGGTGCAGAAGACAAGGCGGGCGTCCATCCGGGGCATTGTCGCAGATGCCGCCGCCGCCGCCGGGGCCAGCGGTGGCGGGGCCGCAGGAAGTTGGGTTCAGGCACTTGAAAGCCCGCCGGCGGTCCCCATTTCCCAGCCAAGCCCGGTGACGGGCGTTTTTAGGCGTGGCGTCGCCGCTGCCGGCCGGCGGGGTGGCGACCACCGGACTTTCCAGACCAATCAACAACATCAAGAGGTCTCACATGAGCATCAAGCCGCTGCACGACCGCGTCGTGGTCAAGCCCATCGAAGCCGAGGAAGTCTCTGCCGGTGGCATCCTGATCCCCGATTCGGCCAAGGAAAAGTCCACCAAGGGCGAAGTCGTGGCCGTCGGCCCCGGCAAGCCGCTGGACAATGGCAGCGTCCGCGCCCCGGCGCTGAAGGCCGGCGACAAGGTCATCTACGGCCAGTACGCCGGTTCCACCTACAAGGCCGATGGCGTCGAGTACAAGGTGCTGCGTGAGGACGACGTGCTGGCCGTGATCGGCTGAGCCGCGTTCCAGACGACTCCACAAGACCCCTTAAACCCTGATCCACTGAGGTAAAGCAATGGCTGCCAAGGATATCCGTTTCGGTGAAGACGCCCGTTCGCGCATGGTGCGCGGCGTCAACATTCTCGCCAATGCCGTCAAGGCGACCCTGGGCCCGAAGGGCCGCAACGTCGTGCTCGAGAAGAGCTTCGGCGCCCCGACCATCACCAAGGACGGCGTGTCCGTCGCCAAGGAAATCGAACTGGCCGACAAGTTCGAGAACATGGGCGCGCAGATGGTCAAGGAAGTCGCTTCCAAGACCAACGACAACGCCGGTGACGGCACCACCACCGCCACCGTGCTGGCCCAGGCCCTGATCCGCGAAGGCGCCAAGGCCGTGGCCGCCGGCATGAACCCGATGGACCTCAAGCGCGGCATCGACAAGGCCGTCGTGGCCGCCGTCGCCGAGCTGAAGAACATCTCCAAGCCCACCGCCGACGACAAGGCCATCGCCCAGGTCGGCACCATCTCGGCCAACTCCGACGAGTCGATCGGCAACATCATCGCCGAAGCGATGAAGAAGGTCGGCAAGGAAGGCGTGATCACCGTCGAGGAAGGCTCGGGCCTGGAGAACGAGCTGGACGTGGTCGAGGGCATGCAGTTCGACCGCGGCTACCTGTCGCCGTACTTCATCAACAACCAGCAGGGCCAGTCGGCCGACCTGGACGACCCGTTCATCCTGCTGCACGACAAGAAGATCTCCAACGTCCGTGACCTGCTGCCGGTGCTGGAAGGCGTGGCCAAGGCCGGCAAGCCGCTGCTGATCGTCGCCGAGGACATCGAAGGCGAGGCGCTGGCGACCCTGGTGGTCAACACCATCCGCGGCATCGTCAAGGTCGTGGCGGTCAAGGCCCCGGGCTTCGGCGACCGTCGCAAGGCGATGCTGGAAGACATGGCCGTGCTGACCGGCGGCACCGTGATCTCCGAGGAAGTGGGCCTGTCGCTGGAGAAGGCCACCATCAAGGACCTGGGCCGCGCCAAGAAGGTGCAGGTCTCCAAGGAGAACACCACCATCATCGACGGTGCCGGCGATGCCGCCGCCATCGAATCGCGCGTCAAGCAGATCAAGGTGCAGATCGAGGACACCACCTCCGATTACGACCGCGAGAAGCTGCAGGAGCGCGTGGCCAAGCTGGCCGGTGGCGTTGCCGTGATCAAGGTCGGTGCCTCGACCGAGATCGAGATGAAGGAGAAGAAGGACCGCGTCGACGACGCCCTGCACGCCACCCGTGCGGCGGTCGAGGAAGGCGTGGTGCCGGGCGGCGGCGTCGCCCTGATCCGTGCGGTCACCGCGCTGGCCGGCCTGAAGGGCGCCAACGAAGACCAGGACCACGGCATCCAGATCGCCCTGCGCGCGATGGAAGCGCCGCTGCGCGAGATCGTCGCCAACGCCGGCGAAGAGCCGTCGGTCATCGTCAACAAGGTCAAGGAAGGCTCCGGCAGCTTCGGCTACAACGCCGCCTCGGGCGAGTTCGGCGACATGCTGGAGTTCGGCATCCTGGATCCGACCAAGGTGACCCGTTCGGCGCTGCAGAACGCCGCCTCGATCGCCGGCCTGATGATCACCACCGAAGCGATGGTGGCCGAGGCCCCGAAGAAGGACGAGCCGGCTGCTGCCGGTGGCATGGGCGGCATGGGTGGCATGGGCGGCATGGACTTCTAAGTCCGCCGCAGCCTCACCGCTGCCGTTGCACGAAGGAACCCCGCCGCGAGGCGGGGTTCTTTTTTTGCCCGCGCCCGCCGCTCAGCGCGGCAGGTACGGGCGCACCCACTGCACGATGGCGCTGGCGGGCATGGCGCCGGACTGGCGCGCGAGCTCGCGGCCGTCGTGCAGCAGCACCATCGTCGGGATGCTGCGGATGCCGAAGCGCGAGGCCAGGGCCGGCTCGGCCTCGGTGTCGAGCTTGCCCAGGCGCACCTGCGGCTCCAGCTGCGCGGCCGCCTTGGCGAACTCCGGCGCCATCTGCCGGCAGGGGCCGCACCAGGCCGCCCAGAAATCGACCAGCAGCGGCAGCTGCGAGCGCTGCGCGTGGGCCTCGAAGGCGGCGGCGTCGAGCACCACCGGCGTGGCGGCGAACAGCGGCCGGTGGCAGCGTCCGCACGCGGGCGACTGCTCGCGCCGTGCGGCGGGCAGCCGGTTGATGGCATTGCAGTGGGGGCAGGCGATCTGCAGCAGGGTGTCGGTGTTCATGGCCGGGCCTCGCGGGGCATGGCGGGTGGAGATGGCCACAAGTATCGCGCCCCGGCGGTGAATCCCGGTTGCGGTTGAAACTGTCGCATCGCACAAAAAACCGTGTTATCAATGCTGCCCATGAACGCAACCCGCGCCAGCTTTTACTTCTGGTACTACTTTCCGAAGCCGCTGGCGGAGGAAGGACTGCGCTCACCCTGAAGAAACTTTCAGACGCATTCCCGAAAAGCCGCCAGCGAACCTGGCGGCTTTTTTCATGCCGCCTTCCGCTGGGGCCCCCATCACGCTTGAACCGGAGACCCCGCAATGCCCCCCCACACCGACGACCTTCGCATCCGCCGGCTCGACCCGCTGACCCCGCCGGCCCAGCTGATCTCGCTGCTGCCCTGCGACGAGCAGGCCTCGCAGACGGTGGCCGACGCCCGCGCCGCGCTGCACCGCATCCTGCATGGCCATGACGACCGCCTGGCGGTGGTGGTCGGCCCCTGCTCGATCCACGACCCGGTGGCGGCGATGGACTACGCCCAGCGCCTGCGCCCGCTGCGCGACGCGCTCGGCGGCGAACTCGAAATCGTCATGCGCGTGTACTTCGAGAAGCCGCGCACCACCGTCGGCTGGAAGGGGCTGATCAACGACCCGGACCTGGACGGCAGCTTCAACATCAACAAGGGCCTGCGCGTGGCGCGCGGCCTGCTGCGCGACATCAACAGGCTGGGCCTGCCGGCCGGCGTGGAATTCCTCGACGTGATCTCGCCGCAGTACATCGCCGACCTGGTGGCCTGGGGCGCGATCGGCGCGCGCACCACCGAAAGCCAGGTGCACCGCGAGCTGGCCTCCGGGCTGTCGTGCCCGGTGGGCTTCAAGAACGGCACCACCGGCGACGTGAAGATCGCCGCCGACGCGGTGGGCGCGGCCTCGCATCCGCACCATTTCCTGTCGGTCACCAAGGACGGCGGCACCGCCATCGTCGCCACCCGCGGCAACCCGGACTGCCACGTCATCCTGCGTGGCGGCAAGCTGCCCAATTTCGACGCGGCCAGCGTGCAGGCCGCCAGCGAAGTGCTGGCCAGGGCGCAGCTGCCGGCACGGCTGATGATCGACGCCAGCCACGCCAACAGCAGCAAGAAGCCGGAGAACCAGCCGCAGGTGATCGAGGACATCGCCGGCCAGCTGGAAGCGGGCCAGTCGCGCGTGGTCGGGGTGATGATCGAGAGCCACCTGGTCGGCGGCCGCCAGGACCTGGTCGAAAGCCAGCCGCTGGTCTACGGCCAGAGCATCACCGACGGCTGCATCGGCTGGGACAGCACCGTGCAGGTGCTCGAGCGGTTGGCCGACGCGGTGCGCATGCGGCGCCGTGCGCGGCTGGAGGCGGCGGCCTGAGCGGATGTGACGCCTGTGCTGGCATGCCCGGGCCAGTCACAGTAATTTAAGCAGCGGGAGGCGGCATGCCTCCCGCCTGCTTTGGGGAACAGGGCGCGTCGCGTCCGGCAGGAAGCCGATCAATCACCGTACCAGGGAGAAGGAATGATGCGTACCCTCAGTTTCGCCGTCGCTGCGGCATTGATGCTGGTGCCGGCACTGGCCATGGCCAAGAAACAGGTCCAGGACTCGGGCAGCGGCTGCCTGCAGAATCTGTCGGTGACCGGCGGCTTCACCACCGGCAAGCAGTTCCTGGCAGCGACCGAACACGAAGGTGTGAGCTACGCCGAAGCCTTCCGCAAGACCGTCGCCGCGATCGAGGCCGAGGGCATGGTTTCGGTGTCGCCGAACGAGCGCACCGGCTACATCGCCGCCGAGAACCCGGTGCGTGGTGGCGGTGGCTCGACCGTGCCGCTGCGCACCACCGTGCGCCGCCAGGACGACGGCAGCATCCGCGTGGAGGTGCGCTTCAGCATCAAGGGCGGGCAGATGACCTCGAACAAGGCGGTGGGCGAGGGCATGTGCAAGATCGCCGACGCCGCCAGCCTGTAAACCGCGCGGGCCTGCGCCATGGCCACCGGCTCGTGGTTCCTGTACCTGCTCGAGTGCAGCGGCGGCAGCTACTACGCCGGCATCACCACCGATGTGCAGGCGCGCTTCCAGGCCCATGCGACCGGCAAGGGCGCGCGCTACACGCGTGCGCATCCGCCGCTGCGCGTGCTCGGTTTCCGCGAGTACGCCGACCGTGCCGCCGCATCGCGCGCGGAGTGGCAGCTGAAGCGGCAACCGCGCGGGCGCAAGCTGGCCTGGCTCGAACACGGTGGCCAATGAGGTAGATTCGGGGCATGGCCGTGGTGTCGCGCGGCCATAGCAGCCCGGTTTTTTGCGGGCGTCCGGCCGGACCGGGGCGGCTGCCATGCCGCGGCCCCGCATGCCGGCAACCCCAGCAGCGGAGGAAACCCGATGAATGGTTGGTTCGAATTGCAGCGCAGCAGTGACGACCAGTTCCACTTCGTGCTCAAGGCCGGCAATGCCGAAGTCATCCTGAGCAGCGAGCGCTATACCACGCGCGCGGCGGCGGAGAACGGCATCGCCTCGGTACGCGCGAACAGTGCCGACGACGCGCGCTACGAGCGCAAGACGGCCAGCGATGGCCGTTACCATTTCAACCTCAAGGCGGCCAACCACCAGGTGATCGGCAGCAGCCAGCTGTACGCCTCGCAGGCCGCGCGCGAAGCCGGCATCAACAGCGTCAAGGCCAACGGCCAGACCGCGACGGTCAAGGACAAGACCGCCGGCTGAGCCGGGCGCGCCCGCAAACGCATGAAGCCCGGGAATCCCGGGCTTCATGCGGTGCGCCAGGCGCGGGCCTCAGGCCTTCATCGTGCCGGTATCCAGCCAGCGCTGGTGCCAGGACAGCGCCTCGGGCAGCAGGTGCGGGGTGTGCTTGCCGTAGCTGTCGCGGCAGGCGCGCTCGAAGTAGTCGCTGAGCTGGTCGCGGAAATCCGGGTGCACGCAGTTGGCGATCAGCGTGCGCGCGCGCGCACGCGGCGGCAGGCCGCGCAGGTCGGCCAGGCCCTGCTCGGTCACCACCACCGCCACGTCGTGTTCGGTGTGGTCGACGTGGCTGACCATCGGCACGATCGAGGAAATGCTGCCGTTCTTGGCGGTGGACGGGCTCAGGAAGACCGACAGGAAGCCGTTGCGCGCGAAGTCGCCCGAACCGCCGATGCCGTTCATGATGCTGCTGCCCATGACATGGGTGGAATTGATGTTGCCGTAGATGTCGGCCTCGATCATGCCGTTCATGCCGATGCAGCCCAGCCGGCGCACCAGCTCCGGGTGGTTGGACACTTCCTGCGAACGCATGATGATGCGCTGCCGGTAGAAGTCGATGTTGCGCATGAACTCCTCGGTGGCGGCCGGGCTCAGCGCGAAGCCGGTGCACGAGGCATAGCGCAGCACGCCGGCGCGCAGCAGGTCGAGCATGCCGTCCTGGATCACCTCGGTGAACGCCTCCAGGTCGCGGAAGCCGCTGTTGGCCAGCCCCGCCAGCACCGCGTTGGGGATGTTGCCCACGCCCGACTGCAGCGGCAGCAGGTTGGCCGGCAGGCGGCCGCGCGCCACTTCGTGCTTGAGGAACTCGATCAGGTGCCCGGCGATGCGCTGGCTGTCGGCATCGGGCGGATTGAACGGGCTGTTGCGGTCCGGCGCATGGGTCAGCACCACCGCGGCGATCTTGTCCGGGTCGCAGCGCAGCGTGGTCTGGCCGATGCGGTCGTCGCCGCGCACCAGCGGGATCGGCTTGCGGTGCGGCGGCAGCGCGGTGCCGTAGTAGACGTCGTGCATGCCGTCCATGCCCAGCGGCTGCCACCCGTTGACTTCGATGATCACCTTCTTGGCCAGGTCCAGCCAGGTCTTGTTGTTGCCCACCGAGGTGGACGGCACCAGCGAGCCGTCGGCGTGGATGGCGGAGACTTCCACCACCGCGGTGTCGATTTCGTTGTAGAAGCCGAACCACACGTGCTGGGCGACGTGCGACAGGTGGATGTCCAGGTAGTCCAGCTTGCCGGCGTTGATGCGCTTGCGCGCGTCCGGGTCGCTCTGGAACGGCATGCGCATGGCGATGCCATCGACCTTGGCCAGCGCGCCGTCCAGTTCCGGCGCGGTCGAGGCGCCGGTGAGCAGGTTGATGCGGAATTCCTCGCCGCGCCCGTGCGCCTGCTCGATGCGCTGGGCCAGGCACTGCGGCACCGCCTTGGGGTAGCCGGAACCGGTGAAACCGCTCATCGCGACGGTTTCGCCCGGCTGGATCAGGCTGGCGGCGTGTTCGGCGGAGACGACCCGTTCGCGCAGGCGTGGGTCCAGGATGCGTTCTACAGACATGGAAACGACGTTGGCTCGTGGGGATGGCCGATTATCCCGGATGGCGGGCGCCGAAGGTGTTCTACCTTCGTGGGATGGCATTCGCCCCCGGGGTGCGGTGGTGGCAGGACCGGCCGCAGGCCGTTTCCGGGCCCTGGGCGGTGCCACCGGATTTTTTGCACTGCAGCGTGCAACTTGTACGCCGACCCCGCAGGATCGCCCTGCATCCCGACGTGGGGGAGGGAGCAAAGCCCGCTGGCAGTTCGCTGCCAGCGGGCTTTTTATTTGCGGTCTCCCGGTGCCGTGCTCCGTGCCGCGGTCGGCCTTACAACTGCACCAGGTGCTCGGGCCGCGCGCCCGCTACCGCACTCAGCGCAATGTGCCGGTCGAACGTCACCAGCCGCCCGCCGTGGTGCACCGCAAGCGCGAGCAGGTACAGATCGGTCAACTGTCGCGGACTGTGGATGTAGCCATGATGGAAATGCGTGCGATCCAGCACGCTGATGGCGTCCGGCCAGAACGCATGGAAGCGCGTGGACGTGGAACGCGCCAGCATGCTCACCAGGCTGCCCAGCCGTTGCGGCTTGGCGTATCCGGGCCGGGACATGATGCGCAGGCAACCGTTCTGGGTAAGTGGACAACTGGCCCAGCCATGCGCGATGTGCGTGCGCAGCCACGCCGAACGGCTTCTTCGCGCGGCGTGCCAGCGCCCGGGCGGCAAACAGCACGTCGTCGGCAATGTCGAGGGAGGGCGCATGCGGCTCTCCCTGATGATTGATGCATGATGCTGCCCCACATGACCTGTCGAGCGCCTCCGCTTTCTGTGGGGCAGGCGCCCGGCAATGCCAGAATTGGCCCATGACCTTCCCGACTCCCGACCTGCCCCCGCCCGTGGCCGCCCTGCTCGACCGCGCCATCGCCCGCCTCAGGCTCGCCGCGCCGGATCCGGCGCAATGGCCGCAGGCCCCGGACTTCGAGACCGGCCTGCGGCGGCTGGCGCTGGCCAGCGATTTCGCCATCGACACCCTGTGCCGGCAGCCGGAGCTGCTGGCGCAACTGGACGCCGGCGCGCCGCTGCCGCTGCCCGTGCTGGACCCGCTGCAGCCCAGCGCCTGGCCGGTGCAGCTGCGCCGCTACCGCGCCGCCGCCTCCACGCGGCTGGTCTGGCGTGACGTGAACGGGCGCGACGACGTCGACGCCACCCTGCGCGGCGCCACCCGCCTGGCCGAGGACTGCCTGCAGCTGGCGCTGGCCGCGCTGGAGCAGGAGTTCGCCCAGCGCCACGGCGTGGTCCGCGCCGACGACGGCAGCGCACAGCGGCTGGTGGTGTTCGGGCTGGGCAAGCTTGGCGGCGGCGAGCTGAATTTCTCCTCCGACATCGACCTGGTCTATGCCTACCCGCAGGCGGGCGAGTCCGACGGCGCGCGCGCGCTGGCGGCCGAGGAATACTTCGCGCGGCTGGGCCAGCGCCTGGCGCGGCTGCTGGACGAGACCACCGCCGACGGCTTCTGCCACCGTGTCGACCTGCGCCTGCGCCCGTTCGGCAGTGCCGGGCGGGTGGCGCTGTCCTTTGCCGGCATGGACCAGTACTTCCAGCGCGAGGGCCGCGACTGGGAGCGCTATGCGTGGATCAAGGCACGCGCGGTGGCCGGCGACATCGCCGCCGGCGAAGCCTGGCTGGAAACCCTGCGCCCGTTCGTCTACCGCCGTTACCTGGACTTCACCGCGCTCGACGGCCTGCGCGAGATGAAGGCCGCGATCACCGCCGAAGTCGCGCGCAGCGACCGCTTCGACGACATCAAGCGCGGCCCCGGCGGCATCCGCGAGATCGAGTTCCTCGCCCAGGCGCTGCAGCTGATCCGCGGTGGCCGCGAGCCGGCGCTGCGCGAACGGCGGCTGCTGCCGGCGCTGCAGGCACTGGTGGAGTCCGGGCAGATGGACGCGGCCGATGGCGCCGCGCTGGTCCATGCCTACCGCTTCCTGCGCCGGCTGGAGAACCGCCTGCAGATGCTGCGCGACGCGCAGACCCACCGCCTGCCGGCCGATGCCGACGACCGCCTGCGCATCGCGCTGGGCCTGGGCCACGCCGACTGGGACGCGTTGCTGGTGGCGCTGGACCAGCAGCGCCAATGCGTGGCCACCGAATTCGCCGCGCTGCTGGCGCCACGCCGCGGCCAGGCCGCGCCCGATGCCCTGTCCAGCTACTGGCGGGTGCTGCCGGGCGGTGGCGACGCGGCGGTGCTGGCCGAGGCCGGCTTCGCCGACGCCACCGGCGCCGACCAGTCGCTGCGCGAGTTCGCGCAGTCGCTCGGGGTGAAATCGCTGTCCGACGCCGCGCGCGCGCGCCTGGACCGGGTGCTGCCGGCGCTGCTGCACGCCGCCACCCGCTCGCCGCAGCCCGATGCCGCGCTGCGCCGCGTGCTCGGCCTGCTGCAGGCGATCCTGCGCCGCACCAGCTACCTGGCGCTGCTGGACGAACAGCCCAGCGCGCTCACCCGGCTGGTCAACGTACTGGCGCGCAGCGCGCTGCTGTCCGAACGCCTGGTGGCCTTCCCGCTGCTGCTGGACGAACTGCTGGACACGCGCGTGGCCGGGCCGTTGCCGGAGCCGCAGGAAATGCGTGACGCCTGCGCCGCGGCGCTGGCCATCGACGACCCGGAAGCCGCGCTGCGCGCGCTCAACGAAGTGCGCCTGGCACTGAGCTTCCGCATGGCGCTGGCCTTCCACGATGGCCGCCAGCGCGCGGTGGACTGCACCCGGCAGCTGGCGCAGCTGGCCGACGCCGTGGTCGACACCGTGCTGGCGATGGCGCGTGCCGACCTGGCCGCCGCGCACGGCCAGGTGCCCGGCGGGCGCTTCGCCATCATCGGCTACGGCAGCCTGGGCGGGCTGGAACTGGGCTTCGGGTCCGACCTGGACCTGGTGTTCCTGTACGACCACCCGCCCGCGGCCGAGGAAAGCGACGGCCGGCGCCCGCTGGAGAGCAGCCGCTGGTTCGCGCGCCTGGCGCAGAAGGTGATGGCGCTGCTGTCGGCGGTCACCGCCGCCGGGCGCCTGTACGACATCGACGTGCGCCTGCGCCCGGACGGCGGCAAGGGCGCGCTGGTGTCCTCGCTGGCCAGTTACACCGAGTACCAGCGCGAGCGCGCCTGGACCTGGGAGCACCAGGCGCTGGTGCGCGCCCGCGGCGTCGCCGGCGATGCCGGCCTGCTGGCCGATTTCGAACAGGTGCGCGGCAGCACGCTGGGCCGCACCCGCGACGCCGACACCCTGTTCGGCGACGTGCTGAAGATGCGTGCGCGCATGCGCGCCGAGCTGGACCGCAGCGATGCCGCGCGGCTTGATCTCAAGCAGGGCGCCGGCGGCCTGGTGGACCTGGAGTTCCTGCTGCAGACCGGCGTGCTGGCCGGGGCGGCCAGCGACCCGGCGCTGTGCGGGCCGCGCGAAACCCCGCGGCTGGTCGATGCGCTGGCCGCCAGCGGCTGGCTGCCGCCGGCCACCGCCACCGCCCTGCACGCCGCCCATGCCACCCTGCTCGACGCCGGGCTGGCGTGCACCCTGGACCGGCGCCCGCGCATCACCGTGCCCACCCCGGAGATCGAAAGCGCGTGTGCGGCGATCACCGCCGCGGCGGTGGCGCAGGGGCTGCCGTTCGAACCGGGCAGGGCGGCGGATTGACCGACCGGCCAGCCCCGCGTCGCGCTACATCCGCGCCGGGGCCATCTTCCACAGCAGCGCGCGGAACGGCACCAGCAGGCACAGGCCGATGCCCAGCTTGACCAGCCAGTCGCCCACCGCCCAGCTCACCCACGGCAGCGGCGCGCCGGCGAAGGCGATGGTCCAGAAGATCGCCGTGTCCAGGGTCGCACTGCAGCTGGTGGCCACCGCCGGCGCGCGCCACCAGTTGCCGCGGCGCAGCCGGTCGAACACGGTGATGTCCAGCAGCTGCGCGCAGATGAAGGCCATGCACGAGGCGATCGCGATGCGTGGCGTGGCCACCCATACCGACAGCAGCACCGCCACCGCGAAGCCGGCCCAGGCCACGCGCCGCGCGGCCTGCGGGCCGAAGCGGCGGTTGATCAGGTTGCTCACCAGGAACGCCACCGGGTAGCTGAAGGCGCCCCAGGTCAGCCAGTCGTTGATCGGGTACTGCACCAGCACGTTCGAACCCAGCACCACCGCGCCCATGGCCAGCACGGCCAGCAGCAGCGACAGGGGAGTGAGCGGGGCGAAACGGATCGGGGGCGTCGGGGACATGGCGGCAGACGGGCAACGGGCGGCAACGCCAGGGGGCGTGGCCGCCGGCGGGCGGGAAAACGTGGGTGGCGGTGCCGGAACAGGCAGGCGACAACGGGCCGGCATTGTACCGGCCGCGGCCTTTACCGCCCTTCACCGGTTGCCGTTACCGTTGCCGGGCGCCGGCCTACAGCGTGGTGCTGCGGCTGTCGTCGGCCGCCTCGATGGTCGGCACGAAGGTCAGCACCGCGCCGTCCTCGGCGCGCAGCATCCAGCCGCTCCCGCGCGGGCTGGGGGTGAAGGCCACGGTCTGGCCGGGCACGAAGTTGGCGGCCGGGTTGTCCTCGCGCTGCGGCCACTGCAGGCGCGCGCTGTTCGCCGGGTCGCGCGGGTCCACCAGGGTCACGCTGCGGCCGCCGTCGGCGGTCTGCGCGATCTCCTTGACCTGCATGTCCGGCAGCGGCCCGGCGCTGATCCGGCGGCGGCCGTCGCCGGGCGCGTTGCTGCCCCTGGACAGCTCGCTGGCGCGGTTCATGCCCTCCGCCGACAGGAACACCGGCCCGGAGACCACCATCACCGCGCTGCCGCTGACCAGCAGCACCGAGACGTCGGAGGTGTTCAGGTTGTCGCCGGCGCGTGCCGGGGCGCCGGGCAACAGCAGGGCCAGGGCGAAGGTCAGCGCGGCAGCGGTGGACAAGGGCTTCATGGGGGCGTTCCTGGGGTCACGGGGAAGAAGGGGCGGGCGCGGGGGCCGCGTCGCCTTGGTGGGGAATGCTCAACTCGCGCTCCAGCGCGCCACGGTGGTGCAGGAAATCGAACACCGATTCGACCGTCACCACCGAGTAGTTGCCGGAAATGCGCTCGCTGGCCGGGTGGTCGGTGACCGCCACGTTGTCGGCGAACAGGCGCGCGCCCAGCCGCTTGCCCAGGCCGATGTGCAGCCGTGCGGGGCGGTAGTCGGTGCGCTGCAGCCAGTCGCGCGTCGCGCTGCGCCCGTCCAGCACGCGGCCGTCGCCGGCCCGTGCCATCGCCGCGGCCAGCACTTCCAGCCCCCACTGGTTGGAGTTCTGGTAGTCGGTGCTGCCGGGGTAGGCCAGCATGCTGTAGCGCGGCTGGTGCAGGGCACGTGCCGGCGCGGCGTCGCCCTCCAGCAACGGCGCCAGCGCCGCGCGCACCGCGGCGGTGGGAATGCCCACGCGCAGGTCGGTACGGATGGCGCTTTCGCCCACCAGGTTCACCAGCCCCTCGCGATACAGCGCCGAAGTACCGCCCTGGCAGCGGTTGAGCAGGTGCAGTACTTCCCAGCGGCCGGCCGCGTCGCGCCGCAGCAACGCCAGGTGGCTGTGGCGCAGCCCATACCGGCTCAGGTCCTGGCCGCCGCGCGCGGCAATGGCCACGTCCACCCCGGGCAGGGCATCCAGGGTGTCGGCGGTGAGCGCGGCCATGTCGAACATCGCCGCCATCGTAGTGGGCGGCGGGTAGCGCGGGGCGCAGGCCGGCGGCTGTGCGGCCGCGGCCGGTGCCAGCGTGGCCACGCACAGGGCCAACAGCGCGGGAAGGTGGGGGATCATCGGGGCGCATCCTTGCAGGGGCGGCGTAAAGAAGGGTTACAGGCCGAGCCGCGCCTTCACCTCGGCGGCGATGCGCGGGGTTTCGCGCAGCGGTTCGATCGGCTGCAGCGGATCGGCCTGCAGCGCGTCCAGCCCGTCCAGCAGGCGCCCGCGCGCGCGCAGGGCGCGCTGGAAGCGCAGCATGCGCGCCTGCGCGCGCTGGCCCAGCAGCACGCCCACCGGTACCCGGGTGGCGCAGGCCTCGGACAGCAGGTTCACCGAATCGGGCGTGCACACCACCCGGTCGGCCCAGCCCAGCAGGCCGGCATACGGGTTGCTGCCGTCGCCGCCGTCGCTCCAGATCACCCCCGGCACGTCATCGAACGCATGCAGCAGTGCCTGGGTCACCGGCCGCGGCGTGCGCCGCGAGGTGGTGGCCAGCACGCTGCCACCCTCGGCGCGGATGCGCGCGGCCAGTTCGCGCAGCACCGGCACGATCTCCGCCTGCTGCCACGGCGCATGGTCGGTGGGGCCGCCCACCAGCAGCGCGGTACGCGGCCCGGGCAACTGCTCGAAGCTGGCGAACGCGGCGCGGCCGCAGGCCAGCCAGTCGTCGGTCACCGGGTTCAGGCTGCCCAGCAGGGTCAGCACGTTGCCGCCGCGCAGGCGGTCATGCTCGGGCACCACCACCAGGTCCCAGTGGCGGGCGTTGATGCGCGGGTCCAGGATCTGCACCGTGCGCGTGCCACGCCCGCCCAGCACCCGCAGCGCGCCGGCCGCCTGGCGGCCGCAGCCGATCGCCAGCGCCGGTGCCGGCCCGGTGGCCAGTTGTTCGAAGGTCGGCCCAAACCCGCGTGCGGCACCGGGCAGGGTGCGCGGCGCCAGCCAGCGCCACGGCGCGCGCGGCTCCAGCTGCAGCCGCTGCTGGCCGCCCAGGCGCAGCGCCGAAGCCAACGCCACGGCCTGGCGCACGTTGCCGGCGCGGCCGTCGGTGATCGTCCAGGGAAGCGTCGATCGTTTCGCGTGTGGCATTAATTCGTTTCAGTCAGGCCGGGTGTTGCAACAGTCGCGACGCCCTACACTGCGCCCTCTGCTGCGGTGGCATTGTCCGGGGCTTGCCCGCACAAGGCCACGACCGTAGCCAATCCATCACGGAGTTTCCATGTCTGATGTTCTTGCCGATGCCGCGCTCGACCAGCTGTTCCGCACCGCGCGCACCCAGAATGCCTTCCAGGACCGCCCGGTCGAAGACAGCCAGCTGCGCGCGCTGTACGACCTGCTGAAGTGGGGCCCGACCGCGGCCAACTCCACGCCGGCGCGCTTCGTGTTCGTCAAGTCCGCCGAAGCCAAGCAGAAGCTCGCCCCGGCCCTGTCCGAAGGCAACCTGGCCAAGACCCTGGCCGCGCCGGTCACGGTGATCGTCGGTTACGACGAGGATTTCCACGAAAAGCTGCCGTACCTGTTCCCGCACACCGACGCCAAGTCCTGGTTCGACGGCCCGCGCGAAGGCCGCCACGAGGCCGCCTTCCGCAACGGCAGCCTGCAGGGCGCCTACCTGATGATGGCCGCGCGCGCGCTGGGGCTCGACGCCGGCCCGATGTCCGGCTTCGACAACGCCAAGGTCGACGCCGCCTTCTTCGCCGGCACCGCCATCAAGTCCAACTTCCTCGTCAACCTGGGCCATGGCGATCCGTCCGGCGTATTCCCGCGCCTGCCGCGCCTGTCCTTCGACGAAGCCGCGCGTATCGTTTGACCGCTCCACCCCGGCGCCGTCACGCCTGCGCCGGCATGCTGAAAAGACCGCTCCCGCCTTCTCATCCCGCATCCCAGGAGACACCCATGTCCACCGTCACCAAGCTGCTGCTCCCGCTGGCCCTGGCCGCCGCCATCACCGCCTGCTCCAAGCCGGCCGACACCGCTGCCCCGGCCGCCCCGGCCGACACCACCGCTGCCGCCCCGGCCGAAGCCGCCGCCCCGGCCGCGCCTGAAGTGGCCCCGATCCAGGTCGCTTCCGGCACCTACACGCTCGACCCGACCCACACCGACGTGCTGGTACAGTGGACCCACATGGGCTTCTCCAACCCGAGCGCGCACTTCGGCAACGCCGACGGCACCCTGGTCTACGACGCCGCCGACGTCAGCAAGTCCAGCGTGGAAGTGACCCTGCCGCTGTCGGGCCTGAACGCCTTCACCGCCAAGTTCGACGAACACCTGCGCAGCGCCGATTTCTTCGACGCCGCCAAGTTCCCGACCGCCACCTTCAAGAGCACCAAGGTCGAAGCCGCCGGCACCAACAAGCTCACCGTCACCGGCGACCTGACCGTCAAGGGCACCACCAAGCCGGTCACCCTGGACGTCACCATCAACGGCGCCGGCGAACACCCGATGCTGAAGCTGCCGTCGGTGGGCTTCGACGCCACCACCACCCTCAAGCGCAGCGACTTCGGCGTGGGCGCCTACGCCCCGGCGGTCAGCGACGAGGTCAAGGTGCGCATCACCACCGAAGCCTCGATCCCGAAGGCCGAGTAAGCCGCCACCGGGCACGTCCCGGCCGGCAACACGCACAAGGCCCGCCAATGGCGGGCCTTGTGCTTTTCATCGCGGCCGCATCGGCGCCGCGCCGTGGTGCGCCGGTGGCTCAGCGCAGCGCCTGCAGCCACGCCACCACCGCCTCGCTCGGCGACTGCCTGGGCTTCAGCGCCAGCCCGCTGGCCTGCACGAAGGTCTGCGCCACCTGCGCCAGCCGCTGCCGCGCGATCAGCATCACCTGCTTTGCCGCCGCCTGCTGTTTGCGCAGCTGCACGATATGGATCGACGGCCGCCCGGCCGGTGCGTACTTCTGGTCGCGGCGCAGCACGTCGGCCACCTGCGCCACTTCGTGTTCGGCCTGCAGCAGCTGCTGCTGCGCCTGCACCAGCGCCCGCAGCGGCGCGCGCAGCGCCTGCGGCTGCGCAAACCCGGCCAGCAGCGCATCGCACGGGCCATCGTCGGCCACGCGTGCCTGCAGGGTATCCATCACCGCCATCGTCAGTTTGCCCACGTTGCCGCCTGTTCCGTCATGACCGGGCGCGATTGTCGCATCGCCCATGCGCAAAAGGCCCGTCGGGGGCGGGCCTTTGCTCGCTTGTCGTTTGTTGCTCGTGGTGCGGCGGGGCGTTTACTCGCAGCGCACCGCGGTGATGGTGTTGTCCGCGTCCAGGAACACCCGCAGCCGGTCCTGGCGGATATCGCGGCTGACGATGGTGGCCGGGCCGATCGGATTCACCAGCCCGGCGCCGCTCTCGCGCGCCAGCCGGCGCATGTTGGCCTCGTTGCCCGGCTGGCCCACCGCCCACTGCAGCTGCGAGGCATCGCAGCGGCCATCGCCGGCCACGGTCGGGCCGGGGGTGGACAGGCAGCCACCCAGGCCGGCGGCGAGCAGCACGGCGGTGGCGGGAACAAGCAGCAGGTTCAGCGGGCGCGGGGTCATGGCAGGCAACCGGATCAACTGCCCGCAGCATAGCAGCGGGCGCCTGCCGCGGCGTCGTGGTGCGGGCGGCTCAGTCGGCATCGCCGGGGTGCGCCTTCCAGTACCCGGTGGCGCGGATCCAGTCCGCCGGCACCTGCAGGTACTCGGCAAAGAACTGCCGCATCGCCCGCGCGCGCCGCGATTCCAGCGCGATCCAGTAGTACGCATCGCCGTCGGGCACTTCGAAATCCACCAGCGCGTCCTCCAGCAGGGTGCTGCTGGCCGCGTCCACGCCATTGCGCTCCAGCCACGACACGCGCACCTGCGCGGCGCTGGGCAGCGGCTGCCGGTCGGCCTCCTCGGGGATCTCGATCAGCACCTCGGCCTGCGCGTGTTCCGGCAGTTCCGCCAGGCGCCGGGCGATGGCCGGCAGCGCGGTTTCGTCGCCGATCAGCACATAGTCGTCGTAGTCGTCGGCCACCTGGTAGGAACCGCGCGGCCCGGCCACCACCAGCGCATCGCCCGGCTGCGCACGCAGCGCCCAGCCCGATGCCACGCCGTGGCCGTGCAGCACGAAATCCAGCACCAGCTCACCGGCCGCGGCATCGTGCAGGCGCGGGGTGTAATCGCGGCTGGGCGAGGGCGCCAGCCCGTCCGGGTAGCGTGGGCCCTGCGCGGTCAGCTCCGGCAGCACGAACGCGCCCTGCGCATTGGGGAAGAACAGCTTGACGTGGTCATCCGGCCCCGGGCTGTCGAAGCCTTCCAGGGCATCGCCGCCCAGCACCACGCGCTGCATGTGCGGGGTCAGCCGCTCACTGCGCAGCACCTGCAGCTGGCGGAAGCGCGGGGTCAGGGAAATCCGTCGGTTTTCGTGCAATGACATGGGAATGGCTCGTCAGAAGTAGGGTCAGAGTCGGTTTTTCGCCGCGTCGCCGTGCGCATGTGCGGCCGCCTGGTCCAGCAGCGCGGCCACGTGCGCGGCGTCGGCGTCCTGCCAGCGGCCGTTGCGCGCCACCAGCGCCTTCTTCAACCGCTGCATGGCCGCGCGCACCGGCGGCGGCAGGCTGGCCTTGGCCATGGCGCGCGCGCGCTCACGGGCGCGCCGCTGCGCCGCCTCCACCTCGGCCGCGTGCAGCGCCAGCTGCGCCAGCCCGGTTGCGGTGATGCGGTAGCGCCTGCGGCCGCCATCGGCCTCGGCCACCACCCAGCGCTGCTTTTCGAAATCGGCCAGCAGCGGGTACACCGAGCCGGCGCTGGGCACGTACATGTGCATGAACATCTCGCCCACCTGCTGGATCAGCTCATACCCGTGGCGCGGCGCCTGCCCAAGCAGCGCCAACAGCAGCAGGCGCAGGTCGCCACGGCCGAGCGCGCGGGCGGTGGGGTGCTGGCGGGGGCTGGAAGAGGCGGCAGGCATGGGTTTTCGATATATCGAACAAGCCAATGACGATATATCGAAAACTACCCGTGCGCAAACCTGCCGCAGCCCCGGCCCGGGCCGCTGTCGTCGCGCTGACCCGCCGCCGCGGCAGTGTTGCCCTTTGCCTGCATGCCCGCGGCAGGGCGTGCCGACGGGACACGCTGTTCCGCCGCCACGCGCCGCAGTGGCCGCGCGCTGCCGTTGCCAACGCCGGTGCCGGGGCATGCGGGCAAGCCAGTGCGGGGCGTCGCGGCTGTCCGCCGCTGTCCCGGCAACGGCCAACGCACTGTCGCGCGTTGTCCGCCAGACACCGCCGCCGGCACGCCCATACGCAGGCGTAGCCAGCTTCGCAGGCGGGCGGGTGCGCTACACTTTGTGGCTCAAAACTACTGAACAAGCGCGCGCGTGCGTGCCGTACCTGGGAGCGCCAATGAACTGGTTGAATGAAGTGCTGCACAACGACCCGAACCCCCTGGAAACCCAGGAGTGGATCGAGTCGTTGAAGGCCGTTATCGATGTCGAGGGCCCCGAGCGCGCGCATCAGTTGCTGGAAGGCATGGTTGAGCTGACCCGTCGTTCGGGCGCGTTCCTGCCGTTCTCCCCCACCACCGAATACGTCAACACCATCGAGCCGCAGCTGGAGGCCAAGAGCCCCGGCAACGCCGAGCTGGAATGGCGCATCCGTTCCATCATCCGCTGGAACGCCATGGCCACCGTGGTGCGCGCCAACCGCAAGCCGGGCGACCTGGGCGGCCACATTGCCTCCTTCGCCTCCGGCGCCACGCTGTATGACGTGGGCTTCAACCACTTCTGGCGTGCCCCCAGTGACAACCACCCTGGCGACCTGCTGTTCATCCAGGGCCACAGCGCCCCGGGCATCTACGCCCGCGCCTTCCTGGAAGGCCGCATCAGCGAGCAGCAGCTGGACAAGTTCCGCATGGAAGTGGACGGCGGCGGCCTGTCGTCCTACCCGCACCCGTGGCTGATGCCGGACTTCTGGCAGACCCCCACCGTGTCCATGGGCCTGGGCCCGCTGGCGGCCATCTACCAGGCGCAGTTCATGCGCTACCTGGAAAACCGCGGCCTGATCGAGAAGTCCGACCGCAAGGTGTGGTGCTTCATCGGCGACGGCGAAAGCGACGAGCCCGAAACCCTGGGCGCCATTGCCCTGGCCGGCCGCGAAGGCCTGGACAACCTGATCTTCGTGGTCAACTGCAACCTGCAGCGCCTGGACGGCCCGGTACGCGGCAACGGCAAGATCATCCAGGAACTGGAAGGCGTGTTCCGCGGCGGCGGCTGGAACGTCATCAAGCTGCTGTGGGGCTCCTACTGGGATCCGCTTCTGGCCAAGGACACCAACGGCGTCCTCAAGAAGCTGATGATGGAAACCGTCGACGGCGAATACCAGAACTGCAAGGCCTTCGGCGGCGCGTACACGCGCGAGCATTTCTTCGGCAAGTACCCGGAAACCGCCGCCATGGTGGCCAGCCTGTCCGACGACGACATCTGGCGCCTGAACCGCGGCGGCCATGACCCGCACAAGGTGTACGCCGCCTACCACCAGGCGGTGAACACCAAGGGCATGCCCACCGTCATCCTGGCCAAGACGGTCAAGGGCTACGGCATGGGCAGCGCCGGCGAGGCGCTCAACCCCACCCACCAGACCAAGAAGCTGGACGACGAAGCGGTGCGCCACTTCCGCGACCGCTTCAACATCCCGGTCACCGACGAACAGCTCAAGGACGGCCAGGTGCCGTTCTACCACCCAGGCCCGGATTCGCCGGAAGTGCGGTACCTGCAGGAGCGCCGCGCCGCGCTGGGCGGCTACCTGCCGCAGCGCCGCCGCAAGGCCGACAAGTCGTTCAACGCGCCCAAGCTGGAAACCTACGAGCGCCTGCTCAAGGATTCGGGCGAGCGCACCTATTCCACCACCATGGCCTTCGTGCAGACGCTGAACATCAGCCTGCGCGACAAGGAACTCGGCCCGCGCCTGGTCCCCATCGTCGCCGACGAAGCCCGCACCTTCGGCATGGAAGGCCTGTTCCGCCAGATCGGCATCTACGCCCCGTACGGCCAGAAGTACAAGCCGGTGGATGCCGACCAGCTCATGTACTACCGCGAAGACCAAAGCGGCCAGGTGCTGCAGCAGGGCATCAGCGAGCCGGGCGCCATCGCCTCGTGGATGGCCGCCGGAACCAGCTACTCGGTCAGCAACGTGCCCATGCTGCCGTTCTACATCTACTACTCGATGTTCGGCTTCCAGCGCGTGGGCGACCTTGCGTGGCAGGCGGCGGACATGCGTACCCGCGGCTTCCTGCTGGGCGGCACCGCCGGCCGCACCACGCTCAACGGCGAAGGCCTGCAGCACGAGGACGGCTTCAGCCACATCGTGGCCGGCGGCATTCCCAACGTGCGCAGCTACGACCCCACCTTCGGCTACGAAGTCACGGTGATCCTGCAGCATGGCACCAAGGCCATGATGGAAGACCAGGTCGACGAGTACTACTACATCACCCTGATGAACGAAAACTACACCCACCCGGCCATGCCGGAAGGTGCAGCCGACGGCATCATCAAGGGCATGTACCTGCTCACCGACGCCGGCAAGCCCAAGAAGGGCGAACTGCGCGTGCAGCTGCTGGGCAGCGGCACCATCCTGCGCGAAGCCATCGCCGCGGCCGAACTGCTGGACAAGGACTTCGGCGTCACCGCCGACATCTGGTCCTGCCCCAGCTTCAACGAGCTGCGCCGCGACGGCTTCGACGTCGAACGCTGGAACCGCCTCCACCCGGAAGCCGAACCGCGCAAGGCCTACGTCACCCAGCTGCTGGAAGGCCGCCAGGGCCCGGCCATCGCCGCAACGGACTACGTGCGTGCCTACGCCGACCAGATCCGCGCCTTCGTGCCGATGACCTACTCGGTACTGGGCACCGACGGCTTCGGCCGCTCCGACACCCGCGCCAACCTGCGCCGCTTCTTCGAAGTGGACCGCTACTACATCGCCCACGCCGCCATCGCCGCGCTGGCGAAGGACGGCAAGATGACCGCGAAGGACGTGGCCCGGGCGATCAAGCAGTACAACATTGATCCGGAGAAGGCGAATCCTGTCGGGGTTTGATGATTTAGTATTAAATGCAAAGAAAGGGCGGCCATTGGCCGCCCTTTTTGTTTATAGACGATATGTCTGCTGTGATGCTAGTTTCAAGATGGGTCGCCTCGGCATTGTGAATTTGCGCCGTAGGTCTGCGCCTAGTTAGTTTTGTAGCGTTTTTTATAGGGGGCGTGATGGTTGCTGTTAAGAGTGTGGGTGTCCGCAAGGGGCAGTTTGAATTTGGCGGGGCTAGCATTGACGGAAATGTGGTGTCTGTAATAACTGGGCCAAATGGTGCGGGCAAGACGGATATTCTTTGTGCGATTGCCGAAAACATTCGATCCGATAGCTACTTCCCGAATGGAATTAGCGGTGTTGTGTCGAGATTGATCTGTCAAACATTTAGTCCTTTTTCTCGCTTCTCGGAAGGGCATGGTCGCGAAGGGGGAGTGGCAAGCTCTTATCGAGATGGATTGGATGATCTTTCTTTTTATATTTCTTTGGGGATTACAAAAAGCAAGCCATTTAGATCAAGTAGAGTTGCTGTCGAGGTTCTTGAGCGAGCTATCCTCGGTGTAAGTCAAAGCGAAGAGCGCGCTAATCATTTTTTCCGCTTTCTCTCTGCGGTCGGATTTCTTGAGCGATGCGCAATTAATTTTAGATTTTATCCAGCAGCCTCAAGGTTTCTAAAAGCGATGCGAAGAGGTGAGCGCTTTGCTCAGGAGGTGGTTCGTTCGGGTGAAGGCAAGCGGGCGTTATCGGAGTTGCGAAGGCAGATTGATCTGGATGGCTGGCGGGAAGTATTTGAGGTTATAGACGTTTCATTGTCGACTATTGGGGAATCTAGTCGAGAAGTTTTAGTGGATTTTGGCAGGGATGCAGTTGGGTCTTCTTTGGCATTTGCCAGGTTCCAAGCATTATCAGTTCTGCGGCGATTGAAAATGGTGGATGTTAATGAGGTGCGGGTGTTTAGAAAGAGTGGTGAGGCGTTGGGTATTACCTCGACCAGCTCTGGTGAGCAGCAGTTTCTTTGCTCAATGCTTGGCTTGGCGGGAACTGTTAGAAATGAATCCATTATTCTTATTGATGAGCCGGAACTAAGCCTGCATCCTCGGTGGCAAATTGATTATGCTGGCCACCTTATGGAGTTGCTGAAGCTGGTTGGCGGTTGTCATGTATTAATTGCAACACATTCGCCACTTATTACGCAGGGATTTCTGAATCATGGATGTGAGGTGATTTCTCTGCGCGCGAAAGGAGGCGGGCAGTCAATAAATAGGATGGCAAAATCCGTAGAGGGGGTTCTTGTGGATGTCTTCGATTCCCCGGTTCCCTCCAGCTTATATCTTGCTGATGAGCTGATGAGGATCATTTCGCTGGACCAGGAATCAGGGTGTTCGAAGGAGGATGCTCTGGATAGGTTGAATGCTTTAGAGCATACCTTTCTTGAAAGTCCTGAGGATATAAAGCTCATTAGAGATGCAAAAAGATTGGTGTCGGATGATGAATAGAACTATTGCATATGTGCCTAGCGATAACGATGTGGGTGTCCCTGTGGTGATATACCGCCGCGTGGTTGAGGGGCTTGTGGAGGGGAATCATTGGTCAGATCCGCCGCCGCACCTTGCTGATGACTTGAAGTCAATTAAAAAGGCTCTTAAGGGGCACTTCTATAATTGTCAGTCGCGACGCTGTTGCTATTGCTCTATCGAGTTGCCGAATCACGGGGCGTCTATCTATTTGGATCACGTTATTTCACGCCGAGATCGTCCGGATTTTATGCTGTCGCTCAATAATCTTGGGGCGGCGTGTGGTCCTTGTAATGGGTCAAAGTCCGCTAAGCCGGTACTGATTGAAGGACTTGATGTTGCGGGGGTGGTGAATGTGCCTATGGATTCGGGCGCGTATATTCTTGTTCATCCACAGTTGGACGAATGGGCTGATCATTTTGAGTTGGATGAATTTTCCCGCATAAGAAAGACTACGGATAAGGGGGGTAAGACTATTGAGATGTGTGGTATAGATAAGTTAAATGCTGCGCGTCTTTCGGATCACTTTGCATCGAGAGATCGTGCTGAAGTTGTCAAGGTCATAACTAAGGTCGGCTCTTATAAACAAAGAGCAAGAAAACAACGCGCTATCCAGTTATTGCGAGATCTTGCGTATAGAGGGTCTGACAAGGCTAGAGTTGCAGTGGCCAGGATTGAGATGGAGGTGATTTGATGATTGGCTCTATGTGTGCGGACGGGACTTAATAAGTGAATGTTGATCATTTTTCTTTGCTCTAGGCTGGGCATCTATTTGATGGTGTTTTCCCGACTGCAACTAATTTCCGGGTTGGTGCGAGGGGTTGGTGGCCGGGCGGGTAATGAGGAATGTAGGTAAATTCCCACACGAATTTTGTGTACTGTGGTGTTGACACGACATTGAATTGGTAGCAATCTCGCCCCCAAGGAGCGTCGAAACTCCTCACAGAGCGGTACCCACCTCCGTCAAACCGGTGGGTTTTTTGTGCCCAATCCTGCGGGCGCAAGCCGACGCGATGCCTGCGTCGGGAGGGCGGCTAATACAACACCCTTCGGGGAAATACGCCCGCCGACTCTGTGCGGTTTCGAACCTCCCGACATCCCGTCGCCTTCGGGCGGCGGTACTTGGCGTATTCCAGGAGGGCGTTGCCATGTACACCGCACCATCCCCGCCGGCCCCCATGCCGGGCTACCTGTTGCCCGAGGGCGCGCACGCCCTGCTGCTTGAAGTGGGCGACGTCATGCAGCGGCTGGCCGCACTGGCGGCCACCGAGCAGGGCAACCACGATCTCACCGCGCACCTGCTGTGCCAGCCCGGCGTGCTGGCGCAATGCCTGCGCAGCCTGTCCCTGCGCATCAACGTCGCCCTGCGCGAATGCAGCGGCGACGCCCAGTCCGCGCGCGACGCGCAGGAGTCACCATGAGCCGCCGCCGCGCCCCCGCCACCTCGCGCGCCAAGCGCCCGGCCCGCCGCGATACACGCACCCTGGCCCAAACGCTACTCGATGCCTTGCCGCCCCTGCCGCCGCCCGACCTCCAACTCGATCCGCTCCCCACCCGCCGCGGCCGCCTGAGCGCACCCCGCCGCCCACGCCAGCCCCGCCAGTGCACCGTCAGCTGCACGTACTACCCCGGCGCCCACGGCCACGGCGGCGACCAGCCCGTCCCGCACCTGCGCCTGAGCGGCCTGTGGCTGGAGCAGCTGGGCTTTGCCATCGGCGCCAAGCTGCGCATCACCGCGCAGGCGGGACGCCTGGTGATCGAGTTGCCGGCGTGATCAGCGGTGTGCCGGGGTGGAGGGGCGCCGCCGATCCACCTGACCACGTGGATCGGTGAGCCATGGGCGGTCAACTGACGGTCTTGTCCGCACAAGGAATGCCGCCGCCGGTAGGCTGGGCCCCAGGTGGACCTTTCCGGATTACGAGACCCGGTGGGCGGCGATATAGCAACTGAAACCCGCTACAGCCAACGCTTGAATATCGCGCCTTACTGCAGAAGGTGCTATCTCGAAAGCTCCGTTTTGCGTAATGATGCTTCCAATGGCACGGGTTTCGTTGGCGGCCGTTACCTGAAGCAGATGCGTTGTTCTGGCCGGGAACGCACGTAAGCCCGGTCACGGCAGCCAAATGCAAAGGCGCCCTCGGAGGCACAGAAGAAGAATGCTTGGCGTTTGAGAGACGGAGGCGGCAATGCGGTTGCGCTACATCGCTTTCATGGCTCTGCTTTGCAGCCCGCTGCTTGCATGGGCGCAGACAGCGCATGAATTTCGTGAGTGGGAAGCCATCGAGGCTAGAGCATTCGAGCGCCTACCTGGCACCGTGCTTTCGTACGCTAGCTCAATCGGCTGCAACGTCTCGTTCAATCCAAACAACATAGTGCGTTGGAAGGAAGAGCCTGGGGTGAGGTACATAGCCTTGGTCACGCTCGACGTGGGCTGTTCCGGCGGTTCCAGAAGTTGGAGGTCGATAGTTCTGGGCATACGGCAAGGAGCAAATGCAGCGCTGCTCATCCATCCAGACTATTCCCTGCCAACGCTCACTTCGAACGCGTTCCCGCAGATGATCGACTCCATTTCGGCTACATCGCGCGGCGTCCGGTTTGCGGGGCGTGTCCCGCAAGGGAATGACAGCGCGAACAGTCCGTCAAGGCGTGTAGAAGGAACCATCGGGTGGAACGGAAAGGGGTGGGACGTTCGGCGCTGATAAAGGCCTGCTCCTGCCCGGAACAGCCAGAAACCGCCGGCGATCGGCGCGCTGTCCATTCTCCATCAGCGCACCACATGGCCACCTGAGCATGCCGCGTTGCCCACGCCAGCCCCGCGAGCGGCACGTACTACCCCGGCGCCCACGCCCACGGCGGCGACCAACCCGTCCCACACCTGCGCCTGAGCGGCCTGTGGCTGGAGCAGCGGGGCTTTGCCATCGGCGCCAAGCTGCGCATCACCGCGCAGGAGAGGGGGGGGCTGGTGATTGAGCTTCCGGCATAACTTAGGGGGCGCGTGGCTTTCAACCAAGATGACCCGGACCTAGCAACCGATAGCAAAAGGCATATCTCAACGCTATGCAGAGAGGTTCTATCCGCTGTGTGCGTGTGGAGCTTTAGTGTAGAAGTGGTTTGCAAGCACACTAAAGCTGGCTGTACGGAGGCCGATATGTTGTAGAGCCATGCTATGAGGTTGAGATGGGAACGGAACTGGCATATAGCGAGCAATTCAACGATGTTGTCAACGCCGAGCGTGCCTACGAGCTTTACTGGGCTAATGTCATCACTGACAAGCGGGCGTTCCTTTGTTCGGAGTATGAGAGCGGCTGCCCCGCAAGATATACCTGCGCGAACATGGATACCGAGCAGCTTCAGTTGAAGCAAGTGCCACATTTTCGTAATCAAACCGGCAGCATGCCCCACATGAATGGCTGCCCGAATTTATTCGAACAAGAAGCAAGAGGAAGAGGTAGCGATGTAGGGCAGGCATCTGAGGCTGGCCAACCAGCCCCTGATCGATTTCTACTAACACGCCCAGCGGGCCACTTCGCAATCCGTGAGCGCGTGGTGGCAGGTGGTATTGGGGTGGGGTGTGGGCACAACGAGGATAGGGGAGGTGGAGGCAAGCGTAGTCGGGGTGCTGAGCTCTATTCGCTGGCCGGACTGGTTTCGCGTTGGTTGAAGGCCCGTCGGGACAATGTTGATAGCAAGCTGATCGTCAGTGCAGGTACGCAGGGCCCGATGACTTACCGAGAGATGTTCGAGAACTTCTTTGTGAAGCGTCCCTCTCTCTCCGGCGAAAAACGAGTGTATTGGAGCAAGGCGTGGATTAATGCGACCCCCAAGGGTCATCGAATAAGGTTTTGCACATCGGTCAACGCAATCAATGGTCAGGAGTTGGAATATCCCATCTTTCCCTCCGCAATGATCTGGAAAAATGTGCTGGCCGAATCGGAGATGAAGAAGCTGCATACCAGGCGGCTCATTCGATTTTCTGATACTAAAAAGCCATGTGTTGTCTTTATCTGCGGCGCCCCAAAGCTGCAGGAGAGAGATGGCAGAAAGTTCATTAATTTCGAGGTGGGGAGTCTGGATCACCTGGATGTGCAAGGGGTTGACCTATTTGAGAGGATTCGGCGCGCTAAGAAATAGAGTGGGCATACTCCTGTTTTTACCTTGACGCGCGTGGCGATCTAGTCTTTGCACATGCTAGGCATGTGCGCGCAACATCCCAGAGCGGATCACCAGCAGGCTGATGGCGCTGTATCGAGACAAGGACGTTAGTCACGATCACTCCAGTTGCAGTCTACGTTAGTGCCTCCCGTAGGATTCCGTTCCAGCTACTTGGTAGGCTCAGATCATTTAGCTACCCTGTAGCTCGCAATCGAATGGGGAAGTCATGAAGCGGTTTCGTATGGGGGAGCTGTACCGGTATGCACGCCCCACGCTGCCCGAGGAGCCGGTGATTGATGGGCTGCCTAACTTCCACTACGTCGTCGCAGACCCCGGGCAGCCTACGCTGCAGCTGGAGCGGGGAATCAACGCCCCTAGCGCCACGCGCGCTGTAGACGGGGAGCGGCTCGCGGTCATCTTGCTCTCTAGTAATGAGCACAAGCGCGGCTCGGCAGAGAACCCGTGGCACGATACCTTGGCGCCGGACGAGGGTTTCGCCAGGTACTTTGGCGACAACAAGCTGCCGGATGTTGACCCCGGTACGACGCTGGGCAACCGGACATTGCTGCGTCAGTTCGATCTTCATACATCGCCGGACCGTGCCAAGCGCGAGCGTGCAGCGCCCATTCTCCTGTTCCGCTCCTCGCGTAAGGGGTTCAAAGAATTTGCGGGGCTGGGGCTGATCACCGGCGCTCAACGGGTTACGCAGTTCTCGGAACAGAACGGGGGCTTCTTTACCAACTATCTGTTCGACCTGGCGATCTTGTCCTTAACGAAGGAGGACGAGAGCTTGCCGATGCTTTGGATCAGCGACCGCCGCAATCCGAAACATGACGCAATGGTTGCTAACGCCTATGCGCCGAGGGCTTGGCAGCAATGGGTGAAGTACGGAAGCCCGGAGATCGAGCGCATAAAGCGGCGTGTTGCGCGCTATCACATTGTGCGCAGGCAGGACCAAGTAATGCCGGCGAGCTCGACAATCGGCAAAACGTTGGACACCGTGTATCGCTTCTATGAAGGGAAGAAGCACCGATTCGAGGCGCTTGCTAGTCTCGCTTGTGAGTCCATGGTCCGCGGTACAGGCGCTGGCTATAGGCGAGGATGGCTAACCCGTGGAACGGGGGATGGGGGCTTGGACTTTGTGGGCCGTATCGACATCGGCGAGGGCACTTGGGGAACGAAGCTAGTGGTGCTGGGACAGGCCAAGTGCGAAAAGGTCGATACGCCTACCGGCGGTGTTCATATCGCCCGCACCGTGGCGAGGCTTCGTCGCGGGTGGGTAGGTGCTTACGTTACGACCTCGTTCTTCTCCGAGGCTGTGCAGCGTGAGGTCCATGACGATCAGTACCCGGTCATCTTGCTCAATGGCGCGAGCTTGGCTGGCGAAGTCGCCAAGATGCGGCTTGCGGGCGGCTTCGCAAGCGATCAGCAGTTCTTGGAGCATGTAGATGCGGGGTACGAAGACCAAGTGAGCAGCCGGCGACCCGAAGAAGTGCTTTGGGATTAATAGCCGCGGCAGCTCATCAGGCAACCGCAGTCACGCCTTCGAAAGGTGGCGGGCATTGGCTGGTGAATCACAGTTGCGTCGGCGACATCCAGTCAACGTCTACCCGTTGTAGATCGTAGTCTTCCCCGTACTGCAGAGCGGCGTCGTGCGGACGAAGGTCTGCATAGCGGGCTAAGTCCGTATCACCCATGCCAGCTTCTGCATGATCAATCAGAAAGTAACGCTTCAACGCGGTATCAAAGTCCTGCAGCCAATTCGGATCAACGTTGCATTTCATGTCGGTTTTCCTGGTGGCGATGCGACGATTGTGTCCGTTGTCATCTCGGTGGCTGCGACGAGTCGTCGGCTATCCGGCGCTATCTGCTGTTGCATGTCGGAAGCACCGCGCGGCCATGCCGTGCATGTGATGCGTAGCTGTGGGTCCATGCTGTTGGGGTAAATGCGGAGGCTTTCCAAGAGCGTGTCATTGTTGCTGATGACGTGGTCAATCCAGCGCAGGTGGGCCACCTCGTAAGCGGTGTGGCGTTCGATCCAGCGCTTCGTCTGGCTGAGCTGTCGTTGTTCCCCATCAATTGCAGCGCGCCCCATACGCCGGCCGGTTGCCGCTGGCGACGGCTTCGGCCTCCGTTGCGTACCGGCCTTGTTTGGTGGCGCCGTAGTAGCGCGTGCCGGGGCAGTGATAGACATGCGAGCCGGTATTGATCCAGACGCGCGTAGTGGTGGCGGGCGCGGCGTGGGTGGCCGATTGCGTGAGCTGCTGGATGGCCTGCTGCCGGCCGGCTGCGGCCTCGCCGGGTGTGCAGGTGCGGCCATAGGCGGCGCGGTATCCATGCTGCGCTGCCTCGCGCTCGGACATGAAGCGGCCGCGTTTGGTGGCACCGTAATATTGCCCGCCGGGGCAGTGGTAAACGCCGGTGCTGGTGTTCACCCAGACGTCGGCCGCTGCCGCCGGCAGGGCCCAGGCCAGCAGGAACAGCAGGGCCAGTAACAGGGCGAGCTGCTTTGGTTGGTTCGTGGTGTTGGCCATGTCCCTGCCTGTCATCGCAAAAGGGGCACCGCAACAGTCGAAGAAACACTATTTGTGGCTACTCGCCGTCCTGTGCGTTGGCTTCGGCCAGGAGCAGTTCGTAGGCCTGCACGCGGACGCGGAGGTTGATCAGGTGCCAGGAGAGCGCGTAGGCAAGGAAGATTGCGAACGCCAGGAGGCCTTGCACCAAGGTGATGTTGGCAAACGCGTTCCAGCTGCCCCAGCGCCAGTCCTTGAACTGCAGGTACAGCGCCACGAGCAGCGGCAGTATCCCCAGCCGTTCCATTCCACCGGTGAACAAGCCCAGGCGCTCGTGCATCGTGGTTCGCCGGTCACGTACGTAGCGCAGACGCCGACGGCGCTGTTCTAGTGGAAATGCGCGCAACTGCTGGACCAGTTGCTGGTACTGCGTATATCCCTCCTCGATCTCCCGCGCGTGTTCGCGGCGAGCGTCCCAGAACTGGCGCCAATCCCGACGTATCTGCAGGCACGTGGATGTGCCAAGCCCCAAGACTTCCACGGCGAGGCCCGACAGGGCGGCGATAACCCCGGCCTTCCCTGAAAGAACACTGCCCAGCAACATGGCCAGCCCGGCACCGGCGATGCCGATGATCAGCGACCAGCGTTCCCAGGGGCCGGCTTTGGTGCCACCCGTTCGCGCCAGATAGTCATCCAGTGCCGCGTTGAGCGCGGGGAAGCTGACTTCCTGCAGGGCAATCGCCGCATGGGCCGTGGGTGCCACCGTTGCGGTGGGCGTATTGGGTGCTGTTGGCGCGGGAACGGTATCCATACGATTCCTGGGGCATAAGCTGCCCCACACCATGCCCGATTGCCCCTGGTGGGTCGAGGTCTGCACAGGGCTGGCCCCGCCCGCGGTTGCGCATGAGGCTGCCGCGGGCGGGTCGGTACGGCTTGGGTATGGACCGGTTTCTTTACGATTCCCGGTCGATCAATTCGGAACGGAAACCGTGTAACGGGTTGTTTGGAAAGGCGTAAGCGGGTAACGCCCGCCTGGGTTTCTTTACGATTCTGGAATGATAAATCGTGCGATGCCGCCCCCTCACGAATGCGCGGCACCGGGCGTTCCTTCCTGCCGCGCCGCCTTCTTCCACGCCTGCAGGCCGCTGGCTGCCAGCGCCACGAACACCAGGTACAGCGCCGCGGTGGCGTGCAGCGATTTCACCGCGTACATGCCCACGTAGACCACGTCCACAATGATCCACAGCCACCAGGTGGCGGTGTGGCGGCGCGCCTGCCACCACTGCGCCACCAGGCTGAGCGCGGCGAGCATGGCGTCCAGCCAGGGCAGGGCGGCGTTGGTCCAGGTGTGCATGGCCGCGCCCAGGGCCAGGCCGAAGGCCACGCCCACGGCCAGGTGGAGGGCGCCGGTGCGTGCGGCCAGCGGGGCGATGGCGACGCGGCCGTCGGGCTTGTCCTGGCGGTGCCAGGTGGCCCAGCCGTAGGCCAGGAACGCGGCGAACGCGCCCTGCAGCAGCATGTCCGAGTACAGCCGCGCCTGGAAGAACACCAGCGCGTACAGGCCCACCGACACCAGCCCCACCGGCCAGGCCAGCATGCGCCGCTGTGCCATCAGCCACACGCCCAGGGCGCTGGCGATGACCGCGGACCATTCCAGAAGTGCCGGGCTCATAGCGCCAGGGTCACCGTCAGCCGCGCCTGGCGCGGGGCACCCGGGAACAGGTAGTAGTCGCCCGAGCTGCTGCCGGTGTCGCGCCAGTAGAAGCGGTTGAACACGTTGTCCACGCTCAGGTTCCAGTCCAGTGCGCGGCCGTGCAGTTCATGCCGGAAGCGCAGGCCGGCATCGACCACATTGTAGGCAGGCGCGCGCACGCGGCCGTCGGCGGTGGCGACGTTGGACGAGGCGTAGCGCCAGCCACCGGTGACGCCCAGCCCGGGCACGAACGGCAGTGCGTAGTCGGCATGCACGCTGGCGCGGGTGGTGGGCACGTTGATCAGCGGGTGGCCTTCGTAGGCTGGCGTGCCGGTGTCGCGCGCACGCGCGCGCAGCACGCTGGCGCTGGCGGTGAGCTGCAGCGCGTCGCCAATGCGCCCGCGTGCGCTCAGTTCCAGCCCGGTGTGGGTCTGCTGGCCTTCCTGCACGAAGGTGTAGCCGTAGTCGCTGGCGTCCGGCTTGGCGTACTGGAACGGCCGACTGATGCGGAACAGCGCCGCGCCCAGGCTCAACGCATCGGTGGGCGCGTACTTGGCGCCCACTTCCAGCTGGCGCGACAGCACCGACGGCAGGAAGCTGCCTTCGTTGCTGGTCCAGAACGGTGCCTCCTGGCCCAGGGCAATGCCGCGTACGTAGCTGGCGTACAGGTTGAGCTGCGCGTTGGCGCTCCAGATCAGCGCGGTCTGCGGCAGGAAGCGCGAGACGCGGCTGTCGCGCTCGGGGTTGCCGCGCTTGTCCCAGGCGCGCTCGTCCAGGCGCACGAAGCGGCCGCCGGCCAGCCACTGCCAGTCGTCGGCCAGCTGCATGCGGTCCAGCACGAACAGCGCCTTCTGGCGGCTGTCCACGCGCCGCACCGAGGGGCCCGGCTGCAGCGGCGAGGGGTCGAACTGCGGCACCGCGTCGTCGTGGATGTTGCCGGTGCCGACGTATTCGTTGACGTTGCGGCGCTTGTCCACCGAGCGGCGGAAGTAGTCGGTGCCGAGCACCAGCTGGTGCCCGACGGCGCCGGTGGCGAAGCGGCCGCGCAGTTCGGCGCGCAGCTGCTGGTTGCGGCGGGTGTCGTCGGGGCTGCGGTAGTCGTAGATGTCGTAGTCGCCGTTGGGCGCGAAGTAATTGCCCGGCACGCTGCCGTCCCAGCAGGCTTCGGCGTAGTAACAGCCGTAGGCGAAGGCGACGTTGTCGTCGATCACCGAGCGGCTGTGGCTGGCGGACACGCGCGACTGCCATGCGGGGCTGAAGTCGTAGGTGTGCAGTGCGCTGAGGTTGGTGCTGTCGATGCCCACCGGCTGCTGCCAGCGCTGGTAGCCCAGCATCTGCGTGCGGTCCACGTGCTGCGGCAGCATGCTGGCGCCCAGCAGCTGGTAGCCCGAGGCCGAGCGCTGCGCGCTGGTCTGGTAGTTGGCGTCCACCTCGAGCTTGGCGCGCTCGCCGATCAGCCAGTCGGTGGCCAGCGCGTAGAAGTTGCGGCGGCCGTCGGCATGGTCGATGTAGGAGTGGTTGTCGTCCCAGGCGGCATTGAAGCGCACGCCGATGCGCGGCGTCAGCCAGTGGCCCACGTCCACCGCGGCGTAGCGCGAGCCTTCGGCGTCGGTGCCCAGGGTGACATTGCGTACCTCGGCCGGGCGCTTGCCCACGTAGTTGATGACGCCGCCCGGGGCGATCACGCCGGCGGCCAGCCCGGCCTCGCCCTTGAGGATTTCAACCTGCTGCACGTTCTCCAGCGCCAGCCGCTGTTCGCCGGCGATGCTCAGGCCGTTGAAGCGGTAGCCGGTGGCGGTGTCCAGCGCGAAGCCGCGGATGGCGATGTTCTGGTAGTAGCCCACCGGGGCATAGCTGTCGCCCAGCGAGGCATCGTTGTCGGCCAGTTCGGACAACGTACGCACCACGCGGCGGTCGAGCAGCCCGCGGTCCAGCACGCTGATCGAGGCCGGGATGTTCTTCCAGTCGCCACTGCCGAAGCTGTTGGACTGGGTGTCCCTGGCGCCGGGCTGCTTGGCCTGCACGCGCACGGCATCGAGCTCGGTGGGCGAGCGGTCGGCGGCGGTGTCCAGGGCACGGGCGTGCAGCGGCAGGGCCGCGGCCAGCGCGGCGGTCAACAGCGAAAGGGTATGGCAGCGGTTCATTCGTTTCGTCATCAGCCGTAGGGGGAGACGAAGCGAAGGCGCGCACGCGCGACCGGCCACGAAGGCGGTGTGCCTGCTGCTCAAAGCTCCCTACGCCGGTGCAAACCGGATCAGGTTCCAAGGGACTCTCTCAGCCTGGACAAGCCCAGGCACCCCCGCTTCAGGCCGGTATTTGACCACAAATGCCGCGGTTTGGCCCATGGGTGGGTGGAGCGGGCCTCGCCGGGCTGGGGGCCTGGCATTTCGTGGAAGCGAGGCTGTGGCCCTGCATGGGGCCTTCCCGCCAAAGCCCCGTGCATGCAGCCAAGGCGCCGGATGGCCCTGCCAACAGGATTGGGCGCCGCCAGTGGTTGGATGCGGTAAGAGCGCTCGCGGACTGAGGAGCTGACTACTGGCGGAGATCGGCCCGTTGTGGACGTTCAACTTTGGAATCAAGCCGACTCGCGAAGCGAGTTCGCCTTCAATGAACAGTTAGTTCACATGCTAGGGGAGCTGCACTTGCGACCCGTACAGGACCTCACCTGCTTGGACTCGTAGCTCAACATCCGCAATGCGCTGATAGACCCTGCGCCAGTGCCGAACCGAATGCACCAATAGTGGCAGGCCGAACAGAAGGTAGGTGACGGCTGCTAGAAAAATAGCCGAAGAAACCTCGCTAGGATGCAGCCAAAGCCATGCCGCGACTACGAAAGCACTAAAGATGACTCCGCCCACAGCTGCGACAAGAATTGACCGTGAACGCATGGCCGATACGACCTTGTGGACATCCGAGAGATCATTGAGCGATATGCGATCGGAGCTGTCCATGCGGCCTAACTCTGGAATTAGACCGAGCCCCGGAGCGGGTTCGGCTTGAATGAACTGTTAGCTGTTATTGCCGGAAGGCAACTGCTTGTCATACCAGGCCTCTGAATGTACGTCTTTCTTAGCCGCGGCTATCAAGGACTCTAGCTGCGCAACGGCTATACGAACAGGACGGCCACATACTGTCAGCTCCAGTGCCAGTGACTCATCCGCCGGATCAGCTACAAAGCTCGCGAAGTAATGTTTTTCCCCGGAGATATCACAAGAGAGCTCAAGCTGCATTCCCTCCCCATGCATCCCGGCCCATTGGGTACTGATTGTTGGATAAGACGCTGAATTGTTGCTCATAACAGCTAACGCCTGAATTAGGCCGCGCCGCGAAGTGGCGTCGGCTTGAATGAATGGTTAGGTGCCAAGGCTGGCAAGTGCAAACACAAAAGCAACCGAGCCTGCGCCAAGTAAACCGTAGGTAGCCCAGAGAGGCATGCCCTGGCCAAATGAGAAGGCAACGTATCCCCCCCGCGGGTCTCTCCCGGAGAGGATAGACACTATGAAGATGGCCAGAAGTGGCAAAACAGACGCGAGGCCGAAACCAAGCCCGAGTGGTCGCCAGTCGGTGTTGTCGAAGCCGCCGATCCGATACAGGGCGACACCGAAGATAAGGCCGAGAAAGAAGAGAGTGTTGGCCGTCCAGATAGCAGGACGATGTTGCCGAAGAAGCGCGTCGCGTGACTTTCCGTTGTGCCTTGAAGGTAGCCGACGAGACCAGCGAGAGGTGAGCCATGTGGCAATGATGCCACCAGCCACACCGCTAAGAACTGGACGTATCGACTCAAATTCCATTGGCACCCAACTACCTAATAGACGGACCCACGGGTCCGGTTATGCGACTTGTCTACAAAGCACCCTATGGCGAGCTTTTCTCTTGCGATACCTCGATCTTAGGGTGGCTTGGTTCGGCTAACAAGCCAGCGTATAGCCGGAGCCACCGGTGGGCTCAGTTATCAAGGCAAGCTCGTTCCGGTAGAAGTACAGATGTCCGCCTTGGGTCGCTTGCTGCCGGCGCAGTTAAAGGACGCCATGCTCAGTTCGTTGGTATCGCCGGCCAGTTCAGCCGGCGTCGGTGTTCGATCAACTCGACTGGGAATGTCCAGCCAACCGGCATTCCATAACCTTATGCTGGGCAAGCCCGGCACTTGCGGGCGCGGGTTCCCGCAGCGCCGCGCTCCAAGGGGCAGGTTTGCCTTGCATGGTCCGCACTCCGTAGATGCGGGGTTTGCCCCGCATGCGGATTCAGGCGGCCGCGTGCAGTGCGGCCAGCAGCGCCTGGCCGTGCGCGCTGCCGAACCATTGCGCATGGCCGAGCAGGAACGGCTGCCAGGCCACGTCGGCGTTGGCGGTGGAGCCGGTGACGCCTTCGAAGTACTCCACTTCCGACAGCGCGAAGTCCAGCTGCACCACCGGCAGCAGGTCGGCCAGCAGGTGCACGCGCGTGGGCGACAGCGGCAGCAGCTGGCGGTAGCCGTCGAGCAGCGCCAGTGCGATGTCGATGCGCACGGCCTGCGCGCCGCGTTCCAGCTCCAGCCAGGCCACCGCATTGCGTTCGATGGCGGTGGCCAGGTCGAACAGCGCGCTGGTGGGCGAGGCCAGGCCGAAGTCGAGCACGGTGCTCACCGTGTCGCCCTGCCAGAGCAGGTTGGAAACGTGCCAGTCGTTGTGCGCCCACAGCCGCGGTTCGTCGCGCAGGCGCTCGGCCAGGCCCGCATGCCAGGGCAGTACGATCCCGCGTAGTTGGTCTTCCCACGGAATGCGCGCCAGGTAGCGGGCAAGGCCGGGGCGGTTGCCCAGGTCGGCGGTGAGCGCGGCGATGGGGTCGTGGCTGCGGATCAGGTCGTCGCGCGCCACCAGCAGGTGGGTGCCGCGCTGCGGGGCGTGGTAGCGGGCGGCAGCGTGGTGCAGGCGCGCCAGCATGCGCCCGGCGTCGCGTGCCTGGGCGACGTTGGTCAACGGCGTCCACGACACCGCGTCGCGGTACAGGTCCTCGCCGTTGCCCGGTGTGTGCAGTTCGTAGGTCCAGCCGTCGTGTTCGACCGCGGTGGCGCCGTCGCGGTCGCGCAGCACCTGCACCACCGGCACGCCAGCGGCGGCCAGGTGGGCGATGAAGCGGTGTTCCTCGCCCAGCGTGGCCGCGTCGCGCACGCTGTGGTGGTGGCGCTTGACGAACACGCGCCCGGCCGCGCCCTCGACCAGCGCCGCGGCCGACAGCGGTCGCGGGCTGTGCCACAGCGCGGCGGTCGCGCCATGCAGTTGCGGGAAGCGCCCCGCCAGCCATGCGATCTCGCGCGGGCTGATGGCGGGCCAGTCGGCCGGCACCTCGTCGTTGTTGAGGCCCTGGACGCGGTGGGAGGAAGCGGTCATGGACGGGACAGCCGGTAATGCGGGGGGAGTGCGGGGCGACAGGGTAGCGCGCGGCGCGCCGTCGGGCGCCTGGGGGGCAGGAATACGACCGTGCGGTGCAATCGGGCCTGGACGCCGGGGACCGTGTTGTCCGGTGTAGGAGGTTGCCGCACAGGGCTGTAGGAAAACTACGTGCAGTAGCGTCGGCGATCAGCTTTTGCGCGACTTGCCGCGCCTGTATTCCTTGATCAGTTCCGCCAGCGCGTCGTCCTCGGCGAAGAAGTACGCCACCGGCAGGTCGAGCACTTCGGCGATGCGCTGCAGGGTCTGCAGGTCGGGCTGGTGTACGCCGGTTTCATAGCGGTTTACGCGGGTGCTGGCGACGAAATCATCCAGTCCGGCCTTGATGCCGAGATTGCGCTGCGAGATGCCATAGGTCTCCCGCGCTTCGCGCAGACGCACGCTGTAGACGGGGAGCTCTCTCTTTTCGGACAAGGCCGTGTACGTCCCGGGCTTCGGTGAACGAAAGCTTCCGGATGGGCGCTTGACACCGATACTACGTTAAACGTAGTGTGCGCATCGGGTTAATGAATGAACGCTTCGCGTGCATGCGCTTCCACCCCCTCGGGTGGAGCGCGACGCGGTACGGCAGGGCGACGGCGCCGGGGGTAACGCACAGGCCACGCCCGGGCACGGCATCGGGAACACCACGAAGGAATTGCCAGCACGGCCGACGGGCTCCGTCTGTGACCGGACACGTTGTGACGGAACACGTCGTGATGGAGCGCGTTGTCATGGAACGCGCCCGCCCGTGGCCGGCCCGGTGTGCCCTGCGCCTGCGTCCCTGCACGGACCGCACCCCCGAGTACCCACCCTGGAAACCAAAGGACGCCGCATGAAGACCCGTGCTTTACGCAACGCCATTTCCATCGCCCTGTTCGCCACGCTGCATGGCCATGCAGCCACGCTCCCGAACGCGGAACCGTTAGCGGGCAGCCCCGATGCGGATGCGCAGCAGGACAGCGCGCAGCGCGAGGACGCCGAGGGGCAGGGCGCCGTGGCCGCGGGCACGCCACCGGTGCAGGACGCGGCCGCGACCGAACTGGAGACGGTGACCGTCACCGGTACCCGGCTGCGGGGCGGCATCACGCCCTCGCCGGTGATCGCCATCGGCAGCGAGCGGATCCGCCAGGAAGGTTTCAGCACGCTGGGCGAGGTGGTGCGCAGCCTGCCGCAGAACTTCAACGGCGGGCAGAACCCGGGGGTCGTCAGCGCGACCGGCTCGGGCAACATGTACAACCAGAACGCAGGCGGCGGCTCCAGCCTCAACCTGCGCGGGATCGGCCCGGACGCGACCTTGACCCTGCTCAACGGCCGGCGCCTGGCCTACGGTGGGTTGATGCAGGCGGTGGACATCAGCGCCATCCCGGTGGCCGCAGTGGAGCGCGTGGACATCGTTGCCGACGGCGCATCGGCGATCTACGGCTCGGACGCGGTGGCTGGCGTCGGCAACGTGATCCTGAAGCGCGACATGGAAGGGGCGGTGCTCAGCGCCCGCTATGGACGCGCGGGCGGCGGTGGCCTGGACACGCGCGAGTACGACGCCACCGCCGGCACGACATGGAAGGACGGCGGCCTGATCGCGACCTTCCGCGATACCCGCGTCGACCCGATCGATGCCGGCGAGCGCTCGTACACGCAGCACATGGCGCGGCCTTTCGTGCTTTACCCCGGCGGCAGCACGCACAGTGGGCTGGTGAGCGCCTACCAATGGCTGGGCGAAAGGACCGAACTGCGCCTGGATGCGCTGCGCACCGAGCGCGACCAGGTCTACTACCAGACCGGTCGCGGGCTCCATTACGACCAGCGCTCGGACAGCACGGCGTGGTTCCTGGCGCCGTCGCTGGAGGTCGGGCTGGCGCACGGCTGGACCCTGCAGGCCGGTGCGGTGCGGGCCCGCGACGAGAACATCGGCCGGGCGTGGTTGGTCGTCGATGCCGGTGGCGACCCACGCCAGGTATCGGGCGTGTGCCGCTGCAACGAAAGCCGCTCGTATGAAATCGGCGCCGAAGGGCCGCTGCTGGCGCTGGACGCGGGCGAGGTGCGGCTGGCGGTGGGTGCCGGCTACCGCAGCAACGAACTGCTGAACCGCAATCTGCTGTCCAATGCGCAGGCGCGCAGCCAGGACAGCAGCCGCTTCGCCTATGCGGAAGCGAACGTGCCGCTGCTCGGTGCGGGAACGGCGGCACCGGCGCGGCGGCTGGAACTGACCGCCGCCGCAAGGATGGAGGATTACGACAGCTTCGGCCGGGTGACCACGCCCAAGCTGGGGCTGCTCTATGCACCGGGCCGCGACGTCACGTTCAAGGCATCGTGGGGCCGGTCGTTCAAGGCGCCGACGCTGAACGAGCGCTACGGCAGCCTGGTGGCCTACCTGGTGCCGCCGACGATGATCGGCGGCACGGGGTACGGTGCCGGCGACGCGGTGCTGTTGTCGTGGGGCAGCAACCCGCGGCTCGGCCCGGAACGGGCGACCACGCGCACCGTGTCGCTGGCCTTCCACCCGGACCGCGTGCCCGGCCTGCAGGCGGACCTGACCTGGTTCGACATCGATTACCGCGAGCGCGTGGTGCAGCCGTTCGCCGCCTTCGGCCAGGTGCTGAGCGATCCGGCGGTGGCCGAGTTCCTCGAGTTCTCGCCCACGCTGGAGCAGCAGGCCGCCCTGCTTGCCACCTACTCCGGCGGTTTCTACAACTGGACCGGCAAGCCCTACGACCCCGCCACCGTGGTGGTCATCGGGCGGGGCGAGTACGTCAACGCGCGCACGCAGCGGATCAAGGGGCTCGATCTTTCCGGCGCATACGGGCGCGCGCTGGGCCGCGGCCGCCTGGACCTGCGCGGTTCGGCGAGCTGGCTGGACAGCACCCAGCAGAACACGCCGGGGCAGGCGCCATTCGACCTGGCCGGCACCATTTTCTATCCGGCCAGACTGCGCGGCCGGCTGGGGCTGGTGTGGAACGACGGCGGGTTCACCGCGTCCTCGTTCGCCAACTACACCGGGGGCGCGACCTATCCGGCGTTGCGCCAGGACCTGGCCTCGTTCACCACCTTCGACCTGGCCCTGCAGTACTCCACCGCCCGGCGCAACAACACCCGCGCCGGCTTCGAGGTGGCGCTGTCGGTGCAGAACCTGCTCGATCGCGCACCGCCGCTGTACCGGCCCGCGGCGGCGACCGACGTGCCCTACGACTCGACCAACGCGTCGGCGATCGGGCGCTACGCCAGCCTCACCGTATCCCGGCGCTGGTAGGCCGGACGTGGCCCGGACCCATGGGGAGGATCCAACGATGAACCCAGTGATGCGGCGGGCCTGGCAGCTCCTCGCGCCGGTGCTGGCCGGCATGCTGCTCGGCGGCGGGCTGCACGCGCAGGGGGTTTCGCCGCGCCAGCTGGTGGAAGTCAGCGACCTGGGCGAACTGGCGGTCTCGCCCGACGGCAGCCACGTGGCGTTCCGGCTGCAGCGTGCATCGGTCGAGCGCAACACCCACGACACCGCCTGGTACGTGCAGCGCATGGATGCGAGCGCCCCGGCACGCCGGGTGGGCGAGGGCGGCCAGCTGCTGCGCGAATCGGATGGGGCATCGCTCGCCCCGGCCGGCGTGGCGTGGTCGCCGGATGGCCGCTTCATCTACTACCGCGCGCTGCTCGATGGCCGCGTCGCGGTGTGGCGGGCCCGTGCCGATGGTTCGGACGCGCGTGCGCTGACGCGCGACCCGGCCGACGTGCGCAGCTTCCGGCTCGCTGCCGATGGCCGGTCGCTGCGCTACAGCGTCGGCGCCACCCGCCAGCAGGTGCGCGACGCCGAGCAGGCCGAGTACGACCGTGGCATCCACATCGACCAGACCGTACCGCTGGGCCAGCCATTGTTCCGCTCGGGGTATCTCGACCGGCGCGGCTCCACGCAGCGCCTGCTCGGCAGCGACGTGATCCGCTCGCCGTTGCTGGCTGGCGCTGCCGACCGCTGGCGCGAGATCGCGCTGGCGACGGGGCAGGTACGGGACGTGGCCGGCGAGGACACCGCGTCGGCGTCGCCGCCGGGCTGGGTGGCGGCGTTCACGCCCTGGAAGCTGGCATGGGATGCGCATGCCCGCCGCGCCGCGATGCTGGTGCACGTGGGCGGGTGGCAGGGCGTGGGGCCGCGGCCGGACGTCGAGCTTGTGGTGGCCACGGGCAAGGGCAGGCGGCCGCTGCGCTGCCGCGATGCGCTGTGCACCGGGCAGCCGATCACCCGCGTGCAGTGGCGGCCCGGGCACGACGAGGTGGTGTTCACGCTGACCGACCCGGACGACAGCCAGGCCCAGTCCATCTTCCGCTGGGACATCGCCACCGGCCGGGTGGTCCTGGTGGTCCGCACCCCCGGGCTGGTGAACGGCGGGCGCGCGGCACCCGGCGGTTGCGGTGCGTCGGCCGCGGCGCTGGTGTGCGTCGCCGCGGACGCGCGCCATCCGCCGCGGTTGGAGCGGATCGATCTGGAGTCGGGTGCCAGGCAGGTGCTGTTCGATCCGAATGCGGCGTTGGCGGCGGAAATGGCGCACGTGCCGGTACAGCGCCTGCACTGGCAGGACGCGACGGGGCGCCGGTTCAACGGGCTGTACTTCCCGGCCCGCCGCGCAGGCCATGGCCGGCCGCCGCTGTTCCTGACGTATTACCGGTGCACGGGCTTCGTCCGCGGCGGGGTCGGCGACGAGTGGCCGCTGGCGACCCTGGCCGATCGTGGCATCTCGGCGCTGTGCATCAATGCGCCGCCGAGCGTGCAGGACGCGGTCACCCGGTTCGAGACCGGCCGCCTGGCCATCGAGAGCGTCATCGACCTGTTGTCGTCGCGTGGGGAAATCGATCGCGACAGCGTCGGCATGGGCGGGCTCAGCTACGGCACCGAGGTGACGGTGTGGATGGCGATGAACACGGACAGGCTGGCGGCCGCGTCGGTCAGCAGCATCGCCTTTTCCCCGCTCGCGTACACGCTGATGAGCCTGTCCGGCGATACGTTCTTCTCGCGCCTGCGCACCTACTGGCAGCTGGGCGACCCGGAAACGACGGCCGCGCAATGGAAACGCCTGTCGCCGGTGTTCAACCTGCAGCGGGTCGACGTGCCGGTACTGATGCAGCTGCCGGAGCAGGAGTACCTGCACACGCTCGACTATGCGGTTCCGCTGATCCGGGATGCGCGTGCGGACCTGTACGTCTACCCGAACGAAGCGCACCAGAAGTTCCAGCCCCGGCACAAGCTGGCCGTGTACGAGCGCAACCTGGACTGGTTCCGGTTCTGGCTGCAGGGCATCGAGGACCCGCACCCGTCCAAGGCCGGGCAATACGCGCGCTGGCGGGTGATGGCCGCCAGGCAGGGTGCAGGGGACCGGGGGAACGCGCGTCGCTAGGACTGATGCCGTGCCCAGTTCTCCACCGCGCACAGCTCCAGGATGCGGCCGATGGAGCGGTCGCGCGGGCTGGGCTCGCGTTCGAAGCAGCGCTCCAGCGAGGCACCGTCCACGATGCCCTGCGCGTGCAGCATGCCGTCGAGCAGGAACTCGCGCAGGCGCGGCCGGTGCCGGGCGTGCAGCGCGCCGATGTAGCCGGCGAAGGAGCCCTTGCTGCGGCGCGCGAGGATCGCCTGCGGAAGGACGTCCACGTATGCCTGGCGCACCAGCGAGCGGTTCTGCGCGCCGGCGATCCACATCCAGCTGGGCGCGCGCAGGGTTGCTTCCATCACCGGTTGCGACAGCAGTGGCAGCCGCAGGTGCGCGCGCATCGCCCGGGGCGCGGACTCCCTGTATATCTGGGTGGCGGCCAGGGCGAAGATCCGTTCGCGTTCGCCGGGAAGCGCATGCCCGGGCAGGTCCAGCCAGGGGTGAAGATCGGGCGCGCAGGGGGCACGCGCGGGCGCGATGAATTCGTCCGTGGGCCTGCAGGGCGGCCCGGGAGCGCGTAGCTGCCTGCGCAATGCGAGCCTGCCTGCCTTCCAGACGGTGCACTGGTGCAATCCGGCCAGGTCGCGGATCGCGCGCATCGCCTGCGCCGCGCCCCGTTGCCGGAAGGCATCCACCGCCGGGGCGGCCGAGGTCAGGTAGCAGAAGACGGTGTCGCCACCACCGCCGGAGAAGAAGCTGGTGGCGCCATGGCGGTGCCGGGCCTGTTCCATGATGGCGTCGGTGGCGTGCTGCAGCATTCCCACCCGCGGCGTCGCGGTCCATGGCGCAACGTCGAAATCGTGCGCCACCGATTCCAGGCCCATGACCTGCGCATCCAGCGGTGCGCCGATGAGGGCCGCCACCTGGCTGGCGTAACGCCGCTCGTCCGCGCCCGGCACTGGCGTCACCAGCGTGCAGCATGCCACCGCGGCACTGGTGTCTTTCAGGCTGATGCCGACGACCGATGAATCCAGCCCGCCGGAAAGTTCGAGCAGGATCGACCGGTCGACGCCGGCCCAGGCGCGGGTGACCATGCCGACCGCGGCGCGCACGGCGTCGGCTGCCTCACGCGCACTGGCGTACGGATCCTGCCGGTTGATGACGTCCCAGGGCGACCATTGCGCGTGCAGGGTGGTGCGCCCTCCCTGCACGTCCATGCGCGTGCCGGGGAGCAGTTCGCGGATGCCGGCCAGTCCGGTGCACGCGGTCTTGATGTCCGGGTACAGCAGCCGCTGCCCGATGGCATCCCAGTCGATGCGCCTGCGGTAGCAGCCCAGGCGCACGGGCAGTTCCACGTCCGAGGCGACGAAGCCGCTGCCATCGGCGATGCGATGGAGGCAGGGCATCCCGCCCTCGGGGTCGCGCTGGAAGGTGAGGCGGTCGGCGCGCGTGGGATCCGCCTGGACGATGAGGTAGGCGCCCCAGCAGTTGTCCAGGATGTGCCGGCGCAGATCGCCAGGGGTGGGGCAGGGCGGAAACTGCCGCGCATGCGTCAGCGGCGTGCCGCTTTGCGAAAAGACATGGCCCAGCACCAGGCCTTGCCCCGGCAGTACGATCACCGGCGTGTCCGCGCTGGCATACAGCGTGCAGCCGGTGGTTGGCCGGTGGCATTGCATGCGCAGCGGGTGCAGCCGATGCGTGGCTTCATCGATGGAAGGCGCCTGGGCGCCAGCGGCCGGGTGCAGCAGCGCGAGGTACCGGTATGCCATCACACCACCCGTATCGGGGTGTGGGCACAGGCGTTGCCGACGGTGTCGTTCACGACCAGGTGCCGCGCCTGGACCCAGCAATGCGCCGACAGCGGATTGGCCATGACCCCGAACACCAGGTGCGCGAACAGGCCGTGCCTGGACAGGTACCGGACCAGGGCGATCGAATCGGGCAGGCAGCGCGTGGCAGCGGGAACATACAGGCGGGCGTTGCGGAATGCGCCGGCCGCAGCGCACAGGCGCTGCAGCAGGGCAGGGGACAGGCCGGCATGGGGCGGGCCGGCACGATCGCGGCGGTAGGCCACCATCGCCGCCAGCGTGTCCTTGAGCGTGCGGTGTTTCAGCTGCAGGCGTACCGTGCAGACATCACGTAGGACCCCCAGCGGCAGCGCGCGGCCGCCTGGCGGGCCGTGCGGCGCACGCTCCATCGCGCTTTCGGAGGGGGGATCGAGGGTCGCCGCGCCCGCCGTGGCATCCGGCGACGCCTGCTCCGCAGCCGGCGCGATGCCGCGCGCAACCAGCATCCGCGCAGCGGCCGCCGCAAGCGGCGCCCCGTCGAGATGCGCGAGGAACGCCTGTTCGGTCGTCGCGGGCAGCCTGAAATAGCGGTCGCCGGCCAGATCGAGGAAGAGCGGGTGGCCGTCGATCAGGCAGTAGGACAGGTCGGGGTCGATGCAGGCGTGCATGGGTGCGTCCTCGGAAAGAAGAGGGGCGCACCTGGCGGTGCGCCCCGTGTGTCACTCTTCGGAAATACCCGGCACGGGTTCGCCGCCCATCGGCTCGTTGCCCTGCAGGATGCCCTGGGTCTCGACGCTGGCGACGCCGAGCACGATCACTTCGTCGGCGTGGACGCCGGTGTTGTCGTTGCGGTTCATCGTTGCCTCTCCTGTGGTTGCGCCATGGCCGTTCCATGGCGAGCGCCAGCCTGTGAGGCAGTGGATTTGATTTTCAAATGATTATTGCGTTGCCAGGCGATGATTATCCGAAGACGTGCCGGCGGTCATGGATCGGGTGGGTGCAGCAGCACGCCATGGCGCGCAGGCGCAGGGCAGCGCCGCATCGCACGGGCCCGCGCGCATGCGGACGCCGTGGCCGGAATGCCGCGGCTACAGGTGCCGGTCGCGGTGGTCGACGAGAAAGGCCACGATCCGCGGCACCAGTTGTTTGCGGCGTGCGTGGTAGCCGCGCACGGCGGCTTTCAGCGCCGGCATGTCGCGGTTCTGCCAGTGGCCGCTGAGCCTGGCCAGTTCGTCGCCGACATGGTCGATCAGCCCGCGCTTGGCGCGGCGCACCGGCGCCAGCCGGTCGTTGCCCTGTCTGACCGCGTCGTGCAGGGGGCGGAATCCGGATGCGCCGGCGATCGCGTCGAACAGCTGCCAGGTTCCCTTGACCAGGTCCTCGCGGCTGTACAGGGCCGCGCCCACCGGTTCGCGCGGCGGGCCGTCGGTCGCGTTGGCCCCCAGCTCGCAGGCCCTCAGCAGCAGGTGCTCCATCCAGTCGTAGAGGTCGCGCAGGGCGACTTCGGTGAGCAGCGGCACATGCAGCCCGTTGCGGGCATGATCATCGATGAGCCCTTCGCCGACCAGGCGGTGCAGTGCGAACCGCACGGGCGTGGGGCTGGTGTTGAATTCCTCGGCCAGCGTGCCCGGATCGATCCGCTGCCCGGGCAGGTAGCGCCCCGACTGCAACGCGCGCCGGACCTGGCGGTAGAGCAATGCGCTCTTGGAGTGGTTCGCGCACATGGCCGAACTCCCTGTCTGCGTATGGCGTCCTTTCCCGCACCGATAGTACAGGAGCCGCCCGCATGCCCCGCAGTGCGTCCGCCGGCGTGCCGGCGCGGCCACCGCCATGCGCCGCCGGCGGCAGCGGCAACTGGCATCATGCCTCCATGCCGCCCAGCCTCGACCAGCTCCGTCGTTACGCCATCGCCCGAACGCTGTTCACGCCGACCACGTTGATGCGTGCGATAGACCGGCTCGGCTTCGTCCAGGCCGATCCCATCCGCGCGCCGGCGCGGGCCCAGGACCTGACCCTGCGCCACCGGGTCAGGGCGTACCGTGCCGGCGACCTGGAACGGCGCTACCCGCGCCTGCCGCTGGAAGAGGACTTCTTCGTCAACTACGGTTTCCTGCCGCGCGCGCACCAGGCGCTGATGCATCCGCGCAAGGCGCGCGTGGCATGGACGCCGGCACGCTGGAAGCAGGCGCATGCGGTGCGCGAGTTCGTCGCCGCACGCGGTGCGGTGCATCCGCGCGAGGTCGATGCCCATTTCGCCCACGGCAAGACCACCAACTGGTTCGGCGGCTCGTCCAATGCCAGCACGCAGCTGCTCGACGGCATGCACTACCGCGGCCTGCTGCGGGTGGCGCGGCGCGACGGCGGCACCCGCGTGTATGCGGTGCGCGAGGATGCGCCACCGGTGGCGGCGCGGGAGATCGACGCGCGGCTGGATGCGCTGATCGACCTGATCGTGGGTACTTACGCACCGCTGCCGGCGGCCAGCCTCCGGCAGCTGGTCGGCTACCTCGGCAACGGCGTTCCGCAGTGGCGCGATGCGTGCCGGCCGGCGCTGCTGCGCGCCCGCCAGCGCCTGCAGTGCGCGCAGGTGGATGGCGTGGACTGGCTGTGGCCCGATGCCGAACGCGTGCAGAGCCGGCGCTGGCAGGCCGACGCGCAGGTGCGCCTGTTGACCCCGTTCGACCCGGTGGTGTGGGACCGCCGCCGCTTCGAACTGCTGTGGGGCTGGAGCTACCGCTTCGAGGCCTACACCCCGGCGCCGAAGCGCAAGCTCGGCTACTACGCGATGCCGTTGCTGTGGCGCGAGCACGTGATCGGGTGGGGCAACCTGTCGGTGCTGGCCGGTACGCTGCAGGCGCAGCTGCACTACGTGGCGGGCCGGCCGCCGCAGGATGCCGCCTTCGATGCGGCGCTGGAGGCGGAGCTGGCGCGGATGACGGCGTTTCTGGGACTCGAGGGCTGAGCCGCGGCCGGTTGTCGATGCGCGCCGCTGCGCACCTGCGTGCAGCGCCCATGCAGCCTGGTGCGGTGGGGCCGGCAGCAGCCTGGCGCTGATCGATGGCCAGCCCGATGCGTCCGATGCACCCGGCGCGGCCATCGCGCGCCCGTGCCCGTCGCCCTGCGAAACGACCTCGGCGCCGGGTGCGGAGCGCCGCCGTGATGCATGCCATCGTGCACTCGACGCCATCGCCGTTCTTGCCTATGGTCGGCGCTTCGGCAAACGGGGGGGGAACGCGAATGCGCGTCGGGTATCTGCTGGGGATGTGGCTGGTCGCGGCAAGTCTGCAGGCGGCCGAGCCGGTGGCGACGGTGCGGGTGGACTTCGACCGCAATGGCGTCACCGCCACCCAGGTGCACGGCATGGCCGATGTCGCCGCCGGGCGCGCGGTCAGTGCCGACGATCCGGTGCGGATCGCGTCGATCTCCAAGCTGGTCACCGCGCTGGGGGTGATGCGCATGGTCGAGGCCGGGCAACTGGACCTGGACGCCGACGTGTCACGTTGGCTCGGCTGGCCGCTGCGCCACCCGCAGTTCCCGGATACGCCCATCACCCTGCGCCTGCTGCTGTCGCACCGCGCCGGCCTCACCGATGCCGCCGGCTACTACGCGGTGCCGCTGGGCGGGCAGCTGCGCGAGGTGCTGGACGACCCGCGCGCCTGGGATCCGGTGCATGCGCCGGGCACGTATTTCCGTTACGCCAACATCGATTTCCCGCTCGTCGCCTCGGTGATGGAGAAGGCCAGCGGCGAGCGCTTCGACCGGCTGATGCAGCGCCTGGTACTGCAGCCGCTCGGCATCGCCGCCTGCTACAACTGGGCCAGCTGCGACGATGCCAGCGTGGCGCGCGCGGTGGTGCTGTACGACGCCGCCCAGCAGCCGGTGCGCGACGACAACCGCGGGCGTCGCCCGGATTGCCCGGTAGTGGCCGCGGCCGACGGCAGCTGTGAGCTGGGCCGCTGGCGCGCCGGCGACAACGGTGCGCTGTTCGCACCGCAGGGTGGGCTGCGCATTTCCGGCAACGGCCTGGCCAGGATCGGGCGGCTGCTGCTGGGCGAGGGCGAGGTCGATGGCGTGCGCCTGCTGCGCGCCGAATCCGTGCGCGAACTGGCGCGTCCGCAGTGGACCTATGCGCCGGGCGACGGCATGACCACCGAAGAGGACGACAGCGGCCAGGGGGGCGAGGGCTTCTTCTGCCGCTATGGGCTGGCGATGCAGACCCTGGCCACGCCGGTGAAGGGCTGCCGCGACGATCCGTTCGGCGATGGCGTGGCGCGCATCGGCCATTCCGGCTCGGCGTACGGGTTGCTGTCGGGGCTGTGGGTCGACCCGGCCAGCGGCACCGGCGTGGCGTTCTTCGCCACCGGCCTGCCGGACGCGCGCAAGGGCGGGCACTCGGCGTTCTCCGCGGTCGAGGAACGCCTGGTCAAGCCGTGAGGCGCGGCGTCGTTGCGTGCGATCAGGCGGGCCGGGCGCCACGCAGGTAGTCGAGCAGTTGGCTGATGCCGCCGACGGCCAGCTCCACCCAGATCGCGAGCACCACGCACAGCGTTGCGGCGCCCAGCAGCCAGCGCTGCCGCCGGCTGCCCAGCCGCCGCGCGGCATACGCATGACCCAGCCCGGCCCCGAACAACAGCGCCGCCATCACCACGAAGTCGAGCGGGCCCCAGTGCCAGCCCTGGCCGGCGGGCAGGTGGCGGTCGCGCACGGACAGGGCCAGTGGTATCAGGAGCAGCAGGCCGGTGCCGATCGCCGGCCGGATCGCGAGGTGGTTCACGTCGTACTCCATGGGTGATGGGTGGGCCTGCAGCATTGGCCCGCTGCGCGGAGCCTCGATGGGGGCGCGGTGAAGCCATGGTGAAGCCGGAACCGCCGGGCCAGGCGCGGCCGCGCCGGTGTGCCGGGGGAGGCGTGGCCTGGATCCGCGCCAGGCCTTCGGGGCGCTGAATTAATCCTTGAAAATCAATAGTCTGAAGAAAATCCCCGCGGCACTGCTAGCCTGTGCCCATTACCGGGAGGAAAACGCCATGACCATCGGATCGCAGTTGGACATCGACGGCCTGCAACGCATCGGCCGGCTGGTCGCGCGGGTGCGCGAGGAAATGCTCGCCGCCGCCTGCCCCGGCATGACCACCGGCGAGCTCGACTTGATCGGCGAGCGCCTGCTCGCCGCGCACGGCGCGCAGCCGGCGCCGCGCCTGACCCTTGGCTTCCCCGGCGCGACCTGCATCAGCGTCAACGAAGAGGCCGCCCACGGCGTGCCGGGCGCGCGCGTGCTGGCCGCCGGCGACGTGGTCAACGTGGATGTCTCGGCCGAACTGGGCGGCTACTTCGCCGACACCGGCGGTACCCGCGTGCTGCCCACGGCCGCGGCGCGCGACCTGCGCCTGTGCCACGCCGCACGCAGCGCGCTGGCCAACGCGCTGAAGGTCGCGCGTGCCGGGCAGCCGCTCAACCGGATTGGTGCGGCGATCGAGCGCACCGCGCGCCAGGCCGGCTTCCGCGTGATCGAGAACCTGGGCAGCCACGGGGTCGGCCGCGCGCTGCACGAGGAACCGGACCACATTCCCGGCTACCACGACCCGCACGACACGCGGCGGCTGCATGAGGGCATGGTCATCACCATCGAGCCGTTCCTGTCCACCCGCAGCCGCGTGGTCGAGGAAGGCGACGACGGCTGGACCCTGAGCGGCGCGCCCGGCAACCGCTCGGCGCAGTACGAGCACACGCTGATCGTCACCCGTGGCGAACCGATCGTGGTGACGCTGCACTGAGCACTGAGCACTGAGCACTGGGCACGGCACGCGGCATCGACGCGGCGTGCACGCGCCGGCGGCGAGGGTGGCGGTGTTCCCCCTGCACCCCCTGTCCGGCATGAGCGAGCCGCCGCTGCGTACCCCGGATGGCCGTTACCTGGTGGTACGTGGCCGGCTGTGGCGTGCGACCGACCCGGCGCTGCCGGAGGAGCAGCGGCAGGCGGCGCTGCGGCAGCTGATGGCCGCGCGCCGCGAGGTGGGGCGGGCACGCCGCGCGGGAGACCGCCAGGCGCTGGCGCGGGCCGGCGAAGCGGTCGATGCGGCCAAGCGCGCGCTCGGCGAGCGCGGCCCGGTGTGGTGGGCCGATGGCGCGCCGGACTACAACCGCCACCTGGCCAGGAACACGCCCTATGCGGCGTGGCATGCGCAGGCGCCGGCCGCCGGAGCGGCGCCGGCGGATGACTGAAGACCGGGGCGCGGCGGCGTGCGCCCGCGGCGCCGCCTCAGTGCTGGTCGGGATGGGCCTGCCAGTCCGCCTGGCCGGCGGCCAGGGTCCAGCCGATCAGCTCGCCGGTGGTGCGCCCCAGCGCGGTCTCGAAGGCGGTGGTCACGCTGGCCACGGTGGTGTCGGCGGCAGGCTCGGCGACGAGGAACGTGCGCGAGGCGACCACGCGCTGGTCCAGGCTGTGGATCAGCTTGGCATTGAGCTCGATGGTCGCGGCCGGGCGCGCGTTGCCGGCGTAGTCCGATTCGAACCGGCGCAGGTCGATGGCGAGCTTGTAGTCCGAGCGGATGCCGGTGGCGATGCGCGCCACCGCGCCGATCCGGCCGGAATCCTCGAAGCCGCGCAGCAGCGCGTCTTCGAGCATGTCGGTGGCCGGCTGCGACCAGGTCGCGCCGCGGTACACCTCCAGCTCGCCGGGGGTCGGCCGCACGTTGATGCGCGGGCTGTCCACCAGGCGCGCGGCGGCGGGCTTGGCCACGGCCAGCTGCCAGTCCACCCGCGGCCACGACGGGTCCACGGCCACCCGCGCCTGCGGTGCGTAGATGGTGATCGGGTGGCGGTCGCCGCTGGCCAGCACCGAGCAGCCGGCGAGGGCCAGGACGCAGAGGGGGGCGAGCAGTCGCATCGACGGGAAGCGCTTCATTTGGGTTCGAACTCCTTCGGTGCATCGCGGCCGAGCAGGTAGCGCGCCGGGTTGTTCTCGAGGCGGTCGCTGACCCGGCGCAGGTCGCGGATCAGCCCCCGCAGCTCGGTCAGGGTCGGGCCCAGCTGGGCCAGGCCGTCGTTGGCGAAACTGTTGATGGCGGCGCGGTTCTCGCCAAGGATGGCATTGGCGTTGCCGGCCGCCGAATCGAGCTTGGCGAGGCTGGCGTCGAGCTTGTCCAGCGTGGCCGGCAACTGCCGCACCACGTTCTCGTCGAGATGCTGGATGGTGCCGTTGGCGGTGGCCAGGGTGGTATTGAGGTTGCGCGCGGCGTCGCGCGCCTCCAGCAGCAGTGCACGGGTGCCCTGGTCGCGGTCGGCCAGGCCGCCGCTGACGGTCTCCAGGTGCGCCAGGGTGTTGGAGATGCGCTCCACGTTCTGGTCGCTGAGCAGCTGGTCCATGCGCTCGACCACGCGGTTGGCCACGTCGGTGATGTTCTGCAGCGCCGACGGCGAGGTCTGGATGGTGGGCACCGCCTCGCGGTCGACCGTGGTCAGCGCCGGCGCCTGCGGGCTGCCGCCGCTGAGCTGGATGATGGCCGGGCCGGTGATGCTGGTGATGGCCAGCTTGGCGCGGGTATCGGTCCTGACCGGCGTGGTCGAGTTCAGCCGCAGCCTGGCGATCACCTTGCGCGGGTCGTCCGGCGCCAGCGACAGGTCGGTGATCGAGCCGACCGAGATGCCGTTGTACTGCACCGGGCTGCCGACCGACAGGCCGGTCACCGCTTCGTCGAACACGACGCGGTATTCCTGCCAGGTGCGGTCGGAGGAGTATTTGGCCGCCCACAGCCCGAACCCGAGCAGGGCCAGCGAGACGATGAGGGTGAAGGCGCCGATCAGGACGTAGTGGGCTTTGGTTTCCATGGCTCAGGCATGCTCGGGCGGGAGGCCGCGCGCGGCGCGGGCGCGGGGGCCGTGGAAGTACTCGCGGATCCACGGGTGGTCGAGGCGTTCGATCTCGGGCAGCGGCGCGGCGGCGACCACCTTGTGGTCGGCCAGCACCGCCACCCGGTCGCAGATGGCGTAGAGCGTGTCCAGGTCGTGGGTGATCAGGAACACGGTCAGGCCCAGCGCCTCCTGCAGGGTCTTGATCAGGCGGTCGAAGGCGGCCGCGCCGATCGGGTCCAGGCCGGCGGTGGGCTCGTCCAGGAACAGCAGCGGCGGGTCCAGCGCCAGCGCGCGCGCCAGCCCGGCGCGCTTGCGCATGCCGCCGGACAGCTGCGAGGGCAGCTTGTCCAGGGCATCGGCCGGCAGCCCGGCGAGCTTGACCTTCAGCAGCGCCAGTTCGTAGTGCCAGCGCTCGGGCAGCTCCGGGTGGTGCTCCTTCAGCGGCACCTGCACGTTCTCGCCGACGGTGAGCGAGGAGAACAGCGCGCCGTCCTGGAACAGCACCCCGGTGTTGCGCTCGACGTGCAGGCGCGCGGCCGCGTCGTCCGAGCGCGCGTCCACGCCCAGCACTTCGATCTGCCCGGCGTCGGGCGTGCGCAGGCCGAGGATGGAGCGCATCAGCACCGACTTGCCGGTGCCCGAGCCGCCGACCACGCCGAGGATCTCGCCGCGGCGCACGTCCAGGTCCAGGCCGTCGTGCACGGTCTGGCTGCCGAAGCGGTTGACCAGCCCGCGCACGCGGATGGCCAGTTCATCGTCGCCGCCCATGGTCCGCGAGGGAATCGCCATCGTGCCGTCCCCTTACCAGTCCATGTGCATGAACCACAACGCGGCCAGCGCGTCGAGGACGATGACCAGCGAGATCGTCTGCACCACGCTGGAAGTGGTGCGCTCGCCCACCGACTGCGCCGTGCCCTGCACCTTGAGCCCTTCCAGGCAGCCGATCAGGGCGATGATCAGCGCGAACACCGGGGCCTTGGACAGGCCCACCAGCAGGTGCCGCAGCTGCATGGTGTCGTGCATGCGGGCGATGTACATCTGCGGCGGGATGCCCAGGTCGAACGCGCCCACGGTGACGCCGCCGGCCAGGCCGGCGACCATGGCGATGAAGGTCAGCAGCGGCAGCATCACCACCAGCGCCAGCACCCGCGGCAGCACCAGCAGGTCGATCGGGTCCAGGCCCAGGGTCTGGATCGCGTCGATCTCCTCGCGCGCCTTCATCGCGCCGATCTGCGCGGTGAACGCGCTGGCGGTGCGCCCGGCCAGCACGATGGCGGTCAGCAGCACGCCGAACTCGCGCAGGAAGGCGATGTTGACCAGCTCGACCACGTATATCTCGGCGCCGAAGTCGCGCAGGATGGTCGAGCCGAGGAAGGCGATCACCGCGCCGACCAGGTAGGCCAGCAGCGCGATCAGCGGCACCGCGTCCAGCCCCACCTCTTCCATCTGGTGCACGGTGGCGGTCAGGCGCAGGCGCCGGGGCTGCCGCAGCAGCCGCGCCAGCTTGGCCAGGTTCTCGCCGAAGAAGCCCAGCAGCACGCCGATGTTGGCGCCGATGGCATGCACCGAGCGGCCGAGCCGCTCCAGCGCCGCGGCCACGCCGTAGTCGCGCTGCGGCGGCGGGCGCTCGTCGGCGACCTCGTCGATGGTGCAGACCAGCGCGCGGTGCTCCTCGCGGAACAGCAGCGCGTCGTCGCGCAACCCGGCGCTGCGCGAATACCGCAGCAGCTGCAGCACGCCGGCCGAATCGAGCTGGTCGATGCCGCGCGCGTCCATTCCGCGCACCTGCGCATGGATGCCGCCCAGCACCCGCGCCGATTGCAGGGCGGTGGACAAGGTCCAGCTGCCCGACAGCCTGAGTTGGCCGTCGACGTCCGGGTCCATCGCGCAGTGGGGCGGTTCGGCGTTCTTCATGGGGGCGTCCGGCGCCGAGCATACCCTGTCGCCCCGTCGCGGGCCCATGAAGCGATCAAGCCGGCGCACTTCCGGGTGATACTAATGCGCATGTCCGCCGAATCCATCGCACCCGCTTCCATCGTCCCCGGACGCGCCACGTATGCGCAGCGCGTGGCCTTCGTCACGGAGATCGCGGGCCGCCTGCATACCTACGGCACCACCGCGCAGCGGCTGGAAGCGGCGGTGGTCGCGCTGGCGCAGCGGCTGGACCTGGACTGCGAGCCGTGGTCCAACCCCACTGGCCTGATCCTCAGTTTCAGCGACCCGACCCAGGCGATCGGTTCCAGCGACATCACCCGCGTGGTGCGCCTGGACCCCGGCAGCAACGACCTGCACAAGCTGACCCTGGCCGACCAGATCGCCGATGCGGTGGCGAGCGGGCAGATGAGCATCGCCCAGGGCCATACCGCGCTGCGCCGGCTCGACAAGGCGCCGACCTGGCGCGACAACGCGCAGATGCTGCTGTCCTTCTGCCTGGGTTCGGCCGGCGTGGCCGGCATGTGGCGGCTGCCGTGGCTGGACGTGGTGACCGCCGGTTTCACCGGCCTGCTGATCGGGCTGATGCTGTTCTATACCGACCGCCGCGTGGCCACCCGCGAGGCCAGTGACGCGCTGGCGGCGATGCTGGCCGGTTTCGTCGCGGTACTGGTGGCCAGCTTCATCGGCCCGCTGAACCAGAATTCGGTGATCATCGCCTCGCTGGTGGTGCTGCTGCCGGGCATGGCCTTGACCAATGCGGTCAACGAGCTGGCCAGCCAGCACTGGGTTTCGGGCACCGCGCGTTTCGCCGGTGCGCTGACCACGATCATGAAACTGACCGTGGGCGCGATGATCGCGGTGACCATTACCGACCTGATCGGCCTGGAGCCGCTGGTGCGCGGCTCGCGCCCGCAACCGGAGTGGGTGGAATGGGCCTCGGTGATGCTGGCCGCGTTCGCCTTCGCGATGCTGTTCCGCGCCTCGCGCCGCGATTATCCCTGGGTGATGGCCGCGTCGCTGGCCGGGTATGCCATTTCCCGTTATGGCGGGCAGCAGTGGGGTGGGCCGGCGGGGATATTCCTGGCGGCGATGATGCTCACCGCCGCCGGCAATCTGTTCGGCCGGGTGGTGCAGCGGCCGGGCGCGATCATCCGCCTGCCCGGCATCATCATGCTGGTGCCGGGCAGCATCAGCCTGCGCGGGGTATTGAGCCTGATCCAGCAGCAGAACGTGAATGCAGGCGAATCGGCGCTGCTGACCGTGCTGAACGTGGTGATGGCGCTGGTGGCGGGGCTGCTGTTCGGCAACCTGCTGGTGCCGGCGCGGAAGAATCTCTGAGGCGCGGGCAGCCGGCCACGGGGCTGGGGTGCGATTGCCGCGCGGGAATGGCCGCACCGTCGCGGCCCGCGTTCCACAATAAAAAACGCCGGCATCGGCCGGCGTTTCATTACGCGATGATTCCCGTCCCGATCACTTCTGGATCAGGAATTCCTCGACCTTGCGGCCGCTGGCGGTGTATTCGGCCAGCCAGCGCGGCTGCTTGCCACGGCCGGTCCAGGTATTGGCGGCGTTGGCCGGGTCGCGGTACTTCGGCGCGACCTTCACGCCCTTGCTGGCGCTCTTGGCCGGGGCCTTGGTGGCGCGCGGGGCGCGGGGCGCCTTGGGGGCGCCGGTGCCGAACAGTTCCTCGATGGTGTAACCGGCCTTCTGCGCGGTCTTGACCAGCTGCGCGCGGACCTTGGTGATGGGCTGGCGCTTGGCGACCACGCTCTTGCGCTTCTGCGCGTCGCGGATCAGGGACGCCAGTTCTCGGGCCGACAGGCCGCTCAGGTCGATACTCATCGAATCGCTACTCCGGATAATGGGTTGGGTATTGCCGGTCCGTGGCAGCGCGCAAAGCATAGCGGCTGTTCCACGGTAACGGCAACGATAATGTGGGCCATGTATTGATTACATGAGAAAAGGCCGGGTTTCGACCCCGGCCTTTTCCATGACATGCATCCCTGTACGTCGCCCTGCGGGCGGCTTCGCGGTGAAAACGGCTGTCCTGCCGTTATTTTCGTATCAGCCGGTGATTCTATGCAGCAGCCCGGCCTTGTCCAGGTTTTCGGCCTCGCTGGCCGCGCGCGCGCGGTATTCGTAGGTGCCCGCGGCCAGGCCGCGCTCGGAGACCACGATGCGGTGCGGGATGCCGATCAGTTCCATGTCGGCGAACATCGCGCCCGGGCGCAGGCCGCGGTCGTCCAGCGCCGCGTCGATGCCGGCGGCCTGCAGTTCGGCCAGCAGCGCCTCGGCGGCGGCGCTCACGGCCGGGTCCTGCTTCGGGTTGATCATGCACACCACCGCCTGCCACGGCGCCATCGCCACCGGCCAGATAATGCCGGCCTCGTCGTGGTTCTGTTCGATGGCGGCGGCGACGATGCGCGACACGCCGATGCCGTAACAGCCCATCGCCATTACCGTGGCCTTGCCGTTCTCGTCGAGCACCGTGGCCTTGAGCGCCTCGGCATATTTGCGGCCGAGCTGGAATACATGGCCGACCTCGATGCCGCGCGCGAGCTTCAGTTCGCCGCCGTCGCGGGCGCGGTCGCCGGCGACCACGTTGCGGATATCGGCCACCTCCGGTTCGGCCAGGTCGCGGCCCCAGTTGACCCCGGCGATGTGGAAACCGGTTTCGTTGGCGCCGACCACGAAGTCGGCCAGCGCCGCCACCTCGCGGTCGGCGACGATGCGGATGGCCTTGCGCGGGTCCAGCGGGCCGAGGAATCCGGGTTCGCTGCCGAGGTACTCGGCGATCTCCGCCTCGCTGGCCATGCGGTGGTCGGCCAGGCCCGCCACCTTGCCCAGCTTGATCTCGTTGACCTCGTGGTCGCCGCGCACCAGTGCCAGCACGAACGCGTCGTCGGCGCTCATCACCGCCACCGACTTGACCGTGCGCGCCAGGGCGATGCCCAGCAGCGCGGCGACGTCCTCGCAGGTTTTCTGGGTCGGGGTCTCGACCTTGCGCAGCGTTTCGGTCGCGGCCGCGCGCGGTGCCGGGTCTGCGGCGACGGCGGCCTCGACGTTGGCGGCGTAATCCGAGCCGGTGGAGAACGCCAGCGCGTCCTCGCCGGAATCGGCGATCACGTGGAATTCCTGCGAGGCGTCGCCGCCGATCGCGCCGGAATCGGCCTGCACCGCGCGGAACTCCAGCCCCAGGCGGGTGAAGATGCGGGTGTAGGCGGCCTTCATGTTCTCGTATTCGGCCACCAGGCTGGCGTCATCCAGGTGGAAGGAATACGCGTCCTTCATCAGGAATTCGCGCGCGCGCATCACCCCGAAGCGCGGGCGGATCTCGTCGCGGAACTTGGTCTGCACCTGGTAGAAGTTGACCGGCAGCTGCTTGTAGCTGGACAGCTCCTGGCGCGCGAAGTCGGTGATCGCTTCCTCGGCGGTGGGGCTGTAGCAGTATTCCTGCTCCTTGCGGTCCTTGATCTTCAGCAACTGGCCGCCGAATTTCTCCCAGCGCCCGGTTTCCTCCCACAGCTCCCTGGGCTGGATGGTCGGCAGCTGCAGTTCCACCGCGCCGGCGCGGTTCATTTCCTCGCGGACGATGCCCTCCACCTTGCGCAGCACGCGCAGGCCCAGCGGCGACCAGGTGTACAGGCCCGAGGCCAGCTTGCGGATCATGCCCGCGCGCAGCATCAGCTTGTGGCTGACCAGCTCGGCGTCGGCGGGTGTTTCCTTGGTGGTGTGCAGGTGGAAACGGGAAAGGCGCATGGGGAGGCTTCACGGGACGGCGGACCGCCTATTCTGCCAGAAGCCCATGCGCCACAAGGGCCGGGGCGGCGCCTACTTCTTGCAGTAGGCCGCGGCGGCGGCCTCGGCCAGCTGTTTCTGCGCGCTGCGCTGGGCATCGTCCAGCTGGGTGTCCGGCTTGCCGTCGCCGTTGGTGTCCTGCATCAGCGGGCCGCTGCCCTGCAGCAGCTCCAGGTTGCGCCGCGCCGCGGTGCACTCCGGCGCCTCGTCGGCCTTGGCCGGCTCGGCCGCGGCCACCGGCTCGCCGGAGGTGGTGATGCGGCGGGTTTCGTACTTCTGCCCGGTCGGCGGGCGCTCGGAGTACTGGGTCACGCCATTGGCGTCTTTCCACTTGTACAGGTTGCCGGTACCGGCAACGGCACCGCTGGCGGCGCCGGCCAGGGCCAGCAGGCAGCAGAAACGGGGCAGGGCGCGCATGGCGACTCCGGTCGCTTGACGGGACAGGACCCGATTGCAGCACCCGGTGACGCGGCTGGCAAGTCGATTAAACTGGCCGCATGGACGAAACCAGACCGCCGCCGCGCTCGCGCAGCATCTACCTGCTGCCGAACCTGTTCACCACCGCCGGGCTGTTTGCCGGCTTCTACGCCATCATCGCCGCCTCCAACGGTGACTTCGTCAACGCCGCCGTCGCGGTGTTCGTGGCCGGGGTCATGGACGGGCTGGACGGGCGGGTGGCGCGCCTGACCGGCACCAGCAGCGAGTTCGGGGTCCAGTACGACTCGCTGGCCGACCTGGTCAGTTTCGGCATGGCGCCGGCGCTGGTGATGTACCACTGGTCGCTGTCCTCGCTGAAGTTCGACGGCGACGTGCTGGGCCGCGTCGGCTGGCTGGCCGCGTTCCTGTACGCGGCCTGCGCGGCGCTGCGCCTGGCGCGCTTCAACACCCAGGTGGGCACCGTGGACAAGCGCTGGTTCGTCGGCCTGGCCAGTCCGGCGGCGGCGGGGCTGATGATGTCTTTCGTCTGGGCCTTCGCCGACGGCAGCCTGGGCTGGAGCGGCGAGGAACTGCGCTACGTGGCGCTGGTGGTATCCATCGTCGCCGCCCTGCTGATGGTCAGCCGCATCCGTTTCTGGAGCTTCAAGGGCGGCGGCGAGAAGGGCCCGCGCTCCGAGCGCGTGCCGTTCATGGTGCTGGCGCTGGTGCCGATCGTGATCGCCATCATGGTGGTCGACCTGCCGCGCACGCTGTTCGTGGTCGGCGTTCTGTACGCGCTGTCCGGGCCGGTGCTGTGGCTGTGGCAGCGGTGGCGGCAGCCGGCCAGCAGGGTGCAGTGAACGCGGCCGCGTCCACGCCGTTGTGGTCGCCGCAGCAGCAGGCGTGGCTGCAGGCGATGGGCTATGCGGTGTATCTGGAAGGCGGCGCGCTGGACGCGCCGCTGCCGCAGCCGGAGACGCGCGCCGCGGCGCCGGCTTTCGAGGCCGCTCCCGCGGCTGCGGCTGCGCCCGCGCGCGTGGCGCCGCCGGTACGCCGCGAGGCGCCACCGCGGCTGCCACCGGAGGCGCCGGCCACCGCGCCGCAGGCACGGCCGGCGTCGCGTCGCGGCGGGGTACGCCTGCCCGACCGCCTGCAGATCGCGCTGCTGCGCGCGTCCGGCTGCAACCCCAACGATCCGCAGACCCGCGCGCTGATGGACAGCTGGCCGCTGGACGAGCTGCGCGCGAACCCCGCGGCCAAGCGCGCGCTGTGGCCGCAACTGCGCGAACTGCGGCGGAAGCAGCGGCAATGAACGCGGTGGCGGCGACGCCAGCGCCGGTGCTGCGCCCGATGCACGAGGGCGATCTGGACGCGGTGATGGAGATCGAGCTGCGCGCCTATCCGTTCCCGTGGACCCGCGGCATCTTCCAGGACTGCCTGCGCGCCGGTTACCCGGGGCGGGTGCTGGCCGGGGGCGACGGCCTGTTCGGCTATGGGCTGCTGAGCATCGCCGCCGACGAGGCCCACGTGCTCAACGTCTGCGTCGATCCGCGCCGGCAGTCGCGCGGGCTGGGGCGGCGCCTGCTGCGCGACCTGGTGCAGGTGGCGCGGCAGCACCGCGCGGCGCGGGTGTTCCTGGAAGTGCGCCCGTCCAACGCCGCGGCCATCGCGCTGTACCACAGCGAGGGGTTCAACGAGATCGGCCGCCGCCCGCGCTACTACCCGGCGGTGACCGGGCGCGAGGATGCGCTGGTGATGGCGATGGAACTGGTGGACGAGGACATCCGTTCCATGCCGCCGCTGTAGGCGGCCTGCTCAACCCAGCCGCAGTACCGCCACGCCGGCCACGATCAGCGCCGCGGCGGACAGGCGCGCGCGCCCGATGCGTTCCTTCAGCACCCAGGCCGAGATCAGCAGCGCGAACAGGATCGAGGTTTCGCGCAGCGCGGCGATGACCGCCACCGGCCCCTGGGTCATCGCCCACAGCGCGATGCCGTAGGAGGCGGTGGTGCCGGCGCCGCCCACCAGGCCGCGCCCCCAGTTGCCGCGCAGGTACCGGCACAGCTGCGCGCGGCGGGTGGCCAGCGCCCACAGCGGCAGCGGCAGCCCGGACAGCAGGAACAGCCACAGCGCATAGCTGGCGGCATTGCCGGACAGGCGCGCACCGCGCGCGTCGACCAGGGTGTAGGTGGCGATCAGCACGGCGATGGACAACGGCAGCCACAGGTGGCGGCGGGCAACCCCGCCGGCCATGCCGACGACGCCGGCGCTGACCACGGCGATGCCCAGCCAGGCGCCGGCCGTCAGCTGTTCGCCGAATGCCAGGCTGCCGGCCAGCGCCACCAGCGGCGGTGCGCAGCCGCGCATCAGCGGGTAGGACAGGCTCATGTCGGCAGCCCGGTACGCGCGTGCGACCAGTACGTAGTAGCCGGCCTGCAGCAGCGTGGAGGCGGCCAGCCACGGCCAGCTCGCCGGTGCCGGCAGCGGCAGCCATGGCAGTGCCAGCGCGGACAGCAGCGCGGCCCAGCCGGTGACCAGGATCGTGGTCAGCAGGGTGTCGCCACCGCGCTTGACGATGGCGTTCCAGCCGGCGTGCAGCAGGGCCGCGAACAGCACCGCGCAGAAGATCGCCAGCGACATCGCATGCCCGGGGTGCGGTGGAGCGTGCAGGATAGCCGCAAACGCAAACGCCGCCCGCAGGCGGCGCTTGCGTCACCGCGGGGGCGGCTTACAGCTTGGCGCGCTGTGCCTGCAGGCCGGCCAGCTGGCCGTTCCAGTCGGCCAGGCGCACGCGCTCCTGTTCGACCACCGCCGCCGGCACCTTGTCGGTGAACTTCGACAGCTTGGTCTCGCTCTTCTCCTTCTCCGCCGACACCCGCGCGATCTCCTTGTCCAGGCGCGCGCGCTCGGCATCCAGGTCGACCAGGCCTTCCAGCGGCACCAGCAGCTTCAGCTCGCCGACGATGGCGGCTGCGGCCGGCGGGGTCTGCGCATCGGCGGCCAGCCACTCGATGCTCTCCAGCTTCAGCAGGAAACGCAGCTGCGAGGTGAAGCGCTCCACGCGCGCCTGGTCCACGGCCTGGCCCCCCTGCAGCAGCAGCCGGACCAGCCGGGACGGCGGCACGTTCAGCTCGCTGCGCACGCGGCGCAGGGCGTTGACCATGGTCTTGAACCACTCCACGTCGGCCTCGGCCTGGGCGTAGTCGCCGCTGAACTCCGCTGCGGTCGGATAGGGACGCAGAGACAGCGTGTCGACGGTGATGCCCAGGCGCGGCGCCACCTGCTGCCACAGCTGTTCGGTGACGAACGGGATCAGCGGGTGCAGCAGGCGCAGCACCGCTTCGAGCACGTACAGCAGGGTGTGGCGGGTGCTCTGGGCATCGGCCGCATCGCTGCCGTTGAGCGCCGGCTTGGTCAGCTCCAGGAACCAGTCGCAGAACTCGTTCCAGACGAACTCGTACAGCGCCTGCGCCAGCAGGTCGAAGCGGTAGTCGGCGAAATGCTGCTGCGCCTCGGCCGATACCGTGGCCAGGCGCGCCAGGATCCAGCGCTCGGCATCGGTGCGCGGCATCGGCACGCCGCTGAAGCCCGACCCTTCGGTGTTCATCAGGGTGAAGCGGCTGGCGTTCCACAGCTTGTTGCAGAAGTTCTTGTAGCCCTCGGCGCGGCCCATGTCGAACTTGATGTCGCGGCCATGGGTGGCCAGCGCGGCGATGGTGAAGCGCAGCGCGTCGGCACCGTGGGCGATGATGCCGTCCGGGAATTCCCTGCGGGTGGCCTTCTCGATCTTCTCGGCCATCTTCGGCTGCATCAGGCCATGGGTGCGCTTGGCGACCAGGTCGTCGATGCTGATGCCGTCGATGATGTCCAGCGGGTCGAGCACGTTGCCCTTGGACTTGGACATCTTCTGGCCCTGCGCGTCGCGGATCAGGCCGGTGATGTAGACGTCCTTGAACGGGATGTGCCCGGTGAAGCTGTCGGTGGCCATGATCATGCGCGCCACCCAGAAGAAGATGATGTCGAAGCCGGTGACCAGCACGTTCGACGGCAGGTAGCGCGCGAAACCGCGCTGCGCCATCGCCGCCTCATCCGGCCAGCCCAGCGTGGAGAACGGCCACAGCTGCGAGGAGAACCAGGTCTCCAGCACGTCGCTGTCCTGGGTGAGCGTCACGTCGTCGCCGAGCCCGGCCCGGGCGCGGGCGTCGGCCTCGTTGCGGCCCACGTAGCAGTTGCCGGCGTCGTCGAACCAGGCCGGGATGCGGTGGCCCCACCACAGCTGGCGGCTGATGCACCAGTCCTGGATGTTCTCCATCCAGTGGCGGTAGGTGTTGATCCAGTTGCCCGGCACGAACTTGATGCTGCCCGGCTTTCCATCAGTACCTTCGACCAGCTCCAGGCCGCGCCTGGCCAGCCCGTCCATCTTCACGAACCACTGGTCGGTCAGGTACGGCTCGATCACCTGGCCGGTGCGGTCGCCGCGCGGCACCTGCAGCTTGTGCGCCTTGGTCTCGACCAGGATGCCCAGGCTTTCCAGTTCGGCCAGGATCACCTTGCGCGCTTCGTAGCGGTCCAGCCCGCGGTACTGCTCCGGCGCGTTCTCGTTGAGCGCGGCGGTCGGGGTGAACAGGTTGATCATCGGCAGGCCGTGGCGCACGCCGACCTGGTAGTCGTTGAAGTCGTGCGCCGGGGTGACCTTGACCACGCCGGTGCCGAACGCCTTGTCGACGTAGTCGTCGGCGATCACCGGCACGCTGCGGCCGGTCAGCGGCAGGGTGACGCGCTTGCCGACCAGGTGCGCATAGCGGCTGTCTTCCGGGTGCACCATGACCGCGGTGTCGCCCAGCAGGGTTTCCGGGCGGGTGGTGGCCACCACCAGGTAGTGGCGGGTTTCGCGCAGGCTCTCGTTGCCGTCGGCGTCGAGCTCCACGTGCTCGTAGCTGGCGCCGTCCTCCAGCGCATAGGCGATCGACCACAGGAAGCCGTCTTCCTCGACGCTTTCCACCTCCAGGTCGGAGATGGCGGTCTTCAGCACCGGATCCCAGTTGACCAGGCGCTGGCCGCGGTAGATCAGGCCCTGCTCGTGCCAGCGCACGAACGATTCGATCACCGCCTCGCTCGGGCCCGGGTCCATGGTGAAGGTGCTGCGCGACCAGTCGGCCGAGGTGCCGAGGCGGCGCATCTGCCCCTCGATCACGTTGCCCGAGTGCGCCTTCCACTCCCACACCTTGTCGATGAAGCCGTCGCGGCCCAGCGAATCGCGGGTCTCGCCCTTGCCTTCCAGCGCCAGGTTGCGGCTGACCACCATTTCGGTGGCGATGCCGGCGTGGTCGGTGCCGACCTGCCACAGCGTGTCGTAGCCGCGCATGCGGTGGTAGCGGATCAGCGCGTCCATCAGCGTCTGCTGGAACGCGTGGCCCATGTGCAGGGTGCCGGTCACGTTCGGCGGCGGCAGCAGGATGGTGTACGGCTCGCCCTTGCCGGACGGCTTGAAATGGCCGGCTTTCTCCCACGCATCGTAGAGCGCGGTTTCGAAGGACTTCGGGTCGTAGCTGGAGGCGAGTTGGGTCATGCGGGGAAACCGGGTGGAAGGCGGGGAGGGGATCAGCGGGACGCGCCGGTTTTCAGCGCGCGCCGGATCTTCTGGTCGGTGTGGTACTGGCTGACCGCGTAGGCGGCCCAGATCGCGGCCGGAACCCAGCCGATCAGGGTGACCTGCAGGACCAGGCAGACGATGCCGGACAGCGGCCGGCCGATGGTGAAGAAGGCCAGCCACGGCAGCAGCAGGGCAATGAGCAGGCGCATGCGGGTCCCTTACATGTCGTGCTTGTTGAGCGCGTAGCCGGCGGCCTTGTACTGGCGCCAGCGTTCGCGCAGCGGTTCGCGCGCGGCCGGGTCGGCCGGCACCACTTCCAGTACCCGTTCGCAGCTGCCCAGGTAGGGGTCGTCGCGCAGGTTGATCACCAGCGGCCGTTCCGGCGCCTCGGCGCCCGGCGCGGCGATCAGCACGATGGCCTCTTCCTCGTCCACGTCATCGCCCACGATCTGGTGCGGGATGTAGGCGTCCGGGTCGAACGACCACAGCAGTTCGTCCAGTTCCTCGGCCTGCGCCGCGTCGCGCGCCAGCACCAGGGTGTACTGGCTGGTGTCGTTGGCCTTGCGCGCCAGTTCGCACACCAGCTTGAGCGGCTCGGTGAGGAAGCGGGGCTTGGCGATCAGGTAGAAGTCGGCGCGGGGCATCGGGCAACCAGGAAGGGGAAGGAAGAACCGGGGCCGGCGTCGGTCGTTCCAGGTGGAACCCGATGCCGCCCCCGGTTTTGCGTCACGCCGCGCGGTCCAGCAGCCACTGCGCCAGCAGCCCGACCGGGCGGCCGGTGGCCATGCCGCGCTTGCCTTCGTCGCTGGCCACGCCGGCGATGTCCAGGTGCGCCCAGCGCTGGCCCTCGGCGAAGCGCGACAGGAAGCAGCCGGCGGTGATGGCGCCGGCCCAGCGGCCGCCGATGTTGTAGACGTCGGCGAAGCTGGAATCCAGCATCGGCTGGTACTCGTCCCACAGCGGCAGGCGCCAGGCGCGGTCGAACACGTGCTCGCCGGCGGCCAGCAGTTCGTTGGCCAGGTCGTCGTGCTTGCTCATCAGGCCGGCGGTCTGGTGGCCCAGGGCGACCATGCAGGCGCCGGTCAGGGTGGCCACGTCGACCAGCGCGGCCGGCTCGAAGCGCTGCGCATAGGTCAGCGCGTCGCACAGGATCAGGCGGCCCTCGGCGTCGGTGTTGCCGACCTCGATGGTCTTGCCGGACATGGAGGTGATCACGTCCGACGGGCGGTAGGCGTTGCCGTCGATGGCGTTCTCCACCGCCGGCACCACCACCACCAGGTTCAGCGGCAGCCGGGCCTTGACCGCGGCGACGAAGGTGCCGATGACGTTGGCGCCGCCGCACATGTCGTACTTCATCTCCTCGATGCCGCCCTGGGTCTTCAGGTTGACGCCGCCGGTATCGAAGGTGATGCCCTTGCCGACCAGCACGTAGGGCTTGGCGTCGCCGCCGTTGTTCCACTTCAGCACCACCAGCTTCGGCCGGTTGGCCGAGCCGCGGGCCACCGCCAGCAGCGAGCCCATGCCCAGGGCTTCCATCTGCTGTTCATCGAGGATCTCGGCCTGCGCGCCCTCGTGCTCGGCGGCGAACCGGGCCGAGCTTTCGGCCAGGTAGGCCGGCGTGCACAGGTTCGGCGGCAGGTTGCCCAGCTCGCGGGCGTACTCGACGCCGGCGGCGATGGCCTGGCCCTGGGCCAGCGCGGTCTCGTCGCTGCCGCTGATCGCCAGGGTTTCCAGGCCAGGGGCGTCGGGCTTCTTCTTGCCCAGGGTGGCGGTGTAGCGGTAGCTGGCGTGGTTGGCGGCGATCACCGCCTGGCGGATGTTCCAGGCGGCATCGCGGCCCTTCACTTCGAGCTCGGACAGGGTGAACAGCGCGCTGCGGGTGATGCCGCTGCGCAGCGCGCGGGCGGCGTCGCCCACCGCCTTGATGTACTGCGGCACGCCGAACTTGGCGGCGTCGCCCAGGCCGACCACCAGCACGCGCGGCGCGGCCACGCCGGCCAGGTCGTGCAGTACGGTGGTGTTGCCGGTCTTGCCGCCGACGTCGCCGCGCTCCACCAGCGCCGCGAGGCGGCCGCCCGAGGCGGCGTCGAGCGCCTGTGCCGCCGGCGACAGCGACTTGTCAGAGAAGGCGCCAACGATGATGCAGTCGACCGCGGCCGAGGCCGGGGCGGCGTGGTTCAGGGTGAATTGCAGAGACATTGATCAGATTCCATTGCCAAATCCGTACAATCGCGGACTGTTTCCACCCCTCCAGACCGGCCGGGCGCGCCGCGAACGAAACCGGGAGTTTAAACCACCCACCCCATGGCGAAGCTTGACCGCTACCTGCTGAGCGACTTCATCCAGAGCTTCCTGGCGACCCTGACCGTGCTGCTGGTGGTGAGCGTGGGCGGGGTCCTGGTGGACATCCTGGGCCGGATTGCCGACGGCCGCATGCCGGCCGGGCTGCTGCTGTCGCAGCTGGGCCTGCAGTTCATCGTCTACCTGCCCATCATCCTGCCGCTGGCGCTGCTGCTCGGCCTGTCGCTGGCCATCGCCCGGCTCTACCGGGATTCGGAGATGGCGGTGCTGACCGCGGTGGGGGTCGGCCCGCGGCGCCTGCTGCGGCCGGTCATGATGCTGGTGGCGCCGGTGGTGGCGGTGGTCGGGGCCTGCTCGCTGTGGCTGGGGCCCTGGGCCAACCGCACCGCCGACGCGATGGTCGAGGCCGCCAGCCGCAGCGTGGTGGTGGCCGGGCTGGAGCCGGGCAAGTTCACCCAGCTCTCCGGCGGCGGCATCGTCTACCTGTCCTCGCTCAACGAGGACGGCACCCGGATGGGCAAGGTGTTCATCCAGCGGCAGGAGGACGGGCGCATCGACGTGGTCTCGGCCAACAGCGGCGCCATGTTCTTCGAGGGCGATCGCCAGCGCTTCCTGCGGCTGCAGGACGGCCACCGCGTCGAAGGCCCCGAGAACGGCGGGCTGGATTACCGCCTGATGCGCTACGCCAGCAACGAGGTGGCGTTGCCCGACCGCGATGAAGCGCGCGGCCAGGACGACCCCGAGGTGCTGCCGACCCTGCGCCTGCTCGGCGACGACCGGCGCGAGGCGCAGGCGCAGCTGCACTGGCGCATCACCCCGCCGCTGCTGGCGCTGGCCTTCGCCCTGCTGGCGCTGCCGCTGTCGCGCAGCACGCCGCGGCAGCAGCGCTATGGAAGCGTCATGCTGGCCTTCCTCGGCTACGTGGTGGGCATCAGCCTGATGATCAGCGGCCGGCAATGGCTGGCCAGCGGCAAGCTGCCGATGGAGCTGGGCATGTGGTGGCTGACCGTGCCGCTGCTGGCGCTGGCGCTGTGGCTGTACTTCCGCGATGGCCGGCTGTCGCGCCGCAAGGGGGCACGCGCATGATGCTGCGCCCGCGCATCCACGATTTCTACGTCGGCCGCACGGTGCTGGTCACGGTGCTGCTGGCGTGGGCGGTGCTGACCGGACTGGACGCGATGCTGTCGCTGTCCGGCGAGGCCAAGAACATCGGTACCGGCAGCTATACCTTCGGCCACGCGGTGGCCTGGAGCGCCTACACCCTGCCGCGCCGCGCCTACACCCTGTTCCCGATGGCCGCGGTGATCGGCGCGCTGATGGGGCTGGGGCAGCTGGCGGCGACTTCGGAGCTGACCGCGCTGCGTGCGCTCGGCCTGTCGCGCCGCCGCATCGCGCTGTCGGTGGCCATCGCGATGTCGATGCTGACCGCGATGATGGTGGTCAACGGCGAAACCCTGGCGCCGTGGGCGCAGGAAAAGGCCGATGCGCTGAAGGCCAGCGCCAAGTTCAACACCGACATGGCCATGGCCCGCTATTCCGGGCTGTGGGCGCGCGAGGGTGACACCTTCCTCAATGCCCAGAGCGGCGAGGAGCAGCTCACCGAGGACGGCGGGACGCGCCTGCTGCTGCATGACGTCCGCCTTTACCGGCTGGACGCCGATGGCCGCCTGGCCAGCCTGACCCATGCGGTCACCGCCCGCCACGACGCCCGGGGCTGGACCCTGGAGCAGGTGCGGCGCGACACCTTCGGCGAGCGCTCGGCCACCCGCCAGACGGTGGCCAGCGAGCCCTGGGACTCGGCCCTGGATGCGGCGGCCCTGGCCTCGGGCCTGGCCAAGCCACGCAGCCTGACCGCCGCCGAACTGCGCACCAGCATCGAGTACCGCAAGCGCAACGGGCTGGATGCGCGCGATTACGAGGACACCTACTGGAGCCGCTGGTTCTATCCGGTGAACGTGCTGGCGCTGTGCCTGGCCGCGGTGCCGTTCGCGTTCGGTTCGCTGCGCAGTGGCGGCATGGGCAAACGCCTGTTCCTGGGCATGCTGTTCGCGCTGGGCTTCCTGCTGCTGCAGATGTTCTTCGGGCGCATGGCCGGCGCGCTCAAGTTCGACTACCGCATCGCCTACGCACTGCCGCCGATCATCATGCTGGCCGTATCCGGCTGGCTGTTCAAACGACGCTCGAGCTGAGTCCGCTTCGCGCGCCGCAGGCAACCGCAAGCGCCGGTTGCCCTGCCGCGCCGCCGCGCGCCGGGGCAGTGAAGCGGTGATTACCGGTCGGGGACGTGCACCCGCCGGGTGTTGCTGAGGCGGTCATGCCGCGCCACAGGCAACCGCAAGCGCCGGTTGCCCTGCCGCGCCGCCGCGCGCCGGGGCAATGAAGGGTGGGCTGTTTGCGGTGGTTACCGGTCGGGGACGTGCACCAGCCGGGTATTGCTGAGGCGGTCATGCCGCGCCGCAGGCAACCGCAAGCGCCGGTTACCCTGCCGCGCCGCCGCGCGCCGGGGCAATGAAGGGTGGGCTGTTTGCGGTGGTTACCGGTCGGGGACATGCCCCCGCCGGGTGTTGCTGAGGCGGTCATGCCGCGCCACAGGCAACCGCAAGCGCCGGTTACCCTGCCGCGCCGCCGCGCGCCGGGGCAATGAAGGGTGGGCTGTTTGCGGTGGTTACCGGTCGGGGACATGCCCCCGCCGGGTGTTGCTGAGGCGGTCATGCCGCGCCACAGGCAACCGCAAGCGCCGGTTGCCCTGCCGCGCCGCTGCGCGCCGGGAGCAACGACGGGTGTGCTGTTCCGGGGCGGTTACCGGTCGGGGACGTGCACCAGCCGGGTGTTGCTGAGGCGGTCGTGCCACGTCAGCCCCTCCCGATCCAGCAGCGCCCACCAGAATCCCAGGCCGCCGCACAGCAGCGACAGCGTGCCCAGCGCATAGCGCTTCCACAGCAGGGCCATCGACGGCGCGCCATTGGTGCCCTGCACATACAGTCGCCACGGGCGCATGCCCAAGGTCTGCCCGCCGCGCTTCCAGCTGAGCGTGGCGTACACCCCGGCCACGGCCCAGCAGCACAGCCACAGCAGCCACTGCAGAGGGCTGTACGGGGCGATGTTGTGGTGGGTGTTGCCGCCGCTGGCAACCACGTCCAGCAGGGTGAACGGCACCGCGGTGAGCATCCACAGCGCCAGCACCGGCCACAGGTCGTAGAACAGTGCCGCCAGGCGGCGCAACAGCAGTGGCGAGGGGCGGGGCGGGGCGGCGGAATCGGCGTTCATCGCGCGAGCATACGGGCTGGCGTGCGCGATGTGGATGGGCAGCGGCGCCGGCAATGCCTATCCTGCGCGCGATGAGTTCGCCTTCCACCGCCGCCGAACGCCGCCAACGGGTGATGCAGCTGCCGCCGCTGCGCGAGGCCGACGGCCGCCGCATCCAGCGCTTCCTCGATGCGATCTGGGCCGAACAGGGGCTGGCGCGGGCGACCCTGGACAGCTATCGCAGGGACCTGGAGGGACTGGCCCGCTGGGCGGCCTGGCAGGCCGGCGAACCGCCCCGCCAGGCGCCGGCGCCGGCGCCGCGGAGCACGCTGGCCGGCATCGATCGTGCCGGCCTGTTCGATTACCTGGCCTGGCGGACCCGCCACGGCTGGTCGCCGCGCAGCAACGCGCGCCTGCTTTCGGCGCTGCGCGCGTTCTTCGCCGATTGCCTGCGCCGCGGCGAGCGCGACGACGATCCGTCCGCGCTGCTGGAGCCGCCCCGGTTGCCGCGGCCGCTGCCCAAGGCCCTGGCCGAGAGCCAGATCGAGGCGCTGCTGGCCGCGCCGGATATCGCCACGGCGGAGGGCCTGCGCAACCGCGCCATGCTGGAACTGATGTATGCCGCCGGCCTGCGCGTGAGCGAACTGGTGGACCTGCCGGCCAACGCGGTCAACCTGCGCCAGGGCGTGCTGCGGGTGACCGGCAAGGGCAGCAAGGAGCGGCTGGTGCCGCTGGGCGAGGAATCCCGGCACTGGCTGGAGCGCTACCTGGCCGACGCGCGCCCGGCACTGGTGGCGGGGCGGCCGGTGCAGGCCACGGCCGACGGCCAGGTGCCGCTGTTCCTGGCCCGCGGGCAGAAGCCGCTGACGCGGCAGCAGTTCTGGGCGCTGGTGAAGGCCTGCGCGGCGGCGGCCGGCATCGACCCGGCGCGGATCAGTCCGCACGGCCTGCGCCACAGCTTCGCCACCCACCTGCTCAACCATGGCGCCGACCTGCGTGCGCTGCAGATGCTGCTGGGCCACAGTTCCCTGTCCACCACCCAGATCTACACCCTGGTCGCCCGCGAACACCTGCAGAAGCTGCACCGCAACCACCACCCGAGGGGGTGAGCGACCGCGCTTGCGCGCCACTGGCGCGCGCGGTCGCGAACGCCCGGCCACGGATGGCCGGGCCGGAGTATCCACAAGCCATTGAAGTCCCGCCAGGGAAGGCAGCAGCGAACCCGCGCCACTGGCGCGCGCGGTCGCGAACGCCCGGCCGCGCCAGGTGGAAACCCGGGCGCCAGCAACGCCTGCCGCGCCGCCGCGCGTCCAGATCCAACCGCATCCACGACCGCTTCCGATATCTCCGGGTATCTGCAGCGCTGTCTCGTCCAGCGGTACTCCGGTGGTTATCCCCCAGGATGCGGTCGCGAACGCCCGGCCGCGCCCGGCCGAAACCCGGGCGCCAGCAACGCCTGCCGCGCCGCCGCGCGTCCAGATCCCACCGCATCCATGACCGCTTTCGATATCTCCGGGTATCTGCAGCGCTGTCTCGTCCAGCGGTACTCCGGTGGTTATCCCTCAGGATGCGGTCGCGAACGCCTGCCGCGCCGCCGCGCGTCCAGATCCCGCCATCTCCTGCGATGGTTCCAGCGGCTGCGAGTACCCCCGGTACCGCCCGGCGCCCGGCGGCACTGGCGGCAGCGATGGCCCGGCCCGTTCTGCAACGGGTCATCAAGCCCGGATAGGCCGCACGGCCGCTTGCCGCAGCGGCATCGCGCCCTTTCGCGGGGCGCGGTGAGTGGCGCCCGCCCGGTGATACCCGGAACGTCCCCGTCCCCGGGGTATGCGAGAATCGCCGGGCTTTCCGCCTTTCTCTTTTCCTGGAATCCCCATGCTCCGAATCGCCACCGCCGCGCTGCTGGGCGCGATCAGCCTGACCGCCTGCGCGCAGCCGAAAGCGCCTGAAGCCACCGCCGCTGCCGCTCCGGCCACCGCGGACGGCGCGGTCGAGAAGCGGGTGCGCGATGCGCTCAGGCAGCTGGACCCGAATTTCAATCCGGACTACATCGGCGCCGCGCCGTTCGCCGGCTTCCGCGAGGTGGTGGTGTCCGGCCAGGTGCTGTACGTCACCGATGACGGCCGCTACCTGATGCAGGCCCAGCCCTACGACATCGGCAAGCGCGCGCTGGCGACCAGCGAGGGCCTGCTGGCCCACCGCCGCAAGCTGCTGGCGTCGCTGCCGCATTCGGACCGGATCGTGTTCGCGCCGCCGAATGCCAAGTACACCATCAGCGTGTTCACCGACATCGAGTGCGGATACTGCCGCAAGCTGCACCAGGACATCGCCGAGCTGAACCGCCAGGGCATCGCCGTCGAGTACCTGGCGTTCCCGCGCATGGGGCTGGGCAGCAAGGACCACACCGACATGATTTCGGTGTGGTGCGCCAGCGACCGCAAGGCGGCGCTGACCGCGGCCAAGTCCGACCGCCCGGTGGAGGCGAAGAACTGCACCAACCCGGTGGCGATGCAATACAACGTCGGCCAGCAGCTGGGCATCAGCGGCACCCCGGCGATCTTCGCCGCCGATGGCACCCAGCTGGGCGGCTACCTGCCGCCGGCGCAGCTCAAGGCCGCGCTGGAGCGGCTGCCCGGCGCCGCCGGCAGTCCCTGATCCGTCGGCCCCGGGGCAGCACGATGCCGCCGGCGCTCCGCCGCCGTCCGTCCGTCGCGTGGTGGACGGCGGTTGCCCGGCGCGCGGCGCTGCTTGCGCCGCTGCTCCACGCCGGCTGCGCGTCGGCACCGCTCACGTTCGAGGCCCATCGCGTCCCGCTGAGCCGCATCGACCATCCGGCGCCGGCGAAGCTGCCGCGCGCGGACATCGGCTGGAAGATGAAACAGTACGTGCAGTTCGACGGCGAGGTCCCGGAACCGCCCAACTTCGCCGACCGCTTCACCCTGTTCCTGGTCGGCTGCGGCAGCGGTTGCCGCCAGTACGCGCTGATCGACCGCCGCAGCGGCAGGGTCCACCCCGGCCAGGCGTTGAACAACGTCCGCTTCGACTACCGGCGCGACAGCCGCCTGCTGGTCGTCACCCATACCGAGGGGTACCGCTCCCCGGACATCGTCGACTACCTGGTCTGGAACGGGACGCGGTGGCGTCGCGTCGGCCGCGAGGTCAGGCCGGCGCCCGAAGAATAGGCCGTCGCCGGCCCCGGGGACCGGCGGCACACGGCGCCGCCGGGCACGGCCGGAAGCCGGCTCCGGTACAATGGCGGGCCCGACTCCCACCATGGTCTCCCGGACATGATCGTCCTCGAGGGCGCAGCCGCCCTTTCGCCGTTCCGCCGCGAACGTCTTGAATCCCGCCTGCAGTCCATCGCCGCCGATCTGCGCATCACCGGTGCCTGGCACGTCTATTTCACCCAGGCCACCGATGCCGCGGCCGTCGACCAGGCCACGCTGGGCCGCATCCTGCAGGCCCAGCCGCAACCGGCCGAGGCCGCCGCCGGCAGCCTGTCGCGCTACGTGGTGCCGCGCCTGGGTACGTTGTCGCCGTGGTCGAGCAAGGCCACCGAACTGGTGCGCGGCGCCGGCCTGGCGATCCAGCGCGTGGAGCGCGGCACCCGCATCGACCTGGCCGGCTGGCCGTCCGACCCGGCCCTGCAGGCGGCCGTGGCCCGGCTGCTGCACGATCCGATGACGCAGTCGCTGCTGGCCGACATCGCGCAGGCGCGGGCGTTGTTCGACAGCCCGGCGCGCAAGCCGCTGCAGCGCATCGCGCTGGCCGACCTGGAAGGCGCCAACAAGCGCCTGGGCCTGGCCCTGGCCGAGGACGAGATCGAGTACCTGCGCCAGCGCTACGGCGAACTCGGCCGCGACCCGTCCGACGTCGAACTGATGATGTTCGCGCAGGCCAATTCCGAGCATTGCCGGCACAAGATCTTCAACGCCAGCTGGACCATCGACGGACAGGCGCAGGAGCGCTCGCTGTTCCGGATGATCAAGAACACCCACCAGCAGACCCCGCAGCACACGCTCAGCGCCTACAGCGACAACGCCGCGGTGATCGAGGGCGAGCCGGCCGCGCGCTACCGCCCCGATCCGGCCAGCGGCCGCTACCGCAGCGAGGCGGTGGTGCCCAGCGCGTTCCAGATCAAGGTCGAGACGCACAACCACCCCACCGCGATCGCGCCGTTCCCGGGCGCCTCGACCGGTGCCGGCGGCGAGATCCGCGACGAGGGCGCGACCGGCCGCGGCGGCAAGCCCAAGGCCGGCCTGACCGGCTTCTCGGTCTCGCACCTGCGCATCCCGACCCTGCCGCAGCCGTGGGAGGCGCCGCGCGCGCTGAACCCGCGGATGGCGCCGGCGCTGGACATCATGCTCGACGGCCCGCTCGGCGGCGCCGCGTTCAACAACGAGTTCGGGCGCCCGAACCTGCTTGGCTACTTCCGCAGTTTCGAGCTGCCGGAAGACGGCATCACCCGCGCCTATGACAAGCCGATCATGCTGGCCGGCGGCCTGGGTGCGATCGACCGCGTGCAGGTGGACAAGCTGAAGCTGCAGGATGGCGACGTCGTCATCGTGCTCGGCGGCCCGGCGATGCTGATCGGCCTGGGCGGCGGCGCCGCCTCGTCGGTGGCCTCGGGCGAGAGCGCAGAGGACCTGGATTTCGCCAGCGTGCAGCGCGACAACCCGGAGATGGAGCGCCGCTGCCAGGAAGTGATCGACCGCTGCGTGGCCATGGGCGCCGACAACCCGATCAAGTTCTTCCACGACGTCGGCGCCGGCGGCCTGTCCAACGCCATCCCGGAACTGCTGCACGACTCCGACGTCGGCGGCGTGATCGACCTGGGCAAGGTGCCGACCGACGATCCCTCGCTGTCGCCGCTGGAACTGTGGTGCAACGAATCGCAGGAGCGCTACGTGCTGGGCATCCCGGCCGGGCGCCTGGCCGAGTTCACCGCCATCTGCGCGCGCGAGCGCTGCCCGTTCGCCGCGGTCGGCGTGGCCACCGCCGAGGAACGGCTGGTGGTGGCCTACGGCGCGACCCCGGGCAACATCCCGGCCGATGCGCCGATCGACCTGCCGATGGACGTGCTGTTCGGCAAGGCGCCGAAGATGCACCGCGACACCGCGCACCCGGCCGCGCCGCGCTGGCCGCAGCTGAAGACCGCCGGCATCGACCTGCATGACGCCGGCCTGCGGGTGCTGTCGCACCCGACCGTGGCGGCCAAGAACTTCCTGGTCACCATCGGCGACCGCAGCGTTGGCGGCCTGACCGCGCGCGAGCAGATGATCGGCCCGTGGCAGCTGCCGATGGCCGATGTCGCCATCACCCTGGCCGGGTTCGACACCTACGCCGGCGAGGCGATGGCGGTGGGCGAGCGCACCCCGCTGGCGCTGCTCAACGCCGCCGCCTCGGCGCGCATGGCGGTGGGCGAGGCCATCACCAACCTGTGCGCCGCGCCGCTGATCTCGCTGGACACGGTCAAGCTGTCGGCCAACTGGATGGCCGCCTGCGGCCACGACGGCGAGGACGCGCTGCTGTACGACGCGGTCAGGGCGGTGGGCATGGAACTGTGCCCGCAGCTGGACATCAGTATCCCGGTGGGCAAGGACTCGCTGTCGATGCAGGCGCAGTGGCAGGCCGGCGGCAGGACCGAGAAGTCGGTGTCGCCGGTGTCGCTGGTGATCTCGGCGTTCGCGCCGGTGGCCGACGCGCGCCAGCAGCTGACACCGCTGCTGGAACGCGAGGGCGAAAGCGAGCTGTGGCTGATCGGGCTGGGCGCGGGCAAGCAGCGCCTGGGCGGCTCGATCCTGGCCCAGACCCAGGCCGACCACAGCGCGCTGCCGGCGTTCGCCGGCGAAGTGCCGGACCTGGACGACCCGCAGCGCCTGCGCGGCTTCTTCGAACTGATCCGCGACGCGCGCCAGGCCGGGCTGCTGCTGGCCTACCACGACCGCAGCGACGGCGGCGCGTTCGCCGCCCTGTGCGAGATGTCGTTCGCCTCGCGGCTGGGCCTGGACATCGTGCTCGATGCCTGGGGCGACGATCCGTTCCGCAGCCTGTTCAACGAGGAACTGGGTGCGGTGGTGCAGATCGCCAGGGAAGACCGCGCCGCGTTCGCCGACCTGGTCGAACGCCATGCGCTGACCGAATGCGCGCAGCGCATCGCACGCCCGACCACCGCGCCGGTGGTGCGCGTGCAGCTGGGCGGGCAGAGCCTGGCCGAGTGGCGCTGGGAAGAGCTGTTCGATGCCTGGTGGTCGGTGACCCACGCCATGCAGAAGCTGCGCGACAACCCGGAGGCGGCCGACCAGGAGCGTGCGGTCGCGCGCAATTTCAATGCCCCGGGGCTGAAGCCGAAACTGGCGTTCGACCCGGCCGAGGATGTCGCCGCGCCGTTCATCGCCACCGGGGCGCGGCCGAAGGTGGCGATCCTGCGCGAGCAGGGCGTCAACGGCCAGATCGAAATGGCCAATATCTTCGAGCGCGCCGGCTTCGATGCCTTCGACGTGCACATGAGCGACCTGATCGAAGGCCGCGTGCAGCTGGCGGACTTCCGCGGGCTGGCCGCCTGCGGCGGCTTCAGCTACGGCGACGTGCTGGGCGCGGGCCGCGGCTGGGCCACCTCGATCCTGGAGCGCCCGGCGCTGCGCGAGGCCTTCGCCGCGTTCTTCGCGCGCCCGGACACCTTCGCCCTGGGCGTGTGCAACGGGTGCCAGATGATGAGCCAGCTCAAGGCCATCATCCCCGGCGCGGAGCACTGGCCGGTCTTCCTGCGCAACCGCAGCGAGCAGTTCGAGGCCCGCACCGCATTGCTGGAAGTGGTGGAGTCGCCGTCGATCCTGCTGCGCGGCATGGCCGGTTCGCGGCTGCCGGTGGCGGTGGCGCACGGCGAGGGCCGCGCCGAGTTCGACGGCGCGGTCGACCAGGCCGCGGTCGACGTGGCGCTGCGCTACGTCGATGGCGATGGCCGCGTGGCCGAACAGTACCCGCTGAACCCGAACGGCTCGCCCGACGGCATCACCGGCCTGACCACCCGCGACGGCCGCGTCACCATCCTGATGCCGCACCCGGAGCGGACCCCGCGCACGCTCAACCTGAGCTGGGCGCCGAAGGGCTGGGGCGAGGACGCGCCGTGGCTGCGCATGTTCCGCAACGCGCGGGTGTGGTGCGGCTGATCGCGCCGTGCCATCAACGGGCCCGTGGCGACACGGGCCCGCTGCGACGCCGTGGCGGCAGCGCGGCGTCATGCGGCCTGCGGGTACGCGCTGCCGCGGGCGACTGCTAGAGTTCGCTGCGTCAGCCTCAGGGAATCGCCGGCCGTGACCAGTTCCGCACCCTCCATTCCACGCCGGGCCGGGGACGCTGCGTGCGCTTGCCGGTGATCCTGTTGCCGGTCGGCGTGGACGACGTGGCGCTCGATGCCTGCCTGGCGGCGCTGGAAACCGCCACCCCCGCCGGTACCCCGATCTGGTTGGCCGACGATGCCCAGGGCGGGCCGCGGGTGCAGGCGGTGATCGAACCGTGGCTGGCGCGCACCCGGCTGCAGGCGGAGTACACCCGGCGCCCGCGGTCCATTGGCGAATCGGCGCACCTGGAGCAGATGCTGCAGGCCTGCGGCGACGCCGACGTGGCGGTGCTCGCGCCCGACGCGCTGCCGCTGCCGGGCTGGCTGCAGCAGCTGTCCGATTGCCTCGCGCGCGATGCGTCCATCGCCACCGCCACGCCGTGGAGCAATGCCGGCGAGACCGTGGCCTGGCCGCGCGCCGGCGAACTCAATCCGCTGCCGTCCGATGGCGCACGGCTGGCGCGCGCCTGCGCGTCGATGCCGCTGCTGCACCCGGAGCTGCCCTCGGCGGTCACCCATGCCGTGCTGGTGCGCGGCAGCGCGCGGCGCCGCGCCGGCGGGCTGGACACGCAGAGCTGCGGCTCGTGGTACGCGGCGCTGGTGGACCTGAGCCTGCGCATGAGCGGGCTGGGCTGGCGCAACGTGCTGTGCGACAACGCCTTCGTCGGCCGCCATGACGAGGGCCGCCCCGCCGACGGCGACATGGAAGTGCTGGGCAACCGCTGGCCGGCCTGGACCGCGCGCCTGGCCGGGTTCCTGATGGACGATCCGTTGCATCACCACCGCCAGCACCTGCAGCAGCTGTGGGAGCTGGCGGCGCTGCCGGCGCGCCAGCCCGACCTGTTCGGCGACGACGATGACGGCGGCGATGCGGCGGCGGAGGTCGCCTCGTGAGCGGGGCGATCGCGGTCGTCGTGGTCAGCTACCAGAGCGCGGCGACGCTGGACGAATGCCTGGCGCGGCTGCGCGGCGCGCACGACGTGGTGCAGATCCGGGTAGTGGACAACGCCTCCGACGATGGCTCGCTCGGCATCGTCCAGCGCCATGCCCTGGCCGATGCGCGGGTGCGCTTCATCGCCAATCCCGACAACCCCGGTTTCGCCACCGCCTGCAACCAGGGCGCGCGCGACAGCGACGCGCCGTGGCTGGCGTTCGTCAATCCCGACCTGATGGTCGAACCCGACACGCTGGCGCGCCTGCGCGACCTGGGCCTGCCGCTGGGCGACTGCCTGCTCGGCGTGGAGCAGGTGGACGCGCAGGGGCGGCCGGATGCGGCGGTGCGGCGCCGCGATCCCGACTTCGCCGCGATGCTGCGCAATCCCGCCGCCGGTGCGCGGTTGGCGCTGGCACCCGATCCGGCGCAGCCGCTGCAGGAAGTGCCGGCGCTGTCCGGCGCGCTGCTGCTGATGCCGCGGGCGCTGTTCGACCGCATTGGCGGCTGGGACGCGGGCTACCGGCTGCATGCCGAGGACCTGGACCTGTGCCGGCGCGCACGCCAGGCCGGGGCCACGGTGGCCATCGCCAACCGGCTGGCGGTGCTGCACGTGCGCGGCGTCTCCAGCCGTGCACGGCCGTTTTTCGTCGAGTGGCACAAGCACCGCGGGCTGTGGCGCTATTTCCGCAAGTTCGAGGCGCCGCGCCGCGGCCTGCCGGTACGCGCCGCGGTGTGGTGCGCGATCTGGGCGCATGCGCTCGTGCAGGTGCCACGGCTGCTGCTGCGCCGCTGACGGCGCCGTCCATGCGCGGGCCGGCGCCCGGGTTCCCCTGATGGTGGCGCCGTGGCTGCCTGCAAAGGCAGCGTCATCCGGCCATGGTCTTCTTACGGTCGTGTGCTTTGCTGTCCGCATCCCCGGGAGTGCGTTGGATGCGGCGGTGTGCACCGCTGCATCGGCAGGTCGCTGGGTGTTGGCTTGAATTGTGATCTAATTCACAATATTCAGTGGTATCGAATGTCGCAGGAGGCGGGATGCGTTGCGTAGGTGAGGTGCGGGTGCGCAGGGGAATGGCCTGGTGAACCCGGCAGAGTTGCTCGATGGTTATCGCGACCGTTCCTGTGCCCGGCAATGGCGGGGCTTCCTGCAGGCGATGGCGGCGGAGTTCGACCAGGCGCTGCCGGAGGAGGAATCGGCACGGCTGATGGCGCGCATCGGCCAGCGCTTCGCCGACGCCCATGGCCTGCCGCCGGTGGCCACCGTCGAGGCCCTGCAGGCCTCGGTCAACGCGGTGTGGACGGACTGCGAGTGGGGATGGGCGAGGTTCGAGGAGCGCGCCGACCAGCTGCGCATCGTGCATGCGGCCTCGCCGCTGGCGGCGGCGCTGGGTGGCGGCGCCTGGCATCACGGCTTTCTCGAGGGCGCCTACCGCCATTGGCTGCGCGGCGCCGGCATGCTTGCCGTGCTCGATGTGCGCCACCTGGCGACCGGCAACCGTGACGTTTCGATCTTTACCGTGGGGCGGGTGTTTTGACGATGGATGAGATGCGTTGGGCATGAGCAGCAACCGACCGGCGGCAGCGCCGCAATGCGATGACGATGTGGCAGGCCTGTTCATGAAGCTGGGCGACGGCAAGGGACGGCCGGAGTACCGGGAGTTCCCCGAGGCCAGGTTGCCCGCTGCGGCGACCCGGCCGGCAGCGCCGGCGGCAGTGGAAGCGGTGGTCGCGGTGCAACCCGCGGCTGCGCCCGACCTGCCCGCCGCGCAGGCGGACACGCCACTGTCGCAGTTGTTCCGCAGGCTGGCAGAAGCCGGCGGGACGATTCCGGACGACAGCCCCCTGATCCGCTTGCGCAGGCAATAGGAACGGGGCACGAACGCCGCGCCGGACCGCGATGACGCGCGATCCGGCCGGCAAGGCCGCCCGCAGGGGCGGCGCACAGGGGAAATCCATGAGACTTTCAATCAGGCCCGAGGGCTCGCAGGCCCTGGCTCGCCTTGGCTTGGCCGCGCTGGTGCTGGTGGGCGTGCTGCTCATCGGCTTCGTCGTCACCGTGCCGCTGGACGTGACCCGGCAGCTGCTGTTCTCGCTGGCGGTGTTCGCCATCGGCCTGTGCCTGCGGCGCGCCCGCAACCGCATCGTGCCGCTGCTGCTGATGGGGCTGTCGCTGGTCATGTCCAGCCGCTACATGTGGTGGCGGCTGACCGAGACCATGGGCATGGGCAGCGTGGTCGACCTGACCCTGGGCTTCGGCCTGGTGATGGCCGAGGTCTACGCGTTCGTGGTGCTGGTGCTGGGCTATTTCCAGGTGGCCTGGCCACTGCACCGGCGCTCGCTGCCGCTGCCCGAGGACCAGTCGCTGTGGCCGACGGTGGACGTGTTCATCCCCACCTACAACGAACCGCTGTCGGTGGTGCGCACCACCGTGCTGGCGGCGACGGTGATGGACTGGCCGGCCGGCAAGTTGAAGATCCACCTGCTCGACGACGGCCGCCGCGAGGAATTCCGCGCGTTCTGCGAGGAAGTGGGGGTGAACTACGTCACCCGCACCAACAACAACCACGCCAAGGCCGGCAACATCAACGCGGCGCTGAAGAAATCCGACGGCGAGTACGTCGCCATCTTCGACTGCGACCACGTGCCGACGCGTTCGTTCCTGCAGATGTCGATGGGCTGGTTCCTGCACGACGCGCGGCTGGCGGTGGTGCAGACGCCGCACTACTTCTTCTCGGCCGACCCGTTCGAGCGCAACCTCGGCACCTTCGGCAAGGTGCCCAACGAAGGCGAGCTGTTCTACGGCCTGCTGCAGGACGGCAACGACGCCTGGAACGCGACCTTCTTCTGCGGGTCGTGCGCGGTGATCAAGCGCGCGCCGCTGGAAGAGGTGGGCGGGGTGGCGGTGGAGACGGTGACCGAGGATGCGCATACCGCCATCCGCCTGCACCGCGCCGGCTACCGCAGCGCCTACATTCCGGTGCCGCAGGCCGCCGGACTGGCCACCGAGAGCCTGTCGGCGCACGTGGGCCAGCGCACGCGCTGGGCGCGCGGCATGGCGCAGATCTTCCGCGTCGACAACCCGATGCTGGGCCGCGGCCTGAGCCTGGTGCAGCGCATCTGCTACACCAACGCGATGCTGCACTTCTTCTACGGGCTGCCGCGCATCATCTTCCTGACCGCGCCGCTGGCGTTCCTGTTCTTCGGCGCGCACGTGATCCACGCCTCGGCGCTGATGATCTTCGCCTACGCGCTGCCGCACCTGGCGCAGGCCAGCCTGACCAACCTGCGCATCCAGGGCGGGCACCGCCACCTGCTGTGGAACGAGGTCTACGAGACCGCGCTGGCCTGGTACATCCTGCGGCCGACGCTGATGGCGGTGTTCAACCCGCGGCTGGGCAAGTTCAACGTCACCGCCAAGGGCGGCCTGGTCCACAACAGCTATTTCGACGCGCAGATCGCCCGTCCGTACCTGTTCCTGCTGCTGCTCAACCTGGCCGGCGTGGTCGCCGGCATCGTCCGCCTGGTGATGGCCGACAGCAGCGGCGAGGTCAACACGATCTGGCTCAACCTGGGCTGGACCTTCTACAACATGATCATGCTCGGCGCGGTCATCGCCACCTGCAGCGAGCAGCGCCAGATCCGCCGTGCGCACCGCGTGCCGCTGGAAATGAAGGCGCTGCTGCACCTGCCCGACGGACGCGCGCTGGCCTGCAGCACGGTCGATTTCTCCACCGGCGGCATGGCCATCCGCCTGGACCAGCCGCAGCCGGTGCAGCCCGATACCCCGGTGGAGATCGAGCTGCGCCATCGCCAGCGCAGCCAGCGCCTGCCGGCGCAGGTGCGCCACGACCGCGACGCGCAGGGGCTGAGCCTGCAGTTCGGCGAGCTGAACATCGAGCAGGAGCGCTGGCTGATCGCCTCCACCTTCGCCCGCGCCGACATCTGGGTCTCGCTGTGGGGCCGGCACGAGCGCGACACCTTCCTGCGCTCGCTGTCCGATGTGCTCCGCGCCAGCCTGCGCGGCTTCCACCGCCTGGGCCGATTCGTCATCACCAGGGGGCGGAATGACGGCAACGCCCAGCCCGCTCCCGGAGAAACCGCATGAAGCATTGCCTGCCTGTACCGCCGACCCCCGCCGCGCGCGCGCGCAGCGCCACGCTGGCATTCGCCCTGGCCCTGCTGGCGGGCACCGCCCACGCGCAGGCGCCGGCCGCCGCACCGTTGCCGCCGGGCCTGCAGCCGGACATCGCCGCCGCCGCGCCCGTACCGGGCGCGCTGCCGCTGCAGCGCAGCCGCTCCACGCTCAAGCAGCTGGGACTGGACTATGAAGTGACGCTGCGCGGCGTGCAGGGCACGGCCGGCATCCCGTTCTCGATCCGCAGCGACCAGGTCGTCGACCACGCCGCGCTGCACCTGAAGTACACCTATTCGCCGGCGCTGCTGCCGGATCTGTCGCACCTGCGCGTCACCGTCAACGACGTGACCGTGGCGACGCTGCCGGTCTCGGCGGAGGAGGCCGGGCGGCCGGTCGAGCGCGACGTCGCCATCGATCCGCGGCTGGTAACCGGCTACAACCGGGTCAACCTGCAGCTGATCGGCCACTACACGCGCGAGTGCGAAGACCCCGACCACAGCAGCCTGTGGGCCAACATCGACAGCGCCAGCTACCTGGAACTGGGCTGGCTGCCGCTGCCGCTGAGCAACGACCTGGCGCTGCTGCCGGTGCCGTTCTTCGATGCGCGCGATACCCGCCGGCTGGAACTGCCGTTCGTGTTCGCCGGGCAGCCGGCCAACGGCCAGCTGCAGGCCGCCGGCATCGTGTCGTCGTGGTTCGGCGCGCTGGCCGGCTACCGTGGCGCGATGTTCCCGGTGTCCACCGGGGTGCTGCCGGCGCGCGGCAATGCGGTGGTCGTGGCCACGCCGCGCAACCTGCCGGCCGGCGTGGCGCCGGTCGAGGTGTCCGGGCCGACGCTGGCGGTGGCCAGCAACCCCAACGATGCCGGCGGCAAGCTGCTGCTGGTGCTGGGCCGCGACGATGCCGAACTGCGCGCGGCGGCCACCGCGCTGGCGTTGGGCGCGCCGCTGTCCGGCGCCAGCGCGACCCTGCGCGAGGTCAAGGACGCCGCGCCGCGCAAGCCCTACGACGCGCCCAACTGGGTGCCCAGCGACCGCCCGGTGCGCTTTTCCGAACTGGTGCGCAGCACCAGCGAGCTCAACGTGGTCGGGTACAACCCGGACCTGATCCGCATCGGCCTGCAGTTGCCGCCGGACCTGTTCGTGTGGCGCAAGGACGGCATTCCGGTGGACCTGCGCTACCGCTATACCCTGCCCGAAGGCGCGGACAAGTCGGCGCTGAACATCAGCATCAACGACGCGTTCGTGACCACGCTGCCGCTCAACGGCCGCCCGCTGGCGACCTCGGTGCCGCGGCAGCTGTGGCAGAAGCTGGGCGCGCGCGGCGCGATGCCGATCCAGCAGCCGCTGCTGCTGCCGACCGGGCCGCTGTCGGCCAGCAGCCAGCTGCGCTTCCACTTCTTCTTCGACCGCCCGCGCGCGGAGGAGTGCAAGAACACCTTCCCGGACGTGTCGGCGTCGATCGACGACGCCTCCACCATCGACCTGAGCGGCTTCGCGCACTACATGGCGATGCCCAACCTGGCCGCCTTCGGCAATGCCGGCTTCCCGTTCACGCGCATGGCCGACCTGTCCGACAGCGCGCTGGTGATGCCCGACAACGCCAGCGGCGACGACGTGGCCAATGCCCTGGCGCTGCTCGGCCGCATGGGGGCCTCGACCGGCTATCCGGCGCTGCGCACGCGCGTCATCCAGGCACGCCAGGTCGACGAACACGCCGACCAGGACCTGCTGGTGCTCGGTTCGCGCCGCAACCAGCCGCTGTTCGCGCGCTGGGCCGCGGCGATGCCGGTCGGCGACAGTGCCCAGGCCCGCCGCTTCGGCCTGTCCGACTGGCTGTTCAACACGCTGCCGGCGTTCCTGTCGCCCGACGCGCGCCGTACCGACCTGCCGACCGTGGCCGAGGTCGGCGTGCGCCCGCAGCCGGGCGACGTGCTGCTGCTGGGTTTCGAATCGCCGCTGCGCAAGGGCCGCAGCGTGGTGGCGCTGATGGCCGACGAGCCGGGCCACGTGAACCGCCTGTTCGAGGCGTGGTTCGATCCGGCGCGTCTGCGCCGGTTCCAGGGCAGCGTGGTGCTGCTGCAGGGCGACACGGTGCGCAGCCTGGCCGGCAACCAGACCTACTACGTCGGCGAGCTGCCGCCGCTGCTGGCGCTGCGCTGGTTCTTCGCCCATCACCCGCTGTGGCTGGCGCTGGGCGTGGGCCTGGTGTGCCTGCTGCTGGCCATGCTGGCCGGCTGGCTGCTGCGGCGCCATGCGCGTGCGCGCCTGAAGGTCGCGGGCTGAGCATGGCGCCGGAGGTTGCGCGCATGCTGTCGCGGCGCGAGGCGCTGGGGCTGATCGCCGCGGCCGCGGCGGTCGCCGCCTGCCCGGTGCGGGCGGCAACCGCCTGCGGCATGCCGTGGCGCGACTGGCATGGCTTCGTGCAGCGGCACCTGCAGGACGATGGGCGGGTCATCGATTTCTCCCATCCGGACCAGCGCAGCACCTCCGAGTCGCAGTCGTATGCGCTGTTCTTCGCGCTGGTGGACAACAACCCGGTGCTGTTCGACCGCATCCTGGCGTGGACCCGCCGCCACCTGTGCGGCGGACGCCCGGACCTGAACCTGCCGGCGTGGCTGTGGGGGCGCGCCGGCGACGGGCAGTGGCGCGTGCTCGACGGCAATACCGCGTCCGATGGCGAGCTGTGGATCGCCTACGCGCTGCTCGAGGCCGGGCGCCTGTGGAACCGGCCCGGACTGGTCCAGGCCGGCCGCCAGGTGCTGGGGCTGATGCGCGCCGCCGAAGTGGTCGAGCTGCCGGGCTTCGGGCCGATGCTGCTGCCCGGCAACCGCGGCTTCGTGCAGCGCGACCGCTGGCTGCTCAATCCCAGCTATCTGCCGCTGTTCGTGCTGCGCCGGTTCGCCATGGTCGATCCGCGCGGCCCATGGGCGCGGCTGGCCGAACGCAGCGTGGCGATGCTGCGCGCCGCGGCGCCGGGCGGCTTCGCGCCGGACTGGATCGCCTGGAACGGCGAGGCCTTCGTGACCGATCCGGGCAAGGGCGCGGTCGGCAGCTACGACGCCATCCGCTGTTACCTGTGGGCCGGCATGACCGACCCCGGCGAACCGCTGCGGCGGCGCCTGCTCGACGCGCTGCCGGGTCCGGCCCGGCTGCTGCGCGCGCGCGGCGGCTTCGCCGAGAAGATCCAGACCCGCAGCGGTTCCGCCGACGGCACCGCGCCGGCGGGCTTTTCCGCCGCGCTGCTGCCGTACCTGTCGGCGCTGGGGCAGACGGCCCTGGCGAGCGCGCAGGCCGGCCGCATTCCGGCGGCCGGCGCGGCCGCCGACGCCCTTGGCTACTACGACCGCGTCCTGGTGTTGTTCGGGCGCGGATGGATGGACCGCCGTTTCCGTTTCGCTGCCGACGGGCGCCTGCTGCCCGCGTGGAGTACGACATGTTCCGCAAAAACCTGAAACCCCTGTGCCTGCTCGGCCTGTGCGTACTGACCGCGCCGGCATGGAGCCAGAACGCCGCATCCACCCGGCAACTGGTCAACCAGGGCAACTACTGGCTCGACCAGGGGCGCGAAGACCTCGCCGCCGATACCTGGCGCAAGCTGCTGGCCGCCGACCCGGCGCAGCCCGACGCGCTGCTCGGGCTGGGCCTGATCGACCTCAACCAGGGGCGTCGCGCGGAGGCGCAGCGGCGCCTGCAGCAACTGCAGGCCCGGCATCCGTCGGCGGCGCAGACCGCGCGGTTGCGTGCGGCACTGGCCGGCGGCGGCAGCGCCGCCGGCGGTCCGCTGCAGGCGGCGCGCAGCGCGGCCGCTGCCGGCCGTTATGCCGAGGCGGTCAAGGCCTACGACGAGGCGTTCGGCGCCGGCGGGCCGCCGGACAATCTCGCGCTGGAGTACTACCAGGTGCTGGCCGGTACCCAGGACGGCTGGACGCGGGCGCGCGACGGCCTGCGCCGGCAGGTGGCCGCCGAACGCGACAACGGTGCCGCCGCACTGGCCCTGGCGCAGGTGCTGACCTACCGCGAGCCGAGCCGGCGCGAGGGCATCGCCCAGCTCAGGACGCTCAGCCAGCGCCAGGACACCGCCGCAGCGGCGCGCGTGGCCTGGCGCCAGGCGTTGCTGTGGCTCAATGCCACCCGTGCCGACGCGCCGCTGTTCCAGGCGTTCCTGGAACTGCAGCCGGACGACCGCGAAATCGCCGCGCGCCAGGTGCAGCTGCGCGACCAGGCGGTGCGCGCCGACCCTGCGCCGGACCCGAACCAGCGCCTGCTGGGCGAGGGTTTCCGCGCCTTGCAGGGCGGCACCCTGGACGTTGCCGAGGCGCGCTTCGCGCAGGTGCTGCGTGCGCAGCCGAAGAACACCGAGGCGATGGGCGGGCTGGGCTCGGTGCGGCTGCGCCAGGAACGGTTCGGCGAAGCCGCCGAGCTGTTGCGCCCGGCAGCCGCGGCCAATGGCAAATGGCGCGGCGCGGCCAACGCCGCCCGCTACTGGCAGGTCCTGCAGGAAGCGCGGCGGCAGCCGGGGACGGAAGCGGCGGCGAAGGTCCGCGAGGCCATCGCGCTGCAGCCCGCCGAACCCACCGGCCACGTGCTGCTGGGCGACCTGCTGGGCGCCGGCGATGCCGCCGCGGCCGAGACGAGCTACCGCAGGGCGCTGGAACTGGATGCCGGCAACGCCGGTGCCCTGCAGGGCCTGGGTACGCTGCTCGGCCGGCTGGGGCGCGCCGACGAGGCCGCCGCGTTGTTCGAGCGGCTCACCCCCGAGCAGCAGGAACGTGCCGGCGGTGCCGCGGTGCTGCGCGCCAACCTGGCGCGCGCACGCGCGCAGCAGGCGATCGCTTCGGGCAGCCTGGAGATGGCGCAGATCGAACTGGAGGACGCGGTGCTGCAGCAGCCGCGCGATCCCTGGCTGCGGCTGGAACTGGCGCGCCTCTACCAGCGCCAGGGGCGCCCGGACCAGGCCGACGGCATCATGGCCGGCCTGCGCGCGCAGGACGCGGACGCGCCGCAGTCGCTGTTCGCGCAGGCGTTGTTCGCCCGCGAACGCAATGACTGGAATGGCGCCTGGGCCCTGCTGGAGCGCATCCCCGCGGCATCGCGCGATGCCGAGATGAGCGCGTTGCACGACACCGCCTGGGTGCAGCAGCAGGCCGCGCAGGCGCGCACCCTGGTGCAGGGCAACCGCGTCGGCGAGGCGCAGCTGCTGCTCGCCCGTGCCGAGTCGGCGCTGGGCGAGCGCATTGCCCGGCCCGGCATCGCCGCGGCCCTGGCCGGGGCCTACGCCGACATCGGCAGCCAGCAGCGCGCACTGGCGCTGGCGCAGCGGCTGATGCAGGGCAACCCGGACGTGGACAACCGCCTGCAGTACGGCGAGGTGCTGCTGCGCGCGCGCCAGGACGCCGAGCTGGCGGCCCTGCTGCGGCAGCTGGGCGATGCCCGCCTGGACCCGGCGCAACGCAGGCGCCTGCAGGAACTGCGCAGCGGCTACGTGCTGCGCCAGGTCGATGCGCTGCGTGAACTCGGCAACCTGGAGGGTGCCTACGACGTGCTGGCGCCGGTGCTGGCGCAGCAGCCGCAGGATCCGCAGACCATCGCCGCGCTGGCGCGCCTGTACGCCGCCGCCGGCGACCCGGGCCAGGCGCTGGCGCTGTACCAGCAGTTGCTGCAGCTGGCGCCGGGCGACGTCGATGCGATGCTGGCCGCCGCCGGCAGCGCCGCGGCGATGCGCGATCTCGACACCGCCGGGCACTACCTGGAGCAGGCGCTGGCACGCGCGCCGCAGTCGCCGGAGGTGCTGGCCGCGGCCGGGCGGGTCTACCGTGCGGCCGGCAAGAACCGCCGCGCCGAAAGCTACTTCAAGGCCGCCATCGCCGCTGCCGCGCGCGGCGCAGGGCAACCGGACAATGGCTATCCGCACGCCAGCACCGCGCTGGCCGGCGCCGGCCGCGCCTTCAATCCCTTCGCCGGGATCACCCATGGGAACACCCGGCCGGTCGCGCTGCGCGCCGATCCGGCGCCGCTGCCGGCCAGTGTCGCCGCGCTCGCCGCCACGCCGCTGGCTGCTGCCGCGCTGCCGTCGCCGCAGATCGACGCCGATGGCCTGCCGGCCCCGGTGCTGGCGCTGTCCGCCGCGCCGGTCGCGGCCATCCCTGCGCCGCGTCGTGTCGCCGCTTCGGCGGCGCCGGCCGCGGTGTTGCCGGCCCATGCCCCGGCCGCAGCCCCGGCACGTGGCGTGATCGACGAACTGCGCGAACTGCGCGCCGACAGCAGCAGCGCGCTGGCGGCCGGTGCCGCCTATCGCAGTCGCGACGGCGAGGCCGGGCTGGGCCAACTGGCCGACCTGCAGGTACCGCTGCAGGCCCGTTTCGGCATTGGCGACGGCAAGCTGCAGGTCGCGGTGACGCCGACGGTGCTGGATGCCGGCCGTGCCGACGACGGCTATGCCTCGGCCAGCCGCTTCGGCGCCGGCCCGCAGCTGGCGCTGTCCGGGGCACTGGCCGCCGATCGCGCCCCGGTCGACGACCTGGTCGGCTCGTCGCTGTACCAGGCACTGCTGACCAATGGCGCCACCACCGCGACCCGCAACCTGATCTACGAACGCGCGCTGGACAGCGGCCGTTACCAGGAACTGTTCAACCAGACCGACGCCACGCTCACCGCGGCCGAGCGCCGCAAGGCCACGCTGGAACTGCTGTACGCCGATCCGCTGCCCGACTACATGCTGGGCCGCGACCTCGGCAACACCCCGATCGCCGACATCGCCCGGCAGGTGCTGGGAAGCACCGCGCTGCTGCGCGGGCTCAGCGCCGGCGAGCAGGCGCAGTTGAAGGCGCTTGCCGGCGGCAGCAGCGCCTCGCAGACGCCGCTGGCGTTCCAGGACACGCTGTACGCGATGGTGGCCAACGCCGCCGGCGCACGCCGGCTGGGATCGCTGGACGCCAGTGGCGCCGGCGTGTCGGTGGGCTTCGAGCAGGGCGGCTTCCGCGCCGACGTCGGCACCACCCCGCTGGGTTTCGGTGAGACCGGCATCGTCGGCGGGGTCGGCTATCGCGGCCGCATCGGCGATGCGCTGACCTGGTCCGGCGAAGCCTCGCGGCGCGCGGTGACCGACAGCCTGCTGTCCTTCGCCGGCGTCAGCGATGCGCGCAACGGCCTGCAATGGGGCGGGGTGACCGCCACCGGCGCGCGCATGGCCGCGACCGTCGACAACGGCCTGCTCGGCGGCTACGCCAACCTGGCGTGGCACCGCCTGCAGGGTACCCACGTGGCCGGCAACGACCGCCAGGAACTGGGCGCGGGCGTCTATGTGCACGCCCTGGAAACGGCGAACCAGTCGCTGACCGCGGGCCTGAACCTGACCGCGATGCAGTACGACCGCAACCTCAGCGGCTTCACCTACGGCCATGGCGGCTACTTCAGTCCGCAGCGCTACGTGGACGTGAGCGTGCCGCTGCACTGGAACGGGCGCAGCGCCGCGCAGCGGCTGGCCTGGCAGGTCGATGCCAGCGTCGGCGTGCAGAGCTTCAAGGAGGATCCGGCGGATTACTTCCCGCTGGACCCGGCGATGCAGCAGGCGGCCTACGATGCGGCATCGCTGGCCGCGCTGCTGGGCCTGACCCCGCGCTATGTCGAACCGGTCTATGCCGGGCAGACCAAGACCGGGGTGTCCTACAACCTGAGCGCGGCGGCGGAGTGGCAGTTGTCCACCCAGCTGTTCCTGGGCGGGCGCATGGAGTTCAACAACGCCCGCGACTACCGCCAGTTCGGCACCAACGTGTACCTGCGCTTCCTGCTCGACCGCCTGGGCGCGGGCCTGGGCCGGCAGCCGCAGCCGCTGCGCTCGCCCTACGCCGGCGACGAATGACCGCAGCACGGCGTGCCCGGCCGCGGCCGGGTGCGCCGGTCGCCTGCGGGCGCCACGGCGGCGGGCCGGTGGCCGGGCGGGGAGGGCGGCGCATAATGCGCCCATGATCATCCAGTCCCTGCTCGATACCGACCTCTACAAGTTCACGATGATGCAGGCGGTGCTGCACCAGCACCCCGGGGCCATCGTCCAGTACCGCTTCAAGTGCCGCACGCCGGGCATCGACCTGGCCCGCTGCCTGGACCAGATCAACGCCGAGATCGACCACCTGTGCAGCCTGCGCTTCGCCGCCGACGAGGTGGACTACATGCGCCAGCTGCGCTTCGTGAAGCCGGATTTCGCCGATTTCCTCGGCCTGTTCCACCTGGACCGCAAGTACATCGACCTGCGCGCCTCGGCCACCGTGCCCGGCGAGATCGAGCTGGACATCACCGGCCCGTGGCTGCACACCATCCTGTTCGAGGTGCCGCTGCTGGCGATCATCAACGAGGTCTGGTTCCGCACCACCAGCACGCCGGATTTCGCCGAGGGCGAGCGCCGGCTGCGCGCCAAGACCGCGCTGCTGCGCGATACCCCGGGCTTCGACAACTGCCGCATCGCCGATTACGGCACCCGGCGCCGCTATTCGCGCGACTGGCACGGGCACATGCTGCCGCTGCTGCGCGATGCGCTGGGCACCCAGTACGTGGGCACCAGCAACGTGTATTTCGCCCGCCGCTACGGCATGACCCCGCACGGCACGATGGCGCACGAGTACCTGCAGGCGTTCCAGGCGCTGGGCCCGCGCCTGCGCGACTCGCAGGTGGCCGCGCTGGAGTCGTGGGCGCGCGAGTACCGCGGCGACCTCGGCATCGCGCTGTCCGACGTGGTCGGGCTGGAGGCCTTCCTGCGCGACTTCGACATGTATTTCTGCAAGCTGTTCGACGGGGTGCGCCACGACTCCGGCGACCCGTTCGCATGGGGCGACCGCATGCTGGCGCACTTCAAGGCCAACCGCGCCGATCCTTCCAGCAAGATCCTGGTGTTCAGCGACGGCCTGAACATCGAGAAGGTGATGCGCCTGTACGATTACTTCCGCGACCGCTGCCAGGTCGCCTTCGGCGTGGGCACCCACCTGACCAACGACCTGGGGCCGACGCCGCTGAACATCGTGATCAAGATGGTCCGCTGCAATGGCCAGCCGGTGGCCAAGCTCAGCGACTCGCCGGGCAAGAGCATGTGCGACGACCCGGGGTACCTGGCCTATCTGCGGCAGGTATTCGGCCTGCCCGCGGCGCCCTGAGCCACGCGGCGCGGCGGGGTGGGCCCCGGCCGGCGGGCCTGTGCATGCGGGGTAGCGCCCGTTCATGGCAGGCTTGTGGTGAGCAAGTGACATTGAGATGAAGGGCGGGCCGGGTTTTACTGTGACGTCCGTCATGGATTTTGGTGAGGGGCCGAAGGATGGGAAACGGCGGTGCGCGGAGTGCGCCTGCCGACTGGAAAACGAATTTGAAGACGATTTCACTTGCCATCGATGGCCTGCCGTTCGAGCTCACCCGTCTGCGCGTGGGCGGGGTGTACTGGGTCGCCTGTGCCGATGCCGGCCACGCCGACCTGTTCGCGGCCGGCGTGCTTGCCGGATCCGATACCCTGCCGCTGGCGGTGGTGGCCGCGCTCGGGCGCCCGCCGGCGTCGATGGTCGCGCCGCTGACGGCCGAGCAGGGGCCCGCGCGCATCCGCCTGTACGAAGCCGCCGTCGCCGACCTGGCGCCTGCGGTGCGCGCGCTGCCCGCCGACCTGGCGCGCTGCGCGGGCGCGCACGGCACCCTGTGCGTGGTGCAGGTACCGGCGGCCGCACTGGAGAGCCTCGAGGGCCCGCACCTCGCCCACTGGTGCCGGCAACTGCACGACTGGGCCAGCGCTGGTGGCCACTGCGTGCTGCTGCTGTGCCACGGCGAGGCGGCGACGCTGGCACCGCGGCTGCTGCCGCTCAACCCGCTGTGCAGCGGGGTGGCCCAGCTGTACCCGCACCGCGGTGCGCTGCAGTACCTGGTGCATTACTGGAGCAACGCCGAAGGCGTGTTCGCGCATCGCGATTTCGAGGCCCGGTGGAGTGGCATCCGGCTTGGCGTGGTCGCCGATGGCGATGGCGCGGTGGCCGCGGCGCTGGCGCACGAGGGGGGCGACCGTTTCCTGTACCTGGCCCAGGCCGACGCGCTGGAAGGCGCACCGCCGTTCTCACCTGCCTGGCGCCTGTTCGAGAACTGGTCGGCGCTGGTGGGCGCCGCGCTGCAGGCGCAGGCGGCCACGGTGGTGCTGTCGATCGGCGAGAACGCCGATGTCGATGCGCTGGCGCGGATCGTGTTCCAGCTGCGCAGCGAGCGCGGCAACGGCCTGAAGCTGGTGGTGCGCGAAATGCAGCCCTGCCTGCGCTATGCCGACGAGCGGCTGCTGCTGGAATCCGGCGCCAGCCTGGTGGCCCCGGCCAACCTGCCGCTGGCGCGCTTCCTGACCCTGCTGGAAACGATCCAGGGCCAGACCTGGCAGGGGCGCCTGCCGGACGACCCGGAGCGGCTGATCCGCCTGCACCGGCCGCCGGATGTCGGCGGCATCGTCACCCCGGCGCAGTTCAGGCAGTTGGCCGTTGAGCTGCTCGACCAGGGCGGCGGGGTGGTGGAAAGCGCGGTGCTGGTGCTGCAGCCGGTGGCCGGGGTGAGCCCGGTGCAGGCGCTGCAGCAGCTGCAGATGCGCCGCCGCGGCGATTTCGCCTGCATGTATGCCGGCCAGGTGTGGCTGTTCCTGTTCGCCTGCCGCAGCGATGGCGTCGAGCGCGCGCTGGGCAACCTGTTCCGGTTGCCGTGGCGGGAGCTGTTCGATGGCTACGAGCGCCAGGCCGGGCATGACGTGGCCGCGATGAGCGCGGCCACTGGCGGCTTTGCCGCCGCGCCACCGCAGCAGATGCCGCCGCCCGAGCCCGCGGCACCCGCGCCGTCATGGACGGCACCGCGACCGATCCGCCTGGGAGGGGAAGGATGAACGACCAGCAGGTATGGAGCCTGGTGGCCGCATGTGCGTTGGTGATGATTCCCCTGGGCGTGATGCTGGGGTGGATCGTGCGCGCGCTGCGCGCGCGCCTGCGTCGTGGCCTGCCGCCGCGCTACCTCAAGCGGGTCGGCGAACGCCGCCGCCAGGCCGTTCCACGGAGGCCGGCATGAGCGACGCCCCTGCCGCCGCCACCGCGACCGCCGCGCCCCAGGCATGGCCCGACCTGCGCGGCTGGAACCTGTATTTCCTGTCCAAGGTGATCCTGGCGTGGATGGGCGCGCTCGACCTGCACATCCTGCCCAACCTGCTGCTGCTGGCGGCGCTGCTGGTGCCGCTGCCGTGGCGCGGCGCCCGCATCGCACGCACCGTGGTCGCGATCCCGGTGGCGGTGGCGCTGTACTACCAGGACACCTGGTGGCCGCCGTTCGAACGCCTGCTGGCGCAGCCCGGGGTGCTGGATTTCTCGGCCTCGTACTGGCTGGAGCTGCTCGGCCGCTTCATCAACTGGCAGATGGTCGCGCTGCTGGCCCTGCTGGTCTGCGGCTACCTGCTGCTCAAGCCCTGGCTGCGGGTCACCACGCTCAGCGTGCTGGGAATGCTGGGCATGGCGGCGATGGCGCTGCCGTTGCCGGCCGGCCTGCAGTTCGCCGGCGGCGGCGATGCGACCGCGGCGCAGGGGGCGGGCGCAACCGGCGCGGCGGCACGCGGCGGTCCTGCCAGCAACGAAACCCTCGACGCCTACCTGGCCGGCTTCTACCAGCAGCAGGCCGGCTTGAAGACCACCTTCCCGCCGGCCCACGAGGGCACCCCCTTCGACGTGATCGTCCTCAACATCTGTTCGCTGGCCTGGAGCGACCTTGAGGAAGTGGGCATGCGCCAGAACCCGCTGTTCGACGGGATGGACGTGGTGTTCGACGCGTTCAATTCGGCCACGTCCTACAGCGGCCCGGCGGCGATCCGCCTGCTGCGCGCCAGTTGCGGGCAGACCTCGCACACCGCGCTGTTCGACCCGGTGCCGGCGCAGTGCCAGCTGTTCGCCAACCTGCAGGCGCTGGGCTTCCAGAACGAACTGGCGATGAACCACGACGGCCACTTCGACGATTTCATCGGCGACCTCACCCGCTATGGCGGGCTGGCGGCCAAGCCGCTGCCGATCGAAGGCTATCCGCGTGCGCTGATCGCCTTCGACAAATCGCCGCTGCGCCGCGACAGCGACGTGCTGGCCGGCTGGCTGAAACAGCGCCAGACCGCCTCCAACGCGCAGGTGGCGCTGTTCTACAACACGATCTCGCTGCACGACGGCAACCGCATCGTCGGCGCCGACGGGCGCGCGATGGCCAGCGACTACAAGGCGCGCGCGCAGATGGTGCTGGGCGACCTGCAGGGCTTCATCGACGCCCTGGAGAAGAACGGCCGCCGCGCGGTCGTGGTGGTGGTGCCGGAACACGGCGCGGCGCTGCATGGCGACCGCATGCAGATCCCTGGCATGCGCGAGATTCCCAGCCCGTCCATCACCCATGTCCCGGTGGGCGTGAAGCTGGTCGGCATGGGCATCCCGGCCGCGGCCGGCCCGCGCCACGTGACCGCGCCGAGCAGCTACCTGGCGCTGTCCGAGCTGGTGGCGCGGATCTACGCGCTCAACGCCCAGGCGACGGCCGGCGACCGCAACTGGGACGGCCTGCTGCAGGGCCTGCCGACCACGCCGTCGGTGTCGGAGAACGAAGGCGCCAAGGTGATGGATTACGACGGCAAGCCGTGGCTGCAGCTCAAGGGCAGCCCGGCCTGGACGCCCTACCCGGAGGACAAGCCGTGACGAGCAACCGGTTGCCTGCGGGCCTGACCTCGGAACAGGACGACATCGACGTGCTGCGCGCGCACCTACACATGCCCGAACTGCCGTACCTGGACTTCTCGGCGCAGCGTGCGCGGGCGCAGGCGCTGGCGCGCTGGCCGCTGTTCGCCGAACTGGCGCCGGAGCCGCGGCGATGAGCACCACGCTGTCCCTGCAGGGCGTGCGCGGCGGCGTCGGGGTGACGACGATGAGCGCCGCGCTGGGCCACGCGCTGCATGCGCAGGGCGAACGCGTGCTGCTGGTCGAGTGCAACCCCGACCACCTGCTCGGCCTGCACCTGGGCCTGCCCGCCGCCGAAGCGCGCGGCTGGGCACGGGCATGGCTGGACGGCGGCGACTGGCGCGAGGCGGCGTTCGAAGCGATGCCCGGGCTGGCACTGCTGCCGTACGGACTTGCCGGCGACGCGGAGGTGGCCGAGGTCGAGGAGCGGCTGCGGCGCTCGCCGCGGTTCTGGGTCGAACGCCTGCCGCTGCTGGCGGCGCAGTTCGACTGGATCCTGTTCGACCTGCCGCAGCGGCTCGACGCGCACGTGGACGCGGTCAACCAGCACGCCGCCTGCGCGCTGCCGCTGCGGCTGGCGACGGTGGACCCGGGCTGCCACGTGCTGCTGCAGCGGCGCCCGCACGATGCGCGCCGGGTGCTGTGCAACCGCTACGACCCGGCGCTGGCGGTGCAGCGCGACCTGATGCAGCTGTGGATCGACGGCGGTCCGCCGCTGGTGCCGCAGCCGCTGCACGAGGACGCCAACGTCGCCGCGGCGCTGGCGCGCAAGCGGCCGTTGGGCGCCGATGCCGATGGCGCCCAGGCCGCGGCCGATGTCGCCAGCCTGGCGGTGTGGTGCCTGGCCGAACGCGGGCGCCTGCGCGCGCGCGGGGGGCGGGCGCCATGAGGCCGCGCTGCCTGCGCTACCTGCGCTGGCCGCAACTGCGCGAGGCCGTGCGCGGGTCGCCGCCGACGCTGTGGCTGTTGTGGCTGCTGCAGGCCATGGGCTGGGCGCTGCTGCGGCTGGAAGGACCGGCATGGCAGTCACTGGCGCCGCGCCTGCCCGATGCGTTCCCGCAGCTGCGGGTCTACCGCCGCTGGCGTTTCGGCGACCCGCTGCGGATGCTGATCCAGGCCGGCTGGCTGCTGCTGGTGCGCATCACCCCGCAGACGTCCCAGCGCCGCCACCGGCTGGCCGCGGCCCGGCGCCGCCATGTCGCCGGCCTGCGCGGCGCCGCCGACCGCGGCTGGCGGCGGTACCTGGACACGATGCGCGGGATGCCGCGACGGGTCTGGAACAGCGCCGCGTGGCAGCGCGCACGCGCGACCCTGGGGTCGCTGTCCAGGCGCACGCGCCGGTGGCTGACGTACGGCGTCGGCGTGGCCACGCTGGGCCTGGCGCTGCTGTGCGTCACCCAGCCGTTCAGCTACTTCGCGCAGTTCGTGTTCGTGCTGCTGCTGTGGGCCATCGCGCTGCTGGTGCGGCGCATGCCCGGGCGCTACGCCACGCTGATCCTGGTGGTGCTGTCGATCACCGTGTCGTGCCGCTACCTGTGGTGGCGCTACACCGCCACGCTCAACTGGAACAACAATTTCGACCTGGCCTGCGGCCTGGTCCTGCTCGCGGCCGAAACCTATTCGTGGCTGGTGCTGATGCTCGGCTACGTGCAGGTGGCCTGGCCGCTGCAGCGCAGGCCGTCGGCGCTGCCGGCCGATCCGCGCGACTGGCCGACGGTGGACGTGCTGATCCCGACCTACAACGAGGAGCTGTCGCTGGTGCGGCACACGGTGCATGCGGCACTGGGCCTGGACTGGCCGGCGGACAAGCTGCGCATCCACCTGCTCGATGACGGCCGGCGCCCGGAGTTCCGCGAGTTCGCCGCGCAGGCCGGGGTCAACTACATCACCCGCAGCGACAACCGCCACGCCAAGGCCGGCAACCTCAACCACGCCTTGACCCTGCTCGATGGCGAGCTGGTGGCGATCTTCGACTGCGACCACCTGCCGGTGCGCTCGTTCCTGCAGATCACCACCGGCTGGTTCCTGCGCGATGCGAAGCTGGCGCTGGTGCAGACCCCGCACCATTTCTTCTCGCCGGACCCGTTCGAGCGCAACCTGCGCGTGTTCCGCCGCGACCCCAACGAGGGCGAGCTGTTCTACGGCCTGGTGCAGGACGGCAACGACCTGTGGAACGCGGCCTTCTTCTGCGGCTCGTGCGCGGTACTGCGGCGCGCGGCGATCGACGACATCGGCGGCTTCGCCACCGAGACCGTCACCGAGGACGCGCACACCGCGCTGCGCCTGCACCGCAACGGCTGGAACTCGGCCTACCTGCGCATTCCGCAGGCCGCGGGCCTGGCCACCGACAGCCTTGGCGCCCACGTCAACCAGCGCATCCGCTGGGCACGCGGCATGGTGCAGATCTTCCGCATCGACAACCCGCTGCTGGGCAAGGGCCTGAGCCTGTTCCAGCGCTTCTGCTACGCCAACGCGATGCTGCACTTCCTGGCCGGCATCCCGCGCCTGGTGTTCCTGACCGCGCCGCTGGCGTTCCTGCTGCTGCACGTCTACATCATCTATGCGCCGGCGGTGGCGATCCTGCTGTTCGTGCTGCCGCACATGGCGCATGCCAACCTGACCAACTCGCGGATCCAGGGGCAGTGGCGCCGCCCGTTCTGGGGCGAGGTCTACGAGACCGTGCTGGCCTGGTACATCGCGCGGCCGACCACGGTGGCGCTGTTCAGCCCGGGCAAGGGCAAGTTCAACGTCACCGAGAAGGGCGGCACCCAGGCCGGCGACCGCTTCGACTGGAAGGTCGCCCAGCCCTACCTGGTCCTGGCGCTGCTCAACGTCGCCGGGCTCGGATTCGCGGTGTGGCGCTTCCTGCACGGCCCGGCCGACGAGCGCGGCACGGTGATCGTCAGCTCGCTGTGGGTGCTGTACAACCTGCTCATCGTCGGCGGCGCGCTGGCGGTGGCCGCCGAGGTCCAGCAGGTGCGCCGTACCCATCGCGTCAGCCAGCGCCTGCCGATGGCGCTGCGCCTGCCCGACGGCCGCACCCTGCGCGGGGTCATGCACGACTACTCCAACGACGGTGTCGGCCTGGAACTGGCGCAGGCGCCCGAACAGGAGCTTGCCGCCGGCACCGGCGTGACCCTGCTGCTCGGCCGCGGCCGCCGCGAGTTCGCGTTTGCCGCGGTGGTCCAGCGCAGCGTCGGCGCGCGCCTGGGCCTGCTGCTGCGCTTCGAGGACGAATCGCAGCGGGTGGAATTCGTGCAGTGCACCTTCGCCCGCGCCGATGCCTGGCTGGACTGGCACGCCGGTTACCAGCCGATGAGCCTGCCGCGCAGCCTGTGGAGCGTGATCAAGCTCGGCTGGCAGGGCTACCGCCGGATCAGCGATTTCTCGCCCATCGATCTCGACCGGCCGATGCACTGGAGCCGCCGCGCCCTGCGCTGGGTGGCCAGTTTCGCGCCGCAACGTCCGCTTCCTTCCTACCCGGCTGACCCAGCCGCTGACCCGGGGCTTCGTCCATGAGCATTTCCACTTCACTGCGCTGGTTGCTGCTGCCGCTGTTGGCGCTGCCCGTCGCCAATGGTTCCAGCGCGCCGCAGGCGGCCCCGGTGGCAGATGCCGCGCCTGCCCCCGCTGCGGCCGCGACCACGCCGCCGCCGGCCGCGGCGACCGCGGTGCCGGTCTGGTCCGGGGCCAGCTGGCCCTGGCAGCGCGCCAGCACCCTGGCCCAGCTCGGCCGGCGCCAGGACACGCTGCTGTCCGGCATCCGCAACACCACCACCTTCGAGTTCCAGGTCCGGCGCGACCGCCTGGTGCGCGCGGCCGAGCTCGACCTGGGCTTTACCCCGTCGCCGTCGCTGCTGCCGACGCTTTCGCACCTGCGCGTCTACCTCAACGACGCGCTGATGGACGTGGTGCCGATCGGCAACGACCAGCTCGGGCGTCCGGTGCAGGCCAAGGTGCCGCTGGACGCGCGCCTGATCGCCGACTTCAACCAGGTCCGGCTGGAGTTCGTCGGCCACTACACCGATGTCTGCGAAGAGCCGACCCACAGCTCGCTGTGGGTCAACCTGTCCAGCAACACCACCCTGCGCCTGGGCGGCCAGCCGCTGGCGATGCAGGACGACCTGGCCAATTTCCCGCTGCCGTTCTTCGATCCGCGCGACAGCGCGCGGCTGGAGCTGCCGGTGGTGTTCGCCGGCTCGCCGTCGGTGGCGCAGCAGCGCGCGGCCGCGCTGATGGCGTCGTACTTCGGCAGCATGGCCGGCTGGTGGCGGCAGGCGCGGTTCCCGGTCAGCTTCGACCGGCTGCCGGCGCAGGGCCACGCGGTGGTGATGGCGGTGAACGGCCGGTTCCCGTCGGTGATCGCCGACCACGCGCCGGTGAAGGGGCCGGTGATCGAGCTGCTGTCGCTGCCCGACGACCCGCAGCGCAAGCTGCTGCTGGTGCTGGGCCGCAACGACGCCGACCTGCAGACCGCGGTGTCGGCCATCGCCGCCGGCAACGTGCTGTTCCGTGGCACCCGGGTGCAGGTGGACGAGGTCAAGCCGCTGGCGCCGCGCCAGCCGTACGACGCGCCGAACTGGGTGCGTACCGACCGCGCGGTGCGCTTCGCCGAACTGCTCGACTACCCGCAGCAGCTGCGCGCCAGCGGCATCGCGCCGCAGCCGATCGTGCTCAACCTGAACCTGCCGCCGGACCTGTTCATCTGGCGCAACCAGGGCATCCCGCTCAACCTGCGCTACCGCTACACGCCGCCGTTCAGCAGCGACGAGTCGCGCTTGAGCGTGGGCATCAACGACCAGTTCATTTCCAGCTTCCCGCTGATCCGCCGCTCGGGCAAGCAGGGCCTGGAGGAAATCCGCCTGCCGGTGCTCAGCGGCGATGCCGGCGCCGGCGACGGCAAGCTGCTGATCCCGGCGCTGAAGATCGGCGACCGCAACCAGCTGCGCTTCGACTTCAACTTCGCCAGCGTCATGGGCAGTGCCCAGCGCGACCATTGCCAGACGGTACTGCCGCCCAACCTGCAGGCGGCGATCGAGGAAGACTCGACGATCGATTTCTCCGGCTTCCACCACTACATGGGCCTGCCGGACCTGGCGGCGTTCGCGCTGAGCGGCTTCCCGTTCACGCGCATGGCCGACCTGTCCGAGACCGTGGTGCTGATGCCGCCGCGCGCCAACCCGGCGCAGGTCGGCCTGCTGTTGAACCTGGTCGGCGGCCTCGGCGTGCAGAGCGGCTATCCGGCCTACGGCCTGCGCGTGAGCGACGACTGGAAACAGGCCGCGCGGCTGGACGCCGACGTGCTGATGCTGGGCGAACTGCCGCAGGAGCTGCGCGGCAGCGACCAGCTGTCGCTGATGATCGACAACCAGCGCACCACGCTGCGCAATGGCCGGGTGGGCTCGCCGCAGGAAGCGGTGATCGAGGCCCGCCTGGGCAGCAGCGGCAGCGACGCGGCGATCAACCGTGTCGGCGTCACCGCCGATGCGCCGTTCGCCGCCATCATCGGCCTGCAGTCGCCGCACCATGCCCAGCGCAGCATCGTCTCGCTGGCCGCCAGCAAGGACGCGGACTACGCCCTGCTCGACGACGCGCTCAGCGACATCGGCAAGCGCGAGGCCATCGCCGGTTCGGTATCGATCCTGCGCAGTTCCGGCATCCACAGCCAGTTCGTCGGCGAGCACTACTACGTCGGCTCGCTGCCCTGGTGGCTGCTGCTCTGGTACCACCTGGCCGACCACCCGGTGCTGCTGGCGGTGCTGGCCACGGTGGTGGTGCTGATGGTCGCGTTCCTGCTGTGGCGCGCGCTGCGCTGGGTATCGCGGCGGCGCCTGGAAACGGCGGAGCACTGATGCCCCGTCGCCTTCCGCTGCCGCTGGCGTTGCTGGTCGGCCTGGCCGCGATCGGCCAGGCGGGCGCGCAGGAACTGCCGCCCACGCCCGGCGGCAGCCTGGCCTCGCAGCGGCAGTGGCTGCTGCAGCAGGTGCGCATCGGCGAGGCCACCGGCCGCCAGCGGCTGATCGAGGATGCGCTGGCGCGACTGCGCCTGCTGGCCCCGGACGACCGCGCCACGATGCTGGCGATCCTGGAAGTGCAGCTGTCGCAACAGAAGATCGACGATGCCACCGCGACCCTGGGGCGGCTGCGCCAGGTGGGCGCGGGCAGCCGCGAGCTGGCGGCCGGCGAACGCCTGTGGTCGGCGTATCGCGGCGACATGCAGGCGCAGCTGCAGCAGGCGCGCATGCTGGCCACCGGTGGCCGCAACGCCGAGGCGCTGGCGATCTACCGCCGGCTGTTCAACGACGACCCGCCGGGCATGCAGCTGGGCCTGGAATACTGGCGCCTGCGTGGCGCCGAACCGGCCGGGCGGGCGTTGGCGATCCGCCGCCTGGACGCGCTCGATGCGGCGTACCCCGGCAACACCGCGCTGCTGCAGGCGCTGGCCCAGTTGCTGTTCGCCAGCGGCCGCGACAGCGAGGCGCTGGCCGCCCTGCAGCGCATGGGCAACAACCCCGAAGCGCTCACCTACGCTGCCGATGCGGAATGGAACTACCTGTCCGCGCGCCAGGCCGATGCCAGCAACGTGCGCCGGCTGCAGTCCTTCATCGCCCGCTATCCCGGCTGGGCGAACATCGACGAGGCGCGGACGCTCTACGACGAGCAGCGCAGGCGCGTGGGCAACCCGGCCTGGGTCGCCGGGCTGCGCGGCGCGCAGCTGCTCGATGCCGGCCGCAACGCGGAGGCCGAGGCCGCGTTCCGCCAGGCCCTGGCCGGCTTTCCCGGCGAGGCCGATTTCCACGGCGGGCTGGGGTTGGCGCTGATGCGCCAGGGCCGTCGCGAACAGGCGCTGGAGCAGTTCCAGAAGGCGCAGCAGCTGCAGGCCGATACCAGCAACAGCGACAAGTGGCGCGACCTGATCGCCAGCACCCGCTACTGGCTGCTGATCCAACAGGCCGATGCCGCGCTGGAAGCCGGCGAGCTCGATCGCGCGCAGTCGCTGTACGCGCAGGCGCGCCGCCAGCAGCCACGCGAGATCAACGCCCAGCTCGGGCTGGTGGACGTGGCGGTGGCGCGCGGCGACGATGACGCGGCCAGCCGCGAGCTGCAGGCCGCACGGCGCATCGCGCCGAACGACGCCAACGTGGTGCGCAAGCTGGTGCAGTTCTACGGCCGCACCGATCCGCAGCGGATGGAGGCCTACATCGCCGGCCTGCCCGCCGCGCAGCGCGGGCTGTATGCCGACGAACTGCGCGCGCTGCAGCTGGCGCGGCTGCGCGAGCGGCGCGAGCGCGCGCTGGCCGCGGGCGATATGGCCGAGGCCATCGCGCTGGGCCGGGAACTGCGCCGCGAACAGCCCGACGACCCGTGGCTGGCCTACTCGCAGGCCAACGCGCTGCGCGCCGGCGGCGCGAGCGACGAGGCCGACGCGGTGATCGCCGACATGGCCGGCAGGGCCGGCAACACGCCGGCGGCGCGCTACGCGCAAGCGCTGTACCTGTCCGGTGCGGACCGCATCGCCGCGGCGCTGGCCGCGCTGGACGAACTGCCGGACGCGCAGTGGGACGACGACATGCGTGCGCTGGCCACGCGCCTGCGCCGCCAGCAGGCCACCGCGCGCGCCTGGGAACTGCGCGCGGCCGGCCGCGAGGACGAGGCCATCGCCCTGCTGCGGCAGCTGCCGCAGGATGTGGACGTGGTGCTGATGCTGGCCGACTGGGCGCGGCTGCGCGGCGACACCGCCCAGGCCCTGCAGCACTACCAGCAGGTGCTGCAGGCGCAGCCCGGCAACGTCGATGCGCAGCTGGGCAGCGTGCAGGCGCTGATCGACGGCGGCGACCTGGCGGCCGCGCGCGCGCGCATGGCCTCGCCGCCGGTGCCGGAGCCCGGCAACATCGGCCAGCAGCGGCAGCTCGCCACGATCTGGTCCGGCCTCGGCGACGACGCCCGCGCGCTGGACGTCCTGCGTGGCGTGCTGGCGGCGCTGACCGGGCCCGATCCGCAGTCCTGGCGCGATGCGGCGCGGCTGCTGCGCGCCGACGACCCGCAGCAGGCGCTGGACATGTATGCCCGCGCGATGGCCGACAACGGCCTGCTCGCGCCGCAGCAGGCGCAGCCGCGCGACGACCGCGCGCTGACCCGCGCCAGCCGCGGGACCGCCGGCGACGACTGGCTCCGGCGCAGCCTGCGCAGCGACGTGGAAACGCTGTACCTGGAGCAGAATCCGACGCTGACGGTGATGCAGGATTCGGGACGGCGCAGCGACGGCACGCCGGGCATCTCGAAGCTCTCGCGTGACACCCGCATCGTCCACCTCGACGCGCCGTTCGCCGGCGGTCTGGGCTGGGCGCGGCTGGAACAGGTGCGGCTGGACGCGCGCGGTTTCGAAACCGACGCCAATGGGTTCCACGACCAGGACTTCGGCAGCTGCCAGCTGTACCTGCTGCGCGAGGACGGCAGCCGCCTGCAGGCACCGGGCTGCGACACCCGCCTGCACCAGCGCATGAACTCCGGTGCGGGCCTGGCGCTGGGCTGGCGCACGCGCGACGACCGCTGGAGTTTCGACATCGGCCACACGCCTTCCGGCTACGTGGTCGGCAACTGGCTCGGCGGCGCCACCGTCAACGGCGACATCGGCCGTTTCGGCTGGGGCGCGACGCTGTCGCGGCGGCCGATGACCAACTCGCTGCTGTCGCAGGCCGGCGCCATCGATCCGCGCAGCGGCATCGCCTGGGGCGGCGTGACCGCCAACGGCGCCACCTTCAGCCTCGGCTACGACCAGGGCGGCCGCAACGGCATGTGGTCGAACTGGAGCTGGCATCGCCTGCTCGGCCGCAACGTCATGGACAACGACCGCGCGCGCGCGATGGCCGGCTGGTACCACAAGCTGGTGCAGCGCCCGGACCTGCGGGTGGACGTCGGCCTGACCGGCATGTACTGGCGCTATGCGCGCGACCTGGGCGGCTATTCGCTGGGGCAGGGCGGCTACTACAGCCCGCAGCAGTACGCTTCGCTGAGCGTGCCGGCGAGCCTGGCCTGGCGCAACGACGACTGGTCGCTGCGGGTGGATGCCTCGCTGAGCGTTTCGCGCGCGCGCAGCCGTTCGATCAGCCGCTTCCCGGAGGCCTCGCCGATCGATCGGGTGCTCGCCCAGCTGCAGCCGCTGTACGGCCCGCTCACGCTGGACCCGGCCGGGCTGTACAGCGCCGATTCCAGCAGCACCGGGACCGGCCACCGCCTGTACCTGGCGCTGGAACGCCGGCTCGGCGACCATCTGGTGCTCGGCGCCGCCGGCACCGTGCAGCGCAGCCAGGATTACTCGCCGAACACGTTCCAGCTGTATCTGCGCTATACCCTCAAGCCCTGGCAGGGCAACCTGCCGCTGCCGGTCACACCGCTGGTGCCCTATGGCGAATTCCGCTGACCCCGCGCGTCGCGTGCTGTTGCAGGCGCTGGCCGCCGCTCCGCTGCTGGGGCTGTTGCCGGCCGCTGCCGCCGCACCGGGCTGGCCGCGCTGGCAGGTCCTGGTGGACAGCAGCCTGAGCGCCGACGGGCGCATGATCGACCGCAGCCAGGACGACCTGCGCAGCACCTCCGAAGGGCAGTCCTACGCGCTGTTCTTCGCACTGGTGGACAACGACCAGGCGCTGTTCGACCGGATCCTGGCCTGGACGGTGGACAACCTTGCCGCCGGCGACATGGGCAAGCGCCTGCCGGCCTGGCTGTGGGGGCGCGATGCCAAGGGCGGCTGGGGCGTGCTCGACGCCAACCCCGCCGCCGATTCGGACCTGTGGCTGGCCTACGCCCTGCTCGAAGCCGGCCGGCTGTGGCATCGCCCGGCGCTGCAGCGCATCGGCCAGGACATGCTGGCGCAGGTGCGCGCCAGCGAGATCGTCGACCTGCCCGGGTTGGGGCCGATGCTGCTGCCGGGCCCGCAGGGCTTCGTCGAGGACGGCGCCACCCGGGTCAATCCCAGCTACCTGCCACTGCCGCTGCTGCGCCGCTTCGCCGCGGTGGACCGCGACGGCCCATGGTCCGCGCTGGCCGGCAATACCCTGGAGCTGTTGCGGCAGACCGCGCCGCACGGCTTCGCCCCGGACTGGGCGGCATGGCGCGACGGCGCCTTCGTCGCCGATCCGGTCAAGGGCGCGACCGGCAGCTACGACGCGATCCGCTGCTACCTGTGGGCGGGCCTGCTGTCGCCGCGCGACCGCCTGTTCCGGGCGCAGCTGCAGGCGCTGGCCGGACCGCTACGGCGGCTGCGCGACGGCGCCCCGATGTGGGAGAAGGTCGACACCCGCAGCGGCGTGGGCAGCGGCGAAGGCGGCTATGGGTTCCGCGCCGCGCTGGTGCCGTACCTGCTGGCGCAGGGCGAACGCGGGTTGGCGCAGTCGCTGCGGGCCAGCCTGCCGCCCCCCGACCGGCAGCGCGGCGACGCGCCCGCCTACTACGCGCAGATGCTGACCCTGTTCGGCGACGGCTGGGCCGAGGAACGTTACCGTTTCGGCGCCGACGGGCAGTTGCAGCCGCGCTGGCGCTGAGGCGGCCGCCGCCGCCAACCGCCGGCTGCGTTCTGGCTAGAATGCGTCCCTTCCAACAGGCGCGGGCATGGGGATGCACGACACCGACCACTGCATCAACTGCGCACGCGCAGTCACCGGCCCGGAGCAGAAGTTCTGCCCCGGCTGCGGCCAGCCCACGCCGGTCCACCGCATCGACTGGCATTTCCTGGGCCACGAGCTGGAGCACAGCGTGCTGCACATGGACCGCGGCATCCTGTATTCGCTCAGGGAATTGATGCTGCGCCCGGGCAGGTTGATGCGCGACTACATCGACGGGCGCCGCGGCAACCACGTCAAGCCGCTGCTGCTGGTCATGGTGACCGCGGCGGCGGTGGTGCTGCTCAGCCGGCTGTTCGCCGACGGCACGGTGATGGACACGGATGCGCCCGCAGGCATGACGCAGGGGCTCGAGCCGGGTGCCGCGGCGCTGGTGGCGCGGTACATGGCCGCGAGCAAGGCGGTCGCCGGCTGGATCGATGCGCATTTCGCCGCCTTCACGCTGGCGCTGCTGCCGATCGAAGCCTGGGTGCTGCGGCTGGCGTTCGGCCGCTATGGACGCCTGAACTATCCGGAGTGGCTGGTCATCACCGCCCTGCTGACGGTGCAGGTCTTCGTGGTCTGGAGCGTACTGATCCCGTTCGAGCGCTGGGTCCCGCATACCCAGCTGTGGGTGGGGCTGGCCAGCGTCGCCTATGCGGTGTACTCGCTGCTGCAGTTGTTCGAAGGGAGCCCGGCCTGGTCGACGATATGGCGCGCCCTGCTGGGCTACGGCGTGTTCTCGCTGTTGAGTTCCGGGGCGGTGGCCGTCGCCATCTTCGTGATGATGCTGTTGGCCTGACCTGCGGGCAGGCGGCCGGGGCCGGGTTCACTCCAGCGCGAAACGCAGCACGAACAGCCCCGCCACCAGCCACAGCGCCGGCCGCGCCTCGCGCCAGCGGCCGGTGCCGGCCTTGAGCACGGCATAGGCGATGAAGCCGAACGCCAGGCCGTTGGCGATGGAGTAGGTGAAGGGCATGGCCAGCGCGCACAGCGCCGCCGGCACCGATTCGGTGAGGTCGCCCCAATCGACGTTGACCAGCTCGCGCAGCATCAGCCCGGCCACGAACAGCAGCGCCGGCGCGGTCGCATAGGCCGGCACCATGCCCGCCAGCGGCGAGAACAGCAGCGCGGCCAGGAACAGTGCCGCCACCACCAGCGCGGTCAGCCCGGTGCGGCCGCCGGCCTGCACGCCGGAGGCGCTTTCGGCGAAGGCGGTGGTGGAACTGGTGCCCAGCAGCGAACCGGCGACGATCGCGCTGCTGTCGGCCAGCAGCGCGCGGCCGAAGCGCTTCCTGCCATCGGCCAGCTCGAGCAGGCCGGCGCGGCCGACCACGCCGTACAGCGTGCCGGTGGCGTCGAACACCTCCACCAGTACGAACACCAGCACCACCTGCAGCAGCACCGCCAGCGGCGCGCCGCCGTCGTGGTGCAGCAGCCCGGGCAGGTCCAGCTGCAGGAAGGTCGGCGCCAGGCTCGGCGGCAGCGATACCAGGCCCTGGTACTGCACGTCGCCGGCCAGCCAGCCGGCCGCGGTGACGGCGAGGATGCCGATCAGGATGGCGCCGCGCACGCGCCGTGCCTCCAGTACCGCGATCAGCAGGAAGCCGGCGAGCGCCAGCAGCGGCGGCGCCGTGTTCAGCGGGCCCAGCGCCAGCATCGTGTCCTGGTTGCCGATGATCACGTTGGACTTCTGCAGCGCGATGATCGCCAGGAACAGGCCGATGCCGGCGACGATGGCCGAGCGCAGCGAGGCGGGAATGCCGGCCACCAGCCAGGCGCGGATGCCGCTCAGCGACAGCACCAGGAACACCAGGCCGGAAATGAACACCGCCGCCAGCGCCTGCTGCCACGGCAGTCCGGCCGAGCCGACCACGGTGAAGGCGAAGAACGCGTTCAGGCCCATGCCCGGCGCCATGCCGACCGGGAAGTTGGCCGCCAGCGCCATCACCGTCGAGCCGATCGCCGCGGCCAGGCAGGTCGCCACGAACACCGCGCCCGGATCCATGCCGGTGGTGCCGAGGATGTCGGGGTTGACGAAGACGATGTAGGACATCGTCAGGAAGGTGGTCAGCCCGGCCAGCACTTCGGTGCGGACATCGGTGCCGTGCTGGCGGAGCTTGAACAGGCGGTCGAGGAGGCGCATGGGGGAATCCGGGATGCCGGGGGCGGGCGCGCGCCCGGGCGGGAGGGGGCGCTGCGCCGGGCGCGGACGCCACGCATATCCTGCGGCCGCGGCCATGACGAAGGTGTCGCCACGCCGCGGGCGGGGCGCGGGCCCTGGCCGGCGGCGGGCTGGAAAGCGGACGGCCGCATCGCTGCGGCCGTCCCGTTGCTGCTTACTTCAGTGCCTTGAACCGCAGGCGCTTGGGACCGGCGTCGTCGCCGAGGCGGCGCTTCTTGTCCTCTTCGTACTCGCGGTAGTTGCCCTGGAAGAACTCCACGTGCGAGTCGCCCTCGAAGGCGATGATGTGGGTGGCGATGCGGTCCAGGAACCAGCGGTCGTGCGAGATGACGAACGTGTTGCCCGGGAACTCCAGCAGCGCGTCTTCCAGCGCGCGCAGGGTTTCGATGTCCAGGTCGTTGGACGGTTCGTCGAGCAGCAGCACGTTGCCGCCCTGCAGCAGGGTCTTGGCCATGTGCAGGCGGCCACGCTCACCACCGGACAGCGAACCGACCATCTTCTGCTGGTCCTGGCCCTTGAAGTTGAAGCGGCCGATGTAGGCGCGCGACTGGATCTCGACGCCGTTGATGTTGAGGATGTCCAGGCCGCCGGAGATTTCCTGGAAGACGTTGTGGTTGCCTTCCAGCTTCTCGCGGCTCTGGTCCACGTAGGACAGTTTCACGGTCGGGCCGATCACGATCTCGCCCGAGTCCGGCTTCTCCTGCCCGGTGATCATCTTGAACAGGGTCGACTTGCCGGCGCCGTTGGGGCCGATGATGCCGACGATGGCGCCCGGCGGGATGATCATCGACAGGTTGTCGATCAGCAGGCGGTCGCCGAACTTCTTGGACACGTTCCTGAACTCCATCACCGAGTTGCCCAGGCGCTCGCCCGGCGGGATGAAGATCTCGTTGGTCTCGTTGCGCTTCTGGTAGTCGACCGACTGCAGTTCTTCCAGGCGGGCCAGGCGCGCCTTGCCCTTGGAACGGCCGCCCTTGGCGTTCTGCCGCGACCATTCCAGTTCCTTGGCGATCGCCTTCTGGCGGGCCTTTTCCTGGTTCTCTTCCTGCTTGAGCCGCTCTTCCTTCTGCTCCAGCCACTGGGTGTAGTTGCCCTTCCACGGGATGCCGCGGCCGCGGTCCAGTTCCAGGATCCACTCGGCGGCGTTGTCCAGGAAGTAGCGGTCGTGGGTGACCGCCACCACGGTGCCGGTGTAGCGGTGCAGGAACTGCTCCAGCCATTCCACCGACTCGGCGTCCAGGTGGTTGGTCGGTTCGTCGAGCAGCAGCATGTCCGGCTTCTGCAGCAGCAGGCGGCACAGCGCGACGCGGCGCTTCTCGCCGCCGGACAGCTTGCCGATCACCGCGTCCCACGGCGGCAGGCGCAGCGCATCGGCGGCCACGTCCAGCTGGTGTTCGACGGTGTGCGCGTCACCGGCGGCCAGGATCGCCTCCAGGCGCTCCTGCTCCTTGGCCAGCGCGTCGAAATCGGCGCCTTCCTCGGCGTAGGCGGCGTACACCGCTTCCAGCGCGGCCTGCGCCTGCAGCACGTCGCCCACGCCTTCTTCCACGGCCTGGCGCACGGTGTGCTCGGGGTTCAACTCCGGCTCCTGGGCCAGGTAGCCGACCTTGATGCCGGGTTGCGGGCGGGCCTCGCCCTCGAAATCGGTGTCCACGCCGGCCATGATCTTCAGCACGGTGGACTTGCCGGCGCCGTTCAGGCCCAACAGGCCGATCTTGGCGCCCGGGAAGAACGACAGCGAGATGTCCTTGATGATCTGCCGCTTGGGCGGGACCACCTTGCTGACGCGGTTCATGGTGTAGATGTATTGCGAGGACATGACGTCTCCGTAGCGCGCGCCCGCGCCCGGTCCGCAAGGCGGACGAGCCCGAGGCAAAAGGGAATGGGCGATTATAGCGGGAAGCCGCCCCGCACCGGCGGCCGCGGCACGGCTGGCCGGTTGATGAATGGCGCTGTCGGTAACCGTTTCCAGCCGGAAACCGTTCAGATCGCGTGAGCATGATGGGATGCGTCCATCAACACCGCGAGGGCCACCATGAAGATGCACCGACTTGCAGTCGCCGCGATGACCACCCTGCTGGCCTTCGGCGCCACGGCCCCGGCCTTCGCCGCCGGCGATCGCGACCACGATCGCGGCCGCCACGGCTGGGACGACCGTGGCCACGGCCACGGCCACGACCGCCGTGACGACCGCCGCGACTGGCGCGACGACCGCCGCCACTACAACGCCGGCTACCGCGAGGGCTACCGCGACGCCCGCCACAACGACCGCCGCTACTACGCCCCGCCGCCGCGCGTGGTCTACCGTCCCTACGGGTTCGAGCGCGGCTACCGCTACAACAACTACTACGGCGGCCCGGTCTACGTGGTCAACGACTACGACCGCTACCACCTGCGCCGGCCGCCGCACGGCCACCGCTGGATCCGCGACGACCGCGGCAACCTGCTGATGGTGGCCATCGCCACCGGCATCATCGCCGACATCGTGTTCAACCACTGAGGCGGCTGCGGTCGCGTGACGGCAGGGCGCCCCCGGGGCGCCCTTGCTTTTCGGGCGCGGCGCGGGCGGCGGCCGGTGCGGTGCCGGGGAAGCGCTACAATCGGCGTTCTCCCCGCCCACCCTCCCAGGAGCCGAGATGTTCCCGCGTGACGCCCGTATCGAGTCCTACGACCCCGAGTTGGCCAAGGCCATCGCCGCCGAATGCCAGCGCCAGGAAGACCATGTCGAGCTGATCGCCAGCGAGAACTACGCCAGCCCGATGGTGATGGAGGCCCAGGGCAGCCAGCTGACCAACAAGTACGCCGAGGGCTACCCGGGCAAGCGTTACTACGGCGGCTGCGAGTACGTGGACATCGCCGAGAAGCTGGCTATTGACCGCCTCAAGCAGCTGTTCGGCGCCGATTACGCCAACGTCCAGCCGCACAGCGGCTCGCAGGCCAACCAGGCCGTGTATTTCGCGCTGCTGCAGCCGGGCGACACCATCCTGGGCATGAGCCTGGCCCATGGCGGCCACCTGACCCACGGCGCCAAGGTCAACGCTTCGGGCAAGCTGTTCAATGCCGTCCAGTACGGCGTGAACGAGCAGGGCCTGATCGATTACGACGAAGTCGAGCGGCTGGCGCTGGAGCACAAGCCGAAGATGGTCGTGGCCGGGTTCTCGGCCTATTCGCAGATCGTCGACTGGGCGCGCTTCCGCGCCATCGCCGACATGGTCGGCGCCTACCTGTTCGTGGACATGGCGCACGTGGCCGGGCTGGTCGCCGCCGGCGTCTACCCGAACCCGATCGAGCACGCCCACGTGGTCACCTCGACCACCCACAAGACCCTGCGCGGCCCGCGCGGCGGCATCATCATCGCCAAGGGCGCCGGCGAGGAGATCGAGAAGAAGCTGCAGTCGATCGTGTTCCCGGGCATCCAGGGCGGCCCGCTGATGCACGTCATCGCGGCCAAGGCGGTGGCCTTCAAGGAAGCGCTGGAGCCGGAGTTCAAGGCCTACCAGGAGCAGGTGGTCAGGAACGCGCAGGCGATGGCCGACACGCTGATCTCGCGCGGCTACAAGATCGTCTCCGGCGGCACCCGCAACCACCTGATGCTGGTGGACATGATCGGCAGGGACGTGTCCGGCAAGGACGCGGAAGCCGCGCTGGGCAAGGCCCACATCACCGTCAACAAGAACTCGGTGCCGAACGACCCGCGTTCGCCGTTCGTCACCTCGGGCCTGCGCCTGGGCACCCCGGCCATCACCACCCGCGGCTACAAGGAGCCTGACTGCGTGGCGCTGGCCAACTGGATCGCCGACGTGCTGGACAACCCGAACGACGACAACGTCATCGCCGGCGTGCGCGAGAACGTCACCCTGCAGTGCCGGCAGTTCCCGGTCTACGGCTGATCCGGCGCCGCCGCCGGCAGCCCTGGTGGCGGCCGTGCCATGCGTCCGCCACCGCAGCGGTGGCCTCGCTCCGGGCCGGGCAGTCTTGCTCCGTCCCGGGGTTTGCTGTATCTGCGTTGTAGTGAAGGGATGCCGCAGCCGCGGCGCCTGATGTCCAAGGCGAGATAGATGCACTGCCCGTTCTGCCAGCACACCGATACCCGCGTGATCGATTCGCGCGTTTCCGAGGATGGCGCGACCATCCGCCGCCGGCGCGGCTGCGAAGCCTGTGGCGAGCGTTTCTCCACGCTGGAAACCATCGAGCTCAAGCTGCCGGTCATCGTCAAGAGCGATGGCGGGCGCGAGGCGTTCGATGCGCGCAAGCTGCGGGTTGGCTTCGACCGCGCGCTGCAGAAGCGGCCGGTGGCGGAGGAGCGGATCGAGGCGGCGGTGCGCGCGGTGGTCCACCAGCTGCGCATGAGCGGCGAACGCGAGGTGCCGTCGATCCGCGTCGGCGAGTTCGTGATGGACGAACTGCGCAAGCTCGACCACGTGGGCTATGTGCGCTTTGCCTCGGTGTACCGCAGTTTCGAGGACGTGGCGGACTTCCGCGACGAGATCGAGAAGCTCGAGCGCGACCACCCGGCCGGCGACGAGCAGCTGTCGCTGCTGGATGCCGCCACCGCCGCACGCCGCGAGCGCAAGGCATCGCGCTGACGGCGGTGCGCATCGTCGGTCTGCAGGCGCGGCCCGGGTGGCTGCCGGCATTGGCGCGGGCGCATGTGCAGGCCTTCGGCACGCTGCTGCCGGCGTGGACCGTCGAGCAGGCCGAGGCCGAGCTGCGCATGCAGCGCGACGACACCATTCCCTGTACCTGGGTGGCCGAGGACGCCGCCGGCTGGCTGGGCTCGGTGAGCCTGCTGCATGACGACCACGAGCAGATCCGTGGCTGGTCGCCGTGGCTGGCGTCGCTGTACGTGCGGCCCACGGCGCGGGGCCGCGGTGTCGGCGCACGGCTGGTCCGGCACTGCGTGGCGCATGCCGCGCGGCTGGGCGTGCCGCGCCTGTATCTTTACTGCGAGGCGGCGATGGTGCCGTGGTACCGCGCGCTGGGCTGGGCGCCGCACACCCGGCTGCAGCTCGGGCCGCTGGCCGTCACCGTGATGCAGATCGATCCGGCGCCGCCCTGAGGCGGTACGCCACCTGTTTCCGATGAGGTTTTCCATGCATGAGTTCACCGCCACCGACCACCAGCTGATGGCGCGCGCACTGCGCCTGGCCGAACGCGGGGCGTGGACCACCCGGCCCAACCCGATGGTCGGCTGCGTCATCGCCCATGGCGGGGAGGTCGTGGGCGAAGGCTTCCACCAGCGTGCCGGCGGCCCGCATGCCGAAGTGTTCGCGCTGCGCCAGGCCGGCGCGCGCGCGCGCGGTGCCACCGCCTACGTCACCCTGGAGCCATGCGCGCACTACGGGCGCACGCCGCCGTGCGCGCTGGCGCTGATCGAGGCCGGGGTGGCGCGGGTGGTGGCGGCCATGGGCGATCCGTTCCCGGATGTCGATGGTGGTGGCTTCGCGCTGCTGCGCCAGGCCGGGATCGAGGTGGCGGTGGGGCTGATGGCGGACCGCGCGCGCGCGCTCAACCGCGGCTTCCTGTCGCGCATCGAGCGCGGCCGGCCGTTGGTACGGGTCAAGCTGGCGGCCAGCCTGGACGGGCGCACCGCCATGGCCAGCGGCGAATCGAAGTGGATCACCGGTGAGGCGGCGCGCGCCGACGTGCAGCGCTGGCGCGCCCGCGCCGGCGCGATCCTGACCGGGGCGGCGACGGTGCTGGCCGACGACCCGGCACTGACCGCGCGCCCGGAGGCCGGCGATTTCCTGCCGCCGCTGCGGGTGGTGCTCGATGCGCGGCTGCGCACGCTGGCCTGCGCACGGGTGCGCGAAGGCGACGCGGCCACGCTGTACCTGCACGATCCGGCGCTGGCCGCGCCGGTGCTGCAGGGTGCGGAATTCGCCGCCGCGCCGCTGCTGGCCGATGGCCGCTTCGACCTGGCCGCGGTGATGGCGCTGCTGGCTGCCCGCGGCATCAACGAAGTCCATGTCGAGGCCGGCCCGACCCTGTGCGGGGCGCTGCTGCGCGCCGGCCTGGCCGACGAGCTGCTGCTGTACATGGCGCCGCTGCTGATGGGCGAGGGCGCACGCCCGCTGCTGGCCGGGCTGGGGATCGGGCGCATGGCGCAGGCCTGGCCGCTGGAGGTGGCGGACCTGCGCATGGTCGGCGGGGACCTGCGCCTGCTGCTGCGCCCGGACCCGCGCTGACGCCCGCTGCTGCAACACTGCCATCCATCTGCCGGACAGGTCCGCCGCGGATGGACTGGTACAATGCGCCGGCCGGTTCGCCGGCAACCACGAACGTCTTCAGGGCGGGGTGTAATTCCCCACCGGCGGTAGGTACGCGGTCCCCCGAGTGGGAGCGCGCACGAGCCCGCGAGCGCCGAGGCCGGCGCGCGAATCATTCGCCGGAACCCACGCGCTGGCGTGCGGGTTCCACGGCCAAGGGTCAGCAGATCCGGTCCGATGCCGGAGCCGACGGTTGGCGACGCCGCGAATGCGGTGGCGCCTAGAGTCCGGATGAAAGAAGACGGCCCGCGCGCGGCCCCGCCGTGCGTGCGCCTGTATGCCTTGCGGCGTTTTTCGCTCTCCAACCGCGGGAAACGTTCATGAAAACCCTCTGCATCCCCCATCCGCTCTCCCGGCCGCTGGCCGCGGGGGTGCGCTGATGTTCACCGGCATCATCGAAGGCGTCGGCCGCCTGGCCGCGCACGAGCCCGTTGGCGGCGACGTCCGCTTCACCTTCGAGGTCGGCAGCCTGCCGTTCGAGCAGGTGCGGCTGGGCGAAAGCATCGCGGTCAATGGCGTGTGCCTGACCGTGATCGCGTTCGACGCCAGCTCGTTCCAGGCCGATGCCTCCACCGAGACCCTGGGCCTGACCACGCTCGGCCGGCTGGCCCCCGGCGCGGCGTTGAACCTGGAGCGCGCCATGCGCCCGAGCGACCGCCTCGGCGGCCACCTGGTCAGCGGCCACGTCGATGGCATCGGCACGGTGCTGTCGATCCATGACGACGCCCGCGCCCAGCGCTGGCGCTTCGCCGCGCCCGCGCCGCTGCTCAGGTACATCGCGAAGAAGGGCTCGATCTGCGTCGACGGCGTCAGCCTCACCGTCAACGAAGCCGACGCCGCCGGTTTCGAGGTGGCGCTGATCCCGCACACCGTCGCCCATACCCGTTTTGCCCATACCGGCGTCGGCGACGCCGTCAATCTGGAAATCGACCTGGTGGCGCGCTATGTCGAGCGCCTGCTGGGCCAAGGAGCCGCCGCATGAACTTCGCCCCCGTTCCCGAACTGCTGGAAGAGATCCGCGCCGGCCGCATGGTGGTGATCGTCGACGACGAGGACCGCGAGAACGAAGGCGATCTGATCATGGCCGCCGAGCTGGTCAAGCCGTCGGACATCAACTTCATGGTCACCCACGGCCGCGGCCTGGTGTGCCTGCCGCTGACCCGCGAGCGCGCCGGCCAGCTCGGGCTGGCGCCGATGGTGCGCGCCAACACCGCGCAGTTCCAGACCAACTTCACGGTCAGCATCGAGGCCGCCGAGGGCGTGACCACCGGCATCTCCGCCGCCGACCGCGCCCACACCATCCGCACCGCGGTCAGGCCCGGTGCCCGGCCCTCGGACCTGCACCAGCCCGGCCATATCTTCCCGCTGATCGCACAGCCCGGCGGCGTGCTGACCCGCGCCGGCCACACCGAGGCCGGGGTCGACCTGGCGATGCTGGCCGGGCTGGAGCCGGCCGGCGTGCTGGTCGAGATCCTCAACCCCGACGGCACCATGGCGCGGCGTCCCGAGCTGGAGGTGTTCGCGCGCGAGCACGGGCTGAAGATGGGTTCCATCGCCGACCTGATCGCCTACCGCCTGGCCACCGAACACACCGTCGAGCGCGTGGACGCGCGCGAGATCGACACCGAGTTCGGTGCCTTCACGCTGGTCACCTACCGCGACCGCATCGCCCACGACCTGCATTTCGCGCTGGTCAAGGGCCAGCCGCACAAGGACACCCCGACCCTGGTGCGGGTCCAGGTCGAGAACCCGCTGGCCGACCTGCTGCACTGGCGTCGCGACGATTTCGGGGTGGCCGCCACCGACGCGCTGCGCGCCATCGCCAGCGAAGGCCAGGGGGTCATGGTGGTGCTGTCGGCCCCGCGCGATTCCGACGCGCTGCTGGCGCGCCTGCGGCGCGAGCCGGAAGTGCGCCCGGCCGGCAAGGACAAGGACGTGGGCCAGTGGCGCCGCAACGGTGCCGGCGCGCAGATCCTCGCCGACCTGGGCCTGGGCAGGCTGCGCGTGCTCGGTACCCCGCGCCGGCAGATCGGCCTGGCCGGCTACGGCCTGGAGATCGTCGAGACCCTGCAACCCTGAGCCTGCGCGCGGGTGCGGGGCCGGCCCCATGCCCGCTGCGGCCGCGTGCGGTGCGGGGCAAGCCACGCACCTACACGGTAAACTGACCCACCTTTTGGATCGCACCGCCCCATGAGCCACTACGAAGGCGACCTCCGCCCGGCCGGAACGGCCCGTTTCGTCATCATCGCCAGCCGCTGGAACGCGCGCATCACCGACGTGCTGGTGGCCGGCGCGCGGCAGAGCCTGGCCGGCAACGGCATCGGCGAGGACGCCATCGACGTGGTGCGCGTGCCCGGCGCCTGGGAGATCCCGCTGGTCGCCACCCGCCTGGCCGCCGCCGGCCGGCATGCGGCCATCATCACCCTGGGCTGCGTGATCCGCGGCGACACCCGCCACTACGAGCACGTGGCCGACCGCTGCGCCGAGGGCCTGATGCGCGCGCAGCTGGATTTCGGCGTGCCGGTGCTCAATGGCGTGCTGGCGGTCGAACGGGTGGAGGATGCCGAGGCCCGCGCCGGCGGCAGCCACGGCAACAAGGGCGAGGAAGCCGCACTGGCGGCGTTGGAAATGGTCAATCTTCTGGAGCAGCTGCCATGAGCAACAAGAACCACGGCAAGCCTGCCGGCAAGCCCTTCCGCCGCGACGGCGTCGACCCGGTGCTGCGTTCGCGCGCGCGCCGCCGCGCGCTGCAGGCGATCTACGCGTGGCAGATTTCCGGCGGCAACGCCGAGTCGCTGCTGGCCCAGTTCGCGCACGAGCAGGCGCACGAAGTGGCCGACCTGGCCTACTTCGAGAACCTGCTGCGCGGGGTGCTCGACCACCGCCGCGAGCTGGACGAGGCGCTGCTGCCGTTCCTCGACCGCCCGGTCGAAGAGGTCGACGCGATCGAGCGCGCGGTGCTGCGCGTGGCCGCCTACGAACTGCGCCACCGCGTCGACGTGCCGTACCGGGTGGTGATCAACGAGGCCATCGAGACCGCCAAGCGTTTCGGTTCCGAGCATGGCCACACCTACGTCAATGGCGTGCTCGACCGCGCCGCCGTGGAATGGCGCAAGGTCGAATCGGGCCAGTGACGCCGCTGCCGGTGCGCGGGCGCGCCGGCCGCTTCCAGCACGACGCCGGGGCCGGCAGCATCGGCGCCGGCGTTTTCGTTCCAGGAATGCCTGTCCATGAGCCTTGACGAGTTCGCCCTGATCGAACGCATCGCGCGCCGCACCCGGGCGCGCGCCGACATCGTGCTGGGCATCGGCGACGACGCGGCGCTGCTGCAGCCGGCGCCGGGGCAGCAGCTGGCGGTCACCGCCGACACCCTCAATGCCGGCGTGCACTTCCCGGCCGAGAGCGCCCCGGCCGACATCGGCTGGAAGGCCCTGGCGGCCAATCTGTCCGACCTGGCGGCGATGGGAGCCGTGCCGGCCTGGTGCACGCTGTCGCTGTCCCTGCCGCAGGCCGAGGGCGACTGGCTGGATGCCTTCGCCGACGGGCTGTTCGCACTGGCCGACGCCAGCGGCATCGCCGTGGTCGGTGGCGATACCACGCGTGGGCCCCTGTCGATCTCGATCACCGCGATGGGGCAGGTGCCGGCCGCGCAGGCGCTGCGCCGCGACGGCGCCCGGGTGGGCGACGACATCTGGGTCAGCGGTCATCCCGGCGAGGCCGCCGGCGCCCTGCGGCTGTGGCATCAGGGCCGGCTTGACGTACGCGGCGTGGTGGCCGATGCCGCCCACGAGCGCCTGCGCCAGCGCCTGCAGCGGCCGATGCCGCGGCTGGCGCTGGGGCTGGCGCTGCGCAGCTGCGCGCATGCGGCCGCCGATGTGTCCGATGGCCTGCTCGCCGACCTGGGCCACATCGCGTCGCGCAGCGGCGTGGCCGCGATGCTGCAGGCCGACGCGGTGCCGCTGTCGGCCGCGCTGCGTACCGCGCTCGGCGATGCTGCCGCCCTGGACTGCGCCCTGCGCGGCGGCGACGACTACGAACTGTGCTTCACCGCCGCGCCGGAACGGCGCCAGGCGGTGCAGGCCCTGGCAGCGGATCTCGCGCTGCCGCTGGCGCGCATCGGCGTGATCACCGAAGGCCGCGGCGTGCATTGCGAAGGCGATGCCGGCGCGGGTCGCAGCGGCTACCGCCACTTCGCGGAGTAGGGCGGCGGCTGGCGCATCCTGGGCGCGTCCAGTTGCCGGTGCCGGCACGCCCCCGCGGCACGCGAAGGCGGCGTGTGGCCGCGCCGCGGGCCGTCCGCCCGGTGGCTTCCAATCCTGCGCCCGGTGCCTGCCGGGGCCCGGTACCGGCGCCACGCGGTGGCGCCGTCAGCGATGCGCGGCGTCGGTATCGGGCAGCACCTTGCCCGGATTGAGGATGGCGTCCGGGTCCAGCGCCCGCTTGATCGCGCGCATCGCCGCCAGCGTGGCCGGGGTGAAGGCCTGCGCCATGAACGCGCGCTTGGCCAGGCCGATGCCGTGTTCGCCGGACAGGGTGCCGCCCAGCGCCAGCGCCAGCGCGAACACTTCCGGCAGCGCCGCATGCGCGCGCGCGTTCTCGCCGGCGTCGTCGGGGTGGTAGAGGATGTTGACGTGCAGGTTGCCGTTGCCGGCATGGCCGAAGGTGACGATGGGCAGCGCGAAACGCGCCGACAGCGCCTGCACGCCGGCCACCAGCTCGGGGATGCGCGAGACCGGCACCACCACGTCTTCGTTGATCTTGCCGGGGGCGATACGCCTGAGCGCCGGCGACAGTGCGCGCCGCGCCGCCCACAGCTGTTCGCGCGCGCTGCCGTCCATCGCCACGTCCAGCGCCAGCAGGCCCTCGCCTTCGGCGGCCTGGGCCAGCGCGTGCAGGATGTTGGGCAGGGTGTCGTCATCGCCGTCGGCGTCGATCAGCAGCATCGCGCCGGCATCGGGCACCTGCGCGCCGTTGCCGCGCAGCAGCTCCAGGCTGCGCGCGTCCATGAATTCGAGCGTGGTCGGCGTGGCCGGCTGCGCCATCACCCGCGACACCGCCGCCGCTGCGCTGGCCGCGTCGCGGTAGAGCACGCGCAGCCCGGCCTGCGCGCGTGGTCGCGGCGCCAGCCTGAGCGTGGCTTCGACGATCAGCGCCAGCGTGCCCTCGCTGCCGACCAGCAGGTGGGTGAGGTCGTAGCCGGTGGCGTCCTTGGTCCACGGGCCGCCGCATTCGATCAGTTCGCCGGCGCCGGTCACCGCCACCAGCCCGAGCACGTTGTCGCGGGTGGTGCCGTACTTCACCGCGCGCGGGCCGCCGGCATTGGTGGCCAGGTTGCCGCCGATGCTGCAGCTCTCGAAGCTGGACGGATCCGGCGGCCAGAACAGGCCATGCGGCATCAGCGCCTGCTGCAGGTCGCCGTTCAGCACGCCCGGCTCGACCACCGCGCAGCGGTCGCCGGGGCGCAGCGCGAGGATGCGGTTCATGCGCGCGAACGACAGCACGATGCCACCTGCGACCGGCACCGCGGCGCCGGTGGTGCCGGTGCCGGCACCGCGCCCGACCAGCGGCACGCCGTGCGCGCGGCACGCCCGCACGATGGCCTGTACCTGCGCGCGGTCCTCCGGCAGCGCCACGCCCAGCGGCAGCGCGTGCCGCCAGGAGTTGTCCTGCGCGTGCGCGGCCAGGGCGGCAGGGTCGGTGCGCCAGTGCGCGCCGAGCAGGTCGGAGAGCGTCTGGTCGAATGCGGCGGGCAGGCAGGTCATGGGGTGCGGGAACCGGCAGGGGAACGGTGTGGGAGCAGGCGCCAGCCGAGCACCGCCAGGGTCAACGGCAGCCACACCCAGCGCAGTTCGGACAGCACGGTCTGCAGGCCGCGTGCGCTGAAGAAGCCATTGGCGAAGGGCGAGACCCGGATCGGCCGCCACGGGGCGAACAGGCGTGCCTCGCTCCATGGCCACCACAGCGCGACGCCGAGGCCACCGGAGGTGAACGCGTCGAGCAGCGGGTGCGACAGCGCGCAGGCGAAGACGAAGGCTGCCGCCTGCGCCGGTCCCGCGCGCAGCGGCCGGTACAGGGCCAGCGCCAGCGCCGCCAGCACGGCCGAGAACAGCAGCGAATGGCTGGCACCGCGATGGCCGAAGGCATCGGCGTAGGGGACGTGCAGGGCGAAGCCCAGCACGTCGGCGTCGGGCAGCACCGCGGCGACGACGCCGGCGGCAAGCAGCCGCGTGGACACGCGCCCGCGCGCGCTGGCGCACCACAGGGCCAGCGGCACGGCGGCATGGGTGAAGACGCTGGGCATCAGCCGTCGTCGGCGCGGAAGGCGTCGCGCAGCCAGTGCAGCTGCGGTGGTTCGCCGCTGGCTTCGACCACGTCGAAGCGGCACGGCGCCTGGGCATGGGCCGGGTGCTCGCCCAGGTACAGCTGTGCGGCCAGCAGCAGGCGCCGGCGCTTGCCGGCATCCACCGACGCGGCGCCACCGCCGAACGCGCGGCTGCGGCGGTAGCGCACTTCCACGAAGACGAGGCCGCCGCTGGCCGGGTCCGCCATCACCAGGTCGAGTTCGCCACCGCGGTAGCGGACGTTGCCCGCAAGCCAGCGCAGGCCGGCCCGCTCCAGGTGGCGGCGCGCGGCGGCTTCCACCGCGGCGCCGCGTGCGGCCTGGTCAGCGGCCATCACCGATCGGCACCGGCTGGCCGGCGCTGAAGGTGGACCACGCCGGGGTGCGCAGCACGTTGCCGAAGCCGTCCAGGTGCAGGGTGCCGGTGGCGCCGGCCAGGCCGCCCTGGGTGCTGTTGGCCAGCTTTTCCAGGTAGGCGGAGATCTTCCAGGCATCGAAACCGAAGGCGAACAGGCGCGCGGCGGCACCGCGCGCGGTCGGCAGGGTGGCGGCCAGTTCGGCGGCTGCCGGCAGCCCCGGCGCACCGCGCACGGCCCATGCCTCGCTCGGGAAGGCGATGCCGTCCAGCGCCATGTCTTCCTCGGCCTTGCCGGTGCCCGACACCAGCTGCGAGGTGCCCACCCGCGTGGCCCCGCCGATGCCGGCCAGCGCCAGCTGCGGCGCCAATACCCGCGCCTGCGCGCCCTTGACCGCCAGGAACACCGCATCGACCGTGCCGGCCTGGCGCAGGCGCGCGCCGATGTCGCCGGGGGCGTCGCCGACGGTGAGGCTGGCGACGACCTTGCCGCCGCGCTCGGCGAAGCGCTCGCCGAAGGCGGCGGTGGCGCGGCGGCCGTTGTCGTCGTTGCTGCCGATCACCAGCACCTTGCCGCGCTCGCGGGCCAGCAGGTACTCGGCGGCCATGATGCCGTCGTCCTCCGGTGCCAGCGAGAAGCCGGCGCTGCCCGCCGGCGGCGTGTCCTTGCCGCGGTTGAGCGCGAGCAGCGGCACCTGCAGCTGCTCGCGGCCGAACAGCGCATCCACCTCGTCGCGGCCCAGCGGACCGACCACGAAATCGGCGCCGCCGGCCACGGCCTTGTCGTAGGCGGCGATGGCGCCGGCCGGGGTGCCGCGGGTGTCGATGAAATCGACCTGCGGGCGGCGGCGGTACTCGCCGTAGTAACCGGCCAGCAGGCCATCGCGCACCGGCGCGGCGGCAGTGGCCAGGGTGCCGGACAGCGGCAGCAGCACCGCCATCTTCAGCGGCGGGCGATAGCCGTCGGTGTCGGCCGGCGGGCGCTTGCTGGTGTCCAGCTGCCACGCGGCATCGCGCTCGAACGGCCGCGGCAGCGGCAGGCCGCGGCCGATCAGCGCGCGGCCGGCATGGTTGTAGAGCGGGTCGCCGGCCGGCAGCGCGGCGCTGCGGCTGGCCAGGGTGGCATCGTCCAGTCCTGCCAGCAGGCGGGTGATGGCGCGCTGGTTGTCGGTGCGCGCAGCGCCGGCCAGCAGCACGCCGGCGCGGGCGCGGGCACCGGCCGCGGCGAAGGCATCGCCATTGGCCTCCAGCGCCTGGCCGCGGGCCAGGTGCCAGCGCGCCTGCTGGGCGGCCGCGAGCAGGTCCGGCTGCTGCGTGCCCAGCGCCTGCAGCACGGCGGCCGGCTGCTTGTCGGCCAGGGCCAGTTCCGCGCCAAGCAGGGCATGGCGCTGGCGGCTGGCGCCGCTCAGCTGGCGCGCCTGCACCTGCGGCAGCAGCATGCGCGCGCGCGCATCGTCGTTGGCTTCGTGCCAGGCGAATGCGGCATCGGCCAGCAACTGCGACCTGGCGGCGCCGCGGACCAGCGCGGCTTCGGCTTCCAGCTGCTGCGCGGCTTCGCGCGGTTTGCCCTGTTCGAGCAGGGCGATGGCGGCCTGCTGCCCCGGCGAGGTGGTCGGTGCCGGGCCGGTGGTGGCGCAGGCGGCCAACAGCAGCAGCGACAGGGACAGGGCGGTGATCCGTGCGGCGGGCTTGTTCATTCGGGGTCCGTTCAACGGCACGCGGCGGCGCCGGGTGGGTGACACGGTAGGATTCTACCCTTGCCCATGGAAAAGCCGATGATGCCCGCTGCCCCCGCCACCCTGTACGTTGTCGCCACGCCGATCGGCAACCTTGCCGACCTGAGTCCGCGCGCGCAGGAGGTACTGCGGTCGGTGGCCGCGATCTGCGCCGAGGACACGCGCCATACCGGGCAGCTGCTGTCGCACTTCGGCATCAGCCGGCCGCTGGTGGCGCTGCACGACCACAACGAGGAAGCGATGGCCGAGCGCGTGGTGGCGCGCCTGCTCGGTGGCGAATCGATGGCGGTGGTGAGCGACGCCGGCACCCCGCTGGTCAGCGACCCCGGCTTCCGGCTGGTGCGGGCGGCGCGTGCGGCCGGGGTGAAGGTCAGCCCGGTGCCCGGCGCCTGCGCCGCGATCGCGGCGTTGAGCGTGGCCGGCCTGCCCAGCGACCGGTTCGTGTTCGAGGGTTTCCTGCCGGCCAAGGCGGCGGCCCGGCGCGAGCGCCTGCAACGCCTGGCTGGCGAAACCGGCACCCTGGTGTTCTACGAATCCTCGCACCGCATCGCCGAATCGCTGGCCGACATGGCCGCCGCGTTCGGCGATGAGCGCCCGGCGGTGGTCGCGCGCGAACTGACCAAGCTGTTCGAAACCGTGCTCGACGGCACCCTGGCGCAGCTGCGCGCGGCGGTCGAGGCCGACGACAACCAGCGCAAGGGCGAGTTCGTGGTGATGGTGCAGGGCGCGGCCGACGATGAAGCGGCGAAGATCGCCGAAGGCCGCCGGCTGCATGCCCGGCTCAAGGAATACCTGCCGCCGTCCACCGCGGCCAAGCTCGCCGCCGAACTGAGCGGCGCGCCGCGCAAGCTGCTGTACGGCGGTTAGGCCGGGCCATGAAATGGGCAGGTACGCGGCATGGAACAGGTCAGGTGAAGCGCCGCCTTCTGCGCGAGGGTGAGGCGACGGCCGCGGCGACGGGCGACGGGCGACGGGCGACAGGCGAGGCGCACGCCGGAACCTGAAGTCTTTCCGGCGGACTTTCGCGGCAATGCCCGCAGCGCCGGCGCCAGCACGTACACTATGCGCGGCGGAGTCGGCCGGGCAGTCGCGTCGTTCCTTCGGGAACGCCGAGGAAAGTCCGGGCTCCACAGGGCAAGGTGCCAGGTAACGCCTGGGCGGCGCGAGCCGACGGAAAGTGCAACAGAAAGATACCGCCTACGTCTCTTTCGGGAGGCCGGTAAGGGTGAAATGGTGCGGTAAGAGCGCACCGCGAGTCCGGCAACGGACCGGCACGGCAAACCCCACCTGGAGCAAGACCAAATAGGGACCTAATGGCGTGGCCCGCGTCGGGTCCGGGTAGGTTGCTCGAGCGTCACGGTGACGTGGCGCCTAGAAGAATGACTGTCCACGACAGAACCCGGCTTACAGGCCGGCTCCGCCGCTTTTCCCGCCTGGCGGGCGGGAAAAGCCCCATTGTTCCGTACCGCGGAAGCGGTACAGAACAATGGGCCCCGGGCCCTTTGCCCTCCACAACCCCGCGCCTGTCGGCGCGCCCCCTTTACTAAAGGGGGCTGTGGCTCCGGAGGCATGGCTTGCTCGCTTCGCATCGTGTTTGGTGGGCGGGAGAGTCCTCTGATTCTTGCTGCGGCTGCGGGATTGGAACAGCGGGCCCCAGGTCTTTTGCAATCCGCCCTGCGCCTGTTGGTGCGCCTCCTTTGCTGGAGGGCGTTGTGGCTCCGGCGGCATGGCTTGCTCGCTTCGCATCGCGTTTGGTGGGCGGGAGAGCCATCTGATTCCTGCTGCGGCTGAAGTACTGAAACAGCGGGCTCCAGGTCTTTTGCAATCCGCAGCCCATGCCTGTTGGTGCGCCTCCTCTGCTGGAGGGCGCGGCTCCGGCGGCATGGCCTGCCCGCTTCGCATCCCGTCTGGTGCGTGGGTCGACAGGTGCGCTGCGGTGTGGTCAGGGCCCGATATCCAGCCGGCTGTGGCCGAGGAACACGCCTTCCGGGCCGAAGCGGCGTTCGGCGATGAAGCCATGGCCGTCGTGGTCGATGGCGATCACGGTGCTGGCGCGGGTGCCGTAGTCCCGGCCGCGGATGAAGGCGGCCGACAGCTGGCGTTCCAGTGGCAGGGCGATGCCGGTCGCCGGCAGCTCGGCGTCGTCCGGGCGCCATTCGTCGGCCAGCGCCGCCCACAGCGGGTCCAGTGGCGGGTCGTTCCGTGCCAGCCAGTCTTCCAGTGCCGCCATCAGGCGCCGCGTCTTCGGCCACGGCGCGTCGAGCGCGCCGTTGGACATGCCGTGCACGCCGGGCGCCAGGGCCTGCCGCGCCGGTGGGTGGTTCCCCAGGTAGTGGCAGCCGTCGGCGTCGGCCAGCAGCAGGTTGAACGGGGCGTAGTCGCCGGCCGAGGCCGCCAGTTGCCCGATCTGCCCGGCTGCGGAGGTGCCGGCGCCGGCCAGGTAATCGGCTACCAGGGCGCCGCGCGACGGTCCGCCGCTGGCCGCGCGCGGGTCGCGCACGTTGGTGATCACCGCGGCGCGGCCGCTGCCGCCGATGCCCATCCAGGTGCCGCCCGAGCGCAGGTCGCGGCCGGCGACCACGTCGCCGTGCGGCGGCGGCCAGCGGTCCAGCGCGGCGGTCGGACGGGCGTGGAACTCGTCGCGGTTGCCCGCCATGAACAGGCGCCAGCGGGGGTGGGACTTCCAGGCGAGAGCGACCAGGCACATGCGGCCAGTGTGCCTTCCTGCGCGGGCAGCGGCCATGTCCAGCTGAACAGCGGCCCGACCGGATCGGCGTTTTCACATGCCCTCCACACGCCTGAATTTCCTTGAAATCTCAAAATTTGAGACGAAACAGCAACTTGTGGATAAAGTTTGAACAAGTCTCTAAAGATTGGTGCAAGCCCTTGATGCGAATGACGATTTTGCCCACGAAAAGTTGTTGACAAGCCTTTGGCCGCTGCTAAGGTGGTCATGCGAGGGAAAACCGGGTTTTTTGTGGTTTTCCGTGGTTCAATGACCGCCCAGGCGACATCAGGCACTGAAGGGTAGAGACGGCGTGTTTCAAGGCGAGACGGCCATCACGGTTGACGACAAGGGACGCATGGCGGTGCCAACCGCCTACCGCGACCTGGTCGCGCGTGCGAGCGGCAACCGCCTGGTGCTGACCTACAACCCGTTCGAAGCCGGGTGCCTGTGGCTGTACGCCGAGCAGGAGTGGGAGCGGGTGCGCGACGACGTGATGGCCAAGCCCAACACCCAGCGCGTGGTGCGCACCCTGCAGCAGAAACTTGTCGGCTCGGCCGCCCATCTGGAACTGGATGGCAATGGCCGCATCAGCCTGCCGTCCAGCCACCGCAACGCGGTCGGCATCGAGAAGAAGGCGGTGCTGATGGGCATGGGCGACAAGTTCGAACTATGGAGCGAGCAAGCGCATCGCGCACTGATCCAGCAGACGTTGTCTGACGAGGATCTGGGCGATGGGCTGCTCGATCTGAAGTTGTGAGCCGGGGTGCCCGGGTGCGCGGTCAAGCGCAGGCCGGTCACCCTCCGGTGTCGCAGCCGCCGGCGGCTCACCTGCCGGTGCTGTACACCCAGGTCCTGCAGGGCCTGAGGGTGATCGAGGACGGTACCTATCTGGACGGCACGTTCGGCCGTGGCGGCCACGCCGGCGGCGTGCTGCGCCAGCTCGGTCCCCATGGCCGCCTGCTGGTGATGGACAAGGATCCGGAGGCCATTGCCGTGGCCGAGCGCGATTTCGCGCCGGACCCGCGCGTGGCGATCCATCGCGGCAGCTTCGCCGACCTGCTGGACTGGAGCGAGACCGCCTCCGGGCTGGACGGCGTGCTGTTCGATCTGGGCGTGTCCTCGCCGCAGCTGGACGTGGCCGAGCGCGGTTTCAGCTTCGGCAAGGACGGCCCGCTGGACATGCGCATGGACCCGGATTCGGGCGAGAGCGCGGCGCAGTGGCTCAACCGCGCCGAGGAGCGCGAGATCGCCGACGTGCTGTGGACCTACGGCGAGGAGCGGCAGAGCCGCCGCATCGCCCGCGCGATCATCCAGTACCGCACCGCCAGGCAGCCGTTTTCGCGTACCGCCGAACTGGCCGAGCTGATCGCCTCGGTGATGCCGCGCGGCAAGGACAAGATCCACCCGGCCACGCGCAGCTTCCAGGCCATCCGCATCCACATCAACCGCGAACTGGCCGACCTCGAGGCCGGGCTGGACGCGGCGATGGCGCGGCTCAAGCCCGGTGGCCGGCTGGCGGTGATCAGCTTCCATTCGCTGGAAGACCGCATCGTCAAGCAGTTCATGAACCGCCATGCCAAGGCGCCGCCGAGCAACCGCCGGCTGCCGGAAGTGCAGGCCTTCGTGCCGACGCTGGACCTGGTCGGTGGCGCCATCAAGGCCGAGGACGACGAGCTGGCGGCCAACCCGCGTTCGCGCAGCGCGGTGCTGCGGGTGGCGGAAAAGCGCGCGCCGGCCACCGGGGGAGGCGCCGCATGAGCCGCCTGCTGCTGGTGGTGCTGCTGGCCTGCACGATCGCCTCGGCGATCGGCGTGGTGTTCATGCGCCACCGCCATCGCCAGTTGTTCGTGGAGCTGTCGCGGCTGGAGCACGCACGCGACGAACTCAACATCGAATTCGGCCGCCTGCAGCTGGAGCAGGCCACCCTGGCCCAGGCCACCCGCGTGGACCAGGAGGCGCGTGGGCGCCTGGGCATGAAGTTCCCGGAAGCCGGCGACATCGTGGTGGTGCGGCCATGACCAAGCGGCAGGACAGTCGTTTTGCACGGCGAAGCCGCCCGCAGGGCGGCGCAGGGTCGGTTTGTGCTCCTGCAAAACCGGCATTCCCGCCGTCCATGGCGGTCAGAGGTGCGCCATGAACGCGCCCCGCCGCAACCGCAACCGCAGCCAGTTCAACCTGCGCAACCGCATGCTGATGGTCGGCGCCGGGCTGGGCCTGTGCGCGGTGACCCTGGTCGGCCGCGCCGCCTACGTGCAGCTGGTCAACAGCGATTTCTACCAGCGCCAGGGCGAAGCGCGTTACCTGCGCGAAGTGCCCATTGCCACCTCGCGCGGCATGATCACCGACCGCAATGGCGAGCCGGTGGCGGTATCCACCCCGGTGGCCTCGATCTGGGTCAACCCGCAGGAGCTGCTGCGCGCGCCCGGACGCATCCCCGAGCTGGCGCAGGCGCTGTCGCTGCCGGTGGACGAGCTGACCGCCAAGCTCACGCAGAAGGCCGACAAGGAGTTCATGTACCTGCGGCGCCGGATGAACCCGGACGTGGCCGAGCAGATCGTCGCGCTGAAGATTCCCGGCGTGTTCGCGCAGCGCGAGTTCCGCCGCTATTACCCGCAGGGCGAGGCGATGGCCCACGTGCTGGGCTTCACCAACATCGACGACCACGGCCAGGAAGGCCTGGAGCTGGCGTTCGACGAATGGCTGCGTGGCAAGCCCGGCGCCAAGAAGGTGATCCGCGACCGCAAGGGCGCGATCGTGGAGAGCATCGACCTGGTGCGCGCGGCCGAGCCGGGCAAGGACCTGACCCTCAGCATCGACCGCCGCATCCAGTTCCTGGCCATGCGCGAGCTGCGCAACGCGGTCACCGCCAACGAAGCGGCCGGCGGCTCCATCGTGATCATGGACGTGGCCACCGGCGAGATCATGGCCATGGCCAACCTGCCGACCTACAACCCGAATTCGGTCAGCGGGGCGACGCCGGACGCGCGCCGCAACCGCGCCGTGACCGACCTGGTCGAGCCGGGTTCGACGATGAAGCCGCTGACCATCGCCACCGCGCTGCAGAACCGCGTGGTCACCCCGGACACCATCATCGACACCAACCCCGGCTACCTGTCGCTGGGTCGCTATACGATCCGCGACGTGCCGCGCAACAACGGCGTGCTCAACGTCACCGGGGTGATCACCCGCAGCTCCAACATCGGCGCGGCCAAGATCGTGGCGCGGCTGCCGGACCAGACCTTCTACAACGCGGTGCGCGCCTTCGGTTACGGCGTGGCGCCGCACAGCGGCTTCCCGGGCGAGTCGGCCGGCGTGGTGCCGTCGCCGGGCAGCCCGGGCTGGTACGGCACCACCAAGACCACCATGTCCTACGGCTACGGCCTGTCGGTGACGCCGCTGCAGATCGCGCAGGCCTACTCGGCGCTGGCCAACGGCGGGCGCGTGATCCAGCCGACCTTCGTCAAGGGCCAGCACAACGAAGCGCGCCAGGTGATCGAGCCGGCGGTCGCGCAGGAAGTGGTGCGGATGATGGAGACGGTGGTGACCCAGGGCGGTGCCAAGCAGGCGGCGATCCTGGGCTACCACGTCGCCGGCAAGACCGGCACCGCGCGCAAGAACGGCCCCAACGGCTACGAACGCGGCCACTACAACCTGCTGTTCGCCGGCGTGGTGCCGGCCACCAACCCGCGCTTTGCCGCGGTGATCGTGGTCAACGACCCGCGCGGCAGGCTGCAGTACGGCGGCCTGGTGTCCGCGCCGGTGTTCCACCACGTGATGGAGGGCACGCTGCGGCTGATGGACGTGCCGCCGGACGACATCCAGTCGTGGCTGGCAGCGCAGGCGGCCGGCAAGGTCGGCGGCAACCCGGTCCACAACCCGGCGGTGCTGCCGGTGCCGCAGGACCCGGCCGAGCCCAATATCGATGCCGAATTCAACGCGGCCATCCCCACCGCCACCGCGCCGCAGCCGGCCACGCCGGAGGTGCGCCAGTGAGCCGCACGATGCCGCTGTCGCAGCTGTTGCCCGACCTGGCGCTGGCGTCCGACCCGCAGATCGGCGGGCTGGTGCTGGACTCGCGCCAGGTGCGCCCCGGCGACGCCTTCGTCGCCATCGCCGGCTTCGGCGCGCATGGGCTGGGTTTCGTCGAGCAGGCCCGCGCGGCCGGTGCCAGCGCCATCCTGTTCGATCCGCCGGCACCGGCGCAGCTGCCGGCACCGGCCGACGCCATCGCCGTGCCCGGCCTGCGCCAGCGCATGGGCGCGATGGCCGACCAGTTCCATGGCCACCCTTCGCGCGCGATGACCATGGTCGGCGTGACCGGCACCAACGGCAAGACCTCGACCGTGCAGCTGCTGTCGCAGGCCTGGCACCTGCTGGGTACCCGCAGCGGCAGCATCGGCACGCTCGGCGTCGGCCTGTACGGCGACGTGGTGCCGACCGGCTTCACCACGCCGCTGGTGCTGCAGATGCACGAAGTGCTGGCGCGGCTGCGCGACCAGGGTGCGCAGGCGGTGGCGATGGAGGTCAGCTCGCATGCGCTGGACCAGGGCCGCGTCGATGCCGTGCACTACGACGTGGCGGTGTTCACCAATCTCACCCGCGACCATCTTGACTACCACGGCGACATGGCCAGCTACGGCGCGGCCAAGGCGCGGCTGTTCCACCGTGACGGCCTGAAGGCGGCGGTGATCAACCTCGACGACGGGTTCGGCCGCGAACTGGCAGGCACCCTGGCCGCCGGGGTCCGTGGCATCGGCCTGAGCTCGACCGGGCAGGCGGGCGCCAGCGTGCGCGCCGAGGCGCTGGTGCTGGATGGGCAGGGCATCGGCTTCGACCTGGTCATCGGCGGCGAGCGCCACCCGCTGCGCTCGCCGCTGCTGGGCCGCTTCAACGTCGACAACCTGCTGGCCGTGGCCGGCACGCTGCATGCGCTGGGCCACCCGGCGGCGACCATCGCCGACGTGCTGGGCCGGCTGCAGCCGATCCGCGGTCGCATGAACCGCCTCGGCGGGCACGGCGAGCCGACCGTGGTCATCGATTACGCGCACACCCCCGACGCGCTGGAGCAGGCGCTGCGCAGCCTGCACGGCCACCTCGACGGCCGCCTGCTGTGCGTGTTCGGCTGCGGTGGCGAGCGCGACACCGGCAAGCGTCCGCAGATGGCGGCCATCGCCCAGGCGCATGCCGACGTGGTGTTCGTCACCGACGACAACCCGCGCGGCGAGGACGGCGACGTCATCGTCGCCGACATCATGGCCGGCTTCGCCACGGGCGAAAGCACCCGCAGCGCCGCCGCGGGCAGCGCTGCGGCGCACAGGCCCACCGAAATTCACGTACAGCGCGACCGTGCGCGCGCCATCGGCGCGGCCATCGCCCAGGCCGGCCCCGGCGACATCGTGCTGGTCGCCGGCAAGGGGCACGAGCCCTATCAGGAGATCGCAGGCATCAAGCATCCTTTCGACGACACCGACGTCGCCTCGCGCGCGCTGGCCAGCCGCCAAAGCGCACGCGCCGCACAGGGTTCCAGCGGCGACGCGGCCGCGGGAGGCGCCCGATGAAGCGCACCCCGTTGTCGCTGATCGCGCACTGGGCCGGCGGCGAGCTGCATGGCGAGGACGCGAGCATCGATGCCATCGGCAACGACAGCCGCACGCTGGCGCCGGGCAGCCTGTACCTGGCCCTGCGCGGCGAGCGCTTCGACGGCCACGACTTCGCCGCCAGTGCCGTGGAGAACGGCGCCAGTGCGCTGCTGGTCGAGCGCCTGCTGCCGCTGGACGTGCCGCAGGTGGTGGTCGCCAACGCCGAGCGCGCGCTGGCCAGGATCGCCACCGCGATGCAGCGCGACCGCGCCACGCGCGTGTTCGCCATCACCGGCAGCAATGGCAAGACCAGCGTCAAGACCCTGCTGCTGGCCATCCTGCAGCACGTGGCGATGGTCGAGGGCCGCCAGGTCTACGCCACCCCGGGCAACCGCAATAACGAGATCGGCATGCCGCTGGCGGTGATCGACGCGCCGGAAGACGCCGACTTCGCGATCTACGAGATGGGCACCGGCAAGCCGGGCGACATCGCCTACCTGACCGCCATCGCCGCGCCGGACGTGGCGCTGGTGAACAACGTCGCGCCCGCGCACCTGGAGCGGATGGGCAGCCTGCTGGAGATCGCCAACACCAAGGCGGCGGTCTACGACGACCTGCGCGAGGGCGGAGTGGCGGTGGTCAACGCCGACGACGCGTTCGCCCCGTTCTTCGCCGAGCGCGCCGGTGCCCACCGCGTGCTCCGCTTCGGCCTGGAAGCCAGCGCCGACGTCACCGCCAGCGCCATCGTGCTGGCCGCGGCCGGTTCGCGCTTCCGCCTGCACGCGCCGCAGGGCGCGGCCGACGTGGCGCTGCAGCTGCCAGGCCGGCACAACGTGCTCAACGCGCTGGCCGCCGCATCGCTGGCGCTGGCCGCGGGCATCGCCCTGCCGCGGGTCGCCGAAGGCCTGCAGCAGGCGCGTCCGGTGGCGGGCCGCCAGGTCGCCCATGCGCTGCCCGGCGGCGCGGTGCTGGTCGACGACAGCTACAACGCCAACCCGGGGTCGCTGGCCGCGGCGATCGCCGCGCTCGCCGCGGCCAGCGAAGAAGGCTGGCTGGTGCTGGGCGACATGCGCGAACTCGGCCCGGACGCGCAGGCGCTGCATGCGCAGGCCGGCACGCGTGCGCGCGAGGCCGGGCTCAAGCGGCTGTACGCGCTGGGGCCGCTGAGCGCCGCCGCCGCCGCCGCGTTCGGCGATGGCGGGCGCCATTTCGACAGCCACGCCGCGCTGGCCGCCGCGCTGGAAGCCGACCTTCATGCTGGCGTGCGTTGCCTGGTCAAGGGCTCGCGCGGCAGCGCCATGGACAAGATCGTGACCGCGCTGCTCAAGCGCGGCGAGGACACACCGCATGTTGCTTGAACTGGCCCGCTGGCTGCAGCAGCTGGACGACCTGTTCCGGTTGTTCAACTACCTCACGTTCCGCGGCATCCTCGCCGCGTTGACCGCGCTGGGGCTGTCGCTGTGGCTGGGGCCGGCGGCGATCCGCCGCCTGGCGCAGCTCAAGGGCGGTCAGCCGATCCGCAAGGACGGCCCGCAGTCGCACTTCTCCAAGGCCGGCACCCCGACCATGGGCGGCGGCCTGATCCTGCTGTCGGTGCTGATGGCGGTGCTGCTGTGGGGGGACCTGCGCAACCGCTACGTGTGGCTGGTGATGGCGGTGATGCTGTGCTTCGGCGCCATCGGCTGGTACGACGACTGGATCAAGATCGCCCGGCGCGACCCCAACGGGCTGAAGTCGCGCTGGAAGTACCTGCTGCAGTCGATCTTCGGTCTCGGCGCCGGCCTGTTCCTGTTCCATACCGCCGACGTGCCGGCGGCGCTGACCCTGTACATCCCCATGTTCAAGGCGATCGCGCTGCCGCTGGCCGGGATCAGCTTCGTCGCCATCGCCTACTTCTGGATCGTCGGCTTCTCCAACGCGGTCAACCTGACCGACGGCCTGGACGGGCTGGCGATCATGCCGACCGTGCTGGTCGCCTGCGCGCTGGGCGTGTTCGCCTACGCCTCGGGCAACGCGGTGTTCTCCAGCTACCTGCAGATCCCGCAGATCCCCGGGGCAGGCGAGCTGGTCATCATCTGCGCGGCGATCGCCGGCGCCGGCCTCGGCTTCCTGTGGTTCAACACCTACCCGGCGATGGTGTTCATGGGCGACGTCGGCGCGCTGGCGCTGGGCGCGGTGCTGGGCACCATCGCGGTGATCGTGCGCCAGGAACTGGTGCTGGTGGTGATGGGCGGCGTGTTCGTGATCGAGACGCTGTCGGTGATGATCCAGGTGGCCAGCTTCAAGCTGACCGGCAAGCGCGTGTTCCGCATGGCGCCGATCCACCACCACTTCGAACTCAAGGGCTGGCCCGAGCCGCGGGTGATCGTGCGCTTCTGGATCATCTCGGTGGTGCTGGTGCTGATCGGCCTGGCGACGCTGAAGGTGCGCTGATGGACGATACCGCGCGCCAGGCAACCCGGCTCGAAGCGATCGGCGGCCACTACGACAAGTGGCTGCTGGGCGCGGCCGTGGCGCTGGCGTCGCTGGGCATCGTGATGGTCGCCTCCAGCTCCATCGCGCTCACCCAGAGCCCGTTCTACTACCTGAGCCGGCACCTGGTGTTCATCGGCATCGGCGTGGCGCTGGCGGCGGTGGCGATGCGGGTGGAGCTGCGCGAGGTCGAGAAGTACAACCACCTGCTGCTGCTGGGCTGCTTCGCATTGCTGGTGGTGGTGTTCGTGCCCGGCCTGGGCAGCACCGTCAACGGCGCCCGCCGCTGGATCAACCTGGGCGTGTCCAAGTTCCAGACGGTCGAGGCGGTGAAGGTGCTGTACATCGTCTGGCTGTCCAGCTACCTGGTGCGCTTCCGCGACGAGGTCAACGCCACCTGGCAGGCGATGCTCAAGCCGGTTGGCGTGGTCGGGGTGCTGGTGGTGCTGCTGCTGCTGCAGCCGGACTTCGGTTCGTCGATGCTGCTGCTGGGCATCACCACCTGCATGCTGGTGCTGGGCGGCGCGCAGCTCAAGCGGATCATGCTGCCGCTGCTGCTGATGCTGCCGGCGCTGGTGCTGCTGGTGATCTTCGAGCCGTACCGCATGCGCCGCGTGACCTCGTTCATGGACCCGTGGGAAGACCAACTGGGCTCGGGCTACCAGCTGTCCAACGCGCTGATGGCGATCGGCCGCGGCGAATGGACCGGCGTGGGCCTGGGCGCGTCCATCCAGAAGCTCAACTACCTGCCCGAATCACATACCGACTTCATCTTCTCGGTGATCGCCGAGGAGCTGGGGTTCGCCGGCGTGTGCACCATCGTCGCGCTGTACGCGCTGCTGGTCGGCCGCGCGTTCTGGCTGGGCATGCGCTGCATCGAGATGCGCCGCCACTTCTCCGGCTACATCGCCTTCGGCGTGGGCCTGTGGATCGGCCTGCAGACCTTCGTGTCGATCGGCGTGAACCTGGGCATGCTGCCGACCAAGGGCCTGACCCTGCCGCTGATTTCCTCCGGCGGCTCCAGCGTGATGATGACCTGCGTGGCGGTCGGCGTGCTGCTGCGCGTGTCGTGGGAATACAACCGCGCGGTGCGCCGCCAGGAAGTGCGCGATGACGCCGACGTGGCCGATGCGCCGGCAGAGGCCGGCGCGCAGCCGGCCGAGCCGGCCACCGCCAGCGCGATCGCCGCGGCCATGCAGGCCGGCGCCATGCGCGGCACCAGCCGCATGCAGCAGCGTGTCGAACCGACCTTCGGGAGGATCGCGTGATGACGCATCCCTCGCAGCAGCCGGCGCAGCCGCATGCCGGGACTCGCCAGCAGGGCGGCCCGGGGCCGTCGCATGACGCGCGCCCGGTGCTGATCATGGCTGGTGGCACCGGCGGGCACATCTTCCCGGGGCTGGCCGTGGCCCGGGTGCTGCGCGAGCGCGGCATCCCGGTGACCTGGCTCGGCGCCGAGGGCGCGATGGAGACCCGGCTGGTGCCGCAGCACGGCATCGCGATCGACACCCTGGCGATCTCCGGCCTGCGCGGCAAGGGCAAGCTGGCGCTGCTGGCGGCGCCGCTGCGGGTGCTGCGCGCGATCCGCGCCGCCGGCTTCATCCTGCGCGAGCGCAACCCGCGCGCGGTGGTGGCGTTCGGCGGTTTCGCCTCCGGCCCTGGCGGCATGGCCGCGCGCCTGCACGGCTTGCCGTTGCTGGTGCACGAACAGAACCGCGCGCCGGGCATGACCAACCGCATCCTGTCGCGCTTCGCGCGGCGCCTGTTGACCGGCTTCCCCGGCAGCTTCGCCACCGGCGAAGAGGTCGTCGGCAATCCCGTGCGCGCGGAGATCGCCGCGCTGCCGGCACCGGAGCAGCGCCTGGCCGGCCGCAGCGGCCCGATGCGGGTGCTGGTGCTGGGCGGCAGCCAGGGCGCGCGCGCGCTCAACAACGCAGTGCCCCGGGCGCTGGCCGCGCTGGCCGGCAGCGTCGCCATCGAGGTCTGGCACCAGTGCGGCGAGAAGCTGCTCGACGAAGCGCGGCGGTCTTACCGCGATGCCGGCGTCGACGGCCGCGTCGATGCCTTCATCCAGGACATGGCCGCGGCCTATGCCTGGGCCGACCTGGTGGTGTGCCGTTCGGGCGCTTCCACCCTGGCCGAACTGTGCGCGGTGGGCGTCGGCAGCGTGCTGGTGCCGTTTGCCGCGGCGGTCGACGACCACCAGACCCGCAACGCCGAATACCTGGTCGAGCGCGGCGCCGCCGAACTGCTGAAGCAGGACGACGCGCTGGCCACCAACCTGGAGGGCGTGCTGCGCGCGCTCGCCGCCACTCCCGCCCGACGCATGCAGATGGCCCAGGCCGCGCGTGCGCTGGCCAAGGCCGATGCGGCCGAACGCATCGCCGACATCATCCTCGAGGAAGCAGCATGAACACGGCACCGCGCACCCGCGCCCGCCTTGCCGGAGGCCGCGCATGATCCGCCGCCTCCACGACACCACCGACCTGGTCCGGGCGTTCCCGCGGGTGCATTTCGTCGGCATCGGCGGCACCGGCATGAGCGGCATCGCCGAGGTGATGCTGACCCTGGGTTATGAAGTCTCCGGCTCGGACAACGCCGACAATGCCGCCACCCGCCGCCTGGCGCGGCTGGGCGCGCGGGTGATGCGCGGGCACTCGGCCGCCAACGTGCTCGGCACCGACTGCGTGGTGGTGTCCAGCGCCATCCGCGAAGACAACCCGGAACTGATGGAGGCGCGCAGCCAGCGCATCCCGATCATGCCGCGCGCGGCGATGCTGGCCGAGCTGATGCGCTTCCGCCGCGGCATCGCCGTGGCCGGCACCCACGGCAAGACCACCACCACCTCGCTGACCGCCGCGGTACTGAGCGAAGGCGGCCTGGACCCGACCTTCGTGATCGGCGGGCAGCTGCTGGCCGCCGGTGCCAACGCCAAGCTCGGCGGTGGGCAGTGGTTGGTGGCCGAAGCCGACGAGAGCGACGGCAGCTTCCTGCGCCTGAACCCGCTGGTGGCGGTGATCACCAATATCGACGCCGACCACCTGGAGAACTACGGCAACGACTTCGCCCGCGTGCAGGCGGCGTTCGCCGAGTTCCTGCAGCGGCTGCCGTTCTACGGGCTGGCGGTGCTGTGCATCGACGATCCGGAAGTGGCCGCGCTGGCGACGCAGACCCCGCGCCACGTCATGACCTACGGCATGAGCGGCAACGCCGACGTGCGCGCCGAGGACGTGGAGCAGGACGGCGCGCGCATGCGCTTCACCCTGCGCCTGCCCGAAGGCAGCAGCGTGCCGGTGACGCTGGCGCTGCCCGGCCGCCACAACGTGCTCAATGCGCTGGCCGCCGCCGCCATCGGCTGGCAGCTGGGCGTGGCCCCGGACACCATCGCCGCGGCGCTGGAGAAGTTCGAAGGCGTGGGCCGCCGCTTCAACGACCTGGGCGTGGTCACCACCGCCAAGGGCGCCCGGGTGCGGCTGATCGACGACTACGGCCACCATCCGCGCGAGCTGGCCGCGGTGTTCGCCGCGGCCCGCGGCGGCTGGCCCGAGCAGCGCCTGGTGGTGGCGTTCCAGCCGCATCGCTACAGCCGTACCCGCGACCAGTTCGACGCGTTCGCCGCGGTGCTGTCGGAAGTCGACGCGCTGGTGCTGAGCGAGGTGTACCCGGCCGGCGAGGCACCGATCCCCGGCGCCGATTCGAAGTCGCTGGCCCGCGCCATCCGTGCCCGCGGCCGCAGCGAACCGGTGGTGGTCGGCCATGCCCACGACCTGGTGTCGGTGCTGCCGGACGTGCTGCGCGACGGCGACCTGCTGCTGATGATGGGCGCCGGCGATATCGGCCACGTCGCCCAGCAGATCGCCAGCGGCGGCTTCCAGGAGGCGCGGGACGAATGATCGCCTGGCTGCTTCCGTCGGCATGCACCAAGTCCAGGGCCGCACGCGGCCAGGGCGCGGTGCGGCCGTGCGGAACCGCCCGGACGCGTGGAGGCCGGGCATGAGCGCGCTGCTGCGCATCCTCGCCTGGCTGCTGGCCATCGCCCTGGTGGCGCTGCCGGTGGTCGCGGTGCTCAACGGCTGGGTCGGCGCCGAGCGCTGGCCGCTGACCCGGCTGCGGGTGCACGGCGAGTTCAAGCGCGTGCCAGGCGAAGACCTGCGCAGGGCGCTGCTGCCGTATGCGCGCGCCGGCTACTTCGCGGTGAAGCTGCAGGACGCGCAGCACGCGGTGGAGCGGTTGCCCTGGGTGGAAAGCGCGCAGGTGCGCAAGCAGTGGCCGGACGTGCTGGAAGTGAGCGTGGTCGAGCACAAGCCGTTCGCGCGCTGGGGCAAGGACCGGCTGCTGTCCGAGCAGGGGCGCCTGTTCGCCACCCCGCACGGGCTGGAGGACGCGCCGTTGCCCGAGCTCGACGGCCCGGACAGCAAGACCGCCGAGGTGGTCGAGCTCTACAACGATTCGCGCGCGCTGTTCGCGCCGGTGGGCATGGACGTGCGGCGTGTGGCGATGGACGCGCGCGGCAGCTGGTCGCTGGCGCTGGACAACGGCACCGAAGTCATCGTCGGCCGCGACGACGCGCGTTCGCGGCTGGGCCGCTTCGTGCGCGTGCTGCCGCAGCTCACGCGCACCCAGGTGCCGATCGTGCGCGCCGATCTCCGCTACACCAACGGTTTCACGCTGAGCTGGGGAACTCCGCCGCCGGCAGCAAAGCAGACGCAGGACAGGACATGAATCGCAAGGGTGACAAATCACTGATCGTCGGCCTCGACATCGGCACCTCCAAGGTGGTGGCGCTGGTGGGCGAGTACTCGCCGGGCAGCCCGATCGAGGTGATCGGCATCGGCTCGCACGAATCGCGCGGGCTCAAGCGCGGCGTGGTGGTCGACATCGAGTCGACGGTGCAGTCGATCCAGCGCGCCATCGAGGAAGCCGAGCTGATGGCCGGCTGCGAGATCCGCTCGGTCTACGCCTCGATCTCCGGCAACCACGTGCAGTGCCGCAACTCGCAGGGCATCACCCCGATCCGCGAGGGCGAGGTGACCTGGGGCGACCTGGACCGGGTGCTGGAGGCGGCCAAGGCGGTGGCGATCCCGGCCGACCAGAAGATCCTGCACGCGATCCCGCGCGAGTACGTGCTGGACGATTCGCAGGAAGGTATCCGCAACCCGGTCGGTATGACCGGCGTGCGCCTGGAGGTGCACGCGCACCTGGTGGTGTGCGCGCAGTCGGCCGCGGCCAACATCAGCAAGTGCGTGCAGCGCTGCGGCCTGCAGGTGGACGACCTGGTGCTGTCCTCGCTGGCGTCGTCGGTGGCGGTGCTGACCGCCGACGAGCGCGAGCTCGGCGTGGTGATGGTGGACATCGGCGCCGGCACCACCGACATCGCGGTGTTCGTGCAGGGCGCGATCTGCCACACCGCCTCGCTGCCGATCGCCGGCGACCACGTCACCAACGACATCGCGCACATGCTGCGCACGCCGACCCCCGAGGCCGAGCAGATCAAGGTGCGCTACGCCTGCGCGCTGGCGCAGCTGGCCACCGCCGAGGAGAGCATCCAGGTGCCGTCGGTCGGCGACCGCCCGCCGCGGCGCATGCCGCGCGCCTCGCTGGCGCAGGCGGTGCAGGGCCGCTACGAGGAGATCTTCGAGATGGTGCAGGCCGAACTGCGGCGCTCGGGCTTCGAGGAAATGGTGCGCGCCGGCATGGTGCTCACCGGCGGCGCCTCGAAGATGGAAGGCGTGGTCGAGCTGGCCGAGGAAATGCTGCAGATGCCGGTGCGCGTGGGCATCCCGCAGCACGTCACCGGGCTGGGCGAGGTGGTCGGCAACCCGGTGCACGCCACCGGCGTCGGCCTGCTGCTGATGGGCAGCCAGATCGAACACCCGCGGCGTCCGTCGCTGCCCACCGGGCGCGCCGGCACGCTGTTCAACAAATTGAAGAACTGGTTCCGCGGAGAGTTCTGACGCGGAGCGGGCGGTAACGCCGGCCGCTGGCCGGTGATTGAAGCAGGGCGGTACCCCGTAGTGGCGCAGGCCACGAGGGATTCCAACGACAACTGCCGCAATGGCGGCGCGGTGACCAAGGGCAGGACGCCTGCGGGGCCACGCCAACGGAAGCGGTTATAACGAGGACATGGACATGGCACATTTCGAACTGATCGAGAAGATGGCACCCAATGCGGTGATCAAGGTGGTGGGCGTGGGCGGCGGCGGCGGCAACGCCGTGGCGCACATGGTCAACTCCAGCGTGGACGGCGTCGAGTTCATCACCGCCAACACCGATTCGCAGGCGATCAAGAACTGCGGCGCCAAGCTGCAGCTGCAGCTCGGCACCAATGTCACCAAGGGCCTGGGCGCCGGCGCCAACCCGGAAGTCGGCCGCCAGGCCGCGCTGGAAGACCGCGAGCGGATCATGGACGCCCTGCAGGGTGCGGACATGGTGTTCATCACCGCCGGCATGGGCGGCGGCACCGGTACCGGCGCGGCGCCGGTGGTGGCGCAGCTGGCCAAGGAAATGGGCATCCTGACCGTGGCCGTGGTCACCAAGCCGTTCCCGTTCGAGGGCCGCCGCCGCATGCAGGTCGCGCTCAAGGGCATCGAGGAACTGAGCCAGCACGTCGACTCGCTGATCACCATCCCCAACGAGAAGCTGATCACCGTGCTCGGCCGCAACGCCACCATGGTGCAGGCCTTCCGCGCCGCCAACGACGTGCTGCAGGGCGCGGTGCAGGGCATCGCCGACCTGATCGTGCGCCCGGGCCTGATCAACGTCGACTTCGCCGACGTGCGCACCGTGATGTCGGAGATGGGCCTGGCCATGATGGGCACCGGCACCGCCCGCGGCGACGACCGCGCCCAGGCCGCCGCCGAGGCCGCCATCCAGAACCCGCTGCTGGACGACGTGAACCTGGCCGGCGCCAACGGCATCCTGGTCAACATCACCGCCGGCCCGGACTTCACCATGAGCGAGTTCGACGAGATCGGCCGCACCATCGACGGCTTCGCCTCGGAAGACGCGACCGTGGTGGTCGGCACCGTGCTCGACCCGGACATGCAGGACGAGGTGCGGGTGACCGTGGTCGCCACCGGCCTGAACCGCGCCGTGGCCAAGAGCGCGCAGCGCCCGGGCGAGCGTGCGCCGATCAAGCTGGTGCGCAATGCCACCACCGGCCAGGCCGAGTTCGGCGGCGACTACGAAAGCCCGGCCGACGCCGTGGCCAAGGCGGTGGGCAGCTCGCTGGGCATGGGCCTGCGTCGCCCGAGTTCGGACACCGTGGCCGCCTCGGCCCCGGCGGCCGCACCGGCCGCGGCGGAGCTGCCGAGCGACTACCTGGACATCCCGGCGTTCCTCCGCCGCCAGGCCGACTGACCGGCCGGTCGCCATCGCCGGGCGTCCCGACGGGGCGCCCTCGGCGGGCGGCATGGCCGGCAGGTGGTGAGTTGTCGTAGACGCCGGGGTTGTCCTCCCCGGTGGCAGCATCCATGTCCGTTGCTGCCGGGCCAGGATCGGCCCGGCGGCAGCTTCGCCTCCCCGGAGGAGGCGGGGTGGCCGCACGCCAGGGACGGATGTTGATGCGTGTTATTCTTGTTTGGTTATGGCCGCGCTCCGGGCGGTCCCTCCAGAACGTACCCCGATGATCCAGCAGCGCACCCTCAAGAACACGATCCGCGCCACCGGCGTCGGCCTGCACAGCGGCGACAAGGTCTACATGACCCTGCGCCCGGCGCCGGTCGACCACGGCATCGTGTTCCGCCGCGTCGACCTGGACCCGGTGGTGGAAGTGCCGGCGCGCGCCGACCTGGTCACCGAGGTGACCCTGTGCACCGGCCTGACCTGCGAAGGCGCCAAGATCCAGACCGTCGAGCACCTGATGTCGGCCATGGCCGGGCTGGGCGTGGACAACGCCATCGTCGAGCTGTCCTCGGCCGAACTGCCGATCATGGACGGTTCCTCGGGTCCGTTCGTGTTCCTGCTGCAGTCGGCGGGCATCGTCGAGCAGCCGGCGCCCAAGCGTTTCCTGCGCATCCTCAAGACCGTGGAAGTGCGCGACGGCGACAAGATCGCCCGTTTCGAACCGCACGAGGGCTACCGGCTGGGCTTCACCATCCAGTTCGACCACCCGATGATCCCGGCCCGCCAGTCGCGGGTGGAGATCGACTTCTCCACCGCCGCCTACATCAAGGAAATCTCCCGCGCGCGCACCTTCGGCTTCATGCGCGACCTGGAGTACATGCGCGAGCGCAACCTGGGGCTGGGCGGTTCGATGGACAACGCCATCGTGCTGGACGAGTTCCGCGTGCTCAACGACGACGGCCTGCGCTACGCCGACGAGTTCGTGCGGCACAAGATCCTCGATGCGGTCGGCGACCTGTACCTGGCCGGCGGCCCGGTGCTGGGCGCCTACGAGGGCTACAAATCCGGCCACGCGCTCAACAACAAGCTGGTCCGCGCCCTGCTGGCCGACGCCAGTGCCTGGGAGTGGGCGAGCTTCGATTCGCCGGCTGCCGCCGACCCGATCGTCTACGGGGCGACGGCCTACGCCTGAATGGGTGGTCTACCGATAGGCGTAGACAAAATGTGAATCCAGGCGCCATTTCAGCCTGAATTTAACGATTAATTAACAAAAGACTAACTCCTCCACTGCAAGTCGCGGCTAGGATTCCTGCCGGCTTGGTGCTGGGGTCCTTCGGGATGCCCGGATGCGGTGGAGCAACCCCACCCGCATTCAGGAACGGGTGCCCTTCACATCCGCCAGACAAGCCAGGGCGCCGCGCAGGCCTTTGTGCGTGGCGGCCGTTACTGCGTGAGTGCTGCGCTGGTCGTTGCGCACCGGGGAGGGTGCAGGCGCGGTTGCAGTCTTGACGGTCACCCGGGTGGCCTTCAGCCCGATGGATCGGGCCGCGTCGAGCAGCTGGTTTTCGGCAAGCCTGACCTTGGCATGCCAGACCGGCGATTCGACGAGAAAAACGAGGTGTTCGCCGTCCACATTGGCCAGCCGGCAACGGTTGGCCAGCGCAGGCGGCAGATGGGGGCGCAACTGCCGGTCCAGCGCATCGAGCCACAGGGCTCGTCGCAGCGGGTTCCCGGCCTTGTCCGCCATGACCGCTTCCAGCGCCTGTTTGGGCGCGCTGCGGGAACGAACGCTGGATTTCGGCTCAGACATAAGAATTCTTCGATGGCATTCAAAAAGATCGTAATCAAAACTCGGGGGCAGCAGGCAAAAACGCCGTTGGCGCGCCTGCAGGTGTTTTTCGAGGATAGGCCAAAGGCCCTGCTGGGCAGCGTGATGGGCCTGGGTTGCCTGGTCGGCGTGGGGCTCACCCTCGGCGTCGGCGCGACCGGCGACGCGGCGCTGCGCGCGCAGGTCGAACGCCAGGAGCGCGAACTTGCCAAGGTGCAGGCCGATGCGCAGACCCAGGTCAACGCGCTGGCGGCGCGGCTGGGCGAGCTGCAGGCCCAGGCCACCCGCCTGAACGCCCTCGGCGAACGCCTGACCCAGATGGGCAAGCTCGAGGACGGCGAGTTCGATTTCAACGAAACGCCCGGCCTGGGTGACGGCGATGCCGGCCCGGCGCAGGACATCCCGCTGAGCGCGGTCAACAGCGACTTACAGGTGCTGGAGCAGCGCTTCGCTGCTTCAGGCAGGCAGTTGTCGGTGCTCGAATCGCTGCTGTTCGACCACCAGCTGGAGCAGAACGCCGTGCCCTCGCGCATGCCGATCCGCAACAGCTACGTGACCTCCGGCTTCGGTACCCGCGCCGATCCGTTCGGCCGCGGTGCCGCTACCCACAAGGGCATGGACTTCCACGCCCGCGTCGGCGACCCGGTGACGGCGGTGGCCGAAGGCGTGGTCAGCTTCTCCGGGGTCAAGGGCGGCTACGGCAACGTGGTCGAGGTCGACCACGGCAATGGCTACAAGACCCTGTACGCGCACAACTCGCGCCTGAGCGTGCGCGAGGGCGACCTGGTCCGGGTCGGCCAGGAAGTGGCCAAGGCCGGTTCCACCGGGCGCTCCACCGGCGCGCACGTGCATTTCGAGGTCTGGCAGGACGGGCGCGTGGTCAACCCGCGCAAGTTCCTGGGCGACGGCGGCACCACCCCGGTGGGCCGCGTCCAGCGTGGCTGACGGGCGCCTGCGGGCGCTTGAATCGCCAGGCGCCCGCCCCAAGCTACAATAGGCGTTGCCATCGACAGGGCGCATTGCGCCCTGTTTCGTTTGTGCCCGGCTGGTCCCGCTTGGGGTGGGGTCCGCGCACGGCATTCCATTCAAACCGGTTCCTTCAATGATCAACAGCCTGCTTACCCGCGTTTTTGGCAGCCGCAACGAGCGCCAGCTCCGCCAGCTCAACCGTATCGTCGCCAAGATCAATGCCTTGGAGCCGGAAATCCAGAAGCTTTCCGACGACCAGCTGAAGGCCAAGACCCCCGAGTTCCGCGAGCGCATCGCCGCCGGCGAGGCGCTGGACAAGGTGCTGCCGGAAGCGTTCGCGGTCTGCCGCGAGGCCTCGCTGCGCGTGCTGGGCATGCGCCACTACGACGTGCAGCTGATCGGCGGCATGGTGCTGCACCTGGGCAAGATCGCCGAAATGCGCACCGGTGAAGGCAAGACCCTGGTCGCCACCCTGCCGGTGTACCTCAATGCCCTGGAAGGCAAGGGCGTGCACGTGGTCACCGTCAACGACTACCTGGCGCGGCGCGACGCCGCGCAGATGGGCCGGCTCTACAACTGGCTGGGGCTGAGCGTGGGCGTGGTCTATCCGGGCATGCCGCATGGCGACAAGCGCGAAGCCTATGCCGCCGACATCACCTACGGCACCAACAACGAGTTCGGCTTCGACTACCTGCGCGACAACATGGCGCTGACCCGCGCCGACCGCTACCAGCGCGGCCTGCACTACGCCATCGTCGACGAAGTCGACTCGATCCTGATCGACGAGGCCCGCACCCCGCTGATCATCTCCGGCCCGGCCGACGACTCGCCGGAGCTGTACATCCGCGTCAACCGCGTGGTGCCGCAGCTGGTCAAGCAGGAGACCGAGGAAGGCGAAGGCGATTTCTGGGTCGACGAGAAGGGCAAGCAGGTGCACCTGTCCGAAGCGGGCATGGAGCACGCCGAGGACCTGCTGCGGCAGGCTGGCATCATCGACGCCGACAACGACGGCGGCCTGTACGCCGCGCAGAACCTGACGGTGGTCCACCACCTCAACGCCGCGCTGCGCGCGCACGCGATCTACCAGCGCGACGTGGACTACATCGTGCGCGACGGCGAAGTGGTGATCGTCGACGAATTCACCGGCCGTACCCTGGCCGGCCGCCGCTGGTCCGACGGCCTGCACCAGGCGGTGGAAGCCAAGGAAGGGGTGCCGGTGCAGCGCGAGAACCAGACGCTGGCCAGCATCACCTTCCAGAACCTGTTCCGCATGTACAAGAAGCTGTCCGGCATGACCGGTACGGCCGACACGGAAGCCTACGAGTTCCAGAGCATCTACGGCCTGGAAGTGGTGGTGATCCCGACCAACAAGCCCACCATCCGCAAGGACCACCCGGACCAGGTGTTCCTCAACCGCAAGGGCAAGTTCAACGCGGTGCTGGCCGACATCGAGGAATGTGCCAAGCGCGGCCAGCCGGTGCTGGTCGGCACCACCTCGATCGAAACCTCGGAGATGCTGTCCGAGCACCTGCGCAAGGCCGGCGTGAAGCACGAGGTGCTCAACGCCAAGCAGCACGACCGCGAAGCGACCATCGTCGCCAATGCCGGCCGCCCGGGCTCGGTGACCATCGCCACCAACATGGCCGGCCGCGGTACCGACATCGTGCTCGGCGGTTCGCTGGAGACCGAGCTGCAGGAACTGGGCGAGGAGGCCAGCGCCGAGCAGAAGGCCGCGGTCAAGGCGGCCTGGCAGGAGCGCCACGACGCGGTCAAGGCCGCCGGCGGCCTGCACATCGTCGGCACCGAACGCCACGAATCGCGCCGCATCGACAACCAGCTGCGCGGCCGTTCCGGCCGCCAGGGCGACCCGGGTTCCTCGCGCTTCTACCTGTCGCTCGAAGACAACCTGATGCGCATCTTCGCCTCCGACTGGGTGCAGAAGGCGATGCGCCTGATGGGCATGAAGGAAGACGACGTCATCGAGGACCGCCTGGTCAGCCGCCAGATCGAGAAGGCGCAGCGCAAGGTCGAGGCGCACAACTTCGACATCCGCAAGAACCTGCTGGACTTCGACGACGTCAACAACGACCAGCGCAAGGTGATCTACGCGCAGCGCGACGAGCTGCTCGACGCCGAGTCGGTCAAGGACAACATCGATGGCATCCGCGGCGACGTGATCTACGACCTGGTGGCCCGCTTCGTGCCGCCGAACTCGGTGGACGAGCAGTGGGACCTGCCGGGCCTGCAGGCCACGCTGGAGTCCGACCTGGGCGTGCAGATGGACCTGGTGGGGCTGTTCAAGCAGCACGAGGAACTGGATGCCGAGGGCATCGCCCAGGCCGTTGCCGACCACATCGAGCGGCACTTCGAGCAGAAGGAAGCGGCGGTCGGCGCCGAGACCATGCGCGCGCTGGAGAAGCACGTGATGCTGACCGTGCTCGACCAGAGCTGGAAGGAACACCTTGCGCGCATGGATTACCTGCGCCAGGGCATCTACCTGCGCGGCTACGCACAGAAGCAGCCCAAGCAGGAATACAAGAAGGAAGCCTTCGAACTGTTCTCGGAGATGCTGGAGAACGTCAAGCGCGAAGTGATCCAGCTGCTCTCGCGCGTGCGCATCCGCAGCGAGGAGGAAGTGGCGGCGATGGAGGCGCTGGAACGCCAGCAGGCCGAAGCGCGCCTGCAGATGTCGCAGTTCCAGCACCAGGACAACGGCGGCTACGGCGCCGACGAGGAGGCGGCCGAGGTGCAGGCCGCGCTCGCCGAGCCCAAGGTCGGCCGCAATGATCCGTGCCCCTGCGGCAGCGGCAAGAAGTACAAGCACTGCCACGGTCAACTCAACTGAGTTGAGTTGACCGTGGTGTAGCCCGCTTTGCGGGCTACACCCCCAAGTCCGCCGTGCGGACTTGGGGCCCCACGTTCCTTTCTCCCGATCCCCGCGGCTGTCGCCGCGCCCCCTTACCAAGGGGGCTTTCCCCGGACGGATTCGGTAGTGCCGGCCATTGGCCGCGACACGCTATCGCTGCTGGCGGTTGCGCCACGTTGCGCCGCAAAGCATGCCCCCCGCTCTTTTCTGCTTCCCCGGGCCGGTGCAGCGCACCGGGCGTCCGCCTGGCCTGCCGTGCGCTGCAGCACAGGCAGGCCACCCTCACCCCCGCGCCCCGGCCGGCCCCGGCATGCGGCCCGCTCTTCGGGCCGGCGTCGCCGGTCGCGCTTCGCGCGATAGCGTCGCCGACCCAGGGAGCCGCCTGCAGGCGCGATCCCGATGGGTGCCGGCAGTCAATCGACACGGCCGTGCACCTCTGGAACGCCGGTGCGGGGCTCGCCCCACACCGGGCCTTCCCGACGGGCGCCCAAGCCGAAACTGCGCGCATGCAGGCGATTGCGCCGTCCCCCGGGTTTTCGGCATGCTCGGCGCATGACTCCTCCGTTGCGCTCGATCCACGTCGTGGCCGCCGTCATCACCGACGCGCGTGGCCGCATCCTGCTCAACCGCCGCAATGGCACCAGCGACATGGCCGGGCTGTGGGAATTCCCCGGCGGCAAGCGCGAGCCGGGCGAGACCTCCGAGCAGGCGCTGGCGCGCGAGCTGCACGAAGAGCTTGGCATCGAGGCCGAGGTCGGCGACTGGCTGATGGAAGTGCCGCAGCTCTATCCGGACAAGCGCCTGCGCCTGGAAGTGCGCCTGGTGCAGCGCTGGAAGGGGAGCGCGCGCGGGCGCGAAGGGCAGGCCATCACCTGGGTGGCGCCGGACAGGCTGGGCCGGTATTCGATGCCGCCGGCGGACCTGCCGGTGGTGGCCGCGCTGCGCCAGGCCGATCGTTACCTGGTCACGCCCGAGCCCGCGGCCGGCGGCGAAGCGTGGCTGGAGGGCGTGCAGGCCGCGGTGGACGCCGGCATCCGCCGGGTGCAGCTGCGCACGCCGCAGGCCGGCGACCGCGCGGCGTTGGCGCGTGACGCGGTGGACCGCCTCGGCCGCCAGGCCGAGCTGTTGCTCAACCGCGACATCGCGCTGGCCAGGGAGCTGGGGGTGGGCGTGCACCTGGGCAGCGAGCAGCTGCAGCAGCTGCAGCAGCGACCGCTGCCGGAAAGCGTCCTGGTCGGCGCCTCCTGCCACGACCTGGCGCAGTTGCAGGCCGCGCAGCGCCTGGGCTGCGACTTCGCCGTGCTCGGCCCGGTGCAGGCCACCGCCAGCCATCCCGGGGCGACGCCGCTGGGATGGGCCGCGTTCGAGCAGCTGCGCGAGCAGGTGTCGCTGCCGATCTACGCCATCGGCGGATTGGCCGCGGCGGATATCGGCACCGCGCGCCGGCACGGTGCGCAGGGCGTGGCCGCGATCCGCGCGTTGTGGCCGCGGCCGGCTACAGGCTGATCCAGAAGCAGTTGTACTGCCGGCGCAGTTTCAACAGCGTGCGCGACGGCGTGGCGCCCTGCCCGAGGGTCTGTTCCAGGCGCAGCGCGACCGGGCGCGGGCGCCGCGCCGGCATCTCGGTGGACATGGCCGCAGCGTCGCCGCCGGCATGCTCGCCTTCGCCTTCAGGCAGCAGCTCCGGGTCACGCGGGAACACCGGCGCGATGTCGACCAGCGGACGCTGCACGATGGCGTCCAGGCGGTCCATGACCCGCGTGGCTTCGGTGCTGGACAGCCCGCTCCAGGCATAGATGCCGGACAGGTGGTTGGGGTCGCGCGCCTCCACCGCCGCGCGGATCTGCGCCACCACCTCGCTGAGCCGGCGCGCGCAGCTGTCGCGGTACAGGCCGCTGGCGCCGGCGGGACGCGCCTCGGGCAGCAGGCGCGCGCGCGCGCCCATCGCCTCGCAGGGCTTGTCGCCGTATACCGTCCGCCCCTGCGGGTCGGTGCAGCGGTTGACGTGCTGCGCATGCGCGGCACCCGCCCACAGGGCGGCAGGGAGCAGCAGGAGCGGCAGCGATCGCATGGGCCAAGCCTAACCCGCGGCCGCGTGACGGGATGTGTACCCGCGCCGGCGGGGGATCAGCCGTGGCCGAGCCGCTGCAGCACCGCGCTGGTCGGCCTGGCCAGGTTGAGCGTGTAGAAGTGCAGCGACGGCGCGCCGCCGGCGATCAGCCGCTCGCACAACGCCGCCACCACGTCGGCACCGAATGCGCGCACCGAGTCGACATCATCGCCATAGGCCTGCATGCGCTTGGCGATCCAGCGCGGGATCTCCGCGCCGCACTGCTCGGAGAAGCGCCGCAGCTGGCTGAAGTTGGAGATCGGCATCACCCCGGGGACGATCGGCACGTCCACGCCCAGCTTGCCGGCGGCATCGACGAACTGGAAGTAGGCGTCGGCGTTGTAGAAGTACTGGGTGATGGCGGCGTCGGCGCCGGCGTCGATCTTGGCCTTGAAATGGCGCAGGTCGGCCAGCGCGTCGCTGGCCTGCGGGTGCGTTTCCGGATACGCGCCGACCTCGATGCGGAACGCGTCGCCGTGCTCGGCGCGGATGAAGGCGATCAGCTCCGAGGCGTAGCGCAGGTCGCCGGGGAAGCCCATGCCCGAAGGCAGGTCGCCGCGCAGGGCGACGATGCGGCGCACGCCGATGGCGCGGTACAGCTTGAGCAGCTCGCGGATCTCCTCGCGGGTACCGCCCACGCAGGACAGGTGCGGCGCGGCCTGCAGGCCATGGTGCTGGTTGAGGTGGCGCACCGTCTCGGAGGTGTAGCTCAGGGTCGAGCCACCGGCGCCGAAGGTACAGGACACGTACTCGGGGGCATGCACCTTGAGCTTGCTCGCGGTGCGGTCCAGCTGCGCGCGCTGGTCATCGGTCTTGGGCGGGTAGAACTCGAAGCTGAGCGCGGTCATGGCGGGGCGGTGAGTGGGCCTGGCCGGGATTATATCTCTCCATCAAGATGGATGTGCAATTGTTTCCGTTGTCACCGGGCGCCCGTGCGTGGGTTCAGTGGGCCCGCCGCGCGGCGCGCTGCGGCAACAGCGCGATGCAGGCCACGATCGCGATCAGCAGCACCAGCGAGGCGGCGTAACGGCTCAGCGCCAGCCCCCCGTGATCGAGCGGCTTGTCGAGGAAGTCGCCGACCACCGCGCCCAGTGGCCGGGTGAGGATGAAGGCGGCCCAGAACAGCAGGGTCCTGGACAGGCGGGTCGTCAGGTGCAGTGCCGCGACCAGCGCCAGCAGGCCACCGAACAGGACCATGCCGCCGGCATAGCCCAGCCCCTGGGTATCGGCCGCCCAGTCGCCCAGCGCGGTACCCAGGGTCTGCGAGAAGGTGATGGTCAGCCAGTAGAACAGCTCGCTGCGCCGCGAGTTGATGTCCACCACCGAAACGCTGCCGGTACTGCGCTGCCAGCAGAACAGGGTGCCCAGCAGCAATGCCAGCAGCACGCTGCTGCCGCCGCTGTAGCCGATGCCGAGCGAGCGGTCCAGGTAGTCTGCCAGGGTGGTCCCCACGGTGGTGCTGGCGATGATCGCCGCCCAGTACAGCCAGGGCCGGAAGCCGCTGGCGCGGATCTGCGCGGCCACGGCGGCGGCGAACACCACGGCGAACAGCGCGGTGCCGGCCAGGTAGCCCAGGCCCATCGACATCGTGACCGCGTCGCCACCGACCTCGCCCAGGGTGGTGGCGAGGATCTTGGTGATCCAGAAAGCGAGGGTGACTTCGGGAACCTTGCTGGCGCCCGGCAGGGGGCGGGTATGCATGACGGCGGTCCGGTGCGTGAGCGACAACGCCACGGTGCGCGGGCGGGGGTCGGAGCCGTGTCGGAATCCCGCGCGTGGCGCCAGCGGTTCACGCTGCAGACGGTGACGGTGACGGGGCGGGCATGCGCAGCGCATGCCGGGCGCAGCGCGCATCCACTGCCGGCGCGGACCCGGCCGCGGCGTGCGCGGGCAGGTGGCGATGGCCGACAATGGCCGGGTTTTCCGAACGTCCCGGCCATGTCGATCTTCCTCACCCCCTTCGCCCGTACCCGCCTGTTCCCCCGCACGCCGCGCCCGAACACGATCCGCGACTGCACGCCCGAACAGTTCGAGCGGCACCTCAACGCACATGCGCCGCTGCGCGTGCTCGATGGCTATGCGCCGTTCTGCAAGCTGCACGTGCACCGCAACTGGACCTCCACCCGCTGCCTGACGGTGCCGGTCACCGATGGCAACCGCCACCTGCTGCGCTCGGCCTACGAGGCGCGCACGCGCGAGGAACTGCCGGTACTGGTGCGCTGGTTCGAAGGCGTGGAGCCGCCGGTGGCCGATTACCTGGTCGTCATCCTCTACAGCCGCGAACAGCTGGCCAAGGAGGGCGCGCCCATCGAGGCCGACTGGGGCGTGGTCGGCTGCCTGTACACCGCCGAGCCGGCGGAAATCCCGATGGCGCCGATCACCATGATGCGCAATGCGCTCGGCGTGGAGGAGGGCGGCTCGGGCGTGCCCATCGACCGCGATGCCTACCGGCGCGCGGTGGAATTCTGGGAAGCGAACGCGAACTGGCGCTGAGCGCGCTCAGTGCGCCGGGCGGTAGTCGAGCGCCAGGCGCAGCATGTCGCGATGCTGGATGCCGTCCTCGACGATCGCTTCGTCGTAGTTGCGCAGGAAGAAGTCGCGGTCCACCTGGAACACGCGGAAGCCATGCCGCTGGTAGAACGCGAGCGGGTAGCCGAAGGCACCGGTGCCGACTTCCAACCGTAGCGCACCCTCCCGCCGGCAGGTGTCGATCACGTGCACCAGCAGCCGCGAACCGATGCCGCGCTGCTGCCAGGCCGGATCGACCGCGATGTTGATCAGCTCGTGGCGGCCCGGCGCGTGCGTCACCACCGCGCAGATGCCGGCGATGGCGCCGTCCACGCGCGCGGCGAAACAGCGTGCGCCCGGCAGGTAGGCGCGTACCTTGGACTCGGAAGGATCGGCCAGCAGGAGCAGCGCCAGCGGCGCGTCGGTCGGCGGTACTTCGTGGATCGAAAGCGACATGTTTGAACCGGGGTCAGGGCAAACCGGGATCGGCGTCGGATTCTCCACCGGAAGCCGAATCCGCGCCGGCTTGCGGCCATGCGCCTGGTCGCCTCCCGCGAAGGGTCAGCGCCCGCCGTCGCCGCTGCCGGGGGTGGCTGGATACATGCGCTCGATCGCCATCGCCTCGAGCGCGGTGTAGATGGTGTCGTGGCGCAGGTCCGGGCGCGGCAGTGCCTGCCATTGCAGGTGGGCAGGGCCGGCACGCTTCACCGTGTCCGACAGCGCCTGCGCGTGCGGGCCGATGGTGTCCTCGTCGCCCCAGGCCAGCAGCATCCGGCCCTCCAGGCCGGGCATGCCCTGCAGCCGCACGCCGGCGCTGCGGGTGAGCGCCGCGTCGTTCCACCACAGGCTGGGGCTGAAGGCGATCCAGGTATCGAACAGGGTCGGCTGCTCGAACAGGGTTTCGACGATGAACAGCCCGGCCAGCGACTCGCCGATGATGCCGCGCGAGCCCGTGGTGCGGTAACGGCGTTCGATCTCGGGCACCAGCTCCTCGGCGATGAACGCGCGGAACGCGGCCGAGCCGCCGACCACCGGCGCGATGCGGCGGTCGCTGTCCACCCGGGTCGGGCCGGTCATGTCGCGGCGGCGCTGGGTATTCTCGATGCCGACCACCAGCAGCGGCGCGATCCGGCCGGCGCGGATGCCGGCATCGACCGTGGCGGCCACGTGCGGGAAGTCCTCGGCGGTGCCGCCATCGGGCATGTACAGCACCGGATGCGCCACCGCCGCGTCGGCGGGCGGCAGGTAGACGTTGATGGTGCGCGCCTCCTGCAGGCGCTGCGACTGGATGACGAAGCTGTCGTGTGCCGGCAGCGCCGGTTGCGCGCTGGCGATGCCTGGCAGGGCTGCCATCAGCAGGGCCGCGATGGCGGGAAGCATCGATTTCATCGTCATGTCGGTGGACGGCGTCGGGGCAGGGTCGCGCAGGGTAGCAAGCGCGCGTGGCCGGCGAGAACACGTGCCGCGGTCGTGGGCGTCCGGCGAAAGCATGACGGGCGCCCTGCGGCGCCCGTCGTGGTGTTTCACGCGATGACCGGCGCGCCGGTCAGTAGCGGTAGTGCTCCGGCTTGAACGGGCCGTCGACCGGCACGCCGAGGTAGTCGGCCTGTTCCTGGGTCAGGGTGGTCAGCTTGACGCCGATCTTTTCCAGGTGCAGGCGAGCCACTTCCTCGTCCAGCTTCTTCGGCAGGCGGTAGACGTCGGCCGTGTAGCTGTCCTTGTTGGCCCACAGGTCGATCTGCGCCAGGGTCTGGTTGGCGAAGCTGTTGGACATCACGAAGCTCGGGTGGCCGGTGGCGCAGCCCAGGTTCACCAGGCGGCCCTCGGCCAGCAGGAAGATCGCGTTGCCGTTCGGGAACACGTACTTGTCCACCTGCGGCTTGATGTTGATCTTCTTCACGCCGGCGTAGCCGTTCAGCGCATCGACCTGGATCTCGTTGTCGAAATGGCCGATGTTGCAGACGATGGCCTGGTCCTTCATCGCGCTCAGGTGCTCGATGCGGATGATGTCCTTGTTGCCGGTGGTGGTGACGTAGATGTCGGCGCGGCCCAGGGTGGACTCGATGGTGTTGACCTCGAAGCCCTCCATCGCCGCCTGCAGGGCGCAGATCGGGTCGATCTCGGTGACGATCACGCGCGCGCCGTAGGCGCGCAGCGAGTGCGCCGAGCCCTTGCCGACGTCGCCGTAGCCGCAGACCACGGCGACCTTGCCGGCCAGCATCACGTCCATCGCGCGCTTGAGCCCGTCGGCCAGCGATTCGCGGCAGCCGTACAGGTTGTCGAACTTGCTCTTGGTGACCGAGTCGTTGACGTTGATCGCCGGGACCAGCAGGGTGCCGGCTTCGGCCAGTTGGTACAGGCGGTGCACGCCGGTGGTGGTCTCCTCGGAGACGCCCTTCCAGTCCTTGACCACGCGGGTCCAGTAGCCCGGGCGCTCGGCGTGCACGCGCTTGAGCAGGTTCTTGATGACCTGTTCCTCATGCGAGCCGGACGGGGTGTTCACCCAGTCGCTGCCGTTCTCCAGCTCGTAGCCCTTGTGGATCAGCAGGGTGACGTCGCCACCGTCGTCGACCACCAGTTCCGGCCCCAGCAGGGTGCCGTCGGCGGCCTTGAAGGTCAGCGCCTCCAGGGTGCAGTCCCAGTACTCCTCCAGGGTCTCGCCCTTCCACGCGAACACCGGCGTGCCGGTGGCGGCGATGGCGGCGGCCGCCTGGTCCTGGGTGGAGAAGATGTTGCACGAGGCCCAGCGCACGTCGCCGCCGATGTCCTTGAGCGTTTCGATCAGCACCGCGGTCTGGATGGTCATGTGCAGCGAGCCGGTCACGCGCACGCCCTTGAGCGGCTGCGTGGCGGCGTGCTTGCGGCGGATCGCCATCAGCCCGGGCATCTCGTGCTCGGCGATGTCGATTTCCTTGCGGCCCCAGTCGGCCAGCGAGATGTCGGCGACCTTGTAGTCGCCTTCCTGGGAGAAGGTCTTTGCAACAGCGTTCATGTGAAGCTCCGGTGTGGTGCGAGCAGGGCTCGCGTTCGCCGGGCGCCGTTGTTGCATGCGGTGCCGTCCGAGCCTGGCCGCCGTGCCGGTCCGGCCCTTGCGGGGGACTCCACACGGCGGTCGCAGCGCCCCTCGGACGGGGGCGCCGATTATATCGCGCGCCGGCCCTGCCCAACCAAAGGCAGGGGAGCCGCCAGCCGGGGATTGTTAACGTGTGCGGTTGAAACCGCCCAGATGAGGATTGCCATGACGATGTTCGCTTCCCGCCGCCCCCGCCGCGCGTCCGCGGCGCTGGTGCTGTGCGCCGGCCTGCTGCTGGCCGTGCCGCCGTTGCTGGCGGCCGCCCCGGCCGCCAACGCCGCCGCCAGCGATGCCCAGGGCTACCGCCTGCCGTCGGCGGCGCTGCAGGCGGTGGTCGACGCCCCGCGCGCGCCGACCCTGCGGCTGTCGCCGCGCCGCGACCTGGCGGCGATGCTGCAGACCCCGCCGCTGCCGTCGATCGCCCAGGTGGCGCAGCCGGAGCTGAAGCTGGCCGGCCTGCGGATCAACCCCAGGACCTTTTCCGACAGCCGTTTCTCGTTCGGCAGCAGACTGTGGCTGATCTCCACCGCCGATGGCGCCGAGCGCCAGATCAGCGGCCTGCCGCAGCCGCTGTCGGTGGCCTCGCTGGCCTGGTCGCCGGACCAGAAGTACCTGGCGTTCAACCAGGTGGACCCGGCCAGCGGCAGCAACGAGCTGTGGCTGGTGGACGTGGCCGCCGGCAGCGCGCGGCGGGTGGCCGAGCGGCTGAACTCGGTGGTCGGCAACGGCTATGCATGGCTGCCGGGCGGCGCTGCGCTGCTGGTGATGCAGCGCCCGGCCGGCCAGGGCGCCGCGCCGGTGGGCGATGGCATCCCCACTGGACCGGCGGTGCAGCAGACCGAGGCGGGCCGGGGCGTGCGCTCGGTGCGCACCTACCAGGACCTGTTGAAGAACGACCATGACGCGCGCCTGTTCGAGTATTACCTGCAGGCGCAGCCGGTGCGGGTGGCGATCAACGGCGAAAGCCGTCCGCTGGGCATGCCGGGCCTGTACCTGGGGCTGTCATCCTCGCCGGATGGCAACTATCTGCTCAGCCAGCGCGTGGAGCGGCCGTTCTCCTATGCGGTGCCGGTCGGCAGCTTCCCCGCGCCGTATCGAGGTGCTGGACGCGCAGGGCCGGGTCGCGCACACGGTGGCCAGGCTGCCGCTGGTCGAAGGCCTGCCCACCGGCAACGACGCGGTGCCGACCGGAGTGCGTTCGATCTCCTGGCGCGCCGACGCGCCGGCCACCCTGGTCTGGGCCGAAGCGCAGGATGGCGGCGATCCGGCGCGCGAGGCGGCGATCCGCGACGCGGTGCTGGTCCAGGCCGCGCCGTTCGACCGGCCGCCGGTGACCCTGGCGCGCCTGGCCGCGCGCTATGCCGGCATCAGCTGGGGCCGTGGCGACGTCGCCCTGCTCAACGAGTACTGGTGGAAGACGCGCCAGGTGCGTGAGTGGAAGATCGCCCCGGACCATCCGGAGCAGGCGCCGCAGCTGGTGTCCGAACGTTCCGGCGACGATCGCTACGGCGATCCGGGCGCGCCGTTGCTACAGCCCGACGACGGTGGCCGTTCGCGCCTGCAGTTCAGCGCCGACGGGCGCAGCTTCTATCGCGTCGGCGACGGTGCCTCGCCGCAAGGCGACCGGCCCGTTCCTGGACCGGATCGACCTGGACAGCGGCAGCAGCGAGCGCCTGTTCCATTCGCAGGCGCCGTACTACGAGACGCCGGTGGCGGTGATCGACGGCCCCACGCCGCGCGTGCTGTACAGCCGCGAGTCCAACGACGAGCCGTCCAACCTGTACACCCGTGCGCTGGGCGATGCGACGGCTCCGTTCGCCCTGACCCGCAATACGCACCCGCTGCCGCAGCTGCGTGGCGTGAGCAAGGAGCAGATCCGCTACACGCGCAACGACGGCGTCGAACTCACCGCCGACCTGCTGCTGCCGCCCGGTTACGACCCGAAGAAGGACGGTCCGCGCCCGCTGCTGATGTGGGCCTATCCGGCCGAGTTCAAGTCGGCCGGCGATGCCAGCCAGGTCAGCGGCTCCCCGCACCGTTTCAATGCGATCAGCTACTGGGGCCCGCAGGCGTTCCTGGCCAAGGGCTACGTGGTGCTCAACAACCCGACCATGCCGATCGTCGGCGAGGGTGATGCCGAGCCCAACGACACCTACGTGCAGCAGCTGGTGGCCAGCGCGCAGGCGGCGGTGGACGAAGTGGTGCGCCGTGGCGTGGCCGACCGCGGCCGCATCGCCGTCGGCGGACATTCCTATGGCGCGTTCATGACCGCCAACCTGCTGGCGCACACGCGCCTGTTCAAGGCCGGCATCGCCCGCTCCGGCGCCTACAACCGCACGCTGACCCCGTTCGGCTTCCAGGCCGAGGAGCGCAATTACTGGCAGGTGCAGGACACCTACCTGAAGATGTCGCCGTTCAACTACGGCCGGCGACATCAAGGACGCGATCCTGTTCATCCATGGTGTGGACGACAACAATTCGGGCACGTTCCCGATGCAGAGCGAGCGCATGTTCGCCGCGGTCAAGGGCCTGGGCGGCAACGCGCGGCTGGTGATGCTGCCCAACGAATCGCATGCCTACCGCGCGCGCGAATCGATCATGACCATGCTCGCCGAGAGCGAGGACTGGCTGGACCGCTGGCTGGCGGCACCGGCGAAGGACGGCAAGCGGTAATCCCGCCGCGGGCCGGCGCATGCCGGCGTTCCGCGCGCCCCGCCCCACGGTCTGCGTCGCAGGCCGTGGGGCTTTTTTTTTTCCGGCTGCGGTGGCGCCGTGTCTTCGCGGCGCCCTCTCCAGCATTCTCGCCGGGAGCGAGTGCTGCTGCAGGAATCCCGCCGTCACCCCGGTCATCCACTGTCCACGGCGAGGCGCCCGCGGCCGCCATTCCGATGTCCGCAACGACAGCCGTCGGACAACATGCAGATGCAACCATTTCTCCGGTTGATGCACTGCAAAAAAACGCGGAATTTTTCAGTTAGGCTTGGGGACGTTCCCGCTTCCGAGGTTCCGGTTCCTGGATGAACGAGTACCGCAGCAGCGTCGTCTTCGCCACCCCCGACCTGCCCCTGCGCGACGACGTCCGTCGCCTCGGCGCGATGGTCGGCGATCTCCTTTCCGAACAGGTCTCGCCCGCGTTCCTCGATGAAGTGGAGGAGGTGCGCACCGCCCGCGATCGCGCGCCGCGAGAGCCAGGCGCCGCTGGCCACGCTCAGCGCGCAACTGGCCGGGCGCACGCCGCGCCAGGCCGAGGCGCTGGTGGCGCGCGTTCAGTACCTACTTCCAGGTGGTGAACATCGCCGAGCGCGTGCACCGCATCCGCCGCCGCCGCGACTACCAGCGCGCCCGGCACCAAGCGTCCGCAGCCCGAAGGCCTGCAGGGATGCTCTGCAGCAGCTCAAGGCGCAGGGCGTGACCCTGGAAGAGCTGGTGCAGTGGTTGCCGCGCATCGACATCGAGCCGGTGTTCACCGCCCATCCCACCGAGGCGGTGCGCCGCGCGCTGCTGGAAAAAAGAGCAGCTGATGGTGGCGAGCCTGGTGGACAACCTCGACGGCCAGCGCACGCCGGGGCGAGCAGGCCGCCGATACCGCGCGCCTGCGCATGGCGCTCACCGCGTCGTGGCAGACCGGCCGATTCATCGCCGGTGCGGCCCGGCGTGGAGGATGAGCGCGAGCACGTCGGCTTCTACCTCACCCGGGTGCTGTACCGGGTGATGCCGGTGTTCTACGAATCGCTGGAGCAGGCGCTGCGCGACACCTGGGGCCGCACCCTGCCGCTGCCGCGGCTGGTGCGCTTCGGCACCTGGGTGGGCGGCGACATGGACGGCAACCCCAATGTCGATGCGGGCACCATCGCCGCCACCTTGAACGCGCAGCGCGCCGCGGTGCTGGAGCTGTACCAGAAGGACCTGCTCAAGCTCGCCAGCCTGCTCAGCCAGTCCACCGAACTGGTCGGGGTGAGCGAGGCGGTGCGCGCGCGCGTGGATGCCTATCGGCGCGCTGTTGCCGCAGGTGCAGTCGCGCCCGCGCCACGCCGACATGCCCTACCGCCTGCTCAACGACCGCATGCGCGCGCGGCTGCAGGCCACGCTCGACGATGCCGGGGGCGCGTACCGCTCGCCGGATGAACTGGTCGACGACATCCAGCTGATCCTCGACAGCCTGGACGCGAACCGCGGCCGCCACGCCGGCTGGTTCTCGGTGCGGCGCCTGCTGTGGCGCGTGCGCACCTTCGGCTTCCACCTGGCGCGGCTGGACGTGCGCCAGGAATCGAGCGTGCATGCGCGCGCGCTGGCCGAGGTGCTGGGCGGGGCAGGCGGCATTCGAGGCGCTGGACGGCGCGGCGCGCGCCCGCCTGCTGGCGCCCTATGCCGCCGGCGAGACGACCTTGCCGCGGGGCGACGACGAAGCCGGGCAAGCGGCTGGACAAGGTGTTCGCGGCGCTGGCCGATGCGCGCGCCCGGCACGGTGCCGACGCGCTGGGCAGCTACATCATCTCGATGGCCCACGACCGCGGCGACGTGCTCGCGGTGCTGGCGCTGGCGCGCCGTGGCGGGCCTGGTCGACGCCGGCAACGCGGTGCCGCTGGACATCGCGCCGCTGTTCGAGACGGTGGACGACCTGCACCACGGCACCGCGACCCTGGGCGATCTGCTGGACGACCCGGTGTACCGCGCGCACCTGGCCGCGCGTGGCGATGTGCAGATGGTGATGCTCGGCTACTCGGACAGCGGCAAGGACGGTGGCAATCGCCGCCTCGCGCTGGGGGTTGCAGCAGGCGCAGGTGGAACTGCTGGCCGTGGCCGCCGCCCACGGCGTGCGCCTGACCTTCTTCCACGGCCGCGGCGGTTCGATCAGCCGTGGCGGCACCAAGACCACGCATGCGGTCGACGCCTCGCCGCCGGGCAGCATCGACGGCCGTCTGCGGGTCACCGAGCAGGGCGAGGTGATCCACCGCAAGTACGGCATCCGCGCGCTGGGCGCTGCGCTCGCTGGAGCAGGCCGCCGGCGCGGTGCTGCGGGCCAGCCTGCGCCCGCGCCGCCGCCGAGCCGCGCGAGCGGCTGTGGACGCCGGTGATGGACATCGTCCGCGGCCGAGAGCGCGCGCCGCTACCGTGGCTTCGTCGGCGACGCGCAGTTCATGGATTACTTCCGCAACGCCACTCCGATCGACGTGATCGAGCGCATGACCCTGGGCTCGCGGCCCTCGCGCCGGCTCGGCCAGGACGCGGCCCTGTCCAACCTGCGCGCGATCCCCGTGGGTGTTCGCCTGGAGCCAGGCGCGCGCGGTGATTCCCGGCTGGTTCGGCGTGGGCAGCGGCCTGCAGGCCGCCGGCCGATGCGGGCCACGAGGAGCGGGCTGCGCGAGATGGCGCACGACTGGCCGTTCTTCGCCACCTTCCTGGACGACATGGCGATGGTGCTGAGCAAGGGCGACATCCACATCGCCGAGCAGTTCTCGCGCCTGGCCGGGCCGCTGCACGCGCGCTTTCTTTCCCGGTGATCCGCGAAGAGCTGGCGCTGACCCGGGCATTGGGTCCAAGCGGCTCAGCGGGGCAGCAGGAACTGCTCGCGCACGATCCGCGGCTGGCGCTGTCCATCCGCCTGCGGCAACCCCTACATCGACCCGATCAGCACCCTGCAGGTGGACCTGCTGCAGCGCTGGCGGCACAGTGGCCGCGAGGACGAGGCGCTGCTGCGCGCGCTGGTGGCCTGCGTGAACGGGGTGTCGCAGGGCGTGCAGAATACCGGCTGACGGCGGCCTGCCGCACGGGGAGGGGAACGGGGAATGGGGACGATGCGCGAAGGGGAGGGGAACGCTGGCGACGCGGCGCGTTACCACCGGGTCAAGCAGATCGTGCTGCAGGCGCTGGACCTGCAGGGCAGCGCCCGCGAGGAACTGATCGTCCGCGAGGCGGGCGGCGACGCGACGATCGCCGATGAAGTGCGGGCGCTGCTTGCCGGCATGGAGGCAGACCAGACGCTGGTGGTGTCGTTGCCGCTCGCCCGGGCTGCCGCCGCCCGATCCGGGGGCAGGACCTCAGCGGCCAGGAGGCATCGGCCGACGCCAGCCGCGAGTACCGCCTGCTGCAGCGCCTGGGCGCCGGCGGCATGGGCGTGGTGTACCTGGCCGAACGCAGCCACGGCGGCTTCGTGCAGAAGGTCGCGCTGAAGCTGCTCAACCCGGTGGCCGAGGCGTCGCCGGAACTGCGCGAACGCTTTCGCCCGCGAGCGCGAGCTGCTGGCACGGCTGGACCACCCCGGCATCGCGCGCCTGCTCGACGGCGGCATCCCTCGCCGACGGCCGTCCGTTCCTGGCCATGGAGTACGTCGAAGGCGTGCGCGTGGGACGTGCACGCCGCGCACCTGCCGCTGGACGAGCGCATCGCGCTGTTCGTCAGGATCTGCGAAGCAGTGGCCGAGGCGCACCGCTGCCTGGTGATCCATCGCGATCTCAAGCCGGCCAACATCCTGGTCGACGCCCGCGGCCAGCCGCGGCTGCTGGATTTCGGCATCGCCCGCCTGATCGACGAGGACAGCGCGGCGGCCCGGCGATACCCGTACCGGCCAGCATGCGCTCACCCTGGCCTATGCCCAGCCCCGAGCAGCTCGCCTGCCAGCCGCTGACCACCGCCACCGACGTCTACTCGCTGGGCGCGGTGCTGTACCAGCTGGTCTGCGGGCAGTTGCCGTTCGCCGAGATCGACAATCCGGCCGGCCTGTACAACGCCATCGCCAACACCGACGTGCCGCCGCCCAGTCGCCGGGCTGCGCGACACCGGCACGCCGCGGCCGCGCACCCGCGCGGTGCCGGCCGACATCGATGCCATCGTGCTCAAGACGCTGCGCAAGGAGCCGGAGCGTCCGCTTACGCCTCGGTCGCGGCACTGGCCGAGGACCTGCGCCGTTACCCTGGCCCATCGCCCGGTCAGCGCGCGCGCCGGCGAGCGCGGTTATCGCGCGCGGCGGCTGCTGCGGCGCAATGCCTGGCCGCTGGCCGCCGCCACGCTGGTGCTGCTGTCGGTACTGGGCGGCCTGCTGGCCTCGGTGTTGGCCCTGCGCGAGGCGCGGGCGCAGCAGGCGCTGGCCGAACGCCCGCGGCCAGGAGCTGCAGCGGAATCGTCTCGATTTCCAGCGGAGCACGCTGGAAAGCGTGGGACATCCAGGCAATGGGGCGCTCGCTGGCCGAAGCGCAGAAGGACATGCTGCTCAAGGCCGATGCGGCATCCGGGCGGAAACTGGCTTCGCCGCAGGTGCTGCAGCTGGTGGATGCCGCGGCCGCGCGCGGTGCCACCGACCTCGCCCGCGATGCGCTGGAGACCTACGTGGTGGCGCATGCGCTGGACCGGATCGGGAACGAGGTGGACGACGACGCCGCGCTGGCGGCGGAGCTGAGGCAGTCGCTGGCCGGGCGTGCTGCATGCGATCGGCAGCAACGTCGGGCGCCGAGGCGCAGTTGCGGCGGGTGCTGGAGCAGCGGGCAGGCGCTGGCAGCGGACAGCCCGGAGCGGCTGTCTACGGAATTGGCGCTGGCGGGGGTGCTGGTCACCCTCGGGCGCCCGGACGAGGCGCAGCGCCTGTACATGCAGGTGCACGCCGCCACCGCGGCACGGCCGATGAGCGATCCGCAGCGGCTGGAGGCCGAACTGGGGCGGGCCATCGTGATGATCATCCAGGGCCGCTTCGACGACGCCATCGCCGCCTACGACGCGATCCGCACGGGTGTCGGCGGCGCGCTGCCGGAAAGCGACGAGCGCATGCTGCGCCTGCGCCGTTACCGCATCGACGCGCTGATCCAGGCCGGCCGTCGCGAGAAGGCCGGGCCGGAGGCCGAGGCGTTGTTGTCGCTGTACCAGCGGGCCCTGGGGGCCACGCATCGCGACACGCTGTACGTGGCGCTGGTCCAGGCCAAGCTGCTGCGCGAGCAGAAGCAGTTCGAACAGTCGCAGGTGCTGGCCCGCAGCGTGGCCGACGTGCTGGCGCGGCGCTACGGCGAAGGCCATCCGGACACCGTGTCGGCGCGCTACCTGGTGGCGACCAACGGCTTCGCGCTTGCCCGGGACGATGCGGCGCTGGCCCAGGTGCAGGGCCGATATCGAGCGCGTCGTCGAGTACCGGCGCCAGCAGCAGGGCGAAGACAGCGCCCAGGCCGTGTCGCCGATGACCGGGCTGGTCGGCGTGCTGAGCAAGCGCGGCGCGCTGGCCGACGACCCGGCCGCCAGTGCCGGGTCATGGCGCAGGCGCTGCGGGTACAGCAGGCCGTGCTGGATTCGCACCTGCAGCACCGCGGTCCGGATCATCCCAATACCCTGCTGGCGCAGGGCAGCCTGGCGAGCCTGCTGCACCGGCAGGGGCGCCACGCGCAGGCGTTGCCGCATGCGCAGCGCTGCTCGAGGGCCAGCGGCGCACGCTCGCGGCGGACCACCCGATCATCGCCGGAACATGGAGCCTGAACGGCGACATCCTGCTCGCCCTGGGCCGGCTGGAACCGGCGCGTGCGGCCTATGCGACGGCCTTGCAGCTGCGTACGCAGAAGCTGGGCGCCCAGGCGCCGAACACGATCGAAAGCGCCGCGCGCCTGTACGCGTTGCTGCAGCGCCTGCAGCGCCCGGACGAGGCCAGCGTGCTGCGCACCCGCTACCTGGACCCGGTGGTGAAGATGGACCCCGCGCACTTGGATGCCGGGATGCGTTCGGTCCGCGACAAGGCAAGGGACGTGATCGCCGCGGCCGGCGGCCGCTGAAGGCGCGGTGGCCATGATGGGGCTGACCGGCGCCGCGCTTGCGGTGCCCGCCCGCGTCCCCGTTCCGGTTGCAGCGGCCGGCAGCGCGCCGGCGCGGCGCTACGGGGACCGCGTCTGCGTGGCGGGGGCGGGGCTGCTGCCGAGCAGCTCCCGGTGGCGCTGCTCCATGTCCTGCCGCAGCTGGCGGCGGATCTGCGCGCGGCATAGCGACGCGTCTCGTCGCCGGTCGCCGGCTGCAGCGGCGGCACCGGCGGCACCGGCGTGGGCCTGCCGTCGTCGTCCACCGCGACCATGGTGAAGAAGCAGCTGTTGGCGTGGCGCACGCTGCCCTTGCGGATGTCCTCGGCCACCACCTTGATGCCCACCTCCATCGACGAGGGTGCCGGTGTAGTTCACCGATGCCAGGAAGGTGACCAGTTCGCCCACTGCGATCGGCTGGCGGAACATCACCTGGTCCACCGACAGGGTGACCACGTAGTTGCCGGCATAGCGGCTGGCACAGGCATAGGCGACCTGGTCGAGCAGGCGCAGCACCGCGCCGCCGTGCACCTTGCCCGAGAAATTGGCCATCTCCGGGGTCATCAGCACGGTCATCGACAACTGGTGGGGCGTGGGTGCGGACATGGGCGGCGACGCGATGGGCGGAGCCGCAGGCTAACCCGGCATGGTGGCTGGATGCACGCGCCGCTGGTCCATCCGCAAATGGAAAGGCCGCCCGTGCGGGCGGCCTTTCCGGTCGGTGCCTGCCGGGCCGGGCTTACTTGAGCTTGGCGGCCTTGCGCAGCGCCTCGGCGCGGTCGGTCTTCTCCCACGAGAACGCGGTGGCGTTCTGGGTCTTGCCGTCGCCGTCGACGTACGAGAATTCCTTCGGCTTGCGGCCGAAGTGGGCCGTAGGCGGCGGTCTGCTGGTACATCGGGTGGATCAGGTCGAGCATCTTGATGATGCCGTACGGGCGCAGGTCGAAGTGCGCGCGGATCAGCTTCTCGATCTGCGCGTCGGCGATCTTGCCGGTGCCGAAGGTGGTGACCGAGATCGAGGTCGGCTCGGCCACGCCGATGGCGTAGGAGACCTGCACTTCGCACTTGTCGGCCAGGCCGGCGGCGACCACGTTCTTGGCCACGTAGCGGGCGGCGTAGGCGGCCGAGCGGTCGACCTTGGACGGGTCCTTGCCGGAGAACGCGCCGCCACCGTGGCGGGCCATGCCGCCGTAGGTGTCGACGATGATCTTGCGGCCGGTCAGGCCGCAGTCGCCCACCGGGCCGCCGATCACGAAGATGCCGGTCGGGTTGATGTGCACCTTGTTCTTCGGCAGCGCGTCCAGCCACGCCTTGGGCAGGACCGGCTTGAGGATGTGCTCGCGCACGCGGCCTCGATCAGGTCCTTCTGCTTCACGCCCGGGTCATGCTGGGTCGACAACACCACACGCGATCTTGCCATCTGGCCGCCCGCGCGGGTGACCTGGCTCTTGGCGTCCGGGCGCAGCCACGGCAGCGGCGAGTTCTTCTTCTTGCGGACCTTGGCCTGCTGCTCGACCAGGCGGTGCGAGTAGTAGATCGGCGCCGGCATGAATTCCGGGGCTTCGTTGCAGGCATAACCGA